>JAEWCQ010000015.1 GCA_023390555.1 Bacillota bacterium | reverse complement strand
GATTGACCTATTATTTTATGCATTTTGCAAATGCGAAAGCTGCCAATACCTATTTTGACCAATATTATGACAGCTCCACGACAGAGGGCCAGGCACATATTGAAAAAAGAAACCGATATCTGTCCTTTTATATTGATGACAGCAAATTGACCATACGCAAGAGCACAAAGTTTGAAAAGGATTTGAATGGAAATATACTGATCTGGGATGAGAACGGTATTTACAGTATGGATGACACGATAGCCGCTGATAAAACAGACATTTCGGGAAATTCGGATTCCTACTACTATAAGAAAGAAATCGGATGGCAGGATATGTTTGCAGCATACGGAATTGGCCTTACATCGAATTATGCGGATTTGAAAGCCGAGATGGATGCCGGTGAAAAGACCGATCATGTATTCGGAAATCTTCTGGTTCTGACTAACAGCGGAAAAGGGCTGACCGATAACCCGAAACTGATTCAGGGAACGGATGCCAAAGTGATCTTTTCCTATACGGAGGGGAGCGGCTCTTCCGCAGTTACTTATCAGGCGGTTGCGGTTCATAACAGTTCGGAGCTGGTCGTGGATCCTACCTTTGTACATCCGGCAACGGACCGTCAGGTCTGTCTGATTCTGGCAACGGGGGATGTGAAAGTCACGACGGATTTTCAGGGATTGATCGTAGCCGGAGGGAAGATTTCCATGGTGCCTTCTGCGGGAGGAAGTTTGTCCGTAAGCGCGGATGCGGTCAAACTTGCTAAGATCATCAGCTACGGTACATACACGGCATTGGATGGAACGGAATATAAACTGTTTGATTATATGGCGGGGGCAGACATCTATACCGGGAACATCACAGGAACGGCGGATACGGACAGTCAGATTGATCACGCAGAGCTGGTTACCTATGCAAACTGGTCAAAAGAGTAGGTTGATACTATGAAAAAAAAGGATGATTACGGATTTTCTCTTGTAGAACTGATAATCGTAGTTGCCGTTCTGGCTGTTCTTGGAACCGGACTGATACGCGTAAGCGGTGTCTGGGATGGATGGAAAGTGACGAAATGTACGAAACTTCTGGAAAGCACGTTAAACCGGGCGAAAGTGCAGGCTTTAAGCAGAGGAAATGTGGCGGGTGTTGAATTTTATCAGCTGAATGGTACCTATTATGCCGCAATCGTCTCGGATATTGTAAAGAATAAGGAGCCTTCCAGCGTGTTTGACCTGTCAGACGGTTCTGTGATTGAAACGGTGGAGCTTGGGAGCGCACCGATAGAAATCACATTTGAATTCAAAAACACTACGGGAGCAACGACTTTGACGCTGACGGATAATACCGGTATCAGTGATTTGAAAAACGTGGCGGCAGTCGCTTTCAACCGAAGTTCCGGTGCGATAAAATCCGTAAAAATAAGTGGAAATGATTCTGATTACACAGGAATTGAGATAACAAACAGCAAAAGAACCGTGCATTATTCCGTTGCATATGCAACAGGGAAAATCACAGAGAATTAGCAGGGGTGGGGTTGATATGTGTAAAGGTGAGAGGAATGCCAAAAAAAGGAATAGGGGATTTACGCTGGTAGAGCTCGTGGTCGGAATGGCAATAGTATCGATCGTCGGTTCGCTCGTGGTTGGATTTCTGCTGTTTAGTACAAAGCATTTCGGTAACAGCAGTGAAGAGGCGAGCCTGCAGGAGAACAGCCAGATGCTGTTTAGCCAGCTTAGCAGTTATCTGATCGATACCAACGGAGCGGTCTGCTATTATGTAAATCCACAGGAGACCGGAAATGGAACGGCTGTGCTCAGTGACGCAAGGTATACGGGCGCAGAGACAGACTTTCAATCAAAGCGTCTTGAAATCTACAGAACCTCTGATACAGACGAAACGACCGTAGAAACAGTGATATGGTCGGAACGTACGAAGGAACTTACCTACTCAAAATCCAAAGTAGACAGTAACGGAAATGTGTTAAGTACCATAGATGATACACAGTTGCTTGCGGATCAGGTAGAAACGTTTTCCGTAGATCTGACAGAGCTGGAAAGTTCGTCGAAGGTAATCTTTTCACTTACGCTGGCGAATCGGGAAAAGACCTATCAGGCGAATGCTGTTGTGACACTTCGGAATAAAGTGAAAGTGAACGAGACGGTCACTGGCGCGGCAGCTTCGGTGACGCCAACGGTTCTTTCTGTCAAAGTGACGCCATCGGATGTGACGCTGCATAAGGGAGAAAGTCAGCGATTTAGTGCTTCGGTTCGGGGAGATAATTATCCTTCCCAGGATGTGACCTGGAGCATTACCGGAAATACTTCCAGTGCCACCACAATTGATACAAACGGAACGCTTTTCCTGGCTGCAAACGAAAGTGCATCTGCGTTGCAGGTCATTGCAACAGCAAAAGCAGACACTTCAAAAAGCGGAAAGGCGAAGGTAACGGTGAAAGCAGCACTGACGTACACGTTGGTGATTACACCGGATACCACGACGACGGTAAAGGCAGGCAAGACCGTTGATCTTACGGCAAAGCTGGTAGACAGCGATGGATACGAATATGCGGATGCGAGTGTAAACTGGACAGCGAACAATACAACGGTCGGAACTTTTTCCAACCTGGGAACCAACGGACACAGTATCACTTATCAGGTCGCGACCGGAATATCCGGTAAGGATGTGGTTCTGACTGCCGCAACGGTGAAAAACGGCGTTACTTACAGCAAAGGCGTTACGATACATGTGCCGGCCCTCTATGCATTTGTAGTGCAGGGAAATACAGCACCATCCTTCAGCGGCCTGCCGGAAAAAGTGGATTATAAGGGAGATGTTGTCGTTACCGACACACTGCTGGATCTGAAAGCCGGAATCCAGAAGATGTTTGATGCACTGAGCAGCAGTGACAAAAAAACATATCTTCAAAGTACTTCTCTGTGGGAAAACGACTGGTACCCAGGCTGTTCTTCAACATGCAGTCTTTACTTTGCGGCTCCAAACGGCAATAACTATATTGGATCAAACGGAAAGATTTTAAATAAAATAATTATCTCAGAGGGAAATCTTGAGATTGGAGGCTCTATTTTTGAAAACGGAGGGACCGCGAGCATTGTCTATTCCAAAAACGGTAATATCACCATTTCTGCAGCACAGATTAACTTTACCGGCATTATTTATGCACCGAATGGAGTCGTAACAATTGGAAATGAAAATTGCACGATGAATGGTGTGGTGATTTCAAAGCAGCTCAAGGGCGGAATCAGCAACAACGGCAAAATCTCCTTCAGCAGAAACAGTGAAGTAGAGGCGATGCTTAAGACATTGGCAGAGGGAAATTAGAAGAAAGCAGTCTGAACAGTTTGGTGGTGAACGAATGAAGCATTTAAAACTGACGAAGAAAAAATGTATCCTGGCGGCCTGCGCTGCAGGTGCGGTACTTGCTGGCCTGCTCGGATTCGGTCAGCTTACAGCACAGGCCTATGGGGTGCTGACCGGCATTGAGGCCAAAGTGACCGAAAAATTGAATGCAAAAGAAGAATACCACATCTTGGAGGTGATACCGGATGGATCAGTCGGCGAAATCGGCTATCTCGTGAAGGACTGTGAACCGGTGCCATTGCAGGACAGAATGGATACATATCTGACAGAAAACGGTGTGAGTAATACCAAAGCAAACAGGGCTGCCTATCTGGAGAGACTGCAGAATCTGCTGGCAGGATTTTATGGTTCGCAGGATACGGCACCTCTGTCTGCTTCCGATACTTACGAAGAGTTTTATTTTCCGGATGCAACACAGAAACAGAACCTGAATCTTCTGAAGTTTTCTTCAGACAATTACGAATACACGACGCTGACCGGTCAATTTGTCAAAAATGCCGACGGCGAAGGTACTTATGATGAAAATATAATCAGTTTTCACTCTAATGAGGCGGGTGGTTACTATGTAGAGTTCGAAAATACAGCCCCACCCTCCGAGGGAGACGAGCACTATGGTGATTCGTTATATACTCAGCCTTATGAATATAAGGCTGGCGGGTATTATCAGCTCGTAACAAATCCAAAAAATAATATGAAGTATGCATATATCTCTTCCTTTTCGTACTATGGAAGCGATGTGATATCCGCAAAATATGCAGCTGATATCGATGCTCAGTATCCATATAAATATGTAGGTCAGAACGGCTACTACGATTTTGTGGAGGGAAATACGGCGACAGATACGGCAGACAGTACGGAGACCTCCGTGAATGCTTCGTATCCGATGCAGATCGGGCAGGTCTATTATCAAGGCGGCTACACGAACAACGAGTGGTTCAAAAACCGGATATTTGCAGCCGATATTCTCGATAAGGCAAAGGATATGGACATTGTTGTAACGACAGTGACCGAATCTGAACTGAAAGATACGGACCTGCAGGAGGCAGATTTTGTCTATATCTGCGGGGATACGACTGCATCCGGAAAAGGATACCAGATCAATGGGAGTAACTGGAGTAAGATACAGGAATTGTATGCCATGGTCTGGAACAATTCACTGCCCTGCCTTGTGGATTCTTCTCTGCTTTCTGATCTGGAAAATGGGACGGTCAGATCAGATATCGATAAACTGGCGCTGCTGCTTCTGACAAAGACACAACCATCAGATACCGAGCCGGATTGGAATACGATCATTTCGGGTCTGGGTGGAACGTCGTTTGACGGCATTCATACTAATTACGTGTCCGGCAGTGTGTATTTTATGGATACGGAGGATGGGACAGCTGGGAGACAGCCGTGTTTCTCGGATTTTGATGTAAATCTGGATACGCTTTACGGTGAGAATACGGTGTCGGAAGGTTTTTCGGAAATCAGTGCGGCCATCACCAGTGAGAATGCCGTAAGAAACGGAACGAATCTGCTGAATACGGATATTTCCAAAATGACGGCAATCCAGTATATCATCAATGATCAGAACAAACGTGAGATTGTAAAAAAAGACAGTGTAAAGATTCTGGATATTGAACCTGCGTGGGGCAGTGCCTATCACAAAACCGGTGACAATCAGGTACTGACAGCCGAAAAGGTGCGGACCGACTGGGGGATTGATGCGGATACGATTCAGATTGTACCTATGACAACAGCGGAATTCATCGGGAAGATCGATGATCTGAATACGGACTATGATCTGATCTATTTTGGACTTGGTTATGCAGATGATTTTATGAACCGGGACAGCTCCGGGAATGTCATTTATAATGATACAAATATGGGAAATCTCGTCTATGCGCATACCGGTGATCTCGTATATGCGGACAAATCCCTTGCAGGCATTCTGGACACAGATTATATCGGTAATTCCAGAAGCAATTACCTGTATGATAATAATGCTGCACTGGATGCGGCAAACGACGCTTATGGGAATCGGGTAAATGCAGTGACGAATAGTGACGGTATCCTTCATCTGACACAGACCGTGCTGAATATTGCGGATTTTCCGTTGTCTTACACAAGTTCCGTAAAAAACAGTACTACCTATTATAAGGCCAATCAGTGGACTTCGGTGCGTGTGGGAAATGTCGGTGTCTACCGGTATGGCGGAAATGATATCACTAAGAGCAAGCTTGCCGATCTAAGAGAATATGTATCGGCAAAATATCCGGTGATCGTTGCAGATGATTTCCTGAGCGGAGATAAAGTCAACAATGCATTGATTGATAATTCGTCCTATCTCTATGAATTTGTAAACGAGGCAAAGACGGAGGATAATTTTTATACATACAGTGAGGTGGCACATTCTGCATCTTTTTCAAATTATCTCAATCTTGCAAAACTTACCGTTCAGTTCTATCAACCGGAGAAGTTAACCGAATCCGACGAGGCGATCTCAAAATCGGATGATGCGGATATCGCGCAGGGGAATCTGCTGACGGCGGCAGCTAATTTCGGAAATACGGTTGTTGAGGTGGATAAGACAAGTGCCGAGGCTACGGATAGCTATACACTTCGTATGCGCTTTGCAGTCGGCAGCAGCGTGGATGTGTCTTCCGCTACGAGATATGTCTTCCGTTACTATATGGATCTCAATGCAGACGGGAAATATACGGTTGCAGACAGCTACTCGGAAAAAATGAGCGATATTCTGATCTATGACGAGAACGGCAAAGAGATAACGAAGAGCAGTGATGGGGAATATGAACTGACCAGCGGACAGAAATATACGATGGAGAAATTGATTCCGGCAACCTACCGTGGGGTACTTCCATGGAAAATCGAGGTATGCCAGCTTGCAAATGAAGCGGTCCGCACATCCAGTATCTCCTATACGATTATAGAACCGGAAACAGGAGAAACGGCACAGCCGGTAACGGTGTTACAGGTGCTGTCCGATTCCGGCAATACATTTAATATGAAGACAAACACAGCATTTCAAAAGCTGCTTTCACAGATTAAGACCAGTGTGGGTCTCGACTTTCATGTCGTGACTGTTACGGCGTCTCAGTTTGACTCCTATTTCAGCAATGGTCATACAATCAGTGATGCGTCTGCGAAAGGATATCTGGATCAGTTCTACAGCAATGGAAGCTGCAACGGATATGATATGCTGGTGATCGGTTTTGGTGACTGCTACAGTAAGCTGGACAGTGATGCTGCAATGGAGGCAGTGCGGTTGTTTGCCGACAGCGGAAAGAGTGTGCTGTTTACCCATGATACAACATCTTTTACCAATGTGTCTTCTTACAGTGCCTGGACATCACTGGCAAAATCAGAAGCGGGGAGTGACGGGAAAATAACAATGGCACAGGATACCTGGTGGGGCTATAAATTTAATACAATGCTCCGTAATCTGGTTGGCATGGATCGTTACGGCGTAACAGATTCGGATCTGCTCCGACAGGGCCAGATTCTGAACCTGACAGCGCAAAAGGACAGCACTGGCAATCTTACGGATACCACCGCCGTATTAAATGAGGGAGGATTTTCTACCAGGAACTCAGATGGCCAGGGAGTCGGAACAACACCGGTATCACTTGGGACACAGAAGGATATCGCCTATGTGGCAGGCTCTGCCAGGACACAGTCCTATGGAGAAACACAGGGATATACCTACGGGATGCTCGATGAAAACCGGGCAGATTACAGCAGTTCTTCCAGAGTCACGAATCAACAGTTCTTTCAATACAGCATTAACAGGACTTCTACGGCAGCAAGCCAGGTGAATGACGGGCAGATTACGCATTACCCATATGAAATCGGAACAGAGCTTGAAATCGCCCCGACGCATTATCAGTATTATCAGCTGGATATGGATATGGATTCCGATCAGGATGGTAACAGCGATATTGTGGTCTGGTACTGTCTGGATTCCAGTTCGGATAAGATATCCAATTATACGGTATCCCCAAATGATGTAAGGAATAATTATTATATTTACAGCATCGGCAATATCATGTATACCGGAGTTGGAAACCTTCCGGTGGCCGGTGAGACCGGTGCGACATCAACGGATCAAACAGAATTGAAGCTTTTTGCCAATACGCTTGTTGCAGCTTATAAGGCAACGCCGCAGAAACCAAATGTTACGATCATCGAAAACAGTGACCGGACCTCTGCTGCGAAAAGCTATGCCTATATTAATATCGAGCAGTCTGTCAACAGCGTAACGCAGCAGGATGGGCAGGCACTTGATTCCGATCTGTCATTCTATTACAAGGTGACCGACTCCAATCTTGCGACTTCGAAAAAGGATATCCGGGCAAAGTACTTTCTGGTCACCAGTGATGGTACGGAAGCGGCGCAGCTTCATGTGACAGCGGATACATCACAGGCATATATTTCGACAACGGATGAGAGTGGACAGAATGTGGTGAATGAGTCAGAGGGAGAAGTTTCCGGACTGGTGAGCGGGCATGTATATCAGGCGGTACTGCACAATATTGCAACGGATACGGGGACATTGAAGACACTGTTAGAGAGTGGAAAGTTCCAGATCCGGGTGGAATTGGAGAGCGCGTTTCATTATTACGGAACGAAATCTTCGGCAAAGACATCCGTGGATACACTGACTGTTTTAAAGACGAGTCTGATTGATTTACAATGAGGGATTATGAAACGATTACAGGAGATGAGAAAAAAGAAATATCTATGGGAAATTCTGTCTGTCTTCCCGGTTGTATTCGGGATTGCGTGCATACCGCTCATTATGCGGGTAAAGTCTTATGATCCGCAATTGAGTATGTATGACTGGTTTCCGGATATACCGGGCAGGATGGACGTGTTTCTATTCTACAAGAATTATGCAATGACAATATTGGCGGCGGTACTTGCCCTGCTTCTGCTCTATCTGTATCTGCGGCACAGTCTGCGTGCAGAATGGATATTTGTTTTCCTGGCCCTGTATGCGGCATTGATTCTTATATCCTCTCTGCGCACCATAAGCGAATATCATACCTGGAATGGCTTCCTGGATATGTTTGAATCTGCGTTTACACTGCTTGGTTACTGTCTGGTCTGTTATTTTTCATATACAGTGATTCACACGGAAAGGCAGGTTCGATTTATTTTTGCGCTGTTTTTTCTGAGCTTTGGGGTACTTGGGATACTTGGAATTTCACAATTTACCGGAGCGGATTTTTTTGCAGTAGATGCAGTCCGCGATCTGCTGTTTCCGGCTTCATTAAAGGTGTTTCAGAATTCCTATGGAACGGAGCTTGGGGATGGAGTTGTCTATCTGACCTTTTTCAATCCCAATTATGTCGGGGTATACAGCTGTATTCTGATACCACTGCTTTGGGTGCTGACCTTTACCGTAAGGAGCAGGCGATGGCTATTTTTGTATGCGGCAGCTGCCGTTTTGAGTGTGGTATCAATGGTCGGCTCCGGTTCCAAGACAGCGGTACTTGCATTGTTTCCGTGTATTCTGTTCCTGTTGCTTTATTTTGGAAAGCGCAGCTGGAAGAGAATCCTGCCGGTTCTTGCCGGCTATCTGCTGCTGTTTGCGGGACTGAATGTCCTGCAGAGCAGTTCCGTGTTTGAGAATGCGTTGGACAGGCTGATGACCGCACCGACGGCATATCAGGAATATGCACTGAAAGATATTACACTGAATGACGAAGATTATACGATAGATTATAACGACAGGACGGTGACCGTATATTATGAGAATATCCGTGAGGGCAGCCCGGTGCCTGTCGTGACAGATGAAAACGGTCTGAATCTTGCATTGAAAAGAGTGACGGAGGATGACCGGGTTTCCTATCAATTGGCGGCCCATGCATTTGCAGGTCTGTCCTTTGTGAAGAATACGGATGCGGACGGAAACGAGGGATTTTCCGTAACAGCCTCCGGTAGTTCATTTTTTGTTTTTTACGATGAGGGGAAACAGACCTATCTGTATACAAATTATTATGGAAAACAAACGAAAATACAGACAGCAGAAACGTGCGATCTGCCTCTTTTTCACCTGATGGACGGATTCAGCGGAAGAGGGTATATCTGGAGTAAGACATTGCCGCTTTTGAAACAGACGCTGCTGATCGGAACCGGTCCGGATACGTTTGCGCTTGTATTTCCGCAGGAGGATTACGTATCGCTGGTTGAGAACGGATGGGAGAAGATTCTGATTACAAAGCCGCACTGCATGTATCTGCAAATTGCTGTTCAGACCGGAGTTCTTTCTCTGGTGGTATTTCTGATCTTCTATCTGACTTATTTTATCCAGTCGTTTCGGCTATACCGGAAAAGGGAGCTGCTTACCTTAAAAGCACGTGTGGGAGCTGCCATTTTTTTGTCATCCACCGGATTTATCACGGCGAGTCTGGTAAATGACTCCACCACAGGCGTTTCTGTCGTTTTCTGGGGGCTGTTGGGAATCGGGCTCGCATGCAACCGCATGGTAAGAGAAAGTATAACTCAAATCTAAAATATTTCTTAAAAGACAATAACTGTGTTGACTGTGGGCTATTCGCGAATTAATATAGTTTTTAAGGTGTGGTGGTAGGAGAATGCCATCATATTCGTAAAAGGCGAACATCAGTTTTACGTTAGATAATAATGGGAATGAAGGTGTAGAAAGAGATGAGAGAAAAATTGCAGAGATTTATGACAGGGCGCTATGGGACAGACCAGCTATCAAAATTATTTCTGGCGGTTACGCTGATTCTGCTTGTTCTGTCGATGTTTACGCATTGGGGAGCTTTATACCTGGTGGCATTGGTTTTATTAGGTTATACATACTATCGTATGTTTTCCAGAAATGTATCAAAGATGTATGCACAGAATCAGAAATTCCTGAATCTGAGATACCGGCTGGTTGCAAAAAAAGATGCATTTCGGAAAAGATGGGCACAGCGAAAAGAATATCATTTTTATAAATGCCCGTCTTGCAAGCAGCGGGTGCGTGTTCCGCGGGGAAAGGGCAAGATTTGTATCACCTGTCCGAGATGCAGGAATGAATTTATCAAAAAGAGCTAGAAGTTGTTTAGGAGGCAGATTTTATGTTTGGATATATCAATATCAATCAGAAAGAATTATCGGATGAAAACAAAAAGATATATCAGGCATATTACTGCGGACTTTGCCGTAAGCTGAAGGAAACTGCAGGTACAAAAGGGCAGATGCTGCTGAATTATGATATGACTTTCTTGATCGTCCTTCTGACAGGCCTGTATGAGGTGGAGAATGAGGAACTGGAATTCACCTGTGCACTCCATCCGACCAAACGCAGGATTTCTCTGATTAACGAAGTGACGGCCTATGCGGCGGACATGAACATTATATTGTCTTACCAGAATTTTGAAGATGACTGGAAGGATGAACATTCCTATACCAAAAAGGCCTTTGCCAGAATGCTTGGTAAGGACTATGAGCGTATCATGAAGAAGTATCCGAGACAGGTAAAGGCAGTGGAAACGTATATGGAGCAGTTAGAGATTTCAGAGAAGGGCAGAGAGACTAATGTCGATGTAGTCGCAGGACTGACCGGAACCATGCTTGGTGAGATATTTGCATGGAAGGAAGACATGTGGGCGGAGGAACTGCGCTGTATGGGATTTTACATGGGAAAGTTTATTTATCTGATGGATGCATATGAGGACGTGGAATGTGACAGGAGGAAAAGTGCCTACAATCCGCTACTGGCGATTGCGGATCAGAGCGGCAGAGATTTTGACACCCTGTGCAGGCTCATGCTTACCAGTATGATGTCAGAATGTGCCAAATCCTTTGAACGAATGCCGATCCTGCTGCATGCGGATCTGCTGCGAAATATATTGTATTCCGGTGTCTGGTGTAAATACGAATATAACCGGCTGAAGCGGCAGAAAAAAAGTACGAATCTGGCCAAAAAGAATCGAAAAAAGATTGGCATTGACATAAAGGAGTAACAGATGGATCCATATAAGGTGCTTGGAATCTCACCGGGAGCAACCGATGAAGAAATCAAAAAAGCATACCGCAATCTGAGCAGAAAGTATCATCCGGATGCAAATGTAAATAATCCGAATAAGCTGCAGGCAGAGGAGAAGTTTAAAGAGGTGCAGCAGGCATATGACCTGATTATGAGGCAGAAGCAGCAGGGTTACAGCTATGGTGGCGGTGCGCAGGGTGCATACGGCTATGGAGGATTTGGCTCCGGCAGAAGTAACAGTGCATATGGCGGAGGATACAGTCAGGGAACCGATTCGGTGGAGATGCAGGCTGCGGCAAATTACATTGCAAACCGTTATTATAAAGAGGCGTTGCATGTACTTGCGGGAATCAGCAGTCGGAATGCCAGATGGTATTACTACAGTGCCATGGCAAATGCCGGCGTAGGCAATACGGCTACCGCGATGGAGCATGTAAATACATCGCTTCAGATGGAGCCGAGCAACATGGAATACCGGCAGCTCAAGCAGCAGCTGGAATTTGGCGGTACCTGGTATACGAATATGGGAAATGCCTATGAACGTCCGTATGCAAGTTCCGGGAATCTGTGCCTGAGTCTTTTGTTTATGAATCTACTATGCAATTGCTGTTGTTTTAATCCATATTGAGAAAAAGATCCTCCGGAGGGAATGTCTCCGGAGGATCTTTTTCATTTCCTGAGAGGGACCTTGTTAGGATAAAGTGTGAATGCCATTGCTGTTTAAAACAGCACAGACCATATCTCTGTGATGCTTGGCGGCATCCTGAAACAATTTGAGTTTGACAGGATTGGTGAGATTTTCACCTTTTTTGTAAACAGGAAAACTGGATGGTGAATTTCCCAATAGATTCTGAAGGTTTAAATGTGCAAAATCAATACTGGAATTCATATCAGCTCTGCTATAATCCTTTGCAAGAAACGGCCGCTGTCCATGGATGATGTCCCCAAGAGCATCCGTCATCTGGCAGAATGCAGATAAGAACACATGTACATTATCCTTTTCGCATGGGTTAGAATCAACCCCAAGCCAACGGGGACGATATTTGTAACGAAGAAGTCCGCAGTCGGGATAATGACCAAGACGGCCATGTCCCAGATAGGCAATCGAATAGCAGGATGGAGCGGATGGCGTTCTTATTTTGGAAATATCAATGCCGTCTTCGTTTATCAGGTTAATTTCTGAAACATCATTAATCCAATAGTTTGGTGTCCCAACAAAGAATTCATGTGCCCAGGTATCGGCCAGTACGTGCATGCGGATGCCGATTAAGTGCAGCAGGAACTGCCGTTTTTCCGGATTTGTATGATAGTTCTGCTGATACATATGTATGGTATCTTCAATCATATTCTGTACCAGCGTGCTGTTATGCAGGCAAAGGCATTTGAAATCTGCACCGTCTGTGTTTTCATCAAAATATAGGAGTTCTGGACCGTTACCTGGTGACCATGTTTTATTTCCGGTATAAACCTGTTGGTATGTTTCCGTATCCAGATTACCTGGAAGAAAATGAAACGGAATCCAGATGCGCCGAATCTTACGGAGTGCTGTGTTGTCTGGATTATAAGACCAATATTTCAAATTATCCAGTAAATTTTCCAAGGTTCCCTCACTCGTTGCTTCATAATTGCCGCCTGTCAGGCCGCAATCTTTTAATAAATTTTCTGTGCAGTCATCTACCATCTGCGCTGCCCACGCAATTTCTTCAGATTCGGGAGCTCCAAAGCCCGCAATTCTGGCAGCGCAGAATGTTCCGTAATAGTGAAAATCCATATTCATATATATTCTTCTCCTTTTACATTTTTAACAAGCTTGTCATAGGCAAATCATATAGGTAAAAAAAAGAACATTCAATTCATTCGGATAAAATGCTACTGTGCAGGTACAAATCGTCAATAGAATTCCTCTGTGGTGTCAGAAAAATAAAAAATTAGTCATTTGAACGTTGTAATTAGTCGTATATCCGGATTTGTTGATAGATAATAGAGGTTTTTGTATATTGGAGACATCAAAAAAGTCGGGGAGGCAGGTGCAGGAAGTGATAGAGAAATTTTACAAAAGATAAAAAGAGAAGAGCAGTATTCATGATAAAAAACGGTGAAAGAGGCTAAGGATGGATGAAATATCCATCCGACTTTCTAGCTGATTTTGAGAATCTCCTATCTATGAGCGTATCGAAAGAAATACAATAAAAACGCATCATAATAATGATTTAGATACAAAAGTGGGAGAAAAGATGGATGAGCGAAGAGGAGAATTAGTGATAGCTGCCAGGCAGGTAGTGGAACTTTTTTACCAGGGGGAGTCGTTCTGGTTATCACAGTATTATGAGGAAGGGCTGGAGTGGATTACGCCTAGTTTAAAAAAAGAAGTCAGAA
The DNA here is from genome assembly GCA_023390555.1 of Bacillota bacterium. GTDB lineage: Bacteria > Bacillota > Clostridia > Lachnospirales > Lachnospiraceae > Roseburia_C. The sequence goes on along the minus strand of JAEWCQ010000015.1, from coordinate 303,594 downwards.
ACCAAAGAGAAATCAGTGATTATCTTAAAATGTTATCCAAAAAAGTATGCGGAATCGTGCATCAGGATTATAAGGTGATCATGCAGACAAATATCGCTGCCATCATCACGGGGAGTTTTTATGCAGTGATGGTGCAGGATTCCGGAAAAGAGACACAAGAGCTGTTAAACAGTACGATTGTGTTTCGAACGGATGCGGCTGGGATGAAGTTAAAGCATATACATATTTCATCCGTTATACCTGAGGAAAAACAATATTGTATCAAGGACATTAGCGAACGTCTCTATTTTCTGAGAGATGAAGAAATCTATTATGTCGAGTCTCGGCATAATCATGTAATCTGGCATTGCAGGAATGCCATATTGGAAAGCACCGGTTCCTTAAAGGAGTCAAAAAAAATGTTGTCAGAAGTATTTCTCAGGATTCAGCGGGGGTTCATCATTAACAGAAATCATGTCCATAAAGTAGACCGGTGTTATGTAGAAATGGATAATGGGGAAAGACTTCCGATACCTGTCAAAAAATACTGCGAAGTGAAGAAGGAATTAATGAAGGATGAAAAATAATCAAAACAAAGAAGGAGGAAAATAGCATGGAAGTCAAAACTGGAGATGTTGTAACAATTGCATCCGAAGCAACTTATTACACAGGGCAGAAAATGCCGGCCTGGGTAAAAGGCGATCAGTGGATTGTAAAATCAGTCAATGGTGACAGGGCGGTCATTGATAAAAATACAAGTGGGAAAAATGCGATAAACAGTCCCGTGCATATAAATTATCTTACCGTGGTATCTACAGCGGGAGACTCTGCTCCAAAAGCACCGGCACTTCAGCCGGCAGCGCAGTCTCTGCCGAATATTTCAGGAGAAATGATGAGGATCTCTGAAAAAGGCATAGAACTGGTTGCAAGATTTGAGGGCTGCCGGCTCGCGGCATATAAGTGTCCAGCGGGGATCTGGACGATTGGGTACGGCCATACGGCGGGAGTAAGGGAAGGAGATACACTTGCTTCGACAGAGGAGGCAAAACACCTGCTTATGCAGGACCTGGAACAATATGCAGGTTATGTCAATCACTGTATCAAAAAGGGTCTGCTCAAATTTTCCATCAGTCAGAACCAGTTTGATGCATTAACTTCATTTGTTTATAACTGCGGAAATGGAAATCTGCAGAAACTGGTTTCCGATAGGGATGCTGCTACCATAGGAGAAAAGATACTCCAGTACAACAAGGGAGGCGGTAAAGTACTGGAAGGACTGGTAAAGCGCAGGGAGGCAGAGAGGTCACTGTTTTTTAGTTGAGCTAAGGAGGAGATGTAGAAATGGCAGACAGACCAATCAACCCGGAAGATGCATCAGGCCATGTGGAAAAGCACAATCGGGAAGGCTATAAGGACAGCGATTTTATTTTGTTAGATGACCTGGTCTACGCACCCTTGCATGCGCTGGCAAAATCCAATCAACAGCTGCGGGCACAGGTGGTTGATGCCATCCGAAATATGGGAACCAGCAGGCAGAACGGTCAGGAGGAAATCGTTCACCTCAATAATATCAACATTGCCTATGAACAGGTCAGACCGGAGGCGGATGAGGGTTATAGCGTGGATAACCTTCAGATGCAGGTTCCCCTGCTTTCTATTATTCCGATTACCAATCTGAATGTAGAGAAGGCAGAAATCAACTTTTCCACGGAAGTAAAGGTGGAAAACGACCAGAAGGGAGTAGGTAGGATTAATGCCCGTATCTGTTCGCCAGAGCAAAGAAACAGTGATTTCCTGCCAAAGGTTTCATACAAGATGCAGGTGAGCTCCATCCCTGCAACGGAAGGAATTATGCGCTTGACGGATCTGCTGAGCGCGAATCAGGTGGCAAAGCAGCTTGACACAACACCGGTAGCTGTGGATGGAAATCTGGGGTCTGATGATCAGAAGAATATATGGCAGGAAGTCAGCAAAATGAAGGCAAAAGTCAAGAAATTGAAACAGCTCTACCAGAAGATCTCGGATATGACAGCAGAACAGGAAAAGCTGTGTCTAATCAGCAGAAACGCCTTTGAAGAGAATGCTTATGAATTCGATAAAGATAAGTATTTGATGGCACAGGCAAACATTGCCAACCGGATTATGGACTATCAGGAAAAAATCATGAACCGGGAAATTGAGTTTGGTCTGGATAAGGATTATGAATAAAACGAAAAAACAGTTAAAATTTGAAACTGAGAAAGGGATTTTGGAAAATTGCAGTCAGGAGTTGATGGAAAACCTGAATTGCATGCTGCTGTTTGAAGAAGAGGTAAATGGTCTGTCCGGAAATATTTTATGGGTAGAAGAAATCACGATGACAGATTTTACGTACGCTCACAGCAGAAAGAGAACCATACTTGAAATAATCCGTTGTATGTTCTCACATATATGGAAAACAGGCAGCAAAAGAGAACTTTAGATCGGAACAAAAAATAAAATAGAAAGAAGGAAATTATTATGGCAATAGCAGAACAGTTTGCAGGTTTGCAAATGGATAAATTAATTGGTGCACCGTTGTCGGCAGCCGCAGATGCCAGTACGCTGCTGGCGAATTCCACGGCTGATTTTATCAACCGCGTCGGTTTTGATGCAGAAGGAAAGGTACGTATTGCGGCATTCATGTTTCAAAAGCGCAGTGTCAATGAGGACGGTACAAGTAATCTGGATGAAATGAAGGTAGATGTACCAATGCTTGCTATCGTACCGATTCCAAATTTGCAAATCGATGAAGTCAACGTTTTGTTTGATATGGAAGTAAAACAGAGCGAGAAGCAGGAAACATCTATGGATCTCGGTGCAAGTATTACGGGTACTGCTAATTTCGGCTTTATTAAAGTAAGTGTAACGGGCAGTATCAGTGCCCACAGTGCAAACACACGAAGCTCTGACAACTCAGCAAAGTATCATGTGGATGTCAGGGCAACCAATCATGGAACACCGGAAGGTCTTGCAAGAGTATTGGATATGATGGCCGCCAATATTTCGCCTACGCTGGTAAGTTCAGCCCTGAAAGACGGTAACGGGCAGAACCTGTCGGAAAATGCCAGAATCAAGGCAGAAAAATTAAAATCCCTGCGACAGGAAATCAGCCAGATCGAGACACGGTTAAATGCTGCACAGGGTGGACTTGATACCGGCATTCAGCAGATGAAAAAGATTGGCAGTACACAGCAGAACACCTATCAGGCGGCCATGATGCGGCAGATGAATGCACTTGATAAGGAAAAAGAGGAAGATCAGAAAAAGGCAGTCGTATATGGACAGGCGATGGACGAGATCAACCAGTCCTGGAGTGCATTCCAGAATCAGGCAGGAGATTTTGTAAAGATGATTGCAGACAGCGGAAGCACCGGTAAAGATGAGGTGTCAGAACTGCTTGGCTTAAAAGCTCTGAAAGGGGAACAGGCAGTTCCTTATGGGACTGAAGAAGGTTATTATAAGGCGCTGGCATCCGCACAGAAAAATGCAGTAGCTTCCCAGTGTAATGTGAAACAGATTGAAACTGAGCTGATGAACAAAAAAGCAGAGTACAGTGACGCCATTGCCGGAAAAGGGGCAGCTCCTGCGCTGTCAGGCGGTAAGGGGTCCGCAACAGCTCCGGTACTGTAATTTGAATGGAGAAGTTATCAGATGAAAGAGAATGAAAAAACAGCCTTAACAGATATCCAATATATCAAACTGGTTACGGTTGGTAGTATCAATCCCAATAATCCCCTTTCCGAGCAGTCACGGGAAGAACAGGCGGCCATTTTAAATCGTTGCTTAAATGACTACCCCAAGGGAATCATCATAGGGAAGGATATTACCATCGGACGGTATATGGTAGGAGAGCATGAGCTGACTATGGAGAAAGTCACTTATCATGTGGGTTTTACAAGAAAACCGCCATGGGAGAATGAAAAACAGGAAGGAGGACTTTTATGAAAATAGATGTAGAGGAAGAGGCACAGAGACTGAATTTAAAATTAAAAGGGCGTCTTGATACAACGACAGCACCTCAGCTGGATCTGGTGATCAAGGAAAAAATCAATGGTATTACAGATCTGCAGCTGGATTTCAAAGAGTTGGAATACATATCTTCTGCGGGCCTCAGAGTAATTCTATCTGCGCTGAAGAGGATGAAAAGCCAGGGAACGATGGTCATCCGGAATGTGCGTGAAGAGGTAATGGAAGTTTTTACGATTACCGGATTTGCAGATATTTTGACAATTGAGTGAAAGAGGGGTGGAGCTTGAGAGAAATGAATGTAGAAACAGATGAGCAGAAGGAAAAAGCATCCGGTAAACAACAAAAGTTACACAACAAAAAAAGGCTGCTGTTCGTGTTTGTATTTCCGGCTGTTTTTCTGGCAGGGGTTGCCGGAAGCTGTTTTACATCAAAGGAAAACTTGAGGGCAGCTGCGGACAGCGCAGTACTGTCCGCAGCTTTTCAAATGACACAGGAGAAGGAATACGTGCTTTATATTGGGTTGAATGATAAAGATACATACAGGCAGTGCATTCCCACAGAAGATGCGAGGGAAATGGTTCGTTCCATCTGTACACAATATGTCGACGGATATACGATGACAGAAGCGGAAGGGGCATGGGTGGATGAGAAGGGAGTTATGACACAGGAAAATATGTTACTTTGTTATTTTCATGATACAAATGATGAGAAGATCAGGAACATTATGGATGAGGTCATTACGAAGCTGAATCAAAATGCGGTGCTGCTGGAGGAAAGAGAAGCCTGCTATACCTATTACCATGGGATGAATGAGGAAGGGTCCGAACAGGAAGGTGAAACCGATGACCAAAACAGAGAATAATATCCTGCTTTTTTCAGTGACGCTCTGTTGGGCAGCTTCGTATCTGTTTATCAAAAATCTCCCTGCGGATTTTTCACCCTATGCCTATCTGACGATGACAACAGGGCTGGCTGCACTGCTGATGGCAGTCATATTCTGGGAGCGTCTGAAAAATTTAAAAGCGGATATATGGAAAAAGGGTTTTCTGCTGTCAATTATTCTGAGTCTGAATCTGCTTGCGGAAAAAAAGGGGATTTCTTTGCTTGCACCCTCAAATGCGAGCTTTCTTGCGGCGCTGACGATTCTTATCGTACCCGCTTTGCTTTTATTATTCAGGCACAGACCGGACAAAAATCATATGATAGGAGCGGTAATTATCCTGACCGGACTGTGTGTCAGCACCGGATTTTCGCTGGAAGGATTTTATAATACAGGCTCTTTGTATATGCTGGCTGGATGTGTTCTTTCCGCCATTTATACGATAGCTGTGGATCGATATGCCAAGGAAGAAGATCCGCTTCTGATCTGTATTGTGCAGATGATCTTTACTGCTGTAATCGGGCTTTGTCTCTGGTTTACGGAAGATCCTGCTGTTTTTTTCAACGTTACCTACTCGAGAAAACTATTGTCCAATATTTTTATCCTGGCCTTTTTTGCAAAAGCGTATGCTTATATTGTGCTGATCTTTTCTCAGAAATATACTGACGCAGTCAGTGTGACGATCATTGCCTCCACGGAGCCGGTGGTAACACTGGTACTTTCCGTGCTTTTACCCGCAGCCTATGGTGGAGCCCAGGGTATCGGCCCCGCTTCTGCCGCAGGTGCGATTATCATCGCGGCAGGTGCGGTGGTATCAGGGATGCGATTCCCGCAGGAAAAAGAAAAGCAGGCGAGGGAGTGTGGCTGAAATGAAATTGAGTAAAACAAAGCAATTCTTCATTGTGATTGCAGCATTTCTGATACTCGGGATATCGTTCAAAGTCATGGTCCTTGTAGAGGGGCTGACAGAGGTACGGCCAGTCAACGCAATCCCACCAGTAGCGGGGTTAGTATGCGGACCGGTAGGTGCCTTTGCATGCGGCATTGGAAATCTTCTTGCGGATATGGCCGGAACCTTTTCCAATACATCGGTACTTGGTGTAATCGGGAATTTCATGGCGGCATATCTGCCTTACCGGCTCTGGTATCTGTTTTCGGATGAAAGGCCAAATTTACACAGCAACAGGAATATCCTGCGCTACTGTGCAATCTCACTGGTGGCTGCAATGACGGTGTCCTGGATATTGTCTTTTGGGATGTATGTGTTCTGGGGCGTATGGATAGAAGAAATCTATACGTATGTCTTTTTAAATAATTTCGGATTTTCGATTGGGCTTGGATTGCCCATTCTGATCATACTGACCTCGGACAGCGTTCGTATAGAATGCAGCAGACCGATGAAACAATATCTGCTTCTGAAAAGCAAATTCCTGAAAAAAAGCGCATATACCGTTTATCTGTGTCTGATGGTGCTGCTGTCGTCAGCCGTGTTTTTCTTGCATTTAAGTCCGGATCAGGCAGGGTGGATGCTGCCGGTTTCAGCTGTGGCATTGGCAGCCCTGCTCTGTCAATTGCTTTGAAGAGATTGCTTATTTTAAAGTGTTGGTGTCCGGAGATGTACGGACAATATGGAGATGGAATATGGGGAAATTAAAAACAGGAACTAAAATAAATATAGGAAAAGAAATAAATACAGAAAAAGTAAAAAATACAGGGCCGGTGGAGCGAAAGGTCCGTATGGCAGGTAAAATAATAGTTACGGCCTTGCTGTTCTTTTGTGTTACAATGCCATTCCGCAGGTTCTTCGGATTGATGGGGCTGACGGAAGTACGACCGGCAAGTGCATTTCCACCTATCTTTGGGCTGTTGTTCGGAGCACCGGGAGCATTGGGCTGTGCCATTGGAAATCTGGTTGCGGACATTGTCTCTGGCTATCCGGACAAAGTATGCCTGTATGGATTTCCGGCCCAGTTCCTCTATGGCTTTCTGCCGTATCTCATGTGGAACAGCGGGAAATGGGGCAGGGGGAAACATACGAAGAATGGAGAGGCAAAAGAGCAGCAGAAAAAAGCCAGCGTCCGTTTGAGCAGTGTACGGCAGGTCTTGAAATATATTGGAATTGTCTTTGCAGACACGATTTTCATGGCGGTACTGCTGGGAGGGATTTTACAATCATTGAATCTGGTCAGTTTTTTTTCACAGTTTACGCTGCTGTTATTCTATAATAATCTTGTGTTTTGTCTGATTCTTGGAATTCCGATGATTGTTCTTGCGGATCTGGCAGCAGAGGAGAACCGGGGCAGGGTACTGAATTTAAATGTGCGATTTGTACTGATATTTCTGCTGCTTAGCATTCTCTCCACAGTTCTGACTGGCATATCCTGTTATCAGGAAACCCTTCCTTCTGCAAAGGATACAGTTGAGCTTTGGAATCGGGTGTATGCACGGATATCACTGAACTTTTTTTTCTTTTGGGGCATTTCTGTCTGTTTTCTCTGGTATCTGGAGAAAAATATTGCGCTACCGATTGAAGAATTGGCAGGGATTGCAATGGATTATGCGGATCGGGAGAAATCAGAGCAGGAAGGAAGCAGCCTGTTGGAGCGCTGCGATGTACTTGGCCGTTTTCATGGAGAACCCGGATATCTGGCAAAGGCTTTTAAAAAAATGATAGAGGATGTGGAATATTATATCGAGGATATTACGCGTATAACGGCAGATAAAGAACGTATTCATACGGAACTGCGGGTAGCAGCAAGTCTGCAGAAAGAAATGCTCCCTGATTCGTTTCATACACTGGCAGACCATGCAGAATTTACTGTTCGTGCCAGTATGACGCCTGCAAAGGAAGTGGGTGGGGATTTTTATGATTTTTTTTTGTTGGATGAGGATCATCTGGTCTTTTTAGTCGCAGATATTTCCGGAAAAGGTGTACCAGCTGCATTGTTTATGATAGTTTCAAAAACATTGCTCCAGAGCCAGACCAAAAGCGCGGCTACCGCAGCACAGGCATTCACGAGCACCAATCAGGCGCTGTGCAGGGATAATGCAAACGGGATGTTTGTGACAGCATGGATGGGTGTGCTGACAATTTCTACCGGAAAACTGGTCTATGTCAATGCCGGACACACCAGACCGTTGCTGCGGCGGGAAGATGGCAGCTACCGGTATCTGAGAGAACGCAGTGGTTTTGTACTGGCCGGAATGGAAGAAACGGCGTATACCCAGCAGGAATTATATATTAAGCCTGGGGATACCATTTTCTTGTATACAGATGGTATTACAGAGGCAAATAACCGTGAAAACTGTTTGTACGGGGAACTACGTCTAGAGCAGGCGTTAAACCGTAATCCGGCATTGCCACCGGAAGAAGTGATCACCAGTATATGGGAGGACGTGAAGCTATTTCAGGGAGATGCCGAGCAGTTTGATGATATTACCATGCTTGCATTGCGATACAATGGAAATGGGTATCGCATGAAGAGCGGAGTGCCGGATATAACAAATATATTTGCATTTAATGGGTTTGTAGATGCTATTTTGTCAGAAAATAAATTTTCTCAGAAAACTTCCAATAAGATACGGGTTGCCGTAGATGAAATCTTTTCCAATATCTGCTATTACAGCAATGCAAAAGAAATCACCATAGGGTGCAGGGTTTTAGAAGGAGAAGCAAGTCTTTATTTTGAAGATGACGGGATTCCGTATAACCCGCTTGAGCAGGAGGAGCCTGATATTACAGAGGATATGAGCAGGCGCAGGAGAGGAGGATTGGGCATCTATATCGTGAAGAAACGGATGGATGCGGTAAGGTACGAATGTATAGAAGGAAAAAATCGACTGACGATCATAAAGAAAGATGAGAGGCAGGAAAGAATCAGATAAAAAAGGAGCCTGATACCATTGAGGCAGAATATGCCAGGTGTCAGGTCCTTTTGGTAAGAATTTAATGTCTGCAATTTGGATTTTTGTACATCTCTTCGCAGTATTTACAGCGATACACTTCTTCTTCGGCACTGGTCAGGACAAAAATCTGATCCAATCCCTGTTCGACGGAAGTAATGCAGCGCGGATTCTTGCACTGTATGACGTTCTTTACCTGTTTTGGAAGCCGCAGGTCTTTCTTGTCTACAATTTTATCGCCTTTGATAATATTGACTGTTATATTGTGATCGATAAAACCTAAGATATCAAGGTCGAGTGCATCAATCGGGCATTCTACCTTAATGATATCTTTTTTTCCCATTTTATTGCTCTTGGCATTTTTAATAATGGCAACAGAACAATCAAGCTTATCCAGCTTCAGATCATGGTAAATGGAGAGACTCATACCGGCCTTGATATGATCTAATACAAAACCTTCGTGAATACCACTGATATTTAACATACGTTCACCTCCAGAAGCGTAAGAATCAAAGCCATGCGGACATAGACGCCGTACTGTGCCTGCTTAAAGTAAGCGGCGCGCGGATCCTCGTCGACTTCTATAGCAATTTCGTTTACACGCGGGAGTGGATGGAGCACCAGCATATCCGGTTTTGCAAGCTCCATTTTTTCTTTGTTTAATATGTAGAAGTCCTTCATGCGGATATAATCTTCCTCATTAAAGAAACGTTCCTTCTGTACGCGTGTCATATACAGAATGTCCAGATTCGGCATAGCGTATTCCAATCGCTCCACTTCCTCATAAGGAATGTGATTTTTTTCCAGCACATCTTCGCGGATATAGTCCGGAACACGAAGTTCTTCCGGAGAAATCAGTACGAATTTTACATTCGGATAACGGATCAGTGCATTGATCAGGGAGTGCACGGTACGTCCGAATTTCAGATCTCCGCACAGACCGATGGTAATATCGCCCAAGGTGCCTTTGAGAGAACGAATGGTGAGTAAATCAGTTAATGTCTGGGTAGGATGTTGATGACCACCGTCGCCGGCGTTGATGACTGGAATCAGAGATTTCTGAGAGGCTACAAGAGCTGCGCCTTCCTTTGGATGACGAATAGCAGCGATATCTGCATAACAGGAAATAACACGAATCGTATCGGAAACACTTTCACCTTTGGCTGCGGAAGAACTGTCGGCACTGGCAAAACCAAGAACAGAACCGCCAAGGTTTAACATTGCGGCTTCAAAACTGAGTCTGGTACGTGTGCTCGGTTCGTAGAAACAGGTGGCAAGCTTTCTGCCATCGCATGCGTGAGCATATTTTTGAGGATTTTTTTCAATATCGTTCGCTAAGGTAAGCAGATCGTCCAATTCCTCGACGGACAGATCCAGCGGACTCATTAAATGACGCATAAGATTCCTCCTGGGTGTTATGATATGAAATCTGCCCGAAACCTTTCGGGCATTTTTACTATCATATAATACCTGAATTTAAAATTCAAGAAGAAATTGCCCGGATTCAATAAGACGTAATTTTTACATAAAATCCTTGATTTGTATGAATAATAGAAAAAGAGTCATACAATACGCTGTGATTTGCAATCCGTCATATCCAGCAGCTTTTCGAAGATCAATCCTGCTGCCATCCAGAACGGAGCATAGTCAAGACGGATCAGGCCGTTGACATTGGCTTTCGCATCACTGTAATCCCACGGGCATAAATCATGCTTTTTCAGCAGACTGCCGCTCACGTATTCACAGGTATAGATACCGGCAGTGTAGATACCTCCTCGTAGAATTACCGGAAAATTTTTAATTTTGCTGTGAACCGGACCGATCACGGCTGCCATTCCATATATAGGGAACATCCAGATGGAGGTCTTCCCAATCAGTTTATAATCATTTTTGCAGAATGCACCGAAAGAAGTGAATACTATCTCCATACACCATCCGGTGAGACCACAGATTAAAAAATTTTTGTTTTTCATGAGAACAGTATCTCCAATGTATAGGAAAACATACAAATAATTAATTTGAAAAAAAAGGAAAACAGGTGGAAAACTTGTAAAAAATCCCATCCTGGCATATAATGATACAAGTGTAAAAATCAGAAGGTATATGGATGGCATACCTGAAACAGTTACTGAAGAATTGCAATTATATGTGTCTGCAGGGAAGTGTGGACCGAAAAGTGACAGACATCTGCTATGACTCGAAAGAGGTAAAAAGAGGCAGTATGTTTCTATGTCTGCAGGGACAGTACCGGGATGGTCATGATTACATTCCGGAGGCGGTCAAAAGAGGAGCTGCAGTCTGCGTGGTACAGAAAAATGTAGTGGTGCCGGAGAATGTGACGGTGATCCGGGTACAGGATACGAGAGCCACGCTTGCAATACTTGCTGCCGATTATTACGGCAGACCTGCAGAAAAACTTCATATGATCGGCATCACCGGCACCAAGGGTAAGACCTCTTCGGCCTATATGATCTGGCATATATTAAGAGGAGCCGGTTTTCGGGTTGGACTGATCGGTACGATCGGACTTCAGATGGAAGATACCTGCACCTCATTTGCCAATACGACACCGGAGTCGATGATTATTCAGCAGTCCTTGAGAAAGATGGCAGATGCCGGATATGATTTCTGTGTAATGGAGGTATCGTCTCAGGGACTCAAAAACCACCGGGTCGATGAAATCACATTTGACATAGGAATCTTTACCAATATTTCTCCGGATCACATCGGACCGGGAGAACATGCAGATTTTGCAGAATACTTACGATGTAAAAGCCTGATATTTGCAAAGAGCCGCATGGGAATCATCAATGCAGACGACCGGTTTGCGAGAAAAGCGGCGGCGAAATACGGATGTAAGGTTCGAAGCTATGGAATCTGGAACAAAGCAGATTATCAGGCGTCGGATATTAATTATACCAGATTCGAGGAATGTCTGGGAATGCGTTACCATTTAAGCGGAGCGTGTAGTTGCGAGATGGAGATCGGTATGCCGGGAATATATAATGTATACAATTCCCTTGCCGCAATTGCAGTCTGCCATATGACGGGTATGCCGGCGGAAGCACTGAAAGACGCGCTGCGGCATATCAGCATCAAAGGCAGGATAGAGGAAATCGCCGTATCGAAAGACTATCGTCTGCTGATTGATTATGCACACAATGCCGTAAGTCTGGAAAATCTCCTTTCTACGCTTCGTTTTTATAAACCGGGGCGTATTGTGACACTGTTCGGCTGCGGGGGAAACCGTTCCAAACTGCGCAGATTTCAAATGGGAGAGGTTTCCGGCAGGCTGTCGGACTTTACGATTATCACCTCTGACAATCCGCGTTTTGAAAATCCGGAGGATATCATAGCGGATATAGAAACAGGGATCCAAAAGACAAAGGGCAGTTACATTACGATCACAGACCGCAGGGAAGCAATTGCCTATGCAATCCAGAATGCAAGAAAAGATGATATGATCGTGCTTGCGGGAAAGGGGCATGAAGATTACCAGGAGATAAAAGGAAAGCAGTATCCGATGGATGAAAGGAACATAATAGATGAAATTGTACGCCAATATCATTATTGATATCTCACATGAAAAACTGGATAAGACATTTCAGTATGCAGTGCCGGAAAGCCTTGCAGATAAGCTTGATATTGGGATGCAGGTCGTGATTCCGTTCGGAAACGGCGGGAGAAAAATCAAGGGATTTGTGATAGAATTGACAGAGAAAGCGGAATATGATCCGCTGAAAATAAAAGAAATCATTGGGATTGACCGTAATGCGACAAAGATAGAGTCGCAGATGATTGCACTGGCGGCCTGGATACGCAGAAATTACGGCTCGACCATGAATCAGGCCTTAAAAACGGTCATTCCGATCAAGCAGAAAACGGCTGAAAAAGAACGGAAAATCGTACACCTGCTGTTGGATGAGAAGGCGGCAAGGGAGCAGCTGCTGGAATATAACCGGAAACACAGTACGGCAAGGGCAAGGTTGCTGGAGGCTCTGCTTGCGAATCCGCATATTGCCTATGATGTTGTTGTACAGAAACTGAATGTGACCGCTGCGGTGATTCGGGCATTGGAAGAACAGTGCATTGTGAAAACGGAGCATATCAGAAGCTACCGTAACCCGGTCCGCTATCCCCAAAAGAGCGGATATGACCTGACGCTGAATGCGATACAGAAAAAAGCTGTCGCTATAATCCTGGAGAATGTCAATTCAGAACAGCCCAAGACCTGTCTGATTCATGGTGTAACCGGGAGCGGCAAGACGGAAGTCTATATGGAACTGATTGCGGATGCAGTCAGCAGAGGGAAACAGTCCATTGTTCTCATACCGGAAATCGCACTGACCTATCAGACGGTCATGCGGTTTTCCAATCGTTTTGGAGAACGTGTATCCATCCTGAATTCCAAAATGTCTCAGGGTGAGCGTTACGATCAGTTTGAACGCGCAGGAAAAGGTGAAATTGATGTGATGATCGGCCCACGTTCCGCACTGTTCACACCATTTTCAAATCTTGGGTATATCATAATGGATGAGGAACATGAAGCCTCTTACAAAAGTGAGACACTGCCGCGCTACCATGCCAGAGAAACGGCAATCGAACGCGCAAGGATGGCAGGTGCAACGGTTGTGCTCGGATCGGCGACCCCGTCTGTGGACAGCTATTACAAAGCCCAAACAGGAGAGTATCTTCTGATTGAGATGATGAACCGGGTGGAGGAAAGACCGCTGCCGGTATGTCATACGATAGATTTGCGGGAAGAATTAAAAGAGCATAACTTCTCGATTTTAAGCAGAAAACTGCAGGAGTTGATGGAGGACCGTCTTGCAAAGCGGGAACAGATCATGCTTTTTCTCAATCGGAGGGGAATCGCGGGATTTGTCTCTTGCCGTTCCTGCGGACACGTGATAAAATGTCCGCATTGCGATGTATCTTTGAGTGCCCACAATGACGGCAGACTGGTCTGCCATTACTGCGGTTATGAAAGACAGATGGTAGAAACCTGTCCGGAATGCGGTTCCCCTTATATCAGCGGTTTTAAAGCCGGTACACAGAAAATCGAACTGATCGTAAAAAAAAGATTTCCGCAGGCCCGTATTCTCCGTATGGATATGGATACCACGAAAAAGAAAGAAGGACATGAGAAAATATTGTCTGCCTTTGCGAATCGGGAAGCGGATATTCTGATCGGCACCCAGATGATTGTAAAGGGGCATGATTTTCCGAATGTGACACTGGTGGGAGTGCTGGCAGCCGATTTGTCCCTGTATGTCGGCGATTATCGTTCCGCAGAGCGTACCTTTCAGCTGCTGACACAGGCAGCAGGAAGAGCCGGGAGAGGCAGCAGGCCGGGAGAGGTTGTAATACAGACCTATCATCCCGAGCACTATAGTGTCGTTACGGCTGCAAATCAGGATTACCGGAGTTTTTTTGAACAGGAAATGCTTTACCGCAGCATGCTGCGGTATCCGCCGGTATGGAATATGCTTGTCATACTCGCGGCGGCAAGAGAGGAAGAGCGGGCTGCACAGACAGCAAAGGCACTTCATGATATTGTAGCGAAAGTGCCCGGCGCGCAGGTGATCGGCCCGTCAGATCCGGCGGTGGCAAAAGTAAATGATATTTATAAAAAGGTACTTTATCTGAAACATCCAGGATATGATGTTTTGGTTCATATAAAAGATATCGTTGAGCATGAAATAGAGGGGAATCTCAAATACCGTGATGTAACGGTACAGTTTGATTTTAACCCAATGAATGGATTTTAAATATAGCAGGAGGAAGAATAAATGGCATTAAGACAGATTCGAGTGGCAGGAGACCCGGTTTTGACCAAGACATGCAGAGAAGTGACAGAGGTGACTCCAAAGATCATCGAGTTGATTGATGATATGTTTGAAACGATGTATGAGGCAAACGGAGTGGGTCTTGCGGCTCCGCAGGTCGGCATTTTAAAACGTATTGTAACAATTGATACCGGGGAAGGACCTTTGGTGATGATCAATCCGAAGATTATAGAAATGTCCGGCAGCCAGACCGGAGAAGAAGGCTGTCTGAGCCTTCCGGGAAAATCGGGAATCGTGACACGGCCGAATTATGTGAAAGCAAGAGCTTTTGATGAGGAAATGCGGGAATATGAGATAGAAGGGACGGAACTTCTTGCACGGGCAATCTGCCATGAGACAGAGCATCTGGATGGTCATATGTATACGGAAAAGGTAGAAGGCGAACTGCATGATGTGGTCTATGAAGAGGAATAAAAAAGATTTGCGAAGGTGGAGAGAAGAATGAGAGTCATATTTATGGGAACCCCCGATTTTGCAGTAGGAACACTGGAGGCAATTGTTGCGGCAGGACATGAGGTCGTTCTTGCGGTAACACAGCCGGACAAGCCAAAAGGAAGAGGGAAAGCCGTGCAGTATCCGCCGGTAAAGGAAGCTGCGTTAAAACATGGCATCGAAGTATATCAGCCGAAGCGCATCCGAGAGCCGGAATGCATTGCGTTCCTGAAGCAGTTTGATCCGGATATTATGATAGTGGCGGCGTTCGGTCAGATTCTGACAAAGGAGATTTTGGAGATGCCGAAATATGGATGCGTCAACGTACACGCATCCCTGCTTCCGAAATACCGCGGGGCGGCACCGATTCAGTGGGCGGTCATCAACGGAGATAAAGTGACGGGTGTCACAACCATGCGTATGGATGTCGGGATCGACACCGGAGATATGATTGATACGGCAGAGATTGAACTGACGGAAGATGAGACAGGCGGGAGCCTTTTTAAACGTCTCACAGATGCCGGAGCGAAGCTCTGTGTGGAGACCATGGAAAAGATAGAAGCGGGAACTGCTGTCTACCGGAAACAGAATGAGGCGGAGGCAACCCATACGACGATGATTCAAAAAAAGCTTGGAAAACTGAACTGGAATCTGGAAGCTGTCGCACTCGAACGGCTGATTCGTGGTTTGAATCCATGGCCGAGTGCATATACACAGTTAGATGGGAAAAACTTAAAGATATGGAAAGCTTCTATAATAGAGGGCGGAGATGCCGCAAAAGCAGGGTGTATCGTGAAAGCAGCAGGAACACAGCTTTGGGTGCAGACAGGAGCAGACATCCTTTCACTGGACGAGGTACAGTTAGAGGGCAAGAAACGAATGGCTGCGGCTGATTTTCTAAGAGGCTATGAGATTCCGGAGGGAAGTTATCTGACGGAAGAAGAGTGAGAAAAAAATAACAGCATGGAAATGGAGGAATTATTATGCCATATGGTATGTATTACAGCTGGTGGGATCCCACGTATTTTCTGGTTTTGATTGGCGCGGCAATCTGCCTGCTCGCATCAGCAAATGTGAATGCGACATTCCGGAAATACAGCAAGCAGCGCAGTATGTCAAATATGACCGGTGCACAGGCTGCAGAACGCGTTCTGCGGTCAGCAGGTATTTATGATGTGCAGATACGACATGTGTCCGGAAATCTGACCGATCACTACGATCCGAGAAATAAGACATTAAACCTGTCGGACTCTGTCTACGGAGCCACGTCGGTTGCTGCAGTCGGCGTTGCCGCTCATGAGTGCGGACATGCGATTCAGCATCAGAAGAATTATATTCCGCTTACGCTGAGAAGTGCAATCGTACCGGTCGCTAATTTCGGTTCGATGCTTGCATGGCCGTTAATCATTCTGGGGTTGTTTATCACATCAACAACCGGCGAGTTTTTGATTACGCTTGGAATCATTCTTTTTTCAGCGGCGGTATTATTTCAGATTGTTACACTGCCGGTAGAGATCAATGCTTCGAGACGTGCACAGCGTATTCTCGGTGAGACGGGTATCCTCGGGCAGGAGGAATTGAAATCTACGAGAAAGGTGCTGACCGCAGCAGCACTGACCTATATTGCAAGTGCGGCGGCAGCGATTTTACAGCTGCTCAGACTGGTCTTACTGTTCGGAGGAAAAAACCGCAATGACTGATTCAGTAAATCTACGGGAACTGGTGCTTGGACTGCTTCTGCAGATTACAAGAGATGGAGAATACAGTCATCTTGCGATTTCTGCGGTTCTGCAGAAATATCAGTATCTGGATAAAAAAGAACGTGCCTTTATCACGAGAGTGACGGAGGGCACACTGGAACATATGATTGAACTGGACTATATCATCAATCATTTCTCCAATACAAAAGTGAATAAGATGAAACCGGTCATCCGCTGTATCCTTAGAAGCAGCGTCTATGAATTAAAGTACATGGATGCGATTCCGGCTTCCGCAACCTGCAATGAGGCAGTGAAGCTGGTAAAAAAGAAGGGATTTCAGAATCTGACCGGCTTTGTAAACGGCGTTTTGCGCAATATCAGCCGGAATCTGGAGCAGATAGAATATCCCACAAGGGAGGCGGACCCGATTGTCTGTCTTTCGGTCCGCTATTCCATGCCGGAGTGGATCATACGGCAATGGCTGGAGACTTATCCGGAGGAAACGGTGGAACGCATGCTGGAAAGCTTCCTGAAAGAAACGCCAATCAGTATTCGTACAAATCTGACGAAAATCACACCAGAAGAACTGCAAAAGGAACTGGAGCAGGATGGAATTACACTGACACAGAGCCGGGATCTTCCGTATGCATTTCAGATCACAGGGGGTCTGGACTATCTGAATTCGCTCCCTGCCTTTCAGAGAGGGTTGTTTTATGTGCAGAATGTCAGCTCGATGCAGGTGGCAGAAGCGGCAGATCCGAAAGAAGGAGATTATGTAATGGATGTATGCGCCGCACCGGGCGGGAAAAGCATACATATTGCGGAAAAGCTTCACGGAACCGGCCATGTGGATGCGCGTGATCTGACGGAGTACAAAGTAAACCTGATTACGCAGAATATCGACCGCTGCGGGGTCGGGAACATGACAGCGAGATGCCAGGACGCGAGAGTTCTGGATGAGAACTCCCTTGGAAAAGCCGATATTGTCATCGCAGATCTGCCCTGTTCCGGACTTGGAGTCATGCGGCGGAAGAAAGATATTCGCTATAAGATGACACCCGAAAAGCAAAAAGAACTGGTGCTGCTGCAAAGAGAGATTCTTAAGACGGTACATCAATATGTCCGGCCGGGTGGTAAGCTGATCTACAGTACCTGTACAATCTCGGAAGCTGAGAATCGGGGAAACATGGATTGGTTTTTAAAGGAGTTTCCGGAGTATACCTGTGAATTTTCCAGGCAGATCCTTCCGCTGGATGAGGAATCTGACGGTTTTTATATTGCAAAATTGATGAAAAAACAGTAAAGAGTATGGAAATAGAATGAGTGAACAGAAAACAGAAAAAACAGATATAAAATCTTTAAACCTGACGGAACTGGAAGCACTTTTAAAAGGCTGGGGTGAAAAATCGTTTCGGGCAAAGCAGATCTATGAGTGGCTGCATGTCAAGCATGTGACTGCCTTTGAAGAGATGACGAATCTCTCCGTTCAGCTGCGGGAACGTTTGCGGTTAGAGTGTGAACTGGTCACCCTGCAGAGGGAACTGGTGCAGATCTCGAAACTGGATGGAACCAGAAAATACCTCTTTGCACTGGAGGACGGAAATATGATCGAGAGCGTACTGATGCGCTATCATCACGGCAACTCGGTCTGTGTATCTTCGCAGGTAGGCTGCCGGATGGGATGCCGTTTCTGCGCATCGACACTGGATGGTCTGGTACGCAATCTGCGGCCTTCGGAGATTTTGGAACAGATTTACCGTATCAGTGCGGATATCGGGGAAAGAGTCTCCAATGTTGTGGTCATGGGGAGCGGAGAGCCGCTGGATAATTATGAAAATCTGGTGCGTTTCCTGAAACTGGTGTCCGATGAAAACGGACTGCACATCAGTCAGCGCAATATTACGGTTTCCACTTGCGGAATCGTACCGAAGATGCTGGAACTGGCAGAGGAAAACTTCCAGATCACACTTGCACTTTCCCTTCATGCCTCTTCCCAGGAGAAGCGACAGGAACTGATGCCGGTTGCGAATAAATACAGCATACACGAGATTCTTGATGCCTGCCGCATCTATTTCGAGAAGACGGGCAGGAGAATTACCTTTGAATACAGCCTCGTGGGCGGCGTGAATGATACCGATGAGGATGCCGAACAGCTTTGCACCCTTGTAAAGGGAATGAACTGCCATATTAACCTGATTCCCGTGAATCCGATCAAGGAACGGGACTATGTACAATCGCGGCAGCAGGAAATTCTCAAATTCAAAAATAAACTTGAAAAAAACGGAATTAATGTTACTATTAGAAGAGAAATGGGCAGGGATATTGACGGAGCCTGTGGACAGCTAAGAAAAAGTTTTTTGGAAAGGTAGGAGAAAATCATGAAGACATTTTCCATAACGGATATCGGACAGCGTCGTGACATGAATCAGGACTATGTGTATACGTCTGAGAAACCGGTTGGAAATCTTCCAAACCTTTTTATTGTTGCGGATGGTATGGGAGGTCATAATGCGGGGGATTATGCTTCAAAGTATACAGTGGAGACAATCGTGGATGTCATTTCGAAATCAGAACAGACAGAACCGGTTGCAATCATGGAAGAGGCGATTCAGACTGCAAACCGCATGTTGATTGACCGTGCGAATGAAAATGAATCCATGAAAGGCATGGGAACAACCGTGGTGGTTCTTACCATTCTGGATGCCCATCTGTACGTTGCAAATGTAGGCGACAGCAGACTCTATATTGTCAACCAGACAATACAGCAAATTACAAAAGATCATTCTCTTGTGGAGGAGATGGTCCGCATGGGAGAAATGGATAAAGAAGTAGCCAAGGGACATCCCGATAAAAACATAATTACAAGGGCAATCGGTGCATTACCGGAGGTTTCCATTGATTTCTTTGAGATAGAGATTGAAGAAGGCGATCATATTCTAATGTGCTCTGACGGACTTACCAATATGATTGAGGATAACGATATCCGCAGTATCATCATGGGACAGCGGGATATCGCAGAGCAGGCTGAGAAACTCGTAGAGACTGCCAATCGAAACGGCGGAAAAGACAATATTACGGTGATAGTGATAGAACCATTTTCTGATGAGGTGAAAAGATGTTAGCAGAGGGAATGTTTGTAGCAGATAGATATGAGATACTTGGTAAAATCGGTGCAGGTGGAATGTCTGATGTATATAAGGCAAAAGACCACGTACTTGGCCGTTTTGTAGCAATCAAGGTCTTGAAGCAGGAATTCAGCGAAGATGTCAATTTTGTGACGAAGTTTCGTACTGAGGCACAGTCGGCAGGCGGGCTGGAGCATCCGAATATCGTAAATATTTACGATGTCGGAAGCGAAGACGGTATGCATTATATCGT
The DNA here is from genome assembly GCA_023390555.1 of Bacillota bacterium. GTDB lineage: Bacteria > Bacillota > Clostridia > Lachnospirales > Lachnospiraceae > Roseburia_C. Next base: position 283,483 of record JAEWCQ010000015.1, on the reverse strand, counting down.
CATGGAATACGTAGAGGGTATTACACTTAAAACATATATTGAGAAAAAAGGGCAGCTTTCTTTTAAAGAGGCAGTCAGTATAGCGATTCAGGTTGGCCGCGGTATTGAAGCTGCACATAATAAACATATTGTACATCGGGATATCAAACCGCAGAATATTATTATCTCTACGGAGGGAAAAGTCAAGGTCACAGATTTTGGTATTGCAAGGGCGGCAACCTCCAATACCATCAATTCGGATGTGATGGGCTCCGTACATTATGCATCGCCAGAGCAGGCGAGAAACGGTTTTGTGGATGGCAAGAGTGATATTTATTCACTCGGTATCGTCATGTATGAAATGGTAACCGGGCGTGTGCCGTTTGACGGAGATACGACAGTTGCCGTGGCAATCCAGCACCTGCAGGAGGAAATGGTCGCACCGAGTGCGTATGCATCGGATCTTCCAATCAGCCTGGAAAAGATTATTTTAAAATGTACCCAGAAGAATCCCGACAGACGTTATCAGAACGTGGAAGAGCTTCTTTTGGATTTGAAGAAATCCCTGATCAGTCCGAATGAGGATTTTGTCATGATGATTCCGCTTGTAAATCAGGATAAGACGAGAATTATCGGTCAGGATGAACTTGCTCAGATCAACAAAGGAACCGGGAAGATGCAGAGAACGGATTCCGAGGAAGAAGAGGAAGAGGATGAAACCGCAGGTGAGGCAGAGGACGAGGAAGAAGAAGGAATTCTGAATCCAAAGATGGAAAAGGCCGTTACTATTATGGGTATTGCCGCTGCGGTTATTATTATTGCGATCATTATTTTTATCATTGGAAATCTGCTCGGCCTCTTTAAATTTAACTCTTCCGACAAGAATGCGTCGACGGAAACGGAGACACAGACGGAGATTCCGACAGAAACAGAGACCGATACGGAAATGGTAAAAATGATCGATGTTTCCAACATGACCCTGGATGAGGCAAAGACTGCACTGGAGGAAATCGGACTGAACGTTGAACAGGAAGGCACGACCTCATCCGATGAGGTGGAAGCAGGGAAGATCGTTTCCCAGAGTGTAGACAAGGGAGTAGAAGTTGCGGAAAATACAACGATCAAGGTGACAGTCAGCAGCGGAGCAGGTTCTTTGACGGTGCCGGATGTCACAAATTCGCCGTCTTCCGAAGCTCAGAAGAAATTGGAGGATATGGGCTTTAACGTAACAACAGATTACGACTACAATGACACCGTTGAACAGGATCACGTCATCTCCACGAATCCGACTGCAGGATCATCCGTGAAGAAGGGGGATACGGTTACCGTCATCTTAAGCCGTGGAATTGCAAGCGTACAGGTTCCGAACGTCCTGGATAAACCGCAGGCAGATGCGCAGACCGAACTGCAGAACGCAGGTCTGACCGTCAGCATCGCATCCACCGAATACAATGATACGATTGCGGAGGGAAATGTAATCAGCCAGAGCGTTGTCGGCGGAAAATATGTGGATAAGGGAACCAGTGTCAGTCTGGTTATCAGCCTTGGTAAGAAAATAGTATACTATTCCTACAGTGAAACGATTTCCGTACCGAGCGATGGAAAGGACTATACGAAGGCAACGATTGTCCTGACGGATGCAGACGGCAATGAACTGCAGTCATTTAAGGATCAGGACGTATCAGAAGCTCCGTGGAATTTAAGTGTGACGAATATTGCGAACAGCAGCAGCGGTACGCGTACCATTACATGGACCTATACAGATGAAAATGGTGATACAAAGACAAAGAAAGACAGTAAGAGCGTCAACTTTACTCAGCAATAAGAGGAAATAGATCTATGCAGGGGAAAATAGTCAAGGGAATTTCCGGATTTTACTACGTTCACGTAGTAGAATCCGGAATTTATGAGTGCAAGGCCAAAGGAGTGTTCCGACAGCAGAAAGTGAAGCCGCTGGTGGGCGATGATGTTGTGATTGACGTGATTGATGCAGCTGCCATGACCGGAAATATCAGCCAGATATTACCCCGGCAGAATGAGCTGATCCGTCCGGCAGTGTCTAATATTGATCAGGCGCTTCTGATTTTTGCTGCGGCAAAACCGAAGCCGAATTTTAATCTGCTCGATCGCTTTTTGATTATGATGCGGTATCAGGCAGTACCGGTTCTGATCTGTTTTAATAAATGTGATCTTGTATCTGAGACAGAGCTGGAGGAGCTGCGCACCATCTATGCATCCTGCGGCAGTCAGATTCTCTTTACCAGTGCGGTGGAAAACATCGGAATGGAACAGCTTCAGGAGCATCTGCGGGGGAAGACAACGGCGGTTGCCGGTCCGTCCGGTGTGGGGAAATCTTCTCTGGTAAACCGGCTTTCTCCCGGGATTCAGATGGAAACGGCAGATATCAGCAGAAAAATTGAGCGCGGAAAGCATACGACCAGGCATTCCCAGCTGATCCATTTGTCAGGCAAAACCTATATTGTGGACACTCCGGGATTCAGTTCCCTTTATATACCGGGATTTGAAAAAGAGGATCTGAGCAGATATTACGAAGAGTTTGCGCTCTATGAACCGTATTGCAGATTTCAGGGGTGCTCCCACATCAACGAGCCGGATTGCGGAGTGAAACAGGCATTGAAGGATGAAAAGATCCATCCGGTACGTTATGAAAATTACCGTATTATTTACGAAGAACTCAAGGCAGTGAAGAAGTATTAAACGATAAAGGAGAAAAAAATGAATTGTTTATCCCCATCGATTTTATCAGCCGATTTTTCGGATTTAGGAAATCAGATTGAACTGCTCGACCAGGCCGGTGCGCAGTATGTCCACATTGATGTGATGGATGGCATGTTTGTGCCGAGCATCTCTTTTGGGATGCCGGTGATCAAGGCAATCCGCAATCGGAGCGAGCGTATTTTTGATGTGCATCTGATGATTGAGGAGCCGATCCGGTATATTGATGAACTGGTAGCCTGCGGAGCGGATTTGATTACAGTTCATGCAGAGGCCTGCAGACATCTGGATCGTACAATCGAAGCTATCCTGGAAAAGGGAATCATCGCAGGAGTGGCATTGAATCCGGCTACGCCGCTCAGTGCAATCGAATATGTGCTGCCTAAAGTGGATATGACGCTGATTATGACGGTGAATCCAGGGTATGGCGGGCAGAAGCTGATTCCTTATACCATTGATAAAGTGCGGGATCTCAAGCAGATGATCGACCGCCGGGGTCTGAAAACGGATATTGAAGTGGATGGCGGTGTAAATCTGGACAATGTGGGAGCTCTGATGGATGCTGGCGCAAATATTATTGTTGCGGGAAGCGCGGTTTTTCAGGGTGATATCACAGAGAATGTAAACAGCTTTCTGACAGCCATGAATGAATCCGGAAGAGGTTAAACAAAACATGAAACTATTAATTCTGACAGGCGGCAGGATAGAGGATTCTTTTGCAGCGGAGTATATCAAAACATATCAGCCGGAATATATCATCGCTGCGGATGCCGGTATGGAATATTGCAGAAAACGGGAGATTGTACCGGATTGTGTTGTCGGCGATTTCGATTCGGTAACACCTGAGACGATGGAATATTTTCATAGGCAGCCACAGATTATCTGGAAGCACTATCGGCCGGAAAAGGATGAGACCGATACGGAACTTGCGATTTCTACGGCGTTGGAACATCAGGCATCCGAGATTCATATCCTCGGCGCTACAGGGACAAGGCTCGATCATGTCATCGGTAATATCCAGTTGCTGTACAAGGCGATGATCCGGGATATCCCTGCCTATATTGTGGACGCCAATAATCGGATCTGTCTGATAGACGGAAAGAAGAAACTAAAAAAAGAGGAGCAGTATGGAATGTATGTATCCATTCTGCCGCTTACGACAATCGTGGAAAAAATAACACTGACCGGATTTAAATATCCGCTGGATCAGGCAACGCTCTACAGCAGTAATACACTTGGAGTCAGCAATGAGATCGTGGCAGACACGGGTGTAATCGAATTTGAAGAGGGAATTGCAATTTTAATCGAATCAAAGGATTCATGAAGAGAGAACAGGTAGATGGTAATGGTACAATAGGCGATAGAAATTCGTCAGTGGGGGATTGTATGAGAAAGATTTTGAAAGGCTCTGTTTGCGTGATATTGTCAGTCATGTGTTTCGGACTGGTTTCGCTTCAGAATTTGAATAACGAAGATGATAAGAAGACGGATTTATTGCTGCAAACGCAGACTGTCACCTCGGTATATATTATGGAACATCTGACTGGAAGAGAAAAGACATTACGGGCAGGATATGATGATAATAAGATAATAAGTTGTCTGGAAATATTAGATGATACTGTGGTGAAAAATGCTTCTGGATCTGCGTATGATGTCAGTATTTTTTATGACGACGGATCGTCAGGTCATTATACAATAACAGGGAGTAATCAGGAAAAGACCGAATTTTTTGAAACAATAATGAATGGGATGGTTACCCAACTGTAGTGAAATTAAATAAAACATTTGAAAAGTATGCATGATATTTCAAGTACATCAAAGCTTATAAGAAAAGATAATCATGTTGTATATGGCTAATTTTATAATAAATCCTAAAAGGCAGTCAGATAAAGTGACATGAATCTGGCGGCTTTTTTCATTCAATAGGAAAATCATTGTTGCATGAACGTGTAAAAGCCTCGATATTTATGAAAAGAGCTGTCAATTAAATTCGATGCATAGAAGGACTGGTTGAGTAAGACTTTTTTATGTGTTATGTTAATAATGGAAAATAGTATATGAATAAGAATGCAGGGTTCAAATAATAGAAATGAATCAGGGAGGAAGTATTGATGAACAAAGGGAATGAATATAAAAATAATTTTGAAAATTTTATATCGAAGAAACCGTTTTTTATCAGATTGATTTGTTATGTTGCTTATGTAGCAATTGTTATAGTTGTAGGTGGGTATGCAGGAGACTTTTGGAATATTGTAGTTGGAAAGAATCGTACAAAGAAATAATGGCCTTTTGGATCCAGAGAATTTCGCGATTTTGGAGCATTGAAGTAAATTTGTAGTTGAATACAAGAACAAATCTTGCATTCAGGGACTTGGTGCTTTATAATCAAAAAGGTTTACTGACAAAAAAGTTCAATCTATGACAGTGCCGTCTTAAAAATTGTAAAATCAGATTGCCGGAGTTATTATTTTTTAGTATATACGCTCGGTCTTTGCTGGTGTAAAGACGGTGTGAATTTACAATGGGATTAAAGAAAAAATCTGAGAAAAAAGGAGATATAGAATATTATGAAATTAGGAATCGTGGGGCTGCCAAACGTAGGAAAGAGCACCTTATTTAATTCGCTGACAAAAGCCGGCGCAGAGTCTGCAAACTATCCGTTCTGTACGATCGATCCGAATGTCGGAATCGTGACCGTGCCGGACGAGAGGCTTACGACATTGGGGAATATGTATCATTCCAAAAAAGTGACACCTGCGGTAATCGAATTTGTTGACATAGCAGGTCTTGTAAAAGGTGCAAGTAAGGGTGAGGGACTTGGAAATCAGTTTCTGGCCAACATCCGGGAAGTAGATGCAATCGTACATGTGGTGCGCTGCTTTGAAGATACGAATGTGGTGCATGTAGACGGAAGTGTGGATCCGGCGAGAGATATTGAGACGATTAATCTGGAACTCATCTTTTCGGATCTGGAAATTCTGGAGCGCCGGATTGCAAAAGTTGCCAAGGGCGCCAGAATGGACAAGGCACAGGCAAAAGAACTGAAGCTGCTGGAGGAAGTGAAAGCATATCTGGAAGCAGGAGAAATGGCGAAGACATTTGAATTAAGTGACGATGAAGAGGAACTGGAATGGTTTGCATCCTATAATCTGTTAACGGCAAAACCGGTCATCTATGCTTCGAATGTGTCGGAAGAAGATCTTGAAACAGATGGAAGCAATAATTCTTACGTCCAGCGTGTACGCGAACAGGCGGCAAAGGAAAACAGTGAGGTATTTGTAATCTGTGCGCAGATTGAGCAGGAACTGGCGGAACTGTCTGAGGAAGAAAAGACAATGTTCTTAGAGGATCTTGGCTTAAAAGAATCGGGTCTGGAAAAACTGATCAAAGCGAGCTACCGGCTGCTGGGACTGATCAGTTATCTGACATCCGGAGAGGATGAGACAAGAGCATGGACGATTCAGATTGGAACCAAGGCGCCACAGGCAGCAGGTAAAATCCACACAGACTTTGAACGCGGATTTATCCGTGCTGAGATCGTATCCTATGAGCATCTGATGGAGTGCGGAAGTATGACCGCAGCAAAGGAAAAGGGCCTCGTCAGACTGGAAGGAAAAGAATATGTGGTACAGGACGGAGATATTATTCTCTTCCGTTTTAACGTATAGACATAAGTGACAGATTTTAACATATCGCATAAGATAGTAAAAAGCAGGAAGCTGGAGACTGTCTTATGCGATTTTGCGATCTGTGTCAAAAACAAGTAATCAATGTTGCAGACTGCTGCTGCATCGGAAATGTTGCCGATGTGGATATCGATGAATGCAATGGATGTGTGCGTGCGCTGATTGTACCTGAATGCGGCGGTCTTTTCTGCCTGTTCGGACCGTGCGTGGAGTTTGTCATTCCGTGGAGATGTATCGTGCGGATCGGACCGGACATTATTCTGGTGGATGTCTGTTTGAAAGATATCAAAGTAAAACACTAAAATACAAAATGTGGTATATTTTACCGAAAAAAGTAACTAATAATTGTGGTTGTCCGGTTGACAGAGAATATGAAAAACGTTATACTTATGAGAAAAGGCGTAGTGGGTTTATACGCCATTTACAGGGAGATAGGAAGATGAAATGTCCGTTTTGCAGCAGTGAGAATACCAGAGTAATCGATTCAAGACCGGCAGATGATAACAATTCTATCCGCCGCAGAAGATTATGTGATGATTGTGGAAAACGTTTTACAACCTATGAGAAGGTGGAGACAATTCCGCTGATTGTCATCAAAAAAGATGATAATCGTGAACAGTATGACCGTGCGAAAATAGAAGCGGGTGTATTGAGGGCCTGTCACAAGCGTCCGGTATCGGTAAACCAGATCAGCCAGCTGGTCGATGAGGTGGAGACCGAGATTTTTAACCGGGAAGAAAAGGAGATCTCAAGTAAGGAAATCGGCGAGATTGTCATGGACAAGTTAAAAGACCTGGAGGCGGTTGCCTATGTGAGATTTGCATCCGTATACCGGGAGTTTAAAGATGTTAATACATTCATGAACGAATTGAAAAAGATGCTGGATAAATAAAAAAGGGGTTAAGTATTTTAAAATTTATCCGATAAATAATAAACAAGAGCTAAATGAACAGAACTTCAACATAAAGGATATGTGATCGCTATGAATATTTCAGGAATTCAGTCCTATTCGGGATTCTACGATTACAACAGCATAAGGACAAACACAGCAGGAGTTCAGCAGCTTTCCGGTGCTCCGGCTGTTCCGGCGGAAAAAGAGAAAAGCGGACAGGAGCAGCAGAATCCAAATATCACGGCAGAGACATCGGGGAAACAGGACTTTACGGCGGCAGATTATGCAAAGCAATACCAGCCGGATGCGACATATGAGATGAAAGGTGCGGACAGTGATATTCAAAATCTGGATATGACACAGGCAATTTCTGATATGCAGAAAGATCAGGTATTACAACAGTACCAGTTCTTCATCGGTGAAAGTCAGGCACAGGGAAATGCTGATAATGCAGAGGCTGACAGCAGCTTGCAGCTTCGCGGAATTGAGAATTTTTCTTTATAAGTTACATAGGATAGATAAAAATAAGAATTAAGACTGTCTTTATGGCAGTCTTTTTGTTATAATAGTATGCGGACAATTTATATGGGACAAAATGAATAGAAAGATACAAGAGTAGAAAAATGAAAAACAATAAAAAAAGTACTGTAATTCTGGCCAGTATTGGGATGCTTCTGGCAACTGCAATTTGGGGATTTGCCTTTGTTGTTGTAAAAGAAGCGGTAGATGTGATCACGCCCTTTTATATGCTTGCATTTCGCTTTACCATTGCCTCTGTGGGGATGACGCTTCTGTTTTTTAAGAGACTTGTACGTTTGAATAAAAAGATATGGTTACACGGAGCCTGTTTGGGATTCTGGCTGTTTTTGGCATATTTTCTCCAGACTTGGGGATGTAAATATACGACAGCAGGGAAAAATGCATTCATTACCGTGACCTACGTTGTAATCGTACCGTTTCTTGCATGGATGTTCTTTCATGAGAAGCTGGACAGATGGAGCGTGAGTTCCGCCATTCTGGCTCTGCTCGGTGTAGGTATATTATCCCTAAACGGAGAAGCCGGTATTAACAAGGGAGATATTATGACACTGGCATGCGGCTTTCTCTATGCCGTTCAGCTGCTCTTTGTGGACAGATATACGAAAAAAGAAGATCCGATTCTGCTGACCCTGGTACAGATTTATATTGCAGCTGCGCTTTCCTGGATTTGTGCTCCGCTGTTTGAGGGTGCCATACCGACCGCTGCACTTTCCGGGGACATGGTGATTGCAATGCTGTATCTTGGACTTGGAAGTTCCATGATTGCATTTGTACTGCAGAATGTGGGACAGAAATATACACCGCCTGCGACGGCAGCTGTACTGTTGTCCATGGAATCCGTATTCGGAGTCGTTTTTTCCGTTATCATGCTGGGGGAAGAGATGAATATCCGGATGTTCACAGGCTGCGCAATCATGTTTTTTGCAATTATTATGGCAGAAACAAAATTTCAGTTTTTGCCCTTTGCCGGAAAGAAGGAGGAATATGATGTTGGATAGATTCTATCCGGGTGAGTATCTGGATTCTACCTATGAGATAGATTTTGACCGTCTGTACAAAGAAGGATATCGCGGTGTGATTTTTGATATCGATAATACTCTGGTACCGCATGGTGCGCCTGCCGATACACGTGCAAAAAGGCTCTTTGCTCATTTGAAGGAGCTTGGCTATACCTGTATCCTGCTTTCTAATAATAAGGAGCCTCGCGTGAAAATGTTCAATGACGAGGTACAGGTGAGTTACATTTTTAAGGCCGGTAAACCCAGAAAGAAAAATTATCTGAAAGCAATGGAACTGATGCATACTACAGCCGAAAATACGCTGTTTGTGGGCGATCAGATTTTTACAGATGTCTATGGGGCGAATCGGGCCGGAATCCGGACGATACTCGTAAAGCCGATTCATCCAAAAGAAGAGATACAGATCGTATTAAAGCGCTATTTGGAGAAAGTCGTGCTTTTCTTTTATAAAAAAAGCTTGAAAAGGAGATAATAATGAAAATCGCAATTGGAAATGACCACGCAGCTGTGGAGATGAAACAGGAAATTAAAAAGTATCTGGAAGAACTCGGACATGAAGTGATCAATTATGGTACGGACACGCATGAGAGCTGTGACTATCCGGCGTATGGCGAAGTAGTCGGACACGCAGTCGCAGACGGAGAGGCGGACTGCGGTGTATTGATTTGCGGAACCGGCGTTGGAATTTCGATTGCCGCAAATAAAGTAAAGGGTGTGCGGGCAGCCGTTTGCTCTGAGGTGACGACAGCGCATCTTGTAAAAGAGCATAACAATGCAAATATCATTGCATTTGGAGCCAGAATTGTAGGAATTGAAACGGCAAAGGATATTGTAAAAGCCTATCTGAATGCAGAGTATCTGGGAGGAAGGCACGGAAACCGCATCAATATGATCGGAGAGATTGAAAACCGCTGTTTATGATGCCGATTACCCATGAGCGGAAAATAGTTCGAAAATGGGGTTCCATAAAAAAAGGTTGAAATATATGCCTGTTTATTATAAAATAGTGAACAGTGGGTTATAAAATTTCCCAGACAGAATCTAAGGAGGAATATCGAATGATTTCAGCAGGAGATTTCAGAAACGGAATAACAATCGAGTATGATGGAAATATATTCCAGATCATTGAGTTTCAGCACGTGAAACCAGGTAAAGGTGCTGCTTTCGTTAGAACAAAATTAAAGAATATTAAGAGTGGCGGTGTAGTTGAGAAAACATTCCGTCCTACGGAAAAATGTCCGCAGGCACGTATCGACAGAAAAGACATGCAGTATCTTTACAACGACGGAGATCTGTACTACTTTATGGATGTAGAAAATTATGAGCAGATTGCACTGGATAATGCAACAATCGGTGACACACTGAAATATGTAAAAGAAAATGAGATGTGTAAAGTGTGTTCCCATAACGGCAATGTATTTGCAGTGGAACCGCCATTGTTTGTAGAACTTGCAATCACGGAGACAGAACCTGGATTCAAGGGTGATACGGCGCAGGGAGCAACAAAACCGGCTATTGTTGAGACTGGAGCAACCGTATATGTACCATTATTTGTAGAACAGGAAGATGTGATCAAGATTGATACAAGAACCGGAGAATATCTCTCCAGAGTTTAAAAGGCAAAGGGATGAAAGGGAGATTCAAAACAGGCTGTTTTGAGTCTCTTTTTCATTTTATAGGAAAGGGCACGGAGGAATGTGGTATGAAGAAGATCTATGCAGATGTTACGGAACTGATCGGGCATACGCCGATTTTGGAGGCGGCTGTTCTGGAGCGGGAATTACAGCTTAAAGCAAAGCTCTTATTAAAACTGGAGTATTTTAATCCGGCGGGAAGTGCAAAAGACAGAATCGCGCAGGCGATGCTGGAAGATGCTGCAGAAAAGGGTAGTTTAAAAGCAGGAGCGACGATTATCGAACCGACCAGCGGTAATACCGGAATCGGACTGGCATCCGTTGCAGCGGCAAAGGGATACCGTGCAATCTTTGTCATGCCGGAAAATATGAGTGTGGAACGCCAGAAACTATTGAAGGGCTATGGGGCGGAAGTGGTTTTGACACCCGTATCCGAAGGAATGGCAGGAGCCATAAAAAAAGCGGAACAGCTGGCGAAAGAAATTCCGGATGCATATATTCCCGGGCAGTTTGAGAATCCGGTGAATGCTTCTGCCCACTATCAGACGACAGGCCCGGAGATCTGGGAAGATACCGGCGGAGAAGTGGATATTTTTGTCGCTGGTGTCGGCACAGGCGGAACACTGACCGGTACCGGCCGTTATCTGAAAGAAAAGAAGCCGTCGGTACAGGTGTATGCAATGGAACCGGCCGCTTCCCCGCTGTTATCGGAAGGCATGTCCGGCAGACATGGAATCCAGGGAATCGGTGCCAATTTTATACCGGCCGTGCTGAATCGTGACATTTATGACGGTGTGCTCACCGTAACGGATGAGGATGCTTATCGTTATGCAAGGATGATTGCGGAAAAACAGGGAATTCTGGTTGGAATATCCTCCGGTGCCGCATTTGCGGCAGCAGTTGAACTGGCGAAAAAGGCAGAAAACAGAGGAAAGACCATTGTTGTCCTGCTGCCGGATACGGGGGAGCGCTATCTTTCTACCCCGTTGTTTGATTAGCCGGAAAATACATCAAAGGATGTGAAGGTGCAATTATGAATGAAAAGAATAGAAAGATAATAAAGCAAACCGTAACATACATAGCTGTTTTTCTGATTCCACTTCTGTTATTTTATCTGGAGGCATTTTTTACCTACAATCCATTTGTACGGACCAGATGGAAAGCACAGGTTCTGAATCTGATATTTTTGGAAATGCTGTTTCTGATTTTGTTCACCCTGATCGGAAGGGCGGTGTGGGCGCTGCGGATCGAGACCGCACTGGTACTGGTCATCGGATTGGCTAATTACTATGTGATCGCTTTCCGCGGTACGCCGATCGTACCGTGGGATATCCTGTCCATGAAAACAGCTGCCAGCGTGGCGGGGGGGTACAGTTACCTTCTGCCGGCAAAGCAGATTGTTCTGACCGCTGTTTTTATCCTGCTTTTCCTGGCAGAGGGATTTTTGAAAATAAAACTGAATCGGCGGCGGTGGATTACAAGACTGGCAGCCGGCATTGCTGCAATCGCAGTGATCTGCGGAATGACCTGGGTTGTGCAGCAGGACGAATATGTGAACAAGCTGACACTGTATCCGTTCTTGTTTACACCGACTGTCATGTATGAAAGAAATGGATTTGCGGTCACATTTCTGATGGATCTTCAGTATATGTCCGTTGAGAAGCCGGAAGGTTACAGTGCAGAGGAAGCGGAAGAGACACTGGCATCCTATGAAGACGGGTACCAGTGGCTTACAGATGGGACACAGAAAGAAAGCGTTGACGATACATCCGAATTGCCGAATATCATTGTGATTATGGACGAGGCATTTTCCGATGTGGGTGTACTGGGAGATTTTACAGCAAGTGAAGATTATATGCCGTTTGTTCATTCGCTGCAGAAGGGAGAGGAGAATACGATTACGGGCTATCTGAACGTATCGGTAAAGGGCGGAAATACAGCCAATACGGAATTTGAATTCCTGACGGGAAGTACGATGGCATTTTTGCCTGCCGGAAGTATTCCTTACCAGCAGTATATCACGAGCGGGCAGCCGTCTCTGGCCTCATATCTGAAGAGTCTCGGCTACAATACCTTTGCGACACATCCGTATTACGGGACTGGATGGAACCGGAATAAAGTATATCCATTGCTTGGTTTTGACGATTTTTTGGATCAGACTTCCTATCTGGATCCGTCTTATGTCCGGGGGTATATTGACGACGATTCCTGCGTGGATAAGATTATCGAACTGTATCAGGAAAACAAGGAGGAGGCACCGTCCTTTATCTTTAATGTTACGATGCAGAATCACAGCCCATATACGGACAACTATTCCGATCCGGACGGAAATGTTTCTGTAGAGGGGACGATGTCCTCCACGTTGTCGGAGTATCTGACGCTGATCCAAAAGTCTGATGCGGCATTGGAAAAGCTGATCGAATATTTCAAAGAGCAGGAAGACCCTACCGTTATTGTATTTTTCGGTGATCACCAGCCGACGGATCTTGTGGTGGATCCGATTTATGGATTGAATGGAGAATCTTCCTATAATCTGACGGATGACGAGCAGGCGCTCCGGTACGAAGTGCCGTATGTGGTCTGGGCAAATTATGATATTGACGAAGCCAGCGGTGTGGACACCAGTGCAAATTACCTGGCGGCAGATGTACTGAAAGCGGCAGGTGTACCGCTTTCGGATTATCAGAATTACCTGCTGGATCTTCAGAAAGAATATCCGATTATTTCGACACAGAAGCTGGAAAATGCGGATGGCGGGAAGGCTTCGGATGAGGAGACGGCAATACAGCTCTACCAGAAGATGCAATATTACTTATTATTTGATAAAAAGGAAGAATCATAAATGAAAGAATGGCTGAACAAAAAAATAGAATCAGACCGGAATGTACTGGTGCTCGCATTTTTGATACCATTTCTCATTATGGTGGGTGTATGTATCTATCATGGAGTTTATCCGTTTGGAGATCAATGCATTTTGCATATTGATATGTACCATCAGTATTGCCCTTTTACAACAGAATTTCTTCATAAGCTGCGCGAGGGAAGCTCGCTGATGTATTCCTGGAATCTCGGAATTGGCTCGGACTTTTTTGCGCTGTATGCCTATTATCTGGCAAGTCCGATGAACTGGCTGGTGCTGCTTTGCCCTCAGAGTTTTGTGATAGAATTCATGACACTCCTGATCTTAATCAAAATTGGCTTGTGCGGCTTTTCCTTTGCCTATTATCTGCGCAGCCACTATCGGACAAAAGGCTATCACGTTGTGCTGTTTGCAGTATTTTATGCACTGTCCGCATTTACCTGTGCCTACAATTGGGATATCATGTGGCTGGACGGCATATGGCTGACACCGCTGATTGTGCTTGGACTGGAACGTCTGGTACATGAGAAAAAATGCGGGCTTTATTATGTAACGCTGGCACTTTCTATTTTTTCCAATTACTATATTTCCATTATGATCTGTATTTTCCTCGTAATCTATTATCTGATTCTTCTGACGGAAAAAACGGGGAAAAAGGAATTCTTCAAAACATCACTGCGTTTTGGCTTTTATTCGCTTCTTGCAGGCGGGACGAGCGCAATACTGCTTCTGCCGGAGATTAAGATACTTTCCATCAGCGGTTCCGGCGGGATCGAGTTTCCGCAAACCGTGGAATGGTATTTTTCTGTTCTGTCAGAACTGGCACGGGCATGTGTTGGTGTCAAGGTGACGACAACGGAAGGAGACTGGCCGAATCTGTACTGCGGAAGTGCTGTTTTACTGCTGATTTTTTTATACGTGCTGAACCGGCAGATCTCCTGGAAAAAGAAAGTGAAGCGCCTGCTGTTTCTGGCGTTCTTTCTACTTAGTTTTTCCAATAACATTCTGACCTTTTTATGGCATGGTCTTGACTTCCCGGACGGACTTCCGGCAAGACAGGCGTTTCTCTATATTTTCCTGCTGCTGACTGTTTGTTATGAGACCGTATATTATGCAAAGGGAAATCGACTGATTCATGTGGGAATCGGACTCGTGGGAGGCTCGGTTCTGTTGCTGCTTTTTGCATTGTTTACCGATCTGAGTCTGGTCAATATGGACTCGCTTGTGGTTACGGGTGTTCTGCTTGGTGCCTATGCGCTTGTCTTTGTGTTTTACATTGGGAATGACCGGATTTTTCGGTTGATCGGCTGTGTTTTTGCATTTGTGCTTGTCATTACGGAGGCAACGGTCAATCTCAATACGACCAGTCTGCAGACAACGAGCCGGACGAGTTATACGGCTAATCTGGATGCCTACGAGACTTTGACGGATTATGCTGCGGAAAAAGACAGCAGTTTTTACCGGATCGATAAATACAATCGTCTGACCAAGAACGAATCGAGTCTGACGGGCTATCGTTCCGCTTCGATCTTTTCTTCTCTGATGAATATCAGTGTAGCAGATTTTTACCGTGCAGTCGGGATGGAAGGCGGTAAGAATTTTTACTGCTATAACGGCGCGACACCACTCATATCTTCCATGCTGTCAGTCAAATATCTTCTGACAGAGAGCGGAGAGGAGGAAAGTCCGGTGCGGACACTTGTGGATTCCAGCGATGGAATTTATCTGTATGAGAATAAATATACGCTGCCGCTCGGGTTCATGGTGGATTCGGATCTCGAGAACCTCTGGGATTATGAATGGGGAACTTCGATCGAAGTACAAAACCAGCTGGCCTATGCGCTCGGGGCAGATACGGAGCTGTATACACCGATTGAAACGGATGTCGAAAGTCAGAAAACGGTTATCCATGTGACGGAAGATTCCTATATCATTGGTTATTATTCCAATAATTCTGCGACTACGATTACGGCAGATTACGGAACTAAGGTAAGAACTTTTTCCAAAACAGATCATGTCTATTTGCTGGATCTGGGCTGGTGCAAGGCGGGAACGACAATCAATCTGACGGCAAGCGGAGCCAGCGTGCTGCAGGTACAGGCCTATCAGATGAATCTGGATGCGCTGGATCAGGCATTTTCAACTTTAAACAGTCAGACGATGGAACTGGAAAGCTACGATTCGACGTCTGTGAAAGGCAAGATCGATGTAAGTGAGGCAGGAAACCTGATTTTATCGATTCCGGCAGAAGACGGCTGGCGTGTCACTGTGGACGGAAAAGAGGTAGAGCCGGATACATTCTGCGATTCGCTGATCAGCCTGCCGCTGGATGTGGGGTCACATGAGATTGAACTGCATTACCAGACACCGGATATTGTACCGGGAGCAGTCATCTCGCTGTCCTGCATCGTCCTGTTCGCTGGAACCATGCTGTTAAAACGCAGGAAAAATAAAAAAACACAGGATTAAAATGTCCTGTTTATCGGACACGTTCTTTTTTATACTGATTTCAGAAATGAAAATCTTGTAGGAAAAGGAGCGTGTTTTTTATGAAAGGATATGTTGTACCAGACGGCTATATGGGCTATGTATACGGAAGTTATATGCTGTTTTCAGACGAAGAAGATTATTTTGAATACGTTCGTGAAAATCAGGAATAACGATCAGAAAAAGAAGTCATGCAGTTGAATTATCCCTTTCCCTGTGACATAATAAACGTATGGCGGACCACTGGTGTCTGCGCCTGGAATACGGATCTGGAATCACTTGGAAAGGGGTTATTTTATGAAGGATACAAGGGTTGATATTTATAAAGGCATATGGAATTTAAAGGTAGAGCCGTATGAACACAATGTGAAATATTATGAAACAGACCAGATGGGAATCGTCCATCATTCGAATTATATCCGCTGGATGGAAGAGGCCCGCATGGATCTGATGGAGCAGATGGGATACAGCTATAAGATGATGGAAGAAACGGAAATCATCAGTCCGGTTCTGTCCGTACAGTGCGAATACAAGAGCATGGTGCATTTCAGTGATACGGTTGTGATCGAGACGAAAATATCCAGATATAACGGTATCAAGATGACGATTCTGTACCGTATGACAGACAAAGAGACGGGTGAGCTCCGCACCATCGCAAAAAGCGAACATTGCTTCCTCGACCGGGGCGGAAAGCCGCTCTCCTTAAAGCACACCTATCCGGAGATTGATACAAGATTTTTTCAGATGATGGACGAAGACGAATAATTTTGTAGGCAAATGTGCACAGATAGTGTAAAATAGAACAGAAAAAGACTGGAAAGTAAGAGGAAGCTATGAGCGAGAAATTAGTTCTGATCGATGGCCACAGTATATTAAACCGTGCTTTTTTTGGACTTCCTGATTTGACAAATGCACAGGGACTTCATACCAATGCGGTATACGGATTTTTAAATATCCTGTTTAAAATATTGGAAGAGGAGCAGCCACAGTATCTGATGGTTGCTTTTGATGTACACGCACCGACATTCCGCCACAAGATGTTTGATGCGTACAAGGGAACAAGAAAACCGATGGCGGAGGAACTGCGGCAGCAGGTCCCTGTGATGAAGGACATGCTGCGAGCCATGGGAATTACGGTAATTGAAAAAGAAGGCTATGAAGCGGATGATATCTTAGGAACGATTGCAAAGCAAAGTGAGCAGAAGGGGCTTGAAGTGTCGGTGGTGTCCGGAGACCGTGATCTGCTGCAGCTTGCAACGGAGCACATCAAGATCCGGATTCCGAAGACGAAACGTACCGGAACGGAGATTGAAGATTATAATACGAAAGATGTGCTGGAACGATATCAGGTTACACCGGTACAGTTTATCGATGTCAAAGCTCTGATGGGAGATACATCAGATAATATTCCGGGCGTGCCGGGAATCGGGGAGAAGACGGCGACCAACCTGATTGTCCAGTACGGAAGTATTGAAAATGCGTATGCGCATATCGAGGAAGTCAAACCGAACCGTGCCAGAGAAATGTTAAAAGAGCATTACGACATGGCAGAGATGAGCAAGGAACTTGCGACGATTCTGATCGATGCACCTGTCACATATGATCTGGAGAAGACAAAGCTTGGAAATTTCTATACGCCGGAGGCATATGTGCTGTGTAAACAGCTGGAATTCAAGAATATGCTGAGCCGCTTTCAAATCGATAACACCAGCGATCAGGAGCCAGGAAAATTCCGCCTGATCACGGAACTGGCGGAGGCAGAGACACTGTTTGCCGCAGCAAAATCAGCGGCAGAAGCAGGATTCGAACTGATTGCCGAAAAAGATACGTTTCTGGGACTGGCTCTTTCGGTATCGGAAACAGAAACGGCATTCCTCAAGGCAGACGGATTGCTGACAAAAGAATATCTGCTTGGAAAACTGCAGGAGCTTTTCGGTCAGGGAATCACTGGTGTGACCTTTGATTTAAAACCGCAGCTGTGCTGGCTGGAGGATATGGACTCGGGCCATTATTTTGATGTGAAAATTGCGGCATACCTGCTCAACCCGTTAAAGAGTGAATACTCCTATGAGGACGTGGCAAAGGATTATCGGAACGAGATGATTCCTTCCAGACAGGATCTTTTGGGAAAGCTGTCACTGGAAAAGGCAATGGAGGAACAGCCGGAAAAATTTCTGAGCTGTGTGTGCTATATGGCATCTGTGAACCGTGCTTCACTGTCAGAGCTGACGGAACAGTTAAAGAAACAGGAGATGTATTCCCTGTTTAAAGAAATCGAGATGCCGCTCATTATAACGCTGTTTGATATGGAACAGGCCGGTATTGCAATTGATGCGGGAGCACTGAGGGTATATGGAGAGGAACTTGGCGGTAAGATCGCGGAGCTGGAACGGCAGATCTATGCCGATGCCGGTGAAACTTTCAATATCAATTCCCCGAAACAGCTTGGCGTCATTTTGTTTGAGAAACTTCAGATGCCATACGGCAAGAAGACAAAGACCGGATATTCCACCGCAGCGGATGTCCTGGAAAAATTAGCGCCGGAATATCCGCTGGTGGCAAAAATATTGGATTACCGGCAGCTGGCGAAGTTAAAATCGACTTATGCAGACGGACTGGCCAATTATATTGCAGAAGACGGGCGAATCCACAGTACGTTTAATCAGACCATAGCGGCAACCGGAAGAATCAGCAGTACGGAACCGAATCTGCAGAATATTCCAATCCGCATGGAACTTGGGAGACTGATCCGCAAGGTGTTTCATCCGGTGCAGGGCTGTGTATTTTTAGATGCGGATTACTCACAGATTGAACTGCGTGTGCTTGCACACATGTCCGGGGACGATATGCTGATACAGGCATATCGTGAAGCGCAGGATATTCATGCTATCACGGCATCTCAGGTGTTTCATGTGCCGTTTGATGAAGTGACTCCGCTGCAGAGAAGGAATGCGAAGGCGGTTAATTTTGGAATCGTCTATGGAATCAGTTCGTTCGGACTGAGTCAGGACCTGAGTATTACCAGAAAAGAAGCGGAAGGATATATCAAAAAGTATTTTGAGACTTATCCGAAGATCAAAAGCTTTCTCGATGGTCTGGTGGAAAGCGCAAAGAAGGACGGGTACGTTACTACGATGTTCGGCAGAAGAAGACCGGTGCCGGAGATTGCTTCCAGCAATTTCATGCAGCGTTCCTTTGGAGAAAGAATCGCGATGAATTCTCCGATTCAGGGAACGGCGGCTGATATCATCAAGATCGCCATGATCAAAGTCCATGATCGCCTGAATAAAGAGAAGCTCAGATCACGCCTGATTTTGCAGGTACACGATGAACTTTTGATTGAGACGTTCCGGGAAGAAGAGGCGGCTGTTGCAAAGATACTGGAAGAAGAAATGAAGCAGGCGGCAGAACTTGCCGTTACACTTGAAATTGATATGCATACGGGACTGAACTGGTATGAGGCGAAGTAAGATGACAGATAGTGAGGGAATCAGATGAAATTTATTGGAATTACCGGGGGAGTGGGTGCCGGGAAGTCTGCAATCATTGCTTATCTGGCAGAGCATTATCAGGTCAGGACGATGCTTGCGGATCTGATCGCGGCAGAAATCATGGAGCCGGGCGGTATCTGTTATGAGCCTCTAAAGAAGCTTTTTCAAAATGACAGGGTGTTTCGGGAAGACGGCTGGATTGACCGGCCGGCAATGGCGGCAATTCTGTTTTCAGACGACAGGAAGCGGATGGAAGTAAATCAGCTGGTGCATCCTGCGGTCAAACAGTATGTGGTGGAGCAGTGGAATCTGGAGAAACAGAAAGGCGAACTGGATTTCATGATTTTGGAGGCCGCACTTCTGATTGAAGAACATTATGATGAAATCTGCGACGAATTATGGTATATTTATACTTCGGAAGAAAAGCGCAGAGAGCGTCTGATGGAAAGCCGCGGATACAGCAGAGAGAAAGTGGACCGCATGTTCGACAGTCAGTTGGAAGAAGCAGAATACCGCAGACACTGTGCAGTCGTAATTGATAATAATGGAACACAGGAAGAGACAATTGCTCAGGTACGGAAAGTTTTGGAGCGTAAGGGAGAATACACAGATGGAAAACATGAATGATGTGAAACAGCAGCTTGTATTTGGTCTGGATATTGGTACCCGCAATGTAGTTGGGACCGTAGGGTATAAAGAGAACAAAGCGTTTTATGTGGCGGCGCAGTGTGTGAAAGAACATGAGACAAGAGCCATGCTGGATGGACAGATACACGATATCGGCAGAGTCGGAAAGGTGATTCAGGAAGTAAAGGCGGAATTGGAAAGACAGGTCGAACAGCCGCTGGCCGGCGTCTGCATTGCGGCAGCCGGCCGTGTATTAAAAACCGTCACCACAAATGTGGAATATGAATTCGCAGAAGAGACGGTTGTGGATAAGGAACATATCCATACACTGGATCTGATCGGCATCGAAAAGGCACAGGAGATATTAAAAGAGAAAAACGATACAAAATACAAGTTCTACTGTGTGGGCTATTCGGTTGTAAAATATTATCTGAACGATGAAATGTTTACCAATCTGGAAGGTCATAAGGGGGAGAAAATCAGTGAGGATATCATTGTGACGTTCCTTCCGGAGGATGTGGTGGACGGTCTGTATTCTGCAGTGAATATGGCAGATCTCGAAGTCGTGAATATGACATTGGAGCCGATTGCCGCGATCAATGTTGCAATTCCAGAGGCTTTCCGCATGCTCAATATTGCCCTTGTGGACGTAGGAGCGGGAACGAGCGATATCTGTATTACGAGGGACGGAAGCATCATTGCCTATGGCATGATCCCATTTGCGGGCGATGAACTGACCGAGCTGATCGTACAGCACTATCTCGTTGATTTTAATACGGCAGAACATATCAAACTTGCTTCGAGCATGGCGGATGAGGTGGAATTTAAAGATATCATGAGTATTGTCCACACGATTCCGTCTTCCGAGATCTGGGAACTGACAGCACCGGTCGTGGATAAGATTACGGCAGAGGTGGCCGACAAGATTAAAGAATTAAACGGGAATAAATCCGTCAGTGCGACGTTTGTTGTAGGCGGTGGCGGTAAGATTCACGGATTTACGGAGGCACTGGCAGATAAGCTTGGACTTCCGCGTGAGCGTGTGGCACTTCGTGGGGAAGAGGTTTTGCAGGCCGTTCATTTTGCACAGGAAGAAATCAAAAAAGATCCGCTGCTTGTAACGCCGATCGGAATCTGTCTGAATTACTATGACCAGAAGAACAATTTCATTATGGTACATTTTAACGGAGAGCGGATCAAGCTCTACGACAACAATCATCTGACGGTTGTGGACGCGGCACTGCAGGCGGGTTTTCCAAATGAACAGCTGTTTCCAAAACGTGGCAGAGCGATACATTTTACGGTGAACGGGAAGCAGAGAATCGTGCGCGGAGAAGCCGGTGAATCGGCAGTGGTACGCGTGAATGATGTGGTAGTCAGTATCAACACCCCGCTGGAACCGAACAGTTATATCACGATTGAGCCTTCTACCGAGGGTGCGGAAGCGGTCTATTCGATTGAACAGCTGGAAGAGTATACGTCGGCCACAATCTATTTTGCGGTCAACGGACGAACGGTCGTCTGCACGAAATTCGTTGAGGTAAACGGCAGTCTGGAACCGCCGACTTACCGCATTCAGGACAATGACAGCATAGAGACCAGAAATTTCTATACCGTCGGACAGCTTGCGGAATTCATGGATGTGGAGATTGATAACGAGCATGAAATTTTTGTAAATAACAGGCCGGCAGACCTGCAGACGCTTGTATATGAGAATTTTGAAGTGGAATGGACGGTACGCGGAGCAGATCAGACAGTCCGGGCAGTGCCGCAGCCAGCGGAAGCTGCAGCAGTACCGGAACGAAAGGGAATTCTGGTGAGTGTAAACGGCAGAACCCTTTCCCTGGAGGGAAAAGATCAGTTTGTATTTGTAGATATTTTTGAACACATAGATTTCGACCTGTCACAGTCGAACGGCAGAGCGATCGTTACCCGCGTAAACGGCAGAGATGCGCAGTATACACAGGTACTTCGTGACGGCGATAAAATTGAAATTTACTGGAAAGAGATAGAAATATGATGGAATTATGCAGTATAGCCAGCGGGAGCAGCGGAAATTGTATTTATGCGGGGACGGAAGACGCGCATATCATGATTGATGCGGGAATCAGCGGAAAAAGGATTGAAAACGGCCTGAACTCCATAGGTCTTAAAACATCGGAAATGCAGGGGATTTTAATTACCCATGAGCATTCGGACCATATCGCAGGACTTGGTGTGGTGGCGAGGCGATATGGCATCCCGATGTATGCCACCCAGGGAACCATTGCGGCGATTCAGAAATCCTCTTCTGTCGGCAAAATCGATGATTCTCTGTTTTGTCCGATTGAACCGGGCGCGGACTTTTGCATTGGAGACATACAGATTGAACCCGTTGCCATTTCTCATGATGCAGCACAGCCGGTTGCATATATCATGCATCAGGGCGAAAAATCCATAGGGGTCATTACCGACCTTGGGAAATATGATGATTATATTGTAGACAAATTACAGGGTTTGGATGTATTATTGTTAGAAGCGAACCACGACGTACATATGCTTCAGGTCGGGAGTTATCCGTATCCGCTGAAGCAGAGGATTCTTTCCGACCGGGGACACTTGTCAAATGAGCTTTCCGGGCAACTTCTCGGAAGAGTGCTGCATGATAATTTCAAGACGGTGATTCTGGGACATCTGAGTAAGGAAAATAACTATGCATCACTTGCCTATGAGACTGTCCGCCTGGAAGTCACCCTTGGAGACAATCCGTATCGGGGAGATGATTTTCCGATGTATGTGGCAGACCGAAATGAGGTATCCAAGGTCATACAAATATAAGAATGGAACGAAATGAGGAGAAAGACATGGAAAAAGCAGTTGGCAAGACGATTATTACGGTTGTCGGAAAAGATACGGTTGGAATCATTGCAAAGGTGTGTACTTACCTTGCAGACCAGCATATCAATGTGCTTGATATTTCACAGACGATCATTCAGGGATTTTTCAATATGATGATGATTGTGGATCTTAGTACATCAGAGACGCCTTTTTCAGATTGTGCAAAAGAACTGGAAAAGATTGGTGCAGAGATTGGAGTTACGATCAAGTGCCAGCGGGAAGAAATTTTTGATATGATGCACAGAATCTAGGAGACGTTAGAGATGATTAACATATTTGAGGTAAATGAAACAAATAAAATGGTGGAACAGGAGAACCTGGATGTTCGTACCATTACGATCGGTATCAGTCTGCTGGACTGTATCGATTCTGATTTGAAGAAACTGAATGAAAATATTTATCGTAAAATTACTACAGTCGCAAAAAATCTGGCATCTGTCGGCAATCAGATAGAGGCAGAATTCGGTATTCCAATTGTGAATAAGAGAATCTCTGTGACACCGATTGCATTGATCGGCGGTGCGGCATGTAAGACACCGGAGGATTTTGCAACCATCGCAGATACGATGGATGCCGCTGCCAAGGCAGTGGGTGTCAATCTGATCGGCGGATATTCCGCACTGGTTTCCAAGGGAATGACAAGAGCGGATGAAATGCTGATTCGTTCCATTCCGACGGCACTTTGCAGAACAGAGCGTGTGTGCAGTTCGGTCAATCTTGCATCGACCAAAACAGGTATCAACATGGACGCGGTCAGATTGATGGGTGAGATCCTGCTGGAAGTGGCGGAATTATCCAAAGACAGAGATTCCGTGGATTGTATGAAGCTTGTTGTCTTCTGTAATGCACCGGATGACAATCCGTTCATGGCGGGAGCTTTCCATGGAGTGACAGAAGCAGATGCAGTCATCAATGTCGGTGTCAGCGGTCCGGGCGTCGTGAAAACAGCATTGGAAAAAGTGCGCGGAGAAAGTTTTGAAGTACTGTGTGAGACAATCAAAAAGACGGCATTTAAGGTAACAAGAGTTGGACAGCTGGTCGCCCAGGAAGCATCCAGACAGCTTGATATTCCGTTTGGTATCATCGATCTTTCACTTGCTCCTACGCCGGCAATCGGCGACAGCGTAGCTGATATTCTCTGTGAGATCGGTCTGGAGTACGCAGGTGCACCGGGTACGACCGCTGCGCTGGCCATGCTCAATGACCAGGTGAAAAAGGGCGGTGTTATGGCGTCCTCCTACGTCGGAGGCTTAAGCGGCGCTTTTATCCCGGTCAGCGAAGACCAGGGTATGATTGATGCCGTGCAGGTGGGAGCAATCACGCTTGAAAAGCTGGAGGCAATGACCTGTGTATGCTCCGTGGGACTGGACATGATTGCAATTCCGGGAGATACCAAGGCAACGACAATCTCCGGAATTATTGCAGATGAGATGGCGCTTGGCATGGTCAACCAGAAAACGACGGCAGCACGTCTGATTCCGGTCATCGGAAAGGGTGTCGGAGACACCGTGGAATTCGGAGGGCTGTTTGGTTATGCACCGATCATGCCGGTGAATTCATTCTCCTGTGATGCATTTATTAACAGACGGGGAAGGATTCCGGCTCCGATTCACAGCTTTAAGAATTAAGAAATAAGGAAATATAGGAGACACACTTTTTGCCTCTGGCAGAAAGTGTGTTTTTATTCAGAGGTTTAAAAAATGGAACTATTTTCGAAAGAAGAATTAAAAAAATTACTATGGCCGTTGATTTTAGAACAGCTTCTGGTTATGCTGCTTGGTGTATGCGATACGGTTATGGTATCGAATGTCGGGGAGGCAGCAGTATCCGGGGTGTCACTCGTAGACATGCTGAATCAGCTGGCAATCACTGTATTTGCGGCACTTGCTACAGGCGGTGCCGTTATTGCATCCCAGTACCTCGGACACAAGAATCAAAAAAAGGCATGTGAAGCGGCCAACCAGCTGCTCCTTGTTGTGGTCGCCATCTCTCTGGTTGTTATGGTGATCTGCCTGTTTGCAAAAAAACCGCTGCTGCGTCTGTTCTTCGGTGAAATAGACGATGATGTCATGAGCAGTGCACTGACCTTTTTCTGGATATCTGCATTGTCTTATCCGTTTCTGGCATCCTATAACGCCGGAGCGGCTTTGTTCCGTTCCATGGGAAATTCAAAAATCACACTGACCATTTCTGCAATTATGAATGTGATCAATGCAATCCTCAATGCATTTTTTATCTTCGGACTCCATATGGGAGTTGCGGGCTCTGCGCTAGGTTCTTTGATTGCCAGAGCGTTTTCAGCAGTCGTGATCTGCAGTCTGCTGCGGAATCAGACCCGGGAAGTTCATTTCATACCATGGAGAAAGCCGATTGCTGATTTTGCGACCATACGCAAAATTTTATACATCGGGATACCAAACGGCATCGAAAATGGAATCTTTCAGTTGGGCCGTATTGTTGTAGTTGCGATTATCGCCGGTTTTGGAACGACGCAGATTGCGGCCAATGCAGTTGCCAACGTCCTTGATGGAATCGGAATCATACCGGGAAATGCAATATCACTTGCCATGATTACGGTAATCGGACAATGTGTCGGTGCCGGAGATTATAAACAGGCAAGATTTTATAGCAAAAAGCTGCTGAAAATTACATATGTAATCTTCTTTTTCCTGAATGGCCTGATGATCCTGACGCTGGATCAGACGCTTCCAATCTATGCACTTTCGGATGATACGCTGCAGCTTGCAAAAACACTGATTACCATTCATGCAGGTTCGGCAATGATTCTGTGGCCGATCTCCTTTGTCCTTCCGAATGCATTGCGTGCATCAAATGATGTGCGGTTTACGATGACGGTATCCATTTTTTCCATGTTCACGTTCCGTATCCTGTTAAGTTTGGTACTTGCAATTCATTTTGGCATGGGAGCGATTGGTGTGTGGATTGCGATGGTCATTGACTGGATGTTTCGAACGATCATGTTTGCGATGCGTTATCGCGGTGACAAATGGCAGAGGGTGAAGCTGATATGATAGAAAAACTGATCTTATTTGAAAATGCGGTGGAGACGCTTGGCTATTTTTCAAGGGAGCTGTCGGCTGCCTTTGAAAAGATGGGCTATCGGACCTTTTTTGTGGACTATCATCAGCTGGATGTGAGCATCCGGCATGTCAAAAAATTTATGAAGCCGGAAAATACAGCCCTTTTGACCTTTAATTTCATCGGATTGAGCAAAGAAGATTACGGTATGGAAAGTGACGGGAGAAGTCTGTGGGAGACGAGAAATCTTCCCTGCTACTGCATCATGGTCGATCATCCGCTTTATTACTATAAGCAGCTGAACCATCCAGTGCCAAATCTTGTAACTTTTTGCGTGGATAGACAGCATGTGGCATATGTACACCGCTTTTATCCGAATATCCCATGCTATTTTCTGCCGTTGGCAGGAAATTTGCTGCCGCAGGAGGAAGGCTGTGGCAGCCGGCCGGATTTTTCAAAGCGGAAATACGAGATTGCGTTTATCGGCAATTGTGTCCTGCTTCCCAAAATGGAAGAGCAGCTCAAAAGCCAGACACAGGAATATATTGATTTTTATTATGAAATATTTGAAGAGTTAAAAAATCATCCGAAACTGCCGGTCGATGTGACGATGGAACGCTTTATCCGTCGTGAGATTCCGGAGGTGACCGATGCGGAACTTGCATCTGCCCAGCATGGAATGCTGTTTCTGGAGTTGTATATCCGTACGTATTACCGGCAGAGGGTCATAAGGCAGCTGGTAGATCACGGTATACGGGTGCATGCGTTTGGAAAGCAATGGGAGAAAATGGACTGCGAACATCCTGAGAATCTGATTGCAGGAGGAGCCATGATCACCTCCAAAGCGTGTGTGGAGGCCCTGCAGGATAGCAAAATTGCTTTAAATGTCATGCCGTGGTTTAAGGATGGAGCGCATGACCGAATCTTTACCGCCATGCTAAGCGGAGCGATATCCCTGACGGATGACAGTATTTATCTGACTGAGATTCTCACGGAAGGCAGGAATTGCATGTTCTATGATCTCGAGCGGCTGGATGAACTGCCGGATCGTGTCAACGGGATTCTGGAGAATCCAGGGAAGGCAATGGAGATGCAGCAGGAAGCCTATGCGTTTGCAAAAGAATTTCACACATGGGAAAAACGTGCGGCGGAGTTGCATAAATATATTAGTAATTCTAATATAATTAAGTAATTTATTTCATATCACTAATAATGGCCTTTGCATTGTAATCTAAAAATGAGCATGCTACAATGTACCTGAATAGGAGAAACTATGCAAACAGGAGGATCAGAGATGAAGATGAATTCGTTGGAGCAGGAATTGAAAAATAATTCTTATCCGGGAAGAGGTATTGTAATTGGAAAATCAGAAGATGGCAGCTCTGCCGTAATGGCTTATTTTATCATGGGCAGAAGCGAGAACAGCCGCAACCGTATATTTGTTGAGGACGGGGAGGGTATTCGTACGCAGGCCTTTGATCCTTCCAAGTTAAGTGATCCGAGTTTGATTATTTATGCGCCGGTACGTGTGCTTGGTAATAAGACCATTGTGACAAACGGTGATCAGACAGATACGATTTATGAACTGATGGACAGGCAGCAGACCTTTGAACAGGCACTTCGCACAAGAGAATTCGAGCCGGATGCACCGAACTACACACCGCGGATTTCGGGGATTCTGCATGTGGAAGAAGGCCGCTATAATTTTGCAATGTCCATTTTAAAGAGCAGAAACGGAAACCCGGACGGCTGCAACCGTTATACGTTTGCCTATGAGAATCCTGCGGACGGGGAAGGCAGATTCATCCACACCTATCTGTGTGATGGCGATCCGCTTCCAAGTTATGAGGGAGAACCGAAGCTGATTGCAGTAGACGGTGACATTGACAGCTTTACCAGTCAGGTATGGGAAAGCCTGAATGAAGAAAATAAGGTGTCATTGTTTGTAAGATATATCGATCTTGCGACCGGAACCTATGAAACACGCATTGTAAATAAAAACAACTAAGCAGGAGGCACAGGATGAAAGAATTTGAATTGAAATACGGCTGTAATCCGAACCAGAAGCCGTCTAGAATTTATATGGAGAACGGAGAACTGCCGATTAAAGTATTAAACGGAAAACCTGGTTACATCAATTTTCTGGATGCGTTCAACGGCTGGCAGCTGGTAAAGGAATTGAAACAGGCAACAGGGCTTGCGGCAGCCACTTCGTTTAAGCATGTCTCTCCTGCCGGAGCGGCAGTCGGACTTCCCCTGACGGATGTTGAGAAGAAAATCTACTGGGTGGATGATCTCAAAGCAGAATTCACGCCGCTTGCCAACGCATATGCAAGAGCCAGAGGAGCGGATCGTATGTCTTCGTTCGGAGATTTTATCGCTTTATCGGATATCTGTGATGCCGCAACTGCCGCCATCATCAAACGGGAAGTTTCTGACGGTGTGATCGCTCCCGGTTATGAACCGGAGGCACTTGCGATGTTAAAAGAAAAGAAAAACGGAAATTATGCCGTGATTGAAATCGACCCTGCCTATGTACCAGCTCCAATCGAGCGAAAAGAAGTGTTTGGTATCTCCTTTGAACAGGGAAGAAATGAATTAAAGATCGATGCAGATTTCTTTTCCAATCTGGTAACAGAGCAGAAAGAGATTCCGGAATCGGCCAAAATTGATCTTGCAATTGCCATGATTACCTTGAAATACACACAGTCCAATTCTGTTTGTTACGCAAAGGGCGGACAGGCAATCGGCATCGGAGCCGGCCAGCAGTCCAGAATTCACTGCACACGTCTCGCCGGAAGCAAGGCAGATAACTGGTTCCTGCGTCAGTCCCCAAAGGTATTGGAGCTTCCGTTTGTGGATGGAATCCGCAGGGCAGACAGAGACAATGCCATTGATCTTTATATCGGCGAAGATTATATGGATGTACTGGAAGAGGGTGCATGGCAGAAAATCTTTAAAGTAAAACCGGAGGTATTTACAGCAGCGGAGAAACGCGCTTGGCTGGATCAGAATACCGGTGTCGCACTTGGTTCCGATGCATTTTTCCCATTCGGGGATAATATTGAAAGAGCACACAGAAGTGGTGTTTCCTATGTCGCAGAACCGGGTGGCTCCATTCGGGATGACAACGTGATCGAAACCTGTAACAAGTACCACATGGCAATGTGTTTTACCGGTATTCGTCTGTTCCACCATTAATCCGGAGCATACGGCTACAAAAGGACGATACCCTGCGTGTATTCGTTGGCAGCAGATCTCCCGGTGATGTCGGTCCGTACGGAATTGTAGACATCTGCCGCGAAAATATCCATGGATAACATCCGCAATGCCCAGGAATCGGCTGCCAGAATCTTTTTGGCATCTGCCATCTTGGTGATCAGCGGAACAGCCGCATGTTTTTTGATTTCCGAAAGCAGGGGGGCGGCATCTCTGCGGAAACCGAGTACGCGCAGATAGGGGATGTAATCGGATTCACGTCCAAGCAGGTAGTCACTATTTTTTATATGAAGCATGATATGAAGAAGTAACCGCGAGATTCTCGTATGGGTTACTTCTTTGCTTTTTAACAGGTCACAGAAATCCGAATAGGAGCGGTATTCATTCAGGCCGTTTAATATCCGGTTGGAAAGATCCGGATTGCAGTCGGCATAATCGGAATAACCACGGTCGGATTCCAAAAGCAGTTTATATTTTAATATAGAAGAAAAATTGTCCTCGTTCAGCAGAGGGAACTGCCGGATGTAAGTTTGCAGAAGTGTGAGCGCACTGTCTGGCATTGCTGCTTTTAATTCATCCGAACTGCCGTTTTGATGCATATGAAGTCGTATGGCAGAAGCGGAGGCAAGCGCATTCAGATCCGTGTCGTGGTAACCGCTTCCTCTGCGCAGAACAGGTGCCGGTGCGATCGGACTGCGGCGTTTTTGTAAGGCTTTCAAATATTCAATTCCAAGAATGTTGTTTGGCGTGTCGAGAATGGCCCCAATCTGTTTGAAATCAGCAGTTTTTGGCAGAATACCGGAGGAAAGGAGTGCTTTTTTACGCGCGACAGGGAAGGTGTCTCCCTGTTTCAGCGCTTCGCTCAGGCGGAGTTTATAGCAATCCGGTTCTTCTTGCAAAACAGCCGCAATCTGGGAAAGCTGTTCCAGTGTATCGCTCTCCACACCAAAGCTGATGGAATCGGTGACGCCAAGGTTGTTGAGCATGGTGACGCCCGCAGAGGCGAAATACTCCGCACTCGCAGTTGACCAGAGGACCGGAAGTTCCAGTACCAGGTCCGCTCCGTTGGATAAAGCCATCCGGGTTCGGGTATATTTATCTATGACAGCCGGAGTACCGCGTTGCACGAAGTCGCCGCTCATAACGATCACAATATAGTCGGCTTTGGACTCTTTCCTGGCCTGGTTCAGCTGATAGAGATGCCCATTGTGAAATGGGTTATACTCTGCGATAATTCCCGTTGTATTCATGGATCTGGCTCCTTATAAAAAATATTTTTCGGAATTGGCACATCGATTGTATACAAAATTATACAGAATGTGCATTGTTTCAATAAGAATATAGGTTTATAATAAAGCTAATTCTGCTACCTGTAAATGGTAAAAATAAAAAGGAGAAAGACAAAATGAACGTATTAGTAATTAACTGTGGAAGCTCTTCGCTGAAATATCAGCTGATTAATTCCGACAGTGAAGAGGTACTGGCAAAAGGTCTTTGTGAGAGAATCGCGATTGACGGAAGACTCGTATATCAGAAAGAAGGCTGTGATAAGGAGATAACGGAATCTCCGATGCCTACGCATAAAGAGGCGATCCAGATGGTACTGGATGCGCTGGTGAATGAAAAAACAGGAGCTGTTGCAAGTCTTGGAGAAATTGATGCGGTCGGACACCGGATTGTCCATGGAGGAGAGAATTTTGCAAGTTCTATCGTGCTGACAGAAGATGTTTTGGAGCAGATTGAAGAGTGCAACGATCTGGCACCGCTTCATAATCCGGCGAATCTGATTGGTATCCGGGCCTGTCAGGAACTGATGCCGAACGTTCCGATGGTGGGTGTATTTGACACTGCATTTCACCAGACCATGCCGAAAAAAGCATTTCTATATGGTCTTCCATATGAATATTATGAAAAGTATAAAGTAAGAAGATATGGTTTCCATGGAACGAGTCACAGCTTTGTATCCAAACGTACCGCAGAATTTCTGGGGCTGGATCTGAATCATTCGAAGATTATCGTGGCACATCTTGGAAACGGTGCATCCATCAGTGCAGTAGTTGATGGAAAATGCGTGGATACGTCGATGGGCCTGACTCCATTGGAAGGGCTTGTCATGGGAACCCGTTCCGGCGATATCGATCCTGCAATTATGGAATTCATTGCCAAAAAGGAGGATCTGGATATCGAGGGAGTTATGAATATACTGAACAAAAAGTCCGGTGTACAGGGCATGTCCGGGTTGTCGAGCGATTTCCGCGATCTGGAGGCAGCCTATCATGAGGGAAATGCAAGGGCAATCGATGCCTGTGAAGTATTTGCATACCGCGTGGCAAAATACATCGGTGCCTATGTGGCTGCCATGAATGGAGTGGATGCGATTGCATTTACGGCCGGTATTGGTGAGAACACTTCCTTTATTCGGGAGAAGATCCTTTCTTACTTCGGATATCTGGGCATTACAATGGATGCGGAGGCAAATAAAAAGCGTGGTGAGGACACCATTCTGTCAACACAGGATTCCAAAGTCAGGGTATGTATCATTCCGACAAATGAAGAACTGGCCATTGCAAGAGAAACTGTGGCATTAGTGTAAGAATTACAGCAAAATCATATTGACAAAAATATGTGTGATATGTATAATTGTTTAGGTGTGAATAGGAGACGAGCATGATACTGGAATTAGAAGATGTATGTACTTTTGAAAATAAGGAAGTTCAGATTGCAGTTACAATCGATATGACATCATTTGATTCGAAGTTGGGCAGTTTTCCTATCATTGAGAAAAAGCCATTCGAATTACAGATCGTCAACGAGGAGAACAAGCGGCTGCTTATCCGCGGTGAGACGAATGTAATGATTGCAATACCATGTGATCGATGTCTGGAAGAAGTTCAGGCAGGAATTCATCTTGTGTTTGACAAGGAGCTTCCGTTAGAGGAGGCTGCACGTACAGACGAGGACGGAATGGAAGAGGCTGATTACATGACAGGCTTTCATCTGGATGTCGACAGACTTGTCTATGATGAAATCTTGGTTAACTGGCCAATGAAGGTTCTGTGTAAAGATGATTGCAAGGGGATTTGTAAGCAATGTGGTGTGAATCTCAATTTGCATGACTGCGATTGCAGCAAAACAGAACTGGATCCGAGAATGGCGGCTATCCAAGATGTTTTTAACAAATTTAAGGAGGTGTAACCAGATGTCAATTTGTCCAAAGAACAAATCTTCCAAAGGAAGAAGAGATAAAAGAAGAGCAAACTGGAAAATGACTGCTCCAAACTTAGTGAAATGCAGCAAATGCGGCGCATTAATGATGCCTCACAGAGTATGTAAGAACTGTGGTTCCTACAATAAAAAAGAGATTATTCCTCAGGACTAATAATTAGGGAGTGTTTGAAAAAACACTCCTTTTTTATTCTATAGGAAAGATCTTGTTGCATTAACGTGTGAAAGTTATGATTTTCCTATAGAATAAAATTTAGATGCGCAGCTTCGCGCGCGGAACAAAAGCTGTACGCTTGAAGCAGTAGAATGAGGGAGTGTACGAAGTACACTTTTGTTCTTCTATACAGTGAATGGAGAAGGGAAGGTAAGACCTATGGGAAGTTTTTTCAATTATGACAATGTGATTTTTCGGGCGTTTGATAAAATCATCAATGTGTTCTGCATCAGCGTACTGTGGCTTTTGTTTTCAATCCCGATTTTTACGATCGGGGCATCGACAACCGCGATGTATTACACCATAAATAAAGTCCTGAAGCATGGAAGAAGCTATGTATTCAGAGAATTTGTGGGGGCATTTAAGTCCAACTTCAAACAGGCATCTTCCATCTGGCTGATTCTGCTTGCAATTGCGGCTGTTATGGGTATCGATGCCTATATCATGAAGCAGTTCGATAACGCAGGAAATGCATTTGGAAAATTGTATATCTTTTTTATTGTGATGCTTGGTTTTGAACTGATCTGGGCATTATATATATTTCCAAGTATTGCCCGTTTTGAGAATACGAACCGGGCAATTATGAAAAATGCGGCATTGATGGCAATTGCACATCTGCCGAAGACATTGCTGATGGTTCTGATTCTGGCTGCAGCAATTGTTCTCGACTGGATTCTGCCGTTTCTGATCATCTTCCTTCCGGCTGCATTCATGTGGCTTTGGAATGTGATTCTGGAGAAAATCTTCCGCCGGTATATGTCGGAGGAAGACCAGAAAGAAGAGGATGAAAGAAACCGTGACTTTTTTAATTAAACCGTTTTTTCGGTTGTGCGGATTAGTGGTTGATTTATAGAAAGAGATATAGTATATTTCAGTATAGGGTTACGAGAATGCAGGAGGTAGATTCATGCAGGACATGATTAAAGTAGCTGTTGATGCCATGGGTGGAGATCATGCACCGGGTGAAATCGTCAAAGGTGCGATTGATGCAGTTGCCACAAGAAATGATATAAAAGTGCTGCTTGTGGGACAGCAGGATGCAATTGCAGAGGAGCTGGGAAAATATACTTATCCAAAGGAACAGGTTGAAATTGTGAATGCGGATGAGGTGATTGAAACAGCGGAACCTCCGGTAATGGCAATCCGTAAAAAAAAGAATTCATCTATTGTAGTTGCCATGAATATGGTAAAACATATGGAGGCAGATGCACTTGTTTCCGCAGGAAGTTCCGGTGCAATACTGGTTGGTGGACAGGTAATCGTAGGAAGGATCAAGGGAATCGAACGCCCGCCGCTGGCTCCGCTTATTCCGACTGAAAATGGCGTGTCACTGTTGATCGACTGCGGTGCAAATGTAGATGCCAGACCGTCGCATCTGGTACAGTTTGCCAGAATGGGATCTATTTACATGGAGCACGTCATGGGCGTGAAGAATCCGAGAGTTGCCATTGTCAACATCGGTGCGGAAGAAGAAAAGGGAAATGCGCTGGTAAAAGAGACCTTTCCGCTGCTGAAAGAATGCAGTGATATTAACTTTGTAGGAAGTATCGAGGCGAGAGAAATTCCGCATGGAGAAGCAGACGTAATCGTCTGTGAAGCATTTACCGGCAATGTGATTTTAAAGCTTTATGAAGGAATTGCATCTACACTGGTAGGCGCAATCCGGCAGGGTCTGATGAGTACGCTGCGGAGTAAGATCGGTGCGGCACTTGCACTTCCGGCCTTGAAAAAAACGTTAAAAACGTTCGATGCATCGGCCTATGGAGGAGCTCCGTTACTTGGGTTAAACGGACTTGTCGTTAAGACGCACGGAAGTGCGAAGGCGAATGAAGTGAAGAATTCCATTATTCAGTGTGTTACGTTTAAACAGCAGGATATCAATGGAAAAATCAAGAAAAATATTGCTGAGTATGCAGCAGAAGAATAGAAAGGATATGTATTATGGAATTTGAAAAACTGAAAAAAATCATTGCGGAAGTATTGAACGTCGATGAGGAAGAAATCACAATGGAAACTACATTTGTAGATGATCTTGGGGCGGATTCACTGGATGTTTTCCAGATTATTATGGGGTTGGAAGAAGAATTCGATATTGAAATCGCAAATGAAGATGCGGAGAAGATTGTTACCGTCGGAGACGCCGTTGATCAGATAAAAAATGCATCCAATAACTAAGAGTAATTCGAAAAGCCCTTTCTAAGGGCTTTTCTCTCATATTAGAACAATCTGCAAAAAGAGGTGGCGATTTGAGTAAATTAACAGAAATGCAGGAAATGATCGGGTATCGATTTCAAAACGAAACCCTGCTTCGTCAGGCATTGATCCATAGTTCCTATGCGAATGAAAAACATATGAAAAAACATTCCGACAATGAACGTCTCGAGTTTCTGGGAGATGCCGTGCTGGAAGTGGTGACCAGTGAATACCTGTTTGTAAATTATCCGAATTATCCGGAAGGAGATCTGACAAAATTCCGGGCAAGTCTGGTTTGTGAACCTACACTTGCATACTGTACGAAAGCATTGCATTTAGGGGAGTATCTCTATCTTGGCAAAGGAGAAGACCAGACAGGCGGGCGGAAGCGCAAGTCCATACTTTCCGATGCGCTGGAAGCCGTAATAGGTGCCATTTATTTAGATGGTGGTTTTGCTAATGCAAAAGAGTTTATTTTGAAATATATTCTTACGGACATTGATCATAAACAGCTCTTTTATGATAGCAAGACTATCCTTCAGGAAGTCGTTCAGGGGAATTATGAGGAACCGCTGAACTACCGCCTTATTGGGGAAGAAGGACCGGACCATGACAAGCGTTTTATCGTAGAGGCGCGCATAGGGGAAGCTGTGATTGGACAAGGTATCGGCCACACGAAGAAAGCCGCGGAACAGGAAGCCGCATATCAGGCACTTTTGGATTTGAAGAAGCATGGAAAATAAGTGCCAAGACGGAGGAAGTTATGTATTTAAAGAGTATTGAGGTGCACGGTTTTAAATCTTTCGCGAATAAAATCGTATTTGACTTTCACAATGGGATAACCGGAATTGTCGGTCCAAACGGAAGCGGAAAGAGCAATGTTGCAGATGCGGTTCGATGGGTGCTGGGGGAACAGAGTGCCAGACAGCTGCGTGGAGCAAGTATGCAGGATGTTATTTTTTCCGGAACGGAGAACCGAAAACCGCTCAGCTATGCATATGTGGCAATCACACTGGACAATACGGATCATCAGCTTGGAATCGATTATCTGGAAGTGACGATCGCGAGACGCGTCTACCGTTCTGGTGAGAGTGAATATCTGATCAACGGAAATCCATGCCGTCTGAAAGACGTCAATGAGCTTTTTTACGATACCGGTATCGGGAAAGAAGGCTATTCCATCATAGGGCAGGGCCAGATTGAGAAAATCCTGAGCGGTAAACCGGAAGAGCGCAGAGAGCTGTTTGATGAGGCGGCTGGTATTGTAAAATATAAGCGCAGAAAAGTGACCGCGCAGAAGAAACTGGAAGACGAGCGGGAAAATCTGGTTCGTGTCAATGACATTCTTTCCGAACTGGAACGGCAGATCGGTCCTCTGGAGCAGCAGTCCGAGAAAGCAAAGATTTACCTGAAAAAGAAGGAAGAATTAAAGGGATATGATGTCAATCTGTTTCTGATGGAGACAGAGCGTATCGGCGGTCAGTTAAAAGAAACAGAGGAGAAATACGGGATTGCAGATACGCAGCTGAAGGAGAATCAGGCAGCCTACGAGAACATCAAGAATGAATATGAAAAAATGGAGCGGGCAATGGAGCAGCTGGATGAGCTCATCACGCGTAACCGGGAAGAACTGAGTAATACAACGGTTCTGAAAGGGAAGCTCGAAGGCCAGATCAACGTTTTGAATGAACAGATTAAGGCTGCCCGCATGAACGATGAAAATCTCAAGATCCGTTTGGAGAATGCCGAAAAAGAGAGCGTCGAAAAAGAGACGCAGAAGGCAGAGTACGAGAAACAAAAAGCGGAAATTGATGCGCAGACCGCAGAAATAGCATCTCGTCAGAGCCAGGCAGCAGAAAAGCTGGCACAGATACAGGCCGAAATAAATCGCTGCAATGAGGCAATTGAAGCGGGAAAAAATGAAATGATCGACCTGCTGAACAACAAGGCCTCGATTAAAGCCAGGCAGCAGCGATTTGACACCATGGCAGAACAGGTGAATATTCGCAAAGCCCAGTTAAACCAGCGGCTGCTGAAACGCAAGAGTGAAGAGACAGATTTGGAAGAAGTTCTGGCGGACTGTCAGGAAAAGCAGGAACAGGCAAATCAGCGGATTCTCGAATTCAAAAATCAGAAGGCGCAGATCGAAACAAAGATGGCGGAATGGAAACAGAAAGCGTTTCAGAATCGGAACGAGCTGGAACAGGCGACGGCAAATTATCACAAAGAGCAGTCCCGTCTGGAATCTCTTCGCAATATTGCAGAGCGCTACGACGGCTATGGCAACAGTATCCGCAAGGTGATGGAGAACAAAGAAAAGGAGAGCGGTCTCCTTGGAGTTGTGGCCGATCTGATCAAGGTCGATAAAAAGTACGAAACGGCGATCGAAACAGCACTTGGCGGCAATATCCAGAATATCGTAACAGACACCGAACAGACGGCGAAAAAGATGATCCAGTTTTTGAAGCAGAATCGGTTCGGGCGTGCGACGTTTCTGCCGCTGACCAGTGTGAATGGCAGAGATCAAAGCAAAAATGAGCATTACTTACGCGAAGAAGGTGTGATCGGACTGGCCAATACGCTGGTACGGGCAGATAAAAAATATGACGGAGTCATATCATATCTGCTGGGCAGAGTTTTTGTTGTGGATGTGGTTGACCATGCGATCGCACTTGCTGCAAAGAGCGGCTATTCCTTACATATTGTTACGCTTGAAGGAGAATATCTGACCCCGGGCGGTTCCATGGCAGGCGGTGCTTTTAAAAATAACAGCAATCTGCTGGGAAGAAAACGGGAAATCGACGACCTGGAGAGGATCATTGCGAAGCTGAAGCAGACAATCGAAGCGTCAAAATCGCGTGAGGAAGAGATCCGATTGGCGCAGGGTCTGCTGAAAGAAGATCTCGAACAGGCAAATACCTCTTTACAGGAGGAATATATTGCTCAGAATACGGCAAAATTAAATGTAGACCGTCTTATGCAGCAGCGTTCAGAGAGCGAATCCGTCTACGAAGGGCTGCAGCGCGAAAGTCGTGAGATAGAAGAACAGCTGGAAGAGATCAGACATGACCGGGAAAAGACGCTGGCTGAAATGGGACAGGCTGCGGCCCGTGAACAGGAAATTCAGGAAGAAAACGAAAAATTACAGGCAATTCTGGATACGCAGATTGCGCAGGAAGAGAGTGCACAGACAGAAGTATCAAAGATACAGCTGGAAGCGGCCGGTTATTTACAGAAGGCAGAGTTTATCACGGAAAATGTCAATCGTGTTCGGATCGAATTGAAGAAACTTTCCGATGAACGGGAAGTGTTGCAGAAGCAGGCAGCGGATTCAACAGAAGATACGCAAAAGCATGAGCAGAACATTGCGGAGATCCAAAAAACAATACTTGCCTCCGATGACAGTCATCTGGGGCTTGAAAAACAGCTTGCGGGAAATATTGCACGGAAGGAAACACTTTCCGCAGAATATAAGGGATTTTTTCAGAAGCGGGAACAAATATCGGAGCGTATCGCGGCACTCGATAAGGAGATTTTCCGTTTGAACAGTCAGAGAGAAAAGCTCGCAGAGATCAGGGAATATCAGACCAATTATATGTGGGAAGAATATGAGCTGACGCCGCACAATGCACTGGTGCTCCGGGATGAGAGTTTTTCGAGTCTTCCGGAGCTCAAAAAGCAGATTGCCTCCGTGAAAGATGAGATTCGCAGACTGGGTGATGTCAATGTCAATGCAATTGAGGATTATAAAAATCTGTCGGAGCGTTATGGCTTCCTGAAAACACAGCACGATGATCTCGTTGAGGCAGAGAAGACTTTACTTGGTATTATTGAGGATCTTGACGCCGGAATGCGCAAACAGTTCTCCGAGAAATTCGAAGAAATACAAAAAGAGTTTGACAGCGTATTTCGTCAGCTGTTTGGCGGCGGCAAGGGAACGCTGGAACTGGTCGAAGACGAGGATATTCTGGAGTGCGGCATCCGTATCATTGCGCAGCCTCCCGGAAAGAAGCTTCAGAACATGATGCAGCTCTCCGGAGGAGAAAAATCCCTGACGGCAATTGCCCTGTTATTTGCGATACAGAATCTGAAACCGTCCCCGTTTTGTCTGCTGGATGAGATTGAAGCGGCACTGGATGATTCCAACGTGGAGCGTTTCGCAAAGTATCTGCACAAACTGACGAAGAATACACAGTTTATCGTGATTACCCACAGACGCGGTACGATGAATGCGGCGGACCGGCTGTATGGGATTACCATGCAGTAAAAAGGGGTATCGACACTGGTCAGCGTGAATCTGATCGAAAACGATCTTGATAAATAGAACAACAGGAAAGAAGTGACGAAATGGGAGAAGAAAAGAAAGGCTTCTTCAGCCGGCTGGTAGCCGGTCTGACGAAGACAAGAGACAATATCGTGTCCGGCATTGATGCCGTATTTTCCGGTTTTTCCAGTATTGATGAAGATTTTTATGAAGAAATCGAAGAGCTGCTGATCATGGGAGACATCGGTGTCCATGCGACGGAAGAGATTCTGGAACGGCTGAAGCAGAAGGTACGGGAGCAGAAAATCAAAGAGCCTGCGGCATGCAAGGAACTTTTGATTCAGGGAATCAAAGAGCAGATGTATGTCGGTGAAACGGCATACCGTTTTGAGGAAGAAACCTCTGTTGTCCTGATGATCGGGGTCAACGGTGTCGGAAAGACTACTACGGTTGGAAAACTGGCAGGTAAACTCAAAGATCAGGGAAAAAAGGTGGTTCTTGCAGCAGCAGATACCTTCCGTGCTGCGGCAGGAGAGCAGCTGGGCGAATGGGCAAAACGTGCCGGAGTCGATATGATCGGCGGGCAGGAAGGTTCCGATCCGGCGGCGGTCGTCTATGATGCAGTTGCGGCGGCAAAAGCAAGAAATGCCGATGTTTTGCTGTGCGATACCGCAGGAAGGCTCCATAACAAGAAAAATCTGATGGAGGAATTGAGGAAGATCAACCGGATTTTGGAACGGGAATATCCAAGTGCATTTCGGGAAACACTGGTGGTACTGGATGCGACAACCGGACAGAATGCACTTGCACAGGCGAAGCAGTTTTCAGAGGTTGCACAGATTACCGGAATCGTATTAACGAAGATGGATGGAACTGCAAAAGGAGGTATTGCGGTAGCGATACAGTCCGAACTGGGTATTCCGGTAAAATATATCGGGATCGGTGAGACAATTGACGATTTGCAGAAATTTGATTCAGAACAGTTTGTCAATGCCTTGTTTAACGTAAAGAGTGATGACGGAAAAGGAGAAGAAGTATCATGTTGACATTAGATAAGTTTGAAGAAGCAAGTGAAAAAGTAAAAGAAGTTACCCTGGAAACGAAGCTGGTATACAGCAATTATCTGAGTGAGCAGACCGGAAATAAGGTATGGCTGAAACCGGAAAACATGCAGTTTACCGGTGCATACAAAGTACGCGGCGCTTATTACAAGATCAGCACATTAAGCAAAGAAGAACGGGAAAAAGGCCTGATTACTGCTTCTGCCGGCAATCACGCACAGGGAGTTGCCTATGCGGCAAAGTGCTATGGCTGCAAAGCGACCATTGTCATGCCAAATACGACGCCACTGATCAAAGTGAACCGGACCAAGAGCTATGGTGCGGAAGTGGTTCTGTATGGAGATGTATACGATGAGGCCTGTGCACATGCTTATGAACTGGCAGAAGAGCATGGTTACACATTTATTCATCCGTTTGACGATCTCACCGTTGCAACAGGACAGGGCAGTATCGCGATGGAAATCTTCAAAGAACTTCCGTTGGTTGAGTACATATTGGTTCCAATCGGAGGGGGAGGTCTGGCGACCGGTGTTTCCACACTGGCGAAACTTCTGAATCCGAATGTAAAGGTGATCGGAGTGGAGCCTGCGGGTGCAAGCTGCATGAAAGCATCGTTTGACTCCGGAAAGGTAACGACACTCTGTCATGTCAATACGATCGCAGACGGCACGGCAGTCAAGACTCCGGGCGAAAAGATCTTCCCTTATATCCAACAGAATCTCGATGAAATCATCACCGTAGAGGATAATGAATTGATCGTTTCTTTTCTAGACATGGTAGAGAATCACAAAATGATTGTGGAAAATTCCGGACTGCTTACGGTTGCAGCCTTAAAACAGCTTCCGGTCAAAGATAAACGGATCGTTTCGATTTTAAGCGGGGGAAACATGGATGTAATTACCATGTCCTCCGTTGTGCAGCAGGGACTGATCTTCCGTGACCGTATCTTCACGGTATCCGTTCTTCTTCCGGATAAACCGGGTGAATTAAGTAAAGTAGCCGATACGATCGCCAAAGTACAGGGAAATGTAATCAAGCTTGAGCATAACCAGTTTGTATCTACCAACCGCAATGCGGCTGTGGAACTTCGCATCACACTGGAATGTTTTGGAACGGAACACAAGCAGCAGATTATGCACGCTCTGGAGCAAAGTGATTACAAGCCAAAGCTGGTTCGCGCAAACCTGTAATTGCGCCTGACAACAGAACTTTTATTTCGCTTGAGAGATAAAAGAGATCTTACAGACAGATAGTTGCGGAATCGCAGAACGCCTTATATCCATGAGCGTGTGTCCGGTTCCGATACTGTCTGTTTTTTATTCTATCGGAAACACCTTCTTACATTAGCGTATGAATGCTACGATTTTTCGATAGAATAAAATCTGGATGCGCAGCTTTTCGCGCGGAACAAAAGCTGCACTTTCTAAAAAGCAGAATACGGGAATATATGAAGTGCACTTTTGTTCTTCTATCAGGAATATCCAGTTACATTTGCGTATGAAAGCTGTGATTTCCGATAGAATATAATTCAGATGCGCAGCTTCGCGCGCGGAACAAAAGCTGCACTTTCTAAGAAGTAGAATATGGGAATATATGAAGTGCACTTTTGTTCTTCTATCGGAAATACTCAGTTACATCGGCGTATGAAAGCTGTGATTTTCCGATAGAATAAAATTCAGATGCGCAGCTTTGCGCGCAGAACAAAAGCTGCACTTTCTAAGAAGTAGAATATGGGAATATATGAAGTGCACTTTGGTTCTTCTATCGGAAATACCATACATTCTATAAATATATGGATAAAAGAATTGCGAAAGAGATATGTGTTTCGTATAATTATTTTAAATCTTAATGGTAAAATTGGATTTGGGGGAGGGAATGGATATGATTTGGCTGTTTCTTTTTTCGGCGGTAGTCTTTTTATTGACGACAATCGGATTTTTTGTGACGGAGGGGAAGGCGGAAAAAATATACGAGGGATTATCCATCGTAAGCTTCTGCTGTATCATGATGCAGCTTATTATTTTCTTAATCAGTTAGAACAGGTGCGGACAAAGGAGAGAAAAATGGGACAGAAGTACATTCTGCCGGAATACGGAAATTTCAGGGAATCAGTGGCATTGGCAAAAGAATTTGACTGTGCCTTTGAATATCAGGATTTTTTTATGCCGGAAATATTAGACAGCAGATCGAAACAGGAAAAAATAATCGCACACTATGCGGGGATGCGGACGGATTTTTCCGAAGATACGATGCATGGAGCATTTTTTGATGTCGCAGTACACAGCATGGATTCTCTGATGCGGGAAGCATCTGCCCTACGGATCCGTCAGTCCATGGATATTGCAAAGCGCATGGGGCTTGGAGGCGTGGTTTTTCATACAGGACGGATCGGAGGACTGCGGGATGCCTATTATCTGAAACGCTGGCTGGAAATGAACGGGAAATTTTTCCGGGGGCTTGCGGAAGAATATCCGGATATCAATATCTATCTGGAAAATGTGTTTGACGAGGCACCGGATATACTTGCCAAGCTGGCAAAATCGATGACGGATGTCAAAAACTTCGGAATCTGTCTGGACTATGCGCATGCGGCTCTGACCGGTTATTCCGGAGAAGACTGGGTAGAAGAACTTGCACCTTATATCCGACATCTGCATGTGAGTGATCATGACCTGATCCATGATCTGCATCAGCCGTTGGGAGACGGCAAGATCAACTGGCAGCTATTTGAGCGGCTCATGTGGCAGTATCAGGTGGAGTCTGGCGTTGTTGTAGAGGTGAAGGGCACAGAAGCACAGCGGAAATCATTGGAATATATGAAGCAATATCATGTCTATCCAATGAACGGACAAAAGGGAGAATAGAAATGCAGCTGTCGCAGGATGATTTTGAACGGATTCTGAAGATTGGAATTGAACTTTCCGCAGAAAAAAACGAGAATCGCATATTGGCGTCTATACTAGAGGACGGCATGGCAATTACACATTGCGATGCCGGCACAGTTTATCTCTACGAAGAAGGACAGCTGGTATCCCATATGATGCAAACGGTGTCTCTTGGCATCAACCGCGGTGGAGACGGAAAAGCAATCGCAGATCTGCCGCCGGTTCCCATGCAGGAGAAGCATATCTGTGCCTATACGGCAATACACCGGGAAATTGTACAGATACCGGACATATATGACAGTGACCGCTTTGACTTTTCCGGACAAAAGTGTTCGGACAGCAGGATGGGATATCACACAACATCCATGCTGACGGTTCCGGTTCAGAATCATGAGAAGGAACTGATCGGTGTGCTGCAGATGATGAATGCACAGAATGAAAAAGGTGATGTCGTGCCGTTTGAGAACCAATATCATCTGGTCATACAGTCCCTTGCTTCTCTTGCTGCGATCGAACTCACCAACCTGCGTTATGTGGAGGAGATAAAGGCGCAGCTTCATTCTTTTG
Source organism: Bacillota bacterium (assembly GCA_023390555.1). Classification (GTDB taxonomy): domain Bacteria; phylum Bacillota; class Clostridia; order Lachnospirales; family Lachnospiraceae; genus Roseburia_C. The sequence goes on along the minus strand of JAEWCQ010000015.1, from coordinate 239,988 downwards.
TCGAGGCCATGGCAACTGTAATTGATGAGCGAACGCCTTATAATGGAACACATACGAGAAAAGTTGCCGAATATGCGGAAAAACTTGCCAAACAGATCAACCAAAAACACGCACAGGGGAAGTGTGCGGAATATTTTGATGAGGAGAGAATGGAAAAACTTCTGCTGGCAGCGCTGCTCCATGATATCGGTAAAATGATCGTGCCGTTGTCGGTCATGAACCGGGCAACCAGACTGGACAGAGACCTTGCAAAGATCGAAGACCGTTTCGAACTGCTGCGTACTTTCTATGAGGTCGACATGCTCCGGGGACGTATCACAAAAGCGGCATATGAGGAAAAAATGCGGGAACTGGACGATGATCTTGCATTGATCTATGAAATAAACGGGATGGGTATTCTGGATGATGTCCACTATGAGAAAGTGTGCATACTGGCACGAAAAAAGCATAGAAAGACTGATGGAACGGTAACGCCATACATTACGCAACAGGAAGCAAAGTACCTGAAGATCCGGCGCGGAACATTGACAGACGAGGACAGGAAGCAGATGGAAGGTCATGTAGTGATGACCGGTAAGATATTGAGCAAAGTTCATTTTAACAGGCAGTATCAAAATGTGCCGAAATGGGCGGTTTCTCACCATGAATTTCTGGACGGAACCGGCTATCCGGATCATCTGACTGCGGACAGGCTTGACCTGGAGAGCAGGATTTTAACGGTTGCAGATATCTATGATGCACTGACTGCAAGAGACCGGCCTTATAAAAAACCGATGCCCAGAGAGCAGGCAATGGAGATATTGAGAAGTATGGCAGCTGACGGAAAGATTGAACCGGATCTGGTCAACTGGCTGGATGAAGCATTATAAGAGGAAAGAGAATGTAGGTCATTTCGGCATATTGTCAGATTAATTGCTGCCAGAATCCTTATATTTGGGAATATCTATAGAAATAAAGATTGCAATTTGACAAATGAAAGATGTGACGTTATAATAAAGGTAACTATTAGTTCACAAACGAACTGTTGACAGAGGATACTATGGTGAATGAAATTGACCTTTTGATGAGTGGACATCAATATAAAAAATTATTTGAGAAGAAATACGAAGACATGATGAAAAAATACGATCTTCGTAAAGTAGAAATTGAGATATTGTATTATATTGCAAATTGCGCAGAGCATGATACGGCAAAAGACATTGCAAGTCTGCAGTATATTTCAAAGGCATACATTTCAAATTCCATTGAACGGCTGACCGGTAAAAAATACATTACCGTTGCGGAAGATGGTATGGATCGGAGATATTCCCATATACAGATTACGAAAACGGCACTCCCTGTCATCGAGGAGATTAAATCGATCAGAGAAGAAATTTTAAGTATTATTTTTAAGGGAATATCCAGAGAAGATATGGATACCATGCTTTGCCTGTCGGGGCAGATGGTCAGAAATATGAGCGATGAGTTAAAGAAGTAGCCTTCAAAGGGCCGGAAATCAGTTGAGTTGTACCAAGATAGTTCATTAATGAATTGTTTGGAAAGGAGGAGCATGAAATCTATGATTATGACAAGGCGGGGAAGCCGCAAAATCAGCATTTCAATTATGAAAAAGGCGGGAATTCCTTTTTTGGAAGAGGATATCTACTGGAAACAAAAGATTGGAGAGAGGATGTGTAAAATTGTGTGGATTGCAGATCCTCAGAGAGAGCAGATGGAACAAGTGAATCAGGCACAGAAAGTGGATCACGGAAATGCGGGATAAGACATAGCAGATATTGAGCAGTAAAAGAGTTATTTGATGCGTTTTCCGTGTATTGCCACTTGGAAAGTGAGCGTATTATATGAGTAATTGGTATCATATGGATAAGCCGACGATATTAAAAGCGCTTCATACGGATGAAGCAGCGGGGCTTACGACGGAAGAAGCTTTAAAAAAACAGAACGAGTGCGGGAAAAATGAATTTGAAAAGGAGAAACAGGAATCTATTTTTCATAAAATACTGAATCAGTTGAAAGATATTTCAACGATCATACTTCTGGTTGCGGTTGCGCTTTCTTTTGCATTGGCAGTGAAAGAGGGGCATGGCTTCCTGGAGCCGGTTGTCATTGTCAGTATTGTAATCCTAAACATCATCCTGGCAATTACGCAGGAGAGCAGCGCAGAAAAATCACTGGATGCATTGGCAAAAATGAACACACCTACCTGTGTGGTGCTCCGTGATGGAATGCAGAAGAAACTGGACAGTACCGATCTGGTACCCGGGGATATTGTGCTGTTAAAAGCCGGAGATCTGGTCCCGGCAGACGGCAGGTTATTAAAAGCGGTTGATTTGCAGGTCGATGAATCCTCTCTGACAGGAGAGAGCGAAGCCGCCGAAAAAAATACCGATACAATTGAAGAAGAAAAAGTGGGAATTGGAGATCAGAGTAACATGGTCTTTTCCGGGTGCCTTGTAAAAGCAGGCAACGGCGTCTGTGTTGTCACGGAAATCGGAATGAAGACACAAATGGGGAAGATTGCCGCGTTTTTAAATAATACACAGAAAATGATGACACCGCTGCAGGTTCGGCTTGCAAAAATCGGAAAAGTGATCAGTTTTGTAGCGATTATCTCGGCCGTGATTCTGTTCGCCGTAGGGCTGTTAAGAGGAGAAAGTGTATGGCAGATGGTACTGATGGCGGTTTCGCTGGCAGTTGCTGCGGTACCCGAAACACTGGCACTGATTGTTACCCTGTCGCTTTCCAATGGAGTCAAAAAGATGGTGGAAAAAAATGCCATCATCCGAAAACTGTCGGCAGTGGAAACGCTGGGAAATACTTCCGTTATCTGTTCCGACAAGACCGGAACGTTGACGCAGAATCAGATGACCATCATGAAATTCTGGCAAAAGTCAGGGGAACCGGCAGAGGCTTCGGCTTCTTTTTCCGATCAGCAGCTTGAAATGCTCGAGCAGCTGGCTTTGGCCAGCAATGCGGTGATGGAAACAGATGAGCAGGGGAAAAAGCATATCTTTGGAGATGCGACAGAAACTGCTATTTTAAAGCTGCTGGATGACAAGGGAAAACGAAAAGAAGAGATCGAAGCCCGGTGGCCGCGTGTGAAGGAAATACCGTTTTCCTCTTCGAGAAAGCGGATGACTACGATTCACAAAGATCCGGACGGCGGATATCTCGTATTGTGTAAGGGAGCTCTGGACTGGATGCCGTTGCGGCAGACAGAGTCAGAAAAAGAAATTACGAAGAAAGTTCACGATTCCTTTACCGGGAAGGCACTGCGCGTGATAACAATTGCCGGTAAACGTGTGGAAGAATTACCGGATGACAGCAATCTGGAATCCATCGAAAAAGATTTGGAAATGAAGGGTCTCATCGGAATTATCGACCCGCCGCGTCGGGAGAGTAAAGTAGCGATTGCAGCAGCGAAAAAGGCCGGAATCCGAACGGTTATGATTACCGGTGATCATGTCACAACGGCTGCAGCAATCGCACAGGAAATTGGCCTCTTAAATGAAGGTGAAAAGGTAATGACCGGACAGCAGCTGTCAGAAATGAGTGATGAGGAATTATGCAGCTCAATTCGTGAATATTCGGTTTATGCACGCGTGACTCCGGAAGATAAGATCAGAATTGTAGAAGCATGGCAGGAAAATGATGAGGTAGTCGTCATGACCGGTGACGGGGTCAATGATGCACCGGCATTAAAAGCGGCAGATGTAGGCGTTGCCATGGGGAAAAACGGAACCGAAGTTGCAAAAAATGCGGCAGACATGGTACTTGCGGACGATAACTTTGCATCTATCGTGGACGCGATCCATGAGGGAAGAAATGTATTTTCCAATATCAGAAAGACAATTTATTTCCTGATTGTTTGTAATATTTCAGAAATTATCATTATGCTGGGGGCACAGTTGATCGGTTGGCAGTTCCCGGTTACGGCAGTTATGCTTTTGCTGATTAATGTCCTGGGAGACGGTATACCGGGAATCTGTCTGGCAAAAGAGGTATCAGACCCTCGTATTATGGAACGGAAACCGATCGGACGTGAGGAGAGCTTCTTTAACAGCAATCTGACCAAGGTTATCATAAGACAGACCGTTGTGTGTGCGGCTATTGTATTGGCCGGTTATTATATCGGCACAAATATTCTGGTATCGGCTACCCATGCTCCTTCCCATGCAATCGGGCAGAGTATGTCATTTCTGATTCTTGGCTGGTCCTCCATCCTGCATGTATTTACCGTCAGAAGCCGGAAATCGGTTTTCCATTACAAGATGAGAGATAATATGCCGATGGTGTACAGTTCGGCAGCCATGATTGTCATTTTTGCACTGATCGTACTGATTCCGGGTGTCGGGATGATCTTTGGAATCAAACCGATTGGCGCGATACACTGGCTGATTGTAGCCGGATTATCCATCATCCCGTTTGTTGTTGCGGAAATCGGCAAATTTATTGACAACTATGAAATCAACCAGAAATATCGGAAGAGATTGATGAAACACAGAGAATTTGATGACTGATACAAGAAACGGAACAGACTCCTTTGCTGCAATGTACAACATGCGGCAAAGGAGTTTTTTCAATTTTCGGAGATACTAAGGTTGACATTTATTTTTATTCGTATTATGATAAAACGCAACTTGGTTGCAAAAAAGCAAAGGAGAAGATTCGATGAAAAGAAGCGGGAATTATCAAACGAAAGCCAGGCAGTCCATTTTGGAGTTTTTTGAAAAAAATGACGATAAGATCATTACTGCATCCGATATTTATATTTATATGGAAGACAGCGGAAACAGGATAAATAAAACTACGATATACCGTTATCTTGAACAACTGAAAGCGGATGGTCAATTGATAACATATATCTCTGAAAAAGGAGGAAAATCGGGATATCATTTTGTCAATTCCGGCAAGAGCTGCCATGAGCATTTGCATCTAAAATGTTTACAGTGCGGGAAGGTGCAGCATTTGGATTGCGATTTCATGGAGGAATTGCGAAATCATATTTCAGAGAATCACTCCTTTCGTCTGCAATGTGACAATTCCATTTTATATGGGGTGTGTGACAGTTGCGGTGTGAAAAATGCAGAGAAGATTTTAACGGCAGTAACTACAGAAGGGGGCGTGGAATAATGGATCGATTTGCTATTCATAACTTATTTGGAATCAGCGGCTTTACCGTGGCCTGGTATGGGGTGATCATTGGCTGCGCATTTATGGTCGGAATTTTATTGGCAGATTACCGTAGTAAATCAGATGGGATCGATCCAAATCGGATTTACGAGTTTGCCATATTGCTGCTGCCGACAGCGATTGTAACGGCAAGGATTTATTATGTTATATTTGAATGGGATCAATACAAAGATCATCTATGGGAGATATTTGCGATAAAGCAGGGAGGATTGGCCGTTTTTGGCGGTATTATCGGAGGAGTTTTATTGGCCGTACTGTTTTGCAGAAAGCATGGAATCTATTTCCTGCGCTTTGTGGATATTTTAATACCATCGCTTCCGTTGGGCCAGGCAATCGGCAGATGGGGGAATTTTATCAATCAGGAGGCATATGGAAACGTGGTGACAGATGGAAAACTGCAATTTTTTCCCTATGCAGTCTATATCGACAATTTAGGAGAATGGCATCAGGCGACTTTTTTTTATGAATCGGCAGGTAACGTTATCCTGTTTGTGTGCATTCTTCTGGCAGCTAAAAAATTCAAAAACTATGGATATTTACTGGTAATGTATTTGATTGGATACGGCTGCATCCGGTTTTTCGTTGAAGGCCTGCGAAGTGACAGCCTCTATCTTGTGCCCGGAATTCGTGTGTCGCAGGTACTGTCGCTGCTTCTTGTCCCTCTCGGAATTGCCTTGGCTGTTTATATAAAACGCTTCGGACGCAGAAAAGAATTTGTTTCAGTGAAACAGAAATCAAAAAAGGAGTAAAAAAGAATGAATCAGAAACTGGTGCCGGTCACATTGCTGACAGGCTATCTTGGATCGGGGAAAACAACGGTCATGAATGAACTGCTGAAAAAGCAGGAAAGGAAGAAACTGGCGCTTGTTGTCAATGATATGGGAAGTATCAATATCGATGCATCTTTACTGAAAAAGGGGAACGCAGTGCAGATGGACATCAAGATGATCGAATTGCAGAATGGCTGTATCTGCTGTACCCTTCGGGATGAGTTCATGGAACAGATGGAGCAGCTGGCAATGGACAATGACATAGAGGGGATTTTGGTAGAGGCATCCGGTATCAGCAATCCTGTTTCAATAGCAGACGGATTTCAGGCCTATCGCGAGTTGCATGAAGAATCAGTTGTACGTTTGAATTCTATTGTGACAGTGGTCGATGTAGATCGGATCTATGCGGAATTTATAGATGAATTGATCGAGAATCAGGAGAACACGCAGGAGGAAGAAGAAGGTGATCCTGATATTATCAATTTAATTATAGATCAAATTGAATTCTGTAATTGTATCCTTTTAAACAAATGTGATCTGCTGGATCGAGAAAAGATAGAGCAGGTGAAGCATGTGATCCGGCAAATTCAGGCAGATGCAAAAATCATAGAAACGGTAAATGGAAACGTGGAAGCGGATCAGATTTTAAATGGAAAGTGCTTCGATTATGAAAAGGTACTTCGCTCCTCTGCGGTTCAAAAGGCATTGGAAAGAGAGAAGAAGAGTCCGGACACACACGATGAATATGGGGTGTCGTCGTTTGTTTATGAAGAAAGAAGACCCTTTCAATATGATTTATTTATGAAATTCGTGGAACAGGATTATCCGGAGACGATAATACGGGCAAAAGGGTATCTTTGGTTTGCAGATGATGCGATGCATGTACAACTGTTTGAACAGGCCGGAAGAAATGCTTCCGTAATGGAGGTGTCGAATTGGACAGCTGCTTTAGAGGAGAAGGAGCAGGCGGAACTATTTGCTCTTTATCCGGATGTACGGGAAGATTGGGATGATAACTATGGGGATCGTTTGAATCAGATTGTATTTATTGGCAGAGGTTATGATAAAGAGCAGATGATAGAGTGCTTAAACAAATGCCTGTTAGAGGAAGAAAATGCAAACGAATGAGTATCAGTGGTCAGCTGCAGATCTGAGAAGAATGGATATGCAGACCCTGACAGCTTATATAGAAAATCAGGAAGCGATACTGGATACGGGAAGTAGGGCCTGCTTTTGTCCAAATCATACGCTGGAGATTTATCTGTTTGAATATTATGACAGGAAAAGCTACGATATTTGTGAGGTGGGATTCCATAAAATGTATGGAATTCTGGCCGACCAGTGGCTGGAACGGGACAATCTGCCGATGGCACTCCATGCATTGGAAAGGGCTTTGCATTATAATTCTGTGGATATCGAGTTATTAAGGAATCTGGCAGATTGCTATTTGAAAGGTGAAAACTGGGAAATGTTTTTGAAAGCCGTCAAACGTGTCTTTCCTTTTTGCTATACGTGCAACGATATTGCTGCATTTTACAGACTGATCGGCCGTTATTATGTGGCAACTTATCAGCCGGAATTGGCAGAGGCGCTATATGCATACAGTAATCTCTTTTATAAAAGTGATGCAGCAGAGGCAGATCTGCAGTTTATTGAAACTGCCATGAAAAGATCGATGCATAACTATACCATAGAAGATCTGCAGAAGATTCTTGGAAGAAGAGGGATTCCCCTGCAGCCAAAAGAGGAGACACTGGGAATTGTATTTCATACAGCAGCAGAAGAACTAAAATATGGAGACCGGGTGTATGCCGAAATGCTGTTTCTTTTTTTATATCAGCTTACACAGGACAAAGAAATAGAGGGAATCATCCGATCAATAAAGAATGCGTGATACTGTAACTGGCGACATGGTGCGGATGGAATAATTGTGAATCTGAATGTCAATAAAAAATTATTGTTTTTCGATAATATTTTATTGACATTCGGATTTTTTGGGTATAATATGTGTAAAAGAAGCAAGATAAAGTAAGGAGAAATGATATGAGAGATAAATTGACGCAATTTACAAAAATCATATTGGATATTATGTTTTATGGCGGAATGATAGCGACGGCTACACTGCCGTTCACGATTCAGTGGTATGGGCAGCTGAATGCCTATTTTCAAAAATATTATGTTGCACAGCTGACACTGTTTCTGATTTCGGGGATCTTTGCCATTCTGATCATTCGGGAATTGCGAAAGATGTTTCGGACGGTATTGGCGGATGACTGTTTCGTTCCGGAAAATGTCATCAGTCTGCGAAGAATGGGAACATACAGTTTTTTTATTTCGGCAGCGACCTGCGTTCGAGCCGGACTGTATCTGACACCTGCGATTGGGGTCGTCTTTCTTGTCTTTATCATAGCGGGGCTTTTCAGCAAGGTGCTGGCACAGGTATTTGATAAAGCAGTTGCCTATAAACTGGAAAATGATTTGACGATTTAGGAGGTACGGATATGCCAATCATCATTAATCTGGACGTCGTCATGGCGAAACGGAAAAGGAGTTTAAAGGATTTGGCGGGAGAAGTAGATATTACACTGGCGAATCTGTCTATTTTAAAAAACAATAAGGCAAAGGCAATTCGGTTTTCAACATTGGAAGCGATCTGTAAAGCGTTGGATTGCCAGCCCGGAGATATCATTGAATATGTGGAAGAGGAAAATGAGTCTGCTTCCGGGGAGGACTTGGAATCATGATATTTTGGAAAGAAATCAGGAGGTATTCGATAGGATGGAAGAGATGCAAAAAGAAGTAAAAACAGTGAAAAATTATCCGGATATTGCGATAGCAAGTATCTTATATGCTATATTTTATACATTTTGTCTGTACCGGAACAGCTCCGGTATTACATTCCCGCTTTTTACAGCCGGAACGATCTGTTATTTTTATTTTTGTCTCAGGCGTCTGGGCGAAACCGTCAAAAAGAACAGCCTGCCCTATCTGATCTGCATAGAATTGCTGGGAATATCAACTTGTCTGACCGGGGACAGTCGTATCATAGCAATGAACAAACTGGCGATTTTTCTTCTGCTCATTCATTTTCTGCTGCATAACTGCTACGAAGATGAAAAGTGGGGATTTTTCAAATATGCAGGGGCTGTTGTTTCAACGATCATTCTGCCGCTCGGCTATCTGGCAAAACCGATTACGGATTTGCAGCAGTATTTGAAAACGCAGAGAAAGGAGCCGTCAGGTCAGAGGAAAAAACTGATCAGACAGGTATTGACCGGAATCGCGATCTGTGTACCTCTGGTTTTGCTTGTAATGACGCTTTTGATTTCTGCCGATTCCATATTTGCGAATGTTTTCCGGACCATTTTTGGTGAAATTATTTTGGGGCAGACATTCTGGGATGCAGTCATGATGATACTGCTGACGGTAATCGTATTCTTTTTTTCTTATATGCTGATTTACTATATACAACAGAAAGATCTGGCGCAGGAAACGCCATACAGGGAAGCTGCCGAACCGGTAGCCGCAATTACGGTAACGGCTGTATTATCTGGTATTTATCTGTTATTTTGCGGAATTCAGATCGTTTATCTGTTCCTTGGAGGCGCTGGCGGAATGCTGACATTGCCGGCAGGTATTACTTACAGTGCATATGCAAGAAGCGGATTCTTTCAGCTTTTATTTGTATGTATGTTGAATTTTATGATTGTACTTGTTGGAAATTACCGCTTTCAGAAGCATCCGGTATTGAATGTATTTTTGTATCTGATCACAGGCTGTACGTTTGTTATGATCGCTTCCAGCGCCATGCGGATGATTCTGTATATCCAGTATCAATATCTTACCTTTCTCCGGATATTTGTGCTGTGGGCGTTGTTTGTAATCGCACTGCTTATGATCGGTGTAACGATCAGCATCCGAAGAAAAGAGTTTCCTCTGTTTCGTTACTGTGTAACAGTCCTGACCGTCTGCTATGTCCTGTTCAGCTTTGGCAGACCGGATTATTTCATTGCAAAAGTAAATACAGATAATATGGAAAAACGTACGCAGTATGAGTTCTTTTCAAATTCACCGGTTTATAAGGATCAGCAGTATCTGGCCTATTATCTTTGCTCAGATGCCGCTCCTGTCCTGATATCGTCAGAGGCATTGAACGTATACCAAAAAGATACGGATGGTACCTATGATTATGATACTGATTCCGAGTGGAGAAGCATTTATATCAGCCGGATGGACGCACAGACCAGTGATCTGGGATTGCGCAGCTTAAATCTGTCTCGTTCTATTGCAAGAGATACAATCGGAACATTTTCGAAATATTAGAAAAGGAAGAATACTTTTCTTTTCATACAATCACAGTTCCTTTTTGCAAATACGGTTTTGTAATCAGATAAGAATGAATGGAATATGGGATTACAGTTCTGGTATCTGCAAAAAGGAACTTTTGTACGGGAGCTTATCTGAAATATTGAGGAAACTGGTTTACAATTCCGTTTGTCATCATATCTGCCATCATGAGCGCTTGCCGTTCAATGTCTTCAAATTTGACGATACTGTCCGGATATTTACCGGTTAGAATGTCAACAGCCTCTTCTTTTGTCATGGCCAGATGATCATACAGCATCTTCTGCCACTCCTGAGCGGACCAGTAAGGATTGATACTGTTTAAGAAATCCGCAATCTGATTTGCATTTTCGTACCAGCGTTTTTCGGCATCATTGGCGGCGGTGGTGTTATTGTCCTTGGCTGCCTGTACAAGCTCGGCAGCAATTGTGAGATGGCTTTTGAGCAGGTCAGAAAATTTTGCTGCAGCGGTGTCTCCGTAAAAAGGAATCAGAGCTGCTTCAAAATCCTGGGCATTGCGGAGGAGACGGTCTGTGACGGCTTCCTTATCCGGCAGATCAAACGCCAGGCTTAGGATGAAAAGCCTCGTCCAATAAACATGCTGTTCCCACAGCATACGCATGTGATTACTTAAGGTTTGTTCCGCGGGGCTGATTCTTGCCGCAGACGTCTGGTAAGCGTTGTATCTTGCCGGAATACAAATGATTTGCCCGATGGACAGGTTGACTGTATCCAGACCGGGATTTGCGGATGCAATTTCCTGTATCGTGGTATTATAGCGCTGAGCAATTACCCATAGGGAATCGCCGGATTGAACCTGATATGGGAGTGCTCCTGATGAACATGAATACATAGGTTGTATTTCTACCTTTCAAAATATAATGGTTGATACATTGTATGATGAAATCGGTAGAATGTACCTTATCACCCTGCCAATCATAGATAGAAGGATTGACGTAAGGGGCTTTCCGCTGCTGGCTCGGTGTCTTTTAAAACGGGAAACAAGAAGGTGCATGGCTGCTTCTTATATGTTTAGTACCTGCGCAATATTTTCGCCCAACACCGCATGGGCAATGGATGGTGTTTTAGCAAGCCGCAGTATGGTGTCTATGGATAATTGCAAGTCACCAAATGGCCGATCTACCCCAAAAAAACATTTTTGGGGAATTTCGTTTATAATGCTTCCCAAAACAAAAGTGGAATAATAGGCGGAGGTATCGAGATATAGATTCGAAATCTCCTTTACAAGGGAAACTGTTTCCATCCAGTTGCTTCCTCCCAGGTGTCCAAGGATAACCGGAGTTTGCGGATAACTTTTCGCCAATTCTGAAATTTCTTTTATGTCTGACACAGTAAGCGGGAAAAAAGCATGTATCCATATGGGGAGATTATGAAACTCCCTTGAGGACATAAAAATGTTTTTCAATAAATGAATTTGCCCGCATCCAAGTGTAAATTCACCCATTCCGTATAAGTGATTTTTTTCTATCATTTCCTCTACATATTGCAGTGTGGCATCTGGTTCAAGACCTACGGGAACCGCTCCAAATCCGATGTAGCGATCCGGATATAGATGAATTGCTTCAACCAATTCCGAGACTGCCTTTGTCCGTGCCTCAACCATAGATCCCTTTTTTCCCGCTAATAAATCATTTAGAAATTCCATAGACGCTTTGACTTCCGCAAAATTTTTCGCTGCTTCCGGATGAAAAGTCGTAGAAAATAAAACCGTTTTATCTACGTTTGCAGCGTTCATAGCAGTGATGTGTTCCTGAATTGGTAAAGTGACATGTGAGTGTCCGTCAATAATCATGAGTAGTATCCGCCTTTCAATAAGTTGAATTGTTTTTTGTTTTCTATTATAATAAGTTTGAAGAAAAAAGATAGAATGCACTTTTTTGTAGTATACTTACGAAAAGGAGAGTTAGAATAATGCCGGAAAAATTATGTTTTGTCAGTAATAAAGAACCTTTTGAATATACGTTGTCTATCGTAAGCGGAAAATGGAAATTAAAAATTATTTATCTGCTTGCCTGTACCACGCCGGTGAGATATAACATATTTAAAAAAAGCATAGATGGAATCACGCATAAAATGCTTAGTACACAACTGAAAGAGCTGGAACAGGAGGGGATTATTTCCAGAAAGGAGTATCCGCAGGTTCCCCCAAAAGTAGAGTATTCTCTTACGGTGAAGGGAGAGAGCCTTATTCCAATTGTGACATCTATGTGTGAATGGGGAAAGGAACATGCGCAAAACTTGTCTGCGAAATCGTAAATTAGACACTTTTAAGAAATGTACAGATATGGATAAAGCTAAAATACTCTAAATTGACGTCACCACTTTTAAATCTTATCATTTGTTCAGTTGGACAACTGTAAAATATAGAAACAATTGAATAATGTAGGTATAAGACGAAAATTACGATTGTAACCGGAGCATTATCCGGACTGGGATTGGAATTTGCAGAAACAATATTAGATAAATATAAGAAACTGGATGAAATCTGGGTGATAGCCAGGCGTAGAGAACGTCTGGAACAGAAAAGGGATTAAATAAAGTGAATTAAGGAGTATAAAAAACTATGATATTTTATTTTTCGGCGACGGGAAACTGTAAGTATGCAGCAGAATGTATTGCAAAAGCTGCCAGTGAAGAATGCATCTCAGTGACAGAGATTCTGGCAGCAGAGAAAAAAAGCGTTTCAGTGAAAAAGGGTGAATGCGTTGGTATCGTATCTCCTACTTATGCATGGGGCATTCCATCGGTTGTAGTTGATTTTTTGAAGACAACTACTTTTACTTACGAGGAAAAGCCATATTTTTATTTTATTGCAACCTACGGAACAACGCCCGCACATAGCGGATATTTTGCCAACAAATACCTGGCGGATTATGCAAAGATTGAATTTGATGCCTATTATGGCGTAAAAATGCCGGATACCTGGACGCCAATATTTGATCTGTCTGATAAAGAGAAAGTGACAAAAATTAACAGCAATGTGGAACCACAGCTCGATGAAATAATTAAAAATATTGAGCAGAGAAAACGGGGCGATTTTATGAAGAATAAAATACCGCATTTTACGGCTCCATTTTACAAACCTTACTATGAAAAAATGCGTAATACAAGCCACTTTACGGTAGAAGACACCTGTGTGAGCTGTGGACTCTGTGCGAAGAAATGTCCGGTAGGTGCAATAGAGCTGCAGGAGGGTAAGCCGCTCTGGACGAAGAGCAAGTGTGCCATGTGTCTTGGCTGCCTGCATCGATGCCCGAAGTTTGCCATTCAATATGGAAAAAATACAAAGAGGCATGGGCAATATAGGAATCCACATGTGAAGGTATAGGGAGCTGTAACAAGGTGCCGATCCTGAAAAGTGGTTGAAAGTGCTATTGCGAAAGATGGAACCATCTTAATATGAACAGAAGCTGGAGGACAAAGGAGTGAAAATCGATCATGAATTAATTATCCCAAATGAAGATCTGCCGTTTAAACTCTTCCTGTTTGAAGGAAAAGACGGAAATTATGAGCGTGAAAAGCACTGGCATCGTTCCGTGGAGATTTTTGCGGTCTGTGAAGGCGGTCTTTCATTTGGGATAGACGAAAAGGAATATCCATTAACAGCGGGAAAGTTCATCATTGTAAACTCCAATGAAGTGCATTCGGTTCAGTCCCCCAAACCGAACAAGACCATTGTGCTGCAGATTCCGCTCCGGTTGTTTGAAAATTATTACACCGGTGAGCAGTTCATCTGGTTTACCCATGATCCCGGCGAGCGGGATGAGAAGCTGATGGAGCTGCTGCGCACCATGTATGAGGTATATATGAAAAAAGAGCGGGGATATGACATGCGTGTGAAAGGATTGTTTTATCTTGCCATGCATCTTCTGATAGCGGAATATCAAAAAACAGAAATCAATGAAGCGCAGCTTCGCAGAAATAAGAATCTGAACCGCCTGTCGTCCATTACCTCCTATATGAAGGACAACTATGCCTCGGATTTGACGCTGGAGCAGGTGGCTGGGATATTCGGGTATTCGCCGACCTATCTTTCACGCATGTTTCAGAATTATGCCGGAATTAATTTTAAATCCTACCTTGGGGATATCAGACTCCGCTACGCTTATCAGGACCTGAAAAACACCGGTGATACGCTGAGTGAAATTGCACTGAATCATGGTTTCCCCAACAGCAAGGCACTCGCAAGGGCGTTTCGGAAAAAGTATGGAATGCTGCCGAGTACATACCGCGAGGAGATTTTGGGAGAAATTGATGGAAAGAAACAGACGCATCATGCAGGAAAGTTGCCGGACAGGGAATGATAGAAAAAAGACAAGAAATTGACATGAATTAGATAAGTAAGTGGTCGAAAATAAAAATATAAATTGTTAAAATGATCTCAGTGAGAAGAATTTAAATAATTCGGAAGGAGGTCATTTTTTATGGAAATAAAAAAGGTCACAGATGCATGCTTTTTGAACTACGGGAAGATTCTGACAGACATTCCGGTTCCTAAAATTTTAAAAGAAATGGAACATACGCCGCTGCCGGAGGAGGTCATTTACGTACCGTCCGCCGAGGCGCTGGAGGTTTTACCGGAGGCGGAGGCAATTGAAAGAATCGGATTCGGTGGATTACCGGTCCAGATTGGCTATTGCAACGGAAAAAACAAGAAACTGAACGCAGTGGAGTACCACCGCTCGTCGGAAATCGACATCGCGGTAACGGATTTGATTCTGCTGCTTGGACGCCAGCAGGACATTGAGACAGACAACACCTATGATACCGCTCGTATCGAAGCGTTTCTGGTTCCGGCTGGTACCGCCGTGGAGCTCTATGCCACAACACTGCACTATGCGCCGTGCGACGCACAGGAAGGGGGATTCCGCTGTGTGGTCGTTCTGCCGAAAGGAACCAATGAAGAACTGCCGTTTTTGCCCGAACGGCAAGGGGAAAGCAGGCTTTTGACGGCGGTGAATAAGTGGCTGATTGGGCATGAAGAGGCTGAAATTGAAGGTGCCTTCAACGGTTTGAAGGGTGAAAATATCACGGTTTGATAAAATTATCTGGAACAAAGGCTTTTACAGTTTCATGTAACAAGGTTTTTTATGAATTAAAAAATTCATCATGAAGGAAATACACATAAATAAATTCAAAAAAAGAAAGGATGAAATCATCATGAATAATATTCCAGAAGTAAAAATCGCAATTGTAGCAGTTAGCAGGGATTGTTTCCCGGAATCATTGTCTGTAAACAGAAGAAAAGCACTTGTAGAGGCATATGAAAAAGCTTATGGAACAGCGGATATCTATGAATGTCCGGTTTGCATTGTGGAAAGCGAGCTTCATATGGTACAGGCATTGGAGGATATAAAAAAAGCGGGTTGTAATGCGCTTTGCGTGTACCTTGGAAACTTTGGACCGGAGATTTCAGAGACACTTCTGGCGAAGCACTTTGACGGGCCGAAGATGTTTGTGGCAGCCGCCGAGGAAACACAAAATGACCTGATAAACGGACGCGGTGACGCATATTGCGGCATGTTAAATGCAAGCTACAACTTAAAGCTTCGCGGTGTGAAAGCATATATCCCGGAATATCCGGTGGGAACTGCCGGGGAATGTGCAAAGATGATCCACGAATTCGTACCGGTTGCACGGGCAATCCTTGGACTTTCGGACTTAAAGATCATCAGCTTCGGACCGAGACCTCTGAACTTTTTAGCCTGCAATGCACCGATTCAGCAGTTGTTCAATCTGGGCGTGGAAATTGAGGAAAATTCAGAGCTGGATTTATTTGAAAGCTTTCATAAACATGAGGGTGATGAGAGAATAGCCGAGGTCGCAGCCGATATGGCAAAGGAGCTTGGCGACGGAAATAAGAAGCCGGAGATTCTCAATAAGCTGGCGCAGTATGAGCTGACATTGTTAGACTGGGTGGAGACCCACAGGGGTTATCGGAAGCATGTTGCGATTGCCGGTAAATGCTGGCCTGCATTCCAGACGCAGTTCGGATTTGTGCCGTGTTATGTCAATAGCCGTCTGACCGGGCGCGGAATTCCGGTATCCTGCGAGGTTGATATCTATGGGGCATTAAGTGAATATATCGGAACCTGCATCAGTCAGGATGCCGTTACACTGTTAGATATTAACAATAGCGTACCGGCTGATATGTACGAAGAAGCGATCCGGGATAAGTTTGCATACACACATCAGGATACCTTTATGGGCTTCCACTGTGGCAATACCAATTCCAAAAAACTCAATGGCTGCGCGATGAAAAACCAGATGATTATGGCAAGAAGTCTTCCGGAAGAGGTGACGAACGGAACATTGGAAGGGGATATTATGCCGGGTGATATTACATTCTTCCGCTTACAGAGCACCGCTGACACGAAGCTGCGCGCTTATATTGCACATGGAGAGGTGCTTCCGGTGGCAACGAAATCATTTGGAAGTATTGGTGTATTTGCAATTTCAGAGATGGGAAGATTTTACCGTCATGTTTTAATCGAAAAAAATTATCCGCATCATGGAGCGGTTGCATTCGGACATTATGGAAAAGCACTTTATGAAGTGTTCAAATATATCGGTGTGCCGGTGGAGGACATTGACTATAATCAGCCTTCCGGGGTACTTTATCCGACGGAAAACCCATTTCGTTAAAGTCAGAGCCCAGACGAAGAACTGGGGAGAAGCAGGATATCAGGAAGAATGATAAGGAGAGAATACGATGCTGTATATTGGGATTGATCTTGGTACCTCAGCGGTAAAGCTGCTGTTGATGGATGAGACAGGAAAGGTGAAGAAAATAGTTTCGAAGGAATATCCGCTGCTGTTCCCGAAGCCGGGCTGGTCGGAACAGAATCCGACAGACTGGTGGGAGCAGTCGCTGGTGGGGCTGAAAGAGCTGACAAAAGACTGCGATCATTCACAGATTGCGGGAATCAGCTTCGGGGGACAGATGCATGGGCTTGTTATCCTGGATGCCGATGATAAGGTAATACGGCCCGCTATTTTATGGAATGACGGGCGCACTGGTATACAGACGGATGATCTGAATGAGAAAATCGGCAGATCGACCCTGTCTGCCTATACGGGAAATATTGCGTTTGCCGGTTTTACGGCTCCAAAGCTCCTCTGGCTGAAAGAAAACGAGCCGGAAAACTTTGCAAAGATTCATAAAATTATGCTCCCAAAGGATTATCTTGCCTACCGCCTTTCCGGGGTGCACTGCACGGATTATTCCGATGCTTCCGGCATGCTGCTTTTAGATGTTGCAAACAAATGCTGGTCAGAAGAGATGCTTGCGATCTGCGGCGTGAAAAATGAACAGATGCCGACATTATTTGAAAGCTATGAAGCAGTGGGAACCCTGCTGCCAAAGCTCGCCGAGGAGCTTGCATTCCCGAAAACCTGTAAGATCGTGGCGGGGGCCGGAGATAACGCGGCGGCGGCAATCGGCACGGGGACGGTCGGAGCGGGAAAGTGCAATCTTTCTCTTGGCACGAGCGGTACGATTTTTATTACAAATGAGAAATTCGGCGTGGATAAATTCAACGCGCTGCATTCTTTTGCACATGCGGACGGCAATTATCATCTGATGGGCTGTATGCTGTGCGCCGCCTCCTGCAACAGGTGGTGGATGGAGGATATTCTCGGCACGAAGGATTTCACAACGGAGCAGCAGGCAATCACGGATCTTGGAAAAAATCAGGTATTTTTTCTGCCGTATCTGATGGGAGAGCGGTCCCCGCATAATGATCCGCAGGCGAAGGGCGCATTTGTCGGCATGTCTTTGGACACGACGAGGGCGGATATGCTGCAGGCAGTGTTAGAAGGTGTGGCATTTGCGCTGCGTGATTCGCTTGAGGTGGCCAGAAGTCTTGGAATCGAAATAAAGGAAACCACCATCTGCGGCGGCGGAGCGAAAAGTATATTGTGGAAAAGAATCATTGCAAATGTTTTGCAGGTGAAGGTGAGTACGGTAGAAGTAGAAGAGGGCCCGGCATACGGGGCGGCGATCTTGGCGGCAATGGCAGATCATGTATATGATTCACTCGAAAGTGCGGCGGCGCAGATCGTCCATGTCACGGAGACAATAGAGCCGGAAGAAGAGCTGATGTCGGCATATGAAACAAAGTACCGGAACTTTGTACAGCTCTATCCGGCATTAAAATCTATTTTTCAGAATTGTTGAATCAGCCGTAACATGTGCTTACATTCATCGTTAGTCGAAAAATAAAACGCTCCGAGTCTGCGTTGGCGCAGTCAAGTGCATCAGCGGCAACTGATATCAAGGCAAGAGGAGAGCACAATTCATGGGAAGCAGCAGCGATAAACGCATGCTGCTTTCTTCATTTTTCGGGACAGGCAGCAACAATTTCCGGTCAAATTTCCAGTTTACGAACAGTCGGAAGAAAATAAAGAGAGGCCATTTTTATCAATGGAGTTTTTCCGTTAAAATTAAGTTTAACAGAATTTTAACAGGATCATAACACAACAAAATAATTATCCAATAAAATTCATATATCAAATTAAAAAAGACAGGAGAAAACAGATGGAGAAACCAAGCCTTTTTATGGAGCGCTAATATAGCGAATGGACATAGAATTTTGATAAGAGATTGGAATAGGAAGCCGATTGGAAAAAACGAATGGGTTTGTTGAAATAAATGAAAGTGTTACGTTGAGTTTACATATGTGAGTTAGATTAAATTTTGTAAGAAAAGTTAGCGCGCCAAATAGCAGACGAAGAGCTAAACCGGTGGCGTTTGATGCATAGCTAACTTAAGTGACAGGCACTTATGCAACCTGAATAATAGGATAGGAGAAAAGAAATGAATTCACAAGAAAAAAAGAGTTTATTGAGTCTTGAAGAGAGATTATCGCTACATCGACGAATGGCAGAAAGCTATTATAACGCTTATTTTGAAAAAGCGGTAAAAGATGGAAGCTAAGACCTATTCCATTACTTTTCCCGACTGGGCACCGCTTGGTTTTAAATGCTGGCCTTCTGATCATGGATTTGTCATGCAGACTCATTTTGGAGGACATTTGAAAGATAGAACTCTGATGGATTTTTATTCCTATGGGTTTGTTGAAACGAATGAACAGGAGCAGATCGTTCGTTGGGAAACGCATGTCAGTCCTGAATATAATGATTTTCTTGATGCTGCAATTGGAGTTCATGGACCCTTCAAACAGGGACCTGAGCCTTATATGGCTGCACTTGCAACGAAATTAAAGGAAGCGGGTACAACATTGCCAAATTAAGCGGAAGGGCCACCTGAGGAAAAATGCAGATCATGCAAATGGATGAAGGATTGAGTAAAACAGTTACATTAATTTGAAAAAATAGAAGAGCCTCTCTAATCGGAAAGTGATTTTGAGGTTCTTTATTTTTGAACGATGGTACTATGCTTTATTCTTCGATCCGCAGAAGAAAAGGCAGAGCCGATAACGGTATAATTTCCAGAGAGGAATGCGCATATGGGTAACATAATTGACTATATAAAATGGAGGGGCGACATAGCAATGGCGGACAGCCCGTTTAATGAAATCGACAACCTGATTCTTTCCATGCTGGTCTATGTTGATTTTGAAAAAATCCGCTCTGAAATCAGATGTGGAAACCGGATGCGGATTTCCAATGGATTAGAAATACTGCTGCATGAAGGTTATCGATCAAAGTGCCTGCTGGAGATCACGCCGGAATTTCTGGAAACAATCCGCAAATCCAGCCGTTTTGGAGATATTTATATTTCGGATTATCGGGATGTTTCAGACAAAAAAAGAAACTGTCAGTTTGCGGCAATTAAATATGCACTGGAAGACGGCACAGCATACCTCGCATTTCGCGGGACGGACCGGACGATTGTCGGCTGGCGTGAGAATTTTATGATGAGTTTTCAGGAAACGGAAGCGCAGTTAGAGGCAGCAGCGTATATCCAGGATGTAATGGGGAAAGAAGAGATCCGATACCGGGTAGGCGGACACAGCAAAGGTGGCAATCTGGCGGTTTATGCAAGCGCAAAGTGTGAGGCAGGACTTCAAAGCCGTATTCTGAAAATTTACGACAATGACGGTCCGGGCTTTAGTCAGGAAGTGCTGGATTCCAGGCTTTTTGAGCCGGTGAGAGACAGAATTTGCAGAATTGTACCGGAGTATAGCGTTATTGGAATGCTGTTTGAACTGGATGTGCCATTTCAAGTTGTAAAAAGCAGTGCAAAAGGAATCAACCAGCACAATGCATTTTCATGGCAGGCAGAAGGCATGAAATTCCTTACCTGCAAAGAAATAGACAGGCAGGCACAGTACCTGAACACCGTGCTTGATGCATGGATTGAAAAAGAGGATATGGAGCACCGCAAGATTTTTGTAAAACAGATTTTTGATGCAATGGAAATGAGCGGGGCCAAGGAAATAGGAGAGGTGACCGGAGGGCTGAATCGCCTGGAAAAGGTGGTTTTTGAAATCATCTATTCCGACAGGAAGACAAAGAAGGTCCTACATAATCTGGTTGCGTCCGTAGCAGAGAGCTTTCAAAAAATCAATCTGGCAGGAACGCTAAGAAAAAGAGAGTCTCTGCCGGGAATACTGATGATGATACTTGGAATGCTGCTCTTTGTTCTGCCGGGAGACGGCCTGCAGATTGTCGGTACGGGATTGATATTTGCAGTATTCATTTTCACAGTTCTCCGGATAAACTACCACCTCAGGGAAAAATACCGATACCGTCACAAAAAATTCTATGTCAGTCTGGTGTACCTGATTTGTATTGCGCTGCTTACACTGCTGGCATTCCACGCAAACGCCTTAAAGCTGTCGATTAACTTTATATTGGGCATTGCAATATTTAGCTATGGTGTCATAAAATTGAGAAAAGCACTGCTAAGAAGAAGGCAAAACCGCAAGGAAAGCGGAAGCAGGAAGCTTACAAACCTGGTCTGGGTACAGTCGGTCAGCGCAATCGCAATCAGCCTTATGGTTCTTGGAATTGCCTATCCATATATAGGAACACATTTATATGCGGTCGGGTTATATCTGATCCTTCTGGGATTGACGGAGATTATTTCCAAATCATGTCAATGAGATCCTCTGTTACTCTGCCGGTAACAGATCTTGATAGAAAGTGACGTTTGTTAAGTGCGCACTGGAAGCATAATCGTAAAAATACTGCCTTCGCCGGCCGAACTGTTCACGGAAAGCACACCGCCGCTCAGTGTGACAATCCGTTTCACGATTGGCAGCCCAAGCCCGAGTCCCTGTGTAGAGGTTGTATTCTGCACACGGTAATATTTCTGGAAAATATGTCCCATCTGTTTATCGGTCATGCCGATTCCCGTATCCTGAATGGAGATTTCAATACTGCCTGGTGCCTGACGGGCAGTAATATTAATTTCGCCGTTCTCAGGTGTATATTTGATGGAATTTGACAGCAGGTTGATCCACACATGCTGCAGTAAGTCCGGGTTTCCGTAAAAAAAGATCGGTGGCAGGTCTACGGATACTTCCAGTTGCTTTTTCTCCCAATCCGGAGCAAGCAGAATCATGCAGTGGCGAATCTGTTCATCCAGGGCGTAGCGGCTTTTGTCGATGACAATCTTTTGAGAGTCCAGCTTTGAAAGCAATAACTGGCTCTGGGTCAATGCAACAAGCCGCTCGCTTTCTGATGCAATAATGGATAGGTATTGTGTTACCTGCTCCGGTGTACAGTTCCCTTCCAGCAGCAGATTGGAAAAACCGTTAATCGAAGCGAGCGGCGTCTTAAACTCATGTGAAAATTCATTCACAAAATCGTTTCGCAGAGAATCGATACTGCTTAATTCATCACACATGAGATTATAATTCTGATAGACTTCTTTTAGTGGTCCCCCATTTGCAGCATCCAGCTTTGTATGAAACTCGCCCTTTGCAATCCGCGAGATCCCGTCAGTCAACTGGGAGATATAGTGGTAGAGTGTTCTGGAAAAACTAATGGTGATCATTGATACAAGGAAAGCCATCGGGAGTGTCATTCCGATTCCATAGAGCGGATCGTAGCTGTTCTGGTTTTGATCAAGAAGTTTTATGGCCACAAAGTCAATTAGTTCGTAGGTCATGATCGAACCGATGACGAATACGACATTTTCCACGACCATCCAGCCGCGTAATCCCAAATTTGATATGTATTTCTTCTTATCACGCATAATCAGCGCCTCTTTTTCTTGTTTTCCGTGATAATGCCTTTGTAACCCAGACCTTTGATCGTTATGATCTGAAATTCATCAAATCCTGTGAGCCGGTTACGCAGACGGCTGACATGGGTTCGTATGGTATATTCACTGCTGTCGGAATCGTAGCCCCAGATTTCATCAAGCAGCTGGTTTTTTGTAAATATCACATCCGGATAGGAAAGGAGCTTGTAGACAAGTTCAAATTCCTTTGGGGGCAGGTCTATGCGCAGATTATCCCTGGAAATCGTATAGCTGGATTCGTCGATCGTGACACTGCCGATTCGTATCATGCGCTCCGAAGCAATATTTGCCCGTCGCAGCAGGGCATCAATTCGCCAGTGTAACTCATCAAAATTGACGGGCTTTGTCATGTAGTCGTCCGTTCCGAAAGAAAAGCCGGTTTGCTTGTCGGTAAAAGAATGCTTTGCTGTCAGAATCAGAACCGGCAGTTTCATGCCATCCTGACGAATGCTTTTAAGCAATTGAAATCCATCCATTCCCGGCATCATCACATCGGTAATCAAAAGGTCCACATGCTTATCCCATAAAATCTCCATTGCCTCTGCGCCGTCACTGGCAATGAGAATCGTATAGTATGCTTTCAGGCGCTCCTGCATCAGCAGCTGCAAATTCTTTTCATCCTCTGCAATTAAAATAACAGCCATAATTGTATCCTTTCCAGTGGTTTTTCTTTCACGATAACAGGCCTGTGTGAACAGAATGTAAACTTTACGCGATGTTCCGGGTCTGTACAACCCACTTCGGACAAAGAAGAGATGCGTTGAGAAAGGCGGTGGTTCATTCAGAAATAGAAAAGAAAAAGGTGCTGCCCTGTCCCTCGCTGCTCTCCACTGTGATCGATCCGCCAATCATATCGACTACACGATTTACCAGAGAAAGACCAAGTCCATTCCCCTCTACGGAATGGGAGGTGTCGCCCTGGTAGAAACGGTCAAAAATTCGTTTGCAGGTTTCGGGACTCATGCCGCAGCCGGAATCTTTTATCATAACGGTTATACTTTGAGTTTCCTGCTTTAAGGTAACGGTTACTTTGCCCTTTGGAGCAGTGAATTTCAGAGCATTGGTCAGCAGATTATTCCAGATGATTTCAAGCAGGCTCTCGTCTGTGGTTACAAGAACCTCGTCCAAATCGGCATTGATTTCAATGTCCTTTTCTGCAAATTTGTCCTCTAAAGCCAAAATACAGCAGCGAAGCTGTTCGTCTAAAGAAAAAGTTTCCTCCTGAATAATTTCCTGATGTTCCAGCCTGTTCAGCTTCAAGACGTTGGTAACGAGTGCAGACAATTTGTGGGAGGCGTTGATGATGGTGTCAATATATTCCTGTTTCCGGGACGCCGGCAAATCCTCCTTGCGCAGTGCGGATGCGTAGCTTTGAATGACGGCCAGAGGAGTCTTTATTTCGTGAGAGATATTCGATATAAAGTCACTTTTTAACATTTCAGTCGTTGCAAGCTCGCCGACCATTTTATTAAAGTCTTCAATTAATACCTCAACTTCGTCCTTTTTGCCGTCTCTGCGCTGGGAACGGACCCGAACCGTAAAATCGCCCTCGGCAACTTTCCTGGCAGCCTGCCTGATTTCCATTACAGGCCTCATATAGGCGATAAAAGTGATATAGCGGGTCACCAGACTTACGATAAAGCCGACAAGCGCCACATAGCTGCTGTCTACGAGCACCATAATCCATGGATTTGTGTCAGTATCCATCTGAAACAAAAACAGCAAAACTGCACCGGCACAGCAAAACAGCACAACTGCCCAGATCATCGTAAATTCTTTCCGAAAAGTTCTTTTGGCATCAATTCGTTTATCTACCGGTTCTTCATAACGGATTTTCATGATTTTGGTACCGCCTTATATCCGAGTCCGCGTACCGTGAGAATCTCGATGTCTTTACAGTCCGCAAGTTTATCCCGCAGTTTGGTGATAGAGACATCCACGGTGCGCGGATTGCTTTCGCTGTCATAGCCCCAGAATTCATCCATGAGCTGAGTCCGGGTAAAGGTGCGTTTCGGATAGGATAACAGCTTAAATAAAATATTGAATTCACGTACGGTAAGTGTAAGTTCGCTTCCGTCGAGGTAAGCTGTGGTTTCCTCCTCATTTAGAACGAGCGAGCCGATGACCAACTTCTTTTCGTTTGCAATACTTGCCCGCCGCAGCAGAGCAGCTACATGTAAAATCAGCTCATCCGTGTCAATCGGTTTCACAAGATAGTCGTCGATTCCGATATGGTATCCCTTCTGCTTGGAGGCAATATCATCTTTGGCTGTCATAAATAAAATTGGAATTCGCTTGTCCTGCCGTCGTACCTCTGCCGAAAATTCAAAACCATCCATACCGGGCATCATAATATCGGTGATAATCATATCAACAGGTTCCTGCTCAATTTGATCAAATGCTTCAAATGCGCTGCCGCAGCTAATCGCCTGATAGCCATTGTCATTTAGAAAGGAACATACAATGTAATTCAATTTCTCGTCATCTTCAACTACCAGTATTTTAATCATAAATACCTCCATCTGCTATTTATACAAAAGCTGTCCCGCCCTCTCACAGGCGTTATAGATAATGTCATATTGCTGGTCGATCAGAGAAGCATATTTCACCTTGCCCGCCCGCAGGAATTTCCGGTAGATCGGATAGGCAGCCGCCCATGCTAAAAATCCGAAAATGGCAAAAACAGTACAGAGCTTGGGCAGATAGCCGGTAACGGCAAATATCGAGACGGCTACGAAGGCAGTCCCCACAAGTCCGATGCCCAGTGAGCCGCCGATTGGCTTTGCATACATCCGCTTTTCCAGCCGTTCAATCGCTATAAAAGCGTCCTCGCAGGTACGCTGCAATTCACAAAGTGACGAGCGGTTGGGGATTTTCCGGTCTCGTGCCAGCCTTAATGTAACTGTGTCGACGCCGGAATGTGTGTCGGTAATATGCCACCCCAAGTCCTCATAACAGTCTTTACACAGTGAAACCAGATTCTGCCTGATTTTCACCTCCATATATTCATTCATGGTAAATTTTTTTTCGCGCATGGCACTTCCCTTTCTGACAATAGCAGTCCTTTTATTTTTTTGCAAGAGGGTTTATGCCGGAAGCAACGAGACCGCCGTCGCAGAGAATATCCACACCGGTCAGATATCCGGCGCTTTCGCTTGCACAGTATGCAAAGAGACTCGCAATTTCGCTGACTCTGCCAAAACGTTTGATGGCACAGTATTGGGTATAGGCATCTGCCTCCTCCTTTTCGAGTTCGCCCATCGGTGTCTCAAAATTTCCAGGGGAAACGGACAGCACCCGCGCACCTTTTTTACCGAAGCGGGCAGCGTCCTGTTTTGCAAACCAGATGACGAAATTTTTGGAAATTCCGTAGGCGACGCCGGCACGTACGCTCTTTGGAAACAGATTGACTCTTTTCATCATTTTTTTTAGAAAGAGCTGTGGGTCTGAGACACTGTATTTATAAAGCCCGACGGGCATGACCAGTTTCGGGGTCAGGTAGGCAGACATAGAAGATACATCAATGATGCAGGAGCCTTCCCCCATAACCCGGATAAAGGCATTGTTGATGTATACGGTTCCAAGTGCGTTTGTTTCCATGATTTTCTTTGCATCGCCCATGTGCGGAGACATGCCGGCGGCGTGGATCACAGCAACTACGGTTCCTTTTTCGCTGGCGTAACGAGCCAGCTTTTCAACGCTTTGATCATCGGCGACGTCACACGGAAATGCTTCCACGTCGATACCCTCTGCCTTTAATTCGTCCACGGCCCCTTCGAGCTTTTTGACCGTCCGTCCGCAGATGATGATGGAATGATCCCTTCCCATCTGCCTTGCCGTTTCAAATCCCATGCCGCTGCCGCCGCCGGTAATTACACATATTTTCTTCATGTCAGATCTTCCTCTCTATTTTTTTCCTTATCTAAAATATACCTCCTAAATTTTCCCCTCTGCTTTCAGCCAACGGATTTCATCAGAGATAGTTTCTTCAAACGGTCTTACCTTATACCCAAGCTCTTTTATGGCTTTATCATAATTAAAATTGTTGTTACGGGCTAAGTTATAAATTGCAAAATTGGTGAGCATGGCCGGTTTCCCGGTGATCCTGCTGACTACACCCATGATTTTTGCAAGCAATCTTGCAACCGGAACCGAAAGAATAGACGGTTTGTAATCCAACCCTGCTGCATGGTTCACAATCTCAAACATATCCTTCATAGACACCAGACAGTTCCCCATGATATAGCATTCGCCTCTGCGCCCTTTGTCACAGCAGGAAATGACACCGTCTGCCAGGTCCCGGACATCCACACTGTTGAAGGTTCCTTCGATTCCGGCTTTCATTTCGCCTTTTACATACTGAATCAGGAAGCTGCTGACAGGGCCGAACGCATAGTCATTCGGACCGCAGATTCCGCTGGGGTGCACAATCGAAGCGTCCAGCTTAGGATATTGGGCAACCGCATCCAGTACGAGCTGAGTTGCTTCCGCTTTGGTTACTGAGTAGTAGCCAACGACGGCAGACGGATCAAATCTGGTCACTTCCCGAATTGGCTGATTCCCCGGCTTTTCCGGAATGGCTCCGGTGGAACTGATATAGACCAGCTTCTTTGCGTTATATTTCAGACACATGTTAATGATATTCTGCGTCCCGTCCACATTGACTGCATGCACCTTTCTATTCGGATTCGGATTTAATGTTACGATGCTTGCGGAATGGATGACAATGATTTCCGTCCCTTCCTCGACGCTGAAAAAACGTTCCAGAGAATCCAGGTCCAGAAGGTCCCCTTTGATAATCTCTGCCTCGTCCGGCACATATTTCATTGCCGGATCCCCGTCCAACACGAGAGTTCTGACGCGTTCTCCACGGTCAATCAGCTGTCGGGATACATTGCTTCCGAGTAAACCTGCTGCACCTGTTAATAAATAAATTGTGTTTTCCATAGCTTTATCCTGCCTTTTTCGTTTTATAGTCTTTTGATGCTTTTAGGATAAGGCTGCAATATTCTTCTGTGTTAAGGTTTTGTTAAAGGTTTGTTAAATAACACGTATTTTCTATATATTGATCATAAGGTATCTATTTTTAAGGATTTTTGAGCGGGCGCCAAAAACAGAGGGAAAATAATCCCTCTGTTTTGACTAAGGCAGGTGTTGCGATTCAGAAGTAAACAGTTATTACCAACTTAGGCAAGTGTCAAATCTGACAAAGCCCATCCTTCTACAACTCTGACACCAATCGGATCTGGATTTTCCTTGAATTTCACAAATTCCATTGTATTTTGTGTGAAACGTTCTCCAGTGTCCTTATTAATAATGTACACAATATATCGAATAGCACACCAGTCATCCTTAATAATCATATTTTTGAACTCTCCAAGCTCCATGTCAAAATGCTGGAATAGCATTCCCATCATATCCTTGTATTCCTGCAGTGTGAAACGTTTCTGCGGTCCATTACACGGTACATTGTAATGGGCATCCGGCTCATAAAGGGTATTGCACCATTCAAGCCATTCGTCGTAGCCGCCGTTCCAGTTTTTAAATCCGGTTTCCAAGCGATTTTTAATTGCACTCTCTAAATTTGTACCCATTGTTTCTTCCTCCTGATTTCTTATAATTTTGCTGTGACAATTTTTATTGTCTGCTGTTCTGTGACAAGGGTAATTCTAAGTGCTAAATGTTGTTTTTTGTTAAGGCTTTGTTAGAGTTTTATTAAATTGCAGAAAACTTCAAGTGTAATACAGAATTACATGATATTTCTTATTCTGATCGTTATTATTTTGGGTACGATGTATTTTAATATTAGACTATATGTGATTTTTTCGATTGGGACCATGGCAGCAGTTATGATATGTCCGGTCAGAGATGCTGATAGTGCTGTGCTGGTACTCATACCGGCCTGGGATTGACGATTATATGGTAAAACTAATTGATTTGGAAGAATTGCTGCTTCTAAAAAAATTATTTATGCTATGAATATCTTAAAGAAAAAGAAGCTACCGTTCGGAATTTCCTGACGCTATACGAGTGCAACTTCTGCGGTAATTGGCAGTGAGGCCCATCAATCTCCTTTGTTCATGGGCTATCACGACAATCAGCCATGGAATGAAAATCCATTAAGACCGTGTCAGGTACTGGATAATCCGGGCAGACTGACTGCGATTGTCGAAAAAAGCAGTGCAAAGAGCACCGATTACCAGAATCTGGAGTCCGCAGAGGAATTCTCGGATAAATGTGTGGAAACCGCACAGAAATGGGCGCCGGTTGCAGATCGTCTGTAGGAGGATTCACAGAAAACGAGGAAAGCAACGGAAGCAGAAATCGCATAGTGGGAGACGGAAGAAAGCTGTCAGCGTGCAGTATTTTTTATGAAAATAAATAAGTTTGACTGTTTTATTTAAAGTTTATTATAAGTTTATTTTAGAACCCTATGATTTGCAGGAAATTGAATTTTCTGCAAATTCTTATTTCAACAATTTTGGGAAAGGGGTAGAAAGATAAGTGTTGTAACGACATAACAAATTAACTGGAAAAGAATGTACAACTTACGAGTAAAGGAGTAAATATTATGAGAAAAATTATCAAGGGCCGCTGGCTCATATTGATTGTATGGGTTTTAGCAGCAATCGTGCTTACCGTATTCCAACCGGACGTCAATGCGATTATACGTGAGAGAGGCCAATCTGCATTGTCGGAGGACAGTCCATCTATGGTTGCTGGTGATATTCTATCAAAAATGGAAACGACAGAGGGCACGAATGACCTTATCGTCTTTTACGATAAAGATAAGCTGAGTGATAAAGAAAAAGAAGAAATCGGCAATGCCGTAAATGAGATTCGGGACAGTAGTGATGAATTGGGAATCACAGAGATGATTGATCCGTTCAGCCTGCCTGAGGCAGCATCTTCCCTGTATTCGGAGGATGGAACGACTTTAATGGTGAGCGTTAAGGTAGATAAGCAGGATAAAACGGTAGACGAGTTAGAACAGCAGTTTGATGATAAATTAAATAGTCTGGACACAGAATATTATTTAAGCGGAGAAGATTTTATCAGCAATGATTATCAGACGAAATCGGAGGCCGGGGTAGAAAAGAGTGCAGCCTTAACGGTATTATTTATTTTAGTTGTGCTCATCCTTGTATTCCGTTCGGTTATCACACCGATTATATCTTTGGTCGGAGTGGCATTTGCTTATCTGACAGCGAATGGAATTGCAGGGCAGCTGATCGATAAAGCAGATTTTCCGGCGACAAGTTTAACAACAATGCTTTTGATTCTGATTCTGTTTGGGATTGGTACAGATTACAACATTCTGTTGTTCAGCCGATTCAAAGAAGAATTAGCACAGAATAGATCTGTCGATGACGCCATTGTAAACACATATAAGACGGCAGGAAAAACAATTGTATTTAGTATTGTAACAGTATTAATTGCGTTTGCGGCACTTGTTCTGGCAAAATGCCCTATTTATCGATCGGGTGCAGTAGTCGTAATCGGTGTGATCATGCTGATGCTGGAGATTCTTACCTTAACCCCTTTCGTTATGAAAACACTGGGCAAAAAACTCTTCTGGCCGTCTAAAAACATTGCCGGTCATAAAGAAAGCAGGATCTGGGGAAAGATGTCTGCAATTTCCGCAAAACATTCCATCCTTGCATTTTTAATGGTACTACTTATCATTGTACCAATGGCGTTAACATACACCGAAAAACTGAGTTTCAACCTGGTTGGTGAACTGGGGGATTCCAGCTCATCCTCAAAAGGATTTAATCTTGTTTCCGAACATTTTGGCGCAGGTCAGACTATGACGACGACGGTTGTAGTCGAAGATGACAGTGCTATGGATAACAATGATTCGCTGGCTGTCATTGACGAACTGACACAGAACATAAAGGATATAAAAGGCGTAAAAAAAGTATCCTCTGTTACACAGCCGGAGGGAGAGCAGATCGATGCGTTTTATTTAGGTTCGCAGTTATCTGCCGTTGCCGACGGATTGTCACAGTCCCAGGCAGGACTGGAACAGATTTATCAGGGAATGCAGACAGCACAGGCAAGTACAGGCTCTACGCAAATGGACAGTACAATAGACGGACTCGAGCAGATATCGGACGGTCTGAATCAGACGGATGCTTATCTCGCAAGTCTGAGTGAGAATCAAACGTTTTATATGCCAGAGCAGGTAATGTCAGACGCAACCTATCAGCAGGCCATGAATATGTTCCTGACAACGGATAAAAAAATCACGAAATTGACTGTAGTGCTGGATGATGATCCCTATTCAGAGGCTGCCCAGAAGACGGTAAAACTTATAAGAAGTGTTCTGTCTTCTACATTAAAAGGCACGATACTTTCCGATGCGGATTATGGTGTGGCAGGAACAACTGCTACTACCTTGGATACAAATGAAATTTTATCCAGTGATTTACAGAGAACAGCAGTCATTGTAGTAATCGGGGTATTTCTGGTCTTATTGATGGTTGTCCGCTCTATCTGGACTTCGCTTGCAATTGTAGGTTCACTTATAGGTGCATATTTTACAGCTGGAACAGCGATGAATCTCTTGTTTATAAATGTACGTGGATTGGAAGGAATTTCCTCTTTTGTACCGTTCTTTGCATTTATCGTAATTATTGCATTGGGCGTAGACTACAGTATTTTCTTAATGATGCGGTTTAAAGAATATCCGAACATGCCGGTTGGCAAAGCAATTGTACTCGCATGTAAACAAATTGGCGGAGTTGTAATGTCAGCGATTATTATTCTCGGAGGTACGTTTGCTACGTTAATACCGTCCGGAATGGTATTGCTGGAAGAACTTGCGGTCGCTGTAATTGTAGGTTTGGTAATGCTTTACTTTGTTTTCTTACCGATATTCCTGCCGGCTGCGATGGCACTTCCAAAGTCTGTGAATAAGCTGCTTCCGGATCGGAAAGCAAAAGAAGATGGGTTTGGCTATGATAAAGTTTAATTGAAAAACTGCCGCACGGACGATTGATTCATTGTCGGTGCGGCAGTGTGCGTTATGCAGCCCTGGCACAACGATATCCCGATCAGAACAGTGCAATGATTTTACATTGCCAAGTATTTGGATGACAGATGGTCCACACGGTCATCGAAAGCAGGAGGAGTGAACAGATAATTTAGGAATCAATGAACTGATCAAATAAAGTGCCTTAACTTTGTGCAGCTCTATCCCGCTTTAAAGTCTATTTTTCAGAATTGTTGAGCGGCTTGTTCCCTTCCAGGTACAGCAAAAAGGTACAGCCGCCGCCCGGAGTGTCCTTCAGTTCCAATCGCCCGTTTGAAAGCCTTGCAAGCTCTGCTGCAACGCATAACCCCAGCCCGAAGTGATTTTTGTCCTTACGGGAGGTGTCAGAGCGGTAAAAATATTCAAAAACCTGCTCTTTCTGTTCATCGGGAATTCCTGGTCCGTGGTCGATCACGGCACAGACAAGCGTATGTTTCGAAACGGAGGCCTGCAGGGTGAGCGTACTTGCAGCAGGAGCATAGGAAATTCCATTATCCAGAAAAACAGAGAGGATGTGCATAATTCGTTCCCCGTCTCCCAAAATCACAGGAAGACATTCCGAAGGAAGCTGTAGACTGAAATGCAGCCCCTTCGACCTGCAAAGCGGCTCATACCGCTCGTAAGTATTTAAAAGCAGGGTATCCATATCCAGTTCTTCGCAGGATAAGGACCAGGTGCTGCTTTTGGTCGAAGCGAGGAGCAGGAGGTCCTGAATTAACCGTGACATCCGCTTACACTCGTCCTTAATAGAAGAAATAAAGCGCTCCTGGCCTTTGTTGTCAGAGCCAAGTGCATCAGCGGCAACTGAAATCACGGCAAGAGGAGAGCGCAGTTCATGGGAAGCAGCAGCGATAAACGCATGCTGCTTTTCTTCATTTATGCGGACCGGTTCCAATGATTTCCCAACAAATTTCCAGTTTACAAACAGCAGGCAGAGAATTCCTGCAATATCAGATAATAAAAATAAAAGCCTTTGATAAAACATCTCCCGGTGGACGACGGTAGTGTCCTGAAGCAATATCAGCGAAAAAAAGCTGTTCTTCGTGGAAAAGACCATCACAGTGCCCTGATACCAGTCATTGTGCTCGCCCCGTATTGTAAATAAAGAGCTTTTTACAAGAGAAGTCGAAACCGGAGGGACATCGGTATCCACAGATTCTTCCAATGCCGCCTGTCTGGCACGCGAAATGAGGATGGGACGGCTGGAAGCGAAGGAAGAAGAGCCGGAATACAAAAGAGGAGTACCATTTTCTTCAATATGTATCACAAGCCTGTTATCCTGTTCCATAGAGGACAGCCAGTCCTGACTGATTCTTAAATCATATTGCAGCTTGTTCGAGATCGTCATTAACTGATTGGTAAAAAGAGCTTCGCGCTGGCGGCTGTCGGTCTGGCTCGTGAGAACGGCAAGAGCGAAAACCACTGTCGTTAAAATAAGACCGGTGATCAGGGTATAGAGTAAGGTCAGTTTTTTTCTCAATTGTAGCAGCATAAAAGCCTCCCTGTCAGGAAATGGGTTCCAGCCGGTAGCCTACACCGTGAACGGTTTTTAAGACAGCCGGACTGCCAAGTGCCCGCAGACGCTTGCGCAGAAAGTGTATATAATTATCCAGATTGCCTTCTTCCACGGAACAATCCGCACCCCAAACGTAGTCCATCAGCAATTCTCTGGAAAGGGTCTTTTCGGGATTTCTTAGGAAATATTCGAAAAGCGAGGCTTCCTTTTTCGAGAGTGTAAGTCTCGAATTGCCGCGGATGACTGCATGCTGCTTCAAGTCCATTGACAGATCAAGATACGTCAATATGGAAGTGTCCTGCATCTGAATCGGACGTCTGGTGAGTGCACGTATGCGCGCCATCAGTTCTTTTACATCATAGGGTTTTACGATATAGTCATCTGCACCGCTGTCCAGCCCCTCTATGCGGTCATGAATCTGATTCATTGCAGTCGCCAGAATCACAGGTGCCTGGATGTGCTTCTGGCGTATCATTTTAAGAATCGTAAGCCCGTCCATACCTGGGAGCATACGGTCTAAAAGAATCAGATCTGCATTTTCCTTTCCGATATAAAAAGGTGCGTCATTCCCATCGGTACACAGATCTACATCGTATCCATTCTGCAGCAGCTGTGATTTTAGTGCGTCACAAAGTGTCTGGTCGTCTTCAATAATTAAAATTCTCATAATCGTTTTCTCCTATTATTTCTTTCTATAGTATACCAAATAAATCTCTAAGAAATCTTTAAAAAATTTCGGACTCTTTAAAAGTTTTTTAGATATTTCTTTGCTAAACTGAAAACAGAAAATCAAGGAGGTCACAACATGGGATGGAAAAGAATGACGGCAATTATGCTGAGCTGCTGTGTAATAACCGGTCTGATCAGCGGATGCAGCAGCAAGGGTGACAGGGAAAACGCCGATGCGGATAGTACGGAGGCTGCCGGAACTTATATAGAAGAAGATGTGGAGCTTCCGCTAAAACAGGATGAGACGATTCTTCGCCTGCTGAAAAACGCGCAGGGAACGCTGGAGATCTATGCGCAGGGAGGAGACGGTGCCTACACTATATATACCTCGTCAGATGGAGATGAATGGGCGGGAGTGGAGGCACTATGGCTGAATCAGGCTTCCGGCAAGGTGGTCAGTCTGGCGGCGGGAAGGGATGGTAATGATTATGCCATTGTTGCTGACGATAACGCAAAAATGCATCTTTTGAAGCAGACCCCAGAAGGGACCGGCGTGGAAATTAACGTACCGGAGTTAAACGAAGCAGACGACAATAACACGGACAGTGCATTTTTTTCCTTTGGTACGGAGCTTGCGGTTATGGAAAACGGAAATCTGGTTTTAGAGGGTGCCAGAGAGGTCCGGGTATACAGCCAGGCAGATGGAAAACTGCTCTATTCCATCCCTTATGAAAAAACTTCCACAGATGCCAGAAATCCGGTGGATATCAATGGAGAAAATATCGTCCTGCCCGATACAAAGAACACCGGATTTACGGTCTGGAATGCGGGAGAGGAAGCGGCTTCCATGTCCTACAATGGCGAAGTGAGATACGGCAAGGTGATACTGGAGGAGGATAACGAGATTTATTTCCTGAATGAAGATGGTATTCATCATATGCAGCCGAACGGCACACTTGTAGAAACGCTGGCAGAAGGAGCTTCTTTGACGATGGGGCTGCCGGGTGCTTATGCGATGGACTTTGTAAAGGGCACAGGAGAGGATTTTTATGCGCTGTATACGAACAGCGGAAAGATGTCTGTAAAACACTATTATTACGGCAAAGCGGTAAAGAAAGATTCGAGTAAAACACTTAATATTTACAGTCTCGAAGAAAATGCTACCGTACGTCAGGCGGTCAGCATCTTCAAACAGAAATATCCGGAGGCAGAGGTTTCCTATCTGACAGGAGAGTCGGATACCTCTACCACAAAAGCGGATAAAATAAGGGTCCTCAATACCGAACTGCTCAATAAAAGTGGGGCCGACGTATTGATATTAGATGGGCTCCCAATGGATTCTCTGATAGAAAAGGGGGTGCTGAATGATATTTCAGATATTATTTCGCCTTTGATAGAGGACGGAACGCTGCCAGAGAATTTGGCAGGCTGTTATAAGCAGGAGGATGGAAAGATCTATGGTATGCCGGTGAGGTATGGAGTTCCGATTCTATATGGAGATCAGGAGCTGACTTTGGCGCTGGAAAAGCTTGATACGTTAGAAAGCTGGCTGAAAACGCATGAAGACCAGCCTGTTTTTACAGGTGTGACTTATGATGAAATAACAAGCCTGTTTGTAAGCATGTACGCAGAAGAGCTGTTTGATGAAGATGGAAAATTAAATCAGGATAAACTGGAACAGTGCCTCTCCTGTGCAAAGGAGATTGGTGAAAGAGCACAGGCGGAAATGGAGCAGAATTATTCGGATGAGACGATGGAAGCAATCGAAGAAACTTATTTTTCAGATTGGAATGCTGGAAATGGTATTGGAGTGATGGAAGGAAGACAGGTAGCGTCGTATGAAATAGAAAGCCTCACGGATATGATGATACCGTTTACCGTGATGCGGGAAAACAATCTTCCGTTTTTGGCGAATCAGAATACGTTTATACCTCACGGACTGGTCGGAATCAACAGTGCCTCTTCTGTGACAGAACTGGCAGAGGAGTTTGTAGAGATATTATTTTCGGATGAGGTGCAGGAATATGATCTCGGAGATGGATTTCCGATGAATCAAAATGCACAGGCAAAGTTGACAGACCAGGGTATGAACAGTCTGAAAGACCAGGAAAATGGAAACGTCATGGGCGTCTCCGGCTCCGAAGACGGTTCAAAGATGTATTCCTTCGGAATGCCGCTGAAAACGGAAGTAAACGAATTGTGGGAGAAGTCAAAAGAACTAAAGAAACCGGCCAAAACAGACAGTGTGCTGCTGGACATGATATTTGAAGAGGCAAAAGCGTATTATGAAGGAAAACAGGAAGCGGGACAGACAGTTTCGGGAATTGCTGCAAAGGTGGACACTTACCTTGCGGAATAAAAAGAAAGCGGCGCTGGGATTTTTGTTTCTGGCGCCCAGTCTGCTTGGGGTATGCATCTTTGTACTGATTCCGTTTGCGGACGTGGTAAGGCGTTCTTTTTTAGATGCGATGGGAAATCAGTTTCAGGGAATCGGAAATTATGCAGCAGTCGTAAACAACGAAGCATTTCGGCTTGCAGTGGGAAATACGCTCCGGTTTCTGCTGGTTTGTATTCCGCTCTTATTGGTATTGTCTCTGGTATGTTCCTTGCTGATCAGCCGGCTGAAGTTTTTTCGGGAATTTTTTAAGACGACATGTTTATTTCCACTGGCAATTCCGGTGGCTTCAGTCGTATTGCTTTGGCGGTTATGTTTGGATCAGAACGGATTTTTGAATGAAGGCTTACAGTTCCTTGGACGATCCACTGTCAATTGGATGAACAGTGACTGCGCATTTGGCGTGCTTGTATTTACCTATTTATGGAAAAATATCGGTTACGACATGATTTTGTGGCTTGCGGGACTATCCGCCATACCAAAGGAACGTTATGAGGCCGCCGCGGTAGACGGAGCGGGAGGCTGGCAGAGCTTTCGCTATATCACGCTGCCGGGGCTGCGCTCCAGTGTATTTGTCATAGGGATATTGTCACTGGTAAATTGTTTTAAAGTGTTCCGGGAAGCGTATCTCATTGCGGGCGACTATCCGCATCAGAGTATTTATATGATGCAGCATTTATTTAACAACTGGTTTGTAAGACTCGATATGCAGAAGATGACGGCAGCTTCCGTATTGATGGCGCTTGTAATGCTGGGGATGATGTCAGGCGTATGGCGTTACAACGAAAGGAGCAGTGAATGGGAAGAAAAATAAAATTTGCAGTGCTTCTTCTGTTTGCTCTTGTCATCTGGTTCCCACTGCTGCTTTTGACGGTTTATTCATTCTGCGGAACACAGGAGATTACAGATGCATTTGGCGGGATCTTGCTTTCCGATGGAAGTCCGGTCAAATTTCAGCTTCTGCCTTCCTATCCGACGTTGCAGGGTTATGCAGAACTTTTGTTTGATTCTCCAGGATTTTTTATCATGTTTTGGAATTCCTGTATACAGGTATTCTCCATATTGGGTGGGCAGCTGCTGATCAGTGTTCCGGCGGCATGGGCATTTGCACATTTTCCGATACCGGGAAAAAGAGCACTGTTTCATCTGTATATGCTTTTGATGATTCTGCCCTTTCAGGTAACGATGGTGTCGAGCTATCTGGTATTGGATCAGTTAAATCTGCTCAATACCCATGGAGCGATAATTCTGCCGGGTATTTTTGCGACCTTTTCCGTATTTATCATCACAAAGTCTTTCCGCGGGATTCCGTCATCTCTTTTGGAAGCAGCGGCAATGGATGGAGCCGGGGAATTTCGGATTTTCTGGAATATTGCAGTTCCGATGGGAAAGCCGGGTATTTTTGCGGCGATGATTCTAAACTTTTTTGAATACTGGAATGCCATAGAACAACCCATGGCATTCTTAAAAACAAAATCCATATGGCCATTGGCGCTCTATCTGCCAAACATTACAGCCGACAAGGTGGGCGTGTCGTTCAGTGCGTCTGTCATCATGATGCTTCCAGCGATTCTGCTGTTTTTGTATGGACAGAGCTATCTTGAGCAGGGTATTGCGGCATCTGGACTGAAAGAATAGAGAAGAGGATAGATAGATGGAAAAAGACAGGAAAAAACAATATAAAAAAGCTTTGCTCTGGTTTTTTGCGGCAATGGCAGTATTCACAGTGGTGTCCAGAGTCACGGCATCCATGACCGTACCAAAAGTGGAGGTGGATAAAGCGGAAAGCGGAAGAATCGTCTACAATCTGAAAGGAAACGGAACGATAGAAGCAACGGAGAAAGACACCTATCTGATTCCTGCTGGAGTTCTCGTGGAATCCGTTCAGAACGATGGTAACAGGGTAGAAGCCGGAGATGTACTGATTCAGTTTCAGAAAGAATATCTGGAGCAAAAAAAAGAAGATCTGGAAACTGCGCTTGAAAAAGCACAGCTACAGCTAAAGCAGGCAAAACTGACACAGGGGGGAGAGGCGTGGCTGCCTTCTGCAGAAGCCGCTCAAAAAAACCTCGGGCAGGCACAGGCAGATTATGATCAGGCTGCCGCGGTCAGACAGCAGACGGCAGATGCGTATGAACAGAATGTGGATACGTTAACACAGGATTTGGAGGCGGCAAAGGAGCAGGCAGAGCAGGAAAAGGAGAAGTTGGGAGAGGAAGCTTACCAACAGAAAATAGAGGAAGCGGAAACACAGTTCTCGCAGAATAAGGCAGAGCTGGATACGAAACTTTCGGAAGCGGAAAGTAGCCTGTCCCAGGCTTCCACAGCTCTTTCACAGGCGCAGGAGAATTTGGAAGAGGCACAGGAACAGGACGAAGTAACCAGCAGGAATCAGGAAAAATCAAAACAGGCGGCCGATTATACGGTGGAGAGTTCACAGATTGATGTGGATACAGTCCAGGAAAATCTGGAGCAGATACAGGAGTTGATTGCCCAGGATGGAAAAATGTATGCGGCACAAAAGGGTATCTTTTCCAATACGGCAGTGCAGGAAGGAATGGTTACAAGCGGAGGTGAGTTTATCAGCATTGGAACGGGCGGATTTGAATTTACAGCAGAAATCCCAAAGGAAGCGGGTACGAAAATAGCGGTGGGCGACAGTATTTCAATCAAAGCAGCGGGGACAAATGCAGAAGAAGTGCAGGTGAGCCAGATTACATCAGAACAAAGTCAGGAAGATGACAGCACAGAAGAGAAAATGCTTCTTAAGGCAGAATTAACCGGAGAGGCGTATACAGCAAACGGATATGCGGCTTTTTCAATCAAAAAGGAATCGGAGGAAGCGTATGACAGCATTCTTCCGTTAACCGCAATCCGTCAGGACAGCAAGGGATACTACTGCCTTGGTATCCGCACTTCGGAATCCGTGCTGGGTGAGGAGGTAAAGGCAGAGCGGATTAATCTGACGCTTCTGGACCAGGATGACACACAGGCGGCAGTAAAAGGAGCGATTCAGCCTGATACGGAAATTATCATTGCCAGTGAAAAGGATGTGCTTGCCGGTGACCGGGTCAGGGTGGAAAAATGAGAAAGAAAACAGGGAAAAAAATAGGATATGGACTGCTTTTGGGGATTCTCTGCACGACGTTTTTTCATATGCAATTTCAATGGCAGGAGCTGAACCGGTTTTCCAATCAGGCAGGGCTGCGTTATGAAGAAGGCGGTTTGTCGGCGCGGCAGATGGAAGAATATGCGGCCAAAGAAGCAGAGGATGCAGAAGAAACAAATTTTACGGCAGGGCAGAATGGCATAGAAGAGCTGAGTGACGCTGAAGAAAGGGCAGAGATTACCGCATGGAGTATGGAAAGAGGACAGCAAATTGAATGGGAAGATACAGGACGCCAGGTTGAGGGAACCATTCTAAAAGTATACGGAAATATGGCACGGGTACTTCCGTTTTCCATGAAATCCGGGGGTTATACCTTCAATGGGGATGCGGATGGCTGTGTCATAAGCAGCGGGCTTGCCTGGAAGCTGTTTGGAGCGGAAGCGGTAACTGGAAATGTGGTTTCCTATGATGGAAAGGAGTGGCAGATCCGCGGTGTTTTTGATAGGGAGGAATCTGTGCTTGCACTGTATCAGCAGGATCAGCGGGAGACCATGTCCTATGTGGAACTGTGGACCGAAAACGACGCCCCTGCATCAAAGCTGGCACAGATCAAAAGCAGTCTGGGACTGTTTGGGGAATCCTATGTCTTTGCCGGAAGCTTCTATTGTTCCATCGCGAGAATTCTGCTCTCTCTGCCATTCTGGCTTATGTTTTTCTACCTTTGTAAGGAATTTGGAAAACGAATCCGCAAAATGGAGCAGCGCCGGAAGGGATGGGTGCGGGCAGCTGGAAGCATTTTCCTGCTGATTATATTCATTGCAGGAATCTATCACACAATTTCGTTTACTGCAGATTTCATACCGGTGCAATGGTCGGACTTTGGATTCTGGACCGAAAAAGGAGAGGAAATAATCGCTGGAATTCGCCAGAGAAAACAATTTCCTGAGATTTATTGGGAAGAACAGGTATTGGTAAGCGTGAGGAAGATTGCGGTGGACGCAGTGGTTATGATGTTTGGAATCTCATATGGAAGGAGAATCCTGCAACGGAAGAAGCATAAAAGCGAAGTTTTCATTTTACAATAAAGAGAGCCGGCGAGATCTGGCTCTTTTTTATTTTTAAGAAGTAAAAGGGATAAAATTTAAACAATTCTCAAACAATTGCATGATACGATATAGAAAAATTTTCAAGGAGGTTTATTATGGTCAATATCCTTGTGGTAGAGGACGATGCGAAATTGAATCAAATCGTATGCTCCTATCTGAACAATAGTGGCTTTTGTGCAAAAGGCTGCCTGAATGCAGAAGATGCGTATGAACTTATGTATAACAACTTATTTGAAATGATCATTTCCGATATCATGATGCCTGGGATTGACGGATTTGAATTTGCAGAAACAGTACGTCAGATGAATAAAATGATACCTATTTTGTTTATGTCGGCCAAAGATGATTTATCATCCAAACAAAAGGGATTCCAATTAGGAATTGATGATTATATGGTAAAGCCGATTGAACTGGATGAACTGCTGCTTCGTGTCAGAGCACTTCTGCGCAGAGCCAATATCGAAATGGAGAGAAGACTTCATATAGGAAATCTGGTAATGGATGCGGATGCCATGACGACAGTGGCAAATGGGCAGGAAATACCGATTACCACAAGAGAATTTAACATTTTATATAAACTGCTTTCCTATCCCAACAAAACGTTCTCCAGGGCTCAGCTTATGGATGAGTTCTGGGGAATAGACAGTGAGACAAGTCTGCGGGCTGTAGATGTGTATATTACAAAGCTTCGGGACAAGTTTTCTGTTTGTGACGGATTTAAAGTGGTGACAGTCCGAGGTCTGGGATAAAAGGTGGTGCTTGTATGAATTCCAAAGTAAAAGTGAAACACTTTTCTGTTTCCGTATTTTTGATCACGCTCGTGGTGTTGTTACTATTGACTGGAATACAGGAATTCATTCTGTCAGCGTCAACTGATTTTAGAATATTTTCAGGATGGGTTCCGTATCTGATTGTCGGTTACTGGGTCATTGTATCCATTCTTTTCACTCTGCTTACAAGATATCAGATTAACAAAAACTATGAAAAGCCCATCATTCGATTTGCTGAGGCCACGGAAGCAGTGGCGAACGGGGATTTTTCTGTTTACGTGGCACCGGTACATACGGCAGAAAAGCAGGATTATATTGACGTGATGTTTCAAAATTTCAATACAATGGTGGAGGCATTGGGCAGCATTGAAATATTAAAAACTGAATTTTTTTCGAATGTGTCGCACGAGATAAAAACACCGTTGGCGATTATTCAAAACTGTGCGGAATACCTGCAGAATGAGAAGCTGACACCGGAGCAGAGAAAAGAATATGTGGAAACAATCTTACAGGCATCCAAACGTTTGTCAGAACTGATTACAAATATCTTAAAACTGAACAAACTGGAAAAACAGGTAATCGAGCCTTTGAATGAGCCGTATGATCTGTGCGGTCAGCTGTGCGACTGTGCGTTTCAATTTGAGAATTTATGGGAACAGAAAAATATAGAGTTCGAAGCAGATATTGAAGATAGGGTTACGATTGAGGCGGATGCCAGTCTGCTAGAACTTGTGTGGAATAATCTTCTGTCAAATGCAGTGAAATTTACCGAACCGGGAGGCGCGATCACATTGCGTCAGACTTCAACAGCGGAAGATATAATAGTATCGGTCCGTGACACAGGATGCGGTATGAGCAGGAAAACGATGGACCGGATTTTTGAAAAGTTTTATCAGGGAGACACCTCACATTCAACCGAAGGGAACGGATTGGGGCTTGCACTGGTATTTCGGGTGATTCAGTTGCTGGATGGTAGAATTACGGTGGAGAGTGAACCAAAAGCCGGAACAACATTTACGGTATATCTTCCGGTGAAAAAGCGGTCTGTAAGGAAGAAAAAGGAGGATTCGCGATGAGTGAAGTGGAATTTAGCAGCAGAAATTATGTCGGGTATGAATACAAAGAGCGAAATGTAGCTGGCAGTAAAGTCTCACAATACCTGGACGGATACATGAATTTCGGATGGATTCCGGATGAAACGATGCAGCAGATGAAAGAGGGAACATCCGTAATGCTGCGTTTGAAGCGGGATCGGAAAATTATGAACAAGGCAGAACTTACAAGGTTACAGAGACATTTTGAAGACTGCATGAATCAAATTGATGCGCTGGAAAAATTAAAAACATCCACGGCTACGGCAGCGGCTCTTGCTATAGGAATCATAGGAACTGCATTTATGGCAGGATCCACGTTTGCAGTTACCAATGAACCGCCGATCATATGGTTGTGCATATTACTGGCCATCCCGGGTTTTCTTGGATGGATTTTGCCCTATTTTGTGTTTGGTGCAATCGTGCGAAAAAGGACCGGGGAAATTACCCCTTTGATTGAAGATAAGTATAATGAGATTTACGAAATTTGTGAGAAAGGCAGCAGAATATTAGGAATGAAGGAATGAAGGAAACTATGATACAACTGGATCGAAAGACTTGCAATATTATCTTTTTCATACAATTAGTGGGAGCGATTGTCTGCTCCCTTTTACAAACCGCGTTAACAACAGTGATACCTGTCATTATGAATGATTTTCACATTACGGCTTTGATGGCACAATGGCTGACCAGTGCATACACATTGGCTATGGGAATTATGGTGCCTGCGACTGCTTTCTTATTAAAACGTTTTAAAGCCAGAAATTTATTTTTTGGAGCTTCCGGATTGTTTTTACTGGGTGTGATTTTATCTGTTTTTTCACCGTTTTTTTCGGTACTGATGATAGGCCGCATCTTACAGGCATTGGGAAATGGCGTATTGCTGTCGATGACACAGGTGGTGATACTGACAATTTATCCGCCGGAAAAAAGAGGATCTGTCATGGGGATCTACGGATTGGCTGCAGGGGCGGCACCTGTCGTGGCACCAACCTTGGCGGGAATGGTTGCGGATGCCTTAAATTGGCGGGCTATCTTTTGGATAGCGCTTGTGATCATGCTTTTGGATATTCTGCTGGGAATGAAATATTATCAAAATATACTTCCGACAGAAAAAGTGAAACTGGATCTGATATCCTTACTGCTTTCAACAATCGGATTTTCATCCCTTTTACTGGGAGTGGGAAATGCAGGCAGTTCTAAATTAACTGGCTTATATGTAGCGCTGCCGATACTGATTGGTGTACTCACGCTTATGATGTTTGTGTTCCGTCAACTGCATCTGGAGGAACCATTTTTAGAACTGCGCATCCTGAAAAGAAGGGAATATGGGTTGTCTGTTATTGTCAGTATGCTATTTTATGCCGTTATGATGGCAGGTACGACATTGATTCCATTATACATACAAACACTTCGTGGTAATTCCGCAACGATCAGTGGTCTTGTCATGATGCCGGGTTCCCTGATCATGGCGTTGATCAGTCCTTTTACCGGTAAAATTTTTGATAAATTTGGGATACGTAAATTGGCGATTGTAGGAAGCGGTACGATTATGATCAGCTGTATCGGACTGAGTTTTGTAGGAATGCATACTTCATTACTACTTATCTCATTTCTTATGATTATCCGCCTGATTGGAATCGGCTGTATTATGATGCCGCTTGTCACCTGGGGAATGACTGTAATTGAAACAAAAAATACTGCACATGGGACTGCGCTTTTGACATCCCTTCGGACGATATCAGGTGCAATTGGATCGGCGGTGATCGTGGCGGTTATGACGGTAGCATCTAAAATGTCAGATGGAACAACAATCAGTATAGCGGGAATGAATGCGGCATTTCTTTTTATCACAGTGCTTGCCGTAATCCAGCTGGCAGTCGCCGTTGCGTTTGTCGGAAAGAAAAAGAAAGCTGCCTATCTTTCATAATTTGAAAACACTACACAAACAAAAATCAAATAAATGAGGACTAATATAATGGCATCCATAAAAATTAATCTAGAAATTTAGGAAGCCATTTTAGGAGGTAAAAGTATGTGTGAAGAAAAGAAGAATTATGTGGGCTATGAGTATCATCATGTAACAGTAAG
Source organism: Bacillota bacterium (assembly GCA_023390555.1). Taxonomy (GTDB): domain Bacteria; phylum Bacillota; class Clostridia; order Lachnospirales; family Lachnospiraceae; genus Roseburia_C. The sequence continues at coordinate 195,659 of JAEWCQ010000015.1, read as the reverse complement.
GGAAACGATGGAAAACATGTATGTGGATGGATACATGGATTTTGGCTGGCAGCTGGAACATGCGGTGAAAGGCATATCCGGGAAAAAAGAAATTACATTACAGCTGAAGCGTGACAGAAAAATAAGAAATAAAGCAGAACTGACCAGATTGCAGCGGCAATTTGAAGCATGTATGGAAGAAATAAGATCGCTGGAGAATTCAAAGGTGATTGGTGCAGCGGCCGTTGCTTATGTGGTAGGCGTGATTGGTACTGCATTTATGGCAGGTTCCGTGTTTGCTTATATAGCAGGAATGCTGGTGCCATCCATTATTTTAGCAATCCCTGGTTTTGTGGGATGGATCATCCCGTACTGGCTATACTGTCAGATTCAGAGTAAAAAATCCGCGCAGACGGAGCCTTTTATCAATCAAAAACAGGATGAAATTTATGAGATATGTAAAAAGGCGAATCGCCTGCTTGGTGAATAAAATGATAAAACAAAAGGAATTTTGACAACTATGCAGAAACAGAACCTGAAATTAAGCTAGGTAACAAAAAGTGGGATTCGATCGGAATCGCACTTTTTTTACAGTCTGCCGCTTTTTGACCAACAGATATAGGCGATTTGTCCGATTATTATACAAAATGATATCGATTATCCATTTATGAGCCTGCGTTTTTTTGCTATTGTTTTTTGCAAAGAGGTGAAAAGAATGAAGGGCCGTTTATACCAGATCGTATTGAGTACACCAATGGGAAAGAGGAATGGACAGTTGTGTTTATGTGAGTGCGACAATATGCTGACTGGATATCTGGACATTCTGCAACACAGGAATGAAATAGAAAATGGAAACATAGTGAAAGGTGTCTATACTTTTTCAGGCGAATTGGTAACTCTCGTACGCAATATAGCATTCATTGCGGTCGGAAGAGCAGATAATAATTCTGTTTCTTTTCATATAAAGGCCGATCATATGGAAATGCATCTTTCTGGTAGCAGGATATCGGACTGGGACGGGCTGAATGAGTAATGCATAATAATTGGAAAAGAGGATGAAAATGAAAAAACTATTTAATTGGATCTTGCTGCATAAACGATGGATCGTGTCTATATTTGCCATTAGCCTGATCCTATGTGCATTTTTGAAAACACAGGTAAGCGTAGACTATGATATGAATGATTATCTTCCTGACAGCAGTCCTTCTACGGTCGCAATTACGCTGATGGAGCAGGAATTTGGCGGAGGGATCCCAAATGCGAGAGTCATGATTTCAAACGTATCAGTTCCGGAAGCATTAAAGTATAAGGAAAAATTATTAGAAATTGACGGTGTTTCTGACGTTATGTGGCTGGATGATGCCATCAATGTAGAGGAGCCACTGGAAACACAGGATGCCAGTACGGTCGATACGTACTATAAGGACAAAAATGCGCTCTATATTGTCACAATCGAAGAGGATAAGAGAGTGGAAGCGGTCAATGCGATTCGAGATCTTATTGGAGATGAGAATGCGATGACAGGTGCTGCTGTGAATACGGCAGTCGCAACACAGTCAACAGTGAATGAGCTGGACAAAATTATTAAGATAGCAGTACCGATCGTATTTTTAATTCTCATATTGACCACAACTTCATGGGTGGAACCGATTCTCATGCTGCTGTCAATCGGTGTGGCAATTTTGTTGAATGAGGGGTCCAATGTGATATTTGGCACAATTTCCTTTGTAACAAATGGTGCCGGAAATATTTTGCAGCTTGCAGTATCTTTAGATTTTTCCGTGTTTCTGCTACATAGCTATGAGGAGCAGCGAAAACAGGGGATGCATGCAAAAGACGCAATGTTACAGGCCTTAAGCAAATCGTTTGGTACGATATTATCCTGTGGATTGACCTTAATCATTGGTTTTGCGGCATTGGTAATGATGCGCTTTAAGATTGGCCCCGATTTGGGTCTGGCGCTTGCAAAGGGCATGTGTTTTAGTCTGTTGACGGTTTTCACATTCTTTCCGGCAGTTATGGTATTGGCAGATAAATGGATTGAGAAAACAAGGCATCGATCCTTTCTGCCGAAATTTGATTTCCTGGGAAAACTCGTAAGCAGGATCATGATACCACTCGTTGCAATATTTTGCTTATTGATCGTACCCGGCTATCTCGCTCGTGAAAAGAACGATTTTTATTATGGGTCTGAACATATCTTTGATTCCTCCACTCAGATTGGGCAGGATAGCGAAGCAATCGATAATATATTTGGAAAATCCATTAATATGGTTCTCATGGTACCTAAGGGGGATTCGGCAGCTGAATCAAAATTGAATCTAGCATTAAAGGATATTACAGAAGTGAGTGATATTATTTCCTTTGTTAACAATGCGGGAGCAGAGATTCCGGCGCAGTATCTGGATAAGGATACTTTAGATAAGCTGGAATCTGAGAATTACAGTCGTATGGTCTTAACTGTGAAAACTCAATATGAAGGAGAAATCGCCTTTGACACGGTTGAAAAAGTCCGTAGTGCGGCAGAACAGTACTACCCTGGCGAATGGTATCTCGCAGGAGAAAGCGTAAGCACATATGACTTGAAAGACACAATTACGGCGGACGATGTTCGCGTGAATCTAATCGCTGTTGCCGCAATATTTATTGTCATTCTCATTGTATTTCGCTCGTGCAGCATCCCTGTCATACTTGTATTAGCCATTGAAACAGCAATCTGGATCAATGTTTCTATTCCTTATTTTATCGGCAATACAGTATTTTATATATCCTATCTGATTATTAGTTCCGTTCAGCTTGGCGCGACTGTCGACTATGCTATTTTATTTGCACACAGGTATTTGGAACTCAGAGAAAAATATGTTAAGAAAAAAGCAATTCAAAAGACAATTGCGGTAGTCGCGGTCCCGATACTTACGTCGGGAACAGTTCTGACCATTGTCGGTTATTTACTCGGATATATTACAACACACGGCATATTGAAGCAAATTGGTATTTTGCTTGGCAGTGGAACATTGTTATCCATGGTGATTGTTTTCTTTGTACTGCCTGGATTACTTTATCTTTCCGATTATTTTATTGAAAAGACCACAAAAGGAGTAAAATTTATTCATAAGGAGATAGAAGCATGAAATCAGGAAAAGTGAAAAAAATAAAAAGTAATCCTATGAAACAATTGGTTGCATTGATGATGGCAGTTGTTCTGTTGTTATCACTGAATGTTTCTGTCTATGCGGATGAGCAAAAGGATGGAAAAGAAGAGGTGGTATACGGAATTTTGAATACTGACGGATCGGTTGACGGTATCTATGTAGTAAATATTTTTGACCAAAAAGGCAGCATTACGGACTATGGAAACTATTCCTCCGTTCGTAATATGACATCAGAAGATGCGATCACATTAGATCAGGATCAAGTTACGTTTACGAATACAGAAGATAAGCTGTATTATGAAGGTATACTGAATTCGCAGGAATTACCATGGGAGATATCTGTAAAATATTTTCTGGATGGAAAAGAATATACGGCGGATGATATAGCGGGAAAATCAGGCGCATTGACGATTCAAATTAGTATCACACAAAATGAGAAATGCAACAGCTCTTTTTATAAAAATTATGCATTACAAACCAGCGTCACACTGGATACAAGTAAATGCAATGATATTGTCTCCGATAATGCCACAATTGCAAATGTTGGAAGTGATAAACAGCTGACCTATACGATATTGCCAAATAAGGGGGCAGATATCACAATAACGGCGCAGGTTACTGACTTTGAGATGCAGGCAATTACAATCAATGGAGTTCGCTTAAACCTGGATCTGCAGATTGATGATGCAGAATTGATGGATAAAATCAAAGAACTTACCAATGGAGTCGAAGAACTTGATAACGGCGCAAATGATCTGGAGAGCGGTGCATCTGATTTAAAAGATGGAGCAAGTCAATTGACATCAGGTGCCAAGACTTTAAAAGATGGATCTGCTGATCTGGATGCGGGTGTGAATTCGCTGAAAACGGGTGTAAATGAGATGCAGAATGCATTGAATGAATTAAATAGTAAGTCTGATACCCTGAACGATGGATCGGCACAGGTAAAAGAGGCGCTGGTTGAAATACAGTCATCTTTATCAGAGGTATCCTTGTCAACAGATAAACTGACAGAACTTGTAAATGCATCCTCTCAAATAAAAACGGCAATCAATCAGATCTACACCGGAATAGGTACATTGCAGTCCAATGTGGGTTATGCGCAATACAAGGCGGCAATGAACAGTGGCGGATTGGACATAGATCAGCTTCAGGCGGGAAATAAAGCGGCTATAGATTCTTTGAATACTCAGATTGCGACACTGACGGAATCCTATAAACAGATCAAAGATGTGCCGGGATATGAAACACAGGCAGCACAGCTAAAAGCTCAGATTGATCAGTTTACCAGTCTCGTTACCCTCTTAAATGGAAATTCGGCATCCATTGGAGGTACTGAAACGTACTTGGATAATATCACCGCAGCGGTATCTCAGCTGTATGACGGAGCGGAACAGTTAAACGCGCAGTATGAAACATTTGATGCAGCAATTGTTGAATTAAGTCAGAACCTCAGTGGTATTTTAGTGGATATGAGCCAACTGTCAGAAGGAATCAATACATTAGTTGAAAAATATACGGCACTCGATCAGGGAATTCAGGATTACACATCAGGTGTTGCCCAAATTGCAGCTGCCTACAGCGGTATTGTAACTGGTGTCAGCCAGCTTTCTGAGGGCAGTGCTCAATTAGCCAGTGGGAATCAGGCATTATATTCCGGAACGAGTGATTTACTTACAGGTGTATCAACATTATATGATGGCACGGGTGACTTAACAGACGGTACGGGGACATTTAAGGAGAAAACGTCGAATTTGGATTCTGAGGTAAATGAACAGATAAATAGCGTATTATCTGAGGTCAAAGGAGATGATAGTGAAGCTGTTTCTTTTGTTTCCGAACAAAATGCGAATGTGAAATCCGTACAGTTTGTGATAAAAACGCAACAGATTGAGAAGAAGGAGGTAGTTACAACTACGGAAACAAATGATGAAAAGTTGAGTATCTGGGAAAAATTCTTAAATCTATTCTGATTCAGGCGGCTGTCAAGAAAAAATACTTGACACCATAAGTTTCCTGCGTTATGATAGACAAAGTTCCTGTCAAGGAAAGAACATTGACAGGTGAGATGGAAGTTACAGGAGTGATTGTAACATGGAAGAAAAAGTGGAACAGGCATACCTGTATGACTTTTATGGAGAATTGCTGAATGAACATCAGAGAAGAATCTATGAGGACTTTGTGTTCAATGATTTGTCTCTGGGCGAGATTGCATCCTGTGAGGGTGTCAGCAGGCAGGGCATACATGATCTGATCAAGCGCTGCAACAGGCTGCTGGAAGGATATGAAGAGAAACTTCATCTTGTGAAAAAATTCATAGAAGCAAAAAAAAGTGTAGAACGGATACAGCGGCTTACGCTGGAGTTTCAGGCAACCCGGAACGAGGCAATTATGGAGGAAATCGCACTGATTTCCAGTCAGATATTAGAGGAGCTATAGCATGGCATTTGACAGCTTATCGGAAAAACTTCAGAACGTATTTAAAAATTTAAGAAGCAAGGGACGTCTGACCGAAGATGATGTAAAAGCTGCTTTAAAAGAAGTAAAGATGGCATTGTTGGAAGCAGACGTTAATTTTAAAGTCGTAAAGCAGTTCGTGAAGTCTGTACAGGAGCGGGCCATCGGGCAGGACGTGATGTCCGGTTTGAATCCGGGGCAGATGGTGATAAAGATCGTAAATGAAGAAATGGTGAAGCTGATGGGTTCCGAGACGACAGAGATTAAACTTCGTCCGGGACAGGAGACAACCGTGATTATGATGGCGGGTCTTCAGGGTGCAGGTAAGACAACCACGACAGCAAAGATCGCCGGCAAGCTGAAGCTGAAAGGCAAGAAGCCGCTGCTTGTGGCCTGTGATATTTACCGGCCGGCGGCAATTGAGCAGTTGAAGATTAACGGTGAGAAGCAGGGTGTGGAAGTCTTTTCCATGGGAGATAAGAACCGTCCTGTCAATATTGCAAAAGCGGCAGTCGAGCATGCCTCCAAACATGGAAATAACGTTGTGATTCTCGATACGGCGGGTCGTCTTCATATTGATGAGGAGATGATGCAGGAGCTGATCGAGATAAAAGAAAATGTCGATGTGGCACAGACCATTCTCGTCGTAGATGCCATGACCGGACAGGATGCCGTAAATGTTGCCGGTACCTTCGATGAGAAGATCGGCATAGACGGTGTCGTACTTACCAAGCTGGACGGCGACACCAGAGGCGGTGCGGCACTTTCCATCCGGGCGGTGACCGGTAAGCCGATTCTCTATGTCGGCATGGGAGAGAAACTTTCCGATCTGGAACAGTTTTATCCGGATCGTATGGCTTCCCGTATACTCGGTATGGGGGATGTCCTGACGCTGATTGAAAAGGCGCAGGAACAGATTGATGAAGATAAGGCAAAAGAGATGGAACAGCGCCTGAAAAAGGCAGAGTTTACCTTTGATGATTATCTGGAATCCATGAATCAGATGAAAAAGCTGGGAGGCTTAAGCAGTGTACTTGGTATGATGCCGGGTATGGGGCTTGGCGGCAAGGGCAAGATGCCGGACATCGATCAGGATGTTGCCGAGAAGGGGATGGCGAAGACAGAAGCCATTATCTATTCCATGACACCGAAGGAGAGAAGCAATCCTTCCCTTATAAATCCGAGCCGGAAACACCGGATTGCAAAAGGTGCGGGCGTGGATATCAGTGAGGTAAACCGTCTCGTAAAACAGTTTGAACAGATGAAGAAAATGATGAAACAGATGCCGGGACTGATGGGCGCAAAAGGTGGTAAAAGAGGAAGATTCAACCTTCCTTTTTAACATAATTAGAAAGAACCGCAAGGAGGTGAAAGTAATGGCAGTAAAGATCAGATTAAGAAGATTAGGACAGAAGAAAGCTCCTTTCTATAGAATCGTTGTAGCTGATTCCAGATCCCCAAGAGATGGAAAATGCATCGAGGAGATTGGAACTTATGATCCAACCAGAGATCCAAGTGAATATCACGTAAACGAAGAGTTAGCAAAGAAATGGTTAGCAAACGGTGCACAGCCTACAGAAACTGTAAACAGAATCTTCAAGGCAACAGGAATCGTTAAATAATCACTGGATGGGATTAGTGAGGTGGACATATGAAGGAATTAGTAGAAGTAATTGCAAGAGCACTTGTCGATTACCCGGATGAAGTTGTCGTAATAGAAACCGAAAGTGAAAAATCCATCCTGTTGGAGCTGCGTGTCGCGCAGAGTGATATGGGAAAAGTAATAGGCAAGCAGGGACGTATCGCAAAAGCAATTCGTTCCGTTGTAAAAGCAGCAGCCTCAAAAGAAAACAAAAAAGTTATTGTGGAAATCATGCAGTAACTTCCATAACGGAAGAACAAAATGAGACGGTCTTAGAAGAATACTGAGGGACCGTCTCATAAAACTTTATAGCAGGAGAATTTATGGAAAAGCAATTACAGGTAGGTGTGATCGCCAGTACACACGGAGTGCGCGGAGAGGTAAAAGTATTTCCAACCACGGACGACGCCGGCCGTTTTAAAAAGCTGAAAAAGGTCCTCTTAGACACTGGAAAAGAACAGTTGGAACTTGAAATTTTACAGGTGAAATTTTTTAAAAACCTTGTGATCGTAAAATTCAAGGGAATTGATCGGATAGAAGAGGCAGAGTTATATAAAGGGAAGAGTCTCTATGTAACAAGAGAGAATGCAGTAGAATTGAAGGAAAACGAATACTTTATCGCGGACCTCATCGGGCTTGCGGTAACCTCCGATGAGGGAGAAGCGCTGGGGGAAATTGTCGATGTGCTGCAAACCGGTGCGAATGACGTATATGTTGTCCAAAGGGCCGGGCAGCCGGAACTTTTAATTCCGGCAATCAAAGATTGTATTCTGGATGTGCGGCCGGAAGAAGGAACCATGCAGGTACACCTGTTAGAAGGACTGCGTGAGATAAACAGGAAGTGACAGGAAGCGGACGGAAAAGAAGATGAATTTTCATATATTGACATTATTTCCGGATATGGTGGAACAGGGACTGCATACGAGCATCATCGGACGTGCGGCGGAGAAGGGTCTGCTTTCCATCGAAGCAGTGAATATCCGGGATTATACGATAGAAAAACACAAAAAGGTAGACGATTATCCATACGGTGGGGGAGCCGGAATGGTCATGCAGGCGCAGCCGGTTTACGATGCATGGGAATCGATTGTGGATCGGATCGGTTACAGGCCGAGAACGGTATATCTGACGCCACAGGGACCGGCATTTACACAGAAGCTGGCAAAGGAATATGCGCTGGAAAAAGATCTGATTCTTCTGTGCGGACACTATGAGGGCATTGATGAACGTGTACTGGAAGAGATAGTTACCGATTATGTTTCAATCGGTGACTATGTCCTGACCGGCGGAGAGCTGGCGGCCATGGTCCTGACGGATGCCATTTCCCGTATGGTACCGGGAGTGCTGTCGAATCAGGAATCGGGCTCAACGGAATCCTTTGAGGGCAATCTACTGGAATATCCGCAGTACAGCCGGCCGGAGACATGGAACGGGAAGAGTGTTCCGTCTGTTCTGCTGTCCGGAGATCATGCAAAGGTAGATGCGTGGCGCAGAGAGCAGTCGATTAATCGGACGCTGGAGCGGCGGCCGGATCTGATGGCGCAGGCGGAATTGACAGAAAAAGAACGAAAACATTATATTCTGGACAAAAAAGAAACAAAATGATAGAATTGAATCTGAAAGATTCTGTCGAAAGATTAAGTCAGAATCGTACGGGAGGAAACGGTAATGGCTGGTATTTTTGACAGACTGTTTGACATAATTTACCGATACGAGATAAAAAACGATACCTCAGTAAAAAAGCGTGCTAAGACTGAGAATATGCAGATAAAGAGTACGAAAACGGAGAGTATGAAAAAGGAAAGGACGTCAGAACAGGTGGATAAGGAAGATTTCTTATTAAAGCAGATTGATGAATTCCGCGAAAAAGCAAAGCAGCTGCAGGTTTTGCTGGCATCAAAAGAGAGTAAGGTTGCGGAGCTTCAGACCATTTTGGACGAGCGCGAAATAAAGGCAGAGCAGCTTCAGGGCATGGTGAACGAACGGAAAGAAGCTGCAGAAGTTTTGCTCAATGGCGTCCAGACACAAATGGACGACATGATTTCCCAGGTGGAGGACAAGCTGAATATTCTCGCAGAGAAGATTGAGAATAATGTCAACGATACGACCGGACGCACTGCCGCACAGACGCAGGAGATGAAGGCGGCACTGGATGATGTGACAAAACAGCTGGACCAGATGAAACTGGAACTTGCGGAAAAGATACATACGGAGGATGTCAAATGTTACCGTAACATGGCAGCTCTGATTGAAGAACTGACTGCTAAAATAGAAGAGAACGATACGATGGAGAAGCACATTACTTCCGTCAGAGGATATGTGAAATTTCTTTCCTGGTTCTCAATCATAAACTTTATCGTACTGATAGCATTTGTGCTTTATTACCTGGGACTATTTCAATCCCTGTTAAAATAAATCCTTATCAGGTAGAATCAAAGCGAATAAACAGACTGTCTGAGGTTTTCTTCAGGCAGTCTGTTGTGTAAATGAGGAAAAGATGGAAGAGAGAGAAGAAAAAGAAGAAAAGAAAAAAGTGTGGGTCATTGGGCATAAGAATCCGGATACGGATTCCATTTGCGCGGCAATTGCCTATGCGGAACTGAAAAATCAAGTGGAAGAAGGCACTTACGAGGCAAAGAGAGCCGGTCATGTCAACGAAGAGACGCGCTACGTTCTGGATTATTTTCAGGTACAGGAGCCGGAACTCGTAACAGATGTCGGTGCACAAATTAAGGACATTGTCTATCGGAAAACGGAAGGTGTCAGCAGCCATATTTCCATTAAACGCGCATGGGAATTGATGAAGTCACTGGATGTCGTATCTCTGCCGGTCACAAAGAGTGACCGTACACTGGATGGTATGATCGTAACCGGAGACATTGCAAAGTCTTATATGGACGTGCTGGATAACAGTATTCTGGCGACGGCCCGAACGCAGTTTAAGAATGTCGTGGAGACACTGAACGGAACGCTGCTTACCGGGAACGAGCACGGCTACTTTGTAAAGGGAAAAGTTGTTGTCGCTGCTGTGACGCCGGATCTGATGGAAGAATATATTGAAGACAATGATGTGGTTATTTTAGGCGACCGCTATGAGTCACAGTTTTGTGCATTGGAAATGAATGCAAGCTGTCTCATCGTCTGCTCGGGCGCAAAAGTCACAAAGACAATTATTCAGCTGGCGAAAGAAAAGCACTGCATGATCATCAGTACACCGTATGATACGTTTACGGTTGCACGTCTGATCAACCAGAGTATGCCGATTAAATATATCATGCGAAAGGAAAATCTGATTACGTTTGAATTGGATGACTATGTGGATGAAGTGCGGGAAGTGATGTCTAAGGTTCGCCACCGTGATTTTCCGGTAATGACTGAAGATGGGCACTACGCAGGTATGATATCCAGACGTAATCTTTTGAATATGCAGAAGAAACAGGTGATTCTGGTCGATCACAATGAAAAATCTCAGGCAGTGGATGGGATTGAGGGTGCCGAGATCCTGGAAATTATCGACCATCACAGACTTGGCAGTCTGGAGACAATTTCGCCGGTATTTTTCCGGAACCAGCCGCTTGGATGTACTTCTACCATCATTTATCAGATGTATCAGGAAAAAGGAGCGGTTATATCAAAGCAGATCGCAGGGCTCCTGCTTTCTGCGATTCTGTCGGATACGCTGATGTTCCGTTCGCCGACTTGTACGGATGTGGACCGCAGGGCGGCAGAGGATCTTGCAAGCATTGCGGGAGAAAATATAGAGAGCCTGGCAAAGGCGATGTTTGAGGCCGGCAGCGATTTTAAAAATAAGACGGCGGAAGAAATCTGCTATCAGGATTTTAAGACGTTCCATGTGGATGAAATGGGATTTGGCGTGGCACAGCTTAGCTCAGTGAGTCAGCCGGAATTAAAGAAAGTGAAGAAAAAGCTGCTTGCATATCTGGATACGGCAATCGGAGAGCAGAGGCTGGATATGATCTTTGTCATGCTGACCGATATACTTGAGGAGTCTTCCGAGATTATCTATCGGGGCTCCGGAGCGGAAGAATTGCTCCGGGTATGTTATGGAGAACCGGGAGAGGACGGGAGATATTTGATAAAGGGGATGGTATCCCGCAAGAAGCAGCTGATACCGGTACTGATCTCAGGGCTTCAGCAGCAGAAAGGATAGATATGGCAAAACAGCACTGGAAACCTGGAAATATGCTTTATCCGGTACCCGCAGTCATGGTCAGCTGCGGAAGAAAAAATGAGAAACCCAATATTATAACCGTAGCGTGGGCCGGTACCGTCTGTTCGGCTCCCGTCATGCTGTCTATTTCTGTTCGGAAGGAACGTTTTTCACATGCGATTATTACGGAGACAGGGGAATTTGTGGTGAATCTGGTGACAAAAGAACTGGCTTTTGCAACGGATTACTGCGGGGTTCGTTCCGGCAGAGAGGTGGACAAATTCAAAGAGATGCATCTGACGCCCTGCGACGTACCGCATATAACGGCACCGGGAATCGAAGAGAGCCCGGTCAATATTGCATGTAAGATTACGAAGAGAGTGGAGCTCGGCAGTCACGATCTGTTTCTGGCAGAAGTAGTCGGTGTGTCTGTGGATGAGAAATATATGGATGAGAAAGGGAAATTCCATCTGAACAGCGCAGGACTGGTCAGCTACTCTCACGGAGAATATTTTGAGCTCGGTAAACAGATTGGAACTTTCGGATATTCGGTCCGGAAAAAGAATACGGCGGGCAGAACGAAGAAAAACAGAAGTAAACACAAATAGGAATCAGGCAATGAAACGATGGAAAAATAAATGAAGCGGTAAAGTGAGAGAGAGGCAAGATATGTTTGTGGATAACATATCTTGCCTTTGATAATAGTGGGAATTGTAGAGTGATTACAATTCCTGGTAGAGAATAAAACATTGATTTTTTTGAGTGTGCAGCGTTATTTTCAAAATGAAAACAGCAGACACTCGCTGAAACGTTTCATAAATACCGTCTGAATTATTTGATCAGTTCTTCCGGTACCTTTGCTTCGTAGCAGATTGCAAAACATGCCATCGATGCAAATGCATCAGCCATACCGCTCAGGATTTTGCTGCTGACGGAAACGCCCGTGTTAATTAATTTGTTCTTCATAAACTCACCTCCGTGAACTGTTTACATTTGCATTATGACAAATTGCACTTGAAAAGTACATAGAAAAGACGCGAAATGTCGAATTGAGAGCGTGAATTATGATAAAAAAGCGTAATAAAATTGTAAAATGGAAGAAAAAGAACTATAATGTAATATATGACAATGTCAGGGGAATAAAAAATGGGATGGGAAATTATTGTTAACTTTTTTGAGAAGTTTATATTCTACAGATTTCTAACAAAACGTCTGGATTATAAATCTAAGATAGGAAGCATGTTGGGAATAACTTTGGTCTGGATCTTGGAAACATATCTGAATTTTACAGGGAAAGGCATGAGCGTAACGATTGTGGTGCTCTCCCTCGCAGATATTATTTATGTGTATGCGGCGTTTCAGGGCAGCTTCACTCAGAAAGTGGGGAATGCCTGTATGGAACCGATTATTGCCACGGTAGCAAATGTGCTGACGCTTGGTCTGATCAGTTTCACGGGGCTTACGAACGTGCAGCAGGCAATGAATCCATCCCACGCCAGATTTATTTTGACAAGCATTTATATCATCTTCTGTGCATTATTATATATGGGAATTTCTCTCACAAAAACAAAAAAGTCCTACTTACCGATGTATCTGAATCTTTTGATGCTGGTCGTGTTGATTATCGCGACTGTAGCACTGAATCAAATGCTTTTTGTCACTGTTGCTTTGGATGGCACAGATGATTCCATGCATCCTATTTTTATCTGTGCCTGTATATTGGGAATCGTTCTCCTGATGTTTTATATTTTTGATAAAATAGGACAGGTCACTTATGAAAAGACGATGCTGGAGGTGGCGAACCGGCAGTATCAGATGGAAATCAGCTATATTGAAAATGTGAAGGATTCGATTCAGGCGCTGCGAGAGTGGAAGCACGACTACAAGCAGCATATTTCTGTGATCCGCCAGCTGCTGCAGGAAGAAAACTATGAGGCATTGAAGGCATACTGCGTAAAACTCCAACAGGAGCAGAAAGAGGTTGGTGAGTTGATCGTCAGCGGAAACACAGCGATAGATGCTCTGTTGTCCAACAAGTTCATGATCGCAAAGTCACATCATATCCGTACAGATTATGAAATCACGATTTCACCGGAAATTTCGATTGAAGATATGGATATCTGCATTATTATCGGAAATATACTGGACAATGCAATCGAAGCGTGTGACAAGCTCTCGGAAGATATCGGCCGCTACATCAGCGTAGTTATGAAACCGAAGCGGAATATGTTCTATATCAGTGTAACAAACAGTTCCGACGGAAAGTATCGGTTTAACGGAAAGAGACTCAGGACAACAAAAATCGGCAGTGATCATGGAATCGGCGTAAAAAGAGTGGAGCAGCTCGCGGAACAGAATCGTGGATTTTGCTTATTTGAAGCGAAGGAGGAATCATTTACGGTAACGGTTGTGTTGCCATGTCATTTGTCATGACAGATTTACAGGGGAGGAAAAATGGGGACATTTCATATCGGAATTATCGAGGATCAGTACACATACCGGGTACTGCTGAACGATTATATCAAACAGTGGGCAGGGATCTATAATGTGGAAGTAAATATATCTGAATTTGTAAATGGAGAGACATTTTTTCAGATGCCCATACATTATCACGTGGTTTTTATCGATATCGAACTGGACGGCGGAATGAATGGGATGCAGGTGGCGAAAAGACTGAGAGTGAATAAATACAGAGGTGAAATTATTTTCACCACAAGTCACAGGGAATACCTGCTCGAAGGTTATGATGTACATGCGTATCAGTATCTTTTGAAACCAACAGACCGGCAAAAGCTCATGAAATGTCTGGAAGGTATATATGTGCGTTACAGTTCGGATTACTATACGATATTCAACAGAGGAACGGCAATCCGAATCAAATATAGAAACATTACTTATATTGCAAGTTCCAATCACAATGTGGACATTCATATTCGTGATGTGGAAAAACCATATTCACCGAAGATCAAGTTTAATTCACTTGTAAATTCGTTTCCAAAAAATTTCAGGCAGTGCCATCGGACGATTCTGGTAAATATGGATTATGTAAGTCACGTATGTAAAACGGAACTTTATCTGACGGATGGGACCGTGCTTCCAATCAGTGCGACCTATCTGCAACAGGTACAACAGGCGATGATTGACGCCTTAAAAGATTAAGGGGGAGTGAGTATGTTACATGAAATGGCGGTAAAAATAGCGGAAACACTGGTAGCAAACGGAGCAGAGGAAAAGAAAAAGGCAATCCTGGCCTATGGGGCGGAGTGTACACTGAGTGAGCTTATTACGAATGGAATTGTATTGATTCTTGCATTGATTCTGCATATTGTTCCACAGGCGATCCTTTGGCTCATCGTGTTCACGCTGCTGCGTATCAATATCGGCGGATACCATGAAAACACGCATCTGAAATGCACAATTACGAGCACACTGCTTTGTATCGGAGAGTCCTATGCCGCGCAGTATGTGAGTATTCCGTTCTGGCTGGAGCTGGTGCTGCTTCCGGTCATGATTCTGCTCACTGTGCTGCTCGCACCTGTCATACATCCGAATCATCCGGTATCGGAAGGCAGAAGGAAAAAGATACGCCGTCTGGCCATCTGGATTGTATCGATAGAAAGCGTGCTGCTTGTAATTCTGCGCTTTTTTTCGGTGGATACGAGCCTGCGTACCACATGGATGTTCGCAATGCTCACCGCAGTGGTTTTTGCAGTTGTCGGCAGGCTGCAGCATGGCAGAATATAGGGCGGAAAGGCCGTTTTGAAGGTTATTTCAGGAGCAGGTCCATCAGGCAGGCATAGACGTCATCACTTTGCTTTTTCCAATTCTGGCAGATGGCCTCTGCCTGTTCCTTCGTTTTGACTGTGAGCGTACAGTCCAACAGTGCAATGCCCTTTTCCTTGATCTGACAGCGTGCAGCATATTGCTGCTCCGGTGTTTTATAATAGTCCGCAATGATGGAGTTCTCATTTTTGAGCTCCACTTTTTTGTCGGAAAAATAAGAAAGTACATCCTCCTGAATGGAAGTAGAAATCTTATCCTGAAAATAACGCAGCGTTTCCCGCCCGGCAGGGGTCGCTGTATACTGGGTGTTTTTATGTGTGGATTCCATACGGATCAATTCGGAGTCAAAAAGATCATGGATGACTCGTTGAATCGTGAAATAGTCGGTATATTCCTTTTCCAGAAAAAAGTCGGATATCTGTGTGTTTGTCAACGGAAAATCCACTTTTTCCAGCATATATAAAATAATCAGTTTATAGATGGTATTTGGTTCAGCCATAAGCACACAACCTTTCTAAATCATTTGCATTCCACAGGTATATAATATTTTCCCTGCCAGGTGTCCTGCAGCTTCATATTCCGATTAATCTGGTTTAAGACGCGTTTCTTATCGGTACTCCAAAGAGGGGCAATCAGAAGATTTCTCGGACCGTCTCCGGTAATCCGGTGGATGATCATCTGTTCCGGCAGGCGTTCCAGGCATTTGGGAAGAAAGTTGCAGTATTCATCAAAAGAAAATACCGGAAATGGATGTTTTCTGTAATAAGCGGCAAGATCTGTACCTTCGAGTATGTGAAGCAATTGGAGTTTGATGCCGGAAACCGGAAGGGTGGCAACTGCATCGACCGATTCCAGCATCATGGCCTCCGTTTCGCCCGGAAGCCCCAGAATCAGATGAACAACGGTGCTTAAATTTGCATCCTGAAGGCGCTGTACGGTATCCAGAAAACAGGAATAAGTGAAACCGCTGCGGATAAAACGGCTGGTGGCAGGATGGATTGTCTGAAGACCAAGCTCTACCCAGACCGGTTTAATCTGATTGATTTCACAGAGCAGAGAAAGCACATCTTCTCCAAGACAGTCACATCGCGTGGCAATGGAAAGGGCTGCGACTTCCGGTGCCTTTACGGCCTCCATGTATAAATTACGCAGATAGGAAATATCTGCATAGGTATTGGTATAGGCCTGAAAGTAGGCAATGAATCTGCTGCAGTCCGTTTTTGAACGGATCTGTTCCCGCGCAGCTGCTAACTGCAGGGTGACAGACTGGGCGGGACTGGCTGCGAAATCGCCGGAACCACCGGCAGAGCAAAAGATACAGCCGCGGCTGTCAATGGTTCCGTCACGGTTTGGGCAGGTCATTCCGCCATTTAAAGAGAGTCGGTATACCTTCTCCCCATAGGTCCGCTTTAAATAATAATTCAGAGAATAATAGCGTTTGTCGTCCCACATTTTTGGCATATGGATTCATTCTCCCGTCATTGTGTGAACCGGATGTTCTATTTGATATGTGATTTTACAGCATCACTCACGACCTGCGCAATGCGTAGATCAAATGGCTCCGGCATAATGAAATCCGCATCCAGTTCTTCTTCCGATACAAGGTTGGCAATTGCCTGGGCGGCAGCCAGCTTCATCTCTTCCGTGATCTGGGTGGCACGTCCCTCGAGCGCACCCTTGAAGATTCCAGGAAATGCGACGACATTGTTGACCTGATTCGGGAAATCACTGCGTCCGGTTCCAACTATTTTTGCTCCGGCAGCTTTGGCAACATCCGGCATGATTTCCGGAACCGGGTTTGCCATTGCAAAGAGAATGGCATCTTTCTTCATCGAGGCTACCATTTCTGCGGTCACAATATTCGGAGCGGAGACACCGACAAAAATATCGGAACCATCCAAAGCATCGGCAAGTGTTCCCTTTTGATTCTCCAGATTGGTCACTTCCGTCATTTTCTGCTGCATCCAGTTCAGGTTCGGATAATCTTTTCCGATAATACCCTCGCGGTCGCACATGGTTACATGAAGGAAACCATAGGTCAGGAGTAATTTCGTGATGGCAACACCGGCAGAACCGGCTCCGTTTACAACGACCCTGCAGTCTTCTTTCCGCTTACCCGTTACTTTCAAGCCGTTTATGATACCTGCAAGGACAACGATAGCAGTACCGTGCTGGTCGTCGTGGAATACCGGTATATCAAGAATCTCTTTGAGACGTTCTTCGATTTCAAAACATCTTGGGGCCGAAATGTCTTCCAGATTAATACCGCCGAAAGCCGGTGCAATATTTTTGACCGACTGGATAATTTCCTCGGTATCCTGTGTGTCCAGACAGATCGGAAACGCATTGACATTGCCGAATTCCTTAAACAGTACGCATTTTCCTTCCATGACCGGCATGGCTGCGTAAGGTCCGATATTTCCGAGTCCAAGTACGGCACTTCCGTCGGACACAACGGCCACGGTATTTGCCTTCATCGTGTAGGTATAGGCTTCTTCCTGATTCTCGGCGATGAGCCGGCAGGGAGCAGCAACACCCGGTGTATATGCAATAGAGAGGTCTTCTCTGGATTTGACCGGTGATTTTGCGATTGTTTCTAATTTGCCGTTCCATTCTTTGTGCATAGCAATAGCTTTTTCGTTGGTATCCATAATGATTCTCCTTCACTTCCTATTTATAAGCAACAGTGTAATCATAGCATTAAAAAAAAAACAAATCAAGAAAAATAGGACTTCCTATTTCAAAATAAGTAGTGTATAATACGTTTATATCAAATCTTTAGAATCAAAGCATATATCCGGTCATTATGAAGCAGTCGATAGAGAATCCCAGAGATGAAAAACTGATATTGTTAGACGATAAGCATTTACCAGAGAATGTTATTCTTTTGGCTTGTTGATTGCACGTATGACGATGATTATTTTCTAAATGGCATTTGTATTGGAGAAAAGGAGCAGAATATGAGAGAAAAGTATGAGAGCCTTTCTGTCACCGTATTGCGTGACGTGGCGAAGTCAAGAGGAATCAAGAATACTTCGACTATGAAGAAAGCAGATCTGGTAGAGGCGATGCTGGCAGAAGATGCAAGACTTGCGGAGGAGAGCAAGCCGGAAGCATCTCAAACTGAGCCCGTAAGAGAAATCGCCCGCAGAGTGCCGAAGGCCAATACCGAAAATATAGAAAGCAAAAGAACGACGGAGAACCGCGGGAGCGGTGAGAGTCGTGGAAATACGGAGAATAGAAGTGTGAGTGAAAATCGTACCGGAGAAGAGCGTACCGCCGAGGGCAGAGAAAAATGTGAGGATCGGCAGGAGCTTGACAGCGGACAGTCGGCACACGGTATTCTGGAGGTCATGCAGGATGGATATGGATTCATCCGTTGCGAAAATTATATGCCGGGAGAAAATGATGTCTATGTTTCTCCGTCTCAAATCCGCAAATTCAATCTGAAAACAGGTGATATCATAAGCGGAAATACGAGAGTCAAGACACAGGCAGAGAAGTTTTCTGCGTTGCTTTATATCACTTCCATCAATGGATATCATCCGTCAGAAGCGATGAAACGCAAGAATTTCGAAGACCTGACGCCGATTTTCCCAAATGAGCGAATTCGTCTGGAAAGTGGAAGCAAGAGCATGGCAATGCGTATCGTGGATCTGGTATCACCGATTGGAAAGGGGCAGAGGGGAATGATCGTATCTCCGCCGAAAGCCGGTAAGACAACCCTTCTGAAAGAGGTGGCAAAGTCGATCACACGCAATCATTCCAATATGCATCTGATTATTCTGCTGATTGACGAACGTCCGGAAGAAGTTACCGATATTAAAGAGGCAATTGAGGGAAACAATGTAGAGGTGATTTATTCCACCTTTGACGAACTTCCGGAACATCACAAACGGGTATCCGAGATGGTCATCGAAAGAGCAAAGCGTCTGGTGGAGCATAAGAAGGATGTAATTATTTTGCTGGACAGCATCACAAGGCTTGCAAGGGCATATAACCTGACTGTTCCACCAAGCGGAAGGACATTGTCCGGTGGTCTTGATCCGGCGGCACTGCATATGCCGAAACGTTTTTTCGGTGCGGCAAGGAATATGCGGGAAGGCGGAAGTCTTACGATTCTTGCTACAGCGCTCGTGGATACGGGAAGTAAGATGGATGATGTCGTATATGAGGAATTTAAGGGAACCGGTAACATGGAACTTGTGTTAGACCGGAGGCTTTCGGAGAAACGGGTGTTTCCTGCGCTTGATATCGTAAGATCAGGGACAAGACGGGAAGATCTTCTGTTGGATACGGAAGAGCAGGAGGCCGTGTACATTATGCGGAAAGCGGTCAACGGCATGAAGACGGATGAGGCTGTCGAAAGCATTTTAAATACATTCGTGCGTACGAGAACGAACCGAGATTTTTGTCAGCTCATAAAGAAGACAAAAATAATATAAAAGTGCTTGCATAAAGCATGTCCCTATGTTACAATAAATAAGCTGTTTATTCGGAAACTAAACAGTGACGTGTTTAATTTGACAAACATGCGATATAAATATATATTTGAGAGGTGAAGGACATGAAAGAAGGAATCCATCCAAGTTATTATCAGGCAACTGTAACCTGCAACTGTGGCAACACATTTGTAACTGGTTCAACCAAAGAAGATATTCACGTTGAAATCTGCTCAAAATGCCATCCATTCTATACCGGACAGCAGAAAGCAAATCAGGCTCGTGGACGTATTGAACAGTTTAATAAGAAATACGGCATGAAATAATAGGAACTACACAATGTGGCTGAAGATAAGGTTGAGGTTAATGTAATCTCAACCTTTTTTTAGAAAAGAGGTCATGGATGAAATATTCAGGAATTGGCGGTCAGGCTGTTATGGAAGGCGTCATGATGAAGAATAAGGATCAATATGCCGTCGCCGTTCGTAAGCCGGACCAGGAAATTGTAGTTGAAGTTAAGGATTATACCGGCATTATAAAAAATGAAAAATTGAAAAATGCACCGATTATCCGTGGTGTTGTAAACTTTATAGATTCTCTGGTACTTGGAATTTCGACGCTTACCTATTCCGCTTCTTTTTTTGAGGAAGAAGAGACGGAGAAGAAAAAGCAGATGAGTGAAGAACAGAAGCAAAAGAAAGAAAAGGCGGAGATGGGATTTACTGTACTGTTGTCCTTTGTACTGGCAATTGGTATTTTCATGATTTTGCCGTACTACCTGTCCCTGTTGTTTCAGAACTATATTGCTTCGCCTACCGTGCTTGCATTGCTCGAGGGAATGATCCGTCTGGTGATTTTCCTTGCCTATATCCTTTTCATTTCGAAGATGGAGGATATCCAGCGCGTATTTATGTATCATGGTGCGGAACATAAATGTATCAACTGTATTGAACATGGAATGGAACTCAATCTGGAGAATGTCAGAAAAAGTTCCAGACAGCACAAACGTTGTGGAACAAGTTTTTTGCTGTTTGTTCTGGTGTTCAGTATCATTTTCTTCGCATTTATCCGAGTGGACAGCCATATCTGGCGTCTTGTCTTAAGACTGCTTCTGATACCGGTAATCGCCGGCGTTTCTTATGAATTCATCCGCCTGGCGGGAAGAAGCGACAATGAACTGGTGAACCTGCTCAGCAAGCCGGGGCTCTGGCTCCAGAAGCTGACGACACGAGAGCCTGACGATTCTATGATTGAAGTAGGCATTGCTTCCGTGGAGGCGGTGTTTGACTGGAAAGGCTATCTGAAGGAAAATGATTTTTGCACAGACGATTAAAAATATCGAGAAATAGCAGAAAGTCAGGGATTATCATATGACCTATCGTGAAGCAATTGAAGCGGGAACAGATGCCTTATCCAGTGCCGGGATTGATAACCCTGATTTGGATGCATGGTATCTGTTGCAGATGGTCTGTAAAATTGAGCGGAGTTTCTTTTACATCCATGAAGATGAGGAGATTCCACCCGAAGAACAGAGAGAATTTGAAATAGCGGTGAAAAAGAGAGCGGAGCATGTTCCGCTGCAGTATATCATTGGAGAGCAGGAGTTTATGGGGCTTACCTTCAAGGTCAATTCCAATGTCCTGATTCCGAGACAGGATACGGAGACTTTGGTGGAAGAGGCACTAAAGGTCTGCCGACCGGGTATGAGAGTGCTGGATTTGTGCACGGGTTCGGGATGTATTATCGTGAGTCTGCTGAAAAATGCGCCCGGAGTTACAGGTGTTGGAGCGGATGTCTCCAAACAGGCGCTGCTTGTGGCAAAAGAAAATGGGAAATCTTATGAGGTGGATATTGAGTGGATACGGAGTGACCTGTTTGATAATATTCCGTATCGTTTTGATCTGATCGTATCCAATCCACCCTACATACCAACGAAGGATATTGCGGAATTGATGCCGGAAGTGCGGGATTTTGAGCCTTTTGATGCACTGGACGGTCATGAGGATGGTCTTTATTTTTACCGGAAGATTATCTCAGAAAGTGAGAAATACCTGAATTCCGAAGGGTATCTGTATCTGGAAATTGGATATAATCAGGGAGAAGAAGTTTCGGAATTGATGAAACAGGCAGGCTTTACAGAAGTAGAAATCGTAAAGGATCTTGCACATTTAGATAGAGTGGTAAAAGGGAAAGGGAAGAAGTATGTTTGATAAATTAGAGGATCTGCTGATTCGTTTTGAAGAGCTTATGAGTGAGCTGAGTGAACCGGATGTTGCAAATAATCCGGACCGTTTCCGCAAACTTATGAAGGAACAGAGCGATCTGACTCCAATTGTTGAAGCATATAAGGAGTACAAGCAGTGCAAACAGAATATTGAGGATTCACTTGCAATGCTGGCGGAAGAATCAGATGAAGAAATGAAAGAACTTGCGAAAGAAGAGTTGAATGATTCGAAGGGAAGAGTGGAGGCATTGGAGCAGAAAATGAAAATTCTGCTGCTGCCAAAAGACCCGAATGACGACAAGAATGTAATTGTGGAAATCCGTGCAGGTGCCGGAGGAGATGAGGCTGCTCTGTTTGCAGCGGAAATCTACCGTATGTATGTACATTATGCGGAGAGCAAACGCTGGAAGATTGAACTGATGGAATGTGAAGAGATCGGCATTGGCGGCATGAAGAGTGTTTCTTTCATGATAAATGGGCAGGGAGCCTATTCCGTGATGAAATATGAATCCGGTGTGCATCGTGTACAGCGTATTCCTGCGACGGAATCCGGCGGACGTATTCATACGTCGACGATTACGGTTGCAGTGATGCCGGAGGCGGAAGAAGTTGATATCCAGATCGAAGACAAGGACATCCGTATTGATGTAATGCGTGCTTCCGGCAACGGTGGTCAGTGTGTCAATACCACGGACTCCGCAGTGCGTTTGACGCATTATCCATCTGGAATTGTGGTATACAGCCAGACGGAAAAATCCCAGCTGCAGAATAAGGCTAAGGCATTTGCCCTTCTGCGTGCGAAATTATATGATATTGAATGCCAGAAGGCCCACGATGCTGAGGCAGAAGCGAGAAGAAGCCAGATTGGTACCGGAGACCGTTCCGAGAAGATCCGTACTTATAATTTCCCGCAGGGGCGTGTGACAGACCACCGCATCAAGCTGACGCTCTATAAGATTGATGATATCTTAAACGGTAACCTGCAGGAGATCCTGGATGCGCTGATTGCAGCCGATCAGGCGGCAAAACTGGCGAAGATGAGCGAATAAGCTATGAGAGCAGAATGGAATCAGCGGGAGAGTTGACTGCGTGCAGGTAACAAAATGCTGAGTTGCAAGAATAGAATCAAGAGGTAGAATGAAAGTGTCCGATGTCGGTTTTTAGTGCTGATGTTTGGCACTTTTTGTTTGTAGGGAGATTTTATGAAGAGTAAAGAGATAAAAAGGAACGCGGACTATCTTTTATATGAGTGTGACTTGTTAAATGAATTGCAGAAATATGGAGTTCCCCATATTGTTGGCAGTTATCGGATGGACATGATGGCATGGAATGATTTGGACATCGATATTGAGAATGATACAATCTCATTGGACAGGCTTTATAATTTGACTACCTATATTATCAATACCTTTCATCCCACCTGGTATGAGGCAAAAGAGGAGCTGACTGCTGAGGGAAAGAAGGTATGGTTTCACGGATTTGAAACGATGATAACAGGAGAATTGTGGAATATTGATTTGTGGTTCTTTGACAAACAGACGATAGACGATGCAGAAAGGTATTGTGACGCTATTGCAGAAAGGTCAAATCAGTCACAGAAAGAAATAATGATAGATATAAAGCAAGAATTGATATCCAGAGGCCTCTATTGCTTCGAAAAATACACAAGCATGGATGTCTATCGAGCAGTTATGGAACAGAATAGGATGGATATTGATGAATTTTTGACGAATTATAAAAAGTAGCAGAGCTGAATTGTGAAAAATGGTAATACAGTAATTTTCAAAGATTGTTGTGTTTCTTCCGTGTTACAAAGAGGCTCCCATATAGATGATTGTAAGACCGGAAAAGTCATAGTATAATATATTGGAAATGTTGTGAAGAATTCAAATAGAACGGAAAAAGTATATGAGAAAATTTTCAGAATATATAGGTTCGCAGTTTGGGAATCCGAGAGGATTCGTGGGAAAATGCTGTTGTTTTCTCATGAATCGCATAAACAAGGCGATGTATAAGCGTGTGGTCGCAGATCTGGATTTGAATAAACAGTCATGTGTTTTGGATGTCGGGTATGGGAATGGATACCTGATTGAAAAAATCTATGCAAAATATGCCTGCAATATATCCGGCATAGATAT
The DNA here is from genome assembly GCA_023390555.1 of Bacillota bacterium. Taxonomy (GTDB): domain Bacteria; phylum Bacillota; class Clostridia; order Lachnospirales; family Lachnospiraceae; genus Roseburia_C. The sequence continues at coordinate 171,671 of JAEWCQ010000015.1, read as the reverse complement.
TTCCGAAGATATGCAGCGTAGTGCATCAGACAGAAACAGTCAGGGAACTCAGACAGGAAAGATCCATTTGACAGTTGGTAATTGCTGTGATTTGAACTTTGGAAATGAGATGTTTGACGCAGTGACCTCTGTCAATACGATTTATTTCTGGGAGGATACGTTAAAGGGACTTTCTGAAATATACCGGGTATTAAAAACAGACGGTGTATTTTACAATGCGGTCTATACAACAGAATGGCTGCAGAAGCTCTCTTATACAAGAAAGGGATTTCAATTTTTTGAAAAAGAGGATTTGATTTTACGCGGGAAAAAGGCAGGATTTTCGGAGATTGCAATCACAGAGATCGCTTATGGGAAGAGTTACATGGTTCAATATCGAAAATAACCGGTGTCAGTTTACGGCATGAGAAATAGTGGACATATTTTTGCTGGGAAGTTACAATACAGTGAAAGACAATAATCATTTTAAAGGATAAGAAGGAGAAGGTACGATGGAAATATGGAAATAACTGCAAGGTTATTCCGTTGCAGTGTAACCTTGCGAAATAGTTTGAACAGGAAAAAGAAAACTATCAGGAGGTTCTATGAAGCATTCTCAATTAAAAAAAATATATTTTATCGGCGGTTCGCCGTGCAGTGGTAAGAGCACCATAGCAGAAAAAATGTCTGCTACCTATGGTCTCTCTTATTTTAAGGTAGATGATTATTTAGAGAACTATGTAAAAAAAGGGGAGCAGAGTGGAAAAGAAATCTGTACCAGGCAGTCTCATATGTCACCGGAACAGATATGGATGCGGCCGCCCGTGCTACAAAATGAGGAAGAACTGCAATTTTACAGAGAAATATTTGAGTTTATTCTGAAGGATTTGGAAAACATGGATTCTTTGAACGGTATTATAACGGAAGGAGCGGCCTTTCTGCCGGAGTTGATGCAAAAAATCGATGTGGATCAAAAACACTATGTAAATATTACACCTACGGTGGAATTTCAATGTGTACACTACCGGGAAAGACCTTGGGTACCTTATGTTCTGCAGGAATGTTCCGACAAAGAGAAAGCATTTTCAAACTGGATGGAGCGGGATGCCCTATTTGCAGAATATGTCAGAAATCAGGCTGAACGTATGGGATACCAGACGTTTCAAATAGATGGAAAGAAAGGCAGCGAGGAAATAGAACTTCTTGTGAGTCAGATTTTTGGATTATGAGGGAAAGTGAATGCAGGGAGCCATGAATGACAGATTTATCAAAGAGGTAAGAATTGACTGGCACAAAGTTGACGAGGAGAGCTATCTGCGGGAGATTCCGACACTGCGGAATCTGAAAATGCTTGTCCTTGACAGCAACGTTACGTTTTTTGTCGGAGAAAACGGTTCCGGGAAATCAACTTTGCTGGAGGGGATTGCGGTCGCGTATGGATTTAATGCGGAAGGGGGAACGAAAAATTACCGATTCTCCACTTACGAATCCCATTCCGGGCTATATGAAGCGATTTCACTGGTGAAAGGTATCCGCAGACCACAGAACAGCTATTTTTTGCGGGCGGAGAGTTTTTATAATGTCGCAAGCAAAGCGGAGGATTACCGGGATGGCGACCCGATGGAGGTGTACTATGCCAAGTATGGAGGAAAGTCTCTGCATCAGCAGTCTCATGGTGAGAGCTTCCTCTCCTTCATGCAGGCGAATTTTTCGGAAAGCGGGATCTATCTGCTGGACGAGCCGGAGGCTGCATTGTCACCGCAGAGACAGCTGACGCTGCTGATCGAGATTGACCGTCTGGCAAAGCAGGGTGCGCAGTTTATCATTGCAAGTCATTCACCGATACTTCTTGGATTGCCGGAGGCAAGGATTTTATCGTTTGGCGATGGTGGGATTCATGCATGCAGCTATGTGGAAACAGAAAGTTATCAGGTAACAGAGATGTTCGTGAATAACCGGGAATATTTTTTGAAGCGGTTACTGTCCAATACGTAGAAGTGATGAATCCGCAGATGCAACTACAGCCGTTGCGTCATCTGCAGCAAGTCAGGAATGAAAGCACGGGAATTTTATGGAGGGATTGCAATGGGAGAATTGGCCAAACTGCCGAATATCGGTAAGGAAGTGGAACGGCAGCTCAACGAAACAGGAATATTTACCTATGAGGAGTTAAAACAGGTCGGCACAAAGCAGGCATGGCTTAATATACAGGGAATTGATGAATCTGCCTGTATCCACAGGCTTATGGCGCTGGAAGGTGCAATCCGGGGTGTGAAAAAAACGCTGCTGCCGGAGGACTGTAAGGCGGATCTGAAGGAATTTTACAACCGATACAAAAAATAGTGCATGGAGAAGGATAACATGAAGCTTTCTGTTCTGGTAGACAATCATACGTATATTGACCGGTATTTTCTCGGAGAACCGGCGGTGAGTTATTATCTGGAGATAGATGAATGCCGCATTCTGTTTGATACGGGTTATTCTGCTATTGTTTTTTCGAATGCCGGGAAAATGGGAATCGATTTATCCGGACTTACACATATTGTGTTGTCCCATGGTCATAATGACCATACCAACGGTCTGCGGTATCTCAAGGAGCATATCGATACTTCTGAGATAGAACTGATCGCACATCCGGACTGTTTCTGCCCGAAAAGAGACGGAGAGGAATGGATCGGTTCGCCTATGTCAAGACAAGAGGTGGAAGCACAGCTGAGGTATCGGCCGGAGTGCGATCCATTCTGGATTTCGCAAAACTGTGTGTTTCTCGGACAGATACCGCAGACAAACACGTTTGAAGTCCGTCAGAAAATCGGAGAGCAGAGGAAGCATGGTGCATGGCAGCCGGATGAGGTGCTCGATGACACAGCAGTTGCATGCAGAACCGACAGGGGCCTTTTTCTTATCACGGGCTGTTCCCACAGCGGAATCTGCAATATCATGGATTACGCAATGGAAATCTGTAAAGAAAAGCGGATTGCAGGTATACTGGGTGGGTTCCATCTGTTTGAAAATGACAGCCGGCTTGCGGAGACGATCCGGCATATGGAGGAAAAGCAGGTGCAAAAAGTATATCCGTGTCACTGTGTATCACTTCTGGCAAAAGCCAGAATGATGGAGAAACTTGCGGTCGAAGAGGTCGGCACAGGGCTGAAAATAGAGATAGAGTAGGAGAACAACATGGAAGAATTTCTTCGAAAAATAGAACTTTCGGAGTTTCAAAAAATGATCTGCAGCAACCCCAAGGGTGCTGATGCGGACTATAAAAAGATCTGTATCGTTGCAAAGGTTGCGGGATATCAGATCGAAAAATATACGGAGAAGCAGATATTCCATGAGAATGTGGATACAATCGATCTGGAAGAGCTCTGCCGCAGCTATCAGGAGCAAGGGTACCGGCAGATTGATATTTTTACGAAAGATACACAATACAGCAGGAAGCTGTCCAAAAAGGGAAAAGTGCTGTACAGTCAGAATTCAATGAAAACACCGGTGGAGAATCAAAGTGGGCACAACCGCAAAAAACAGTATCTGATCGAAGAGGGAGAAGTGATCGAACCGCTTGTCGATATGGGCATTTTTACGAAGGAAGGAAACGTTGTCCGGACGATGTATGACAAATTCAAACAGATCAACCGCTTTCTGGAGATCATTGATGATGCAGTCCGGGAGCAGCGGTTGGAGCATTATCATATCATTGATTTCGGATGCGGGAAATCCTATCTGACCTTTATTGTCTATTACTATTTTACTTATGTAAAACAGATTCCGGTTACGATTGTCGGGCTGGATTTAAAAGCGGATGTCATTCAAAGATGCAATGAGGCGGCAGAGCGCTACGGATACGAGAATCTGCACTTCGAGCTTGGCGACATCAATGGGTATCAGACACCGTTTGACGTGGATATGGTATTGACGCTTCATGCCTGTGATACGGCAACCGACTATGCGTTATACAATGCAATACAGTGGAAAGCCAAAATGATTTTTTCGGTTCCGTGCTGCCAGCATGAGCTGAACCGGCAGATGAAAAGTGAGGAATTTTCACTGCTGACGCGCTACGGAATCATTCAGGAGCGGTTTGCGGCACTTACAACGGATGCAATCCGGGCAAACCTGCTGGAATACAGCGGATACCGGACGCAGCTGCTCGAATTTGTAGATTTGTCTCATACGCCGAAAAATATTCTGATACGCGCTGTACGGAAATCGGTTGCTCCCAAGGCGGTAAAAGAAGCAAGGCTGCAGGAAGTGGAGCGTGTGATGCGGGAATTCCAGCTTAAGCCTACACTGCATACACTGCTGTTTCCATCGCAGGGCAGGTGATCCAAACTTTACGTTTTGCATAAAAGTTTCCGGTCATCACAGTGTTCGTGAAAGGAAGGGTGCGTGCACACATTATTGTGCTTTGCATCACGCACATAAAGAAAAGCGGCAGAAATAAAAATTTCTACCGCTTTTCTGCTATTATAATACCACAAAATGCACTTTTTTTCAAGTCTTGTAAAGAATCCCACAGAAGCGTAATACTAAGAGGCAGGAAGGGAGTGCTATTATGGATGAGAAGGACTGGATGGAACTTGTGTTATGCAATGATACACAATTGGAGAAAATAGAAAACTGCAATCAGTACACCGGAAAGTTTGGACTGCAGCTGTCACGGCAGGACGTGATGACGCTGATGCAGGATCGGATGGAAACATTGCGGGAGCAGAAGCGTGTGGAGTTTCAGGGTGGGATATTGGAAAAACTGATTTTTACCTTTTGTGATTCTCCTTATATTTATCAGGATAACTATGTGGAGACAATTGGAAAACTCCAGGAAATTTTTTACCTTTATAAGAACGAATCGCTGGATGAGCTGACCGATGATGAATTGCTGGACTATATGAAGGCTCAGTTCGACGGGAAATGTCAGGGCTCACTGGAACATCTGGAGGATACTTCACTGGAGCGCTTCGCGCGAGGAATCCGGGAAGGTACCATCCGGCCAAACGAAGGTTTTCAGGAGGATGAGGATGAAATATGAGATGCGGGAACTGATTCCTGTCGTTGCATGGCTTACCGACAGATACACGTCGAAGGAAAGCAGCTCTGTCACATATGAAAAGGCCGGACAGCTGATGGAAGCCGTCCTGTTTTGCATCCGGGAAAATGAGATGGTGCAGGAAGAAAAAGAGATAACGGGAAGCCTGCTTTTGCGTGAAGAGGAATGGTCTGCACAGGAGGCATACGAGGCCGGCTATGAAAAGGTCTTACAGAAAGTTCAGCTGGTGCGGGAATTGTTTGACCGGACATCCGGGAGTTTCTGCGCCTATGGAAATCTTAATTATCGTGATACTTTTGAAGGAGGAATTCCCGGTTTTTTGAAAGTCTATGATGCCAGATTTTTCCCTCAGAATCCGGTTATTACGATGGATTATCCGATCCTAAAACGGCTCAACGATCTACAGGGAGTCGATGAAGTTTACGAATATCTGCAGTGTATCTGTCTGGAACAGCTGTTTTTAAACCGGTTACCCGCAGAATACATTCGAGAAGTGCTCGAACAGTATCACAGTGATTATGCCAATCTGTATTGCAATATCTGCAATCTCATTCTCCGTGATCTGCTCAAGTGTATGATGAGCGGAAAAAATGTGAGTCACAAAATCTATACGACAAGTGAGCGGGAGCAATTAATAGCCCAGGTTCACTCATCCGGGAAGCAGGAGCTTGTTGAAAAACTTACCGCACTGCTTCGGATACTCATACAGGAGCAGTACGGCGGAAACAGCGGGCTGTTCCGGTATCTAAGTTATGATCTCGAAGACTTTGCGGTAGAACTTCGGCTTGCAGAAGAACTGAATCTCTTGTGAAGAGTGTTGGAACCGGAATCCGGTTGTGTTAAAATAGAACGAAAAAGCAGAGTAAGTGAGGATATTTGAAATATGGCAGGAAAGTATTATGCGGTAAGAAAAGGGAAGACACCGGGAATCTACCGGAGCTGGGATGCGTGTAAAGCTATGGTGGACGGATATTCGGGTGCACAGTATAAAAGTTTTCCGACGCTGAATGAGGCAGAGGCCTATATACAGGCTGACCGGGAAGAGAAAGGTGCTGTGCAAGGGGCGATTGCCTTTGTGGACGGGTCCTATAATCCGGTAACCAGAGTCTATGGTTACGGCGGATTTTTGGAATATGACGGAAAAAAGCAGATTCTGCAGGGATCTGGCAGCGACGAGGAGATGGCATCGATGCGCAATGTGGCGGGCGAGGTGCTGGGAAGTACTGCGGCAATCAGCAAAGCCCTTGAGGAAGGATTGCAGCAGCTTACCATCTACTATGATTATCTGGGAATTGAGATGTGGGCAAAAGGACTCTGGAAACGAAATAAAAAGGGAACGATAGCCTATTATGACTACGTGAATTCTGTGAAAGATCAGATAGAACTTCGTTTCCAGAAAGTAAAAGGCCATTCCGGAGTCGAGGGAAACGAGGAGGCAGATCGCCTTGCAAAAGAAGCAGCCGGCATTTTCCAATGAAAAATAGCGTGTAAAGTTTCCGGACTTGTATTATACTGTTGGTAATAATAAGGGATGGAGGAACAGATATGGCATCCTTAAAAGATATATCAAAAAGATGCGGGGTATCGATTGCAACGGTCAGCAAAGCGTTGAACGGGCAGAAGGATATCAGTGAGAAGACAAGACAGAAAATCAAACAGGTTGCAGATGAGATGGGGTATTATCCGAATGCGGCGGCAAGAGCATTAAAGACAAAGCGTTCTTATAATATAGGGGTTCTGTTTAAAGACGATGCGGGAAGTAACCTGACGCATGAATATTTTTCAGGCATACTGAACGGCTTTAAGGTTCAGGCAGAATCTATGGGTTATGACATTACATTTATCAATAATTATGAAACACAGGAGGCAATGACCTATCTGGAACATTGCCGGTATCGGAATTTCGAGGGCGTTGTAGTCGTCTGTGCGGACTTTGACAATCCGCAGGTGTGGGAATTGATGTGCAGTGATGTGCCGATTGTGACGATTGATTATGTTCATTACAACTGTACGGCAGTCAGTTCCAACAATGTAAAGGGAATTCAGCATCTGATCCGTTATGTATACAGCTTGGGGCATCGTAAGATTGCCTATATCCACGGACAGAATTTTTCCAATGTTACCAAAGAACGTGTTACCAGCTTTTACAGTGAGATGGAGCGGCTGAAGCTGGACGTTCCGGATGCATATGTACTGGAGTGCGAATACCTGAACGCAAAACAGGCAGCCGTACAGACCAGACAGCTTCTGGAGTTAAAGGATCCTCCGACCTGTATCCTCTATTGCGACGACACTGCGCTGATCGGCGGGAAGAATGTCATGGATGAGAGGGGGATGCATATCCCACAGGATATTTCGATTGCGGGCTATGACGGCACCAAGGTGTCCCAACTGGTATATCCGAAGATTACGACGATTCGGCAGAATACCGATGAGGTGGGAAGAGAAGCTGCAAGAAGGCTGATTAAAAAGATTGAAAATCCGAAGACAACCCTGGTTGAGAGAGTGATTATTGACGGTTCCCTGATAGAGGGACAGTCAGTCGGCGGGATAGCGCAGGATTAGTTTGGACAGCTTCTGATGCAGATAGGGGTAGGTGTATGAAATATTTATTGGCAGTTTGCGCAATCGCAATTGTTCTGGGATTGATCGGAAATGCGGCTTCTCTCCATTATCAAGGCTGGTTTGGCGGAAATATTGGGAAAAAGCATATGGAAGAGCTTGGCGTTGAGGAAGAGGAAGAAGACATACACGAATAGACAAATGGAGGTAATCGATGTCCCTCAGATTTATTATGGGCAGCAGTGGTTCCGGAAAATCCACCTTTTTATATGACGAAATTGTAAGACTGGCAAAGGAAGATCCGTTTTCGAATTACTATGTGATTGTGCCGGAACAGTTCACCATGCAGACACAGCGGGAGCTGGTAGAAAAGTCCGGAAACGGAATTATGAATATTGACGTAGTCAGCTTCCAGAGACTGGCTTATCGTATTTTTGACGAAATCGGGAAACAGGATCTGGTAGTTTTGGAGGAGACGGGGAAAAATCTTCTGCTGCGGAAGGTTGCGGAAGAAAAAAAGGACGAGCTTCTCCTGCTATCGGGAAATATGAAAAAAATGGGTTATGTAAGTGAGATTAAGTCATTGATATCGGAACTTACCCAGTATAATATTTCACCGGAAAATCTGGATGACTTTTTGCATGGACAGGAGATGCCGCATGCATTCACCTGCAAGATGGAAGATATCCTGACGATGTATCGCGGTTTTGAAGAAAAGCTGCAGGGGCAGTATGTGACGGCGGAGGAAATACTGGATGTATTCCGAATGACGGCGGAGCAGTCTGACCTGCTGAAAAACAGCGTGCTGGCACTGGATGGTTTTACCGGTTTTACTCCGATTCAGAATCAGCTTCTGGCAGAACTCATGAAGCTGGTACGGGATATTTATGTCACTGTCACCATAGATCCGGAAGAAGATGCTTTTGCATATCACAGTATGCAGGAGCTTTTTGCAATGAGCAAAAAGACCGTGGTATCGCTGACACGCATGGCGGATTCCGTGGGAATGCAGGTAGAAGAACCGCAGATATTGCAAGATACCCGAAAGAACCGTTTTGTTGGGGCTCCGATGCTGGCTGCTCTGGAAAAAAATCTCTTCCGGCTGCGGCCAAAGCAATATCGGGAGAATGACGGTTCCATCCGGATGCTTGGACTTGGCAGCCCAACGGAGGAGCTTCTGTTTGTCGCCGGAGAAATAAAGCGCCTTGTCCGTGAGGAAGGATACCGTTACAAGGATTTTGCAGTCGTGACAGGCAATGTGGAAAGTTATGGGAATTATGTACCACAGGTATTTTCACAGTATGAGATTCCCTTTTTTTTGGATACAACGAAAAATATCTTACTGCATCCATTCATCGAGTTCGTACGTGCGATTCTTGAAATTCTGGAAGACAACTTTTCTTATGACAGCATGTTCCGGTATTTCAGAAGTAATCTGATACAGGATTCGCAGCAGATCGACCGGTTGGAAAATTATGTACTCGCGGCGGGGATTCGAGGTTACCGTACCTGGAATAAACGCTTTTCCTATTTGCCGAAGCACATGACACAGGAACAGTTAGAAGAACTTGAGAAGCTGCGGCAGGAGCAGATGGGACTGTTTGAGCCGCTTTACCGGACTTTTCATGGAAAGCATGTCTCAGTACGGGAGCAGTGTGTTGCTCTGTATGAATTCATGAAGGCACAGAACGTGGAACAGCAGTTAAAGGATCGTGAAAATGATTACAGAGAGCGGGGAGATTTTGCAAAGGAAAAGGAATATGCACAGATCTACCGCATCGTAATGGATCTTCTGGACAAGATGACGGATCTGCTCGGAGAGGAAGAGCTTACGATCCGTGAATATGCGGAGATACTCGATGCCGGATTTGAGGCCGCACAGGTAGGGGTGATTCCGACCGGCTATGACCGGGTGACGGTCGGAGATATGGAACGTACCCGTTTAGAACATATCCGGGTGTTGTTTGTGATTGGCGTAAATGACGGAATCATACCGAAGGCGGATGCACGCGGAGGTATCATCTCACAGTTGGAGCGGGAAGAACTTGCCAAAAAGAAGTTAGAGCTTGCGCCAACGGCGCGTGAGCGTGTATTTATCCAACGATTTTATCTGTATCTTACGATGACAAAACCATCCGACCGTCTGTATCTGACCTGTGCAAGAGTCGGAGGAGACGGGCAGGCCCTGAGGAAATCTTACCTGATCGGTGTCATGCAGAAACTGTTTCCGGCACTTTTTCTGGAAGAACCGGAAGAACTGCCGTTAAAGGAGCGAATCGTGACCGCAAAGAGCAGTATGCCATTTTTTCTGGAGGGACTGCAGCAAAAAAGCGGAGAAAACACGGAGCAGGGGGATACGGAGAAACGAGTTCTCTGGAGTGGCTTAAAGCAGTGGTATGAGCAGGATGACGTTTGCCGGGAGATGGCTCTGCGTCTGGAGGATGCAGGCAGACTTACATACGAAGGACATCCGATCGCACGTGCAGTATCCCGGGCATTGTACGGAAATATTTTAGAGAACAGCGTGACACGGCTGGAGCATTTTGCTTCCTGTGCCTGTGCACATTTCTTAAATTACGGACTGCATCTTACGGAGCGTGAAGTCAGTCAGTTTGCGGCAATGGATATGGGAAATATCTATCATCTGGCACTTCAGAAATATGCCGCGATGCTTGCAGATTCGGATAGCACCTGGTTTGATGTTTCCGAAGAGATGCAGAAGTCATTTGTGGAAGCAGCGCTGAAGGAAGCGGTGCTGGAAACAGGCAATCAGGCATTGGCGCAGCTTTCCAAAAATCAGTATTTTCTGTATCGGATGAAAAAGATATTATACCGGACTGTCGTGACACTGACGGAACAGGTACGGATGGGAAAATTCCAGCCAAGTGATTTTGAAGTGGCATTTGCCTTTACGGAAGATCTTGCCGCTGCCAATTTTGCGCTGAGTGATGATGAGAAGATGCATCTGCGGGGGCGGATTGACCGCGTGGATACTTATCGAGATGCGGATAAACTGTACGTGAAGGTCATAGATTATAAGTCGGGTAATACCGGCTTTGAATTGCTGTCCTTATACCATGGACTGCAACTGCAGCTCGTTGTTTATCTGAATGCGGCGATGGAGGTACTTCGGAAAAAGAATCCGGAAGAAGAAGTGATACCGGCCGGAATTTTTTATTATCACATTGATGATCCGGTGATTGACGGAACCGGACAGGAAACCGATGTGGAAATTTATGAGAAGATACTGGAAAAGCTGAAATTAAACGGATTGGTCAATGCGGATTCGCAGGTATATGAAGCGATGGATACCAGCATAGGAGGCGCATCAAAGGTAATTCCGGTTGCCTTAAATAAAGACGGCAGCCTTTCCAAAAAATCAAAAGCTGCAAGCTCCCAGGAATTTGAGGTAATCGGTTCCTATGTGAATCAGAAAATTCGGCAGATCGGAAGAGCCATCATGGATGGTGAGGTAACAGCCGCTCCTTATCAGATGAAGGATAAGGATGGCTGTATGTATTGTCCTTATGGAAGCGTCTGCGGGTTTGACGGCAAGATTCCCGGGTATGGCTATCGGAAACTGGAGACGATCGACAGTGATGAGGAAATATTGCATAGGATGGAAGAAAAACTGGGCAGGGAGGATCTGGAATGAGTGTTGCATGGACACCGGAACAGCAGAAAGTAATTGATCTGCGTGACAAAAATATCCTTGTATCGGCGGCAGCCGGTTCCGGAAAGACCGCGGTTCTGGTAGAACGAATCAAGGAGCGTATTTTAGACGAGAAGCATCCGGTAGATATTGACGAGATGCTTGTTGTGACGTTTACCAATGCGGCAGCAGCCCAGATGCGGGAGCGTGTTGGAATCGCCATTGAGAACGAGATGCTTCAGAACCCGTCCAATCAGAGACTCCAGCAGCAGCTGGCGCTGTTACATAATGCACAGATAACAACGATTGACAGTTTTTGTCTGTATGTGATCCGGAATCACTTTCATGAGATCGATCTGGAGCCCAATTTTCGGATTGCCGATGAGGGCGAGCTGAAACTGCTCAAGCAGGATGTCATGGAACGTCTGCTTGAGAAAAAGTACGGAGAAGCCGATTCTGATTTTCTGCAGCTTGCGGATATTTATGCATCGGGACGCAGTGATGAGGGACTTAAGGAACTGGTGCTGCAGCTTTACGGATATGCACAGAGCTATCCATGGCCGAAGGAGTGGCTGAAGGATGCAGTCCATGCCTATCAGATCGAAACTACGGAGGAATTGCTGGAGGGGCCGGCGGTTGCAGGTCTCATGCAGTACGCAGGACAGATACTGGAGGGCATTGTACAAAAAATGGAGCGATGTCTTGCAATCTGTCAGTCCGGTGACGGTCCTCAGATGTATGAGAAGACGATTGCCAGTGACCGGGAGCAGATACGGAAATTGTGCGAATGCCGCTCGTATGAAGCGCTATGGGAGCAGATACGGCTGATTGATTTTGCACGACTTGCTACAAGCCGCGGATTTGATGGAAATCCGCAGAAGCAGGATTATGTAAAGAATGCGAGAGATGCATGGAAGAAGACAATCGGAAAGCTTCGGGAAAAATATTTCCTGCTGCCTGCCGGACAATCGGCCAAACAGCTCCAGCGGATTCGGAGTGTCGCGGATGCGCTGATTTGGCTGACGGAGGAATTTTCTGATGAACTGACAGCACGAAAACGTGATAAGAATATTGTGGATTTTGGCGATCTGGAGCATTTCGCGCTGCAGATATTCATCCATCCGCAGACCAAGGAACCAACGGATACAGCGCGGGAATTTCAGCGTGCATATGTGGAAATCATGATTGATGAGTACCAGGACAGCAACTACGTACAGGAAGCGATTCTGCGGGCTATTTCGAGGGAATCAGCAGGAGAGCAGAATCTCTTTATGGTCGGCGATGTCAAACAGAGTATTTACCGGTTCCGTCTGGCAAGACCCGAACTCTTTATGGAAAAGTATGATACCTATTCTTTGGATGACGGCCCGAACCAGAGAGTGGATCTTCACCGAAATTTCAGGAGCAGAGATGAAATACTGGAATTTACGAATGATGTCTTCTACCGTATCATGCACCGGACGCTTGGAAATGTCGAATATGATACGGCAGCAGCGCTGTATCCTGGTGCCGCTTATCCGGCTGTGAAGGGGATGTACGAGCCTGAAATCCTGCTGTCGGACAGTGAGGATGAATTACTGACAGATCTGGAGGGGGCAGATAAGATTGAGCTGGAAGCCATGCTGATTGCCGACAGAATACGCCGGCTGATGGGAGAGCAGCTTGTGACAGACCGGGATACCGGAGAGCTGCGAAAGGCAGGCTATGGTGATATCGTCATTCTGCTTCGAAGCCTGAGCGGTTATGCGGATACCTTCACAAAGGTGCTGATGGACGCCGGAATACCGGCTCATACCACCTCGAAAACCGGATATTTCTGTACTCTGGAGGTTCAGACGATTCTCAGTTATCTGCGAATCCTGGACAATCCGCTGCAGGATATCCCGCTGGCAGCGGTATTAAAGTCTCCGATCGGAGGTTTTACGGATGAAGAACTGGCATTGATCGCAATCAGTGACAAAGAGGTATCCTTCAGTGACGCTTTTTTTTCCGGTCGGTTAAACGAGCGGTTCGCGGAAGGACTGCAGCAGAAGTCGGACAAATTTTATCGTACGTATGAGGAACTGCGGAATGAAGTTTCAGACAGACCGATTCATGAACTTTTGATGGCTGTATTGGAGAAGACCGGATATGGAGAGCTTGCGGCGGCAATGCCGGGCGGGAAGCAGAGACAGGCAAACTTAAACATGCTGATCGAGAAGGCAATTGCCTATGAGGGAACCAGTTACCGGGGACTGTTCCATTTTATCCGCTATATTGATGAGCTGCAGAAATATGATGTGGACTTTGGAGAAGCAGATCTGGTCCGTGAGAATGACGATGCAGTCCGTATCATGAGTATCCACAAAAGCAAGGGACTGGAGTTCCCAATCGTATTCCTGAGCGGGCTCGGAAAGCAGTTTAACCGGCAGGATACCAGAAGCCGTATGATTCTGCATCCACAGCTTGGAATCGGGCTGGATGAGAACGATCAGGAACGTAGGCTTAGGATACCGACATTACAAAAGCGTATCCTTGCAGGGCAAAACGAGCTGGAAAATCTCGGAGAGGAACTTCGTATCCTCTACGTTGCGTTGACGAGACCGCAGGAAAAGCTGATCCTCACGGGAGTGAAAAAGAAGGCCGCCGACTGGGTAGAAAGCATGCGGAATGCATATGATACCAATGATCGGCTCAGTTTTCTGGATATCTCAGATGCAGACTGCTATCTGGATTGGATGATTCCTGCCGTTATGACATATGGGGCAAAATATCCGGTGCAGATTACCGGCATTGCGGATCTGGTAGTTGGGGAAGCGAAGCAGCAGATACAGGAGGCTGCTCTGGAGCAGGAAGAGGCAAATTGGCGAATGCCGGTATCGGAAGAGGTCCGCCGGTTTCTGGAAGAACGTTTGTCCTATCGCTACCCCTATCAGGATTCCGTGGAACGGAAGATGAAATATTCGGTATCGGAATTAAAGCATCGTGCCATGCGAAAGAAGGCACAGGAAGAGGAACTGGATACCGTACCGGCCTTTTTGGAACCGCCGGTGGTACCTTATATCCCTGCCTTTATGAATGGAAAAGAAGAAATCGGTCAGGGTGCGCTGCGCGGAACTGCCGTGCATCGTGTACTTGAATGTCTCGATTTTACATCGCTGGATACGGAACAGATGGAACAGGAGATTCAGCGGCAGATTGCCGGAATGCTCGAGACCGGAAAAATGACAGAGTCCATGCGGGAACTGGTAAATCCACAGGCTTTACGAATTTTTTTGGAATCGGATGTCGCGCTGCGTATGCGGGAGGCGGCAAAACGCGGGGAGCTGTTTCGGGAGAAACCATTTGTACTCGGACTCAGGGAGGAAGAACTGATTCTGGTGCAGGGGATCATCGATGTATTCTGGATTGAAGGAGATCATATGGTCCTGCTGGATTATAAGACAGACCGGATCGGACAGGCGGTAGAACTTGTGGACCGGTATCGGGAACAGCTCGAACTGTATGCAAAGGCATTGCAGGCAACCTGGAACAAGAAAGTAGAAGAAAAATACCTGTATTCGTTTTCCTTGCAGGAAATCATAAGAATCGAAGAAGAGAGGACTTAGATACATGAAGATCATATTGGCATCTGCATCCCCTAGGCGGAAAGATCTGCTGAAGCAGATCGGACTGGATTTTGAAGTGCTTCCGGCACAGGGGGAAGAGTTGACAACGAGGACCGCACCGTGCGAGGTTGTCGTGGAACTGGCAGAAAAAAAGGCGGAAGAGATTTATGAAAAAGCAGTCGTTAATGAGAATGCAAAGCAGGATATCCTTGTCATCGGAGCAGATACGATCGTGGCATATGGGAACCGCATTCTGGGAAAGCCAAAGGATGAAGACGATGCTGGCCATATCCTGTCGATGCTTTCCGGCAACACCCATGAGGTCTATACCGGAGTTTCTTTATGGATACGGGAAAACGGAGAGACGTTCCGGCACAGCTTTTATGAAAAGACAGAAGTGACGATGTATCCAATCCGAAAACAGGAGGCCGAAGCATACGTGAAAAGCGGGGAACCTATGGATAAGGCCGGGGCCTATGGCATACAGGGACTGGGTGCACGTTTCATCCGCAGGATCAACGGAGATTACAACAATGTGGTAGGGCTTCCCATCGGTCGTATTTATCAGGAATTCCTGCAACTTGGCATTGATATTTCCTGCAATTCATTATAGAATATGAAAGGATTTGAGTAACCAATTAGCCGGGAGGTCACGATCATGGAAGAATTCGATGAAGAGGTACTGAACTATTTCCTGAAGCATCAGGAGCAGTTATTTGATGAAAAGGTAGCAGAGACATTGGAAGAGGCAGAAGCATTTCTGGAAGACTGTATGGCAGTTGTCTGCAGAAATTTCAAAGAAGTCAAAGAATATTTTGAAGATAGCGGCACAGACATCTGCGGTATGAGCCGTGAAGAAATTGAAGAGGCGCAGGAGGTTTTTTCCCTTCCGGACGGAAGATATCTGATTGTGGAAGCATAAGAAAAGGAAGAATGTGAATATGGAGAATCAATATGATGTTATTATTATCGGAGCAGGACCATCCGGTATTTTCTGTGCATATGAGTTGAAAGAGAAGAGACCGGATATCCGTGTGCTGATGATTGAAAAAGGAAGACCGATTGAAAAACGAAACTGTCCGAAGCGAAAAACGAAGGTTTGTGTGGGCTGTCAGCCTTGTTCAATCACAACCGGATTTGCGGGTGCAGGTGCATTTTCAGACGGAAAACTTTCTCTGTCTCCGGATGTCGGCGGAAATCTGCCGGAGATTCTGGGATATGAAAAAGCGGTGGAGCTGATTCATGAATCGGACAATATTTATCTGAAATTCGGAGCGGATACAAGCGTCTACGGTGTGGATAAGGAAAAGGAGATCCGCGAAATCCGCAGAAAAGCAATCAATGCGAATTTAAAGCTGATCGAATGTCCAATCCGTCATCTTGGAACCGAAGAAGGATATAAAATATATTCCAGACTGCAGGAGCACTTACAGAGTGAGGGTGTGGATATGCTGTTTCACACGATGGTTCGCGATATCCTGGTAGAGGATGGTGCGGCAACCGGTATCATTACGGAAAAGGAAGAGACTTATTATGCAGGAGAGGTCATTTCCGCCGTCGGACGTGAAGGTGCGGACTGGTTCTCACATATCTGTAATGAGCGCGGTATTGAAACGGAAGTAGGAACGGTTGATATCGGCGTTCGTGTGGAAGTCCGGGATGAGGTCATGGACTTCCTGAATACGAATCTCTATGAGGCAAAGCTGGTCTATCATACACCGACGTTTGATGATAAGGTAAGAACCTTTTGCACCAATCCTTCCGGTGAGGTAGCTACGGAATACTACGATGACGGCCTTGCCGTTGTGAATGGACATGCCTATAAGTCTCAGGATTTAAAGACAAACAACACGAACTTTGCCCTGCTGGTATCAAAAAATTTTACCAAACCGTTTAAAACGCCGATTGAATACGGGAAGCAGATCGCACAGCTCTCCAATATGCTTTGTGACGGCAGAATACTGGTACAGACCTTTGGTGATTTCCGGAGAGGGAGAAGAACCACAGAGGAGCGTCTGTGCAGAAACAATCTGATTCCGACCTTGAAGGATGCCGTTCCGGGTGATCTTTCGCTGGTCTTTCCGCATCGTATCATGGTGGATATTGAAGAGATGATTCAGGCATTGGATAAAGTGACTCCGGGTATCGCCAGTGATGAAACACTGCTTTACGGAGTAGAGGTGAAATTCTATTCCAACAAGGTCGTTGTCAATACGGATTTTGAGACCAGTATCCGAGGACTGCGTGCGATCGGAGACGGAGCGAGTGTAACAAGAGGTCTGCAGCAGGCCTCTGCGAACGGAATCAGTGTGGCCCGCAGTATCTTAAAGACCTTGGAGTGATCATATGAAAAGACGGAAGACAATTGCCGCATTGGCTGTGCTGATGACATCTGCATTTCTGCTTACAGGCTGCAATGTCGGAAAGACAGCGGTGGTGTTCACAACAAATTTAAACAGCAGGGAAGTGTTTAAGATAGAAAATACTTCCTGCTCCCTGTCAGAAGCAAAAGTCTATCTCTGCAATTATCAGAATATCTATGGAACAGCGTACGGCGTTGATCTGTGGAATCACGATTCCAATAAAAGTTCGCTGGAGAAATACGTCAAAGACATTACCATATCGGAGCTGACCAGGGTGATGTGCATGGACAAACTGGCAAAGAAGCAGGAGATCGCTTTAACGGAAGAAGAGAAGAAAAAAGCTGCTAATGCCGCAAAAGCATATTATGCTTCTTTGACAAAAGATGAGATTGATTATATGGATGTGGGAGAGAGTACACTGAAGAAGATGTATGAGGACTACGCCCTTGCACAGAAACTCTATACGTCACTGACGGAGGGAGTCGATGAAGAAGTCAGCGATGACGAAGCCAGAATTATGGAAGCGATGCAGATTGTTGTGAAAGACCAGGCAACTGCGGATAAAGTCCAGAGTGATCTGAATACAGGGCGCGACTTTACCGCCGTAGCGACCGACTATAATGAGGGAAAGCAGATTGAGGTTACTTTTGGACGCGGAGATATGCCAGAAGAGGTGGAAAAAGTGGCTTTTAATCTGGAAAATGACCAGATCTCTTCCTGTATTTCCACAGACAGCGGCTATTATTTCATCAAATGTACGAATAAGTTCAATCAGGAACTGACGGATGAACATAAGGCGACGATTGTCAAAGAGCGGGAAAAGGCGGCATTTGACGATGTCTATGAGTCATTTGTGGACGGTTTGGACTCCACGTTGAATCAGGATCTTTGGGATGGCGTGGAAGTAGATCCGGGTGATAAAGTGACGACAAACAGTTTTTTCGAAGTATATGACCAGTATTTTAAAGAATAAAAAAACAGCCCGAAGCCGCATCTGCGGCTTCGGGCTGTTTTTTATTCATAGGACATTATTCTATCGTTTTATTTGGCAAGTAAAAGCATGATTTCATTACTTCTGGCGATGAATTTTGTCATTGCATCGACAGAAAGCGACTGATTGCTGATTACGGCAAGGTCATACAGCTGTTCGCAGAACATCGGTACATGATCGGAATCTCTGTTGTCGAGAATATATTTGACAAGTGCATTGTTTGCGTTTAAGGTAAGTGTCTGATCACCGCCGAACATGGATGGATCCATACCGCCCATGGCATACATACGCATCATATCCTGCATACGTCTTCCCTCTTCAGAACGTGTGATGATAGAAGAAATTTTTTCGTTCTTCAGCTTTTCTACTTTCACGGTCAGCGTTTCATTGTGAAGCGCATTACGGAATATTTCGGTAAGGGTGTCGGTAGCAGGCTTTAATTCCTCTTCCGCTGCCTCTTCCTTTAGGGATTCCGTCAGGTCTGCATCAATACGCATGAAACGGAATTTATCATTGCGCTGCTCCAGCTGTGTAATAAAAGAAGTGTCAATGTTATGATCTAAGATCACAGCATCCATTTCCTGCTCTTTAAACAGATTGATGTACTGTCCCTGCTGAACTTTATCAGTAACATAGTAGATGGTCTTGCGTGTATCTTTTTCTTCTTCCGCAGAAGTCTCTGTTTCTTCGGTGGTCGTTTCTGCAGCTTCCACGGAAGCTTCCGCAGTTTCCTCGGTCTTTTCCGCATTTCCTTCACTTAACAGTTCCGGAAGTGTGAGATACTTGTCGCTGATATTCTTGAAAAGAATGTAGTCATTCATTTTGTCACAGAACTTGGTATCTTTCAGGCAGCCGAATTTAATGAACGGACTGATATCGTCCCAGTATTTCTCATAATTCTCTTTATCCGTCTTGCACATACCGGAAAGTTTATCGGCCACTTTTTTGGAAATGTAATCCGAGATCTTCTTCACAAATCCATCATTCTGCAATGCGCTCCGGGATACATTCAGCGGAAGATCCGGGCAGTCGATGACACCCTTTAACAGCATCAGGAATTCCGGAATGACTTCTTTGATGTTGTCGGCAATAAATACCTGATTATTGTATAATTTGATCGTTCCCTCGATGGAATCATATTCGGTGTTGATCTTCGGGAAATACAGAATTCCCTTTAAGTTAAACGGATAGTCCATGTTCAGATGAATCCAGAACAGCGGTTCCTTGTAATCCAAAAAGACTTTCCGGTAGAATTCCTTGTAGTCTTCATCGGTACAGTCATTTGGATTTTTGGTCCAAAGCGGATTTGTATCATTTAAGGATACCGGACGTTTGACAATCTTTAACTTTTCTTTACTCGGAGATACTTCGACGATTTCCTTTTCTCCGTCCTCATTTTCTTTTTCTTCCGTCTTTGCCTCTTCGATAATGGTTTCCACTACCGTATCGGTATCAAGTTTATCATCGGTATCGATGGTTTCATATTCCGTCTCCGCATTTGCAACACTTAAAAAGATTGGTGTAGGCATAAAGGAACAGTATTTGCCGATGACTTCTTTGGCGCGGTATTCATTGGCGAACTCCAGTGCATCCTCATTCAAGAAAAGGGTGATGGTTGTTCCAACGTCGGTTTTATCACCGTCCTGCATGTCAAATTCGGTACCGCCATCGCATTCCCAGTGAACGGCTGTTGCACCATCCCGGTAGGATAAGGTATCAATATGAACTTCGTCTGCCACCATGAAAGCGGAGTAGAAGCCGAGTCCGAAGTGACCGATGATCTGGTCTTCATTGGCCTTGTCCTTATATTTTTCAAGGAAATCAGTTGCGCCGGAAAAAGCGATCTGATTGATGTATTCCTCCACTTCATCAGCGGTCATACCAAGACCGTTATCTGAGAAGGAAAGTGTTTTTTCTTCCGGATTCAGAACGACCTGAATCTGTGGTTTGAAATCTGACGGAAGGCTGGCTTCCCCCATCATTTCCAGCTTTTTCAATTTGGTAATGGCATCGCATCCGTTGGAAATTAATTCACGGTAGAAGATGTCATGGTCGGAATACATCCATTTCTTAATAATTGGGAAAATGTTATCACTGCTGATTGAAAGACTTCCATGTTTGTTGCTCATTCAAAAGACTCCTTTTCATCTATTATTTTTATGCAATGCTTTCTATGTACATAGAAAACCTATCTATTGAAAATATTAGTACGTAAAAAAATAAAAGTCAATAGGAAATTAGCACTCTTTTGTTACGAGTGCTGACAAAGACGCGGAAATTGCGTATTTACGGGAAAAATAAAATTATAAAAAGTTTATAAAAAACTTTATCATAAAGAAAAAACAGGGCATTACATGCCCTGTTTCTCTTTTAAAAGATTTTTCTGTGCCGTAGAAAGCATCAGTTTGATTCGGTTTAACTGGTTTACTTCACTTGCACCCGGATCATAATCGATGGCTACGATATTAGACAGGGGGTACTCATGACGGAGCTTTTTGATGACACCTTTCCCTACCACATGATTCGGCAGACAGCCAAATGGCTGGGTACATACAATGTTATTGGTGCCGGTTTTAATTAGTTCCAGCATTTCACCGGTTAAGAACCAGCCTTCACCGGTCTGATTACCCTGAGACACCAGACCGTCGGCAAGTTTGGCAAGCGTTTCGATTCTTGCCGGTGCATCGAAGTGGCGGCTCTTTTCAAATTCGTCTCTGGCCGCGCTTCTTAACCATTCAAAGAATTTGATTCCCAGGTTACTGTTGCGAGCCGATTTTTTGCTCATACCCAGGTTTTCTGACTTGAAATTCTGGTTGTAGAAGCAGTAGAGTAAAAAGTCCGTAAGATCCGGTACAACGGCCTCTGCGCCTTCTGCTTCCAGCAATTCAACCAGATAGTTATTTGCTGCCGGCAGGAATTTGACGAGAATCTCACCCACTACACCGACGCGCGGCTTTTGGATGTCCAGCATCGGAAGATTGTCAAAGTCGCGGATGATCTCGCGGCAGTAGCGTTTGTATTTCCGGTGGGATAACAACTTATCCTGTGCAATAAATTGAATCACTTTTTCTTTCCATTTCTGGTGCAGGGCATTGGCAGAGCCGGGTACTGCCTCATAAGGTCTGGTACGATACAGGCAGCGCATAAAGATATCGCCGAAAATCAATGCATACAGACCGCGCTGAATCAATGGAAGTGAGAGTTTGAAGCCCGGATTGTATTCCAGACCGCTCAGGTTGATGGAAATAACCGGCACATCGTCGTAACCGGCCTTTTCGAGAGCACGCCGGATAAATCCGATATAGTTGGAAGCACGGCAGCCACCTCCTGTCTGGGAGATTAAGATCGCCGTCTTTTTCATATCATATTCGCCTGATAAAACAGCACTCATAATCTGACCGACAACCATCAGAGAAGGATAGCAGGCATCGTTGTTTACATATTTCAATCCTATGTCGACGGAGGATTTGTTGTCATTGTCAAGTACCACCAGATTATAACCGGCAGCATTGAATGCTGGTTCAATCAACTCAAAGTGAATCGGGGACATCTGCGGACAGAGAATCGTATAGTTCTTTCTCATTTCTTCCGTAAATACCACGCGATTGTAGCTGGACGGAGCAACCGTGCGCTTTTCGTTTCTTTTTTCTTTTACGCGGATGGCGGCAAGAAGAGAACGGACGCGGATTCTGGCAGCACCGAGGTTGTTGACCTCATCGATCTTCAGGCAGGTATAAATCTTGCCTGATTTGGTTAAGATATCGTTAACAGCGTCTGTGGTAACCGCATCGAGACCGCAGCCGAAAGAATTGAGCTGGATCAGATCCAGATCATCACGTGTCTTCACATAATTGGCAGCGGCATACAGGCGGGAATGATACATCCACTGGTCCATGACGATTAACGGGCGTTCCACATTCTGCAGATGTGCAATCGAGTCCTCCGTCAAAACCGCAATGCCATAGGAAGTGATCAGTTCCGGAATACCGTGGTTGATCTCCGGATCGATGTGATACGGACGTCCTGCAAGCACGATTCCGCGTTTGCCGGTCTCTTCCAGATAGCGTAGCGTCTCCTCGCCTTTGCGTTTGATATCCTCACGTGCATTTGCAAGCTCATGCCAGCCTGCCAGTACAGCCTCGCGAATCTCTGCCTCAGGCACTGAAAATTCCTCGGTAAAGGTTTTAACCAGCTGACTGGTCAGCGCATCCACATCGGCAAACGACATAAACGGATTCAGGAAGCGCATCTGACCGGATGTGATTTCATCTACGTTGTTTTTGATGTTTTCCGCGTAGGAGGTGACAATCGGGCAGTTATAGTGGTTGTTGGCATCCGGGAACTCATTTCTCTCGTATGGAATACACGGATAGAAGATATAGTCCACGTTCTGATGAATCAGCCATACCACGTGTCCGTGTGCCAGTTTTGCAGGGTAGCATTCGGATTCACTTGGAATACTGTCGATACCCAATTCATAAATCGGTCGGGTAGATTGCGGTGACAATACCACCTGAAACTTTAGTGCTTCAAAAAAAGTTGCCCAGAACGGATAGTTCTCATACATATTCAGAACACGCGGAATACCGACGGTGCCGCGTGTTGCAGCTTCTGCAGTCAGTGGTTCATACGCAAAAAGTCGCGTATTTTTATATTCAAAGAGATTCGGAATATTATCTTTGTTCTTCTCCTTGCCGAGTCCGCGTTCGCAGCGGTTTCCGGTGATGTAGCGGCGGTTTCCGGAAAAACGGTTGATGGTCAGGAGACAGTGGTTCGTACAGCTCTGACATCTGGCAAGTTTGGTGTCAAACGTGAGTGCATTGATGTCCTCGATGGACAACATACTTGTCTGATAGCCGGCCTCATGGCGTTCTCTTGCAATCAGTGCGGCGCCGAAAGCGCCCATGATACCAGCAATATCCGGTCTGACAGCAGAAACACCTGCGATCTTTTCGAAGCTTCGGAGAACGGCATCATTATAGAAGGTACCGCCCTGTACAACGATATTTTCGCCGAGATCCTTTGCATCGGACAATTTAATAACTTTAAATAATGCATTTTTTATGACAGAATAAGCAAGACCTGCGGAGATATCGGCGACAGATGCTCCCTCCTTCTGGGCCTGCTTCACTTTAGAGTTCATAAATACAGTGCAGCGCGTTCCAAGGTCAATCGGATTTTTTGCAAATAAGGCTTCTTTTGCGAAGTCCTGCACACTGAAATTCAAAGATTTTGCAAAGGTCTCTATGAAAGAACCGCAGCCGGAAGAACAGGCTTCGTTTAACTGCACACTGTCGACGGTCTGGTTTTTGATCTTGATACATTTCATATCCTGTCCGCCGATATCGAGGATACAGTCTACCTTCGGGTTGAAAAATGCTGCGGCAGAGTAGTGAGCCACGGTTTCAACTTCCCCATGATCGAGCATAAGCGCAGCTTTCATCAGGGCTTCGCCGTATCCGGTGGAGCAGGAATGTACGATTTTGGCCTTCTCCGGCAAAAGTGCGTATATTTCTTTTATGGAACGGATTGCCGTGGAAAGCGGACTGCCGTTATTATTGCTGTAAAAAGAATAGAGCAGAGAGCCGTCTTCACTGACCAGAGCCACTTTGGTGGTCGTAGAGCCGGCATCAATACCAAGATAGCAGTTGCCCTCATAGGTTGAGAGGTCAGCTGTTTTTACATTGTGTCCGGAATGACGTTTTGAAAATTCATCATAGTCTGCCTCTGTGGCAAAAAGCGGCTCCATACGTGCTACTTCGAACTCCATATGGATCTCGGAAGACAATTTGACAAGCAGGGCCTGCAGCGTGGTAGTTACATCTTCTTTGTAATTGAGCGCAGAGCCGATGGCTGCAAAAAGATGCGAATTTTCCGGTATGATAGCATGTTCCTCATCCAGTTTCAGCGTACGGATAAATGCTGCCTTTAACTCGGACAGGAAATGCAGAGGACCACCGAGAAATGCGACATGTCCACGGATTGGTTTTCCGCAGGCGAGTCCGCTGATTGTCTGGTTGACCACTGCCTGAAATATGGAAGCAGAAAGGTCCTCGCGGGTCGCTCCTTCGTTGATTAACGGCTGAATGTCCGTTTTGGCAAACACTCCGCAGCGTGCGGCTATCGGATAGATCGCCTTATAATTTTTGGCATACTCGTTCAGACCGGAGGCATCCGTCTGAATCAGAGAAGCCATCTGGTCGATAAAGGAGCCGGTACCGCCTGCACAGATACCATTCATACGCTGTTCTACGTTGCCGCCTTCAAAATAGATGATTTTGGCATCTTCGCCGCCAAGTTCGATGGCAACATCTGTCTGCGGTGCATAGTTCTGCAGAGCTGTCGATACGGAAATAACCTCCTGTACAAAAGGCACACCGAGATGCTTTGCCAGTGTAAGGCCGCCTGAGCCTGTAATCATCGGTGCGACCTCAAAGTCCCCTAATTGATCATGGGCTTTTCGCAGCAAGCCGCTGAGCGTTTCCTGAATATTTGCAAAATGGCGCTCATAATCAGCAAAGAGGAGCTCATTTTTCTCATTTAAAATTGCAATTTTGACTGTGGTTGAACCAATGTCAATCCCCAGCTTGTAAAGATTATTATTTTTCATGATTTCCCTCCATTGTTTATCCCTGCGGATAGACAGTGCTTTTGTGGTTTTTGAAACCCGTTACTTCATATTTTAATGTGAATGCATCTGTTCAAAAACAATCACATTATACGACAGGATTCGGCAAAAAACAATTTGTTTTTGCCTTTCTTAATTTTCTTTTTAGAAAGTTGGAACAGTTTGGAAGACAAAAATCTTCTTCCGCAGAATCGAATTTACTTACTAAAATTATTCTGTTCTGCAATAAAGTAGAATGAAAAGTCTAAATATTTTATGAAATATAGGCGCCTGAATTGACAAGGGAATCATAAAAAATTATAATCAAACACATATGACAAATCTAATTGTACATTGTGCGGGAAGAGGTAAGATAAATGAACTGGTTGAATAAATTGGAGAGAAAAATAGGAAGGTTTGCGATTCCGAACCTGATCGTATGGCTGGTCGGCGCATCCTGTATCGGATATGCGATTGAAAAAGTAAACCCGACGCTCATGGAACTGCTCACGCTCAGTCCGTACCACATTCTGCATGGTCAGGTGTGGAGACTGATTACGTGGATCGTGATGCCGGAAGAGTCCAACATTATTTTCCTGTTGATTATGGCATTTTTCTATTATCAGCTTGGAACCACACTGGAACGGACCTGGGGTACGTTCCGGTTTAATGCCTATATATTCGGCGGCATGCTGTTTACCGTCATCGGTGCGTTCATACTTTACGGCATTTTTTCCGTCATGTATAGCGGAATCGGCGATACGAATATGCAGGCTCTTTCACTGGCGCTCAGTGCCAGTTTCAGTACACGTTATATCAACATGTCCATTTTCCTTGCATTTGCAACGCTGTTTCCGGAGATGCAGGTCATGCTGTACTTCCTGATACCAATCAAGATGAAGTGGCTGGCGTATGTGTATGTTGCATTTACCGGATATGATTTGATTGTGACCGGATGGGCAGGAAGGGTTGCAATCGTAATGTCCCTTTTGAACTTCCTGATCTTTTTCCTTTCCACAAGGAACTATCGGAGGATTTCGCCGAGGGAGATACACCGCAAACAGGTTTACCGTGCACAGACACGGGAACCGCGGACCGGCAGCGGCATTACCAAGCACAAATGTGCGGTCTGCGGAAGAACCGAACTGGACGATCCGACACTGGAATTCCGTTTCTGTTCGAAGTGCGAAGGGAATTATGAATATTGCCAGGATCATTTGTTTACACACAGGCATATTACGAGAAATTAATGAATAAGAGGGCGGTATGCGCGGGCATGCCCCCTCTTTTTTCTTTTATTACGCATATTCTTATTGATTTTATAAGGTACTTGTCGTTATAATAATAGGAGTGTTATCGAAAAGCTTGGCTTTCGATTGGGGAGAAGAAAGACTAACAGCAGGAGGAAGACAAATGGAAAACGAGAATGTCTCCAAAAATTTTATTGAGCAGATTATTGATAAGGATTTGGCGGAGGGGCATTGTACTACGGTGCATACAAGATTTCCGCCGGAGCCGAATGGCTACCTTCATATAGGACATGCGAAATCAATTATACTGAATTACGGACTGGCAAAGGAATATGGCGGTAAATTCAACATGAGATTTGATGATACCAACCCAACCAAGGAAAAGGTAGAATTTGTCGAGTCTATTCTGGAAGATATCAAATGGCTGGGGGCTGACTGGGAAGACAGACTTTTCTTTGCTTCCAACTATTTTGAACAGATGTACGAAGCGGCTGTGAAACTGATACGGACAGGAAAAGCTTACGTGTCCGATCTGAATGCGGAAGAGATGCGGGAGTACCGCGGAACTCTGACGGAACCGGGAAAGGAAGACCCTTCCAGAAATCGGAGCGTGGAAGAAAATCTTCAGATATTTGAAGCGATGAAAGACGGCAAATATCAGGACGGCGAGAAGGTTCTGCGTGCAAAAATCGATATGGCTTCACCAAATATCAATATGCGGGATCCAATCATCTATCGTGTTGCACATATGACGCATCATAATACAGGAGATAAGTGGTGCATCTATCCGATGTATGACTTTGCACATCCCATCGAAGATGCGATTGAGGGAATTACCCACTCTATCTGTACGTTGGAATTTGAGGATCACCGTCCGTTATATGACTGGGTGGTTCGTGAACTGGAGTATGAGAATCCGCCGAAGCAGATCGAATTTGCAAAATTATATCTGACGAATGTGGTAACCGGCAAGCGGTATATCAAGAAACTGGTGGAAGAGAACATTGTAGACGGATGGGACGATCCCCGTCTTGTATCGATTGCGGCTCTGCGCAGAAGAGGTTTTACACCGGAATCCATCAAGATGTTCGTAGATCTCTGCGGTATCAGTAAGAGTAACAGTTCCGTGGATTATGCAATGCTCGAATACTGTATTCGTGAGGATCTGAAGCTGAAGCGTGCGCGTGTGATGGCCGTGCTGGATCCTATTAAGGTTGTCATTGACAATTATCCGGAAGATCAGGTGGAGTATTTTGATGTTGTAAACAATATGGAAAATGAAGACCTTGGTACGAGAACCATTCCGTTTACCCGCGAACTCTATATAGACCGCGAAGACTTTATGGAGGAACCGCCGAAGAAGTATTTCCGTATGTTCCCAGGCAATGAGGTTCGTCTGATGCATGCCTATTTTGTGAAATGCGAGAGCTTTGTCAAAGATGAAAATGGCAGAGTGACGGAGATTCACTGTACGTATGATCCGGCGTCAAGAGGTGGAAACAGTCCGGATGGACGTAAGGTAAAAGGAACCATTCACTGGGTATCCGCAAAATTTGCAAAGAGAGCGCAGGTTCGCCTTTATGAGAACATTGTGGATGAGGAACTTGGAGTATATAACGAAGACGGCAGTCTGAATCTGAATCCGAATTCTCTGACGGTTCTGGATGACTGTTATGTGGAGCCATCGCTGGAAAATGCAAAAGCCTATGAGAGTTTTCAGTTCGTAAGACAGGGATATTTTTGCGCAGATGCAAAGGATTCCAGGCCGGATGCACTCGTATTCAATCGGATCGTATCATTAAAGAGTTCCTATAAATTACCAAAGCAGGAGTGACTGGAGGAAAGAAAATGAACCTATTTGCAGGACTTGAAAAATTCGGTTTGAAAGCAGATGAGAATGTAGATTTATTTGCAGACGAAAAAGATGAGAAGAAAAATGCTCAGAATGCCGATGGAAAAGGTGCAGATGAACCTACCGAGGAAGAATTCCTTCTGGAGAAAACAATCCGTTGTACGGTATGTGACAAAGTGTTTAAAACAAAAATGGTGAAGTCCGGCAGGGTGAAACGGCTGGAACCGGATCGGGATTTAAGGCCCCGCCATATGTACATCGATACGTTAAAATATGACACATCTTCCTGTCCGTTTTGCGGTTACACCGCATTGAACCGCTATTTCGAACATGTGTCATCTGCACAGATCAAGCTCATCAAAGAGCAGGTATGCAGCAATTATCGTCCGGAGAAAACAGCGGATCTGGCAGTGAATGACTATGATACTGCGATTGATACCCATAAGCTCTCCCTGCTCAATGCAATCGTTAAGAAGGCTAAGACCAGTGAAAAGGCTTATAACTGCCTGATTATTTCCTGGCTGCTTCGCGGCAAAGCAGAAAGTCTGGAAAAAGAACAGCCGCAGGAAAAGGAGAAGATTGCAGAGTGCAGAAAGGAAGAAGAAGCTTTTTACAAACAGGCATATGATGGTTTCATGAAAGCTGTTTCAACGGAAATGTTTCCAATCTGCGGAATGGACACGAGCACTGTGGATTATCTTCTTGCAACGATGGCGTTCCATTTTAAACAGTATGATATCGCCTCCAAGAGCATTTCAAATGTGATTACCTCTGTAAATGCCGGCCGTAAAATCAAGGATAAGGCACGCGAGTTAAAAGACGAAATTCTAAACGAGATCAAAAATAAAAAATAGTGGTGGTGTCATCTGTGAAAGAATTGCTGATTGATTTACATCATGATTCCAAAAAAGCATTGTATGAGCAGATTTATGAATTTATCTGCAAAGAGATAGCAGACGGTAAGATTTCCCCCGGGGAAAAATTACCGTCTACTCGTTTTATGGCAAAAAATCTGCAGATCAGCAGAAGCACGGTAGAATTTGCATATGACCAGCTGGTTGCGGAAGGATACATTGCCACGAAGTCCCGTGCCGGATATTATGCCTGTGATGTCAGCGGACTGTATGGCTGGAAGAAGGAAGCGCGGGACGGTACGGTGGAACGTTTGGCAGAAAAGACGGAACACAGAGAATGCCGTATTGTTTTTTCTCCGTTTCGGATCGATGAAGCGCATTTCCCATTTCGTGTTTGGCAGAAAATCAGCCGGAGCGTGAGCTGGGAAGATGATGCAGCTTTTTTCCATGCAGGAGATTCCAGAGGAGACGAAAACTTAAGATGTGCCATAAGCAGCTATCTGCATCGTGCGCGAGGTGTAAACTGCGGGCCGGAACAGATTATCCTGGGTGCCGGAAATGAATATCTGCTTCTTTTGCTGTCTCAGATTCTGGGAAGCAATAAGGTGGTCGCAATGGAGGATTATACCTATATCCAGGCGTCAAGAACCTTTGAAAATATGGAGTACATCGTTTCGGCAGTCGAGATGGATGAGTATGGTATGCAGATGAAGGAAGTAAGGCGATTGGGAGCGGATATTCTGTACGTCATGCCGTCTCACCAGTTCCCGCTGGGAACTGTCATGCCGATGAAACGCAGGCTGGAGCTTCTGAAATGGGCCGGTGAACAGGAAGAACGTTATATCATAGAGGATGATCATGACAGTGAATTCCGGTATAAGGGAAAACCAATTCCTTCCCTGCAGGGAATGGATGGAAGCAGTCGCGTCGTTTACATTGGAACGTTTTCCAAAAGCATTGCCCAGTCAGTGCGTGTCAGTTATATGGTGCTGCCGAAGGGACTGATGAAGAAATATTTCGATAACTGCGGTTTTTATTCAACGACCGTTCCGCGGATGCAGCAGGAAATCTTATACCGCTTTCTGCTGGATGGCAGCTTTGAGCGCCATTTAAACCGTATGAAAAATAGTTATAAGGCAAAACAGGAGTATCTGCTTCGCCTGTTGAAAAATGAACCATGGGTGAAACGTATCTATGGTGAAAATGCAGGACTTCATGTCAATGTGGAGATCAATACCGTGTTGTCGGAAGCAAAACTGATTGCGGCGGCAGAGGAACAGGGCGTTAAACTGTTTGGCCTGTCGGCCTATCGGCTCCATGATTCCGGGAAAAAAAGAACGCCGACCCTTCTGCTGGGCTATGGAAATCTCGATGAGAAGCAGATGGAAGAAGGAATTCGGATTTTGCATGATATACTGAAAAAATAAAACCGTTCCGATCTGTCCGAAGACATGATCGAAACGGTTTTCTTATATGACAGAGGTCAAAATCAGCCTAACTGTTTATTGCTGGTTATTTTCTACTTCCTGCATTTTCATTGCACGTACTTTCAGAGGAAGACCGAACAATGTGATAAATCCTTCCGCATCATGGTGATCATACAGTTCGCCAGTCGTAAAGCTTGCAAGAGATTCACTGTATAAGGAATATGGAGAGGTAGTACCGGCCTTGATGATATTGCCTTTGTACAGTTTGAATTTTACTTCACCGGTCACGTATTCCTGTGTGGAGGTCACAAATGCCTGTACGGCCTCACGGAGCGGAGTGAACCATTTTCCTTCATATACGATCTGAGCCATTTTATTACCCATATCTTTTTTAACTTCCATCGTAGCGCGGTCAAGAACGAGTTCTTCCAACTGTGCATGTGCTTCCATCAGGATGGTTCCGCCAGGGGTCTCATAGACACCGCGGGATTTCATACCGACAACGCGGTTCTCGACAATGTCGATAATACCAACACCGTGTTTGCCGCCGAGACGGTTCAGCTCACGGATAATGTCGGATACCTTCATCTGCTTGCCGTTTACGGAAACAGGAACACCTTTTTCAAAAGTCATGGTTACATATTCTCCCTCATCCGGAGCTTTTTCCGGTGAGACGCCCAGTACCAGAAGGTGATCATAGTTTGGTTCGCAGGCAGGGTCTTCCAGTTCAAGTCCCTCGTGGCTGATGTGCCATAAGTTACGGTCACGGCTGTAACTGGAGTCTGCGGAGAATGGGAGATCGATTCCGTGTGCTTTGCAGTATTCAATTTCTTCTTCACGGGACTGCAGGTTCCATTTTTCACTTCTCCATGCAGCGATAATCTTGAGGTCAGGAGCCAGTGCCTTGATGCCGAGCTCGAAACGGATCTGGTCATTTCCCTTTCCGGTAGCGCCGTGGCAGATTGCGGTAGCGCCTTCTTTACGGGCAATTTCAACTAATTTCTTGGCAATTCCAGGACGGGCCATGGAAGTACCCAATAAATATTTATTCTCGTATACGGCATTGGCCTGCACACATGGAACAATAAAATCGTCACAGAATTCATCTACAATATCTTCGATATATAACTTGCTTGCGCCGGATAATTTGGCTCTTTCCTCCAGACCATCTAATTCCTCTTCCTGACCGCAGTCAATACAGCAGCAGATAACTTCGTAGTCAAAATTTTCTTTTAACCAAGGGATGATCGCGGTGGTATCAAGACCGCCGGAGTAAGCCAAAATAACTTTTTCTTTCATAATGCCATGTCCTTCCTTTTTTCGTAATGTTATGCTAAGCGCAGATCAATACGATCTGCATCACTAGCAATAATATACAACAAATAGGTTCAGAACGCAAGCGAAAAAATATACATAAATTATTAATAATAATACATAATTATATGCAAAGCATACAGGATGCGATTCCCATTGGTATAATTATAAATAAAGAAGAAAGGAATGAAAAATTTACAAAAATACATGCCGAAACTGGAAAATAATACTTGCATAAATGAATAAAAGTATGTATAATTATGCAATGTGAGAGAAAGATGTGGTTTTAAATAAAAAATAAAGAAGAGAAAGAAGATGATAGTATGGTGAACGCTGGTATTATTGGGGCTACCGGATATGCAGGAGGAGAGCTGGTCCGGTTGCTGCTCGGGCATAAAGAGGTAAAAATCAGGTGGTTTGGTTCCAGAAGCTATATCGATAAAAAATATGCAGAGGTGTACCAGAACATGTTTGAACTGGTGGAAGATACCTGCCTGGATGATAATATAGAAGAACTCGCAAAGCAGGTGGATGTGATTTTTACAGCCACGCCGCAGGGATATCTGGCTTCGGTGCTGAACGAAGAGATTTTGAAAGAAACAAAAATAATTGATCTCAGCGCGGATTACCGCATCAAAGATGTGGCAACCTATGAATCGTGGTATCAGCTGACACACAAAAGTCCGCAGTTTATTGCTGAGGCCGTATACGGTCTCTGTGAGATTAACCGTGATCAGGTAAACAGCCAGACAAGGCTGATTGCAAATCCGGGCTGTTATACGACCTGTTCGATTCTTACGGCATATCCGCTGATCAAAGAGGGGCTGGTTGATCCGAATTCATTGATCATTGATGCCAAAAGCGGTACTTCGGGGGCAGGCAGAGGTGCTAAGGTGAATAATCTGTTCTGCGAAGTCAATGAAAATATGAAAGCGTATGGCGTGACGACCCACAGACATACACCGGAGATTGAAGAACAGCTCGGCTACGCGGCAGGCAGCCAGATTCAGGTCACATTTACGCCGCATCTTGCACCCATGAACCGTGGAATACTGGTGACAGAATATGCATCTCTTGTGAAAAAGGCTGACGGAACCTATCCGTCCAAAGAAGAAATTCGAAATGTCTACGAAACGTATTACGGACAGGAAAAATTTGTCCGTGTGCTGAACGAAGGAACCTGCCCGGAAACCAAGTGGGTAGAAGGCAGCAATTATGTAGATGTGAATTTCGTGATAGATGAGCGTACCGGCCGGGTTGTTATGATGGGAGCACTGGATAATATTGTGAAGGGTGCCGCGGGTCAGGCGGTGCAGAATATGAATCTGCTGTTTGGTTTTCCGGAGAGTGAGGGACTTGAACTGGTTCCGATGTTTCCATAGAAAGCCGTTTAAAAGCGGGAATGTTTCTTGAAAGAAATGTGAGATGGGAAAATGGATGATAACTGTAAAATACGGGAAATGAAATTGGAAGATTATGAAGGCGTATATGATCTGTGGATGTCGATCCACGGATTCTGCATCCGCAGTATCGATGATTCCAGGGAAGGTGTGGAGCGGTTTATCCGCAGGAATCCAACGACCAGTATTGTTGCCGAGGCGGCCGGAAAAATTGTCGGCGCAGTTCTCTGCGGCAATGACGGGAGACGGGGCTGTCTGTATCATGTCTGTGTCGCTTCGTTATATCGAAAGCAGGGAATCGGTAAGGCAATGGTTGCCGAAGCAGTGGAAGCACTGCAAAGGGAGCAGATCAATAAGATATCGGTGGTTGCCTTTACCGATAATGCAGTCGGAAACCGCTTCTGGAAGGAGCTGGGATGGACGCAGCGGGACGACCTGAATTATTACGACTATACATTGAATGAAAAAAATCGGACGACATTTAATCCATAGGGATATCCGGTTGCAATAAATGAAAGAGCAGAGGGAAAGAGAGGTTTTTCTATGAATCAGATCAAAGGCGGTGTAACAGCAGCAAAAGGATTTCAGGCAGCTTCCACAGCAGCCGGAATCAAATACAAAGACAGAACAGACATGGCATTGCTCTATAGTGAGAAGCCATGTACGGCAGCCGGAACCTTCACAACGAATGTGGTAAAGGCGGCTCCTGTAAAATGGGATCAGCAGATCGTAGCCGACAGTCCCTATGCACAGGCAGTTGTGATCAATGCCGGAATTGCCAATGCATGTACGGGAGAAGAGGGATTTGGCTATTGCAGACAGACGGCAGAAAAGGCGGGTCAGTTGCTTACCATACCAACGGAGGCAGTATTGGTGGCTTCAACCGGAGTGATTGGAATGCAGCTTCCGATTGATCGTATTTGTTCAGGAATAGAAGAACTAAAGGATAAATTAAATGGAGATTTATCAAACGGATATGATGCGGCACGTGCGATTATGACCACGGATACCCGTGAAAAGGAAGTGGCCGTGGAAATTGAACTCGGAGGAAGCACCGTGACAATAGGCGGTATGTGCAAGGGCTCCGGCATGATCCATCCGAATATGTGTACCATGCTGAGCTTTGTGACAACTGATGCCGCTATTTCCAAAACCCTGTTGCAGGAAGCACTGCATGAGGTTGTTGTAGATACTTATAATATGATATCCGTTGACGGAGATACTTCGACAAACGATACCTGTCTGGTACTGGCAAACGGTATGGCAGGCAATCCGGAGATTACCGAAAAGAATGCCGATTACGAAGCATTCCGGGATGCACTTTATTCTGTGAATGAGACACTGGCAAAATTAATGGCAGGTGACGGAGAAGGTGCGACAGCTTTGTTTGAGGTAAAAGTAATTCATGCAAAAAGCAAAGAACAGGCTGTCGTTTTGAGCAAGTCGGTCGTCACCTCCAGCCTGACCAAAACAGCGATTTACGGACACGATGCGAACTGGGGAAGAATTCTTTGTGCAATGGGATATGCAGGCGTGCCGTTTGATCCGGAAAAAGTAGATCTGTATTTTGAAAGCAGAGCAGGGAAAATTAAGATTATTGAGAATGGAGTCGCTGTCAATTACAGTGAAGAGGAAGCGACCCGGATTTTATCCGAAGATGCAGTGACTGCAATCGCCGATATCAAGATGGGTGATTCACAGGCAACTGCCTGGGGATGCGATCTGACTTATGACTATATAAAAATCAATGCCGACTACAGATCTTAAATTATGATTATATAAAATGAAGATTGTGTGCATGGATTTTGCGGAAAGGAAAGAACATGGAAGAAAAATATATGAAGGAGCTTTTGGAAAAGGCGGAGGTGTTGATTGAAGCGCTGCCTTACATACAGCGTTTTAATCGGAAAATCATTGTTGTAAAGTATGGCGGAAGTGCCATGGTGGATGAGGAACTGAAAAAGAGCGTCATTCAGGATGTCACACTTCTGAAGCTGGTTGGATTCAAGCCGATCATCGTTCACGGCGGCGGAAAAGAGATCAGTAAGTGGGTCGGTAAGGTGGGTATGGAAGCGGAATTCGTGAACGGGTTGCGCAAGACCGATGAGGCCACCATGGAAATCGCAGAAATGGTACTCGGAAAAGTGAACAAATCGCTGGTGCAGAAGGTGGAGCAGCTGGGTGTCAATGCGATCGGCATCAGCGGAAAAGACGGCGGTCTGCTGAAGGTCGACAAGAAATTATCTGACGGACAGGACATTGGCTACGTGGGAGAGGTAAAAGAGGTAAATCCGAAGATTTTATATGATCTACTGGAAAAAGATTTTCTGCCAATTATCTGTCCGATCGGACTGGATGATGATTTTCACACCTATAACATCAATGCAGACGATGCGGCCTGTTCCATTGCACGTGCGATTGAGGCAGAAAAACTTGCATTTCTGACTGACATTGAGGGTGTTTACAAAGATCCGGATGATAAAAATACACTGATATCGGAACTGAAAATTTCCGATGCCAAGAAATTGATCGCCGATGGTTATATCGGTGGAGGCATGCTTCCAAAACTGAACAACTGTATCGATGCGATTGAAAACGGCGTATCAAGAGTGCATATTCTGGATGGCCGCATTGCACATTGTCTGTTGCTTGAAATTTTCACGAACAGGGGAATCGGAACGGCCATATTAGGAGATAAGGAGATGAAATTCTATCATGAATAAACAGGAATATATCGATGGTGCAGAGAGTGCCCTTCTGCACACCTATCAGCGTTTTCAGATTGTTCTGGATAAAGGAGAGGGCGTATATCTGTATGATACGGACGGAAAGCAGTATCTGGATTTTGCAGCTGGAATTGCAGTGCAGGCGTTTGGTTATGGTAAGCAGGAATATACGGAAGCATTGAAAAAGCAGATAGACCTGCTGATGCATGCATCCAACCTGTATTACAATGTGCCGATCCTGAATGCCGCAAAGCGTTTTCTGAAAATATCCCATATGGACCGGGTCTTTTTCACAAACAGCGGTGCGGAAGCGATTGAGGGTGCGATAAAAGCGGCAAAAAAATACGCATATACCAGAGACGGTCATGCCGGCCATGAAATCATTGCGATGAACCACTCGTTCCACGGACGGACAATCGGAGCGCTGTCGGTGACGGGAAATGCACATTATCAGGAACCGTTTGAGCCGCTGATGCCGGGTGTGAAATTTGCGGATTACAACGACCTGGAAAGTGTGAAAGCACAGATTACAGACCGTACCTGTGCAATTCTCTTTGAAACGGTACAGGGAGAGGGTGGAATATACCCGGCCACACAGGAATTTATGGAGGGCATCCGCGAAATATGTGATGAAAAAGACATTCTTCTGATCCTGGATGAAATACAGTGCGGTATGGGAAGAACCGGATATATGTTTGCCTGGGAGAAGTACGGTGTAAAACCGGATATCATGACCAGTGCAAAGGCATTAGGCTGTGGCGTTCCGGTCGGCGCTTTCGCTATGACGGAAAAGGTGGCGGAAAAATCACTTGCTCCGGGAGACCATGGAACCACATATGGAGGCAATCCGTTTGTCGGAGCCGCAGTCAATAAAGTAATTGAATTAATGGAAAAAGAGGAAATTCCTGCACATGTACAGAAGGTAGGGGCGTATCTTGAAAAGAAACTGGACGTACTGATTCAGAACTATGATTTTCTGACAAAACGCCGCGGGGCAGGTCTGATGCAGGGGCTTGTATGTACGAAAAATGCGGGAGAAATTGCGTCAAAGGCGCTGGGAGAGGGACTGATTATCATAACGGCAGGAAGCGATGTGATCCGTATGGTTCCGCCTCTGATTATTGAAGAAAAACATGTGGATGAGATGATTGAAAAGCTGGAAAAAGTCTTTCAGTCCATTTGACGAAAAGAACCTTTTTAAATTAATACTTGTAATACGCTTGAAATTTCGTTAGAATGAAAGTAATCGGGCATTAGGGAGCTTCTGAATCCGCATGGCAGGAGGAAGCGTTGCTTATGAAACATAAGAAAATCGGGAAATACCTTATGATACCGGTACTTGCGGTCTTTTTGACTGCCTGTACAAAAGATACTGTTTATTTGAACCAGACGAACGAAGTTCAGGTGACAGAAACAACTACGCCGGACGATGATACAGAGCCGGCTTTCTGTTATGTATACGTGTGCGGTGCGGTTTGCAATCCCGGGGTGTATGAACTGCCGGAAGGCTCGCGGGTCGACGATGCAGTCAGGCTTGCCGGCGGATTGACAGAAGACGCCGCAGTATCCTGCAATCTTGCAGAAAAGATTACGGACGGGCAGATGATCGAGATTCAGACGGCGGAAGAAGCCGAACAGGTCCGGACGGCTCAGGAAGAACAGTCGGACGGTAAAGTCAATCTGAATACCGCAACGGCGGAGCAGTTGATGACACTTTCGGGTATCGGACAGTCCAAAGCGGACAGTATACTGGCATACAGAGAAGAGCATGGCAGTTTTACATCTGTGGAAGAGATCATGAACATAACAGGTATTAAAGAAGGGGTTTTCGTTAAAATTAAGGACAGTATAACTGTCGACTGAGGTGCGAAATGGCAAAGAAAGTTCTTGTAGTAGATGATGAAAAATTAATTGTGAAAGGGATTCGCTTCAGCCTTGAGCAGGATGGTATGGAAGTGACATGTGCCTATGACGGGGAAGAAGCATTAAAACTTGCTACCGAAAACAAGTATGATATGATTCTTTTGGATATTATGCTCCCGAAGATGGATGGATTTGAAGTCTGCCAGCACATTCGCGATTTTTCCACGGTACCAATCGTGATGCTGACGGCAAAGGGTGATGATATGGATAAGATTCTGGGACTGGAATACGGCGCGGATGACTATATTACAAAACCTTTCAATATTCTTGAGGTTAAGGCAAGAATTAAAGCAATTATGCGCAGAACCAGTACTGCGGAGTCGAAACAGGAAGATATAAAGATGATTGAAAACGGAGATCTGAAGCTGGATTGCGAAGGCAGGAGGCTTTATATCCTGGATAAAGAAATCAATCTGACCGCAAAGGAATTTGACCTTCTCGAGCTTCTGGTACTGAATCCGAACAAAGTATACAGCCGGGAAAATTTATTGAATCTGGTATGGGGCTATGAGTACCCTGGTGATGTGAGGACTGTGGATGTGCATGTACGTAGATTGCGTGAGAAGATCGAACCGAATCCGAGTGAACCCAAATATGTGCATACCAAATGGGGCGTTGGTTATTTTTATCAGCAGAGTTAATGGAATAGGGATACAATAGAATGAAAAAGAAGATGCGTTATTTTTTTAAAAGTCTGAAATTCTGGCTGGTCTTCATCTGCATGAGTGTGGGAATTCTGTCCGGTGTGGTTGTTCGAATCGGAGTTCTGCAATCCTATGAGAAGAGAGCTGTATCTGTCCGTAGCATAGATATTTTGAGCCAGGCAAAAATTCTTGCAGATCAGATTGTGAATGCTGATTATGTCAATGATACTTCGTCCGAAACGATTACCACACAGTTAGAGCAGTTATCACATATCTATGCTGGCAGAGTCATGCTGATTGACTCTTCTTTTCATATCATAAAAGATACATATGATCTGGATACCGGAAAGACGATTATTTCAGAAGAGGTATTGAAAAGTTTTGAGGGTGAGGAGATATCGAATTACGATTCTCAGAATCATTATATCGAGATGACAATTCCGCTGCATTATACGGATGAAGATACGGAGCAGCAGGAAGTGATCGGTGTGCTGCTGGTCAGTGTGTCGACAGACAGCATCGAATCAACTATGAGCTATCTAAAAAGCCGGGCTCTGATCATAGAGGTTGCAATCGGTATCCTGCTTTTTGCCATTGGTTTTGGAATAGCAATCCGTATGACAAGGCCGCTGAAACGCATGGCGAAATCAATTGAAGAGATGCAGACCGGATACGGTGACAGCAAGGGGACACTGGCGATTCATGATTATACCGAAACGACACGGATTTCAGAAAAATTCAACATATTGTACAGTCGTATGAAAATGATTGATGATTCCAGACAGGAGTTCGTATCGAACGTTTCGCATGAGCTGAAGACACCGTTGACCTCGATGAAGGTACTTGCAGACTCACTGAACGGACAGGAGGATGTCCCAATCGAACTGTACCGTGAGTTTATGCAGGATATTGGAAATGAAATAGAGCGGGAGAATAAGATTATCAATGATCTGCTTTCTCTCGTGAAAATGGATAAGTCCGCATCTGACTTAAACATTACTTCTCTGAATATCAATGAGATGGTGGAACAGATTTTAAAAAGATTGCGTCCGATTGCGGAAAAACAGCATATCGAACTGGTTTTGGAGAGCTTTCGTCCGGTAACAGCAGAAGTGGATGAGGTCAAGTTGACACTTGCACTTACCAATCTGATTGAAAACGGCATTAAGTATAATAAGGAAGAAGGATGGGTGCATGTTTCCTTAAATGCGGACCATCAGTATTTTTATGTGAAAGTGGAGGATTCCGGAATCGGGATTCCGCAGGAATCGCTGGAGCATATCTATGAAAGATTTTACCGTGTGGACAAGTCCCATTCCCGGGAAATCGGTGGAACAGGTCTGGGTCTTGCCATTACAAGAAATTCAGTGCTGATGCACAGGGGAGCGATCAAAGTCTTTAGTTCAGAGGGAGAAGGCACGATTTTTACCGTGCGTATACCACTGAACTATATCGCGTAGGAGGTGCCTGATCATGAAAAAGTATATAAGGGTTGCTGTCGCATTACTTTCCCTGATGCTGCTTACAGGTTGTGCATCGTCCAAAACAACAGAAAACACCGCTTATCATACCTATTATCTGAACAAAGATGAAACCAGAATTGTAGATGAGGCGTATGAGCCGAAGGCTTCCGACACGACCGGTATGGTAGAAGAATTTATCGGACTGCTCGGTACGAGTCCGGACCGCGTAGATTATCGGAATCCGCTGCGTACAGGAGTGGAGATTACCGGATATAATTTGGATGGAGAGCAGCTTTCGCTTACGTTTAATGATGCATATGCGCAGATGAGTACAGCCGAAGAAGTGCTGTGCCGGGCAGCAATTGTGCGGACAATGCTGCAGATACCGGGCGTTTCCTGCGTATCCTTTTATATTGGAGACCTCCCGCTATCGGACAGTAAGGGAAATGTAGTCGGACTTATGACAAACGAGAGTTTTGTGGAGAATCCGGGAAAACAGATCAATGCGATTCAGACAGCGACGATTCACCTGTATTTTTCAAATGCGACTGGAGACGGACTGATCGAGACAACGGAGGATGTGCAGTACAGCAGTAATATTCCGATGGAAAAACTTGTAATGGAACATTTGCTGGATGGTCCGGACGAAAAGGGAATGAAGTCTGCAATCCCTCCGGGAACAGAGCTTGTGAGTATTGCAACGACGGATGGGGTCTGCTACGTCAATCTGGATGAGGGATTTTTAAATCAGCAGTATGAGATACAGGAACCAATCGTAATCTATTCCATTGTGGATTCCCTTTCTGAGATATCGACGGTGAATAAGGTACAGATATCGGTAAACGGAGATACCAGCGGCATCTATCGTGACAGCTATTCGCTTGGAACTTTATATGAACGCAATCTGGATTTTGTCGTAAGTACGGAAGCGGCAAGTGAAACAGAAGTAAAGGAGTGATTTTACCGTTTGAGCAAACGTCTGCTTGCGCAGACAGTGATAGCCTATGTTGCAGGAATTGCCTTTGCATGGAAGGGATACTGGTTTCTTCCGGCAGGCATACTGCCTGTTTTTGTCATTATCAATTGGAGCTGGATCAAAGGGCGGAAATACACGATTGCGGCAGGTTTATTCCTTGCCTGGGCTGTGCTGTTTCTGTCCGGTTTCGGCCATACCGAGACAGAACTGGCATACCGCAACAGCTACAGGCACTGTCTGGAAAAAGAGTCCACTGCGGTTTTGCAGGGGACGATATACAAAAAAGAAAAGAAGAACGAACAGTATCTGATCTATCTGAAAAACGTAATACTAAAAGTTGAGAATCAAAAATATTCAATCAATCATGTCTTGATCTATCAAAGTACCGATGCATATCCCATCGGAAAAACCATTGTTGTAAAAGGAAAAATAAAAGATTTCAGCCCTGCTGCCAATGAAGGCGGTTTCGATCAGCGCCTTTATTACCAGAGTCTGAAAATAGACTATGAATTTGAGGCGGAAGAGGTTTTGGGCTGCTATGGCAAAGAAAATGTCTGGCAAAATAGGCTGTATCTGCTAAAGGAAAAATTAAAACAAAATTATATTAATATTACAGATGCCCAAAATGCTGCAATACTGAGTATGATGGTGCTGGGTGATACGCAACTGATGGACGCAGAAACAAAGACCCTGTATCAATACGCCGGGATTACCCACGTGCTGGTCATCAGTGGAATGCACATATCCATGATCGGAGCGGGACTCTACGGTTT
Organism: Bacillota bacterium; assembly: GCA_023390555.1. GTDB lineage: Bacteria > Bacillota > Clostridia > Lachnospirales > Lachnospiraceae > Roseburia_C. Next base: position 130,281 of record JAEWCQ010000015.1, on the reverse strand, counting down.
GCTGCGCAGATGCAGGGGTGGATTTTTACTATCTGCGGTATCAGCGGGAATTTTGCTCTGTTTCTATGCGCAGATGACAGGCTGGGGTGTGTCGACGATCCGTGCGGTGCTGATGTTTGCAGTTGCTATGCTGGCAAAATGTCTCGGCAGAACGTATGATACGACAACCGGGCTTGCGCTTGCTGTATTTCTCCTTTTGACGGAGAATCCGTTCCTGATTGGTTACAGCGGATTTCAGCTTTCCGTGGGTGCACTGATCGGAATCATACTTGCAGGTGAAAAAACAGTGGAATGGCGGATGAATGGAATGATACAACTTGTGACGTTACCGCTGATCGCCTGCACGTTTTATGAGGTACCGGTTTGGGGACTGCTGGTGAATCTGGTGATCCTTCCATTTTCGGGATGCCTGCTGATCAGCGGAATGGCGGGTACGGCAGCCGCATGTATCACGCCGTGGCTGGGAAAATTACTGGTTTTTCCGGCCTGGCTGATTCTGTGGTTTTATGAAGCGGTGTGCCGTCTGGTTCAGAGATTGCCCTATACGATGTGGATGACAGGAAAACCTGCGTGGATACCGGTTATTCTCTATTATATCCTGTTGCTTTGGGGTGTACGTTGCTTCCGGAAACGCCGTCTCTTAAAAAAGAAGGAATTAGAAGCGCGATGCGAAATAGAAGAAAAGCAGAAGGTGACAGAGAAATATGCAGATAGAAATAGATGGGGACAGAAACTGGTTCTGCGATATACGGAATGCCGTCTGAATTTTAAAATTTACGGAATACGGAGAGTTCTCTGGATACTCTGTCTGTTGTCACTGTTTGTGTATCAGGCACCTCATCCGACTACAATTGATGTTCTCGATGTCGGACAGGGGGATGGAATCTGTATCCGTTTGAAAACAGGTGTCAATCTGTTTGTAGACGGCGGCAGTACCGATGTCAGTCAGGTTGGGAAATACCGGATTCTTCCATATCTCAAATACCACAGAATCCGTCAGATTGATTACTGGTTTGTATCCCATCTGGATACGGATCATGTGAGTGGATTGATCGAAGTGATGCAAAGCGGTTATCCGGTAAAACATCTTTTATTTGCAGAAACTGCTGTGAAAAATGAGAACTGGGATACTCTTGTCGTGCTGGCCGGGAAATATCATACCGATATCTGTTATATGAAGCCGGGGACTGCAGTCAGATCCGGAGAATCAGTGGCAGAATGTGTTTTTCCCGAAAAAAACTATCCATCAGACGATATCAATGCCCGTTCGATGGTACTGCTGTTTCGGGAAAAACAGTTTTCCGGAATCCTCACCGGGGATATCACGGAAGAAGAGGAAAAATGGCTCTTACAACATACCGGACTATCGGATATCACGTGGTATAAGGCGGCACATCACGGCTCCCGATATTCCAATAGCAGTACATGGCTTACAAAGCTGTCACCGCTTTTGTCCACCATCTCGTACGGAGAGAATAACTGGTACGGTCATCCAAGTGCAGAGGCGGTGAAGCACATGGAAGAGGCGGGGAGCAGGGTGTTTTGCACTGCGAAAGAGGGAGAGATTACATTACTGCTGAGCGGGGAATCTGTGAAAATCACAAAGTATCGGAACCCGCTTGAAGTGATGCAATATTCTGTGATAAAATAAATCCATGAAAACGATTGATGAAGATATTAAAAATGGAAAAATAAAACAGATTTATTTGCTCTACGGAGAAGAAGCTTATTTAAAAAGACAATATCGGGACAAATTGAAGCAGGCAATCCTGTCACCGGATGATACGATGAATTTTTCTGCATTTGAAGGAAAGAATATCAATCAGAAGGAATTGATCGACCTGGCGGAGACACTTCCCTTTTTCGCAGACAGGCGGCTGATCCTGATTGAAAACAGCGGCGTATTTAAAAATGCTGCCGACGACCTTGCCGATTATATCAAAGCGGTTCCGACAACGACCTGCTTTGTGTTTGTGGAAGATGAGGTAGATAAGCGATCCAAAATGTATAAGGCCGTCAAGGCTGCCGGAAGTATCGTAGAGTTTACGCGCCAGAGTCAGGATATTCTGGTACGCTGGATTTCCGGAAGGATCAAAAGAGAACATAAGAACATCACGAATCAGGCAATGCAACTCTTCTTGTCGATGGCCGGAGACGACATGGAGAATATTGACAAGGAACTGGAGAAACTAATCTGTTATTGTCTTGGCAAAGATGAGATCCATCCGGAAGATGTGGAGGCAGTCTGCTCCGGAAAAGTGAATAACCAGATTTTTGATATGATCAATGCGATTGCAACGAAAAATCAAAAAAGGGCGCTGCAGTTATATTATGATCTGCTGGAACTGAAAGAACCGCCGATGCGCGTTTTGTTTTTGATCGCGAGACAGTTTCAAATTTTGCTGCATGTGAAAGAATTGAAGCGACAGGGATTCGATGGAAATACGATTGCTACCAAGGCTGGCATACCGCCGTTTACGGTAAAGCGGAATCTGCAGCAGGCGGCGAGCTTTTCCCGGGATCAGCTGCGGGAATCCATCGAAGATGCCGTGGCAGCAGAGGCGGACATTAAGACCGGGAGAATGCAGGATCAGCTGGCGGTGGAACTTCTGATCGTGAAATACAGCGGGGCCGAGAACGCTTAAAGCGATTGCGAATTTCAGAACAAGAGTGAATCCTGCTCACACTCTGTGTACGTTTGGATTGATAAGGAAATAAAAAAACACCAGTATGACGGTACTGGTGTTTTTGTTCAGGTTACGATCTATGTTTCTTCCTATGAAAGAGCATTCACAGCTTTTGTTAAGCGGGAAATCTTTCTGGCAGAATTGTTCTTGTGATAAATGCCTTTTGAAGCGGCTTTATTGATATCAGAAATAGCAGCAACTAAAGCAGTCTCAGCAACAGTCTTGTCGTTTGTTGCGATAGCGGCTTCTACTTTCTTGATGGATGTTTTTACCTTTGATCTGATCGCTTTGTTTCTCTCAGCTCTTGTAGCTGTTACAAGAATTCTCTTCTTAGCAGATTTAATGTTAGCCAAATCCGTACACCTCCATTATTGATTAATTTGAGTAAATTTGTTCCATTAAATACGGACACGGACGATCTAATGTAAACATACTAGATTAGTATAATTCTCAAAATACGATATGTCAATACATATTTTATAGGTTTCTGCAAAAAATAAAGACAAATATCAATAAGTGGGTGAATAACTATGTATCAGGTACGAACAGATTTAGCGTTAGAAACAAAAGAAAAATTTGAACAGGATAATGTGGAAGTCAAAGGTGTCCGGCTTGAGAAAGAAAAGGTAGCGGGGGATATTGAAATTACCAGAGTCGTCATTGAAACAGAAAATGGTGCAAAGGCAATGGGAAAACCAAAAGGAACCTATATTACGTTGGAAGCTCCGAATATGATAGAAGAGGATGACGGCTATCACAGAGAGATATCGGAACAGATTTCAAAGCTGATAGGAGAGTTGATACCAATGGAGAAGGAGGACCTGTCGGTTCTTGTGGTCGGTCTCGGTAATCGGGAGGTGACGCCGGATGCACTCGGCCCAAATGTTGTGGACAATATGATGATTACCAGACATATCATCAAAGAGTTTGGAAAATATGCGCTGGGAAAAAACCATACGCAAAGAATCAGCGGACTGGTGCCCGGCGTTATGGCACAGACAGGAATGGAATCGGAAGAAATTATAAAAGGAGTCATAGAAGAGACAAGTCCGGACTATATTATAGTAATAGACGCTTTGGCTGCGAGAAGCACCAAGCGATTGAACCGTACGATACAGATTACGGATACGGGTATCAATCCGGGTTCGGGGGTTGGAAACCACCGCCATGCAATCAACAAAGAGAGTATGGGAATTCCGGTGATTGCAATCGGCATACCAACGGTGGTGGATGCCGCGACCATCGTGACCGATACAATGAGTGATCTGATTTCTGCAATGGCAGAATCCAGTCGTCTGAAAGGTCTTGGCGGTACCCTGGAAACACTTGATGAAATGGAAAAATATGAGCTGATACGGGAACTCCTTTCCCCGCATCTGAATGCTTTTTTCGTCACACCAAAAGATATTGACGAGGCAATCAAACGTTTGAGTTATACGATTTCCGAAGGGCTCAATATGACCTTTTCGAAGAAACAGGCATAGACAAGCCATCCGTAACATAAGATATAATATTCTGCGGGAAATGCGAAAGACGTGCGAATAAGGAGATGAGTGTTATCAGATGTTACAGGTGGAATAGACGGCATGATAAAAGGCAGTATAAATATATTATTACAACAGGGATTCTCATCTGTCTGCTGGTAAGCATCGGACAGATTGATAAAAAGAATAATACCATCGTACGTGTGATTGAAGATGAGGTGAAAAAAACGGCATATGGCAGTATGGTAAAAAGCTATATGCCGGGACTTACCTATCAGGCAGAAAATACCGGTGGGGAAAAGACAACAGTTGAAGTGATACAGGAAAGAATGGCAGAGGTCCTGCCTCTGTACGGATATATAAAAACGCAGAGTGATTACGATCCTCCTTCGGAAAGTGAACTGTCCTATGAGGCAATCATGAAAAGAGAAGCGCTGGATGAAAATTATATTGATAAGACGACAGGCGAAGTGGTTGTCGCAGCCGAAAATGAGAATGAGTCAGAAATACTTGCGGAAGCAGAGACGGAAAATGCTAAAGTGAGAGATCAGACGCAGGAGGAAACGGAACAGCCGGATGAAACACAGGCGTCATCCGAAGATCAGACGGACAATTCGGACAGCACAGATACACTTGCTCTGACGGATAATATGATCGGGAATTTTCAGATACAGACAGAGCCGGTAGCTACATATTCCATGGATAAATTGAATGATTTCGATTATCTGATACAAAATTTTTATACAGTGGACCGTACGACGACGATCAACAGCAGTCAGCTGAATGCACAACAGCTGTTGTCGGAAGATATGCACATGACAACGACAGCAGATCAGCCGCAGATCCTGATCTATCACACCCATTCGCAGGAGATGTTTGCAGATTCCGACGGGGATGTGATGAAAGGAGTCATGGGATGCGGAGAATACCTGACACAGATACTGCAGGAAAAATATGGATTTAACGTCATACATCATATGGGTGAGTATGACGTGGAGAGCCGGGATTATGCCTATGCGAATGCGGAACCGGCAATCGAACAGCTTCTGGCGGATAATCCAAGTATTGAGGTTGTCATAGATCTGCATCGGGATGCATCCAATGAGAATACACATATGGTGCGGGAAGTACAGGGCGTGCAGATGGCACCGATCATGTTTTTTAACGGTTTGAGCCGGCTTGCAGACAAAGGAGACATTGAATCGCTGGCAAATCCGTATATTCAGGATAATCTCGCATTTTCCCTGCAGATGGAACTGAAAGCGGCAGAGTATTATCCGAATCTGACGCGTAACATCTACCTGAAAGGGTATCGTTATAATATGCATTTTCGACCGAAGACTCTCCTGATAGAACTGGGTTCACAGACCAATACATTTGAAGAGGCAAAAAATGCGATGGCACCGCTGGCAGACCTGCTGAACAAGGTGCTGAATGAATAAAAAGGAAAAGGGCATAAGCTTAAAAAAATAATAAGAAAAAAGCTATTGTAAGTCGCTCGAATATCGATATAATAAAGATTGAGTATACACGAAAGAGTTGGAAATAAAATGGAATTTTCAAATTTGGAATTTTTATTCCGGTTTCTGCCGGTTTTTCTTATTATATATTACCTGGTACCTCAGCGTCTGAAAAATATCATATTGTTTCTGGGAAGCGTCCTGTTTTATTCAATAGGGGAACCGCTTTTCGTATTCCTGATACTGATATCGGTTGGAATTCATTATCTTGGGGCATTGCAGATTATGGAATTCCGGGATACTACGTGGAAAAAACGGCTGATTCTGGCAGCTTTGCTTTGCGTGGACATTGGTTTGCTGTTATTTTTTAAGTACAGTCACCATGGCATGCCGCTTGGAATCAGCTTCTATACCTTTACCGTAGTATCTTATCTTCTCGATGTCTATATGGGACGTATGGAGGCCGAATCCTCTTTTTTGCGTGCTGGAATTTATATGATGCTGTTCCCGAAAATGATATCGGGACCCATTGTTTCTTATCCGATGCTGCGGGACGAGATCCGGGAACGAAGGACGGATCTTGCGGGAATCGAAGAGGGTCTGATCGTCTTTACCGTGGGTCTTGGTTTTAAAGTTATACTGGCGAATCATTTCGGTATTTTATGGCATGACATCCAGTCGGTGGGATTTGACAGTATCTCAACACCGCTGGCATGGATCGGAGCCATCGGTTACAGTGCCGAACTGTATTTTGATTTTCAGGGGTACTCGCTGATGGCAATCGGTGTCGGCAGAATGCTGGGCTTTCACCTCCCAATGAATTTTAATCATCCTTACCGGGCAAAATCAGTGGGAGAATATTATCGAAGATGGCACATCAGTCTCGGACAGTGGTTTAAAAATTATCTGTACATACCGTTGGGGGGAAACCGTCTCGGAACTGCAAGAACGGTGTGCAATCTGCTGATTGTATGGCTGATTACGGGAATCTGGCACGGAATCACAACAAATTTTCTGCTGTGGGGCATAGTCCTGTGGGCATTCATTACGTTTGAAAAATTGTATTTCCGGAAAATACTGGAGAGGAGTCAGCTGCTTCCGCGCATTTACATACTGTTCGTGATGCCGCTGACCTGGATCATATTTGCAATCGATGACCTGAAATCCCTGGGTGTCTACTTCACAAGACTGTTTCCGCTTTGGGGGACGGCCGCCTACGTGAATCAGACGGATTATGTACGGTATCTGCAGAATTATGCGGTGTTTCTGCTGCTTGCATTTCTTGTTTCCCTCCCGTTTGCAGATAAGATTTATGAAAAATACCATGAAAGTCTTGTATTTAAGGCCGGATTATTTCTGGTTTTCTGGTTTTGCGTCTATGAGATTGCGAATGGGCTGAACAATCCATTCCTATATTTTCGGTTTTAGTGGAGGCTTTTATGAAAAAATGGAAAAAATGCCCGCTTCTTATTGCAGTCGTTATGACAGGATTTCTCTGCAGTCTGCTTGGCATGTTCAAATTAACCGGAAATACGGAGCACGGGATGAGAGACTGGCCGAGCACGCCGGCTCTTGCCGTTGTGTTTCAGGGCATGGGGAATCAGACGTTACCCTTGCAGAAACCGGGCCGTCTCAAAGCTTCGAAAGGTCAGCCGGCGCGGAATACCGAAAGTGTCTTACAGACAGAAGAAGCGGTGACAGAAGCACAGACAGAAGATACGAAGACCTTTGATTTTACAACCGTAGATCAGTCCTATTTTGATGATGCGGTATTTATCGGGGATTCCCGGACCGTCGGGCTGCATGACTATTCCGGATGGGATAACGCGACCTATTATGCAAGTATCGGACTGACCGTTTATGATATGTTTGATACACCGATTGTGCAGGATGACGGGAGCGAGATAACCGTGGAACAGGCGTTGAAAGAGTACAGTTTCGGCAAGGTATATTTGATGATCGGTATTAATGAGATGGGAACCGGGACGGTCGATTCTTTTATGGAAGCATATCAAAAAGCAGTTTCCCATTTACAGGAATTGCAACCGAATGCTATTATATTTGTAGAGGGGATTATGTATGTGAAGCAGGAGAAATCAGAATCCGATCCAATTTTCAATAACCCGAATATCAAGGAGCGGAATGATCGGATTGCAAAGCTTGCAGATAACCGGAATATCTTCTATATTGATGTAAACGAGGTGGTGACCGATGAGACAGGCAATCTGAATCCGGCATATACCTATGATGAGGTGCACCTGCTTGGGAAGTATTACAGCGTATGGACAGATTTTCTGCTAAAACATGGAATTGTAAAGGAGTAACTATATGGCAATTGATCAGAGCAAAATCAGAAATTTTTGTATTGTCGCACATATCGATCACGGCAAGTCGACACTGGCAGACCGCATCATTGAAAAGACAGGTCTTCTGACCAGTCGTGAGATGCAGGCGCAGGTGCTGGATAATATGGATTTGGAGCGGGAGAGAGGTATTACGATAAAATCGCAGGCAGTTCGTATCGTCTATCGGGCAGAGGACGGCGAAGAGTATATCTTCAACCTGATTGATACACCGGGGCATGTGGATTTTACCTATGAGGTATCCCGCAGTCTTGCGGCCTGCGATGGGGCAATTCTTGTGGTGGATGCGGCACAGGGAATCGAGGCACAGACGCTTGCAAATGTCTACCTTGCGTTGGATCACAATCTGGAAGTGATACCTGTGATAAATAAAATCGATCTGCCGAGTGCTGACCCGGAGCGGGTTGTCCAGGAGATCGAAGATGTGATCGGACTGGAAGCGGAGGACGCGCCTAGAATTTCGGCGAAAACAGGTCTGAATATTGAGGAAGTGCTGGAACAGATCGTGACGAAGCTTCCGCCGCCGACTGGCGATGTGAACGCACCGCTTCGTGCACTGATTTTTGATTCTCTCTACGATTCCTACAAAGGTGTCATCGTGTTCTGCCGTATCCGGGAGGGGCATATCCGTGCAGGAATGCCAATTCAGATGATGGCAACAGGAGCTGTGGCAGATGTTGTGGAAGTCGGCTATTTTGGAGCTGGTCAGTTTATTCCCTGTGAGGAACTTTCTGCGGGTATGGTCGGCTATATTACGGCAAGCTTAAAAAATGTCAGGGATACCCGTGTGGGTGATACCGTGACAAATGCGGACAACCCAAGTAAGGAACCGCTGCCCGGATATAAGAAGGTCAATCCAATGGTATACTGCGGCCTCTATCCGGCAGACGGAGCAAAATATCCGGATCTGCGGGATGCGTTGGAAAAGCTGCAGTTAAATGATGCGGCACTGCAGTTTGAAGCGGAGACCTCCATTGCCCTTGGCTTTGGTTTCCGGTGCGGATTTTTGGGACTTTTGCATTTGGAAGTCATACAGGAACGTCTTGAGCGGGAGTACAATCTCGATCTTGTAACGACAGCACCGGGTGTTATTTATAAGGTACACAAAACGGATGGCACCATGATCGAACTGACCAACCCGTCGAATCTGCCGGACCCATCCGAAATTGAATATATGGAAGAACCGTATGTCAGTGCCGAGATTATGGTAACCAGTGATTATGTGGGTGCCATCATGGATCTGTGCCAGGAGAGACGGGGGATCTATGTGAGTATGGAGTACATGGAACAGACCCGCGCACTGATTAAGTACGATCTGCCGCTGAATGAGATTATTTATGATTTCTTTGATGCGTTAAAATCCCGTTCCCGCGGATATGCATCTTTTGATTATGAAATGAAAGGTTATCAGCGTTCGGAACTTGTGAAGCTGGACATCCTGATCAACCGGGAAACGGTGGACGCATTGTCGTTTATTGTATTCCGGGATACCGCCTATGAGCGCGGAAGAAAGATGTGTGAAAAGCTCAAAGAGGAGATTCCAAGGCATTTATTTGAGATTCCAATCCAGGCGGCAGTCGGAAGTAAAGTGATTGCAAGAGAAACCGTGAAGGCTATGCGTAAAGACGTATTGGCAAAATGTTACGGCGGAGATATCAGTCGAAAGCGGAAACTTTTGGAAAAACAGAAAGAAGGAAAAAAACGAATGCGTCAGGTGGGGAATGTAGAGATACCGCAGGAAGCATTTATGAGTGTGCTGAAGCTGGACGAGGATTAAGATACGGGAAAGTTAGGAGGCAGCATGAAAAAAGAAATGGAGTTATATGTACATATTCCATTCTGTGTAAAAAAATGCGGTTACTGCGATTTTCTGTCCATGCCGGCAGATGAAAAGACACAGAAGGCATATGTGGCAGCACTCCTGCGTGAAATCCGATATTTTGGTGAAACTTGTAGAGACCGTGAGGTCTCTACAATCTATATAGGGGGAGGAACACCTTCCTGGCTGCAGGAACCCTATATGGAACTGATTTTAAAACAGATACAGGTGAGTTTTTGTGTGGCGGAAACTGCGGAGATCAGTATGGAGTGCAATCCGGGTACGCTTACCAGAGAGAAGCTTCGAACGTATCTGCGGTGCGGCGTAAACCGCCTGAGTATCGGATTGCAGTCCACGCTGGATGACGAATTGCAGGCGCTCGGGAGAATTCATACCTATGAGCAGTTTCTGCGGAACTATGAGCTGGCAAGAGAGCTGGGCTATACGAATATCAATCTCGATCTGATGAGTGCGCTGCCGGAGCAGTCGGTGGAAAAATATATCACATCTTTAAACAGAGTGATACAGCTGAAACCGGAACATATCTCGGCGTATTCTCTGATTATCGAGAAGGGAACGCCGTTTTATGAGAAATATAAATTCGATGCGGTGAAACGTGAGGCCGGCCTTTTGACCGAATTTCTGCCGGGAGAAGATACCGAGTATGAAATCTATCAGAAAACACAGGATATTCTGCAAAAGGCGGGTTATCTCCATTATGAAGTATCCAATTATGCGAGACCCGGATGTGAATGCAGGCACAATATCGGTTACTGGAAGCGGAAAGATTATCTGGGGCTTGGGCTCGGAGCGGCATCTCTGATGGACAATGTACGCTATACCAATATCCGGGAGTTGCAGCGCTATCTGGAGGAGACGACACACTTACAGAAGATGGAAGGCAGGAAGGAGCAGGGAGAAGCCTTATCTTACGCGACGAACCTGCATGAGCAGGCCGACGGGATTTCACGGACCGGGCAGATCGAGGAATTCATGTTTCTGGGACTTCGCATGACGGAAGGAATCGCAAGACAGGAATTTTTTTCAAATTTTAACGTACAGATCGAGGGCGTGTACGGTGACGTACTTCCGCGTCTTGCAAAGGAGCAGTTGATAGAATCCAAAGCCGGGCAGATCAAATTGACCGGAAGAGGCATGGATATCAGCAATTATGTATTGGCACAATTTTTGCTGGATTAAATATGGGGGCAGAGAAAACATATCGTATGCGTGCAGACGGCTGTGGTATGTTTTTTCTATAACCAGCTATTGTTTTTCGGTAATAACTGTCATGAAAAAAATAAGTTATAATTAGCACAATAAAATTGGTAAAAAAGAAGTGGTGAACGAATGGAATATCCTATTATCACATAATATTAATAGGGAAATGGGAAAATGGAATAGTTAGAACTGACTGGTCAACCAGAGGTAAGAGGAGCAAGTAAATTGTGAATCTGCCTGTGGTTGTTTTTTTATTCAGAAAGGAGCTATGAAATGATCCATATAAAGACACCGGAACTATATATCAGTGAACCGGGAGCAATCGATCTGCTTGGTACATCTGTCAAAAAATATGGAAGAACAGTATTACTTGTCTGGTCAGAAACGGCAAGAAGAGTAACGGAGAACGATGTACATAAAAGCCTTGAAGCGGAGAATATCACTTACACAGAATACCTCTTTCATGGGTACCCTACGCTGGATACCGCAAATGAAATAACAGATTTGGCCCTGGAAAACAGAGTGGAATTGCTGATTGCTGCGGGGGGAGGCAGAGTGTTGGATGTAACAAAGGCGGCAGGGGATATAGCGGGCATACCGGTGGCTGCCGTACCGACCATTGCAGCAACCTGTGCGGCATGGGCTGCGGTATCCATCATGTATACAAAAGAAGGAAACTTTGATCACTTCAGAGCAAATGAACATGCGCCCAAAATCATTTTGGCAGATACAACGATTCTGGCACAGGCACCGGTGAGGTATCTGAAGGCGGGAATTGTGGATACACTTGCAAAGTGGTATGAAACTTCCGTTGGTTACGAGGAAGCAACAAACGAATTCGCTTATGTGAATTCTGTGAGAGGGGCAAGGCTGGCATATGATTTTTTAAACAAAGAGGCGGTAGCTGTCGTTCGGAATGTGGAGTCAGGAAAGATAGATCAAAACACAAAAAAGACCGTCGATGCCATTCTGTTTCTGGCTGGAAATGTCGGGAGTTATGTCGGAGAAAAAGCCTATTCCGGATTTGCACATCCGTTTTACCATTCTTCAAGAATCATTCCGGAAACAAGAAGTACCTTACATGGGGAAATCGTTGCCTTTGGGCTGATCATGCAGGCCGTACTTGAGAAAAAAGAGGAAGCAGAACTGATTGGGCTGATTGAACAGTTTGACGAGCTGGATGTTGCTTTCACGTTAGAGGATATTGGATTAGGCGAACATACCGACCGAAATTTAAAAATCATATCTGACAGGATTTATGAAGTATTTCCGGAGCTGCAATTGATACAGGAAAATAAGGAAGAAACAGCAATAACAGATGCAGCCTATCTTGCGGACGAATATGTAAAAAAATACAGAAAGGAGATTCAAGATGCTGAAAGAAAGAGCCGGGCTGAAGAGACTTGCCTCTTATAAACCCGCCAAAACACTGGAATCGGTAAAACGTGAACTGGGCTTTGAAAACATAATCAAACTGGCAGGAAATGAAAATCGGCTTGGATGTTCAGAGAAAGTAATAAAAATCATCGAAGAACAGAAAGAAGCGTTTTCTTTTTATCCGGATATGAACTGCACGATTCTTCGGAATAAACTGACAAAGATTCATGACGTGGCGGATGAAAATCTCGTGTTTGGAAATGGTTCTTTTGAACTGATCTCGTTAATCGCACTGGCATATCTGGAAGAGGGAGATGAATCTCTGATTCCGGACCCTTCCTTTGCCTGGTATCAGAATGTGACGCTGCAGATGAATGCCGAACCGGTTCGGATCCCCTTAAAAGATTTTTCCGTGGATACCGATGCGCTTCTCGACCGTATTACAGATAAGACTAAAATAATCTGGTTGTGCAATCCGAACAATCCAACCGGAACGATCCTTTTGGAACCGGAACTCAAAGAATTTGTCAGGAAAGTGCCGGATCACATTTTAATTGTGCTGGACGAAGCCTATATCGACTTTGTGGAATCGGAATACTTTGATACCGTAGCACTGACAAAAGAATATAAAAACATAATTCTATTAAGGACGTTTTCCAAACTGTATGGTCTTGCGTCTTTTCGCCTGGGATATGGAATCGCCGATCAGGACATAACGGAAAAACTGAATCGGATACGTCTTCCGATTAATGTGAACTTTGCAGCACAAAAGGCGGCAGAGGCAAGCCTGGAGGATGAAGCCTTTCAGAACCGTGTATTAGAGAACAACCGGAAGGGTCTTGATTTGTATTATGCGGAATTAGATCAGCTGGGGATGGAATATATAAGGTCAAATGGCAATTTTATTCTGATTCATATCGGAATAGATGGCGCTGTTGCGGAACAGAAGTTTCTGGAACAGGGGATTCTGATCAGAAATGCTTCTGAATTCGGTTTGGACGGATGGATTCGTATATCGATCGGAACCTTTGCTGAGAATAAAAAAGTAATACAGGTACTAAAAAAATGGTAGAAGCCGAACAGGCAAGGAGGAAATATGAAAAAATTTAAGAAAGTAGCGGCGGTCCTTATGACGGCATCTCTTGCGGCCGGTTTAGCAGGATGTGGCTCATCTGCTTCCAATAAGGAACAAGCCGGTAATTCAGACGCAGTAACTGCGGATGCAGCAGCTTCATCCGAGACAGAAACCGGAGCATCATCCGTTTCGGAACCGATTGTTTTAAAATATGGTGCAACCGGATGGAAAAATACGGAAGCATTGTTAGAAGCGGCTGGTCTTGATCATTACGATGGTTATACGGTGGAAACAACCGTATTTCAGGGAGGCAATTTATGTCTGGAAGCACTTGCAGCGGATCAGATTGATTTTACCGGGACAAGTGAAATCCCACCGATTGCAGCATCGCTTGCTGAGAATGGAGGAAATTTTAAAATTGTGTTAATTAACAGCAGCAGTCCTCAGAATCAGGAACTGGTAGCACTGAAAAGTTCGGACTTTAAAAGTGTAGCTGATTTAAAAGGGAAAAAGGTTGGATATATCAAAAGCACAACTGCACAGTATTTCCTGAACGAAATGCTGAAGCAGGCAGGTCTTTCGTGGAATGATATTGATGCGGTAGAAGTCACAACAACAGACGGTGTGACAGCATTAATCGGCGGGGATATTGATGCATTTGCAAGTTATGGAAATTCAATTAATGCGGCAAAGGCAAACGGCGCGGTAACGCTTGCCGACGCAGTATCTATCTTATCTGGAAACTTTCCGTTTGAAATCTCAGAAACGGTTTTAAAAGATGATGCAAAAGTAGCTGCAATTGCAGATTACCTGGCAAGAGTACAGAAAGCATATGAATGGGCAGAAGATAATCTGGATAAATGGGCGCAGATCTCGGCGGAACCGACCGGCAGTACCTATGAAGATACGCTTGACCTGTTACAGCGGACTTATGATGACAGGGGATACCTGGATGATTTTATCGGAATCGATGATGGGGTCATCGCATCGGAACAAAGTGTTGCGGATTCCTTCTATGAATTGGGTCTCTTAGATCAGAAGGTAGATGCTTCCACTTTCTATGATGATTCATTTTACAAAGTTTATGAGAAAGCACTTGCGAATTTGAAATAATAATGGAGATGGAATCATGAATTGGAAAAAAACAGTCAAAGTATGGAGAATATTAGTTCCCTGGATTGTTCCGGCACTCGTACTTTTTTTCTGGTACTATGCAACCTTGCCGGGAAGAAACACCACGTTATTCCCGGCTCCGGAAAAGGTATATCAGAGAACCGTCATCATGATAAAGGATGGAACCTTGTGGGAATATGTCTCTGTCAGTACCATCCGCGCAGGAAAAGGTCTGCTTCTGGGCGGTCTGATCGGACTGATATTGGGATTTATGACCGGGCTGTCCAATCTGCTCGATCTGGCGTTTAATACTACGATTCAGATGCTCCGTACGATTCCAATCCTGGCAGCAATTTCTTTGATGATTATATGGTTTGGAATTGGGGAAGAGGTAAAAGTTTATATGGTTGCCTTTGGCGTATTTTTTCCAATATACATCAATACATATCATGGAATTAAAGGCATTGACAAGGGACTGATGGAAATGGGCAGGGTATATGGATTGAGCAGCATCAAGATATTTTGGGATATTATTCTTCCCGGGTCCCTGCCATCTATATTAGTCGGGCTGAAGTTATCTTTGGGTTCCATGTGGCTGATCTTAATCGCAGCGGAGCAGATTGCAACGGATGCCGGTATCGGATACATGGCGATGACTGCAAGAGAGCTATTGCAAATGGATAAAGTTCTGCTGGCTATCATCTTATATGCAATTCTCGGAAAGCTTTCCGATATGCTGGCAACTTTTCTAGAGCGAATATTGATTCGATGGAGGGAAACGCGATAATGTCTGAGACAATCAATGGATATGGTATTAAAATAGAAAATCTGATAAAAAAATTCGGTGATCTTACCGTGTTAAATGACATCAATCTTGAAATTCATCCCGGGGAATTCGTAGCCATTGTCGGAAAAAGCGGATGCGGAAAAAGTACACTTTTGAGATTGATCGAAGGACTTGATACTGTAACCTCCGGGGAAATCGAGGTAAACGGAAGAAAGAAGCTTGGAGTTGACAGTAACATTCGGTTCGTTTTTCAGGAACCACGGCTTCTGCCGTGGAAAAAGGTAATAAAAAATGTGAAAATCGGAGCTCACAATCATAATGAAAAGCTGGCTGTTGAGGCGCTGGAAAATGTGGGACTGCTTGCAAAAAAAAATGTCTGGCCCCATGTCCTGAGTGGAGGGCAAAAGCAGCGCGTTTCTCTGGCAAGAGCGTTGGCCGGTCAGCCCAAGGTTCTTTTAATGGATGAACCGCTTGGCGCATTAGATGCGCTGACCAGGCTTGAGATGCAGGAATTAATTGAAAATCTCTGGAAACAGCTGGAGTTCACGGCAATTGTTGTGACACATGATGTGAGCGAGGCAGTAAAGCTTGCAGATCGTGTGATTGTAATCGATCAGAACGAAATTAAGCTAGATATGAAGATTCAGTTGAACAGGCCGAGAGTAACTGGAAATGACAGCAGTTATTATGAGAAAATCATCTTGTCACATATTATGAATCAAAGTGAAGATGCAAAGGATTATACAATATAAATAATCAGAAGGGAAGATAACATTCCGGATGATAACGATTCAGGACAGGATGCATATGCCTGTCCTTTTTTTATTCTATTTAGGGAAAACCCTGTTACATTCACGTGTGAAAGCTACGCTTTTCCGATAGAATAAAATTTGGATGCGCAGCTTCGCGCGGAACAAAATCTGCACTTTCTAAGAAGCGGAATGCGGGAATGTACAAGTACACGGTTCTTCTATAGGTAAGACCTTATCGCGTTGTATTGCAAAGTTTTGATGCTTATGAATGAGAAAGCACTCTAATCTGTGCAAAGAATATCCGATTGTGAAAAGTATCCGGAAACAGGGTTTATTTCAAAGTAAAATGGAAATGAATAAATTAATGATAAACTTTTAAAATGGTGTTGACAAAAAAAAACGATGGTGATATCTTAATTACATAGTGATTAGCACTCCAAACGGCTGAGTGCTAACAATGAATTAGATACTTCATTTGTCGGGAGCGATGCAATGAGCGGAAACGAATTAGATGATAGAAAAAAGAAAATATTGAATGCCATCATCCGGAATTATCTGGAGACGGGAGAACCGGTGGGATCAAGAACCATTTCCAAGTATACGGATCTCAACTTAAGTTCTGCAACCATCCGCAATGAGATGGCGGATCTTGAGGAACTCGGCTATATCATGCAGCCGCATACATCAGCCGGCCGAATTCCGTCGGATAAGGGGTATCGTTTCTACGTCGATCATCTGATTGAGCAAAAAGACAAAGAAGTATCTGATATGAAGGAATTTGTGATAGAGCATACCGAGAAGATGGAACAGATCTTACAGCAGGTGGCAAAACTTCTTGCCAATAATACGAACTATGCAACGATGATCACATCTCCCCAGTTCCATCACAATAAAGTAAAATTCCTTCAGCTGTCCCATGTGGATGCGGAACATATTCTGGCGGTCGTTGTACTTGAGGGCAATCTTGTCAAGAATAAGATGATTGCGATTGATGAACCGATTGACAATGAGCAGATGCTGAAACTGAACATATTGCTGAATACCAATCTGACCGGACTCTCCATAGACCAGATCAATCTTGGAACGATTGCGGCATTGAAGGAAAAGGCAGGGATTCACAGTAAAATCGTGGGCGGTGTACTGGATGCGGTGGCGGAAGCAATCAGTGAAGATGAGGATCTGGAGATCTATACCAGCGGAGCAACCAACATTCTGAAGTATCCGGAGCTTTCCGATTCACAGAAAGCGAGTGAACTGCTGACCGCCTTTGAAGAAAAGAATCAGTTAGTAAGTCTGGTTACCGAGAACCTAGCGGAAGATGGAACGGGTACCGGTATTCAGGTTTATATAGGGAATGAATCCCCGATTCAGACGATGAAGGACTGCAGTGTCGTCACTGCGACCTATGAATTGGGCGAAGGCGTGAAAGGAACCATTGGTATCATTGGACCAAAAAGAATGGATTACGAAAACGTCATGGATAATTTGAAAATGCTGAAGAATCAGCTGGACGGTATTTTGAATCGTCCCAAAAGCTAGAAAGGTGGATATAAGGTGGCGGAAGAGAACAAGGAAGAAATATTAGAAGAAGTTTTGGAGGAGGCGGAAAACCAATCCAAAGAGACGGCAGAGACAGAAGCAGAAGGAAATGAGCAGGAAAGTAAGGCAGAAAATGAGGAAGATACCGATGAATCATCGGAACAGATAGAGGACAAAAAGGAAGAAAGTAAAAAAGGTATCTTTAATAAGAAAAAAGAAAAAAAAGACAAGAGAGATGAGCAGATTGAGGATCTGACGGACCGATTAAAACGTCAGATGGCAGAATTTGAAAACTTCCGCAGACGTACGGAGAAAGAGAAAGCACAGATGTACGACATGGGAGCTAAGACAATCGTTGAAAAGATTCTGCCTGTGATTGACAATTTTGAAAGAGGTCTGGCTGCAGTTCCGGAAGAAGAAAAAGACAATGCCTTTGTGGATGGAATGGATAAAGTCTATAAACAGATGCTGTCCATGTTATCGGAAGCGGGCGTAGAACCAATCGAGGCGGTTGGCCAGGAATTTGATCCGAATCTTCACAATGCAGTCATGCATGTGGAAGACGAGGAACTCGGTGAGAATACAGTTGCCGAGGAATTCCAGAAAGGTTATAAGTATCATGATGTTGTTGTAAGACATAGCATGGTAAAGGTTGCAAATTAAATTCGCGTACAAAATATTTCATTATTTTTAGGAGGTCTCAGTTATGGGCAAAATCATAGGTATTGATTTAGGAACAACAAACAGCTGCGTGGCAGTTATGGAAGGTGGAAAACCTACCGTTATCGCAAATCAGGAAGGTGCAAGAACAACACCGTCAGTCGTTGCATTTACAAAGACAGGAGAGAGATTGGTGGGCGAGCCTGCAAAACGTCAGGCAGTTACCAATGCGGAGAAGACAATCTCTTCCATTAAAAGACATATGGGAACGGATTACAAGAAAGTGATTGATGACAAACAGTATTCCCCACAGCAGATTTCTGCTATGATTCTGCAGAAATTAAAAGCAGACGCAGAAGGTTATCTTGGAGAAAAAGTAACAGAAGCAGTCATCACCGTTCCTGCATACTTCAACGATGCACAGCGTCAGGCAACAAAAGATGCCGGTAAAATTGCAGGACTTGATGTAAAACGTATCATCAATGAGCCGACAGCAGCAGCTCTGGCATATGGTCTGGACAATGAGCATGAACAGAAAATCATGGTATATGACCTTGGCGGCGGTACGTTCGACGTATCCATCATCGAAATCGGTGACGGTGTCATCGAGGTTTTAGCTACCTCCGGAGATAACAGACTCGGTGGTGACGACTTTGACCAGAAGGTTACCGATTGGATGTTAGAGGAATTCAAAAAGGCAGAGGGTGTGGATCTTTCCAGTGACAAGATGGCGCTTCAGCGTTTGAAGGAAGCGGCAGAAAAGGCAAAGAAAGAGTTATCTTCCGCTACAACAACCAACATCAATCTGCCGTTTATCACCGCAACCGCAGATGGTCCGAAGCACTTTGACATGAATCTGACAAGAGCAAAATTTGATGAACTGACACATGATCTGGTAGAGCGAACAGCAGTACCGGTACAGAATGCACTGAGAGATGCCGGTATCTCCTCTTCTGAGCTTGGCCAGGTATTATTGGTAGGCGGTTCTACACGTATCCCTGCCGTACAGGATAAGGTAAAACAGCTGACAGGAAAAGAACCAAGCAAATCCTTAAATCCGGATGAATGTGTAGCACTTGGTGCTTCCATTCAGGGTGGTAAATTAGCAGGCGATGCAGGTGCAGGTGAGATTCTGCTTCTGGATGTAACTCCATTGTCTTTATCCATCGAGACCATGGGCGGCGTTGCCACCAGACTGATTGAGCGTAATACGACAATCCCTACGAAAAAGAGCCAGATTTTCT
Organism: Bacillota bacterium; assembly: GCA_023390555.1. Taxonomy (GTDB): domain Bacteria; phylum Bacillota; class Clostridia; order Lachnospirales; family Lachnospiraceae; genus Roseburia_C. The sequence goes on along the minus strand of JAEWCQ010000015.1, from coordinate 110,700 downwards.
CAACAGCTGCAGATAATCAGACCGCAGTTGATATCAATGTTGTACAGGGTGAAAGACAGTTTGCAAGAGATAACAAATCCCTCGGACAGTTCCGCCTGGATGGTATCCCACCAGCACGTCGCGGTGTGCCACAGATCGAAGTTACCTTTGATATCGATGCAAACGGTATTGTAAACGTATCTGCAAAGGATCTTGGAACCGGAAAAGAACAGCATATCACCATTACCGCTGGTTCGAATATGTCCGATTCTGATATCGACAAAGCAATCAAAGAAGCCGCTGAATTCGAAACACAGGATAAGAAGAGAAAAGAAGCAATCGACACCAGAAATGATGCAGACTCCTTCGTATTCCAGACAGAGAAAGCATTGGAAGAAGTCGGTGCAAATCTCGATCCGGCAGACAAATCTGCAGTTGAAACAGATTTGAATGCGTTGAAAGCACTGGTAGATGCAAATCCGCAGGCTGAAAACATGACAGATGATCAGGTTGCCGAAATGAAAGCTGCAAAAGAGAAATTGTCAGAGAGCGCACAGAAAGTATTTGCCAAGATGTATGAAAATGCACAGGCAGCACAGGGCGCAGCAGGTCCGGATATGAGCGCAGCCTCAGATATGGGCGCCGGAGCAGCAGACGATGTGGTTGACGCTGATTACAAAGAAGTATAATCTGAAGTGTAAGATTTTTAGAAAGCGATACAGCTTGAGACCGGGATTCCGGTTTCAGGCTGTATCTTAAAAAGAAATCCCAAGAGGTTGCTATAAAAACTGGAGATACAGGCTTCATTTTTTATAACAATCTTTTGGTGGATTAAGAGATAGAAATTGAAACAGTAAAGAGGGAAAGATTATGGCAGAGCAGAAAAGAGATTATTATGAAGTCCTCGGAGTGGAACGAAGTGCCGATGACGCAGCGATAAAAAAGGCATATCGGGTCCTTGCAAAGAAATATCATCCGGATATGAATCCGGGAGATACGGAAGCAGAGAAAAAGTTCAAAGAGGCGTCTGAGGCATATGCGGTTTTGAGCGATCCGGAGAAAAGAAAACAGTATGACCAGTTTGGTCATTCTGCGTTTGACGGTGCCGGCGGTGCAGGAGGATTTGACTTCTCCGGCATGGATATGGGAGATATATTCGGAGACATATTTGGGGATTTCTTCGGCGGAGGAAGAAGCAGAAGAACAAACAACGGACCGATGCGGGGCGCAAATCTTCGTGCAAGCATCCGGATTACATTTGAAGAAGCGGTATTCGGCTGTGAAAAAGAAATTGAGATTACTTTAAAAGATGAATGCGGCAACTGCCATGGAACCGGAGCAAAGCCGGGAACCACACCGGAAACCTGCCCGAAATGCGGCGGAAAAGGGAAAGTTGTATATACCCAGCAGTCCCTGTTTGGAATGGTCCAGAATGTACAGACCTGTCCGGATTGTAACGGTACCGGCAAGGTCGTGAAAGAAAAGTGCCCGGACTGTCATGGTACGGGGTATATTGCAAGCAGAAAGCGTATCAAAGTGAGCATACCTGCCGGAATTGATAATGGACAGAGCGTTCGGATCCGTGAAAAGGGAGAACCAGGTGTAAGCGGCGGGCCGAGAGGCGATCTGCTGGTGGAAGTCGTTGTATCCAGACATCCGATTTTCCAGCGTCAGGACATGAACATCTATTCCACGGCACCGATTTCCTTTGCACAGGCAGCACTTGGCGGAGAAGTCCGGATCAATACCGTAGACGGTGACATCATCTATGAGGTGAAACCGGGAACCCAGACCGATACGAAAATCCGTCTGAAGGGAAAAGGCGTGCCGTCTCTGCGGAATAAGGCAATTCGCGGGGATCACTATGTGACGCTCGTTGTACAGGTGCCGACCGGATTGAATCAGGCTGCAAAAGATGCACTTCACAAATTTGATGATGAGACAGGGCATACGTTACGGAGCCAGAGCACGGCAGCAACTGCATCCGATGAGAAGAAAAAGAAAAAGGGATTTATGGACAAAATAAAAGAGACAATAGACGATATGTAAGAAAAAAGCAGGTGTACCATTGCGTGAAAAAAGGGGAATTCTGTAGTTTTTTGTTGCGGAACCCCCGGTTTTGCTGTATACTGACTGCATCTAAGGAGTTATTGATATCCCATATGTTGTTTTGCATAGGTGCATGAAAAGGAGTCTTGTCTATGGAACAGCCTAAAACAGCAGTGCAGAGACCAGAAGACGGCAATCAATTTGAGCAATGGTGCTTTAAACAGACAGTTGAGATAGAGCATAAAAAGCAGAAACTTGCAGATGAAAAGTTAACAATGGATGAGGAACGCAGAAAGCTGGATCGTGAAAAGCGGGAATTTCTGCTGAAGAAAGAGATGGACCAGAGCCGTTTGAAGCAGGAACAGCATCTTTTCGATATGAAGTGGAAGATACTGGAAGATGAACTGCTGAAGCTTGCGGCAGAAAAACAGCAGTTGCAGCGTCAGAAGGAATTCTACAGCAGAGTGCATGCATATGAGCACACGAATACACGCAGTTATGCACATACCTCCTCCAACGTGATAAAAGGAGAACTCTTTTTTATCGGGATTTCCGATGAGGAGTCCCTGCGGAAACGTTATAGAGATCTGATCAAAATTTATCATCCGGATAATCTCGCAGGAGATACGGGTACTCTTCAGGAGATCAACCGGGAATATGATAAATTAAAAAAGCGTCTGGGTTAGGTTTGATTCCAGGCTATAGAGATCTCGTTAAGATATGACTGGATTCCACGAAGCTTTCTACCGTGGAAAAGCCGAGGCGTTCCATTAATTCTGCCACATATGGATTTTCCGCAGGTGTGGCAAAGGGTGCACTGCCGGCATATTCATTTACAATTCTGGTACATTCGGGCATGTCGATGATTCGCTTTGGTCCGCCGGCACAACCGCCGTCGCAGGCCATTCCTTCATAGAAATTGCCGTTCCCATTTCCAGCAAGAATCTGTTCGAGTAAGTCTTTACAATTTTTTACTCCGCATGCGGTGACCGGTTGGAAACTGCAGTTCGGAGAAATGCTTTTCACGCAGTTGCCGACCGCGCTGCTCACTCCGCCAACTCTTCCATACAGACGTCCGGCAGTAGAAGAATGCTCTCGGATTTCTTCTTTCACAGAATCAAAATCCAGTTGAAATACTTCAAACAGATCGTTTAGTTCCTGAAAAGTCAGTACGCAGTCGATTGCGCCTGCAAGTTCCGGATCTTTTGCTTCGGCTTTTTTTGCAAGGCAGGGACCGATAAAGACGGTTTTGCATTCCGGATGGAGCGCTTTGACAATTCTGCCGCAGGCGATCATCGGGGAGACAGAAGCCGGAAGATGGGATACGATTTTGGAAAAATCCTGCCGGATCAGGTTAATCCAGACCGGACAGCAGCAGCTTGTCAGCTGAAAATCGTAAGGGGCATCCATATGCGCCTGAAATTCCAACGCCTCCTTCAGCGTTAGGATATCCGCAAAGGCAGCCACTTCAATCATTCCGAAGAAACCGATCTGCTTTAGGGCAGTCCGCATTTTTCCAATCGATACTTCGCTTCCATACTGGCCTGCAATGGCTGGCGCAACAAGGGCATATACCTGTGTGCGGTCAGATTTTAATAATTCCAGTGTTGCAATGGTATCTTTGGTAAAGGTAAGATTATCCTGGGAACAGGCTTTGATACATTCTTCGCAGCCGGTACATTTATCGGCACGTATGACAACTTTGCCGTCCTTAATCTCCATGGCATGAAAGATGCAGGCAGTTACACAGGCTGGGTCTTTGCAGTCACAGTCCTGCTTTCGTTGAATCAGCGCGTGTTTGTTCGGATGAAGAAGACAGTCGAGCTGATCTTTGGAGAATTCACCTTCCGGGAGAAGAAACGTTTCATTTTTGGCTTTTGTGGCAAGAACTGTATGATACAATTCCTCAAATGTCATAGGGGGTCACCTCGCTCAATCGTTATTTCCTGTTTTTAAGTATTTGCAGAAATGGGGATTCTATGCTAGTATGTCTGTTAGGTGCGTACAAAAGCATACGCAGATGGCTGTAATTTGGCGAAAAGGGGCAGAAAAAATGAAGTGGGATAAATATACAATACAGACAACAACAGTAGCTGAAGATTTCATCAGTATGATGCTGGGTGAAATCGGAATAGAGGGAATTGAGATTGAAGATAATATTCCGCTGACAGAGGAAGAACAGACCGGCATGTTTATTGATTTTCCGCCGGAGCTTCCGCCGGATGACGGCAGCAGTAAGGTCAGCTTTTACCTGGATGCAGACGAAGATCACACGGAACAGCTCAAACAGGTGAGAATCGGACTTGAAGAATTGAGAGCGATGACAGAGATCGGAGAAGGAACTATCACTTCCAGCCAGACAGAGGATCTGGACTGGATCAATAACTGGAAGCAGTTTTTTAAATCCTTTTATCTGGACGATATTCTGATCAAACCGACCTGGGAGGAACTGCGCGAAGAGGATAGAGACAAGTTTCTGATTGAGATCGATCCTGGTATCTCGTTTGGCACAGGGAAGCATGAGACGACACAGCTGTGTATCCGCCAGCTGCGGAAATATATGAAAGATCAGGCACAGGTTCTCGATGTCGGCTGCGGGAGCGGAATTTTATCCATAGCAGCCTTGAAATTGGGCGCAGCGCATGTAGTGGGAACCGATATCGATGAGAATTGCATGACTTCTACCTATGAGAATATGGATGTCAATCACTTGGAGCGGTCGTTGGGAACGTTTTATGTCGGCAATTTGATCGATGATGCTGCCTTGCAGGAAAAGGTGGGAACGGAGAAATATGACATTGTGGTTGCGAATATCCTCGCGGATGTCATTATTCCGATGGCACCGGTCATACCGGCAAGACTGAAGAAAGATGGCATTTTCATCACTTCCGGAATCATTGATTTTAAGGAAACGGAGGTAAAAGAGGCTCTGGAAAAAGCGGGTCTTTCGATACTTGAAATCAATCACCAGGGTGAGTGGGTGAATATTACGGCAAAGAGGATTTAACCATGCATCAGTTTTTTGTGGAAGACCATCAGATCGGTAAGGAATATGTGACGATTACGGGTCCGGATGTGAATCATATCCGCAATGTTCTGCGGATGAAACAGGGAGAAATGATTCGTGTCAGCAATCAGAGCGGCAGGGATTATTTTTGTACGGTCGCAGAGACAGGTGAAGATTTTGTACAGGCAGATATTGTATCACAGGACGAAAACGGAACAGAGCTGCCTTCTAAGATCTATCTGTTTCAGGCGCTCCCAAAGGGTGACCGTATGGAAACAGTTATTGAAAAGGCGGTGGAGCTGGGCGTTTATGAAATTATCCCGGTTGCCATGAAATACTGTGTGGTCAAACTGGATGAGAAGAAGGCGGCCGCAAAGATAAAACGCTGGCAGACGATTGCTGAGAGCGCCGCAAAACAGTCAAAGCGCAGTGTCATTCCACATATTCATGAGATGATGTCCTATCAGAATGCGGTTTCTTATGCAATGGCATGTGACGTACGCCTTGTTCCCTATGAGAATGAACGTGGCATGAAGGGAACAAAAGAAGCTCTTTCATCCGTCAAAAAAGGAACTTCCGTGAGCATTATGATTGGGCCGGAGGGCGGCTTTGCGGAAGAAGAGATTGCGGCGGTGCGAGAACGTATGCAGGTGATTTCACTTGGAAGACGAATTCTAAGGACGGATACGGCAGGTATCTGTACCATGTCTATGCTGATGATGCAGCTGGAGTGTGCGCAGGAAGAAGAACAGGGAAAAGGATAACGGAAAGTAAGGGTAGTAAAATGCAAGCATATTTAGATAATTCGGCAACAACACAGTGTGCAGAACGGGCCTGTAACCGAATGGTGGAGCTGCTGACACGGGATTACGGGAATCCGTCCTCACTTCACCGGAAAGGTATGGAGGCAGAACGCTCAGTCAGGGAAGCCAGAAAGCAGATCGCAAAGACGCTAAAAGTAAATGAAAAGGAAATCGTCTTTACTTCCGGTGGCACAGAGTCCAATAATCTTGCCATTATTGGGACTGCCATGGCGAATAAGCGCAGCGGCATGCATATCATTACGACATCCGTTGAGCACGCATCCGTACTTGCCGCTATGCAGTATCTGGAAGAGCAGGGGTTTCGGGTCACGTATCTTCCAGTAGATGCGGATGGTATCCTGTCTCTGGATGCCTTGCGGGATGCGGTAACAGCGGAAACAATCCTGGTGTCGATGATGCAGGTAAACAACGAAATGGGAGCCGTAGAGCCTTTGGAGGAAGCGGTAAAGATTGTAAAAGAAATAAATCCGGATACGCTGATTCATGTAGATGCGATTCAGTCCTACGGGAAGTTCCGTATTTTCCCCAAAAAGATGGGAATCGATCTGCTCTCGGTCAGCGGGCATAAGATACATGGGCCGAAAGGAAGCGGATTTTTATATATCAGAGAAAAAACGAAGATTAAGCCGATCCTTTTTGGAGGAGGGCAGCAGAAGGGAATGCGCTCCGGAACGGAAAATGTTCCGGCGATTGCAGGACTTGGAGAAGCTGCAGCGGAAATCTATGAGCATCTGGACGAAAACAGCGAGCATCTCTATGAATTAAAAGAGGCATTTATCAAGGGGCTTTCTGAACTGGAACAGGTGACGATTCACGGGAGGACCGGGAGAGATTCTGCACCGCATATTGTCAGTGCCGGGTTTGCCGGAATTCGAAGTGAGGTGCTGCTCCATGCGCTGGAGGATCGAGAGATCTATATTTCGGCAGGATCGGCATGCTCCTCGAATAAGCCTTCTGTCAGCGGGACGTTAAAGAGTATCGGTGTCATACCGGAGCTTCTGGATTCTACCGTCCGTTTTAGTTTCAGTATTCACACGACAATGGAAGAAATTGCTTACACGCTGGATACGCTGAAAGAGCTGCTTCCGATGTTGCGGAAATATACAAGACATTAAATTGTTTGAGAGGAAAAAATATGTACAAGGCATTTTTGGTAAAATACGGTGAAATCGGAATCAAAGGGAAGAATCGCTTTCTTTTTGAGGATAAGCTGGTAAGTCAGATCAACCACGCACTCAAACCGGTAGACGGACAGTTTGAAGTACGAAGGGAACAGGGGCGCATCTATGTGGAGACGCTCTCCGATTACGATTATGAGGAAACGCTGGAAGCACTGAGCAGAGTATTCGGTATCGTCGGCTTTTGCCCGGTGGTACTTGTGGAGGATGAGGGATTCGACAAGCTGGCGGAAGATGTCATTGCATATCTGGATCAGGCATATCCGGATAAACATCTGACGTTCAAAGTAAATGCAAGGCGTGCGAGAAAGAATTATCCGATGGATTCCATGGAAATTAACGCTGCGCTTGGAGAAAAGATTCTGGCCGCATTTCCGGATATGAAAGTCGATGTGCATCATCCTGATATTGTGGTATCGATTGAAGTACGCAATAAGATCAATATTTATTCACAGGAGATTTCCGGTCCGGGAGGAATGCCGGTCGGCTCAAACGGGAAGGCGATGCTGCTGCTTTCCGGCGGGATCGACAGTCCGGTTGCAGGCTATATGATTGCAAAAAGAGGGGTATCAATTGATGCGACTTACTTCCATGCGCCGCCGTATACGAGTGAGCGTGCGAAGCAAAAAGTCGTGGATCTTGCTAAGATTGTGGCGCGTTACAGCGGCCCGATTCATCTGAACGTCATAAACTTTACCGATATACAGCTCTACATCTATGAAAAATGCCCGCATGAGGAACTGACCATTATCATGCGCCGCTATATGATGAAGATTGCGGAACATTTTGCAAACGAGTCCAGATGTCTCGGCCTGATTACCGGTGAAAGTATCGGACAGGTGGCAAGTCAGACGATGCAGTCACTTGCGGTCACAAATGAAGTATGTGCGCTTCCGGTATATCGTCCGTTGATTGGTTTTGATAAGCAGGAGATCGTTGAAATATCGGAAAAGATTGATACGTATGAGACATCCATTCTTCCGTTTGAAGACTGCTGTACGATTTTTGTGGCAAAACATCCGGTAACAAAACCGAATTTAAAAAGCATTCAGAAGTCAGAAAGAAAACTCGAAGAGAAGATAGAAGAGCTGATGCGGGAAGCGATTGAGACGGTCGAAGTCATCCGGGTAGAAGCGGAATAAGAACGGACAGACAGTCTGTACACAAGGTCTTTCTTAGGAAAGAACAATAGTGTACTTCGCACACTCCTGCATTCTACTACTTCGGACGTGCACCTTTTGTTTGGGCGCGAAGCTGCACATCTAAATTTTATTCTATAGGAAAATCATAACCTTCACATAGGAATGTAACAGGGTATTTCCTATAGAATAAAAAAAGGATTGCCTAAGCAATCCTTTTACCCCCTTGAAACAAATTCTAAACAAGGTAAGGTTTTAATACTTCTAAAATTTCGTCTACATTTGCTTCAGCATGAATTGCTAAATCAATCGGTTTGGACAAGTCAAGGCTGAAGATACCCATGATGGATTTTGCATCGATTACGTATCTGCCGGAGATTAAATCAAAATCAAATTCGAACTGTGTAATAGCGTTCACGAATGATTTTACCTTGTCGATAGAATTTAAAGAAATTTGTACTGTTTTCATATAGAGACCTCCTTGGTTACTATAAATTTTCTTATCTAATAGTAACTTCTTTCCGTGGAAAAGTCAACCAGAAGTGAGGAAAAAAACTTGAGTAAAAAAGTTGCATTGCATAATTTGGGATGTAAAGTAAATGCTTATGAAACAGAGGCGATGCAGCAGCTGTTAGAAAAAGCAGGGTATGTAATCGTACCATTTACGGAATGTGCTGATATTTATATTATCAATACCTGTTCCGTAACAAATATAGCGGACCGCAAATCCAGACAGATGCTGCACCGCGCAAAAAAAGAAAATCCGGAAAGTATCGTTGTTGCGGCAGGCTGTTATGTGCAGACTTCAGAAAAACAGGCAGCCGAAGATGCGGCAATTGATATTATCATCGGAAATAACCGGAAAAATGAACTGATCGAAATTCTGGAGAGTTATCAGTTGGAAAAAGAATCGGATCAGGTGATGCTTCACCGGGAAAATGTCAGGAATATGAATCTGGCAGGAGAAGCTTATGAGGAAATGTCGCTGGAAAAGACTGCGGAGCATACGAGGGCATTTCTAAAGGTGCAGGATGGGTGCAATCAGTTTTGCAGTTACTGCATCATTCCGTATGCAAGAGGAAGGATCAGAAGCAGGGAAGCAGAAGATGTGGTGGCAGAAGTACGCACGCTTGCGTCTAACGGCTGCCACGAAGTGGTGCTGACGGGAATCCATCTGAGTTCGTATGGCGCCGATCATGGAGACAGTCTGCTTCGTCTGATCCAGCTTGTACACGAAGTAGAAGGCATTGAACGTATCCGGCTTGGATCGCTGGAACCCAATATCATAACGCCGGAATTTGTACAGGCTATCGTAAAACTTCCGAAATTGTGCCCGCATTTTCACCTGTCCCTTCAAAGCGGCTGCGATGAAACTTTAAAACGCATGAATCGCCGGTATGATACGGCTTCCTATGAGGAAAAATGTAATATCATCCGAACGTATTATAAACATCCTGCAATCACCACAGATGTAATTGTGGGATTCCCGGGAGAGACCGAAGAAGAATTTGAAGAAACAAAAGAATTTTTAAGCCGTATCCGTTTTTATGAGATGCATATATTCAAATATTCCAAGCGAAAGGGAACGAAAGCCGCTGTAATGCAGGATCAGGTTCCGGAGGAGATCAAAAGCAAAAGAAGTGCGGTTTTGCTGGAGCTGGAAGAAAAGATGTCGCAAGAGTACCGAGACGCTTATCTGGGAAAGCAGACACAGGTACTTTTGGAAGAAGCAATGGAGTACGACGGCGAAAAATATTATACGGGCTACACAAAAGAATATGTAAAAGTGGCGGTCCGTACGGGGGAAAACAGGGAAAATCAATTTGCAGCAGGAACAATAACAGAACGTTTGCATGGCGAAGTATATCTTATGGTTGAATTTTAGGCCGACTTATATTAAAATAAGATGAACGATGCTTTTTCATTCAAAAGAACAAAAGAGCAAAATAAGGGCGTGACAGAATGCAGAACATGAATCATACACAGTATTTTAAAGTTGAAAAAGAACCGGAGATAAAAGTAAAAGATGTACTTTCCGTTGTATATCAGGCACTTTCCGAAAAAGGCTATAATCCGGTGAATCAGATTGTTGGATATATTATGTCTGGAGATCCCACTTACATTACCAGCCATAATAATGCAAGAACTCTGATTATGAAAGTAGAACGTGACGAACTCGTGGAAGAAATATTAAAACAATATATCGGAAATAATTTCCAGTAGCAGGAGGCTGTTTATGCGAATCATGGGGCTTGATTTCGGTTCAAAGACCGTTGGCGTTGCCGTGAGCGATGAACTGTTGATTACTGCGCAGGGAATTGAAATAGTGCGCAGAAAATCAGAAAGTAAAATGCGCCAGACGTTGGCACGTATCGAAGAACTGGTGAGGGAATACCAGGTGGATAAAATTGTTTTGGGGTATCCGAAGAATATGAATAATTCGGAAGGGGTACGCTGTGAAAAAACGCAGGAATTTAAGGAGATGCTGGAAAGACGGACAGGACTCGAAGTGTTGCTTTGGGATGAACGTCTTACGACGGTTGCGGCGGACCGCGCCATGATGGAAGCATCTGTTCGAAGAGAAGATCGCAAAAATTTCGTTGATATGATAGCGGCGGTATTGATCTTACAGGGGTATTTGGACTCCCGGTAAGCAGGACAGGAGAGAAGATGGAAAAAGTAAAATTTATGGACCCGGACATCGACGAGTGTGTGGAGTTTTATGTTGTGGAGCAAACAACGATCCGCAATATAAATTACCTGATGGTAACCGTGGACGAAGAGGGAGATTCCGATGCATTTATTTTAAAAGAACTCCCAGGTGATGATGATTCTGATACCACCTATCAAATGGTGGATGATGATAAAGAATTAGAAGCAATAGCAAAAGTGTTTGCAGAATTAATGGAAGATGTAGATCTTCAATTCTAGCCATTTTTCTCAAAGGCTTTTGTTTGCGTGCAAACAAAGAACGGAAAAACGAAAAAAACAGATTATATTTATGGAGGTGCAGGTTTGAAAAAAGAATCAAACTCAAAATTGAAAATCATTCCTCTCGGCGGATTAGAGCAGATCGGAATGAACATAACTGCCTTTGAATACGAAGACAGTATTATTGTTGTAGACTGTGGGCTGTCATTTCCCGAAGATGACATGTATGGAATAGATCTGGTAATACCGGATGTCACATACTTAAAAGACAATATTGATAAGGTGAAAGGCTTCTTTATTACCCACGGGCATGAAGATCATATCGGAGCCATTCCTTACGTTTTAAGAGAGGTCAACGTTCCAATTTACGCAACCAAGTTGACGATTGGAATTATCGATCATAAACTGGAAGAGCACAAGATGCTTTCCAAAGTAAAGCGGAAAGTCGTAAAATACGGACAGCACATTAACCTTGGCTGTTTCCGTGTGGAATTCATTAAGACCAACCACAGCATTCAGGATGCTGCGGCTCTGGCAATTTACTCACCGGCGGGAACCATTGTGCATACGGGTGATTTTAAGGTGGATTATACACCCGTATTCGGAGATTCCATTGATTTACAGCGTTTTGGTGAGATCGGCAAAAAGGGTGTGCTGGCATTGATGTGTGACAGTACCAATGCAGAGCGAAAGGGCTTTACCATGTCTGAAAAGACGGTGGGTAAGGCATTTGACAATATTTTTGCAGATCATAAAAATACAAGAATTCTGGTTGCTACCTTTGCTTCCAATGTCGATCGTGTGCAGCAGATTATGAACTCCGCATGCAAGTACGGCAGAAAGGTAGTCATTGAGGGAAGAAGCATGGTCAATATCATCAATACGGCTTCCGAGCTTGGATACCTGAGCATTCCGGAAAATACACTGATTGATATCGAACAGCTAAAGAATTATCCGGATGAACAGACGGTGCTTATCACGACAGGCAGTCAGGGAGAATCCATGGCAGCATTGTCTCGTATGGCTTATGGCATGCACAAAAAAGTAACCATTAAACCAAAGGATACCATCATCTTCAGTTCCAATCCGATTCCGGGAAATGAAAAAGCGGTATCCCGTGTCATTAACGAACTCTCGATGAAGGGTGCCGATGTTATTTTCCAGGACGTTCACGTTTCGGGACATGCATGCCAGGAGGATATCAAGCTGATTTATTCATTGGTGCGTCCGAAATATGCAATACCGGTGCATGGAGAATATAAGCACTTAAAAGCGCAGGCTGGAATTGCCGAGGAACTCGGTATCGATAAGGATCATATTTTCCTTCTTTCCTCCGGTGATGTACTGGAGTTGGACGAGAATTCCGCAGCTGTTACCGGACGTGTTCCGGTCGGAGATGTCATGGTCGACGGACTAGGTGTCGGAGATGTCGGAAATATCGTATTGAGAGACCGCCAGAGACTGGCAGAGGAAGGTATCATTATCGTGGTATTGACGCTGGAGAGCGGAAGCGGAAGAGTAGTGGCAGGACCGGATATCGTATCAAGAGGCTTTGTCTATGTCCGGGGTTCTGAGAGCCTGATGGATGAGGCAAGATCCATTTTGGATGGAACGGTCGAACACTGTATGGATAAGAATATCACAGACTGGAGTAAGATCAAGACAGAGATTAAGGATGCACTGAGTGATTTCGTATGGAAAGAGACCAAGCGGAGACCGATGATTATGCCGATTATCATGGAGGTGTAGGATCTTTTTGAGTCAGATAGAAAACGCATTTGAGAAGCTGATGCAGGTAATCAGAGAAAGTGAAGAATATATCCGGTATCAGAAAGCCCGGAAAGAGCTTCACAAATATCCGGAACTGGAGCAGACCGTGCACGAGTTCCGGAAGAGGAATTATCAGATACAAAACAGTGGCAATGTCAGTCTGTTTGATGAGGTTGACCGTCTGGAGAGGGAAAATGCACAGCTTCGCAGAAATCCCGTTGTAGAAGAATATTTTGTTGCCGAACTTATATTTTGCAGGATCGTACAGCAGATCAACTGGAAAATGATCGATGGTCTGGACTTCGAGGTTGGTTTTGTAAACGAATGATAAACGAGGGGTGCTAAGATGAGTACAAGCAAGATTGTTATGAGAATTGTGAGCATAAGTTTTTCCATATTGGTCATTGTGCTGATTCTGTTCGGGCTTTCCAAGATTGGCGATTATGCGTTTGATTTCGGCTACCGCGTGTTTACAGAACAGCCGGTGAGCAAAGAGCCGGGAAAAGATGTCGTTGTTCAGGTGGAATCCGGCATGTCTGCATCGGAAATCGGGCAGATGCTGGAAGAAAAGGGCCTGATTGAGGACAGTACGCTTTTTGTTGCCCAGTTAAAGCTGTCTGCGTATGAGAAAAAGATCCAGCCCGGAGTTTATACACTGAATACTTCGGAAACAGCCCGGGAAATGATGCAGGTCATGTCGACCTCAGAGGTGAGTACAGAGGACACAGAGGCTTCGGAGACTGCAACGGAAGCAACTACGGAGGTATCCACGGAAGCGGGTTCCCAGTAAAAATCGGGTGGCGGTAAAAGAGGTAAGATTGTGATTGTTGATGAAAGACTTGTAACTTATATTAATTCTCTGGATCAGGGGAACACGGATATTTTAAATCAAATAGAGAAAGAGGCTCTGCAGGATCAGGTTCCGATTATCCGCAAAGAGATGCAGAGCTTCTTAAAAGTATTGCTGGCTTTGCAAAAGCCAGCAAAAATTTTAGAGGTAGGGACTGCCGTTGGCTTTTCGGCGATTCTGATGGCGGAATATAATCCGGCTGCCGGTGAGATTACAACCATTGAAAATTATGAAAAGCGGATACCGATTGCAAAGGAGAATTTCCGGCGTGCACAAAAGGACAGCCAGATCCGGCTGCTGGAGGGGGATGCCACAGAAATTTTAAAAAAGCTGGATGGACCGTTTGATTTGATTTTCATGGATGCAGCGAAAGCGCAGTATATTCATTTCCTGCCCGATGTGTTAAGGCTGCTTACGCCGGGAGGGGTACTGGTTTCCGATAATGTACTGCAAGACGGTGATATCATTGAATCCCGGTTTGCGGTCACAAGGCGATACCGGACAATCCATAAGCGGATGCGGGAATATCTCTATGAGCTGACCCATCATGACGGGCTGCATACCGCAGTGCTGCCGATCGGTGATGGAATCACGCTGAGTGTAAAGGGATGACTTGCAAAATCAGTGTACCGTGGTATGATAAATAGATCGGTACGTTTGAGAAATGATAGATGAAAAGAATGGAAACAGAAGTAAGTGAGGACAGAACATGAGACAACTGGAATTGTTGGTTCCGGCAAGCAGTCTGGAAGTATTGAAAATAGCGGTAATATTCGGCGCAGATGCAGTGTATATTGGCGGCGAAGCCTTTGGGCTCCGCGCAAAGGCGAAAAATTTTTCCATGGAGGAGATAGCCGAAGGGATTGCATTTGCACATCTGCACGGTGTCCGGGTCTATGTGACCGCTAATATTTTAGCACATAACAATGACTTGGACGGTGTGCGGGAATACTTTGAGGAACTGAAAAAAATCGGGCCGGATGCTTTGATCATTGCAGATCCTGCTGTGTTTATGCTCGCAAAGGAGATCTGTCCTGAAATAGAACGCCATGTCAGTACACAGGCGAATAATACGAATTACGGTACGTATCAGTTCTGGTGGGGACAGGGTGCGAAGCGGGTTGTATCGGCCAGAGAGCTTTCTCTTGCGGAGATTAAGGAAATTCGCCGGAATATTTCGGAGGAGATGGAAATTGAGACGTTCATTCACGGCGCCATGTGCATTTCCTATTCCGGGAGATGCCTTTTGAGCAATTATTTCACCGGAAGAGATGCCAACCAGGGAGCCTGTACACATCCGTGCCGCTGGAAATATGCGGTGGTTGAGGAAAAGCGGCCGGGAGAATATCTGCCGGTATATGAAAATGAGCGGGGAACTTATATTTTTAACTCAAAGGATCTGTGTATGATCGAACACATTCCGGCATTGATTGATGCGGGTATCGATTCTTTCAAAATTGAGGGAAGAATGAAAACGGCGCTCTATGTGGCAACCGTTGCAAGGACATACCGCAGAGCCATTGATGATTATCTGGAATCCCCGGAGAAATATCAGCTGAATATGTCCTGGTATTTAGATCAGATATCCAACTGTACCTACCGCCAGTTTACGACCGGGTTTTTCTTTGGGAAGCCGTCTGACGAGGCACAGATTTATGATAATAACACTTATGTGAAGGAATATACGTATCTGGGTACTGTAGGAGGCTGCAATGCAGACGGACTTTACCGGATCGAACAGCGCAATAAGTTTTCGGTCGGAGAGGTCATTGAAGTCATGAAACCAAATGGAGAGAATATTCCGGTCACGGTGAAGCGGATTACAGATGAGCAGGGAAATGAGATGGAATCTGCTCCTCATCCGCAGCAGGTGTTATATATAGACTTGGGACAACCGTTGGAGCCCTATGATATTTTACGCAGAAGCGAACAGGAGGAATGACCTATGAAGGAAAAATATGTGGCTTATGTTGGAACCTATACCCATGAGAACAGCGTGGGAATTCACTTGTATGATCTGGATCTGGAGAAGGGCCGTCTGGAGGAACGAAAAGTGATTCCAATCAGTAACCCATCTGACCTGATTCTGTCAAAGAACGGAAAGTATCTGTATTCGATTGCAGATGAAGGCGTGGAAGCATTCGAGATATTGCCGGACGGAGACTTAAAGGCACTGGATAAACAGTGGATCGGCGGCATGAGAGGCTGTTATGTGGAAGTTGATGATGAAAACCGGTTTCTGTTTGTCGGCGGACACCATGACGGACGTGTCACCATGATGCATCTGGAAGAGGACGGAAGTATCGGTAACATTGCGGACGGTATTTTTCATAAGGGAATGGGAAGAAGTATCGCAGACAGAAGTTCCAAACCGCATGTTGACTGTGTCAAACTGACTCCGGATCAGAAATTCCTGTGTGCCGTTGATAACGGACTGGACCACATTAAGGTATATCGTCTGGATTATAAGAATGGCAAGATGAAACTGGCCGATATTATCCGCGGACCGTTGGATTCTGCGCCACATATGATTCGTTTTTCACGCAACGGCAGATTTGCCTATGTATTGTATGAACTGCTCAATGCGGTTGAGGTATATTCCTATGAGTTGGTCAATGACCAGCCTCATTTTGAAAAGATTCAGACGGTCACCACAATGGCACCGAAGGATGACGATATCTGTGCTGCTTCCGGAATGGAAGTATCCTCAGATGGAAAGTATCTCTTCTGCAGTAATGCGGGTGTGAATTCCGTTGTGATTTATCAGGTAGATGAAGAGACAGGTCTGCTCAGTGAAATCTGCAATTCCAAAATCAGTGGAGATTATCCGAAAATGATTGGTATTTTTCCGGATCGGAAGCATTTCGTAAGCCTGAATCACGAGACAAATGAGATTACTTCATTCGTTATCAATTATGATAAGAAAAATATTCTGATGGAGGGCCGGCCAATACCGGTCGATAAGCCGAACTGTATCTATATTCACAAACTGAATCCGTAATTGCGATGTACGCAGTGAAAGAGAACCGGATGTTCACGCTTGTATGCGTGAATGTCCGGTTCTTTTTTTATTTCCGGTAGAAATCCGTGAGGGAATCCATCTTTGCACTCATGTTGACAAAGAGTGCATCTGCGATCGTAATCGCGGCCATGGATTCTACGACGACTACCGCACGAGGGACAATAATGGGATCATGCCGTCCGTGAATGCTGATGTCAATCGTTTCGCCATCCTTATTTACCGTCTGCTGCGTCGCCGCAATCGAAGGCGTTGGTTTGAAGGCGGCACGTAAGAGAATTGGTGTTCCGTCACTCATTCCGCCCAGAATACCGCCGGCGTGATTGGTTTTTTTCTGAATGTGCCCGTCTGTGTCTGTGATAAAAGCATCGTTATTTGTGAGGCCTGTCGCATTCGCAACATCAAATCCGTCGCCGATCTCAAAGCCCTTGACAGCACCGATGGAGCAGATGGCTTTTGCAAGGTTGGCATCCAGTTTTTCAAAAACGGGATCACCAATACCGGCAGGCATTCCCGTAATCATGCACTCCACCACACCGCCGGAGGAATTTTTTTGTTGCATGCATTCTTCCAGATAAGCCTCTGCGCTCAGGGCCGCAACGCTGTCCGGCATGTAGAGTGCATTGTTGGAAATCTCTGCCGCATCAAAACGCGAAGTTTCGATTGTGACAGGGCCAATAGAACGGGTGTAGGTCAGAATCGAAATGCCGAGCCCGGATAATATTTTAGCGGCAATTGCGCCGGCGGCAACGCGTCCGATCGTTTCACGTCCGGAAGAACGCCCCCCGCCGCGGTAATCACGGAAACCGTATTTCTGGTCAAAGGTATAGTCTGCATGTCCGGGACGGTAGTAAGATGCGATCTCACTGTAGTCTTTGGAGTGTTGGTCTTGATTATATACGATAAGCGAGATCGGTGTGCCGGTTGTCCTGCCCTCAAAGACACCGGAGAGGATTTCAACGGCGTCCGCCTCGTTTCGCTTGGTGGTATATCTGGACTGTCCCGGTTTTCTGCGGTCTAAGTATTTCTGAATATCTTCCTCGCACAAATCCAGTCCCGCCGGACAGCCGTCCACTACGACACCGATGCCCTTTCCGTGAGACTCTCCCCATGTTGTGATTTTCAATAGATTGCCAAATGTTGAGCCTGCCATAACTGCCTCCGTTTTCATGCTTTTGAATTAGTCATTGATCGCAATAGAATGGTCAATTGCGTTAATACTTGTTATTATAGCGGATTTGAAAAACGGTGGCAATGTACAAATGCAGCAAAGTGAGAAAAGATTGAAGCATTCCATGTTTTATGGTACTATCATAATCGTGCATAAGTGCCCGAATCAGGGAATGGTAAAAATAAAAGTAAGACAGTGAAAATAAGAAGGAGAACAGAGATAGATGTACGAATTGTTAAAACAGGAGGGACGGGCAAAACGGGGAATCTTTCATACCGTTCATGGAGATATCCAGACACCGGTCTTTATGAATGTAGGAACCGTTGCGGCAATCAAAGGTGCGGTGTCTACGGAGGATTTAGAGCAGATTAAGACACAGGTGGAATTATCGAACACCTATCATCTGCATGTCAGAACCGGAGACAAACTGATTAAAGAGGTCGGAGGTCTGCATAAGTTCATGGTCTGGGACAAACCGATACTGACAGATTCCGGCGGATTTCAGGTATTCTCGCTGGCAGGTCTGCGAAAGATCAAAGAAGAAGGGGTATATTTTCATTCGCATATTGATGGTGCCAAAATATTTATGGGGCCGGAGGAGAGTATGCAGATTCAGTCTAACCTTGCCTCCACAATTGCAATGGCATTTGACGAATGTCCAAGCAGTGTTGCGGAAAGAAGCTATGTGGAGGCTTCCGTGGCAAGAACCACCCGCTGGCTGGAGCGTTGTAAGAACGAGATGGCACGACTGAATGGTCTGGAAGATACAATCAACCAGAATCAGCTGCTATTCGGAATCAATCAGGGTGCGATTTTTGCGGATATTCGGATTGATCATGCAAAACGTATCACTGAGATGGAACTGGACGGCTATGCGATCGGAGGGCTTGCGGTCGGAGAATCGCATGAAGAGATGTACCACATCATCGAAGAGACCGTCCCGTACCTTCCGGTCAATAAGCCGACCTATCTGATGGGTGTCGGAACTCCGGCAAATATATTAGAGGCAGTTGAACGCGGTGTGGATTTCTTTGACTGTGTCTATCCGACACGAAACGGCCGGCATGGGCACCTGTACACGAACCAGGGGAAACTCAATCTGTTTAACCGGAAATATGAAAAAGACATGCGTCCGATCGAGGAGGGCTGTCAGTGTCCTGCCTGCCGCCGTTACAGCAGGGCGTATATCCGTCATCTGTTAAAGGCAAAAGAAATGCTCGGGATGCGGCTTTGTGTCCTGCACAATCTGTATTTTTATAATACGATGATGGAAGAAATCCGGGATGCACTGGATGCAGGGAAGTTTGCGTCTTATAAAGCGGAAAAATTATACCGTATGGGGCAGGCTGAACGTGATAAGCAGGGAGAAGCTGGTATGGAAAAATAAAATTTGCATGAAAAAATAGGAAAAACTCTTGTCGGCGTGAATACTTTTGTGTACAATATTCTAAGTGGTCTTACGAAGTAAGGAAAATGTTTCTGCACGTTAAGACAATTGTTTTCTATCAGGAGGAAAGATTCTATGAATATTTTAGCAACAAATACAACAACTGCATGGGGCGGAATGATTATCTGGATCGTAGTGCTGTTCGCATTTATGTATTTCTTTATGATCCGCCCACAGCAGAAAGAGACCAAGAGAAAAGGTCAGATGTTATCTGAACTGGCAGTTGGTGATACCGTGTTGACAACAAGCGGCTTTTACGGAACCGTCATCGATATCTCGGAAGATACCGTAATCGTAGAGTTTGGAAACAACAGAAATTGCCGTATTCCGATGCAGCGTTCCGCAATTTCCGCAGTGGAAAAACCGGAAGAGGCATCTGTAGAGAGTAAATAGAGAATAGCAGTTCGAATAGAGGAAGAGCAGACAGGCGGTCATCGGTAAGTGTTACTTGCGATGACCGCCTGTTTTAAAGAAATAACAAGAAATCATATCCATACATACGATTATAACCTGTAATTATAAATACTATGAGAAACTAAAATAGCCGGTATAGTTGAAATCTATAATTAAATGCTATAAGATATAAATTATCGGATTTTTTATCTAAAAGGCAGACGGCAGAGAATGCGCGGTCGAAGAAAGAAATGCAGAGAGCGGAAAGGAAGTTATTTCATGAATTATAAGATAGGGGTTATTTCCGGAGACGGAATCGGACCGGAAATCGTAAATGAAGCAAAGAAAGTGTTGGACCAGGTCGGAAAGAAATACGGTCACAATTTTGAATATGAAGAAATTTTAATGGGCGGATGTTCCATAGATGCAACAGGTGTACCTCTGACGGATCAGGCAATCGCACAGGCAAAAGCAGCCGATGCGGTTTTGATGGGATCGATCGGCGGGAACACAAGTACTTCACCGTGGTATCAGTTAGAGCCGTCATTGAGACCGGAGGCAGGACTGTTAAAATTACGAAAAGAGCTCAATCTGTTTGCAAATCTGCGGCCGGCCTATCTTTACGAAGAATTAAAAGAGGCTTGTCCGCTCCGGGATGAGATCATCGGCGAGGGCTTTGACATGGTGATTATGCGGGAACTGACCGGGGGGCTGTATTTCGGAGAGCGCCATACCGAAGAGGTGAACGGTGTGATGCAGGCAACCGATACGCTTACATACAGCGAGGAAGAGATCCGCAGAATTGCAGTCAAAGGGTTTGATATTGCAAAAAAGAGACGTGGAAAAGTAACCAGTGTCGACAAGGCGAATGTACTTGATTCTTCCCGCTTGTGGAGAAAAGTGGTGGAGGAAGTCGCAAAAGATTATCCGGAGGTCACTTTGGAACATATGCTGGTGGACAACTGCGCCATGCAGCTGGTGAAAAATCCGCGGCAGTTTGATGTCATTCTGACAGAGAATATGTTTGGCGATATTCTTTCGGATGAGGCAAGTATGGTAACCGGTTCCATCGGAATGCTCTCTTCGGCAAGTATGAATGACACCAGATCCGGCCTGTATGAGCCGAGTCATGGTTCTGCACCGGATATCGCAGGGAAAGATATCGCCAATCCGATTGCGACCATTTTGAGTGCCGCGATGATGCTCCGCTATTCGTTTGATCTGGACCAGGAGGCCGATGTCATGGAAAAGGCAGTGAAGAAGGTACTGCAGGACAATTACCGTACCGTAGATATTTTACCGCAGGAGGCAGAAAAAAAGTCTGCTGTTCAGTTGGTGGGATGCAAAAAAATGGGTGACTTAATCGCAGAAAGAGTGTAATATAAGAATATTAACCACAGAAAGGAAGAAAGACATGAAAAGTGATAATGTGAAAAAAGGGATGCAGCAGGCACCGCACAGAAGTCTGTTCAACGCGTTGGGCTTTACGCAGGAAGAAATGGATAAGCCTTTGGTAGGTATTGTAAGTTCCTATAATGAGATTGTGCCGGGACATATGAACCTGGATAAGATAGTAAATGCAGTAAAATTGGGAGTCGCTGAGGCGGGCGGTGTTCCGGTTGTATTTCCGGCAATTGCAGTCTGCGACGGTATCGCAATGGGCCATCTCGGTATGAAATATTCGCTCGTGACAAGAGATCTGATTGCCGATTCCACAGAAAGTGTTGCAATTGCACATCAGTTTGATGCGCTGGTCATGGTACCGAATTGTGACAAAAATGTTCCGGGACTTCTCATGGCTGCGGCAAGAGTAAACGTACCGACCGTATTTGTATCGGGCGGACCGATGCTTGCAGGAAATGTAAAAGGCTGCAGAACAAGTCTTTCTTCCATGTTTGAGGCAGTCGGCTCCTATGCAGCAGGAACGATGAGTGAAGAAGATGTTCGTGAATATGAGCAGAAGGCATGTCCGACCTGCGGTTCCTGTTCCGGTATGTATACGGCGAATTCCATGAACTGTCTGACAGAGGTGCTCGGTATGGGCCTTGGCGGAAACGGAACGATTCCGGCAGTTTATTCCGAACGTATCAAGCTGGCAAAACGTGCCGGTATGGCAGTTATGGATATGTACCATAAGAATATTCGTCCAAGAGATATCGTGACAAAAGAGGCAGTTTTGAATGCACTGACAGTGGATATGGCACTCGGCTGTTCCACGAACAGTATGCTGCATCTGCCGGCAATCGCGCATGAAATCGGATTTGATTTTGATATATCTTTTGCAAATGAAATCAGTGAAAAAACACCGAATCTCTGTCACCTTGCACCGGCAGGTCATACCTATATGGAAGATCTGAATGAGGCAGGCGGTGTTTATGCAGTCATGAAGGAACTGGGAGATGCAGGACTTTTAAGTTTGGACTGCATGACGGTAACCGGCAAGACAGTTAGGGAAAATATTCAGTTTGCGGTGAACCGTGATCCGGAGGTAATCCGCCCGTTAGACAATCCGTACAGTAAGACAGGCGGTCTTGCGGTATTGAGCGGAAATCTTGCACCGGACGGCAGTGTGGTGAAACGTTCCGCAGTCGTACCTGAGATGATGATCCATGAGGGCCCTGCAAGAGTATTCGACTGTGAGGAGGATGCAATCGATGCAATCAAGGGCGGAAGGATTGTTTCCGGAGATGTCGTTGTTATCCGTTATGAAGGCCCGAAAGGAGGCCCTGGTATGCGTGAGATGCTCAATCCTACTTCGGCAATCGCAGGTATGGGACTTGGTTCCTCCGTTGCGCTGATTACAGACGGACGTTTTTCCGGAGCGAGCCGCGGGGCATCCATCGGTCACGTTTCACCGGAAGCGGCAGTCGGCGGTCCGATTGCACTGGTCGAAGAGGGTGATATCATCAGAATCGACATTCCAAAGCTGAAGCTGGAGATTGCGGTCTCCGATGAGGAGCTGGCAGCCAGAAAAGAAAAATGGCAGCCGAGAGAGCCGAAGGTAACAACGGGATATCTCGCACGATACGCATCGATGGTGACATCCGGTAATCGCGGAGCGATTCTGGAAGTTCCAAAGAACTGAAAAGAAAAGGGATTAGATTAAAGGAGAAAAGAAACATGCTCTTAACAGGTGCAGAAATCGTGATCGAATGCCTGAAAGAACAAGGCGTGGATACCGTATTTGGATATCCGGGCGGTGCGATTTTAAACGTATACGATGAATTATATAAACACAGTCATGAGATAAAACATGTGCTGACGTCCCATGAACAGGGAGCTTCCCATGCGGCAGACGGCTTTGCGAGAAGTACGGGTAAAGTCGGTGTCTGTCTGGCAACCAGCGGACCGGGAGCCACGAATCTGGTAACAGGTATTGCAACCGCATATATGGATTCGGTTCCGATTGTTGCAATTACCTGTAACGTCGGCGTTTCCCTGCTTGGCAGGGACAGTTTTCAGGAGGTGGATATCGCCGGAATCACGACACCGATTACAAAACACAATTTTATAGTTAAAGATGTAAAAGATCTTGCGGGGGCAATCCGCAGAGCATTTGAGATTGCGCAGAAAGGTCGTCCGGGTCCGGTGCTCGTTGATATCCCAAAAGATGTGACTGCAAACAAAGCAGAATATCGGCCGCAACTGCCGCAGCCGGTTGCACGCGATACAGCTGACATTACAGAGGAGGCGCTGGAAACGGCGGTTTCGATGATAAAGAAATCCAAAAGGCCTTACATTTTTGTCGGGGGCGGAGCAGTGATTTCCGATGCCAGTGAAGAACTAAAAGAATTTGTGGAAAAAGTGCAGGCGCCGGTATGTGATACGCTGATGGGCAAAGGGGGCTTTGACGGCACCAGTCCGGTATATACCGGAATGATTGGCATGCATGGGACCAAGACCTCGAATTACGGAGTCAGTGAATGTGATTTACTGATTGCAATTGGCGCACGTTTCAATGACCGTGTACTTGGCAATGCAAAGAAATTTGCAAAGCAGGCAAAAATTCTGCAGTTCGATATCGATCCTGCGGAAATCAATAAAAATATTGTGGTCAGTGCAAGCGTGATCGGTGATATCAAAGAGATTTTAAGCCGCATCAATCCGAGACTGACAAAGATGCAGCACGAAGAATGGCTTTCCCATATTTTTGAATATCAGAAAAAATATCCGCTTTCTTATCCGGCAGAGGGATTAAGCGGCCCATACATCATGGAAGAGGTCTATGCGCAGACCAGGGGAGAAGCTGTGATTGTCACGGAAGTGGGCCAGCATCAAATGTGGGCAGCACAGTATTACAAATATGCAAAGCCGCGTACCTTTCTTTCATCCGGCGGACTGGGAACCATGGGATACGGACTTGGAGCTGCAATCGGAGCTCAGGTAGCCAATCCGGATAAACAGGTCATCAACATTGCCGGAGACGGCTGTTTCCGTATGAATATGAATGAAATCGCAACGGCGGTCAGACAGAAGCTTCCGCTGATTGAAATCATTGTGAACAATCACGTGCTTGGCATGGTTCGTCAATGGCAGACGCTGTTTTATCACGAACATTATTCCTCGACGATCCTCGATGACGGTGTGGATTTTGTAAAACTGGCAGAAGCCATGGGAGCGACCGGCTATCGTGCCGAAAGCCGTGAAGAATTTCAGGAAGCACTGCAAAAAGCACTTGCAAGTGATACCCCGGTTGTTATAGACTGTATCGTAGATTGCGACAATAAGGTATGGCCGATGGTTGCGCCTGGTGCCGCAATTTCCGAAGTCTTTGACGATTCCGATCAAAAATAGTTTTGCATTTTTGTGTCTTGCTACACTTATAGAAATATAAGTCAAAAGACCATGCTGTAAAGCAGCATTGACAAATTGCACAAAATTTCATTTGGAAAGCTTGGTTTCCAAATGAATTTCTGTGCAATGTTTTCTCATCGCGGTTGCGATGAGAACTTTTGACTTATTCGAAATCATTTTTATAAGGACACGGCGACGCGGGTCACAGGTGTCTTGACAGATATGGTATAATATTCATGTTAGGCAAATTTCAATATTGGATTTGCCGGATGTGTGATATAGTATTAGGATAAGAAATAATAATATATATATACAAACGTATATGGAAACCATGAGGAGGAAGAAAAATGAGCAGAGTATACAATTTTTCTGCAGGGCCGGCAGTATTACCGGAAGAAGTGTTGAAAGAAGCAGCAGATGAGATGTTGGATTATAAGGGATGCGGAATGTCCGTTATGGAGATGAGCCATCGATCCAAAGTATATGATACCATCATCAAAGAAGCAGAAGCGGACTTAAGAGAACTTATGAACATTCCGGATAATTACAAGGTACTGTTTTTACAGGGTGGAGCTTCTCAGCAGTTTGCAGCAATTCCGATGAACCTGATGAAAAATAAGAAGGCTGCATACATCGTGACAGGCCAGTGGGCAAAGAAGGCATATCAGGAAGCAAAAATCTTTGGAGAAGCAGTGGAAGTAGCATCCTCCGCAGATAAGACATTTTCCTATATTCCGGACTGTTCCGATCTTGCAATACCGGAAGATGCAGATTATGTATATATTTGTGAAAACAATACGATTTACGGAACAAAATACAAAGAACTTCCGAATACAAAAGGCCATGTTCTGGTATCTGACGTTTCCTCCTGTTTTTTGTCAGAACCGGTTGACGTTACCAAGTACGGTGTGATTTACGGCGGCGTTCAGAAGAATGTCGGACCGGCAGGTGTTGTGATTGTAATCATCCGTGAGGATCTGATCACAGAAGATGTATTGCCGGGAACACCTACGATGTTAAAATATAAAACACAGGCAGATAATGACTCCTTATATAATACACCGCCTTGCTACGGCATCTATATCTGCGGCAAAGTATTCAAATGGCTGAAGAAGATGGGTGGTCTGGAAGTCATGAAACAGCGCAATGAAGAGAAGGCAAAAATTCTCTATGATTTCCTGGACGAAAGCAAACTGTTCAAGGGAACTGTTGTTGAGAAAGACCGTTCTCTGATGAATGTGCCGTTTGTAACAGGTGATGCGGATCTGGATGCAAAATTCGTAAAAGAGGCAACGGCAACCGGATTTGTGAACTTAAAGGGACACAGAACCGTCGGCGGTATGCGTGCCTCCATTTACAATGCAATGCCAAAAGAGGGCGTTGAGAAATTAGTTGCATTTATGAAAAAATTCGAGGAGGAGAATGCGTAATGTTTAACTATACTTGCCTGAATCCGATTGCGGATATCGGACTTCATTTATTCTCAGATGATTATAAGAAAGTGGATGATATAAAGGATGCACAGGCAGTTCTTGTGAGAAGTGCCGCAATGCATGATGTAGAGCTGCCGGAGGATTTGTGCGCAGTTGCACGAGCCGGAGCCGGTGTTAACAATATTCCGCTGGACAAATGCGCAGAGCAGGGAATTGTTGTATTCAATACCCCTGGTGCAAATGCCAACGGTGTAAAAGAACTGGTATTTACCGGAATGCTGCTCGCTTCCCGTGACATCACAGGCGGAATTGAATGGGCAAAGAGCCAGGCGGGCGTGGAGACAATTGCAAAAGATGCGGAGAAAGCCAAGAAAGCATTTGCCGGTACGGAAATTGCAGGCAAAAAGCTTGGTATTATCGGACTGGGAGCAATTGGCGTATTGGTTGCCAACGCAGCGACGCATATGGGAATGGAAGTCTATGGATATGATCCTTATATTTCAGTAAATGCTGCATGGAATCTTTCCAGAAGTGTAAAACATGTGGATTTTGTAGAAGAAATCTACAAAGAATGTGATTTCATTACCGTGCATGTACCACTTATGGACGCTACGAAGAAAATGATCAACAAAGAAGCCATTGATATGATGAAAGATACCGTTGTCGTATTGAATTTCGCAAGAGATTTACTCGTGGACGAAGAGGCAATGTTAGAGGCGTTAAAAGCAGGAAAGGTTCGGAAATATGTTTCCGATTTCCCGAATCCGACAACAGCCGGAGCGGAGGGCGTGATTCTGACACCGCACATTGGTGCTTCTACAGAGGAATCAGAAGATAACTGTGCAGTTATGGCAGTCAATGAGATTCGTGATTTCATGGAGAATGGAAACATCACACATTCCGTGAATTTCCCGGATTGCAGTATGGGTGAATGCAGCAGTGTCGGCCGTGTACTGATCTTACATAAGAATATCAAAGGTATGATCAGCAAATATACGAGTGTTCTCGGAGATGCTGGGATCAATATCGCAGATATGACAAACAAGAGCAGAGGCGATTATGCCTGTGCATTACTGGATGTGGATGTACCGATCACCGAAGAGGTTGCGGCACAGTTGAAGACAACTGAAGGTGTATTAAAAGTCCGTATTGTGAAATAAATAAAGTATCATAAGCATAATTTCGGAAGATGTAAGGCTGCCGGGGAGCGCGCTCCTTGACAGCCTTCTTAACTAGTAATCTGTAATAAAGGAGAAAAAATGGCAGATATCAGACCTTTTTTATGTATCCGGCCGCGGGAGGATGAGGCAGAAAAAATAGCGGCATTGCCTTATGATGTATATAACCGTGAAGAAGCAAAAGAAGTGGTGAAAGACAATCCCTTGTCGTTTTTGAATATTGACCGTGCGGAAACCCAGTTTGATGATTCGGTGGATACGTATGCACCGCAGGTCTATCAGAAGGCGCACGACCTGTTATGGGATATGGTAAGGAACGGTGATTTTGTTCAGGAAAAAAAGCGTTGTTACTATGTCTATGAGCTGACAATGAACGGGAGAACACAGACCGGTATTACGGCCTGCGCATCGATCGATGATTATGAAAACCAAATGATTAAAAAGCATGAAAATACCAGAGCGGACAAGGAGCTTGACCGTATCAGCCATGTGGATATCTGCAATGCGCAGACAGGGCCGATTTTTCTTGCATACCGCTCGAATGAGGTGATCAACGGAGTCGTGGCAGTGGCAAAACAAAAAGAACCGCTGTATGATTTTGTGGCAGATGACGGCATCCGTCACCGTGTATTCCGCATCGATCAGGAGGCGGATATCCAAGCGGTAAAACAGGCATTTTCAGGAATCGGAGAGATTTATATTGCAGACGGACATCATCGTGCAGCTTCTGCCGTCAAGGTCGGACAGAAAAGGCGTCAGGAAAATCCGGGATACACGGGGGAAGAGGAATTTAATTATTTTCTTTCCGTGCTGTTTCCACATGACCAGCTGATGATTATGGATTATAATCGTGTCTTAAAAGATTTGAATGGCATGTCGGAGGAAGACGTTCTTGGCAGAATGAAAGAGCGGTTTGAAGTGACAGAGACAGCGGCGGACACCTGCGCACCAAAAGAAAAAGGAATTTTTTCGATGTACCTGGGCGGAAGCTGGTATTCCTGTGTCATCCGCGAAAATGACAGGAGTGCCGATCCGGTAGAGGGGCTTGACGTATCCATTTTACAGAATATCCTGCTGGCACCGGTATTTGGAATCGATGATCCAAAAACAGATAAACGGATTGATTTCGTCGGCGGTATCCGCGGTTACAAGGAACTGGAGCGAAGAGTGAACAGTGACTGCAAGATTGCTTTTGCGATGTATCCGACTGCAATTGAAGAGCTGTTCGCCGTAGCGGATGCGAAGAGACTGATGCCTCCGAAATCAACGTGGTTTGAACCAAAGCTGCGAAGCGGTCTTTTTATCCATGGACTTTCTGATTAAAGGAGATTTATAATGACAGAATTTACAACGAATATTTTAAGCAAAGCAGATATCGGCAATGTCGACAGTACGGAGGTATTTAACACGATCGAAAAAGCAAAAGATGTCGATCCGGGCGTAATACAAAGCTACCTGAAGGGGCTGGTACCGGACATTCTCGCATTTGGAATCCAGTTGGCTGCCGCCATCCTGTTGTATGTAATCGGAGTCCGGGTCATCCGTCTGATCCGGAAGATTCTTCGTAAGTGGATGGAGTCAAGAAACGTGGATACCGGTGTGAAGCAATTTCTGGATGCATTGGTGAAGTATTTCTGTTATTTTATTCTGGTTATGATGATCCTGTCTCTGTTTGGAATTGCAACCACCTCTACGGTGGCGGTGCTTGGCTCTGCCGGTCTGACACTTGGTCTTGCATTGCAGGGGAGCCTGTCGAACTTTGCAGGCGGAGTCCTGATCCTGCTGTTAAAGCCGTTTCGGGTGGGGGACTATATTATAGAAGATTCGCATAAAAATGAAGGAGCGGTGCATGAGATTTCTATTTTTTATACAAAGCTCGTAACTGCGGACCATAAGATCATCGTAATTCCAAATGGTACGCTGGCTAATTGTTCCCTGACGAATGTAACGCAGAGTGATAAGCGGCGTGTGGATATTTTTATCGGTGTTTCTTATCAGGCAGATTTGAAAAAAGCGAAAGATGTGATCCGGGCAGTTGTGGAAAGCGAACCGAACCGTCTTACGGAGGAAGAAATCGATGTATCGGTTTCGGATCTGGAGGATTCCTGTGTAAAAATTGGAATCCGTGTCTGGGTTTTGACCGAAAAATACTGGGAAACAAGGTCCCGTTTGCTGGAAGAAATCAAAATGACACTGGACGAACATGAAATTGCGATTCCTTACCCACAGTTGGACGTGAAAATAAAATAATTCAATACTTTACATTGACAAAGTTTGGAAGTTATGCTACATTTAAATTCGTAAACAAGCACAAAATTGTGCATTTTATGTATTGTATTAGGAGGAAATTATTTATGCAAGGAACTGTAAAATGGTTTAACGCAAAAAAGGGTTATGGATTTATTTCAGATGCAGAAGGCAATGATGTATTCGTTCATTTTTCCGCTCTGAACATGGATGGATTCAAAGAATTAAAAGACGGGGAAGCGGTGGAGTTCGAAGTTGTTGAAGGAGAAAAGGGACCTCAGGCTGCAAACGTTGTGCGTTTGGCTTAATTCATATATTGAACAATCTTTTATAAAGGATAACCGGAAGAGGATGTGAGAGCATCCTCTTTTTTTTTCATTTATTTCATAGAGAAGACCTTGTTCGGGAATGAGAATCACGTTTTGCGGCATAAAATAATAGTATATATGAAAAAAAGGTGTTATAATCTATAATTATGTTTGTGTAAAGGCAAAATACTCCTGTATAGCAGAAAGGTACCGTAGGAAACATGTTTCCGCTGTATACTGTCACGGCAACAGGAAATAATAGTAAAAAATATTCTGGAGGAAATGAATTTGAAGTTTCATGGATTAGAAGCGTACGAACTGTTACAGGAAAAGAATTTAAAAGACGTAAACTCCGCGGGATATCTGCTCCGACACAAAAAAAGCGGTGCAAGAATCAGTGTGGTATCCAATGAGGACAACAACAAGGTATTTTATATCGCATTCCGTACACCGCCAAAAGACAGTACCGGAGTCACACATATTATTGAACATACCGTATTATGCGGATCGGAAAAATTTCCGGCAAAAGATCCGTTCGTAGAACTGGTAAAGGGTTCGCTGAATACATTCTTAAATGCAATCACCTATCCAGACAAAACCGTATACCCAGTTGCAAGCTGTAACGATAAGGATTTTCAGAATTTGATGCATGTTTACCTCGATGCGGTTTTTCATCCGAATATCTATAAAAAAGAAGAAATCTTCAGACAGGAAGGCTGGCATTATGAATTAGAGGACAAAGATGCACCGATTACAATCAATGGTGTTGTCTACAATGAAATGAAAGGGGCGTTCTCCTCTCCGGAGGGCGTACTTGACCGTGTCATCCTCAATTCCCTTTTCCCGGATACTTCTTACCGTCATGAGTCCGGCGGAGATCCGGAGAAGATACCGGATCTGACCTATGAGGATTATCTGAATTTTCATAAGACCTATTACCATCCATGCAATTCCTATATTTATCTGTATGGCGACATGGATATTGAAGAAAAACTGCGCTTTCTGGATGAAGAATACCTTTCCGGCTATGAAGCGATTTCCATTGATTCGGCCATCCAGTATCAGAAATCGTTTGAACAGCCGGTAGAGATAAAGCGGAGTTACTCACTGTCGAGTTCGGAGAGTGAAAAGGACAATACGTATATTTCTTATAATGCGGCTGTTGGAAATGCACTGGATAAAAAGCGCAGTATGGCATTTGACGTTTTGGAATATGCATTACTGACCGCACCTGGGGCACCGCTGAAAAAGGCACTGCTGGATGCGGGAATCGGAAAAGATATTATGGGCTCTTATGATGACAGTACACTCCAGCCTATTTTTTCCGTTGTTGCAAAAAATGCCAATTATGAGGATAAAGATCGTTTTATCAAAGTGATTCGTGATACGTTGGAAGAGCAGGTGAAAAACGGATTAAACCATAAGGCATTGTTTGCTGGAATCAACAGTGCTGAATTCCGATTCCGTGAGGCGGATTACGGTTCCTATCCAAAGGGACTGATTTATGGACTTGATTGCATGGAAAGCTGGCTCTATGATGATGATCAGCCATTTTTGCATCTGGAGGCACTGGAAGAATTTCAGTTTTTGAAGAATCAGGTCGAAAATGGATATTTTGAGAATTTGATCCGGGAATGCCTGCTCGATAATACGCACGTATCCATCACGAGCATTTTGCCGGAAAAGGGCCTGAATGCAAGAACAGAAGAAGCGCTTGCACGCAAACTCGAAGCCTACAAAAATAGCTTGAGCGCAGAAAAGATAGAACAGCTGATTACCGATACAGCGCATCTGAAAGCATATCAGGATGAGCCTTCCAGCAAGGAGGATCTCGAAAAAATCCCGATGCTGACCAGAGCCGATCTGAAAAAGGAGGCTGCTCCGTTCTGTAATGAGGAAGAACAGTATGAAGGAACACTTCTGCTGAAGCATGAGATGTTTACGGGCGGAATCACCTATCTGAATCTGCTGTTTGATCTTACAGATGTTTCGGAGGAGGATGTGCCGTATCTTGGGCTGGTCAAAGCAATTCTGGGCTATGTGGATACAGAGCACTATACCTATGCGGATCTTGCAAATGAAATTAATCTTGCTACGGGCGGAATCTCTTCCTATGTTTCGGTATATCCGAGCCTTACCGAGGAAGGGGCTTTTGCGGCAAAATTCGAGATAAGAGTGAAGCTTCTGGAGGAAAAGACAAAAGAGGCGTTTGCGCTGATTCAGGAGATTTTGACAACTTCAAGTCTGAAGGATGAAAAGCGTCTGTATGAAATCGTGGCACAGGTGAAATCAAGGCTTCAGATGTCCTTAAGTTCTGCCGGACACTCCGTATCGGCGATCCGTGCGATGTCCTATTTCTCAAAAAGTGCAAAATTCAATGATATGACTGGAGGAATCGCTTTATACCGTCTGATTGCCGATATCGAACAGAATTTTGAGACCAAAAAGGAATTTTTTGTAGAAAAGATACAGGAATTACTGGTGCAGATATTCCGCAGTGAGACGATGATGGTGAGTATTACGGCCGAGCAGCCGGGAATTGATGCTGTGAAGCAGTATATTCCGGAGTTCAAATCCAGCCTCTTTACTGAAAAGGTGGAAAAGAAGCTGTGTGAGATTCACTGTGAAAAACGTAACGAAGGTCTGAAAGATGCTTCTCAGGTGCAGTATGTTTCCAGAGCCGGTAATTTTCTTCATAAGGGATATACGTATACCGGAACGCTGCGTATCCTGAGAGTGATTTTGAGTTATGATTATCTGTGGCTTAACATCCGGGTAAAGGGCGGCGCTTATGGTTGTATGAGTGGGTTCTCCAGGATTGGGGACTGCTATTTTTCATCCTACCGCGATCCGAATCTTCGCAAGACAAATGAAATCTATGAAAACACGCCGGCTTATCTGAAAAAATTTGATGTGGATGAAAGAGATATGACAAAATATATTATCGGGACCATCAGCGATTTTGACACACCGCTCAATCCTTCCGCACAGGGACTGCGTTCCACGTCGGCATATCTGTCCGGGCTCACCTATGCGATGGCACAGCAGGAGCGTGACGAAGTAATCGGTGCTCAGGTGGATGATATCCGCGCATTATCCGGCATTGTGGAGGCGGTGCTCAGTGAGCAGTGTCTCTGTGTCATCGGCTCGGAAGATGCACTGGATGCCGAAAAAGACATGTTTGATAATCTCGTGGATTTATATTAAAAAACGTTACAAAAGAAAGGGAATGAGATGCCAGAAAATTTAAAATCAGGATTTGTTACGATTATCGGGAGGCCGAATGTCGGCAAATCCACGCTGATGAATCACCTGATCGGACAAAAGATTGCTATTACATCCAAAAAACCGCAGACAACCAGAAACCGCATCCAGACTGTTTATACAGATCTGGATCGCGGACAGATTATCTTTGTGGACACACCGGGAATTCACAAGGCCAAAAATAAACTCGGTGAATACATGGTGAATGTTGCAGAGCATACGCTGAATGAGGTGGATGTCGTTTTATGGCTGGTGGAGCCGACCGATTATATCGGGGCAGGGGAACGGCACATTCTGGAAAAACTGAAATCCGTCCGTACACCAGTGATTCTTGTCATCAATAAGCTGGACACGCTGGATGCAAAAGAGAAGATGCTGGGCTACATTGATCTTTACCGCAAAACTTATGATTTCGCGGAGATTGTACCGGCCTCCGCATTGCGTGGACAGAATACGGAGGCCATCGTTGATATGATTTTTAAATATCTGCCTTATGGACCGCTGTTCTATGAGGAGGATACGATTACCGATCAGCCGGAGCGTCAGATCGTTGCCGAGATGATCCGGGAAAAGGCACTGCATGCATTGGATGAAGAAATCCCGCATGGAATTGCCGTGACGATTGACAGTATGAAGCAGCGAAAGGGAAAGCCAATCGTGGATATCGATGCGACAATTATCTGTGAAAGAGATTCCCACAAGGGAATTATTATCGGAAAAAATGGTGCGATGCTGAAAAAAATTGGAAGCAATGCACGTTTCGAAATTGAACGTCTTCTGGAGGAAAAGGTGAACCTGAAACTTTGGGTAAAGGTAAAGAAAGACTGGCGTGACAGCGATTATATGCTGAAAAATTTCGGCTACCGTGAAGAAAAAATGTGACAATTCAGCAGCCGTCCGAAGAGAAAATAAATCAGTCTGACACTTTATTCCAGTATAACTGTCCTGCAACGGGAAATCCTAACAGTAATTACTGATACATGGAAAATGTAGAAAAGAAAAATGCAGGAGGGATTGCAAATGGAAGCAGATGGCTGGAAGACATTTATGATGACCGGACAAGTGAGAGATTACCTGGATTACAGACAAAGAGACTGTGTTCGGGAACAGACAGCAGAAAGTGTAAGAGGTGAGAGTAAGAATGGGGCAGAGTGTTATCCTGACCGGAATGGTGCTTCAGACAATGCCTATTGGTGAATATGACAAGCGGATCACGCTCCTGACAAAAGAACGAGGGAAGATCAACGCATTTGCCAAAGGTGCGAGGCGTCCAAACAGCGCACTGCTTGCAGCCAGCACACCTTTTACCTTTGGCGAGTTTGAACTGTATGAAGGACGCAGTTCTTATAATGTGATCAAGGCTGAGATTACAAATTACTTCCGTGAGCTGACACAGGATTTGGACGATACATATTATGGATTTTATTTTCTGGAGGCAGCAGATTATTTTGCACAGGAGAACGCGGACGAGGGTGAGATGCTGAAGCTGTTATATCTGTCCCTGAAGGCACTGGAAAATAAATCACTGCCGAACCGTCTGATCCGCTGCGTGTTTGAATTGAAGACGCTTGTTTTAAATGGAATCTATCCAAATGTCTATTCCTGTCAGATCTGCAAAAAGAACGAAAATCTGACATCATTTTCCGTCCGGCATGCCGGGATGCTTTGCAGGGAATGTGCGGGAAAGGAGCATGGAATACCCACGGAGGAGTCCGCTTTATATACCATGCAGTATATAATAAGTACAGAGCTGAAAAAACTTTATACATTTACGGTCTCTGAGACAGTGCTGGTTTCGCTGGAGAAAATTCTGGGCGCTTATCTGGATAGATACGTGGATCATAAATTCAAATCAGTAAAATTCCTGTTAAATGGGGAAAATCATTTTGCAGGTTGAAATACATTTCCAGAAATAGTATAATGTCTTAGATTGACAGAAAACAAGGAATATAGCAGGAGGCAGAATATGAAAAAAGTATGCAGCTTATGTCTTGTGATACTTATGATATCTCTGATAAGTGGCTGTGCTACCAAATTCCCGGATACAGATACCGTATACATACAGAAAAATGGGACTATATCAGAGGCATCTGTGGAAAGTTTTGATAAAGAGTATTACAGTCAGGATGAACTGAAATCGTTCATTAAGGATCAGATCGCAGATTATGAGGACGAGCATGACAGCGGCAATGTAAAAATGACATCTTTCAAAGTGGAGGATAGCACCGCAAAACTTATGATGAAGTACGACGGATATCAGAGTTATGCAGATTTTAACGGAACAGAATTCTTTGCAGGAACCGTGATTCAGGCAATTGCAGCCGGCTATGCATTTGACGTGAATTTTGCAGAAGTAGAAGATGGCAAAATACAGGGAGAAGCCCTGAATACAGAGAGCATTACGGAAAGCGGTACGGAAGCCATGCTCCAGACAACGGAGGAAGCCAGTACGCAAGCCACGCTCCAGACAACGGAAGCAGTCAGTGCGGATGAGGTGACGGCAAATGACGATTACAAAGTCGTAATTCTCAATGAGGACACCAGTGTTGTCGTAAACGGAACCATCTGTTATGTTTCTTCGGAAGGCGTCACTGTGAAGGCTGACGATACGGCAGAGGTAAAAGAGCTGAATGATCAGATCAGTTATATTGTATATAAATAGAATGCGAGGATTTTAATTATGGAAAAGTCAATGGAGAAGATTGTTGCACTGGCAAAAGCAAGAGGATTTGTATATCCGGGTTCTGATATTTACGGCGGACTGGCCAACACCTGGGATTATGGAAACCTTGGCGTGGAGCTTAAGAACAATGTGAAAAGAGCCTGGTGGCAGAAATTCATTCAGGAAAATCCATATAACGTAGGTGTGGACTGTGCAATTCTGATGAATCCGCAGACATGGGTGGCATCCGGACATCTGGGCGGGTTTTCTGATCCGCTGATGGATTGTAAAGAGTGCCACGAGCGTTTTCGTGCAGATAAAATCATCGAGGACTATGCAGAAGAAAAGGGCGTTACATTAGAAAACTCCGTAGACGGCTGGTCGCAGGAAGAGATGAAAGGTTTTATTGAAGAGAACAATGTGCCGTGTCCGTCCTGCGGTAAGCACAACTTCACAGATATCCGCCAGTTCAACCTGATGTTCAAAACATTTCAGGGAGTTACGGAGGATGCGAAAAATACCGTATATTTAAGACCGGAAACGGCACAGGGTATTTTTGTGAATTTTAAAAATGTACAGAGAACTTCCAGAAAGAAAGTTCCGTTCGGAATCGGACAGATCGGAAAATCCTTCCGAAATGAGATTACACCTGGTAACTTCACGTTCCGTACTCGTGAATTTGAACAGATGGAGCTGGAATTCTTCTGTGAGCCAGGAACGGATCTGGAGTGGTTTACTTACTGGAGAGGCTTTTGCCGTGACTGGCTGACGAGCCTTGGAATCAAAGAAGCCGAAATGCGGCTTCGTGACCACGATCCGGAAGAGCTTGCATTCTACAGCAAAGCCACTGCGGATATTGAGTTCTTATTCCCGTTTGGCTGGGGCGAACTGTGGGGTATTGCGGACAGAACCGACTATGACCTTTCCCAGCACCAGAATACATCCGGACAGGATCTGACTTATTTTGACGATACGAAGAATGAACGGTATATCCCGTATGTAATCGAGCCGTCACTTGGCGCGGACCGCGTAGTGCTCGCTTTCTTATGTGCCGCATACGACGAAGAAGAATTAGAAGGCGGAGATCTGCGTACGGTTCTTCGTTTCCATCCGGCACTTGCTCCGGTGAAAATCGGTGTACTGCCGCTGTCAAAGAAACTGAACGAAGGTGCGGAGAAAGTATTTGCACAGCTGTCTAAGAAATATTACTGTGAATTTGACGACAGAGGAAATATCGGTAAGAGATACCGCCGTCAGGATGAAATCGGAACTCCATTCTGTGTGACCTTTGACTTTGATTCGGAAGAAGATGGAGCGGTTACGGTTCGTGACCGTGATTCCATGGAACAGGAACGAGTAAAAATTGAAGAGCTCGATGCATATTTTGCAAAGAAGTTTGAATTTTAAATCGGATAATGGAAAAGAGTATTCTGCAGCAACAGATACTCTTTTTTATTCTTCTATTTATAGAAAGAGAACATCACTTGCAGAAAGCCTGGCTGTATAAATTTGAAAAAATTAACAGGGCTGGTGAAAAAATGGTTGCGCTTACGAGATTTTATGATAAAATAAATATGTGCGCTTATGGGACAAGTGCAACAAGTGGGTGACATTGTGAACGCGGAACGTAATCGTTGATGGCGTCCGGTGCTCACATATCAATAAACCAAAGTATATTTTAGGAGGAATTGTCAAATGGCAAACAAATGGGTTTATCTTTTCACTGAAGGCAACGCTGGCATGCGTAATCTTCTTGGTGGAAAAGGCGCTAACTTAGCAGAAATGACCAACTTAGGACTTCCGGTACCACAGGGCTTCACGATTACAACGGAAGCTTGTACACAGTACTATGAGGATGGAAGAAAAATTAATGATGAAATCATGAGCCAGATCATGGAGCACATCACTAAAATGGAAGAAATCACTGGTAAAAAATTTGGTGATAAAGAGAATCCACTGCTTGTATCTGTTCGTTCCGGTGCAAGAGCTTCCATGCCAGGTATGATGGATACCATCTTAAATCTTGGTTTAAACGAAGATGTTGTTGAAGTGTTAGCTAAAAAATCCGGTAACCCACGTTGGGCTTGGGACTGCTACAGAAGATTTATTCAGATGTACTCTGACGTAGTTATGGAAGTTGGAAAGAAATTTTTTGAAGAATTGATCGATAAAATGAAAGCTGACAAAGGTGTTACACAGGACGTAGACCTTACAGCAGAAGATTTACATGTTTTAGCAGAACAGTTCAAGGCAGAATACAAAGAGAAAATCGGTGAAGAATTCCCTACTGATCCAAAAGATCAGTTAATGGGCGCAATCAAAGCCGTATTCCGTTCTTGGGACAATCCTCGTGCAAATATTTATCGTCGTGACAACGATATCCCATATTCCTGGGGAACTGCTGTTAACGTACAGATGATGGCATTTGGTAACATGGGTGAGACATCCGGTACCGGTGTTGCATTTACACGTAACCCTGCTACAGGCGAGAAGAAGCTGATGGGCGAGTTCTTGATGAACGCACAGGGCGAAGACGTAGTTGCCGGTGTTCGTACACCGCAGCCAATCTCTGAATTAGAGAAGACCATGCCAGATGTATTTGCACAGTTCGTAGAGATCTGCAATAAACTGGAAGATCATTACAGAGATATGCAGGATATGGAGTTCACAATCGAAGATAAAAAACTTTACATGTTACAGACACGTAACGGTAAGAGAACTGCTTCCGCTGCACTTCAGATCGCTTGTGATTTAGTAGATGAGAAAATGATTTCGGAAGAAAAAGCCGTTTCCATGATTGAGCCTAGAAATCTTGACACCTTACTTCATCCGCAGTTTGATACTGATGCAGTGAAAAAGACAACTCCAATGGCAAAGGCTCTTGCAGCAGCTCCTGGCGCAGCTTCCGGTAAAATCGTATTTACTGCAGAAGATGCAAAGAACTGGGCAGCAAAGGGAGAGAAAGTCGTATTGGTTCGTCTTGAGACATCTCCGGAAGATATCGAAGGAATGAAAGCTGCACAGGGTATCTTAACTGTTCGTGGCGGTATGACATCTCACGCAGCTGTAGTTGCACGTGGAATGGGTACCTGCTGTGTATCCGGTTGTTCTGAGATCCAGATGGATGAAGATAACAAAGTATTTAAACTTGGCGGAAAAGAATTCCATGAAGGAGACGTTATTTCCTTTGACGGTTCTACCGGAAATATCTACGATGGTGCTCTTCCAACAGTAGATGCAACAATCGCAGGTGAATTCGGAAGAATCATGGGATGGGCAGATAAATACAGAACATTGGCAGTTCGTACAAATGCTGATACACCGGCTGATGCTGCAAAAGCTCGTGAGCTTGGCGCACAGGGTATCGGTCTTTGCCGTACAGAGCATATGTTCTTTGAGGGAAACAGAATTGACGCATTCCGTGAGATGATCTGTTCTGATACCTTAGAAGAAAGAGAAGAAGCTCTTGCAAAAATCTTACCATTACAGCAGGGTGACTTTGAGAAATTATACGAGGCAATGGAAGGTGACCCAGTTACCATTCGTTTCCTGGATCCGCCACTTCATGAGTTTGTTCCTACCGATGAGGCAGACATCAAGAAACTTGCGGATGCAAAGGGCAAAACTGTAGCAGATATCAAAGCAATCATCGAGTCTCTTCACGAGTTTAACCCAATGATGGGACATAGAGGATGCCGTCTTGCTGTTACTTATCCGGAAATTGCAAAGATGCAGACAGCAGCAGTTATCCGTGCAGCAATCAATGTGAAAAAAGCACATCCGGATTGGAAACTTGTTCCGGAAATCATGATTCCATTGATTGGAGATATCAAAGAGTTAAAATATGTGAAGAAAGTTGTTGTTGAGACAGCAGATGCTGAGATCGCTGCAGCTGGTGCAGATCTGAAGTATGAAGTTGGTACTATGATCGAGATCCCAAGAGCAGCTCTTACCGCTGACGATATCGCTTCTGAAGCTGAATTCTTCTGCTTTGGTACAAACGATCTGACACAGATGACATATGGTTTCTCTCGTGACGATGCTGGTAAATTCTTAGACGCTTACTATGATGCTAAAATCTTCGAAAGTGATCCGTTTGCAAGACTTGACCAGACAGGTGTTGGCCAGTTAATGGAAATGGCACTTGAAAAAGGTAAAAAAGTTCGTCCGGAATTACATTGCGGTATCTGTGGAGAACATGGTGGAGATCCGACATCCGTAGAATATTGCCATAAGATTGGCTTAGACTATGTGTCCTGCTCACCATTCCGTGTGCCGATCGCTCGTCTTGCAGCAGCACAGGCAGCAATCAACAACAAATAATTTCAGGTTTGATTTTATTTGTAAAATAATAAAAGAAACCGCTTGAAATCGAAGGATTTTGAGTATAGAGAGGTTCACCAGTTTGACTGGTGAGCCTCTTTTTGGGCTCTTTGTCAAGGGTTGGGGTAAAATAATTTGTTCCATATGAAATGCTGGCAGCATCAGAGCATAGATAGATGGCTGCAAATATATGAAGTGAGTGCAAGATGAAACATATGACAGTTTAAAACGGAGAATTGGTTCAATACAGAAATTAGCTTCTGATTTAAAAAGCAGAGCAAAAAGCGGGTGAAGAAAAAGAACTGAGGCTGAATCTTTAAAAATGGTAAAAAAACTGCCGGCAGGTTATATCTGTCGGCAGAAATATTTTGCGTTTAAAGATTCTAATTGATGGAAAGTAGGCCACTATTATTGCACCAGCTTCAATCATTCTAATACCTGTAAGATGAAATGATAATTGTTATAATAAAAAATACTGCATAAAGGGTGATTGTCAATAGCAGACATAGAAGAATGCGAAGCGCAGTCGGCAGATTAGTTCTGGCAATCACCGCAGAGCGGTTTGCAACCAGATATCCTAAAATGGCACCAATGGCACCGCCCAAAATCAGAACCATCAAATCAATAACGCCCAGAATCCAGAACCAGACAGGGAGATGTTTGGCTGATTTAAATTCACTGCCATCATCCACATAACGCCCCGAAAGAACTAGCCGGAATTTCGCACCACGTATAGAAAGAATATACTCTTCGCCGTCCATTGCAATGGGAAAATCTTCGTGCATAACAAAAAATTGAGATTCCAAATTTGGTTTAAAAGAGCTGCTTTCCCTGCCATCAATAGTTATCACAAAAAGCCCTCTTTTTCTAGTGACCTCCATAATATGACTGTTACCGGTAGCCACAGATATTACTTTTGCCATTCAAAACTCCTCCTCGTTAAAAATGTTTTTAAAATTAACTATTTAATTATATTGCAAAATTCGACAAAAATCTAGTCAAAAGCTTGTTTTTTTGGGTAGAGGAAAAAATGTACGGATAATACAAAGGATTGAAGCAAAAAGATTCAGTTATTGTGAAAATGCATGGCTGAAGTGGAAACAGAACAATTCAGAAGCGCTTGATCACTGCGGGTGAGAAGTGCTTAAACATTGTTTTTCCTAATTTTGGATATCTACATAATTTCTCCATATAATAAGAGTAAGCTTGACTCTATAAAATATTGTTACCCAGGAGGAGAAACAATGGACAATGCTATGACGCATTATATGGAATTATTATCAACGAATCAGCCATGGAATTTGCTTATTTTCA
The DNA here is from genome assembly GCA_023390555.1 of Bacillota bacterium. Classification (GTDB taxonomy): domain Bacteria; phylum Bacillota; class Clostridia; order Lachnospirales; family Lachnospiraceae; genus Roseburia_C. The sequence continues at coordinate 69,420 of JAEWCQ010000015.1, read as the reverse complement.
TGGCAGTTCCGGTAATATGTGCCGAAACACTGGCAATTACGGAATTTATCATTTTGTTTACAAAAAACATGCATGGTAAGGCGAGAATGGTCAATAAGATCACAGGTATATTTGCCGGTATCTACTTTCTCGGTGTATTTATCTATCTGTTTCTCAATGCTGTGGTACCGCTTACATCGTCCGGTGACTGGAGAGGACCTGCCGATGTGATTGCAGTTGGATTTTATCTTGCCGGGATAGTTCCGTATCTTGGTTTGACCTTGCTGGAACTTGGAATCATCGGCCGAAAGAGAGATGATCAAAGTAAATTAAAACTGCATGTGATTCTCGTGTCAATTTTTCTTGTAGTTGCGCATATTGCGATGATTTTCGGTATGCTGAACCCGGATTTGTTAATGATTTCAATGTAACATGCTGCAGGTCCGGCAAGTGAATGATACGAAGGTACTGCTTGTTTTGTTGTGGTTTTGTTGGACAAATCCACGAATCGGAAAATGACATAAAAGCCCCGGAGACCGGTCTGAACGCCTGCTCCGGGGTTTTTGTTTTTCTGTGAAAAACATTTTGCTGCATTATCGCAGGAAGCTATGGTTTCTATATAAAATTAAATTCAGATGCGTGCCTCGCGAAATGAATTTAATTGCTGTGCAGCCCATGCGGGGTGCGAAGTGTGAGCGAAACTTACGCCTTATTCTGTTTATGAAAATAAAGTTTGTCATTCCGTATGCAAAAGGATAGAATCAGATTAAGAACAAAATGAGGTGTGCCGAAAATCTTTATTGGAAAAAATCCTAAAAAGTCTGAAAATTTAATTTTGTTATTTGAAAAGTACATCAAATTAAATTTTATTTTTTAATGATATTTTGGAAAAATGTGATACAATAGAAAGAGATTTTATGACCGGGGGTCAGTACATGGAAGATAAAACCAAAACAGGGTTAAAGGAACAGCGCGAACGTAGAAAGCGCGTTAACCGGATAAAAACAGGAATGATTGCTTCCATATTCATTTGGATGATACTTTCGATGGTCGTTTGCGTTACATTGCTGGTAAAGGTATATTCCTTAGAACAGAAGCTGGATTCCTTGAGCCAGAACAGTGCCCTGACAAGTCAGATTAGTACACCTGAAAATCAGTCTGCGAATATGCAGGAATACAATCTTTTGGAGAATGACACAGAGGCAGTAAGTAATACGGAAAGTGCAATCAACCCTGCTGCGAATATCATGAGTTCTTCGGATAGGACAAATCTTGCGCAGCCGGGAGATACGTTAAAAGTATATCTTACGTTTGATGATGGACCAAGCGGAAACACGGAGCAAATTTTGGACACGCTTGCACAGTATCAGGTAAAGGCTACTTTTTTTGTTGTCGGTAAGGAAGATGATACTTCCAAGCAGCTGTATAAGAGAATTGTAGCAGAAGGACATACGCTGGGTATGCATTCTTATTCCCATAAATACAGCGAGATCTATGATTCACTGCAGGGATTTGAAGCAGATTTTTCGAAAATACAGAATATGCTGTATGATGTCACCGGAGAAGAGTGCATGTATTATCGTTTCCCGGGAGGAAGCAGCAATCAGGTGAGCAACACGGATATGAAAGAATTCATTTCTTATCTCAATTCCCAGGGAGTTACATATTTTGATTGGAACGTTTCCAGCGGAGATGCGACATCACAGGCATACACCTCAGATGAATTGGTTGAAAATGTACTAAAGGATGTAGTAAAGTATAAGACGTCTATTGTATTGATGCACGATTCCGATACGAAGCCTGCAACGGTGGAGGCACTCGGTCCGATGATAGAGGCATTGAACAAGCTGGGCGCCCAGATTTTACCGATTGACGATGATACCACCGCCATTCAGCACGTGACTGCTGACAGCGTAAAGTAGAATACAAAATGGAGGGAAAATATGAGTTTTTTTAAAGATTTTAAAGATGATTTATCACAGGCAGCAAAAGAGCTGATTCCTGGTGAGGATACCGTACTGGAAGAACTGGAAGAAGATTCGGAAATGGTTGTGAACACGCTCGAGAGTGAGTTAGATGTGGAATCGGAACTTTCAAAACTGGATGGCCTTCTGGAGAAGGTCACGAAAGATGGCATACGATCGGAATCAGGGGTGACTTTTGTGGATTCACCGGAAATCGTTACGCAAAAAGAGGACGTACCGCAGAGTGAAGAAGAGTTCCTAAATGAAGAAGAGTTCCTCGATGAAGAAGTGTTACTGAGTGAAGACCTGCCGCAAAGTGAAGAAGCAGTGAATGAGATGGAACCTGTTCCGGTAGAGCCGGTTGAAGATAACTTGAATCAAACAATAGAAAGCTTGGAAGAAGCTGAGGAGGATAAAGTCATGAATGAATTGAACAACGAGTTGGAAGAGGTTAATACGATGGACAAGGAACTGGAGAAGACGTTGACAACAGATGAGATTTCCGATGAAGTTGCTGTGATTACGGAAGGAACCAAAATCAAAGGAAACATGGAATCAAACGGTTCACTGGATATCCGCGGCAAGATCGAAGGAAATGTATCCTGTAACGGCAAGCTGGTCGTAACTGGTATTATCAACGGCAACAGTACCTCTTCTGAATTTTTTGCGGATTCCGCAAAAATTGAAGGGGAAGTAGTCAGCTCCGGTACTGTGAAAATCGGCCTCGGCTCAGTTATCATTGGAAACATTACAGCAACCTCCGCAGTCATTGCAGGTGCCATCAAGGGCGATATCGATGTTCAGGGACCGGTCGTAGTAGATACTTCCGCAGTCATCATGGGAAATATTAAGTCCCGTTCTGTTCAGATCAATAATGGCGCTGTCATCGAAGGCTTCTGTTCCCAGTGCTATGCAGAGATTGATGTGGAAAGTTTATTTGGAGAGAAGAAGGTTAAATAAAGAATGAAACGAGTACTGTTAAAATTAAGCGGGGAAGCATTGGCCGGTGAAAAAAAGACTGGCTTTGATGAGTTGACTGTAACAAATGTTGCAAAACAGGTAAAGCAGATTGTGGATCAGGGCGTACAGGTCGGAATCGTAATCGGAGGAGGAAACTTCTGGAGAGGACGTACCAGCGAGACAATTGATCGGACCAAAGCCGATCAGATTGGTATGCTTGCCACTGTCATGAACTGCATCTATGTATCAGAAATATTTCGTTCTGTCGGTATGAAGACACAGATTCTGACACCGTTTGAATGCGGAAGTATGACAAAACTGTTTTCCAAGGATCGTGCGAATAAGTATTTTGAGCATGGTATGGTCGTGTTTTTTGCGGGCGGAACAGGACACCCTTATTTTTCTACTGATACGGGTATTGTCCTTCGCGCAATTGAGATGGAAGCGGATGGAATTTATCTTGCAAAGGCAATCGACGGCGTATACGACAGCGATCCGAAGGTGAATCCAAATGCGGTCAAATACGACGAAGTCTCCATTCAGGAAGTCATTGATAAAAAGCTTGCTGTTGTGGATCTGACGGCCTCCATTCTTTGTATGGAGAATAAAATGCCAATGTATGTATTTGGGCTAAACGAAGAGAATAGTATTAAGAATGCGGTCAGCGGTGAATTTAACGGTACGAAAGTAACCGTATCATAAAGGAGATATCGATATGGATGAGAAATTAGTTCAGTTTAATGAAAAGATGCAGAAGTCTTACGATAATTTGATGGAAGAGCTTACATCAATTCGTGCAGGACGCGCAAATCCACATATTTTAGATAAGATAAAAATTGATTATTATGGAACCCCAACATCACTTCAGCAGGTGGCGAATGTGAATGTTCCGGAACCTCGTATGATTCAGATTCAGCCATGGGAGCCATCTTTGGTAAAAGAAATAGAAAAAGCCATTCTGGTATCTGACCTTGGAATCAATCCGAATAATGACGGAAAGGTGATTCGTCTTGTTTTTCCGGAATTGACAGAGGAACGCAGAAAAGATCTCGCGAAAGATGTTAAGAAAAAAGGAGAAAGTGCCAAAGTTGCCATCCGTAACATCAGACGTGATGCCAATGATTCTTTCAAAAGGTTAGGTAAATCAGCTGATATTTCAGAGGATCAGATTAAGGGATTAGAAGATGAAGCACAGAAGATGACAGACAAATTTATTGCTGAAATCGAAAAAGCGGTAGAAAGTAAGACAAAAGAGGTACTTACCGTATAATCTGAGTGTTTTCATGGGGACATAGCACAATTGCCATGTCCTCTTTTCTACTTTATGGAAATTGACGAGGGGGATTATACATGAAAGTACCGCAACATGTGGCAATTATATTGGATGGAAACGGCCGTTGGGCAAAGAGTAAGGGTATGCCGCGTAATTACGGGCATACAATAGGAGCGAAAAATGTAGAGGTGATCTTACGTGCGGCGGATGAACTCGGCATCAAATATGTGACGATGTATGCATTTTCTACGGAAAACTGGAAACGTCCGGACGGTGAGGTTGAGGCACTGATGAAATTGCTGAACAGTTACCTGAAGAACTGTATCCGGACAGCGCGGAAGAACAATATGCGTGTCCGCATGATTGGAGATATCACCGGACTGGATGCTGATTTTCAGGAGAAGATCAGGAATCTGGAAGAGGAATCCGGCAAAAATACAGGATTGAATTTTCAAATAGCGATTAATTATGGCAGCCGGGATGAGATGGTGCGTGCCATGAAACGGATGGCGGAGGATCAGCTGCCGCCGGAGGAGATTACGGAGGAAACATTTGGAAGATATCTGGATACAAAGAATATTCCGGATCCGGATCTTTTGATCCGCACCAGCGGAGAGCAGAGGCTTTCCAACTATCTGCTGTGGCAGCTGGCATACAGCGAGTTCTATTTTGCCGATGTGCCGTGGCCCGATTTTTCACCGGCGGAACTTCGCAAAGCGGTGGAAGATTATGCAAGCAGAGACAGGCGCTATGGAAAAATTAAGGAGGAATCATAATGTTTAAAACGAGACTGCTGAGTGGAATTGTATTGGTCATCGTTGCCCTCGCATTCATTATAACAGGAAATGATATACTTCTGGCAGGAGTGGGAATCATATCTCTGATCGGACTGTATGAGATATACCGCGTGTTTCAGATGGAAAAAAGTATTGCCGGGATTATGGGGTATCTGGCTTCCGTTTTATTTTATTTGAATTTAAAATGGAATTTTATTCCAGATATTCTGCTGCTTGTAATCGGTTTCCTCATTGTTCTGATGGTTGTATATGTCTTTTCTTATCCAAAGTATAGGACAGAGCAGATGCTGGCTGCGTTTTTTGGCGTTTTCTATGTCGCAGTGATGCTTTCCTATGTTTATCAGACGAGAATGCTGGAAGCGGGAGTCTATATTGTATGGCTGATCTTCCTGTGTTCCTGGGGATGCGATACCTGTGCATACTGTGTGGGAGTTCTGATTGGGAAACATAAGATGGCCCCGGTGCTTTCACCGAAAAAATCCTGGGAAGGAGCAGCAGGCGGTGTGATCGGTGCAGCACTTCTGACGATCATCTACGGTTTGGTATTTCAGCAGGCGATGGGAACTACAGGAAAGGACATTCTTATCATGGCTGGAATCTGTACGGTGGGAGCTGTGATTTCCATGATTGGTGATCTGACGGCATCTGCCATCAAGCGTAATTATGAGATTAAGGATTACGGAAAACTGATTCCGGGACATGGCGGAATACTTGACCGTTTTGACAGTGTCATCTTTACCGCTCCGGTAATCTATTTTCTTGCTGCATATTTCATGTGATAAAGAAGAAAAGTGAGGCATAAGATGAAAATAATTGCAATTCTTGGTTCCACGGGATCCATAGGAACGCAGACACTGGATGTAGTCAGAGAACATCAGAATATAGAAGTGGTTGCACTTGCAGCTGGAAGTAACATTGCACTACTGGAAAAGCAGATTCGGGAATTCCACCCGAAACTTGCGGCTGTCTGGGAGGAAGATAAGGCCCGGCAGTTGAAAGAAAATGTGAAAGATTTACAGATTCGTATTGTATCCGGCATGGATGGATTGATCGAAGTGGCGACGTATGAGGAGTCAGAACTTCTCGTGACTGCGATTGTCGGCATGCTTGGAATACGTCCGACGATTGCTGCAATCAAGGCCGGAAAGAAAATTGCACTCGCCAATAAAGAGACACTGGTAACGGCAGGGCATCTGATTATGCCGCTCGCAAAACAATATCAGGTACCAATTCTTCCGGTGGACAGTGAGCACAGTGCAATATTTCAATCTTTAAATGGCGAAGCTGAGAACCGTATTGCAAAAATACTGCTCACAGCTTCTGGCGGACCGTTTCGCGGAAAAAAGAAAGCAGATCTTGCAGACGTTCAGGTCGAAGATGCGCTTCGTCATCCAAACTGGTCCATGGGGAGAAAAATTACGATTGACTCCTCCACGATGGTGAATAAAGGGTTGGAAGTGATGGAAGCAAAGTGGCTGTTCGATGTGGAACCGGAAAATATTCAGGTGGTCGTTCAGCCGGAGAGCATGATTCATTCTATGGTGGAGTATGAAGATGGTGCGGTGATTGCACAGCTTGGAACACCAGATATGCGACTTCCGATTCAGTATGCATTATATTACCCAAAGAGGCAGACACTGAGTGGAGAGAGGCTGGATTTCTGGAGTATCAAGCAGATACGGTTTGAAGAGCCGGACATGGAGACATTTCAGGGGCTTGCACTTGCCTACGAGGCAATGAAAAAAGGCGGAAATATTCCGACAGCCTTTAATGCAGCCAATGAACGCGCGGTTGCAAAATTTTTGAACAGGGAGATCGCGTATCTTCAGATACCGGAGATGATTGCGCAATGTATGGAACATGCCGTTTATATTAGAGAGCCTACGGTAGAGGAAATACTGGAAACAGAATCGGCGGCTTACGACTATATAGAGAGTAGGTGGTAATTTGAAAATTGTTATTGCACTGATTATTTTTAGTGTTATTATTTTATTTCATGAACTTGGACATTTCCTTCTGGCAAAAAAGAATGGAATCCGTGTAAACGAATTCTGTCTGGGACTCGGGCCGACATTGGTCGGTTTTACGAAGGGAGAAACAAAATATTCCATCAAGCTGCTTCCGTTTGGCGGCGCCTGCATGATGGAGGGAGAAGATGCCGAGAGCAATTCAGAGGGGTCCTTTAACAGCAAATCAGTCTGGGCCAGGATGGCAGTTGTTGCGGCCGGACCGATTTTTAATTTTATCATGGCATTTGTTTTTGCCGTGATTCTGATTGCGTGCATTGGATATGATGCTCCGAAGCTTGCCGGTGTAAGTGATGGCTATGCAGCAGAAGAAGCAGGCATGCAGGCCGGTGATACCATCGTGAAAATCAACGGAAAGCATATTCATTTTGCCAGTGAGATCAGCATGTACAGTTATTTTCATGCGGGTGAGAACTGGGATGTTGTCTATGAACGGGATGGAGAACAGTACAGCGCTCATCTGGTTCCGAAGTACAGTGAAGAGAACGGTTCTTATCTGATCGGGATCGAATACAACGGGGGCCGGGAAAAGGTTGGTGTACTGGGAACCTTAAAGTATGGCGTTTACGAAGTGAAATATTGGATTGATATGACGATTGACAGTCTGAAATATCTGGTGACCGGCAGGGTAAGCGTGAATGAACTGCAGGGACCGGTCGGAATCGTCAAGACCATAGGAGATACGTATGATCAGAGTAAGGAGGTCAGTACCTTGTCCGTGGTCATGAGCATGCTGAATATCGCAATCCTTCTGTCGGCGAATCTGGGCGTGATGAACCTGCTTCCGCTTCCGGCGCTGGACGGAGGGCGTCTGGTGTTCTTTATCATAGAGGCCATACGAGGGAAAAAGGTGAATCCGGATAAAGAGGGAATGGTTCACTTTGTGGGATTCATGCTTCTGATGGCTCTGATGGTGGTCGTCATGTTCAATGACATACGAAAGTTGTTTTAGTGGAGGAACAGATGGAACGTAAAATAACCAAAGAGGTACGTATCGGAGACCGTGTGATTGGCGGAGGAAATCCGATATTGATCCAGTCGATGACCAATACAAAAACAGAGGATATCAGAGCGACGGTTTGCCAGATTCAGGCGTTGACTGCGGCCGGCTGCGATATTATCCGATGTGCGGTGCCTTCTATGGAAGCGGCGCAGGGGCTTTCGGAGATTAAGAGACAGACGGAGATACCGATTGTGGCAGACATTCATTTTGATTATCGTCTGGCAATTGCGGCAATGGAAAACGGAGCGGACAAGATTCGGATCAATCCAGGAAACATCGGATCGGTTGATCGGGTCAGAGCTGTTGTTGAGACAGCAAAGGAACGGAATATTCCGATCCGTGTCGGTGTAAACAGCGGCTCTCTCGAAAAGCATCTCATAGAAAAATATCATGGTGTGACAGCGGAAGGGATTGTGGAAAGTGCGCTTGATAAGGTGAAACTGATTGAAGATATGGGATATGACAATCTGGTGATCAGTATCAAATCTTCCGATGTCCTGATGTGTGTCAAAGCGCATGCGTTGATTGCAGAAAAAACGGATCATCCGCTGCACGTGGGAATCACGGAGGCGGGAACCATCATCAGCGGCAACATCAAATCTTCCATTGGACTGGGATTGATCTTAAGTCAGGGAATCGGAGATACGATACGGGTATCGCTGACCGGTGACCCACTCGAAGAGATCAAATCTGCAAAACTGATTTTAAAGACGCTGGGACTGCGGAAAGGCGGAATCGAAGTCGTATCCTGCCCGACCTGCGGAAGAACCCAGATTGATCTGATCGGACTGGCAAACCAGGTGGAAAATATGGTTGCTGACATCCCGCTTGATCTGAAAGTAGCTGTTATGGGCTGTGTGGTAAATGGACCGGGAGAGGCAAAAGAGGCCGATATCGGAATTGCCGGAGGAGTTGGCGAGGGCCTTTTAATCAAGCACGGTGAAGTATATAAAAAGGTTCCGGAAGAGCAGTTGTTAACAGAGCTTCGAAAGGAACTGCTAAATTGGAGTGAGTAATTTATGGCAAAACTTTTCTTTGAAGTTTTTCCGACCCTGAAGCTTGGGGGAGAGATAGAGAGCCTGATGACGGATGCGGAAATTACCAGAGTAAGTTCAAATCGGGAAAAAAATGCACTGCGTGTCTATCTCACAAGCAGTCGTTTAATTGAAAAAAGGCAGATCCTTTTTCTGGAAGGTGAGATTTTAAGACAGTTATTCCCCAATCGGGGGATAGCTGTTAAAATTATGGAAAATTTTAATCTCTCGATGCAATATACGCCGGAGAAGCTTCTGGATGTATACAAGGACAGTATCTTAGAGGAGCTGCACAATTACAGTCTGCTGCTCTATAATCTATTCCGGTGCAGCAAGATGGAATTCGATCGGGAAGACCATATGATTCTGACTATGGAGGATTCCATCGTGGCACAGGGACGTTCTGATGAGCTGATTGATATTCTGGAGAAGATCATCTGTGAACGGTGCGGGTTAAAGCTCATGATTGAACCTGCTTATGAGCCACATAAGGAGAGCCGTCACAAAAAAAATGCGGATATCCAGCTGCAGCAGGAGATCCATGCAATTGTCAGCCGTGTAGTCGTACATACAGAAGAAACAGAGAATCCGCAGCAGGCGAAACCAGAATCACAGACCGCAGCAGTTGGCGAAAAGATGGGCAGTGCCGGAAAAGAGGCAGTAACCTCTGCCGGAACCGGGAAAAAGGAATCATACGCAGACAAAAAGAACGACAGCAGGGATTTCCGGGGAAAAGGTTCTTATGCAAGAAGGGATTTCTATAAGAAATCCGATAATCCGGATGTTCTTTACGGACGAGATTTTGAAGATGAAATAATTCCGATAGAAACTATCATGGGAGAGATGGGAGAAGTTGTGATCCGCGGCCGTATTCTCTCTCTTGAAACAAGGGAAATCCGTAATGAAAAGACAATCGTGATTCTGTCCATGACGGATTTTACCGATACGATTGTGCTGAAGATCTTTTCCAAAAATGAGAATCTGGATGAACTTCTGGGCGGACTGAAAAAGGGTGCCTTTGTAAAGGTAAAAGGTGTCACAACAATTGACAAATTTGACAGTGAGCTGACCATCGGTTCCATTGTCGGAATCAAAAAGACGCCTGATTTTACTTCCGTACGTATGGACAACAGTCCGGAAAAGAGAGTCGAACTGCATTGCCATACGAAGATGAGCGATATGGACGGCGTGTCGGATGTGCAGGATATTATCCGGCGTGCGGCAGCATGGGGACACCCGGCGATTGCCATCACAGATCACGGGGCGATTCAGGCATTTCCGATTGCCAATCATACTTCACTGCCCGAAGGGCAGAAAATCAAGATTATCTATGGGGTCGAAGCGTATCTTGTCGATGATTTAAAGGATATTGTGGAGAATTCCAAAAATCAGACGCTGCGTGATCCATACGTGGTATTTGACATTGAGACAACCGGTTTTAGCCCGAATGTGAATAAAGTCATTGAAATCGGGGCGGTCAAGGTCCTTGACGGCAAGATTACCGACCGGTTTTCCACATTTGTAAACCCACAGATTCCGATTCCGTTTCACATTGAGAATCTGACCGGAATCAGTGATGATATGGTGATGGATGCACCGACAATGGAAGTGGTACTGCCGGACTTCCTGGAATTTTCCAGAGGCTGCATCATGGTTGCACACAATGCGGATTTCGATATGAGTTTTATCAAGCATAGCTGCGAGTTACAGGGGATTGCCTATGACTTTACGATTGCGGATACCGTCGCCCTCGCCCGTATGCTGCTGCCGAATCTGAATCGTTTTAAACTGGATACCGTGGCAAAAGCGCTCAATGTACCGTTAGGTAATCATCACCGTGCCGTGGATGATGCGGCTTGTACCGCGGATATTTTTGTGAAATTTATTGGCATGCTGGAGGAACGTGGAATTGCGTCACTCGATGGAGTCAATGCCGAGGGTCATGTGACCAGACGGACGGTTATGAAAATGCCGACCCATCACGCAATTTTACTTGCGACGAATGAAATTGGACGTGTCAATCTGTACCGTCTGGTATCGCTGTCCCATCTGGAATATTTTCACAAGAGACCGCGGATTCCAAAGAGCGAATATCTGAAATACAAAGAGGGAATCATAATCGGCTCTGCCTGTGAAGCGGGAGAACTGTATCAGGCAATTCTGCAGGGCCGTCCGGAGGAAGAGATTGTCCGGCTTGTAAATTTCTATGATTATCTGGAAATCCAGCCGCTGGGCAATAATAAATTTATGCTCCGAGACGATAAATCACCGGTATCTTCGATGGAAGAACTGCAGGATATCAACCGGAAGATCTGCAAACTGGGAGAAGATTTCGGAAAACTGGTCGTGGCTACCTGCGATGTGCATTTCCTGGACCCGGAGGATGAGGTATACCGGAGAATTATTTTGGCAGGAAACGGATTTAAGGATGCGGATGATCAGGCTCCGCTGTTTCTTCGGACGACAGAGGAGATGCTGAAAGAATTTGACTACCTGGGCAGTGAAAAAGCACATGAGGTTGTTGTGGCAAATCCGAATAAGATTGCGGATATGTGCGAGTCCATCTCACCGGTGCGGCCCGATAAATGTCCGCCGATCATTGAAAATTCCGACCAGATGTTACGGGATATCTGTTATAACAAGGCACATGAGATGTACGGAGAAAATCTGCCGGATATTGTACAGGAGCGTCTGGAGCGTGAATTGAATTCCATCATCAGCAACGGATATGCAGTGATGTATATCATTGCCCAGAAACTGGTGTGGAAATCAAATGAAGACGGATATCTGGTCGGGTCCAGAGGTTCGGTCGGCTCTTCCTTTGTGGCGACCATGTCGGGTGTTACGGAGGTAAATCCGCTGGCGCCCCACTACTATTGTGAGAACTGTCACTACAGTGAATTTGATACGCCGGAAGTCAAAAAATACAGTGGTGCCTCCGGCTGCGATATGCCCGATAAATATTGTCCCGAATGTGGGGAGCCTCTGGTGAAGGACGGATTCGATATTCCGTTTGAGACATTTCTGGGATTCAAGGGGAATAAGGAGCCGGATATTGACTTGAATTTCTCCGGAGAATACCAGAGCAAGGCGCATAAATATACGGAGGTCATCTTTGGAGACGGACAGACTTTCCGTGCGGGGACGATCGGCACACTTGCCGATAAGACCGCCTTCGGCTATGTAAAGAAATATTATGAAGAACGCGGTGTGCACAAGCGAAACTGTGAGATTGACCGGATCGTACAGGGCTGCGTCGGAATTCGCCGGACGACCGGACAGCATCCGGGCGGAATTGTTGTATTGCCGGTAGGCGAGGAAATTTACTCCTTTACGCCAATTCAGCATCCGGCAAATGATATGGAGACCGATACCATCACCACACACTTTGAGTATCATTCCATTGACCACAACCTGCTGAAACTGGATATACTCGGACACGACGATCCGACAATGATTCGTTTCTTAGAGGACCTGACCGGAATCAATGCCCAGAAGATTCCGCTGGATGATAAAGCCGTCATGTCCCTGTTTAAGGATACGAGTGCATTGCAGATTACACCGGAGGATATCGGTGGATGTAAGCTGGGCGCGCTTGGCATTCCGGAATTCGGTACGGATTTCGCCATGCAGATGTTAATTGATGCGAATCCACAGTCATTTTCTGATCTGATCCGTATTGCGGGACTTTCTCATGGTACGGACGTATGGCTGGGAAATGCACAGACGCTGATTGAAGAAGGAAAAGCTACGATTTCCACTGCAATCTGTACCCGAGATGATATCATGATCTATCTGATCGGGATGGGACTTGACAGTGAGGAATCCTTTACGATTATGGAATCGGTTCGAAAGGGAAAGGGATTAAAACCGGAGTGGGAAAAGGAGATGCTGGCACATGGCGTGCCGGACTGGTATATCTGGTCCTGTAAAAAAATCAAGTATATGTTCCCAAAAGCACATGCGGCGGCGTATGTTATGATGGCATGGCGGATAGCCTATTGTAAGGTCTTCTATCCGCTGGCCTATTATGCAGCATTTTTCTCCATCCGTGCAACGGGATTCAGCTATGAACTGATGTGTCAGGGAAAAGAAAAACTGAGTTATTTTATGCGGGATTACGAGAAGCGGAAAGATCTGTTATCCAAAAAAGAGCAGGATACTTACCGCGATATGCGAATCTGTCAGGAGATGTATGCCAGAGGCTATGAATTCTGGCCTATCGATATTTATAAGGCGCAGTCGCAGCGGTTTCAGATTATCGAGGGAAAACTCATGCCGTCATTAAGTACGATTGAAGGTCTTGGCGATAAGGCGGCAGATGCGGTAGTAGAAGCTGCAAAAGACGGACCGTTTTTATCCAAAGACGATTTCCGGCAGCGTACCAAGGTGAGTAAGACAGTCATCGATCTGATGGGAGATCTTGGGATATTCGGAGATCTGCCGGAATCCAACCAGCTGTCCCTGTTTGATTTTTAATTCTTGCGGACAGTGCAGCATCTGTTTATAATAAAAACATGCAGTATATCAGGAAAAACAGGAAGGAGATACAAAATGAACGAAGTATATGAAAAATTAATGCGGTGTTACGAGAGTTTTCAAAAGCAGATAGATTTTACCCCGAAGGTGGCGCTGGTACTTGGATCCGGTCTTGGCGATTATGCGGACGATATCCGGGTGGAGGCGACACTGGATTATCACGATATTGAAGGATTCCCGGTATCGACCGTACCGGGACATAAGGGACGTTTTATCTTCGGTTATGTCGGAGACGTTCCGGTTGTCTGTATGCAGGGACGTGTCCATTATTATGAGGGATATGCAATATCGGATGTCGTATTGCCGACCAGACTGATGAAGCTGATGGGTGCGGAGGTGCTTTTTCTGACAAATGCCTCCGGCGGAATTCAGCTTGGTATGCAGGCAGGTGATTTTATGCTGATTACCGGTCAGATTGCCAGCTTTGTACCGTCTCCGCTGATTGGTGCAAATATTGATGAACTCGGAACGCGTTTTCCGGATATGAGCCATATCTATGACGAAGATCTTCAGAGGGTAATCAAGAAAACGGCAATGCAGCTGGATATTCCTTTGAAAGAGGGGACTTATCTCCAACTTACCGGGCCGAATTTTGAGACGCCGCAGGAGATCAGTATGTGCCGTGTACTGGGCGCGGATGCAGTTGGAATGAGTACAGCATGTGAAGCGATTGCTGCGAACCACATGGGTATGAGAATCTGCGGAATTTCCTGTGTCTCTAATCTGGGAGCAGGAATTACCTCTGCTCCGCTGACACATCAGGAAGTACAGGAGACGGCAGACCGGGTAGCACCGTGGTTTAAGCGGCTGGTAACAGAATCCATTCTGAATATCGCCAAAATGTAACAAATTCAGCAGAAGCACGCAGGAGGTTCGTACATGAATATACGTTTTTACAATGCCAGAATCGCAAAACTTCAGGAAAATCATACATTTTCAATTGAAGAGGGTGAACTCTGGGTAAAGGGAGATACAATCTGTTATATCGGAGATGGCAGAGACACGGAAAAAGTATTTGCGGAACAGAGCGACAGAATGATTCTCTGGGATCGGGAAATCGATGTTAAACACAATTTGCTGATGCCTGGTTTTAAAAATGCACATACGCATACGGCAATGACGTTTCTGCGTTCCTATGCAGACGACCTTCCGCTGCAGGACTGGCTGAATCTGCAGATTTTTCCGAAGGAGGCACAGCTGACAAAGGAAGATGTTTACCAGCTGAATATGCTGGGTATCATGGAATATCTGACGAGCGGCATCACTTCTAATTTTGATATGTATTTATTTGCGCCGGAAATTGCCAGATCTTCGGCTGATTGCGGATTCCGTACGGTACAGGTCAGTTCGTTGAACAATTTTGTCGGCAGTGTGGAAGAGATGGAGGAGCAGTATTACCAGATCAATGAAATGAGTGATCTTACGAGCTACATGCTCGGATTTCATGCGGAATACACAACGTCCAAAGAACTGATGGGACGCGTGGCAGGGCTGGCTCAGAAGCTGAAATCACCGGTATTTCTCCATAATTCCGAAACAGAACTGGAAGTGAAGGAATGTATCGGAAGATACGGATGTACACCGACACAGATCACGGACAGTCTCGGCATGTATGAATACGGCGGGGGTGGCTATCACTGTGTGTGGATGGCAGATGCCGATTTTGAAATTTTTCGGAGCCGCGGGCTTACGGCAGTTACGAATCCAGCGTCCAATCTGAAACTTGCAAGCGGTATCGCCCCGCTGAAGCGTTATGTAGAGGAGGAAATCTCTGTTGCCATCGGTACGGACGGACCGGCGAGCAATAACTGTCTTGACATGTTCCGGGAGATGTTTCTGGCCACCGGACTTGCGAAGGTGAGAGAGCGGGATGCCTCCTGCATCAGTGCGGATGAGGTACTCTATATGGCAACTGCGGGCGGTGCGCATGCAATGGGGTTGGATGACTGTGATTGTCTGGAGGTCGGTAAGAAAGCTGACATCATCCTGATTGATCTCAAACAGCCGAATATGCAGCCGGAAAACAATATCCTGAAAAATGTTGTTTACAGCGGAAGCAAGCAGAATGTGAAGATGACGATGGTGAATGGAAAGATTCTGTATGAAGATCAGAAATTTGACATTGGCTTTGCGCCGGAAGATATCTATCGGCAGGCAAATGCCATCATTAATAGAATGAAATAGTTTTGGAAGGCTGGATTCGCTTATGAAAGTGACTTTTGTACACCACAGCTGTTTCGTGGTAGAACTGGAAAAACAGATATTGGTATTTGATTATTTTAAAGACGGCGATCTGCACGGCTGTCATTTCGGCGGCGTTCTGCCAGAATTTGACCGGGAAAAGGAACTTTACTTTTTTGCCAGTCACAAGCATCAGGATCATTTTGATCTGGAAATTTTAAAGCTGGCCAGACAGTATCCGGACATTCATTATATTCTGTCCAAGGATATACGACTGGGAAGCAGTTATCTGCTCCGCCATGGAATCCCGCTGTCCGTTCTGGAAAGAATCATCTTCGTGAAGCCGGATGCACACTACACAGTGGGTGCGGTGGAGATTGAGACACTTCGTTCCACGGATGCGGGAGTGGCCTTTCTCCTGGAAGTGGAACAAAAACAGATCTATCATGCGGGTGATCTGCACAGCTGGACGTTTGAAGGCAGCAGCGATTTGCTGAACGGAAAGATGGAACGGGATTATAAAGAGGCAGTGAGCCGGCTGGAAGGGAAACACCTTGCAGTTGCCTTTGTGGTACTGGACGGCAGACTGGGCAGATACACGAATGACGGACTTGATTATTTTCTGAAACATAGCAATGCGGACGTGGTATTTCCGATGCACATGTGGCAGCAGTATCAGGTAATACCGGAGTATAAGAAAAGATGCAGTAATGCGGCATATACGCAGCACATTATGGATGTGACGGAAGAGAACCAGGTGTTCGAACTGTAATCAACAGTTGAAAAAATAAAATGAGTGGGCTATAATAGCGAGAGGTGCGTAATTCCCGCAGAATGGGTAATTACAGAGGAGGTTTGCTGATTGAAAGGGATCGGAGAGGCATTCCGGAGCAAACAGGAAGAGAAATAGATTTTGGAGGAATAGTCGTGAACAAGTATGGCGTAAATGATTTAAGAAGGATGTATCTGGAGTTTTTTGAAAGTAAAGATCATTTGGCAATGAAGAGTTTTTCACTGGTACCGCACAACGATAACAGTTTATTATTGATCAATTCAGGTATGGCTCCGCTGAAGCCTTATTTTACCGGACAGGAAATACCGCCGAGGAGAAGAGTGACAACCTGTCAGAAATGTATCCGTACAGGTGATATTGAAAATGTGGGAAAGACGGCAAGACATCTCACCTTTTTTGAAATGCTCGGAAACTTTTCTTTCGGAGATTATTTCAAGCATGAGGCGATTGCATGGTCCTGGGAATTTTTGACAAAAGTAGTGGAGCTTGACGCAGACCGTCTGTATCCGTCTATCTACAGTGAGGATGAGGAAGCGTTTGAAATCTGGAATCAGGAGATCGGGATTCCGGCAGACAGGATCACCCGTTTTTACCGTGACCCGGTGACCGGTGAATGTGATAATTTCTGGGAGCATGGCGCAGGACCTTGCGGACCCTGCTCTGAGATTTACTATGACAGAGGTGAAAAATATGGCTGCGGCAAGCCGGACTGTAAAGTCGGCTGTGAATGTGACCGTTTCATGGAAGTATGGAATAACGTATTTACCCAGTTCAATGGTGACGGAAAAGGCAACTATGAGGAACTGGAGCAGAAAAATATTGATACCGGTATGGGCTTGGAGCGTCTTGCAGTTGTCATGCAGGATGTGGATTCCGTATTCGATATAGATACTATGAAAGCAATTCGTGATAAGATCTGCGCATTATCCGGCAAGACCTATCAGCAGGATGCCCTGAATGACATTTCCATTCGTCTGATTACGGATCATATTCGTTCTTCTACTTTTATGATTTCCGATGGAATTATGCCTTCAAATGAAGGCAGAGGTTATGTACTCCGCCGTCTGATCCGGCGTGCTGCAAGACATGGCAGACTGCTTGGAATCGGCAAACTGTTTTTGGCAGAGCTTGGTGCGACAGTTATTGAAGAAAGCAAAGACGGTTATCCGGAATTGGAAGAAAAGAAAGAATTTATTTTTAAGGTATTATCTCAGGAAGAGGAAAAATTCAACCGGACAATTGATCAGGGTCTTCAGATCTTATCCGACATGCAGACGGAAATGGTAAAAAGCGGTCGGAAAGAATTATCCGGGGAAGATGCCTTCAAGTTATACGATACGTACGGATTTCCGCTGGATCTGACACAGGAGATACTCGAAGAAAAGGGATTTACGATTGATGAAGCGGGATTTCAGGCTGCAATGGAAGAGCAGCGTTCGAAGGCGAGAAAAGCGCGCAAGGTTACAAATTATATGGGTGCCGATGTGACGGTTTACGAGTCCATTGACCCTTCTGTTACAACGGAGTTTATCGGGTACGATCAGTTATCCTGCAGTTCTAAGATTACAGTTATGACGACCGAGACCGAAATCGCAGAAGCATTGTCCGACGGAGAGATTGGAACGATCTTCGTAGAACAGACGCCGTTTTATGCTACGATGGGCGGACAGAATGCCGATACCGGTACAATCAGAAGTGCGGACGGAGCATTTGTATTTGCGGTGGAAGATACAGTCAAGATGCTCGGTGGCAAAGTCGGGCATATTGGCAGGGTTCTCCAGGGTATGATAAAAACAGGTGATACCGTGGAACTGCTCGTGGATGCCGACAAGCGTCTTGCCATCGGTAAGAATCACAGTGCAACCCACTTATTGCAGAAAGCACTCCGAACGGTTCTGGGCTCTCATGTAGAACAGGCAGGTTCCGATGTCAACGCGGACAGGCTTCGATTTGACTTTTCTCATTTTTCTGCAATGACAAAAGAAGAGATTGCAGAAGTGGAAGCAATCGTAAATGCAAAAATTACAGCAGCATTACCGGTAAATACGGAAGTGATGACGCTGGAGGAGGCGAAGCAGACAGGTGCAATGGCACTGTTTGGTGAAAAATACGGGGATAAGGTCCGTGTCGTTAAAATGGGTGATTTCTCTACCGAATTATGCGGCGGAACCCATGTAGGCAATACGGCTTCCATTACTGCATTTAAGATTATTTCAGAGACTGGCGTTGCTGCCGGTATTCGTCGTATCGAAGCATTGACTTCAAAAGCAGTTTTTGAATATTATGACAGACTGGAAGAAGAATTAGAGGCAGCGGCCAAGGTCGTAAAGGCGACTCCGGCCAATCTGGTTGAGCGTCTCGAGCATATGATGGCTGAAATGAAAGCACTCCAGAGCGAGAATGAGTCTTTAAAGAGCAAAGCGGCAAAAGATGCACTTGGAGATGTCATGGATCAGGTCGTAGATGTTAAAGGAATGAAATTGCTCGCTGCTTCCGTTGCGGATGTAGATATGAACGGGCTTCGTGATTTGGGCGATCAGCTGAAGGAGAAACTTGGCAGTGGAGTCGTGGTACTGGCTTCCTCCTGCGACGGTAAGGTAAATCTGATAGCGATGGCAACCGATGATGCGATGGGCAAAGGCGCACATGCCGGAAACCTGATCAAAGGAATTGCCGGAAAAGTTGGCGGAGGCGGAGGCGGACGCCCGAATATGGCGCAGGCCGGAGGCAAAAATCCAGCCGGGATTTCCGACGCACTTGCAGAGGCAAAAGCAGTTCTTGAGGCACAGATTTCGTAGATTTGGATGTCCTGCATAAAAAAGACAGCATACGGTAAAAAATATATAAAATAGGTTGACGAATGGGTAAATTATGTTATAATCAATGTTAGTGCAATAAAATATTACCCAAACAGTTGAATATGCACAATAAGCAACTGGAGGGAGGTTAGGTGTGAGACTATGTCAAATGTTATCGTAAAAGAAAACGAGACGTTAGATAGCGCTTTACGCAGATTCAAAAGAAACTGTGCGAAAGCTGGTATCCAGCAGGAGATCCGTAAAAGAGAGCATTACGAGAAGCCAAGTGTTAGACGTAAGAAAAAATCGGAAGCTGCAAGAAAACGTAAGTACAACTAATAAGATAGAAAGCTGTCACAGTGTGTGGCAGCTTTCACTTTTTTATTCTATAGGAAAGACCTTGTTATATTCACGTGTGAAAGCGAGGTACACGTTTATTCCAGAGAATATTCACACGATTTCTAGTAATAAATCAAAATATTTATCCATATACATAGGTCATGGGGACAAGAACCCATGGCTTTTTTCTTTTCTATACAGAAGGAAAAGCACTCTGCGTGGGAGAAACGCTAACACATGAAAGAGAAAGTGTGGTGACAAGAAGGATGGTAGGAAGTGTACTCCAGATATTCCCGGTGCATTTACGGGAAAGATTGGTGTCCTGTCGCATCAGAGATGCCTTTCTCGAAGAAATCCGCATTCGTGTCGGACAGCCTGTGATGTTTTCCTATGGTACGGAGGAATGGTATCTGGATGCAATCGACAATAGGCTGACCATGCGGAAGGAAGAAAGTTACCGTATGACGGAAGAGGATATGCAGGAAATGGTAACATTTCTAAGCCGCTATTCCTTGTATGCATTTGAGGAAGACATAAAAAGCGGTTTCATCACGCTGGAAGGCGGCCACCGTGTCGGACTGGCAGGGCAGGTTCGCATGGAAAGAGGAAAGGTGGCAGACATCCGATACATAAGCTTTTTGAACATCCGTATTGCAAAGCAGAGGATCAACTGTGCAAAAGAAATGGTTCCCTATATGGTTTCACAGGACAGTATTCACAATACGCTGATTGTTTCTCCACCGGGCATTGGAAAGACAACTTATCTGAGAGACTGTATTCGGATATTATCCGATGGAAGTTCCGGGAAGAAAGGAATGAAGGTATGCGTGATCGATGAACGTTCAGAAATCGCGGCCTGCCATTTCGGAGTCCCCCAGAATGATGTCGGTATGCGTACCGATGTACTCGACCGCTGCAGTAAGGCGGAAGGAATGGTTCTGATGATTCGTTCCATGTCTCCGCAGATTCTGGCGGTGGATGAGCTTGGATCCAGAGAAGACTATCAGGCGGTAGAGCAGGCCTTGAATTGCGGCTGCAGGATTCTGGGAACCGTACATGCCAAAGACATCCAGGAAATCAGGAAAAAAGAAGTGATGAGAAACTGGATGGAAAATCAGACCTTCGGAAGGTATATCGTGTTAAAGAAACTGGAAAATGGAAGCCGCGGGTTTGAAGTATATGATGAAAAACTGGAGAGATTATGTTAAAAATAGCCGGATCAATTTTTATTTTTCTTGGAGCAATCGGATTGGGAAGCTGTATCAACCGGCGGATCAAACAGCATTATCATCAGCTGTTGGAGCTGAAAGAGCTGATATTGTTTCTTGGAAATGAGATGCGTTATTTAAAAATTCCGCTGCCGCAGCTTTTGAAACGGACTTCCGGACAGGTAGGACGTCCTTTTTCTGATTCGCTTCTAAGGATGGCGGATGAGATGGCCGGTTACCAGGAAGCAGATGCAGGAAAGATATGGAAGAAAGTGCTGACACAGCAGCGCGGAAACTATCTGTTCGATCAGGAGGAATTTCAGATTTTTCTGGAAGCAGGCGTGATTCTGGCACGTGGCAGCACCTACATGCAGGGGGAGGATATCGGCCTGTTTACCGAGAGAATCAGCTATAAGATTCATCATGCGCAGGAGGAACTGTTGAACAGACAGAAGGTATGCAGATATTTGAGTGCCGCAGGCGGAGCTTTTTTGATCTTGATTCTGCTGTAACGGCAGGCGGTACGATATGGAGGGTATATGAGCGTAAACTTAATCTTTAAGATAGCAGCAGTGGGTATTCTGGTTACGGTAATCAGTCAGGTATTAAAGCACAGCGGACGGGAGGAACATGCGTTTTTGACGAGTCTCGCAGGTCTGTTGATCGTGCTGTTTTGGATTGTGCCGTATATTTATGAATTATTTCAGACCATGAAGGATCTGTTTGCATTATAAGGAGGCATGGAATTGGATATTATCAAAATCGCGCTGATGGGTATTGCAGGAGTATTGCTTGCGCTTATGGTGCGTTCCTACAAATCAGAATACAGTCTGTTTGTCAGTATGGCGGTATGCACCTGCATATTCATTTATCTGGTATCAAAGCTGGAAATCATCTTATCTTATGTAGATTCTATTCAGTCTCTGATCGTCGTGGACAACCGCTATGTGACAATGGTGATCAAGATGATCGGGATAACCTATATCGCCGAATTTTCCGTAGATATCTGTAAGGATGCCGGTTATCAGGCAATTGCCGGACAGATAGAAATGTTTGCCAAAATGTCAATCCTTTTGATCAGTATGCCGGTGCTGATGTCATTTGTGGAAACAATAGGGGAATTTTTATGAGAGAACAATGCAAAGGAAATCCGAAGAAGAGAAGTTGGACAAAGTACAAGCGTCGAAAATTTCTTACCAAAGCCATTTGCGGTTTTTTTCTGGTTCTGTTTCTTGTGACGGGGATGGGAAATCTGAAAGTATCGGCACAAAGCAGTGAGATTTCGGATTCCGAAAGTCAGACAGAGGAACAGACAGATACCTCTGTTACCGAAGGACTGCTGGATAATCTCGATATGCAGTCAATCGATGATTATCTGTCTGAAAATGATGAAACAAAGGATATCAGCTTTATGGATCTCATACAGAATCTGATGTCAGGAGAAAGCGGCAATTATCTGGAGCAGGCCGGTACCTATGTCGGAAATCTTCTTTTTCAGGAGCTCAACGAGAATCGAAAGTTCTTAGTCGTGATTATCGCACTGGCGGTAGCATTTGCATTGTTGAAAAATTTTTCTGCCATATTTCAAAATTCCTATATTTCGGAACTCTGCTTTATCCTTGTATACATAGAAATGATGATTCTGCTGATGAAATCATTCCTGGTTGTCAATCAACTGCTGAGCAGCACACTGGATAAGACCGTGGAATTTATGAAAGTGCTTCTTCCTGTATTCTGTATGTCCATGGTGTTTTCGAATGGGACGGCCAGTGCGGCAGGTTTTTATGAAATGGCGTTCTTCATAATTTTTATTGTGCAGTGGATCATGCTGTATCTGCTGGCACCGTTGATACAGGTCTTTGTCGTCATGCAGTTTTTAAATTATATTCTGGAAGGGGAAAAATTCACGCGTATGTGTGAACTCCTGGAAGGAGGCATCCTCTGGGGCATGAAAATCATCATGACGGTTGTACTGGGAATGAACGTGGTCCAAAGCCTTATTAATCCGGCGGTTGACCGCTTAAAGACGACCTCTGTATCCAAAACCTTAAGCATGATACCCGGGATTGGAAATTCGGTAAGTGCAATCGGACAGATGCTCATTGGGACTGGGATGGTGATTAAAAACAGTGTAGGAGTTGCTGCGATGCTGATTATAGTTCTGCTGGGGCTGATTCCGCTGCTTAAAATGGGTGTCATGACATTTCTCTACAAACTGGCTGCCGCCTCGGTGGAGCCTATTACGGATAAACGGATATCCGGCAGTATCAACGGTGTGTTCCGGGGAAGTCTTCTGGCGGCAAAGCTGATGCTCACATCACTGTTTCTGTTTCTGATTACAATTGCAATGATCACCGCTGCTTCCAGTTATGTGGCAGGATAGGAGGTGCAGATGCAACAAATTTTGGATTGGATCAAGGGAATTGTAATTCTGTTTGTCGTATTGTCCGCACTGCTGTATCTCGTACCGAAGAAACAGTATAAAAAATACATTCAGTTCTTTATGGAAATGATTATTGTCATAGCGGTTATCACGCCGATTACAAAAATCGTGTATGCCAATGAGGATTTTGAAGAGATGATCCAGTATTCTGAATTCTGGCAGGAGATGGAGAATGTACAAAAAGATGCGGACAAAATGGAATTTGTGCAGACCGATTATTATAAACAGCAATATGAAGAGGCAATTGGGGAAGATATTTCGCAGATGGCGGAGGATAAGGGATTTGAGGTGACAGGAATTGAGGTGGCATTGACCGATGATTACGAATTGGAGAGCGTCAGCATGAAGATTGAAAAAAAAGAACAGGCGGATGATGCGGCAATTGAAAAAGTTGCAATTGGCGGCAGTCAGGTGTCGGATACGGTAAAGGAGGCAATCTACCATGATTTGAAAGAGGCAATCAAGGATTTTTACCGTTTGCAGGATTCTCAGATTACAATTACCTATGTGGGGGAATAAATGATGGAGTGGAAAGAATTATTCGAAAAAATGAAGGAGAAAAAACCGGATAAGACAGGCTGGATTATTCTGATTCTGTTTGGAGTTCTGTTGCTTGTCATTACACTTCCAACCGGTAATAGCAAAAAAACACAGACCACTGCACAGGATAGTGAGACATCCGAAACAACGGCAGCCAGGAGCGCAGCGGCAGAAACGGAACAGGAGGAACAGTTGGAAACAATTCTGGAAAGAATCGAAGGTGTCGGAAGAGTCAGGGTCATGATCACCTACAAAGACAGCGGAACACAGGTCGTGGAAAAGGACAGCAGCACTTCTGTGAACAATACGACAGAAGAAGATAATACCGGGGGAACCAGAAAAAGTGCACAGTCACAAAGTGATGAAACGACGGTGTATGACAAGAGCAGCAGTGATGGAGAGCCTTTTGTGTCAAAAGAACTGACACCGGAGATAGAGGGAATTTTAGTTGTCGCGGAAGGCGGAGGCAGCGCAGTCGTAAAACAGAACATTTCCGACGCTGTTTTAGCATTATTTCCAATAGAAGCACATAAAATAGTCGTAGTAAAGATGAACATTCAGGAGGCCGGAAATTGAAAAAAATGTTTAAAAAGAATCAGGTTATAATTACCGCATTGGCGCTGATGATTGCAGTTGCAGGATACTTAAGTTTTAATGGGAACATGAAGGATGACACGGTTGCCAAGGAAGCAAACGCAGAAGTGAATGATGATGCAAGTGACTATGACATATCCGATGATTCCCTGTTGGAAGGGGAGATTTTTACCGATTCTGAGGATAACAGTGTGGAGACGGGAGCGGAAGCGTTATCCACAGAGGCTACAACGGAGACCGTAGCGCAGGCAGGAACTGAAACTGCCAGTGTGGATGGAACCGAAGTGAGTGACAACCCGGGGGAAGCAGTGCTCACCAGCGCATCCGCAAATGATGTAGATTATGCGGCAGAGATGAAGCTGACCCGTGAACAAGTACGTGCCAAGAACAAAGAATCTTTGCTGGATATCATCAATAATACAAACATTGACGATTCCCAGAAACAGTCTGCGGTAGATCAGATGGTGGCAATGACGGATATCAGTGAGCGGGAGAACGCTGCAGAGATGCTGCTTGAGGCAAAGGGATTTACCGATGTGGTAGTCAGCATTACTGATGATTCGGCAGATGTCGTACTGAATATGGGAGAGGTTACGGATGCAAAAAGAGCACAGATTGAAGATATCGTAAAGCGTAAAACAAAAGTGTCTGCCGAGAATATTATTATCACTCCAATTCAGGAAACACAACAATAATAGCAAATACCTTGCACAAACGGTGAAAAGCATCTATAATATACTTGGTTTTTTGTGTGATTTTATAACACACGGAAAGAGAGGTACTTATGAAACGCGTATTTTTAATTGTATTAGACAGTGTTGGAATTGGGGAAATGCCGGATGCGGCAGACTATCAGGATACGGGAAGCAACACCATCAGAGCTTGTGCCGCAAGTGATAAATTTTCCATGCCCAATATGAGAAAATTAGGCTTTTTCAATATAGACGGAGTGGATATTGGAGAAAAAGAGAAGGTGCCGGACGGAGCTTTTGCCAGAATGACAGAAGTTTCAAAAGGAAAGGATACGACAATCGGCCACTGGGAAATTGCAGGAATCATTTCTCCGAAACCGCTGCCGACATTTCCAAACGGGTTTCCGCAGAATGTTCTGGATGAATTTGAAAAACGGACGGGAAGAGGTATTTTATGTAATAAGCCGTATTCTGGAACGGAAGTAATTCAGGATTATGGCAGAGAGCATATGGAGACCGGAAAGCTGATCGTATATACCTCGGCTGATTCCGTATTTCAAATTGCCGCACATGAGGATATAGTTCCGCTTGAGACTCTGTACCGTTATTGTGAACAGGCAAGGGAAATGCTGACTGGAGAAGTGGGCGTGGGCCGTGTCATCGCAAGACCTTTTACGGGTGAACCGGGGAACTTTGCCAGAACGAGCAGACGCCATGATTATTCACTTGAGCCGCCAAAGACAACGATGCTCGATGCGCTTTCGGCAGCAGGCTATGAAGTCCTGTCGGTCGGTAAGATCAATGACATTTTTGCAGGCAGGGGAATTACGGACTTTGTCCGCACTGTGAATAATGAAGATGGAATCAATAAAACGATCGAATATATGGAGCGTGATTTTAAAGGACTCTGTTTTACGAATCTCGTTGACTATGATATGCTGTACGGACATCGGAACGATGTGGATGGATATGCACAGGCACTGACTTATTTTGATCAAAGGCTGCCGGAACTTCTGGCAAAGCTGCGTGAGGATGATATTCTTATGATTACAGCGGATCATGGCTGTGATCCGAGCACGCCGTCAACCGATCATTCGAGGGAGTATACGCCGCTTGTGCTGTATGGCAAAAATATTCCGGCCGGTAAGAATTACGGGACGAGAGAGAGCTTTGCGGATATTGCCGCTACGGTTTTACAATATTTTGGATTAAAGATAGTGTGTGCGGGCGAACCGCTTGCGCTATAGGAGGAACAATTTTGGCTGATTTAAGAAAAGAGATAGAAAAACGAAGAACATTTGCAATCATATCACATCCGGATGCCGGTAAGACGACACTGACTGAGAAGTTTCTGCTATACGGAGGAGCCATCAACCTTGCAGGTTCCGTAAAGGGAAAGGCAACGGCAAGGCATGCGGTTTCCGACTGGATGGAGATAGAGAAGGAACGAGGAATCTCTGTTACTTCCTCCGTATTACAGTTTAATTATGACGGATGCTGTATCAATATTCTGGATACACCGGGACATCAGGACTTTTCGGAGGATACGTACCGTACCCTGATGGCTGCGGATTCGGCGGTCATGGTGATTGACGGATCAAAAGGTGTGGAGGCACAGACCAGAAAGCTGTTTAAGGTATGCGTGATGCGCCACATTCCGATTTTTACGTTTATCAACAAAATGGATCGTGATGCGAATGAAACGTTCGACCTGTTGGATGAAATTGAAAAAGAACTCGGAATCGCAACGTGTCCTGTGAACTGGCCGATTGGTTCCGGAAAAAATTTTAAAGGGGTGTATGACCGCAATACAAAAAAGGTTCTGACTTTTGCGGATACACTGAAAGGAACAAAAGAAGGAACGGAAAAAGAACTGGATATCGACGATCCGGAGTTGATCCGGGAAATCGGCGAATCTTTCCGGGATCAGCTTTTGGAAGAAATTGACCTGCTGGATGGCGCAAGTGCGGAATTTGATCTGGAAATGGTATCAAACGGAGAACTTTCACCGGTATTTTTCGGTTCGGCTTTGACCAACTTCGGTGTGGAGACCTTTTTGGAGCATTTCCTTAAAATGACGACATCTCCGCTGCCGCGCAAGGCTGATATCGGAGTAATTGATCCGTTTTCAGAGAACTTCTCGGCGTTTGTATTTAAGATACAGGCAAATATGAATAAGAATCACAGAGACCGTATTGCATTTATGCGTATCTGTTCCGGTAAATTTGAAGCGGGGATGGAGGTAAAGCATATTCAGGGTGGCAAGGCAATCAAGCTTTCCCAGCCTCAGCAGATGATGGCACAGGAGAGAAAGATCATTGAAGAGGCTTACGCCGGTGATATCATTGGTGTTTTTGATCCTGGTATCTTTTCCATCGGAGATACGATTACGACTGCAAAGGACAAGTTCGAATTTGAAGGAATACCGACATTTGCACCGGAGCACTTTGCAAGAGTGCGTCAGATCGATACGATGAAGCGAAAACAGTTCGTCAAGGGCGTTATGCAGATTGCACAGGAAGGTGCGATTCAGATTTTCCAGGAGTACAACAGCGGTATGGAGGAGATCATCGTCGGTGTGGTAGGTGTTCTGCAGTTTGATGTATTGAAGTACCGCCTCGAGAATGAATACAATGTGGAAATTCGTCTGGAAAATCTGCCTTATGAACATATCCGCTGGATCGAGAATAAGGAAATTGAGCTGGACAGGCTGACAGGAACTTCCGATATGAAAAAAATCACAGATTTAAAAGGCAACCCGCTGCTGTTGTTTGTCAACGCATGGAGTGTCGGGATGACATTGGACCGGAACAAAGGACTGGTTCTGTCGGAATTCGGAAAGAACAACTAAGATACAGAGGGGAAGCAGACGGCAGATACCATGTCCGGTTCTCACTCTACGAAGAAATCAGGAAATACGAAAGGAGAAAAAGATGGCTGTAATTGCAATTACAAATGATAATTTTGAGGAAGAAGTTTTGAAGAGCGAACTGCCGGTTCTGCTCGATTTCTGGGCAAGCTGGTGCGGTCCGTGTAAAATGATGTCACCGGTTGTGGAAGAGCTTGCCAAAGAGCTGGAAGGGAAATTGAAAGTCGGCAAGATCAATGTCGATGAAGAGGCCGCATTGGCTGTAAACTACAAGATTATGAGCATACCGACACTGCTTGTCGTAAAAGACAGTGCCGTTGACGGCAAGGCAATCGGAGTTCAGACAAAAGAAGAAGTGCTGCAGTTATTAAATCTGTAAAACAGCAGACTGGAAATATATTTTTATGGTTTCAGGGAAAACGGAAAGCAGGGTTTTCTTTGAAACCATTTTTGTTGTTTTTTACCGGAAAAGAGATATATAACTATATCATAGCGGGAAAAAAAATAAGTGCTATTCCATGATATCCCTGGCAGTGGTCATCGCCTCCAGAATACCGAGAATCCTTCCTTTTTCTAGATCCGAGATCTGATGAAACATCCGTAGCAAATCCAGCTCCTCTTTGGAAACCGTTGTGTGATAGCTGTCGGCGGAATCGGTAAGCAGCAGATTCCTCGCATTCGATTCAGACTCACCGGTTAAAAGATAAAAAGGCGAAACCTCCAGAAATTCACATATCTTCATAATCTTATCTGAGGACGGATTCGTTTTTCTGGACTTCCAGCTGCTGATTGCGGCAGGTGAGATTCCGGTATGTTCGGATAGATCCTTTTGTGACAGGTTCTTTTCCTTTAAAATGTTGAAAATACGTTGGCTGATTGTCATAACACTCTCCTTCATGAGCAAAAAATTGCTCTATATATAATTCACAAATGTGTATTCTAAATTGACAAATTCACATATGTAAAATATAATTTACTTATATAAAGTAATAGAACTATTATACATCATGGAAAAGAGATTCACAATGCCGGAATTGAAATTAGGGCGAGGGGAGGAAATATGGGAAAGAGAAGACTGACACCGTTTGGGAAATCCATGAAGCTGCGTCTGGTTGAACTGGAAATGAAACAGGAGGAACTCGCGGAACTGGTCGGGACAAGCCCCCAGTATATCAATCATATTATGTACGGGGAGCGCACAGGTGAAAAATACGTCGACAAGATACGACAGATACTTGAATTGTAAACTTCCTATTGACGAAGCGCATCCTGCAATTTATACTGAGAACAGTTGGAATTCACCAACTGTTCTTTTTTCATTATTCTTATATTTGAAATCCCCGAATGAAAATAATTTCTACAAAATGATATTGACTTTTTGAGAGAAGTATACTACTATTAGAACAGAAAAAACGAACATAAGTTCGCATGGAGGAAAAAATGGCAAAGGAATCAAGAGAAGATAAATTAAGAGCATTAGATGCAGCAATTTCGCAGATTGAGAAGCAGTACGGAAAGGGATCGGTGATGAAGCTTGGCGATGAAAGTGCCAACATGAATGTGGAGACAGTTCCTACCGGTTCGTTAAGTCTGGATATCGCACTGGGGCTTGGAGGACTTCCGAAAGGAAGAATCATAGAGATTTACGGACCTGAGTCGAGTGGTAAGACAACCGTTGCACTTCATGCAGTTGCAGAAGTACAGCGGGTAGGCGGAATTGCTGGATTTATTGATGCAGAGCATGCCCTCGACCCTGCCTACGCCAAAAAAATTGGAGTGGATATTGATAATCTTTATATTTCACAGCCGGATAATGGAGAACAGGCACTGGAGATTACAGAAACGATGGTTCGTTCGGGAGCTGTGGATATTGTAATTGTGGACTCTGTTGCGGCCCTTGTTCCGAAGGCGGAGATCGACGGAGACATGGGAGATGCCCATGTGGGTCTGCAGGCTCGTCTGATGTCACAGGCACTTCGTAAATTGACGGCTGTCATCAGCAAGTCGAACTGTATTGTCATTTTTATCAATCAGCTTCGAGAGAAAGTGGGAATCATGTTCGGTAATCCGGAAACGACCACCGGCGGACGGGCACTGAAATTCTACTCTTCCGTGCGTCTGGATGTGCGCAGAATTGAGGCTTTAAAGCAGGGCGGAGAGGTCGTTGGAAACCGTACCAGAATCAAAGTTGTAAAGAATAAGATCGCACCTCCTTTCAAAGAGGCGGAATTCGATATCATGTTCGGAGAGGGAATCTCCAGAGAAGGAGATATTCTGGATTTGGCTGCGGAGGTTGGAATCGTCAATAAATCGGGTGCATGGTATGCATACAACGGAGATAAGATTGGACAAGGACGCGAGAACGCGAAGGGATATCTGAAGGAGAATAAGGCTGTCTGCGAAGAAATCGAGACGAAGGTACGTGCACATTACGGTATGGGCGGTGAAGTGCCGGAGGAGCCGCAGGTGGAAGCTGCAAAGGAAAAAGAATAACACATGCAGATAGAATCGATTTCGGAGTATAAGAAGAAGCGTTATAAAGTGCTCCTGGATAATGGCACGGTGTGGAATCTTTATGCAGCAGATTTGCGCACCTGTCAGCTCAAGCAAGGCATGTATCTCTCAGATGAATTATTTGACAGGATCGAGATCGAGGTTCTGGAGAAGCGTGCGGTGAAACGGGCAATGCACTTACTGGAAAAGAAAGACTGGACCGAAAAGAAACTGCGTGACAAGCTGATGGAAAGTGAATATCCGGAGAAAGCAATTGATGCAGCGATTGCCTATGTCACAGGATATCATTATCTGGATGATCTGCGCTACGCACAGAATTTTGTCCGTGCTTATCAGGATACGAGAAGCAGAAAGCGTATCACAATGGATCTTCTCGCAAAAGGAGTAGCAAAATCATGGATTGAACAGGCCTTTGCAGATACATATGAGGCAGATGAACAGCAGATGATTCGAAGGCTTCTGGAGAAAAAAAATTATCACTTTGGCATTGCGGACGATTCGGAACGGCGAAAAGTATATGCTTTTTTACTGCGAAGAGGATTTCGTAGTGAAGACGTTTTGCGTGCAATGAAATGTTCAGACTACTTGACATAATTTTGATTTAAGTATAAAATTTATATATTGTTATTTATGACAGATGAATGAGTAATTTTTGTTATAATATGTACAATGAAAATTAAATAAAGGAGGTGCTCCTGTGCAAGTAGTTATCGCAATCGTCACGTTAATTATTGCTGTACCTGTTACTTACTTTGCCACTACTGCATACCAGAAAAAGGTATCCGCTGCAAAAATCGGAAGTGCAGAAGAAAAAGCAAGAGAGATAATAGATGAAGCCGTGAAGACCGCTGAGACTAAGAAGAGAGAATCTTTACTCGAAGTCAAGGAAGAGTCCATTCGCACAAAAAATGAACTCGATAAAGAGATCAAAGAGCGAAGAGCAGAGATTCAACGTAATGAACGGAGAGTCGAGCAGAAGGAATCGAATCTTGATAAGAAGTTAGAATCGATCGAAAAGAAAGAAGCGGGGTTTGCTGCGAAGGAAGAAGAAATTAACCGACAAAAAGCTGAAATTACAAAGCTCCATGAAGAGCGCGTACGGGAACTAGAAAGAATCTCAGGTTTTACCTCCGAACAGGCAAAAGAATATCTATTAAAAACTGTTGAAGATGATGTAAAGCTTGATACGGCCAAACTTATCAAAGAGTTGGAGAATCAGGCAAAAGAGGAAGCTGGAAAGAAAGCAAAAGAATATGTGGTCACTGCCATTCAAAAATGTGCCGCAGATCATGTTGCTGAGACTACGATTTCAGTTGTACAGCTTCCAAACGATGAGATGAAGGGAAGAATCATCGGTCGTGAGGGTCGTAACATACGTACCTTAGAGACGATGACAGGTGTGGATCTGATTATTGATGATACACCGGAAGCGGTTATTCTTTCCGGATTTGATCCGATTCGTCGGGAAATTGCGCGTATCGCATTGGAGAAACTGATTGTCGATGGACGTATACACCCGGCAAGAATCGAAGAAATGGTTGAGAAGGCACAAAAAGAAGTAGAGACGATGATTCGTGAAGAAGGAGAGGCTGCCACTTTGGAAGTTGGCGTACATGGAATTCATCCGGAACTTGTAAAGTTACTCGGAAGAATGAAATTCCGTACCAGCTATGGACAGAATGCGTTAAAGCATTCAATTGAAGTTGCACAGCTTTCCGGATTATTGGCCGCAGAGGTCGGTGTTGACGTCAGAACTGCAAAACGTGCCGGATTATTGCATGATATCGGTAAATCTGTGGATCATGAAATCGAGGGTTCACATATTCAGATTGGTGTGGATTTGTGTAGAAAATACAAAGAATCACCATTGATTATCAATGCAGTAGAGGCACATCACGGTGATGTGGAACCGGAATCTCTGATCGCATGTCTGGTACAGGCTGCTGATACAATCAGCGCTGCAAGACCGGGTGCAAGAAGAGAAACGATGGAAACCTATTCAAACAGATTAAAACAGTTAGAAGATATTACCAATAGTTTCAAGGGTGTAGAGAAGTCTTTTGCAATACAGGCGGGTAGAGAGATTCGTATTATGGTAGTTCCTGATCAGGTTAGTGATGCCGACATGGTATTATTAGCGCGCGATATTTCAAAGCAGATTGAATCTGAGCTGGAATATCCGGGTCAGATAAAAGTAAATGTTATTCGTGAATCAAGAGTAGTAGATTACGCGAAATAGCGATTTTATCTTTAATAAAAAGATGGTCAGATAAGATGTATTCCTAGTGTTTACATCATTTGACTGTCTTTTTTGTTCTATAGCAAGACCTTGTTACATAGACGTATGAAGGCAGTGATTTCCTATAGAATAAAATTTAGATGCGCAGCTTCGCGCGCAGAACAAAAGCTGTACGTTCGAGTAGTAGAATGCGGGAGTTTACGAAGTACACTTTTATTTTTGGCAGATAAATAGAGTTCTATGGAATGGTGTCTGAGCGGATCAGGATGGTGCTTTTCATACGGAATAAAATAAAAACAGAGATGCGAGGAAATCATTCGCATCTCTGTTTTGGTTTCAAAAGAGTTGATTGCAGCAAGAGGCAATTTTTTGGCTGATAAGTCTAAAGCTGGCTTAGTCGAATAAGGCAAATGTATATCCGGCCGCTCTGGCCTGATCGATAAAGGAACCGAGGATAGCTGCATTTGTGGCTGATTCTCCGTGAAGCAGATAAATTGCACCTGAATGAAGTTTGCTGACTAATTTGTTCAATGATTCCGTCTGATCAGGCTGATTGTTCACATCGTAGTCGACATAGGCGAAACTCCAGAATACACTTTTATAGTTACAGTTGTTTACAATTGCGAGCGACTGTTCACTGAATTTGCCGGCCGGATACCGGAAAAGGTGCATGTCGTAGTTAAAATTGTCTTTGATGTATTTGTGATTGTCCGTGATTTCAAATTGCTGCTGCTCGACGGATTCGGAGGGAAGCCCATCCGCAGGGTGGGTGACACTGTGATTGCCGACCGTATGGCCTTCATCAATCATTCGCTGTACGAGTGCGGCATCATCCTTTGCATATGGTTCGGTAACAAAAAATACGGCATGTACCTTTTTTTCTTTCAAAGTATCCAGAATGGAAGCGGTATAGCCGTATTCATATCCTTCATCGAACGTCAGGTAGATTGTGTGGTCACCTTCCCCAATAAAATTCGCATTGTACTTTCCGTACTTTTCCTGAAAGGAAATACTGGATACCGGCCGATTCTGATCATCCACATTGGAACCCTGTCCCCAGTTCTGAGTGGTGGTATCCAGGGAAGAAATATCCGCAACCGGCGTGTTATTCAGCGTGTGAGAAGTGGAACCGGAAGCCGATGCGGCAGAAGGCTGTTCGGTTGTCTCACTGACTGCTTCTGACGGAGTTTCTGTCTGTGACTCTGTATTGAGGTTTGTTGCGTGACTGCTCTGATAGGAGTCGTATGTTTCCAGGATTGCATCTCCGATGGATTCCGCGTAGGACTCCAGATTATCATCAAATAACTGATTGTCTGTTGCATTGTTGATGAACCCAAGTTCAACAATACAGGAAGGCATGTTTGCATGGCTGTTCAGATAGTAATCCTTCGAGGAACTCTTCTGGGTTCCTTTTTTTACACCACGGTCCCTCTGAATACCGGCTTTTTCGAGCTCATCTAAAATATTGGTGGCAAGCGCCTCAGTTTCCTCATTTGCTCCGCTGTATATCCAGGTTTCCACACCGGCACCATCGCCCTTATTCCGGTGGATAGAAACAAAGTAGTCCGCATCTGCATCGTTTGCGACCGCACAGCGTTCTGAGAGGGAAAGGAAGGTATCGTCATCACGTGTGAGAATAACATTGATATCCTTTTTCTTAAGATAAGCGGCAACTTTTTTGGCGAGGTTCAGATTGTCGTCTTTTTCCAGCCGCTTGTTGCTGTCGGAGCCGTTATCTTTCCCTCCGTGTCCTGCATCGATACATATGGTAAATACATGTTCGGATATTTCGTTCTCGGTTTCGGTATCCTCATCCTTGGAAGAGGAATTGGTCAGCTGGCTAACCAGATGATCCAGAGATTTGGGTGCCGGAATTAGCCGGCTCACAGCGCCCGTCAGTAAATTTATAATTACTACGGTAATGATAAGAAGAACTAAACAGAAGATACCGCAGATTATATTTCGGATGCGTCTTTTTTTTCGAAGATTTTTTCTTTGGGAGTTCATAAATTTTCATCTCGCTATTTCATATTTTTATCAGCAAAGCTGACAGATTTAATAATAGTACAGAATAGAAACAGTGTCTATTGTGAAACGAAAAATTAAACAAATTTAGAGAAAAGTTAATAAAAATTTAATGGAATCAGTTGAAACTTTTAATGGAGCTTTTCGAAAAATGGAAACTATGTTAAAATAAGGAAAAGAAGACGGAAAATAATAGAGAAATAGAAAACAGAAAAAGAGGTCGCAATGGAACAGAAAATCAAACGTATGAAACGGGTACTCGAGCACGAAGGTGCAATTCTGGATGTCTATTCTGATTATATGGAATTGCCGAACGGAAAAGTGGAAAAATGGGATTTCATTTCACACAGAAAGGGTGCGGCCGCGGTAGTGCCGGTAACAGAAGAGGGTAAGATTCTGCTGGTTCGGCAATACCGGAATGCATTGGAAAGGGTGACACTGGAGATTCCCGCAGGTTCCAGGGACAGCCTCACTGAGGATACCGGAGTCTGCGCGGCAAGGGAATTGGAAGAGGAGACCGGCTATCAAAGCGATACACTTGAATTTCTGATCTCCTTGCGAACGACTGTCGCATTTTGCGATGAATTTATCGATGTTTACCTTGCTACAGGCTTAAAGCGTGGAACACAACACCTGGATGAGGGCGAAGATATTGAAGTAGAGGCCTATGATCCGGAAGAACTGTGTGAGATGATATATAACGGTACGATACAGGACGCAAAGACGGTAGCCGGTATTCTGGCATATTGCAATAAGAAAAAGCATAAGCTAGATTAAGATTTTAATAAGACAAGAGTATGGAATGAAACTTAAAGAATATTTATCGCGACCAAAGAAAGTATCCAAAATAAAGTGGCTGGAATATATTTTCTTTGGTTCTTTTTTGGTTGGTATTCTGCTGGCCAATATCTGCGGGAAAGAGAAGCTGGAACAGTTTGGAATCTTTAACACCTATTACATACAGCAGTTCCAATATGCAAAAATCCAGGCTTCCGACCTGCTCGCATATATTCTGGAAATCCGGGTTCCGGTTCTTGGTATACTGGTACTTGCGAGCATGACCGGTTTCTGGTATCCGATTCAGATTTTGTTTGTTGTCTGGAATGGCGGCATACTGGGCTTCCTGTGTGTATCCGGTATCATGAATCTGGGTGCCGGAGCAATTCTTCTGATTGGAACTGCACTGTTTCCGCAGTACATTTTTTACGTGGTTATGTATGTGCTGCTCGTGGAGACACTGAGTCAGCTGCATGCGCCAAAGGAGATCTATCAGACCGGAAAAGGGGAGCGCAAACGACTTTGGTTTCTCCTGATTGCAGGACTGATTGCCGCTATTTTTTTGCTGGGGATTCTGGCAGAAACGTATATTAACCCATTTTTGTTAAAGAAAGTGATAAAAATTTTCTGATTCATGTGATTTACCATTTGATTTTATGATTTCTAATCGGTATAATAAAAGATATATTCATTTTTTCTGCTGCATTTTCTCTGGAGAGAAAATAGTTTAGTAAATACGTTGGGATGGATCAGCTATGAGATTAGATACGGAAGACTTCATCAGGTATCTGCATGAAGTTAAGAGAACATCAGAAAATACAGAGCTTTCTTATGAAAGAGACTTGCGGAAATTAAAAAGTTATCTCAATGAGTGGGCTGTTTTCGAAGTAGAAGATATGACGGAAGAACATCTGGCTTCTTACATAGGACAATTGAAGGAAGCCGGGAGGAAACCCGCTACCATATCGAGAAGTATTGCGTCCATAAAAGCGTATTTCGGCTATTTGCTGCAGCAGGGTTATATTCATCAGGACATTTCTGTTCATTTAAAGGCACCTCATATTGAAAAGAAACTTCCGGAGGTGCTCAGCGCGGAGGAAACAGTACGTCTGCTCGAACAGCCAAGTGGAAGAACACCAAAAGAACTTCGTGACAAG
This sequence comes from Bacillota bacterium, assembly GCA_023390555.1. GTDB lineage: Bacteria > Bacillota > Clostridia > Lachnospirales > Lachnospiraceae > Roseburia_C. Next base: position 32,675 of record JAEWCQ010000015.1, on the reverse strand, counting down.
GCAATGCTGGAACTGTTATATGCGACCGGTATCCGGGTTTCCGAACTGATCGCCTTAAAGATATCGGATGTCAATCTGAATATGGAGTATATCATCTGTACGGATGCACACAAAGAGAGAATCATCCCGTTTGGTGAAGTCGCAAGAAAAGCGATTTATGAATACATGGATAACGGGAGAAAAAAACTTGTAACCGATGAAAACAGTGAACTGCTATTTACCAATTGCTCAGGGCAGGCGATGAGCCGGCAGGGTTTTTGGAAACTAATCAAATATTACGGAAACAAGGCCGGCATTGAGGCAGACATTACCCCGCATACGCTGCGTCATTCCTTTGCCGCCCATCTTGTGAATAACGGGGCCGATTTGAAGGCAGTTCAGGAAATGCTGGGGCATTCTGACATCTCAACAACCCAGATTTATTCACAGCTGAATCAGACACGGATCAGAGAGGTTTATCTGAAAGCGCATCCAAGAGGTTGAGGATGAAGTTCTGATGAGGGTGCCTGTTTAGACGGAAGAGAGCATTTGACCGTGACGCGTCAATATTTCCCCGATTCTGTTTTGATCGATGTCCTGAATTGACAGGAAGGGCGTTGGTGCAAGGTCATAATCGCCAATTGTCTTTTCGAACCAAGTGACATCATGCCAAGCACCGCATTTGTATCCTGTGCTGTGGTATGTGCCTAATCTTTGAAATCCAAAATATTCGTGCAGCTTTTCGCTGTTTACATTCGGAGATGTAACGCCTCCGTAAACATTGCGGACATTTTGCAGCTGTAATAGTTCCATTAGGGCACTGTAAAGTGCTTTTCCCGCTCCGCAGCGCAGGCGGGTCTTGTCTATATAGACTGAAAGTTCTGCATTCCACTGGTATGCGGCCCGTTCCATTTGTCTGTGTGCATATGCATAACCGATGATTGTTTTGTCCGCGAGGCAGACAATATAAGGATAGTCAGACGATATTTCTCTTATGCGGTTTTTAAATTCCTCCACGGAGGGAGTGTCATATTCAAACGTGACAGCCGTTTCCCGGATATAGGGTTCATAGATCGCCAGAAGTTCTGCCGCATCTGTCTCCTGCACAAGTCTGAATGTTTTCGTTTCCATGTTACGTTTCTCCTTTTTTCCTAAATTTAAAACGGTTTCATTCGTTCTGTGATTCGTATTCAATTTGCGGAATGTGTTATTGACGTTTTCGAAAACACAGAATAGGAAAATGCAAGTTCTCCGTGTGAAGAAACTTGCATTTTGTATGTTACTGATTCATTTCTGCAATTGTATAGAGCAGTTCTTCGGATTCCTTCCACCCGAGACACGGATCGGTAATGGATTTGCCGTAAATGTGATCTCCGATTTTCTGACATCCAGGTTCGATATAACTTTCAATCATTACGCCTTTTACCATTTTTTTGATGTCATTGGATAATTTGCGGTTGTGCATTACCTCCTTGACAATACGGATCTGTTCCTCATACAGTTTATTGGAGTTTGAATGGTTGGCATCGATAATGGCCGCCGGATTCTTCAGGTCGCGTTCATTGTACATCTGTACAAGTCTCATGATATCTTCATAATGATAGTTCTGGGTACTGTTTCCGTGTTTGCTGACAGCACCGCGAAGTACAACGTGCGTCAATTCATTTCCGGAGGTCTCAACCTCATAACCGCGATAAGTAAAGTGGTGCGAATGCTGTGCGGCATAGACAGAATTGAGCATAACGGAAAAATCTCCGCTGGTAGGATTTTTCATGCCGGAAGCGACATCGAAACCGCTTACGGTAAGACGATGCTGCTGATCTTCCACAGAGCGGGCACCGATTGCCACATAGGATAACAGATCCTCAATATAGCTCCAGTTTTCCGGATAGAGCATCTCATCCGCCGGTGTAAGGCCGCTTTCTTCAATTGCGCGTATCTGCATTTTACGCATGGCAATCAGTCCGGCAACCATGTCAGGAGCTTTTTCCGGATCCGGCTGGGTGGCAATTCCCTTATATCCTTCTCCGGTAGTTCGCGGTTTATTGGTATAGACACGTGGAATGATGATGACGCGGTCTTTGATTTTTTCTGCAACAGCAGTAAGACGGCTCACATAGTCACAGACAGAATCTTCGCTGTCTGCGGAGCAAGGTCCGATGATTACCAGAAAACGGTCGTCTTCACCAGTCAGTACCTTGCGGATTTCAGCATCACGCGTTGCCTTCAACTCTTGAAATTTGGCAGCAAGCGGGTACTCTCTGCGGATATCTTCCGGTGACGGTAATTGATTTAAATAGGTAAAACTCATTTTTGCAGTCTCCTTTGTGTTTATTCGTATACTAGCACTTATTCTAATGAATCATGCAGAATTATTTCTGCTTTCTCTTCCGGTTCGAAAGTATCAAAAAGGCTATCTGTAGCCTATCTTAATGGAAATTGTGATATCTGTCAATCATGTTCAACCGGATGAAAAAAACATTTGTGTTTGACATTTTTCTCATTGTGTATTATTATACATAGGTGTCTGCAACCGTAGTCTAATGGATAGAACACCGGACTCCGACTCCGGTAATGCGGGTTCGATTCCCGCCGGGTGCATGTTTAAACCGTTGAATTTCAACGGTTTATTTTTGTTTTACGGGGAAAAGTTTGTTCTGACGAGGGCTCAAGGGCTGATTTCCTCGAAAAGAAAGTGCTCCGCGAATGGAGGTGATTTTATGAGACTTACAATTGTAAAAACTTCATGTAAAGCCTGACAGGGTGAAGGATACATGAAGTGATGTTCCACCCTGGAAAAGGCTTTGTCCAAAATACAAATCATTTGAAAATGAACGAAAAGGAGAAAGCCATATGAATCATGAATCTAATTTAAAAGCTGCTTATGCGCAGACAAATATTACGCCTGATTTTCCGGTCGAGCTGATCGGATGTTACCGGGAGGACAGCAGGGCAACGGATGTTCTGCATCCGTTGTATGCACAGATACTTGTGCTGGAATTTTGCGGCAGAAGATACTGCCTGACTGCAATTGACAGTCTTGGATTGACGACGACTCTTTCGGATAAAGTCCGTTTGATCATTGCAGAGCAATTGGAAACCGGGGTTTCCTATGTCATGCTTTGTTTTTCCCATACACATTCGGCACCTGCACCGCTATCGCCGTTAAATGGAAAGCGGTATTATCAGCTGCTGTGTGATCGGATTGGGCAATGTGCTGCAAAAGCAATTGAAAAACTAAAACCAAGTGTGGCCGGTTGGGCGCAGACGGATACGGAAATCGGTGAAAATCGCAGAGAAGGTTGTGAAGCGGTCGATAGACGTCTGGGAGCACTACAGATTACACATGCGGCAGCCGGTCATCCGATGGCTGTTGTTTTGCGGGTGACAGCGCATGCAAACATTCTGATGAAAAACAGCAATAAAATTTCAAGCGACTATTTTGGGGTTGCCCGCACACAGTTGCAGGAATATTTTGGCTGTCCGGTAATGCTGGTTCAGGGGGCTTCCGGGAATATCAAACCGGCAGGCGTGGATAAAATAAATGGCGGTGATATCACGGATTTATACCGGATATCAGATATTCTACTGCATTCAGCGAAGAAATTAAACTTTGAACCGGAAGAGGTCAGGAATCTGGAGATGTACACCAGAAAACTGAACTTCTGCTCCGATGTACCTTCAAAAACAGAGGCAGTGCAGATTGCAGATGATGCGAAAAATCTGTTCGGTATAGACGGACGGGAATGGCTGGCAGAGTGTGAATCACTTCGGAATTTCGGTATTGCAAAGCAGGTTCAGGAAAGAGAAATTCAGTTTTTCCGTCTGAACGGCGGTTGCTTATGCGGCGTTTCGGATGAAATCTTCTGCGAACTATCGCTTGCTGCAGCCAAATTGGCACATGCACCTTTCCTTTTTTTGAACGGATATACCAATGGCTGTGACGGGTACCTTCCGCACAGCGAAGAATGGGAAAAGGGAGGCTATGAAACCTTATACAGTTATTTGCAGTACTATCCGTTTCATGGCCATGTCATGCCGTTTCGGAAGGATACGGCGGATCGTCTGGTAAAACTTGTACTTACCGAATGGGAGCACATGCACATGTAAGGATTCCAAATATTATAGAAGCAGTTTAAAAAGAATTCCGGGAAACAAAAGAAAAATGTTTTCTGGAATTTTTTGACAGGGATATACAGGAAAAATTAAGATATTAGAATTTGACTTTTCACAGTTGGTGTATTATCATTGAAATTAATTCTATGCTGATAAACTACATATGTTTGACATAAATAAAATAAATGATCAGGAGGCTCGTTATCAGAATGAAATCATCTGAATTAAAAGATAAAGTGTCCGGTTTTTTTAAGGACTTTTCCATAAATAAGGCAATTGAATTTGTAAAGAAGAATGCACGCTACTTCGCAGCAGGTGCACTTTTTATTGTGCTGGTGGTTATTCTTGCAAAATGTACGGCACCTACCGGTACGAAGGCTGTATCGGACGGGACAGAAGCATTGACGGAATCTACGGAAATCAGTGAATATCAGGTGGATGCAAATCCGAAAGTCAATAAACTGATTGACAATTACTACGAGGCATATGCAGCGGGTGATCTTGATAAACTTCAAAAATATGCCTATCCGGTTTCTGATAATGAGAAGAGCTTTATTAAAATGTTCTCTGAATATGTCGATAGCTATGAGAATATCAAGTGCTATACGAAAAAAGGACTCGATAACAAATCCTATCTGGTTTCCGTATATCTGGAAATCAAATTTAAAGATGTGGATACAGCCGCTCCGGGGCTTGATTTCTTCTATGTAAGTACGGATGATGACGGAAAACTCTATATTGATAATCTCTACAGTCAGTTTAATCTGCTGAATCAGGAAACGGATCTGAATGCGAAAATCAAATCGTTGATTGACAGCTTTGAGCTGGAAGATGATGTGCTTGCGCTCCAGACAGATGTGCAGCAGAAGTATGAAGCGGCGATTGCGGCAGATGACAAACTAAAGACCATGATTGATACGACAATAGCAGATGCATATAAAGCATGGGCACAGAGCGTGGCTGAAGCAGGTACGGAAACAGAACAGCCTGCGACCGAGCAGCCGGCAACGGAACAGCCGGTTTCTGAGACTCCTGCATCCGAAACGCCAGCATCGGAGACTCCGGCCGCTGAGACCCCGGCTACGACGGAGACCGTTTATACAACAGAGACCGTGAATATCCGGGCACAGGCAAATGAAAGCGCTGACGTGGTCGAAAAGGTTCCGGCCGGTACGGCTCTCACAAGAACCGGAACGACAGATGACGGTTGGAGCAAGCTCGATTACAACGGCACCGAGGCATATATAAAGAGCGATTATGTTTCTGCCGAAGCACCTCAGACAGATACAACGGCGACCGCAATTCCGGAAGGAACGCAGGTGACGCTTTCTCAATCGATCAATATCAGATCATCTATGAGTGAGACGGCGGACAAAGTTGGGACAGCCTTTGCCGGAGAAAAGGTCACAGTCGTAATGAGTTATGCGGAGGGCTGGACCAAGGTAGACTGGAATGGTAAGAGCGGATACATAAAGACGGAATTGTTGCAATAAAGGTGTTGTGATAAAAATACGGAGGTCGAAGGGCCTCCGTTTTTGGCAGGTGGAAGATGCAGAATACAGGAATAAGAATTAATAAATATCTCAGTGAGGCAGGCGTCTGTTCCAGACGTGAGGCAGACAGACAGATTGAAGCGGGAAATGTACGTATAGAAGACCGGACTGCCGGAATGGGTGACCGTGTCATGCCGGGACAGAAGGTAACTTATAAGGGAGAAGAGGTCTGCGCGGAGCAGGAGATGGTTCTGCTTGCAGTCAATAAGCCGGCAGGAATCGTCTGCACTGCGGAAAAGAGGGAACCGCATAATATCGTCGACTTTCTTCACTATCCGGTCAGAATTTATCCGGTTGGCAGACTGGATAAAGAATCAGAGGGACTGATATTAATGACCAATAATGGGGATATTGTAAACAAAATGATGCGTTCCGGAAATATGCATGAGAAAGAATATATTGTCACGGTAGACCGGGAGGTGACCGACTCCTTTGTACATGGAATGGCAAACGGGGTCCCACTGCGGGAATTGAATACGACAACCCGCAAGTGCAGTGTGGAGAAACTTGGAAAGCACAAGTTTCGAATCATACTGACACAGGGACTGAACAGACAGATCAGGCGCATGTGTGAATATTTTGGTTATCGAGTGAGGAAACTGGAACGTATCAGGATCATGAATATTGAACTTGGGAATCTGGAATCCGGGAAATACCGCCATGTGACGGAGCAGGAACAGGAAACCCTGTATCATATGATTCGCAATTCTTCAAATCAGCCGGTTATTCCAAAACGAAAATAACCGGATAGAAACAGACCGACGGAGGACGCAGGAATGGAACCAAAGGAAAGAATCGATCAGCTCAGGGAGACCCTGGCCTATCACATAAACAGATATTATAATCTGGATGATCCGGAGATCACAGATTATGAGTATGACCAGCTCATGCAGGAATTGAAGCAGCTCGAGAAAGACCATCCGGAATATGTGGTACCGGATTCACCGACACAGCGGGTGGGCGGAGCCGCAAAAAGGGAAGCGGGTGTATTAGTACGCCACAATGTACCGATGCTGAGCCTGCAGGATGTGTTTTCAAAAGAAGACGTATATTCCTTTGTGGAGGAAATGAAGGCACAGCTGCAAGATCCGGAATTTGTAGTGGAATACAAAATAGATGGACTTTCCATGTCGCTTCGCTATGAGGACGGGGTACTGAAACTTGCAGAGACCAGGGGCGACGGCATAAACTTCGGTGAAGATGTTACGGCAAACGCAAAGGTGATCCGGGATGTTAAAAAAACGATCAAGGAGAAATTGCCTTATCTGGAAATCCGCGGAGAAGTTTATATGACTGCAGAGTCTTTTGACAAAGTCAATGAGAAACAGGAACTTCTCGGAAAAAAGACATTTGCGAATCCGAGAAACTGTGCGGCAGGGACATTGCGTCAGTTAGACAGTACAGTCACAAAAGAGCGAAATCTTTCGATGTTTATATTTAATGTACAGGATGTAAAGGGAAAAGAATTTGCCACGCACACGCAGGGATATGAATTTCTCAAAGAACAGGGTATCCCTGTGATCGATGCCTATACGATCTGCCATACTGCGGAAGAAGTCTGGGAGGCAATTCGAAAGATCGGGGAGAACCGCGGGAACCTTGGATACGATATTGACGGAGCTGTTGTGAAACTCAATCGCATTGCGGACAGAGAACAGCTTGGAAGCACATCGAAAGTACCAAGATGGGCGATTGCCTATAAGTATCCGCCGGAGGAAAAAGAGACAAAAGTGCTGGATATCGAGTTGTCGGTGGGCAGAACCGGAAGAATCACCCCGACGGCAGTATTTGAACCAATCCGTCTCTGCGGAACGAGTGTATCACGCGCCACACTTCATAATCAGGACTACATTAACGGGCTCGGAGTGGGAATCGGAGACACGATCATCGTGTACAAATCCGGCGAGATCATTCCGAAAGTGAAGGAGGTTCTGAAAGAAAAGCGTCCATCGGGAACAGCAGTCTTTCAGATCCCTTCCGTCTGTCCGGTCTGTGGGGCAAAGACAGAACGGGAGAAGGATACGGCGGATACTCGCTGTACTTCCCCGAACTGCCCGGCACAGATGGAACGTCATATTATCAATTTTGTCGGCCGTGATGCGATGGATATCAAGGGATTTGGGACCGTATATATCGAAGAACTGGTCCGTCTCAAGTATATTCAGGATGTGGCGGATATCTATGACCTGAAAAGCCATCGGGAAGAACTGATTGAGCAGGGGATCATCGGGAAGGAAAAAAATACGGACAAGCTCTTGGATTCCATTGAAAAATCAAAAGAAAATGATGCCTATCAGCTTCTGTGCGGACTTGGCATACCGAATGTCGGAAAGGCTGCGGCAAAGGCAATTATGAAACAGTTTCAGACGATGGATGCACTGATGCAGGCGGATCTGGATGCACTGCTCCAGGTCAATGATATCGGGGGTGTCAGTGCGGATTGTATTTTGCAGTTTTTCTCCGATGAAAGAAATAAATGTATTCTGAAACGTTTGAAAGACGCAGGTGTGAATATGCGGGCTGTGCAGGGAGAGGGAACCGACGACCGGTTTGCGGGACTGACGTTTGTGGTGACAGGAACATTGCCGACGATGGATCGCAAACAAGCGGCGGAACTCATTGAAAAGCACGGCGGAAAAGTCTCCGGCTCCGTGTCGAAAAAGACGGGATATCTTCTCGCAGGGGAGAATGCAGGAAGCAAACTTGTCAAGGCGAATGAGCTTGGGATTGCCGTGATCTCGGAAGAGGAATTACAGAAGATGCTTGAAAGCTGATGCGCATACATGTTATAGTAGTCATTATGCAACGTAATCAGGCACGAGGGAAAGAAGGAATGAAATATGCCGATTAAAATTATGAGTGATCTTCCGGCAAAGGGGATTTTGGAAAAAGAAAATATATTTGTCATGGATGAAAGCCGGGCGGAGCACCAGGACATCCGGCCGATTGAAATAGGAATCTTAAACCTGATGCCACTGAAACAGGAGACGGAGCTGCAATTGCTGCGCTCGCTGTCCAATACACCGCTTCAAGTGGATGTGACATTTCTTGCAGTCTCCACACATGAATTTAAGAATACGTCGCAGAGTCATCTGAATAAATTCTATCAGAGCTTTGATGATGTCAGAAGTCGCAATCTGGATGGTCTGATCATCACCGGAGCACCTGTGGAGCTGATTGAATTTGAAGCTGTGGATTACTGGAAGGAAATAACCGCCATTATGGAGTGGACAAAGACCCATGTCACTTCTACATTGCACTTATGCTGGGGAGCACAGGCTGCTCTCTACTACCATTACGGAATACCGAAATATACACTTGACAAAAAGATGTTTGGAATCTACCGGCATCATGTCGAAAACCGGAAAATTCCGCTTGTACGCGGTTTCGATGACTATTTCATGGCACCGCATTCGAGACATACCGAGACCCGGAAAGAAGATATTGAAGCTGTCGAAGATCTGACAATCCTTGCAGAGTCGGAAGAAGCAGGAATTTTTCTTGTCACGGACCGCGAGGGCAAGAAGATTTTCGTCATGGGCCATCCGGAGTATGACCGTATTACATTGGACAAAGAGTATAAGCGGGACACGGAAAGGGGACTTTCCATTGAGGTACCGGTCAACTACTATCCGGATGACAATCCGGAGAACAAACCGTATCTGCAGTGGCGTTCACATGGAAGCGCACTTTATGCGAACTGGTTGAATTATTATGTTTACCAGCAGACCCCGTTTGAATTTCTGGATACGGCTGAGATTATTGGAAAATAGGCAATCGGGAAAAGCGATAAAAGGAAGATTGTGGATTTCCGGAAAGCGAAAAACGCAGTTATGTGTTTGCATAACTGCGTTTTTTTGTATAGTTTTATTAAAATATATTTTTTTCTTGAGTATTTTTTGTACAAATGTTATACTGATGTGAGTACGAAATACTACGAAACAAAAGCCGCAGATTCCCGGATAGACAGGAGGGAAGTCGAATGAAAACAGATAAAAGTTCTGTGAAAGGACAGTTAGATATCTTTGAAGCGATGGAGCGTGCGGCGGCTGCAGTTGACCGCATGGTGGAAGAGGAACAAAAACACAGCAGGGGGAAACAGGTCGTAAGGGGAACAGGAACCGAAGCAGAATCTTCTTCGGAGACATCCGAAAAATCGGATGCAGAGGGAAAAAAGCAGGCTGATATTATCAGGGGGGCCGCTATGCATGCATCTCTGCAGAAGACATTTATTCAAACGGTGACCGATGATTTTGCGATGGTGGCATATATTGATTACAATATGGTCTATTTAAAAGATTGGAATGCACCTGCTGTTTTAAGAAGATTCAGTGATTCAAAAGAGGCTGTGGATTATTATATGGAACAGCTGAGGAAAATCAGTGCAATGCAGGATGCGAAGCCATCGGAGGAGAATGAACCGTTTTCGGATGTGAAGTACGTTATGGAAAATGTATATGCAGAGTGTGAATAGTACACTAGAAAAGAGGGGACTACAAGGAGACGGACATGGGTTATATAGTGTATTTTGATATTGCGGCAGTTTGTGTCATGGCGATTATCATGATTTCATATGTGATGGGGAAAAGGCTGCATGACATACAAAACAGGATGCTCATTCTCATTATGCTAAGCAATATAATATCGGCAGCAGCGGATATTCTGGCCGCAATTTTGGCAAAATACCATTTCACGGGAATCAAGGAGCTGCTGATTGCAGCAGAATACCTATTTTTTGGCGCGCATGTGATAACGGCGCTGGCTTTTATGGGATACTGCCTGTGTCTGGTAGGACGGTTGAAACAGAATCAAATATGGAAACGCATTTTACTGGTTTTGCCTGGGGCAGTCATGTGCGGGGCATTGGTTTTTCAGGCTTCTACGAATTTTATATTTTATGTTGACGAGCAATTGTATTATCATAGATTGCAGGGAGTACTGATTATTTATATCGGATCTCTGTTTTATGAATTTGCAGGAATTGCATATCTGCTGCGTTACCGGAAAAAAGCTTCTTCCGAGACAAGAGTTGCCTGCTACATCTTTGTGATTGTCTGCGGAGTTTTTGCGGTAATACAGTATTTTTATCCGAATCTTATGATTGAGACATTTGGAATATCCATCTGCATATTGCTGTTTTATCTTTCGCTGGAGAAACCGGAGGAATTTATCGAACCGGAATTGGATGTACTCAACCAGCGGGCGATGCTTAAGATGGTGACCGGTAAATTTCAGACGGGAGAGCGGTTCCCGATCATTATGCTGAAAATACATAATCTGAAAGTAATGCGGCAGACAATGGGAGCCGATGCGGTCGTGCATCTGCTTAAACAGGTTGTGAAATATCTGGAGGAGAATACCGAGAATTCCACACTGTTTCATTTTTCTCAGAGTATGTTTGTCATAGCGCTGGATCGAAAGCTGACCGACCTGGAAGCGGATCGTATCATCCGTCAGATTTGCAGGCGTTTCGAGAGACCGTGGGACGATGGATGTATGGATACCAGATTTTATATTCACGTGGCATATCTGCAATGTCCGAAAGATGCACAGAACATGGATGTTTTTATGAATTACCTCCAGTATATGCGGAGCAGTTCAGGCGAAAATCAGAGTGAATATTTAAAAGTAATTGATATGAATATTGAAAAACAAAACCGTGAGATGCGGATCCGCAAGATGGTGTCGGATGCCGTTGAAAATCAGGGCTTTGAAGTTTTTTACCAGCCGATTTACTCCGTCAGTGACAGCCGGATTATCTCTGCAGAGGCGCTGATCCGGATGAAAGACCAGAGTATTGGATATGTGTCTCCGGAGGAGTTCATACCGATTGCCGAACAGAGCGGTGCAATTCTGAAAATCGGGGAATATGTGTTTGAAAGTGTGTGCCAGTTTCTGAGTGAGGAGAAGTTAAAGCAATATGGCATCCATTTTATCGAGATCAACCTGTCCGTGGTGCAATGTCTTCAGATCGATCTGGTAGAACGCCTTCTTTCGATCATGAATCAATATGGAATTCAGCCGGAACAGATTAACCTTGAGATTACGGAAACAGCGGCGGTACATTCCACAGAGACGCTGGAAAAAAATATCCGGAAACTCTACGAACATGGCATCCAGTTTTCCCTGGATGACTACGGATCCGGCTATTCCAATACGGATTATTTGTTTCATTTCCCGTTTAAAATGGTGAAGATTGACAAAATGATTTTATGGGAAGCGTGCCGGAATGAACGAGCTATGATTGCCCTGAAAAATACGATCCAGATGATTAAGGAACTGGGGCTTTATGTTGTTGTGGAAGGTGTCGAGACACTGGAAAATGTAGAATATCTGAAAGAACAGAAATGTGATTTCCTGCAGGGATATTACTACTCAAAACCGGTGCCGAAACAGCGCTTTTTGGAGCTGGTCCGTTAGGAAGGAATCGAAATTATGCTGGAAACAGTTTTCAAATAAGTAATAATCTGCTATAATGGACATATAATATCATTTAGGAGGCAGAAATATGGCTGATGACAGAAAAGTTTTTAAGATAAAAGAAGATATGCTTGGGGAAGTTCGTATTGCAGATGAGGTTGTTGCAATAATCGCCGGACTTGCCGCCACGGAAATAGAAGGAGTAAGCTCCATGGCCGGGAATATTACGAATGAACTTGTAAGCAAGCTTGGCATGAAGAATCTTTCAAAGGGCGTTAAGGTATTGATGGATGAAGAGTCGGTAGATGTGGATGTTGCGCTCAATATTGCATATGGCTATTCCATTCCGGAAGTATCTGAGAAAGTACAGGAAAAGGTTAAGACCGCAATTGAGACCATGACAGGTCTGAAAGTGGCGGTTGTGAATGTGCGTATTGCCAGTGTTGACATGAAAAATACGAAATAATGCTTTTTTAATAATCGAATATGATGTATAATAAAGGGTGTCTGTACAGACATCCTTTTTGTTGTCATTGAGAATTCTTTGCACGATAAGAGGAGAAAGAGAAAGGATCCTATATGAATAGAAGAGAGATAAGAGAACAGATATTTAAGATGTTATTCCGCATTGAGTTCCACGACGAAAAAGAGATTCCGAGACAGTTTGAAATGTCTATGGAAGAGACGGAAAACGCAAGTTCGGAAAATCAGAAATATATGGAAAATAAATGCTCCGATGTGGTGGAAAAGCTGGTTGCCATCGATACGATTATTAACGAGGCCGCACAGGGATGGAAAACAAGCAGAATGGGGAAAGTTGATCTTACTTTGATTCGTCTTGCAGTATATGAGATGAAATATGAAGAAGAGATACCGACCGGTGTTGCCATCAATGAAGCGGTGGAACTCGCAAAAAAATATGGTACAGATGATTCTCCTTCGTTTATTAATGGCGTATTGGCGAAAATTGTATGACAAAGAATATATATAGTGTAGCACAGATCAATGGTTATATTAAAAATATGTTCGCACAGGATTTTATGCTGCATCAAATCAGTATCAGCGGCGAAGTCTCAAATTGTAAATACCACACCTCGGGTCATATTTATTTTACGTTAAAGGACCAGGGGAGTGCCATGAACGCAATCATGTTTGCAGGAAACCGCAGAGGTCTTGCGTTTCCAATGAAAGACGGCGATCATGTGGTCGTGAGTGGTTCGATAGAAGTATACGAGCGGGACGGAAGATACCAGATGTATGCAAGAGAGATTACTCCGGCGGGTACAGGTGAATTGTATCTGCGTTACGAGGCTCTGAAAAAAGAACTGGAAGAAATGGGCATGTTTGCGTCTGAATATAAGAAAAAAATTCCAAAATATGCGACAAGAGTCGGCGTTGTGACTGCCAGAACCGGTGCTGCTATTCAGGATATCCGTAATATCACATCCAGAAGAAATCCATACGTACAGTTAATTTTATATCCTGCACTTGTACAGGGCGAAGGAGCAGCAGAGAGCATCGTGAATGGAATTCATGCATTGGACTCCATGGGTCTTGATGTCCTGATCATAGGCCGCGGAGGCGGTTCAATTGAAGATCTCTGGGCCTTTAACGAAGAAATCGTTGCAAGAGCCGTATTCGACTGCGGTACACCTGTTATATCGGCTGTTGGGCATGAGACGGATACGACAATCATTGATTACGTTGCAGATATGCGTGCCCCGACACCATCAGCAGCAGCAGAGCTTGCCGCATTCGATATACAGGGATTTTTCGGAGAAATCGAAGGAAGAAGGCTGATGCTTGTCAGGAGTATGAGAGAACAGTTAAAGAAATCAGATCATCGTGCGAAACAGCTTGGTATGCGCCTGAAATATCTGAATCCTCAGAACAAATTGAATCAGAAAAAGCAGTATGCATCAGATCTGGAAGAACGGATACAAAGAGGAATGTCCGATCTGCTTAGAAAAAAGAAAAACAGGCTCCAGCTTCTGGCAGGAAGCATGGATGGTCTTTCGCCCTTAAAGCGATTGGGACAAGGGTATTCCTTTGTTACGGATGACAGCGGAAAAAGTCTCAGGGATGTGCATCAGGTGCAGAACGGAGATCCCATATCCGTCTATGTTTTGAATGGTAAAATAGAGGCAAGTGTTACGAAGATCACAGAATCCGAAAGGAGTATGCATGAATCAGAAAAATGAAACTAAACAGGAAGAATCTTTGGAGGAATGCTTTGCGCAGGTGGAAGAATTGATTGAGCACCTGGAACAGAGTGATATTTCTCTGGAAGAGGCTTTTTTTACATATGAACAGGGTATGAAAAAACTGAAAGAATGTAATGATAAAATAGAAAAAGTAGAAAAAAAGATGCTTGTGTTAAACGAGCAGGGTGAATTCGAAACATGATAGGAGTCTGTAATGGATATTAGAGAAGAAATTTCATTGCGTGCATCGAAAATAGAAGCTGTGATAAAAAAATATCTGCCCGAGGAAAAAGGATATCAGAAGAATGTGATCGAGGCAATGAATTACAGTATACTGGCCGGAGGGAAACGTCTCCGTCCGATGCTGATGCAGGAGACATACCGGATGTTTGGCGGTAAATCAGATGTTATCGAACCGTTTATGGCAGCTATTGAGATGATACATACGTATTCTCTGATTCATGATGATTTGCCGGCAATGGATAACGATGATTACCGAAGGGGCAGGAAGACAACACATGTGATTTATGGGGAAGCAATCGGAATCCTGGCAGGAGATGGATGGTTAAACTATGCATTTGAGACGGCAACGCTTGCATTGGAGAGAGAGCCTGAAAACCGTAATGTCGGCAAAGCGCTTCGGGTTCTTGCAAAGAAGGCGGGAATATATGGAATGGTAGGCGGACAAACTGTTGATATCGAAACAGATCAAAAAAATGAAGTGACCAGAGAGCAGTTGAACTTTATCTATCAGTTGAAAACGGGCGCATTGATCGAAGCCTCCATGCTGATTGGCGCTATCCTGGCCGGAGCTACAAAGAACGAGCAGGATGTCATTGAGCAGGTTGCAGCAAAAATCGGACTTGCCTTTCAGATTCAGGATGATATTTTGGATGTGACCGGGACTTCCGAGATACTTGGAAAACCGGCCGGTAGCGATGCCAAAAACGGAAAGGCAACCTATGTTACCTACGAGGGAATTGAAAAAGCAAAAAATGATGTGGAAAAGATTTCAGATGAGGCGATTCAGAAGCTGAAATCACTGGTTGTAAGGAATGAATTTCTGATACAGCTTTTGATTACTTTGATACATCGGGAGAAATAAAGAGGTACCAATATGGTATTAGAAAAGATAGAACATGAAAATGATATAAAAAAGATAGATCCCAAAAACATGGGAATTCTTGCACAGGAAATCAGAGAATTCCTGATTCAGAAAATATCGGAAAACGGCGGGCATCTTGCATCTAATCTGGGTGTGGTAGAACTAACCATGGCACTGCACCTTGCGTTTGAGTTGCCGAAAGATAAGATTATCTGGGATGTGGGACATCAATCTTATACACATAAGATTCTGACCGGAAGGAAAGCAGGATTTGATGAATTGCGCAAATACGGGGGAATGAGTGGTTTTCCAAAGCGTCATGAGAGCAACTGTGACAGTTTTGATACGGGACACAGTTCCACCTCTATCTCAGCCGGGCTTGGCTATGCGGCGGCAAGAAGCATCAAAAACGAAAATTATAAAGTGATTTCCGTGATCGGAGACGGAGCATTGACCGGCGGGCTGGCTTTTGAAGCTCTGAACAATGCATCAAAGCTGGAATCCAATTTTATGATTGTGCTCAATGACAATAACATGTCCATTTCGGAAAATGTCGGAGGCGTATCCCGCTATTTGAGCGGAATTCGTACCGCGCAGTCCTATCAGGATCTGAAGAACGGGATTACAAATTCTCTGAATAATATACCGATTTACGGCGAAAAGATCGTGAGCCGGATACGCAGAACAAAGAGTGGGATCAAGCAGCTTCTGATTCCGGGGATGTATTTTGAAAATATGGGAATCACCTATCTTGGGCCAGTGGACGGCTATGATATACCGGCGTTGGTCAAGGTTTTCAAAGAAGCTTCCAAAGTAGAGGGAGCAGTTCTGGTTCATGTGATTACGGAGAAGGGAAAAGGCTATGCACTGGCAGAACGCCATCCTGCAAGATTTCATGGAACAGAGCCATTTCGGATCGACACGGGACTTCCGGTGACGAGACGCAGCAAGGCAAATTATACCGATATTTTTTCAACGGTCATGCGCAAACTGGGAGACAGGGATAGCAAAGTGGTTGCGGTAACTGCAGCAATGGCTGACGGTACCGGACTGAAACGGTTTCGCAATATGTTTCCTGACCGTTTTTTTGACGTGGGGATTGCGGAAGAGCATGCGGTGACGTTTGCAGCAGGCCTTGCAGCAGCGGGGTTAAAGCCGATTGTAGCAATTTACTCTTCTTTCTTACAGCGGGCCTATGATCAGGTCCTGCACGATGTCTGTATTCAGAATCTGCCTGTCGTATTTGCGATTGACCGTGCCGGTCTTGTCGGAAGTGACGGAGAGACGCATCAGGGTATTTTTGATATCTCTTTTTTATCCATCATACCGAACATGACGATCATGGCACCGAAAAATAAATGGGAACTTTCCGATATGATAAAGTTTGCAGTGGATTTTCATGCGCCGATTGCAGTACGCTATCCGAAGGGGGAAGCATATGATGAATTAAAGGAATTCCGTGCGCCGATCGTATATGGAAAAAGTGAAGTTCTATACGAAGAAAAGGAGATTGCCCTGGTTGCTTTAGGCAGTATGGTAAAGACTGCGGTGGAAGTCCGAAGGGATTTAAAGCAGCGGGGCTATGCGGTGACATTGGTCAATGCCCGCTTTGCCAAACCGCTGGATGAGCAACTGCTCCTGGATCTTCTTGCAGAGCACAGATTGATCGTTACGATGGAGGAAAACGTGTACCATGGCGGATTCGGGGAAATGGCAGCTGATTTTTACAGGAGCAAAGACACAAGCGTAAAGCTTGTCAGTATTGCGATACCGGATGAATATGTGGAACATGGAAATGTGAATCTGCTGAAGCAGGAAGTTGGACTTGATTCTCGTTCTGTTCTGGATAAAATTGGAGAATACTTATGAAAGAAAGACTGGATATTTTACTGGTACAAAATGGATTTGCCCCCTCAAGGGAGAAAGCAAAGACCATGATCATGGAAGGCAATGTGTTTGTGGCCGGACAGCGGGAAGATAAGGCGGGAACGACATTTGACCCGACCGTTACAATCGAAGTCCGGGGCAGTACCTTAAAATACGTAAGCCGCGGAGGACTGAAGCTGGAAAAGGCAATGCAGCATTTTGATATCAGTCTGGAAGAATGCATCTGTATGGATATCGGTGCATCTACCGGCGGATTCACGGACTGTATGCTGCAAAGCGGCGCCAGGAAAGTCTACGCGGTAGATGTCGGATACGGACAGTTTGCCTGGAAGCTTCGAAATGACCCGCGGGTGGTCTGTATGGAAAAGACCAATATCCGCTATGTGACCCCGGAGGACATCGACGATACGCTGGATTTTGCGTCGGTAGATGTATCCTTTATCTCTCTGACTAAGATTCTGGTTCCTGCAAGAGAACTCCTGAAAGATCATGGGGAAATGGTCTGCCTGATCAAACCGCAGTTTGAAGCGGGCAGGGAAAAAGTCGGGAAGAAAGGCGTCGTAAGAGACAGCGCAGTACACGAAGAAGTCATTCAGAAAGTAATCGATTTTGCAATCAGTGAGGGATTTTGGGTATTAAATCTGGAGTACTCACCAATCAAAGGACCGGAAGGAAATATTGAATATCTGGTTCATCTTCAAAAAGGAACAGATGGCAAAAAAGAGGAGGCTGTGGATGTGAAGGCAGTGGTAGAAGCTGCCCATACATCACTATTGTAGAGATGAAACATTTTTTTATTATTACAAATGCATTGAAGGACCGGGAAATGCATTTGACCGAAAAAGTAATTTCATACATTGCATCCAGGGGTGGAACTGCATCCTATGTCGTTTGCGTCGGTAAGGATGGCCATCATGCAATTCACCGGGATCTCATTCCGCCTGAAACAGAGTGCATTTTTGTCATAGGCGGAGACGGCACGCTGATCAGAGCAGCCAGAGATGTGGTGGGATTTGAGATTCCGCTGATCGGAATCAATCTGGGGAATCTGGGATACCTGTGTGAACTGGAAGAAAATACGGTCTGCGATGCAATTGAAGAACTGTTTTTGGATCATTATACAGTAGAAAAACGCATGATGCTCGACGGATATATGATCAAACAGCAGGAAAAAACACATGTGACGACCGCACTCAACGATATTGTGATTCACCGTGCGGGATCTTTGCAGATTGTTGCGCTGAATGTCTATGTCAACGGTGAATATCTGTTTTCGTTTATGGCAGACGGTATTATTGTTGCGACGCCCACCGGTTCCACCGGATACAGTATGTCTGCGGGAGGGCCGATCGTCGATCCAAAGGCACGCATGCTTTTGATGACACCGATCAATGCCCATACGCTGAATTCCAAAAGTATCGTCATCAGTGCGGAGGATGAAATTGTCATTGAGGTGGATTCCAGAAGAAATGAAAAAGACGACCAGGTAGAGGTGAGTTTTGACGGAGATAACAGTATGCAGCTAGAGGCCGGAGACCGCATTGTTGTGAAGAAATCAGAATCCTATACCAAAATTCTGAAACTAAGCAAAATCAGTTTCCTTGAAATTTTACGTAAAAAAATGCAGACCTATACATAACAGGTCAGACAGGAGGACGTATGAAGACCAGCAGACATGCGAAAATACTTGAGCTGATCCAGAAGAATGAGATTGGTACACAGGAAGAATTATCTTCGCGATTGGAGCAGGAAGGATACCAGGTGACACAGGCGACCGTTTCAAGAGATATCCGGGAGCTGAAACTGACTAAGGTTGCATTGAGCAATGGAAAACAGAAATATGTGGTATTAACAGAGACGAACCAGGATATGACACAGAAATTTGCCCGCGTATTCCGGGACGGCTTTGTTTCGATGGATATGGCACAGAACATTCTCGTCATCAAAACAGTGTCAGGAATGGCAATGGCGGTAGCTGCTGCACTTGATGCCATGGACTGTAATGAAATTGTTGGCAGCATTGCCGGTGATGATACGATTATGTGCGCTGTGCGTTCTGTTGATGATACAATTGTACTGATGGGAAGACTTCGAAAAATTGTGGGAGAGTAGAAGGAGAAAATATGTTACGGACTCTGCATGTGAAGAATCTTGCATTAATTGAAGAAGCGGAAGTGGACTTTACGGAAGGATTAAATATTCTTTCCGGAGAAACTGGAGCCGGGAAATCCATTATTATCGGTTCGATGAATCTGGCACTTGGAGAAAAGATACCCAGGGAACTTTTGCGCGAAAACGCGGATATGTCTCTGGTGGAACTTATTTTTGAAGTGACGGATGAGAAGGTGGAAAAACAGCTGAACAGCATGGATATTTTCCCGGAAGATCATCAGGTGATTCTTGCGCGTAAAATCAGTAACGGAAGAAGCGTTGCAAGAATCAATGCGGAAAGCGTGCCGGTTTCCCGGATGAAAGAAGCAGCTTCTCTGTTAATTGATATTCACGGGCAGCATGAGCATCAATCGCTGTTGAAGAAGAGAAAGCATCTTGAAATACTGGATGATTATGCCAGAAAGGATCTTCAGAAATTGAAAGAGGAATTAAAGAAAACATACCATTCCTACCTTTCGTTCAAAGAAGAATTAAAGAATGCTTCCATGGATGATGAAACAAGAATGCGTGAGCTCTCTCTGCTGGAGTATGAAGTAAATGAAATTGAAGAGGCAACCCTAATCCCGGGCGAGGATGACAAATTGGAAGCGGATTACCGGCGGATGTCGAACGGAAAAAAAATTATGGAGGTACTGCATTCTGCATATGAAATGACCGCATCGATTCAGGAAGGAGCAAGCGACCGGATCGGAAGAGCACTGCGTGAACTGAATACCGTAGAACAGTACGATGAAAAAGTACATATGCAAGCGGAGGAACTGGCGGAGATCGATAATCTTTTGAATGATTTTAACCGTGAATTGGCAGACTATATGGAACGCACGGAATTCGATTCGGAAACATTTTTAAAAACAGAACAGCGTCTGGATGAGGTGAATCATTTAAAGTCAAAATATGGGATATCGATCGAACAGATTTTGCAGGAGCTTGCAAAAAAGCAGGAACAGATTGAGAAGTTAAGGGATTTTGACGCATATCGCAGGGAAGTTCTGCAGAAACTGGATCAAGTGAATCAGATTTTGCAGAAACTCTGTGGAGAAATTTCGGATATCAGGAAGAAATATGCAAAAAAACTGACGAAACAGGTGCAGTCTGCGCTGGTCGATTTGAATTTTCTGGATGTGTGTTTTTCGATGGAATTCAAAAAATTGGAAAACTATACGGCTGAGGGATGGGATGATGCGGAGTTTTTAATCTCCACGAATCCGGGAGAGCCGTTGAAACCGTTGGGAAAAGTGGCCTCCGGCGGTGAATTGTCCCGTATCATGCTGGCATTAAAAACGGTTCTTGCAGAAAACGACGCAATCGGTACACTGATCTTTGATGAAATCGATACGGGAATCAGCGGCAGGACGGCGCAGGCAGTTTCCGAAAAAATGAATGTCATCGGAAAAAAACATCAGGTAATCTGTATTACACATCTTCCGCAGATTGCAGCAATGGCGGATACACATTTTCTGATAGAAAAGGGTATTGTAGGAAAAAATACGATTTCTTCCATCCGCAGACTGGAGGAAGCGGAGAGCATCACCGAACTGGCAAGGATGCTGGGCGGTGTTAAAATAACGGATACCGTTATGGAAAGTGCGAGAGAAATGAAATCACTGGCACAAAATGCTAAAAATTTTTAGATTGAAAACAACAGATTGTCGCATACTAAAAAAGGATACCACTGGTATCCTTTTTTGTTTTTGAAAAGAATGTATGAAACAGAGGAAGGAAGGGCGAAATGCGTTTATTCCATAAATTACAGAAAAATGCGCGAAAACTGGCATTTGCAGGCTTTGCAGGGGTGCTGGTGTTTGCTTATGCGACACTTATTTATGCAATACCGGATAAAGTCTATATTCACGATACACAGGAAAAAATAGAGTTATCTCTGCCGGTAGTATTTTCTCAGGAAGACACCGGGGATGAGACAAAGGAAACGGTCGGCAATCTGGAATCCTATGCAAATGGTTCCGCAGCGGATGTGCAGGTTGACAGCGGGAAAGTAACCTATCAATGTAAACTGTTTGGTCTCATACCTGTAAAGGAAGTAACGGCACAGATCGCGGACAAAGACAGTTTAATTGTAGGAGGGTCAACGGTCGGTATCTATGTGAAGACAGACGGCGTGCTTGTCATAGGAACTGGAAAAGTAACGAATAAGCAGGGAGAGGAAGTCTCCACGGCAGAGAATCTGATTAAGACCGGAGATTATATCCAGGAAGTAAACGGAACGGCCATAACAAGCAAAGAACAGCTGATTGAGAGTGTAAATCAGTCAGCCGGAGAAAAAATGGTATTAAAAATACAAAGAGACGGGGAATTGCTGGAGGTTGCGGTGACTCCTGCGGGGAGCAGCGATGGAGAATACAAACTGGGGTTATGGGTAAGAGATGATTTGGCAGGGATCGGAACTCTTACTTATGTGACGGCGGATAATCATTTCGGAGCGCTGGGGCATGCGGTCAGTGATGCGGATACGGGAGTTGTCCTGAACATGAAGAGCGGGCGTCTTTATAAAAGTAATATAGTTGGAATCGTGAAGGGAGAGAGCGGTACACCCGGCGAATTGACGGGTATGATCAATTACAGTGACGAAAATCTGCTCGGAAGCATTGAGAAAAATACACAGGCAGGGATCTATGGAAGTATACAGCAGCTTCCGGATGCAATGTCTGCAGAGAATGTACTTCCAATCGGTTATAAGCAGGAAATACAAACTTCGGATGCGCAGATTCTAAGTTCCATTGATGGAGAAATAAAGAGTTATGCAATTCGAATCACAGAAGTTGACTTTCATGAAGATGAAGAGTATAAAGAAATTATGTTTGAAGTAACGGATCAGGAATTGTTAGACAAGACAGGGGGGATTGTGCAGGGAATGTCGGGTTCACCAATTATTCAGAACGGAAAAATCATTGGTGCAGTGACCCATGTATTTATTCAGGATTCCAAAAAAGGGTACGGTATTTTCATTGAGGACATGCTGGAAAATAATATGTAAGTTACTGACGAAATTCGACAAATTCCATGTAAGCCGTACAAGTATCATACAAATTACATGGTTGAAAAACATAGGAAAAAAGTGTATTAATAAAGATAGTTTCATATTTTGAGTTTTGAAAAACATCAATGGAGGTTCAAACATGGAGAAGTTGAATGTAGCGATTGCAGATGATAACGAGCGAATGGTAAGACTTTTAGGAGAAATCATCAAAAGTGATGATGAATTACAGGTTGTCGGAACTGCAAAAGACGGGGAAGAAGCATATGAAATGATCAAGCACAAGGAACCGGATGTTGTTCTACTGGACATCGTGATGCCAAAGCTGGACGGACTTGGCGTTATGGATAAGGTGAATAATGATAAGACAATCCGGAAACATCCTGCGTTTATCATGATAAGTGCAATCGGTCAGGAGAAAATCACAGAGGATGCATTTAATCTGGGTGCAGATTATTATATTATGAAACCGTTTGACAATGATATGGTTTTAAACCGCATCAAACATGTCAAAAATAAGTCCATGAAGAGGAATACGGATTCCAGAAAGATCAATGCTTACGAGAAAGCGGATGAGAACAGGAAGCCGAATCTGGAAAGTGATGTTACAAATATCATCCATGAAATTGGAGTACCGGCGCATATTAAGGGCTACCAGTATCTGAGAGAGGCCATTATTATGTCCGTGAATGATGTCGAAATGCTCAACTCTATTACAAAGATTCTCTATCCATCCATTGCGAAAAAATACCAGACAACCCCAAGTCGTGTAGAAAGAGCAATACGCCATGCCATTGAGGTCGCATGGAGCAGAGGAAAGATGGATACGATTGATGAATTGTTCGGATATACCATCAATAATGGAAAAGGGAAACCGACGAATTCCGAATTTATTGCACTGATTGCGGATAAAATCAGATTAGAGTACAAAGTGAATCGTGCATAGTCAAAATCACACAAAAACAGGCATCAAAAAACTGTTTTTTTAGAAAAATCTTAAGATTAGATATAAATTTTCTTAAGATTGTTATATAATCAATAAGGGAATTAAAAATTCGTTTATTGGGAGGATCAAATGAAAACAGTTTTGTTCGTTACATCTGAGGCAGTACCGTACATAAAGACGGGTGGTTTGGCAGATGTCACAGGTTCTTTACCAAAATATTTTGATAAAAAAGAATATGAAGTACGAGTCATTCTTCCCAAATATGCATGCATGGTAGAAGAGCTAAAGAATACGCTTCATCATGAATCGCATTTTTATGTGGATTTGGGATGGAGAAAGCAGTATGTTGGAATCTTATCAGCTGTTTATCATGGGATTACGTATTATTTTATTGACAACGAATTTTATTTTTCCGGAAATAAACCATATAATCAGATTTATGAAGATGTCGAAAAATTCGCCTTCTTTTCCAAAGCAGTGATTGAGGCTCTGCCGATTCTAGATTACCGTCCGGATATTGTACACTGTCATGACTGGCAGACCGGACTGATACCGGTATACCTGAAGACACTGTATAAAGACCGGGCGTTTTATCACAATATGCATGTTGTTTACACGATTCACAACCTGATGTTTCAGGGGAGATGGAAACTGAAAGCTGTCCGCGATATTACAGGGCTTCCGATGGAGTTGTTTAAACCGGATAAACTGGAAGCCTATGGAGATGCCAATTATTTAAAGGGCGGTGTCGTGTATGCGGATGCAGTAACAACCGTCAGCAAAACCTATGCCGATGAGATTACGACGCCAGGCAGAGGAGAGGGGCTTGACGGTCTGATGAATGCCTGCATGGATAAATTGTATGGGATTGTCAACGGAATTGACTATGAGGAGTATAATCCGCAGGCAGACCCGGATATCTATTATTTATTCGGACAGGAAGACTTTGCAGAAGGCAAGCGAAAGAACAAGCAGGCCCTGCAGCGGGAGTTTGGACTGGAGGAAGATGATAATCTCTTTCTGATCGGGATCGTATCACGTTTGACGGAACAGAAAGGGTTTGCCCTCGTGGAATATATGATGGACCAGCTGTTGAGTGATGGAAGAATGCAGCTCGCCGTATTGGGGGAAGGTGAGGAGCGTTATGAGCATATGTTCCGGCATTTTGCAGAAAAATATCCAAAACGCCTGAGTGTCCATATCGTGTATTCGGAAGAGATGACACATAAAATTTATGCATCCTGTAATGCTTTTCTGATGCCGTCCCAGTTTGAGCCGTGCGGACTCAGCCAGCTGATGAGTCTGCGTTATGGAACAGTACCGATAGTCCGGGAGACTGGCGGATTGAAAGATACCGTATCAGCTTACAATGAATATGAACATACCGGTACTGGTTTTTCTTTTGCAAATTTCAATGCACATGAGATGCGGGATACGATTTTATATGCGCTGAATATATATCGAAATCATCGGGAGGAATGGAACGAACTGGCGGTACGCGGCATGAAACAGGACTATTCCTGGACGCATTCCGCGAAGAAATATGAAAAGATCTATGATATGCTTTGTCGGAAAAACGAAGAGGTATCATCCGGGATCAGAACGGATTTTTCGGCAATCGAATAGAGATAGATATGGTCGGAAAGGATTTCCTCCGGTAAGACCTGAGTGCCATTGACATCACGTACCATTTCATTCAGTTCCCCGATCGAGGAGGACGGAATTGCCGGAAGCAGGATGACTTCGTGAATGCTGCTGGGAAGGATATAGACGTCCATTCCGAGCTTTTCGGCGAAGGTATGCAGAATTCCCGGGTAGAGGATACAGGAGGCTCCGTAGAGCTTCTGCTCGTTTGTGAGGATATACATGGATGGCACATCTGTCTCTTCAAAATTTGTGATCTCAGAGGAATCGAGCAGCTCATTCATGATGTCATTCATCGTCCGGATATCAGCTTTTAAGAGTAGGGGGGTATTAAGACGGGCTTTTTGGTACAGGTCTTCCACAGATACTTTCCAGAAATTCAGATGCTGGCTGCGAATCAGAATTGTTGCACTTCCCTTTGGAGTGGCGGAGATCAGACAATAGAAGACAATTGCAAGATCGAGATAACGGATATGGGGGACTTCTTTGAGGAGTTCCTCATTTTCTTTTGCATGGATCAGTTTATATAGGATTTTATCGGAGATGTTTTGGTAATCGGTATAAAAACGCACATCAATGCTTTCGTCCGGCCTGGTTGAGAGATAGGCGTTTAAGATCTGCGTCTGGATAACCTGCAGGTTACTGCCGGCGAGCAGCTCTTCATAATATTGGTTGAGATAAATGGTCGGTGAAATATTACAATTTTGCTCGGTGATGATTAGTCCGTCTAGTAGGAGATGATTATTTTTGAGAACAGGCTGGATGGATATCTGCACCGGTGCATCCAGTGCGTCATAAAGATAGGAAATCACGGCTTCCTGAAAATGCTGATAGGTCATAGTACCTCCTGAAATTAAGATGTGTTTGGGATTCATTCTGATAAAACTGGATAAAAAGAATGTCAAAAGACAAAGAAAATCCACGCACAAGATCATGCGTGGATTTAAATGTATCATGCCCTGCAAAAAAATGCAAGTATTAATTGGATTTTAGTTTTTTCCACAAATCATTGTATAAAGTGGTCGTATCGGAATCCAGGCTGGAGAGTATTTCACAGTTATTCAAGGTTTCCTTGGACGGGAAAATAATCGTATTCTGCTGGATATCTGCATCTAATGCATCGTAAACAGCCTTATTCGGTGTTGCATAGTTGACATATTCAAAGTTCTTCATTGCAATATCCTCGCGGCAGAGAAAATCCAGAAATTTTTCCGCATTTTCTGTATTCTTGCATGTTTTTGGCATGAACCAGGAATCAATCCACATATTGGAGCCTTCATCCGGAACCGAATAGTTCAGATCGTCATTATAGGACTGTGCATAGGCGGCCTCTCCCGAATATACGAGAGCCAGAGCTGCGTTGCCGGCAATCATTTCATCAGCCGATTCATCAACCAGATAGGAGTACACAAGCGGTTTTTGTTCTACCAGCAGGTCAAGTGCTTCATTTAACTGGTTCTCATCCGTGGTGTTTAATGAATAGCCGAGTTTTTTCAGAGGCACCATAAAGGAATCACGTACGGAATTCTCCATGATAATCTGGCCGGAATATTTTTTGTCCCAGAGCACATTCCAGGAAGTCACTTCGGATGCATCTACCATCGTGCTGTTATAGAGGATACCGACCGTACCGAAGAAATAGGGTATGGTATATTTGTTCTCCGGATCAAATGCCTTTGAAAATTCAAGATACGTAGTATCAATATTTTTTTCTTCCGGGATATTGTCGAAATTCAGTTCCTGTACCTCGCCTTCGCCGATGAGCTTCTGAATCATATAGTCGGAAGTACAGATCAGATCGTAATCGATGGAACCGGCCTTGTATTTGGTATACATTTCCTCCGGGCTTTCATATTCTTCATATTCAACTTTGATTCCGGTCTCATCCTCAAACTGATCGAGCACGTCAGGATCGATATACTTGCCGTAATTTAATACGGTAAGGGAATCTTTGGAGGAGGAAGAACCACAGGCGGTAAGCGTACATCCGAACAGAATGCCAAGAGCCAGTAAAATAATTTTTTTCATAAAGAACTCCTTTCAACACGTGATTTTGGTTTGCTGCCGGTACGGTAATTCATAAGTAAAAGCAAAACCAGTGCAAGTAAAAACAGGATTGTGGAAAGTGCATACATTTCCGGCTTGATGCCTTTTCGAAGCTCGGTATAGATCATGGTGGATAACGTATTGATACCGGCACCCTTTGTGAAGTAGGTAATCGAGAAGTCGTCCAGCGACATTGTCATGGCCATTAAAAAACCGGAGAAAACACCGGGACGGATATCCGGCCATACAATTTTGTAAAAGGCATAGAGCGGGGAGGCACCCAGATCCAGAGCAGCCTCATACGTATTCTGGGAAAGGCCGTTTAATTTCGGCAGCACATTCAAAATGACGTATGGAATGTTAAACGTAATATGGGCAAGAAGCACGGTGGACATCCCAAGTCTTGTAAATCTTACAAAAAGAAGCATCAGGGAAATACCGGTTACAATGTCCGCATTCAAAAGCGGGATATTCGTAGCACCGAGCATGATTGCTTTTCCCTTTTTGCGCATTGCGCTGATACCGATCGCAGCCAGTGTTCCAAGGATGGTGGAAATCAGTGCGGAAGCAAGCGTAATAAAAATCGTGGTATAAAATGCATCCATGATGTGGCTGCTCTCCAGGAGGCTGGCGTACCAGTCCAGTGTGAAGCCGCCCCAGCTGACTCTGGATTTTGAGTCATTAAAGGAAAGTACGACCAGTACAGCAATCGGAAGATACAAAAATAGAAAAATCAATGCCATATAAAGACGGCTGACACCCTTTTTTACCATACTGCAGATCCCTCCGTTTCCTTACTGTGTGAATTCATAAACGCCATGCTTGCGATGACGAAAATCATGAGTACGATGGAAAGACCAGAGCCAAGATTCCAGTCCATGCCCTGCATGAAGGACTGTTCTATGACGTTTCCGATCAATAATACCTTTCCGCCGCCGAGCAGGTCGGAAATGACGAAAGAGGTGAGTGCCGGAACAAATACCATAATGATTCCGCTGATCACACCGGACATCGTAAGCGGAACGATAATGCGGAAAAATACAATCCGGTCATTGGCTCCAAGATCTCTTGCAGCTTCGACCACATCCTTACGGATACGTGCCATGGAATTGTAAATCGGTAAAATCATAAATGGCAGGAAATCATAAACCATACCGAATACGACGGCAGTCGGCGTATTCATAATCTGGATCTCCGGAAGACCCAGAAACCCCAAAAAGGCATTGATGATCCCGTTATTGGACAAAAGCATCTGCCATGCCAGAATCCGGAGCATAAAGTTCATCCACATCGGAAGCACAAAAATAAAAACAATAAAGTTTTGTTTTTGTATATTTAACCCATGCAGAATCATACCAAGCGGGTAGGAGAGCAGCAGGCAGACGCCGGTGCATGCCAGTGCCAGCCGGATGGAAAGCAGCAAAGCCTTGATATGGACCGGTTTTGCAATAGCAGCAATATTGGAAAAGGTAAATGCCCCGTCTGCAGTTGTAAAGGCATAGAGCAGGATCATCAGAATCGGAAGGACTGTAAATCCGATGATCCATACCATATAAGGACCGGCAAAAAGCTGCCGTTTTAATTTACGCATCGAGTTCCACCGCCTTTTCATCACTGGATTCCGGTTTGTGCATGATCTGGATGTTAAACGGAATTACTTTCAGTCCGACTTGTGTACCAGCCTCAAAATAGGTTGTCGTCTGTACCAGCCATTCAAAGCCGTTTGCCATAACTTCTATTTCATAATAGACACCCTTGAAAATGACAGAAGTGATCTTTCCCTCCAAAAATCCTTCCGCTGGATCGACCAGTTCAATGTCCTCCGGACGGATGACCACGTCAACCGGCTGATTGTGACCGAAGCCGGTATCTACACAGGCGTGCCGGATTCCGAGGAAAGAAACCAGCTTGTCCTCCACCATAACCGCATCAATGATATTGCTCTCACCGATGAAGTCTGCAACAAAGGCATTGCATGGTTCATTATAAATATCCTCCGGGGTACCGATCTGCTGGATATAACCCTGATTCATGACGGCAATGGTATCGGACATGGTAAGTGCCTCTTCCTGATCATGTGTGACATAGATAAAGGTAATTCCAAGTTCATTTTTTAGGCGGATCAACTCATACTGCATGTCCTGACGGAGCTTTAAATCAAGAGCACCCAGCGGCTCGTCGAGAAGAAGGACTTTCGGTTCATTCACAATCGCGCGTGCAATTGCAATACGCTGCTGCTGGCCGCCGCTCAAAGAATCAACGGTACGATTTTCAAAACCGTCCAGATTGACAAGCTTCAAAGCGTACCTGATCTTATCATTAATATAAGCCTTGCTCTTTTTACTGATTTTTAATCCAAAAGCAATATTTTCTGCAATAGACATATGGGTAAACAGCGCATACTTCTGAAATACGGTGTTTACCTTCCTCTCATTCGGGGCAAGTGCCGTAATGTCTTTTCCGTCAAAAAGGATTTTGCCGGAATCCGGGTTCTCAAAGCCGCCAATCAGACGCAGCGTAGTTGTCTTTCCGCAGCCGGATGGTCCGAGCAGTGTCAAAAATTCATTTTCATTAAAATATAGATTTAAGTCATCGAGAACCTGCGTTCCGTTGAACGATTTGTTGATATGCTGTAATTCAATTAACTTCTTTCCCATTGTAGCTGCCTCCTAAAAACTTGGTGGGTTCGTGACCCAGATTAAAACGGCATCATGTTTGCCATGATTTTCAAGATGATGCTTTTTCCCCGATTTTAAATAAAATGACTCACCCTGTTTTAAATTATAGCTTTTTGTTCCGTAATGAATGCGGATACTCCCCTTTAAGATATAGCCAAATTCCTCACCCTCATGGGGCAGATAAATATCTGAGGAACCACCGGGCCTTAAGGTGAGACGCACGGGTTCCATGGAATCCTTCTGTGCGCTCGGCACCAGCCACTCGATTGTACTGAGCTTTTCCTCATTTTCCTTTTCGAAATAGTCTTCCCGTTTAAAGATGATCTGCTCGGGTTCCTCATCGGTAAAAAAATCGGCAGGAGTTGTTCCAAGAATCTGTATGATGTCAAGAAGCGTTCCGACAGATGGAGAAGTCAGATTACGCTCCAGCTGGGATATGAATCCCTTTGACAGTTCCAGACGGTCAGCCAGTTCCTGTTGAGTCAGACCGTACAGTATGCGGAGTTCCTTGATTCTGTGTCCGATATCCATTGCATCCATCCTTTCCGTTATAAAACTAATAATGTATTTTAAGTTTAATAATAATAAACATCCAGGGACTATTATTAAAAATTTAGATACAATTGTCAATAGATTTTTGCAATATTTTTCTCGAAATTTGTAAATGCCGGAAAGCGGCTGAAAATGGAGGATTACGGTTGGATTTTGTCTGTTTTGGGAAAATGTCCGCGAAGAGGTGCGGAAAACGAAAAAAGGCAGAAAAAAAGTGCCGGCGATTGCCGGCACAAAAGCTCCCGGTGGGAATCGGACCCACAACCTTTTCATTACGAGTGAAACGCTCTGCCATTGAGCCACGGAAGCGTGTTTTTCAAAAGCACACTAGAACATTATATATACTAAATCAAAATTTTGCAATGTTTTTTTGAAAAAAGTTGTCCTTTTTTTAAATAATTGTTATAATGTACGTTAGATAGTGGGATCGCAGTAGATTTTATAAGATAAACAGGGAAGGTGTCAATATGAGTGAAGAATTAAATCAGAACGGAAAAGAGACGGAAATGAAGGAATTTGTTTCCGACGGGGTGAAAGGAACGGACAGAGGAAAGAAAATGGCAGAGGCCGGAAGAGATTACACGAGAAGAACAGTCGAGTTTGTAAAAAAGAATCTGTTCGGAAATCAGCCCCTCAGTATACTGGTTTTATATGCTGTGCTTGCTGCAGTCGTGATACTGATCAGTATGATTGCACTGAAGGTGCCGATTGTTTCTGTCTGCTTGATAGTAGTAATTGAGGCATTGCTCGCAATTTGCCTTCATAATCTTCCAATCTGGCTGCATGGAGCGGTCATGATCCTGGAGTTTGTCTTTGGTATTATCTTTGGACGAACAGTATTTATGATACTTATGGCGTTTTTATATCTTGGGGCAATCCTGACCCTGCAATATCTGCGCAGGGAAGGACAGAGTGCAGCCGGGAAAGAAAGTACCTGTTAACAGAGGAAACGGAGTCTCAGAAATTCATAGGATATGATACAAACCTCCGGGAGATGTAAAAGAAAAACATCTCGCGGGGGTTTTTTGGCTCTTTGTCAAGGGTTGGGGTAAAATAATTATAGGACATAGGAGATGGATTTCTCCTGTGTCCTATTTTGCTAGTGACAGGAAAATTCGATTCCTAAAGTTGTTAAAGTTCCGATAGCCATAGGCATTTCGTTTGATTACTTTAATTGTATTATTTGTTCCTTCTGTATATCCGTTATTGTAAGGGCAGTCAAATGAATTCAGTATATATTTTGACCAATTGCCGAGCATGGTAAGACATGGTTTGAACTCGTTTAGTTGACTGACTTGAGTAGCAAGAATAAAAGTATGTAGTCGTTTTCCCGCTTCTATCCTGTTTTCAGATGACATAAATTCATAAAATAATTCTTTCAAATGATAAGCTACAGCAAGATCATTGGACTGCATCAGCATTATCTCCAGTGCATCAAGATTTTCACGGCTCAATTTGCTTTGATGTGCAAGAAGAATCCGCCTGCTCCTTTTGAAATACTTGCGTTTTGACGGATGCATCTGTTTCTGAATGCGCTTCCGTACATTTTCAAGCGCCCACGTGACATAGCGGACAACATGGAAACGATCGATTACAATGGTGGCATTCGGAAAATAGGATAGAGCAATGTCCCGGTATACTTGATTCATATCCATGACGAAATACCGAACCTGATTACGGTTTTTGAACTGTTGAAAATAGGTCATTAAAGAGACCTGAGAACGGGACGGAAGGATATCGAACAACTTATGGCTGGCAGCGTCAGTAAGGATTGCCTGAAACTTCTGCCCACCGGCATTGCCCCTGAATTCATCTATGGAAAGAACTGTTGGCAGATGGCGTGGAACTGGATACTGCACATCGGACATTCTGCGAAAAACAGAGGATGCAGAAATGCCAAGTGTATGGGAAACAGATCTGACATTCTGTGTATTTCTCAGAAGATGAATCGAATAGAAAGCCAGTCGCGTGGTGATATGGCAATATTTTGGAAGTCCTGGGAAAGCTTCATAAAAATGGTGATTGCAGGCGGGACAGTGATAGCGTCGCTTTTTGTAATGAAGGAGTGTCTGTTTACCCATTATAGGAAGGTCTTTAATGATGGAGGGCCGATAGTCATGAACTTGTTCCGTCCAGGAACCACAATGAGGACAGCGGTGAGGCATACGTTTCATGGTAAGGGAAATATGGATGGTAAAATCTGAAATAAATAGATCGTCGACAATTGCGTCTTCTAATTCTAGTAGTTTTGATGTAAAATTTAGTGAAGGCATAGGTTATGGTTCCTTTCTCTATAATGTTGTTGTGGTGACTTTATTATAGAGGAATCCAAGACCTATGCCTATTTATTTTTTGTTTACCCCCAACTATAGTTTAGAACC
>JAEWCQ010000022.1 GCA_023390555.1 Bacillota bacterium | reverse complement strand
TAAAATTTAGTGAAGGCATAGGTTATGGTTCCTTTCTCTATAATGTTGTTGTGGTGACTTTATTATAGAGGAATCCAAGACCTATGCCTATTTATTTTTTGTTTACCCCCAACTATAGTTTAGAACCGGTTTTTTACCGAAACATGTTGGAATAAAATAGGATAGAATAAACAGAATGAAATAAAAAAATGTATCCTCCGCTTCTTGAGTTTGGCAATGCCATTTTAAAAATGATAGGATTGTATTAATAATATGGATGATATTTCAAGAAATTGAAAAAAAAGTATTGTATAATACAATTAACAAATCAAAAATAATGCATGTGAGGAAGTTGTCATGCAGTTTGGAGGCAGTAATGATGGAGATGGGGCTGATTACACACCGTTCCGCTTTAAATGAATGCTATGCATTGAATGAACAGGAACTGGAAATATCCATTCGTACCGGGTATGAGGTAGAACGCGTTTATATCTGTTACGGAGATCCTTTTTCGGCAGGAATTATGGGAGGCTCTGAAAAATGGAGCGGAGAAAGAAAAGAGATAAATAATGTCAGAAAGCTGGCGTACCAGAAGCTGTGGACAGTCACAGTGACACCGCAGTATCGGCGGTGCAAATATTATTTTGAACTGTGGGAAGGGGAAGAGGTGCTTTATTACTTTGAAGACGGCTGTTACACCAGAGAACGGATGGCGGTTCAGGGAAGAAGGGAACAGTGCTTTTTCTTTCCGTGGATCAATCCGGCAGATGTCAACAGTACGCCGGACTGGGTCGCTCACACCGTCTGGTATCAGATCTTTCCGGACCGTTTTTGCAATGGAGATGCTTCCCTGAATTCAAAATGGGTGAAACCGTGGAAGTGCGAACAGGTACAGCATCTGGATGTATACGGAGGGGATCTGAGAGGTATCCGTACCCAGATTCCGTATCTGCGGGATCTGGGAATAACAGGTATCTATCTGACTCCGATTTTTTCGGCAGAGTCAAATCATAAATACAATACGACGGATTACTATAAAATTGACGAATCCTTTGGCAATGAGGAAGAACTGAAAAAGCTGGTCGAAGATGCGCATAAGGCGGGAATCCGAGTCATGCTGGATGCTGTGTTCAATCATTGCGGAGAGCATTTTGCACCATGGCAGGATGTGATGGAAAAGGGACCTTCTTCCGCGTATTACGACTGGTTTTTTATCCATCAGTGGCCGTTTGACAGACAAAATCACAATACGCGGGATGGAAAATATGATGCGTTTGCATTTTATGGACAAATGCCGAAACTGAATACGAACAATCCGGAGGTCATTGCATATTTCAAGCAGCTTTGTACCTACTGGCTGACCGAGTGGCAGATTGACGGGATTCGGTTTGATGTTGGAAATGAAGTTTCCCATGCGTTCTTAAAGGAGCTCCGCAAACAATTAAAATCCGTGAATCCCGATGTCTATTTACTTGGAGAGATCTGGCATGATTCCATCAACTGGCTGATGGGGGATGAGTATGACTCTGTCATGAACTATCCGCTTGCACAGAGTCTGAATGATTTCTTTATTGATGAAAACCGGTCGGCTGTGGACTTTGAGCATGAAATCAACCGGTGTTACGGCATCTATATGAATCAGACGAACCGTGTTTTGTTTAATCTGCTCGATTCACATGATACGGACAGGCTCAGTACCAGAACGGGAACGAGCGGGAAATTTTATCAGCAGCTGGCGGTGCTTTTTACGATGGAGGGCTCTCCCTGCATTTATTATGGAACAGAAATTGCCATGCAGGGAGGCTTTGATCCGGACTGCAGACGCTGTATGCCATGGGATGCGATCCGGGATGGAGTATATGAGGAAGAGCTCCGCAGGATGAAGCAGTTGATTGCGGTACGCAGGGAACATGCATCGTGCAGAAGTGCAGGAATCCGTTGGATACAGGAACATTCCGCCTCCCGGCTGATTCATTATGTAAAACATGCGGCACAAGAACAGGAACTGCACGTGATTTTGAATGCCTCCGGAGAAGCGGTGAATCTTCCGTTACAGGGAGAGGTGCTCTTTTCTTATGGTTTATCTGAGGATGGCAGAATGCAGCCGGATGGATGCTGCATTATCAAGGGAATTTGAAAAGAAAGTGAGGAACAGAATGGAAGAATATCTGATTAAAAATACAACGAAGACACAGAGGGAGCAGATTGTGAAAGATGCATTGGGATACGGAGAAGTAGGCTGTGATGAGGCGGCAGGTTCCTATGGTTATGACATGTATCAGGATTATATTGACGGAATCCGGGAGATCGATGAAATCACCCGTTCATTTCGTACGGCATACGTTCACGGAGATATGGACCGACCGGAACGAAGCGCCTGCGGATACCAGAAATAGCGAAAAAAAGAACAGAGCCTGACTTTATGGAACAAAGTTGTACTTCGTACACTCCCGCATTCTACTGCTTCGAGTGTACAGCTTTTGTTCTGCGCGCGAAGCAGTGCATCTAAATTTTCTATAGGAAAATCATAACTTTTATTAATTAATGCAATAAGGTCTTTCCTGATAGAATAAGAAATACCGCTGTATGCGTTTTTAAAATGCGCAGACAGCGGTATTATTTTGTGAAAAAATAGATTGACAGGGCATATATGTCGTGCTACGCTATATGAGTCGACAGACGACATAGCGAATGACGATATAAATGAAAGGATGTTCCATGGAAGGGATCAGAAGGAGATGATCGTGTGAAAAAGGTAGAACCGTTAACAGAAAGCTATTATTATATTTTGCTCTGTCTGGCAAAAGAACCGCTGCATGGTTATGGTATCATGCTGGAGACGGAGCGATTATCCGGCGGTACGGTCAAAATCGGTTCAGGCACCATGTATGGAGCAATCAGCAATATGATAAAAAAAGACTGGATTGCGGAAAGGCGTTCCGTGCAGTCGGGGATGGAAAGAAAGCGGATGTATGAACTTACGGAAACCGGCAGGCGGGTGTTGGAAGATGAGATCCTTCGGATAAAACGCCTTTTGGATAGTGCGGATCAGGTATTAGGAGGAAGGTATAATGAAAAAGACAAAAACGGAATATAAAATCTATGCTGCCTGGAATTTTGACCAGGAGGTTCAGATGTACGACCGCAAGTCAAAAGAGGGCTGGCAGGCAGTCCGGGTAGGCTGTTTTTATCAGAAATATATATGGGATGACAGGATAGAATACCGATATCAGATGGATTACCAGCGTAAAATCGACGATAAACGGCGCTATATCGATACCTATGAAGAACAGGGATGGGAATATCTCAATTCCACATTAAACGGCTGGCATGTATTCCGCAAGCAATTGCAGGAGGGCGCATCACAAAAAGAATATGAAATCTATACAGATCAGAAGTCGAAAGCGGAAATGTTAAGCAGATGGGCCAGGATCGTAAAAATTCTTACCATCATTCTAAGTGTGGCATTTTTTCTGGAATTATGGGAGCTGGTGCAACATCCACGGTTTCCGCAGGCGTTTCTGACCGGATTGTATGCCGTAATTGCGGGCACACTTGCTATCGGACATCGTTCCATGAAGATCATAAGCGAGGGAAGACAATTAAAGCATCGTCTGGGTCTTAAAATACCGCTGGTGCTGCTGATTCTGTTTGCCGTGCTTTCGATTGTCTCTTTAACGGAACGTCCATACATTGCCGCCAATTACAGTTCTGACGGTTTTACGGTATCCACAGAGCGAAACTATGAGAAGATTACTTCTTTTCGCATCGTGTATTCGGATAATTACTATTTCAGTCTGAATATGGATAATACATATCCGCTCATTGTGCAGATCGTAGCGAAAGATGGTACCGTGGTGCTGAGTAATACGGCAATGAAAATGGATAAGGAAAATACGAAGGTGAAGCTGGAAAAGGGAACTTATGAAATCCGGGTATCGTTTGCGTCACAGGATTATCAGAACAGCAAAATCCACATTGTTTATGACCTGGATTAAGATTCAGATAAGAAGCTTGTATTCTGCCTGGATGTATTTTATAATAAATGCGGAAATGAGACAGGAGCGGATTCCAGAGAGGGAAAGAATGACTTGTCTGGAACGGAAAGGAGCTTGTAATGTTTGAAAATGATTATATCGTGCGTACGATACATGACATGGTCCGCATGATAGTGAAACTGATATTTGGAATCGACACGGAGGCGGAAGACTATGAGCTGGACGGTGAGGCGGAAGAAGCCTATCAGAAACTGATGGATGCTGTGCAGGAAGGGCATCTCAATGAAGCAGAGAATCAGCTTTCCGATTTGATTGAGACGGAAGAGATGGAATATCTGAAAGTTGGATTGCTTTTTTATGAAAAGTTGAATCGGCTGGATGATAAAGCCTTAAGCGAAATGGATTACTCCAGAGAAGAGATATCAGAAGGCATCCGGAATCTGCTGGAAGAGTATGGATATGCAGGACTGGCAGCAGGATTAAAGTAATCGTTGACAGAAGAATGATTGTATGATAATTTGATAGAAATAAATGCTATGGAGGTTTTGAAAAATCATGTATCAGATGTAATTCGATTTAACACAGAAAAAACGTTGGCAGCACAGAATGCGATAAGCAGGATGTGCAGGGCTGCATACGAAATTCCAGTTACGGGATGTATGCACAGTTTTTGTGGTCGGATTACAGGTACTGTTTTTCAGAATCAAAGAATAGATGATTACATTGTATGGCTGATGGAACGCTGCACCAGGCAGTTTCCATGAGCGCATAGATGTATATTCATTTGCCTGAAAAGAGAAAGACAGCTGATAATCCGTCCGATTGAGGAGGGATTTTTTTATGCTATTAACAGGACAAAATATAGGAAAAGAATACGGAATTCAACGCGTTCTGACAGTAAAAAAAGTAGAAATTCAAGAGGGAGACCGGATTGGTCTGGTTGGAAAAAACGGCGCCGGAAAAAGTACCCTGCTGAAGATTCTGGCAGGTCAGACGGATGCGGATGAAGGTGTCATTAAAAGAAATTGTGAAATAGCCTTCATTGGACAGAATGGAGAACATGAGGGCGAAGCAGATCAACTGCAAATCAGTCGTATGGGACTACGGGAGAGTGCCGTTAAAAGCGGCGGAGAAATGACAAGGCTGGCGATTGCAGCCGCATTTTCCATGCATGCACCGCTTCTTTTTGCCGATGAACCGACGACAAATCTGGATGGAGATGGAATTCTGGATCTCGAGGCAATGCTGGCCGGATACCATGGAGCAGTTGTGTTGATATCACACGACAGACAACTGCTCGACCATGTCTGCACACAGATCTGGGAGATCGCAGACGGTGATATCCGGGTTTTCCCCGGTAATTACTCAGACTGGCAGAAGCAGCGTGAGCGGGAACGGGACTATCAGCAGTTCTCTTACGGACAGTACCAAAAGGAAAAAAAGCGCCTGGAGAAGGAGGCCTGGGAGATTCGGGAGAATGCCAGTACGATGCTCAAACCCAGGAAACAGATGGGACACAGCGAGTGGATGCTGTATAAGGGTACGGCAACTGTGAAACAGAATCATGTGCAAAAACGGGGAAAGGCAATTGTAAGCCGGCTGGAGCATCTGGAGAAAAAAGAGCGGCCGGAGGATATGCCGGAAGTCTCGTTAAAAATCGGGGAAATGAAGAGAATAAAAGCGCAGAATGCAGCAAGGCTGACGGGACTGACCTATCGATATGGGGACAGGAAAGTTCTGGATGATATTGTGTGCGAGATTCCGGCCGGGAAAAAGACATTTCTGACAGGGAAAAATGGAAGCGGCAAATCCACGCTGCTCAATTGTCTGGTAAGCCGGGCAGAGGGTACGTTTATCACTTCGGAAGCCGAAATCGGATATTTTTCACAAAATTATGATATCTTGGACTGGGATAAGACGGTCCTTGAAAATGTGAAGGAATCGGCAGTTGTACCGGAGCATATCTGCAGGGCGGTTTTAAGTAATCTTTCCATGCAGAAGAATGACCTCGATAAAAAGGTAAAAGTCATATCCGGTGGGGAGCGCGTAAAGACAGCACTAGCAAAGCTTCTGGTATCCGGCTGTAATTTCCTGATTCTGGACGAGCCGACAAATCATATGGACATCTATACGATGGAGGGACTGGAACGGCTTTTGACCGATTTTGATGGTACAATGCTGGTGGTAAGTCATGACCGGAAGTTTGTGGAAAACTTATCCGATATCGTCTATGACCTGGAGGAAGGGAAAATCCGGCAGATTCCCAAAGAGTCGGATTCCGTCTGAGAAAGGGATAGAAATAAAAAATACAGACTTGCACAAAGAACACGCGTTTGCTATAGTGAAATAGAAAATAATGGAAAATATAGTAAATTCTGCCGGATAAAAAATTGTCAGCAAAGGCATTTCCTGCAACAGGAATTCCTCAATGAACCATGTATGAAGTGCGGATATCCCATCCATAAGGCAAATTATATGGGGGAACGGTTTACTTCTGTGAGCATTGTCAGAAGCGGTAATGCAAAACAGTACAGTTGTCCGATATCAGGCAGGAAAAGAGAGAAGAGAGGATGGAATATGTCAGTAACAAAGGTAAAGGAATATTTGAAAAAATATGGCAGAGAAGCAGATGTGATAGAGCTGCAGGAATCCAGTGCAACGGTCGAACTTGCCGCACAGGCACTGGGATGCGAACCGAAACGAATCGCAAAAACACTTTCTTTTGAAGCGGACGGCAGAATCATTCTGATTGTGACAGCCGGCGATGCCAAAATTGATAATCCGCATTATAAAGAAAAATTCAGCTGTAAAGCCAGGATGCTTCCGGCGGATGAGGTGGAAGAGAGAATCGGACACGCAGTCGGCGGCGTCTGTCCATTTGCGGTAAAGGAGCAGGTGGAAGTCTACCTGGATGTGTCTCTGAAACGCTTTGAAACGGTATTTCCGGCTGCCGGGAGCAGCAACAGTGCAATCTGTCTGACCATCCCGGAATTAGAGGAATATTCTGCTTACCGTGACTGGATTGATGTTTGCAAGGGCTGGGAATAAGCCTGAATTTCTGATCCGAAGTATACAATTAAGAAATTGACTTTTTCAGCGAATCTTATACAATGAAGTTGCAGAGATAAAAACACAGTTCCGGTCGGTAGTCCGGACGCAGCGTCAGCTGTCAGT
Organism: Bacillota bacterium; assembly: GCA_023390555.1. Lineage (GTDB taxonomy): Bacteria > Bacillota > Clostridia > Lachnospirales > Lachnospiraceae > Roseburia_C. The sequence continues at coordinate 110,924 of JAEWCQ010000022.1, read as the reverse complement.
AACCTGCCTCCTTGGTTGTCCGTTCTTTGCAGTTAATAAAAAGGAGGAACAACTATGAACAGGGCAAGTTTGACCGTATTTTTTGAAGATCCCTTCTGGGTAGGCATTTATGAACGGGAAGCAGATGAAGCATATGAAGTTTGCAGAATTGTGTTTGGTGCGGAACCGAAAGACTATGAGGTGAACTGCTTCTTACTTCAGAATTGGAGCAATCTGCGATTTGCTCCGTCGACGAAGGCAGAGCAGATTGCGGAACGCCATTTTAATCCGAAACGTATGCAGCGGGATATCAGAAAACAAATGCAGCATATGGGGATTGGAACAAGAGCGCAGCAGGCATTAAAGCTTCAGCAGGAACAGGGAAAAGCAGAGCGCAGGGACCGTTTCCGTCAGAAACGGGAATCAGAAAAAGAATACCGTTACGAGCTTCGTCAGGCAAAGCAAAAAGAAAAGCACAGAGGACATTAATGTCCTCTGTGCTGTCTGTTTTCATTGACTATAGTACACTAACGTGCTAAACTAAGGAAAATAGAAGCCGTTGTGGCAATATGGAGGAAAAGATGGAAGAAAGAACAATACCTTACAAAATTTATCTGGAAGAGAATGAGATGCCAACACAGTGGTACAATGTCCGTGCGGACATGTCAAATAAGCCGGCTCCATTGCTGAATCCGGGAACTTTACAGCCAATGACGGCAGAAGAATTGGGACATGTATTTTGTGATGAACTCGTAAAGCAGGAGCTGGATGACCGGAATCCTTATATCGATATTCCGGAAGAGATCCGTGATTTTTATAAAATGTACCGTCCATCTCCACTGGTACGGGCATACTGTCTGGAGAAAAAGCTTCAGACACCTGCAAAAATCTACTATAAATTTGAAGGAAACAATACAAGTGGAAGCCATAAACTCAATTCCGCAATTGCACAGGCTTACTATGCAAAGAAGCAGGGACTGAAGGGTGTAACGACTGAAACCGGAGCAGGACAGTGGGGAACCGCACTTTCCATGGCATGCTCGTATTTTGATCTGGACTGTAAGGTCTTCATGGTAAAAGTATCCTACGAACAGAAGCCATTTCGCCGTGAGGTCATGCGGACGTACGGTGCCAGTGTGACACCGTCTCCATCCACAACAACGGAGATTGGACAGAAAATCCTGGCTGAGCATCCTGGGACGACCGGAAGTCTGGGCTGCGCAATTTCGGAAGCGGTAGAGGTTGCTACAAAGACAGAAGGTTACCGATATGTACTTGGAAGTGTATTGAATCAGGTATTACTGCACCAGTCTGTAATTGGACTTGAGACAAAGTCTGCACTGGATAAATATGGAATTACACCGGATATTATCATCGGCTGCGCAGGCGGCGGTTCGAATCTTGGAGGTCTGATTTCTCCGTTTATGGGAGAAAAATTAAGAGGAGAAAAGGACTATCATTTCATTGCGGTGGAACCTGCCTCCTGTCCAAGTCTGACCCGCGGAACCTATGCATATGATTTCTGTGATACGGGTAAGGTTTGCCCGTTATCCAAGATGTACACACTTGGTAGTGGCTTCATTCCTTCTGCCAACCATGCCGGAGGTCTGCGTTATCACGGTATGAGCACGACACTTTCACAGTTGTATGAAGATGGACTGATGGAAGCAAGAAGTGTCAGTCAGACAGATGTATTTGAGGCTGCAGAGCAGTTTGCAAGAGTGGAGGGAATACTTCCAGCTCCGGAGAGCTCACATGCAATTCGGGTGGCAATTGACGAAGCAGTCAAGTGCAGAGAAACCGGAGAAGAAAAGACCATTGTATTTGGATTGACCGGAACCGGGTATTTTGATATGGTGGCATACCAAAAGTTCAACGATGGAGAAATGACTGATTATATCCCGACCGATGAGGATATTGCAGGCAGTTTGAAAGGACTGCCGCAGGTTAGATAAGAATTCGGGAAAAAAGAGAAAGACAGGAGCTTTTGTGCTCCTGCCTCTTTTTTCAGATCTATTTATTCTTCATAATCTTTGTCACAGTTTGTGCAGATATCGTCAGAGGTAGCTCTTTTGCAATCCACATAAGTTTCGCCTACTGTGACAACAGCACCGAATTCAATAGGAACTTCAACAAGCAGAGTCTGGTTAATGGTAAAGCTGCAGATACCATTCTTTTTTCCATTACATGGATGCGGGCCAGGAAGAATGATAGCTTCTCCACAGCACTTTACATCCGTAACTCCTACATTTGCAATCGGTCTTATTGTAACTGGTACGCTAACACCGACTTTTTGATAGCTAACAGATGGACAGGTATCTCCATCCCCTTCTATACTCATGACTTTCAGTTCGTCAAAATCAAAATCAGACATTATAATTGCCCCTTTCTTAATGATTGTACTATATTATATGAAATTTTTGACAATGTGCTACTTTAAGAGGGCAATCGAAGAAAATAAAAATCGCATATTTGCGTGGATTGTAGAAATTATTATATGGAAATAAAAAAATTTTAAAGTAAGAAAGGAAATAGTAATGTTAGAGTTCAGATATGACACACAACTATTAATTGAAGGAAAAAATCTTTCGGAAGATCAGATCAGTGACTATATTACAAATAACCTAGAAGGGGACTGCCTGCTGGCAGTAGGAGATGAAGAACTGATTAAAATCCATTTTCATACAAATACGCCGTGGAAGATTCTGGAGTATTGTGCGTCTTTGGGTGAGATTTATGATATCGTGGTGGAGGACATGGAACGGCAGGCAAACGGACTTCAGGGATAGATTTTCGAGTGGAAGAGAATGAAGGGAGGGGCAGATACCCCTCCCTTATGCTGTTTTACCGGCTGTGTTTTTCTTTTCAAAATACGCAGAAACTTTTGGATTTTTTACAAGCAGTGAAAATACGAGGGCAGTCAGCGGAATAATCAGAATACAGCCCATGCATGGCAGTAAGACCGGAAAGACTGTCTGAAAAAAAGAACTTGAATTTAAGATCTTCTGGAGGGAATACTGATAATTCATATAGTATAGAAATAACATTATGGACTCGCCCATAGATACGAAAAAGAGCGTATTGATGGTTGTGCCAAGAATATCCTTTCCGATGAAACATCCCTCCTGAAAGAGTTTCCGAACCGAAAGGCCGCTGTTGTGATGATGAATCTCATGCAGGGAAGAGGAAATGGCAATACTGGTGTCTACAATCGCGCCCAACTGTCCCCATACCATTGCGGCAATCAGAACGTACAGCATCCGAAAATGGACGGCTGCGCTGAGATAGGACACGTCTTCTTCCTGCATCTCAATTTCATTGAGTCCAGCAATGTGGGCATGGAAACCAATGTAAAAAATCAGTATACTGGTCACAAAAACTACACTTGCAACTGACAAAAAGACAGCAAGTGTTTTTACATTAAATTCGTTCTGATAAAATATCGTAAACAGGCAGAAAAGCAGAGAGGCTGCGACCATGACGAGCAGAGGCGACATACCAAAGCTGATCAGATAGATACTGCCGATTCCAATCAGAACATTCAAAATGAGTGTGACGCAGGATCGGACACCGCGGTCACCACCTACAATAATTAATAAAAGAAAGAGAACAATGATTAATTTTATTACCATTTTTTGAGCACCGGTCCTTTTTTAAAGAGTAAAATTGCAATCAATCCAGATACAGGGATGGATAATACAATACCGATTGAGCCAACCAGGAAACGTAAGATATCAAAAATATAATCGACAGTCACAATCGTGCTGAGCGTATAGTTATTGCTGATTTTTAAGACCATGAGCGGGAAAGAACCACTTAAGTAAGAGAAAAATAATACGGTTACCATAGTCCCCATAATGTCGTGCCCTATTTCAAAAATTGACGATATCATGGCTTTGACCGGCAGATCAGCGGTAGCGGCTGCCAGTTCGCTGATCGATGCATTGACTGTGATGGAAACATCCATAACGGCACCCAGCAGACCAAAAATCGTACTGATGAAAAAGAGCTTATCCAGAGGAAGATAAGCCAACATGCATGGGAGCATGTCATATGGAATATCGTCATTGTGGAAAATGGTAAAATAATAGAGCACCGTTACGATCAGGACAATCAAAAGCGTCGAGAGGATAGCTCCGAATGTCTTTTTATGAAAGCCACTGACAAACAGCAGAGTGGTGATACAAAAACAGAACACCTCAAGCATCCAGACCCAGTTTAAATAATCCTCTGTTTTATTGAACCTCAGACAGAAGAAAAAGATTGCAATATTCAAAAGCAGAGAAGCTAACGTAAGCAGCCCCTGCTTTTTTGCACACACAAGGAGCAACAGGATGAAAATACCAAAGAGCAGAATCAGATAGCTGTCCCGTTTTTCGTACAGGACGGACACTTGAAGGGAATCGTCACTGTTTTTGACAAGTTTTACAAAGAATTTGTCTCCGGTCTGCAGTTTCATGGAGGTCACTTCGGAATAGGAGTATTCATTCTGAAATGATACAGTCTGACCCTTGTATTTGCCGTTTTGTACGTTCGCAGTGATGTCCTGCCGGTATGAGGATTCCTTACGGCCGTCAAAGCCCTCTTTATCCGCCAGAAACGTTGTTTGAACATTCGTTATTTTCAGGATAGTTTCCTTATATAGAAAATCATCATGAAAAATGAAAAAGGCAAAAAAAAGAAAGCCCAAAAGAACAGCAAGAGAAAGTATCGATTTTTTTTTATGTGCTTTTATGTATTGTTTTAATCTATCCATAATATTCGTCCGCCAATCGTATGTTAAAATCTAATATACGATTGCTTTTTGATTTTGTCAAATGATAAAAAGCAGGTGAAAATTTCTTTTTTGACAAAGATAGAGGATTCGTTCTGAAATCACTGAAATATGTAGCTGATAAGTTCAACTTTTCTGTCGTTGGAAAGTATGGTATACTGATGGTTACAAAATCAGATTGTCGAAAATTCTGTTTATAATAGATGCAGGGAGCCTGCCAAGGAGCAAGAAAATGGAACCATACAAGTTGATAGAATTGTTAAAAGGACATAAGACTTATATTCAGACGCATAATTTCCCGGATCCGGATGCGATTGCAAGTGCCTATGGACTTCAGTGTTTTTTGCGAAATCATGGCATTGAAACACGGATCTGTTATGACGGTAGAATTGAAAAATCGAGCACCAGAAAGATGTTTGAAGTATTTGACATCAATATACTCTCAAAAGACGACACGATGGATATGACGGAGGAGGACTATATCGTCACGGTAGATTCGCAGAAATATAATGCAAATCTGACTGATTTCATCGGACGCGAAGTAGCCTGTATCGATCATCATCCAACTGTGTTTGCATGTGAATATGCCTATAAAGATGTACGAATGGTGGGTGCCTGTGCTTCTATTATTGCCGATTATTTTTATCAGACAAAGACTGCCATGAATCCGATTGTTGCAGCAGCGCTGGCCTATGGCATCAAAATGGATACGGCGGACTTTACCAGAGGTACAACAGAGCTGGATATCGATATGTTTGCATATGTTTACAAGCTGGCGGATGTGGACAAGCTGAAAAGCATGTATACGAATGTCATGGAATTATCCGATCTAAAGGCATATGGAGCTGCGATTGACAGCATCCGGATCTACGATGATGTCGGATTTGCGGCGATTCCATTTGACTGTCCGGATGCACTGATCGCGATTATTTCCGATTTCATCCTGTCACTGGACGTGGTCAATATATCGGTGATCTATGCAATCCGCACCGACGGCATTAAGTTTTCCGTGAGAAGCGAGTCGAAAAAACTGGATGCCGGAGTGATAACAGCTGCGGCGCTGGACGGTTACGGCAATGGGGGAGGTCATAAGGTGATGGCAGGTGGCTTCATACCGAAAGAAAGTGTGACGAGGCTGAGAGGGGATATGGATTATCAGATAGAACAGATGTTTCTAAAGCAGATCGAGTGTAGAAAATAACAGAAACAATTGTCGAAGCCGGACTCTTTTTTTTCAAAATTGCGGAAAAGATGTGGCAAAAAGTGATGGAATGGTTTATTATAATGCATAGTTTTAGAAATGGCAGGAAATTTCCATTTTATAAGCAAGGGAAACTAGAAAGGCAGAGACATTTATGTCAGATTCTTTGATTACAAAAAAAGCGATAGCGGCCGGAATGAAGGAATTAACAAAAAAGAAAAGCTTTGATAAAATCACAATTTCTGATATTACGGAAATATGCGGTCTCAATCGTCAGACCTTTTATTATCATTTTCAGGATAAATATGATCTGGTAAACTGGATCTATTACAATGAAATCATAGCAACGGTAATCGATGGACTCACCTATGAAAACAGCATTGAAAAGGTACTCCTGATGCTGACTAAAATGAAAGCAGAAGATTATTTTTACATGAACACCTTGAAGGCAACTGTAAAAAATGAGTTTGAGGAATGCCTGTTTCAGGTTGTAAGCGAACTGTTTTCCGATATTATTGAAAGAATTGCGGGCAACACACAGATGCAGTCGGATGAGATCAGGTTCATCGCAGAGTTTTATGCATTTGGAATGACCGGTACGATTATTTCCTGGGCGCTCCATGGAATGAAAGAGACGCCGGAATACATAGCGATGCAGTTTAAAAACGTCTATCTGGATACGGAGAAGTTTGCAACTGCGAGATATCAGGAAAAGCAGGGTAAAAAGGTTTCTTCTATAGAAATGCAGCTGAAAACAGAGTTCTGACTTCTGCGATATCTCCCTGATCAAATGCGGCCAGAATGTTTTCAAATAAGATATTCTGTTCGGCAGCCGTAAGTTTTCCAGGGTATGCAGTTAAACCAAGCTCTATGATATTTCTGGCACAACGTTTCGGAGAATTTTTTTTCTTCCTCAAACAGATATCGACAGCCGTAAGTAATGCAACTCTTTTTACTTTACCCTCCAGAAGCATGATTCCCTCCATATACTTTCACAACCCCGTTTTGACGGGGTTTTTTTATTTTATATAGAACCAGTATACTGTCAGCACGTAGTTCCTCCTATAGACAAATTGTTTAAATTGTCTAAAAAACAATCAATTTATTTTTTTTGTCAAAAAATTATACAACAAAAAATTTGTGTCTAATTACAGATTGGAATATGCGTGTTATACTCGCCAAAGTGAAAGGAAAAGAAGGAGAAATGCATATGAAGAAATTTATAACAAAAAGAAGAATTTTTTGTCTGGCAGTTGTGGTTGCAGTTGTCATCGTACCGCTTCTTTACAGCTATTTCTACCTGGGAGCTTTTTGGGATCCATATTCCAAGCTGGATAAGCTGCCAGTTGCAGTAGTAAATGAAGATGAAGGAGCAACGATCAACGGAACAGACCGAAATCTGGGCGAAGAAATGTGTGACCAGTTGAAAGAGGATGCATCTTTGAAATTCGTGTTTACCGACGCGAAGGATGCAAAATCCGGAACGGAAGGTGATGAGTATTATGCAACGATTACAATTCCTGAGAATTTTTCAGAAAATATCGCATCCGCCAGTACAGAGGATAAGCAGACGGCTACCATCACATATGCACCAAACGAGAAGAGAAATTTTCTTGCCAGTCAGATTTTAAATAGAGCTGTTTTGGAAATTGAAGAAGAGACGCGTTCCACGGTAGATCAGGAAATTGTCCAGCAATTGGCGGATAATATAAAGGAAGTTCCGGATCAGCTTACAGAACTTCAGGATGGACTGAATGATATGGAAGATGGTTCATCAAAGCTTCTGGATGGAACCGGAACGTTATCTGACGGAACACAGTCACTGTTGACCGGAACCAAGTCTCTGTACAGTGGAACACAGTCATTATACAGTGGAACACAGTCACTGTTGACCGGAACCGCTACACTGGCAGATGGAACAAACACTCTGATTGACGGAACCGCTGCATTGGCAGACGGAACTTCCAGTTATTACAGTAAGTTCGGCGAGTATAAAAGCGGTGTTGATTCCTTAAAATCAGGTTCTTCCAGCCTTGCAACCGGAGCAGAAAGCCTGCAATCCGGTATTTCACAGGTAAAATCCGGTACGGATCAGCTGGTGGAAAAAACAAATGATATCGGACAGATCACAACGGGGGCTTCCACGCTTGCAACCGGAATGAAAAGCTTCGATGAGAATCTTACCAGCTACACAACAGGCGTAAACAGCCTGATTTCCACGGTAAACAGTACTTCTGCATTTCTGGCACAGTATGTACAGGCAAATCCGGCTCTGATGAGTGACCCAACATTTGCGGCATTCATGGCACAGCTTGCGGATCCGGCAAATGCGACAAGCATACAGACCTTGCAGCAGGCCAGTACACAGATTACGGCAGCTTCCTCACAGCTGGTACAGGGAACCTCTTCTCTGTCCGATGGAACGAAGAACCTTTCTGCCATCAATGATGCACTTAAGACACTTTCTGCTGGAGAGGATCAGCTTGTAACAGGTTCCGCGAATCTGACACAGGGTGCAAAAACGCTGGATAGTGGAGTGGCTTCCTTAAGCACTGCTACCGATCAGCTGTATGCAGCCGCAGGCAGCATTGCGGATGGAGCGGCGAGCGTAAACAGCGGAGCAGCACAGTTGAACAGTGGAGCAGCCCAGTTGAGTAGTGGAGCCGAAGATTTAAACAGCGGGGCAGCGAAATTAAACAGTGGAGCGAAAGATTTAAATAGCGGAGCTTCAGATTTAGACAGCGGCGCAAGTGATCTCAATGATGGTATGAGTCAGTTAAATGACGGTATCACAACCGCACAGACGAAGGTCGGCGATGCTGTTACGGATGCAGATGATCAGATAACTGCTTTAGACGGATTGGCAGATTATGCAGCAACACCGGTAAGCGTAGAGCAGGAAAGCGTAAATGCAATACCAAACTACGGTACAGCGTTCGCTCCATACTTTATGTCATTATCGCTCTGGGTCGGAGCATTGATCCTGTTTGTTGGTATCTACCTGGATACAGAGGGCAAGTTCAAGATTATGTCGCGGGATTCCGAGCATAAACTCTTAAGAAGTTTCCTGTTCCTTCTCGTAGGTTTCCTGCAGGCGATTGCGCTGGCAGTCGTGGTAAAGAATGGTCTTGGACTGGAAGTGGATAACGTCCCGTTATATTACTTATCCATCTGCCTTGTTTCACTGGTGTTTATCTCAATGGTGCAATTCTTTATCGTACACTTAAAGAGCGCCGGAAAATTAATTTCTATCGTAATGCTGATTTTACAGCTCACCTCCTGCGGCGGAACGTTCCCAATGGAGCTTGTACCAAAGATCTTTAATAATTTGTTCCCGTATATGCCGATGACCTACTCCGTAGCATTGTTTAAACAGGTCATTACGAAACCGGATACGGATGCAGTTCTTTACAATTGCGGTGTGCTGGGTGCAATTCTGATTGTATTCATGTTTTTAACGGTTTTGTTCTCTGCAATAAAGACAAAGAAAGCAGCGAAAGAACAGGCAAATATGTCCGTGCAGTTTGAATCATAATATAAGTTTACAGGATAAAGGAACAGATCTATAAAATTCGCAGGCAGGAGTGCAGACTCCTGCCTGTATTTTTTTATCGCTCGTGCTATAATGGAAAAAATAAACAGTCGATTGATTGGGGAGGGGAGTAAGAAATGGAATTGACCATTGACCTTAAAAATTATGAGAAAGTGGATACTGTTTTTCGAAGGACAGCAGCGAGAGGCATTATCGCAAACGGAGATCAGTATCTGCTGATTTTCAGTAAATATGGGGACTATAAATTCCCGGGCGGAGGTATGAAAGAAGGGGAGCAGCTGGAGGAGACGCTTGTTCGTGAAGTTCTGGAGGAAACGGGATATCACGTCAAAAAAGATTCAATCGTTCCATATGGGAAAGTGCTCGAGAGAAGAAAGGGAGAACCCGAAGATCTTCTGGAGATGGAGTCCTATTATTTTTTCTGTGAAGTAGAGCCGGAAACGGCAGAGCGTAACCTCGACGATTATGAGGCGGAATACGATTATCAGGTAAAGTGGACGACTTTACAGGAAGCAATCAGCAGGAATCAGATGGTCACCGATCTGTATCATTGTCCCTGGGTAGTCCGGGACAAAAGAGTCATGGAGTTACTGGAGGGAGAAAAGAAACAGGAGAACACTCCGAAGAAGAAGCGGTTAGGCAGGAAAGCAGAATACCGGAATTTTGCTATTCTTTCTGCTGTTACATTGCTGTTTGGCATCGTTATGCACTATCTGCTTCAGGCGTCAGGAGAGTGGAACAGCCGTTATTTTGATCTTTTTCCCACTTTTTTTGTAAAGTTGTTTATCATGCCAGCTTTCTATGTGCTTTTGGGATGGCTGTTGATGCAGGCGTCAGGAATTTTCCTGGGGGTTCAAAGAGGGGAGAGGCTGCATGGTCTGTTCTGGGTTGTTATTGGGATGCTTCTTTTGTACGTCATCCTTCTTCTTCCTTATGCCGTCTGGCTTTTTCAAACGAGTGCTTTACAACTTCAGGCGGTGCAGGAACAGACGGATTCCTCGTTCAATACAGAATTTTCCGTCTTTCCGGCATGGGATTATCTTGCATATAAAATAGAAATATTCAACTATCAAAATAGCAGTATGTTTATCGTGCCGGGTATCTTACTCTGGATAACGAAAAAGGATAAAAGCAAAAAGGCGTTGTCTTAAGCTACCGGAAGCGATACTTTTCAATCGGCTCGGGTCCGCGGAGTACATATCGCTCAATATGCAGAATTCCCTCGTGATCGGCGCGGACTCTCCATTCAACCATCATAATTTTATTGTCTGCAATTTCGATTCCCGTAATGCCTTTTGAATGGATGCAGCAGCCGGTATTAAAATAGGGAAGTTCATGCTTTTTCGGAAATCGGGGTCTGTGTGTATGACCGCAGATCAGCATGGTTCTATGTTTCCGAATCCACTTTTTGTAGGCTTTTTCGACCTTGTGACGTGTATATTGGTTTCTTGCGGGACTTGCCGGATTGTGGAAGCCAACGACATGAAAATAACGCCAGAAATATCGGACCGTCAACATGGACAGCTTCCAGAGCTGATCATTCATAAAGTCCCCCTGATGACCGTGCACGACGAAGATCTCCTGATGTGTTGCCCTGTTTTTTAGCCGCAGCGCTTCACATGGGAGGATGCCCTTGAAAAGAGATTTTGTTTCACGGCTGTATTCATCGTTGTAAAAATAGTAGTTTCGTTTCACAAAATCCTGATTTTTCAGAAAAATATTATGATTTCCATAGAGAATCAGCATTCTGTTATCCATATAGAATTTTTTCAACGTCATGAAGATGTCGTTGTGTGACAGACGGATCAGTTTGAATTCCGAATATTCCCAGAGTTCGTCACCGTCACCGACTTCTACATAGGTGTACCCGTGGTTGTAATAGTAATCAAGTGCATGCAGCAGAATGTGCTGATTTCTGGCGAATTCATCCGAAACACTGTCATCGCCTCTGTGTGTATCGCTGAAAAAAATGTATTTCGAATTTTCATCAAAGTATTGAATTCTGGCATTTTCATAAGCTCTGGATAATCTTTTATCGGTAAACATGTTTACTCCTAACTGTCGGCGGTATCTTGATTCATTTCTGGAAACTGATTCGAATAGAAAGCGTATTCCTAGTATATATCGTTCTCACAAACTTATTCGGAGAAGCATCTTCAAATCGCCGGATTCACCAAAATTTTGCGGAAAATTAAGTGATAAAGAAGTGGTATTATTATTTCCGGTAAAGTATAATGTAGATAAGAGTAAAGGAACCCAACTATAAAACTAAGTGTTTCTTTTTTTATTGATTTACAGGGATTTTTGCAAAAATTGGATACAGGAGGAGATAAAGATGAACAGAAAGCTCGAATAAAGGGTTTTAAAAGAGTATGGAATTAAATTAATAACATAGAAAGTACCGAATGCTTTCAGTAAAGCGCACATGTTTTATGGGGTTCGTTGCATTACTTTATTTTTGATCATTCACTTATTGGGAAGGGAAGAGCGCAACATGTTAGAACAATCATATTATGATAAGGCTGATGAGATTATTGCAGAGCATGGCAGGACTCCGAAAGACCTGATACCTGTAATACAGGATATTCAGGCGTTTTATCGTTATTTACCTTCGGAATTGTTAAGTTACGTTGCAAAAGAATTGGGGATCAATGAATCAAAAGCCTATAGTGTAGCTACATTTTATGAGAATTTTTCTTTTGAGGCAAAGGGCAGATATGTCATCCGCGTCTGTGATGGGACAGCCTGTCATGTGAGAAAATCCTCATCCATATTAGAAGAACTGTATAAGGAACTCGGGTTGTCCAAGGAGAAACACACAACGGACGATATGCTGTTTACCCTGGAGACGGTTTCCTGTCTGGGAGCCTGTGGTCTGGCACCGGTACTCACTGTAAATGATGAGGTACATCCGGCCATGACAACGCAGAAGGTAAGGGAACTGATCGAAGAACTGAAGGGGGGACAGCTATGAGACTGGAAATGAGACAGGATTTGGAGGTGCTTCGGACACAGGTCTGTCAGAAGCTTAAGACAGAAGACTGCCGTATTCTGATCTGTGCGGGAACAGGATGTCTGGCCGGTGGTTCCGAGAAGATTTACCGGAAATTGACGGAATTGTCAGAAGGAGTAGAAGGTGTCCGCCTGGAGTTTGGGCCGGAGGCTGCTCATATCGGCGTCCATCAGAGCGGATGTCATGGATTCTGTGAGATGGGACCTCTGGTTCGTATCGAGCCATGGAATTATCTCTATATTAAGGTGCAGGAAGAAGATTGCGAAGAAATATTCCAGACCACGATTTTAAAAGGAGAACCGGTAGAACGTTTGATGTACCGACAGGATGACAATCTGTATCCGCAGCAGGAAAAAATTCCTTTTTATGCAAAGCAGACACGTCTCGTATTGAAAAACTGCGGACATATCGATGCGGAAAAGATGGAGGAGTATATTGCCGTCGGCGGATACGAAGCATTGGAAAAGGTACTGTTTGAAATGACGCCGGAAGAGGTCGTAAACCAGGTACTTGAGTCTAATTTGCGCGGCCGCGGGGGCGGTGGATTCCAGACCGGTTATAAATGGAAACAGGTCGCAAGACAGGCGGAAAAGGTAAAATACGTCGTCTGTAACGGAGACGAGGGCGATCCGGGTGCATTTATGGACCGAAGTGTCATGGAAGGCGATCCCCACAAAATGCTGGAAGGAATGATCATTGCCGGTTATGCCGTAGGGGCAGGGGAAGGTTACATCTACGTCCGGGCCGAATATCCGTTGGCAATCAAGCGGCTGAAAATCGCAATCCGGCAGGCTGAGGAGTACGGCCTTTTGGGCGATAACATCCTGGGCTCCGGCTATAGCTTTCGGATACATATCAATCGCGGTGCAGGTGCTTTTGTATGCGGAGAAGGAAGTGCGCTGACAGCTTCCATTGAAGGAGACCGAGGCATGCCTCGTACCAAACCGCCGAGAACGGTAGAGCAGGGGCTGTTTGGAAAGCCGACCGTGCTGAATAATGTCGAGACCTATGCGAATGTTTCGATGATTATCAAAAACGGGGTAGAATGGTATCAAAAGATCGGAACAGAGGGAAGCCCTGGAACAAAGGCCTTTGCAATCACCGGCAGTGTGAAGAACACCGGTCTGATTGAAGTACCGATGGGGACTACACTGCGGGAGATCGTATATGATATCGGAGGCGGTATCAAGAATGATGCGGAGTTTAAGGCGGTGCAGATCGGAGGTCCTTCCGGCGGATGTCTGGTGACGAGCAATCTCGACGTGATGTTGGACTTCGATTCCTTAAAGAAACTGGGAGCCATGATCGGCTCCGGCGGACTGGTTGTCATGGATGCGGATACCTGCATGGTGGAAGTGGCCCGTTTCTTTATGAATTTCACCCAGAATGAGAGCTGCGGAAAATGCGTGCCTTGCCGCGAGGGGACGAAACGTATGCTGGAAATACTGGAACGAATCATAGATGGAAACGGAACGCTGGAAGACCTGGACATGCTCGAAGAGCTTGGAAGGACGATTACAGATACGGCACTTTGCGGTCTTGGAAAAAGTGCTGCATTACCGGTCTTAAGTACCTTGAAAAATTTCCGTGAGGAATATATTGAGCATGTTGTGGATAGAAAATGCAAGACGGGAACCTGTCAGGCAATGCGCAGATATCTCATTGATCCAAATGCCTGCAAAGGCTGTTCCAAATGTGCACGTAACTGTCCGGTAAATGCAATCAGCGGGAAAATAAAGGAACCTTTCCTCATTGACAGTGAACTGTGTATCAAGTGCGGAGCATGTATGGAAAACTGTCCATTCCATGCTGTTTACATCGAGAAATAGGAGGGAAAGAATCATGGAATATATTACAATAGATGCCAAGAGCGTACCTATTGAAGGAGAAAAGAATATTCTTTCTTTAATTCGTAAAGCCGGCATAGATTTGCCTACTTTTTGTTATCATTCAGAGCTTTCCATATACGGAGCATGCAGAATGTGTATCGTAGAAGATGATCGCGGAAGAATTTTTGCATCCTGCTCGGAACAGCCGAGGCCAGGAATGGTGATCAATACAAATACAAAAAGGATTCAGGCATATCGTAAGCTGATTATTGAACTTCTGTTATCTTCGCACTGCAGAGACTGTACGACCTGTCAGAAAAACGGCAGCTGTTCCCTGCAGGAACTTGCATTTCGTGTCGGGGTGCATGCCGTTCGTTTTTTGAACAATAAAAAACAGGTTCCATTAGACATGAGTTCTCCGTCCATTGTAATGGATCCGAACAAATGTATTCTGTGCGGAGACTGTGTACGTACCTGCGATGAGATTCAGGGAGTCGGAGCGATTAATTTTGCTTATCGCGGTTCCAAGACACAGGTTATGCCGGCTTTCCAGAAGCCGCTTGCAGAAACAGATTGTGTGGGCTGCGGACAATGTGTGGCCGTCTGTCCGACAGCAGCGATATCCATTCGAACGAATGTGACACAGATCTGGAATGCAATAGATGATCCAAATATTCGTGTGGTTGCACAGATCGCGCCGGCGGTGCGTGTGGCAGTCGGTGACAGTTTTCTCATTCCGAAAGGTGAAAACAGTCTGGGCAAGCTGGTATCGGCTCTGCGAATGATGGGATTTGATGAAATCTATGATACCAGTTTTGCTGCGGATATCACAGTAATGGAAGAATCAAAAGAATTGGCGGAGCGTCTGGGAAAGAATGAAAAGCTGCCGTTATTTACCTCCTGCTGTCCGGGGTGGGTGAAATACTGTGAAACAAAATATCCGGAATTTGCGGAAAATATTTCAACCTGCCGTTCTCCGCAGGGGATGTTCTCGCCTCTGATCAAAGAATATTTTAAGGAACGGGATCAGGCGGAGGGCAAGAAGACCATGGTCGTTTCCATTATGCCATGTACCGCGAAAAAAGGTGAGATCTTGAGACCGGATAATTTCACCGACGGAAGTCAGGATACGGATTATGTCATTACGACACAGGAAGTCATCCGAATGATTCGTCAGGTCGGGATTCAGTTTGACCAGTTGGAAGAGGAATCTCCGGATATGCCGTTTGCGATTGCATCCGGCGGCGGAGTTCTGTTCGGAAATACCGGAGGCGTCACCGAAGCAGTGCTGCGGAGACTTGCAAAAGATAAGAATATTCAGAATCTGAAGGATATCAGTTACATCGGTGTGCGCGGAGAAGAATCCCTAAAAGAAGCGACCGTTACTTTGGATGGCAGAGAAATAAAGATCGCGGTGGTGCATGGTCTTGCAAGCACCGGGAAATTGCTGGATCGCATCAAGGCGGGAGAAGTGTCGTACGATTTCGTGGAAGTGATGGCATGCCGCAGAGGTTGCGTTATGGGAGGCGGGCAGCCGACCTTTGCAGGACCCCGAACGAAACGGAGTCGGGCAGAGGGTCTTTATAAGGCAGATGCTGCTGCCAATATTCGCTACCCGGATGAGAATCCTGTACTGCGTCAGATGTATGAAGAATTTCTGAAGGGTAAGGAACACAGATTGTTTCACAGAAATCTGACGAAATAAAAAATTGCAGCGGTGGGCAGCTCTGTCAGTTTCGACAGAGCTGCTTTTTTGAATAGCGTTTTTCGAAATTTTGTGGTAAAATAAAAGCATAAAATAAAAATATGCCATTTTCAGAGGGGGATATTCCATGTTTGATTTTCTCTTTAATTGGGCACCGCAATTTGAAACAAAGATAGAAATCTTAGACATGCATCATCAGCAGTTCTTTCGAATCGGAAGGGACTGTGAGCAGTTAATACAGATGAAATGTATCGGAGTGAGCGATAAACAGCTCCTGGATATCGTCTCTACATTAAAGGAATATATCACGTATCATTTTTACGAAGAAGAAGGTATGATGCTGGATTATGCATATCCCGATATGGAAAGACATAAGGAATCCCACAGGAAGCTTATACAACAGATAGCAGCAATCAATATTTCCCGTTTAAAGGCGGAACCGCTGGAAGAATTGAAAAAATTACGTTCTATGCTGCAGGACATTGTCTTTTTTCATATCCTGGATGATGATAAAAAAATGGCCACCTATATCATTGGATTACAGAATAAGATGCGCACCGAAGTAGAGTCTTTGGAATTAAAAAAAGATGAATTCGAAGAAAAATATGGTTTAAAGATCTGTGATCTGGATTTGTCAACGGCATATTTAATTCGGAATCAACATGACAGAGGAAGGAGTATTCTTATTTTTCGGGATAAGGCCAAGGACATCGCAAAACTAACGGCATTGGAACGAAATATATTTTTTTCCGATCTGGCAAGACTCGCGAAAGCGATCAAAAATGTATTTTCACCGGATGCGTTTCACTATGCAGAATATTGCGATGTGGAAGAGAGACTGCATATGCATGTGGTTCCAAAATATAAGCAGTCTGACTGGTATGGTGAAATATTTCCGCCGGATAAACCGGACTGCATTTTGTCAGACGAAGAATACCGGGAAATTGCAGAAAAAATCCGAAGAGAAATAAAGAATTAGATACCAGCAGGAATGCAGTGATTATATACATAAGAGAATTATTTACAAAAATATACAAAAGAGTAAAATATGGAGCCCTAATTAAGGGCAGATCAGGGGAGAGCATGTACATATAGGAAATTGTGTATATGCTAATTTTATGGCTATCATTATTTGTTTATTGATATGAATGGTTAAATCTGTCCGAGTATGCACAGAAGGCTTCTTGGACAGTGGGAATATACTTGCTGCAATGGACTTGATCACGAATATTATTATTTTATCTAAAAATGGTTTAAAACTGGTTATTCATCCCGTCTCCCGTGCCGTCTGTCGGAAAAACCAGAAAATTGGAAAAAGTATGCTATAATAATTGCATTCAAGTAGCAGAAGGAAATGGAGGAGTAAGATGAGTGTTGAAAAATATCTGCCGATCGGGACGGTAGTTCTGTTAAAGGGCGGTCAGCAACGGATCATGATCTATGGAAGGAAACAGGTTGACAGCGGCACCAAGAAGGAATGGGACTATGCAGCCTGCCTGTATCCGGAGGGAAATATCAGCGGAAATCACGCGTATCTGTTCAACCACGACCAGATTGAAAAGGTCTTTTTTATCGGCTTTCAGGATGCAGAAGAACTGGCTTATGCCGGGGAGTACTTGGGAGAGGCAGACGTATGAGCGAACTGTATATCAATCTGCCGCAGCTGAAGAAGGTTCCTGCGGAGCTTTCCGGTACCCCACAGGACATCCGGCGCAAGATACAGAGTCTGGAGAGCATTGAGCAGTATGTAAAAAGTCAGATCTCGGGCGGCGGCGAGCTGCAGCATCAGATACAGAGCATCCGGGAGGAATTGGAGCGGATTGCAGGCAGTATTGGCAGCTATGGAGACGCCTTGCAGCAGATCTGCAGCGTGTATGAAACCTGTGAGGAAGGGATTGTGAAGTGCGGGCTGAGTAGTTATGCCAATGCCAAAGAGAGCGAAGGAGACGATGTCCCGTGGTCCTGACGGTGGCAACACCTGCCATTCTGACCGCAGTTGTGGTCGGAGCAGCCATCGGAGCAGCGACTGGAGCCATAGTCGGAGGACTCATTGGAGGATATACAAGCGTCAAGAGCGGAGGAACCTTTGAGGAGGGAGCGGCAGACGGTTTCTTCTGGGGGAGCATTGGCGGAGCGGTATCAGGAGCTGTAGCCGGTGTTGCGAGCGCAACCGGTGCAGGGCTGCTCGGCATGTCCGCGGCTGAGGGAATCGTGAATGCCGGGATGTATACGGCGGAGACTACCTATGATGGAGGAAAGGTCAGCGCAGCTGGGATTGCATTGAGTTTTACGACCGGAGCTGTGGTATCTGCCGGCAGTGTGGTATTGGCCGGAAAGGCTTCACAGGGACTCGGAAAGTTGCCAAGTCTGTTAAAAAATGGGAGCAAGCAGACAGTGAATGCAGCGGAAAGTGCTGTTGAAGGTTCAGGAAAAGGGATCGTATCCGAAATAGATAGGGCAGATGATCTATCTTCGGGGATTTTAAATAAGGTTAAAGAAGTAGAACCAGATGTAACGAAAATTATGAAATCCTTAGAAAAAGAGGGGGCGCATTTAGAAGGTCTTGATTACAGATTAAAGAGCGGTGAGAGTTTATCCAGAAAGATTCTCTCAGATGCGCATGTAAAGGGGGTTACGCTTGAAGAAGCGGCTACAAGTATAGGGGACAGCTTAAGGTATACTTTAGTAATAGATGAAACAAATTATTCGGATATTGTATCAAAGTCATTAAGGCAGCTGCAAAATGATGGATATTCAATAAGTAAAGTGAAAAACTTTTGGGGAGATGAAATATACCAAGGAATAAATGTAAGCGTGGTGACTCCGGGTGGCATAAAAATAGGACTACAATTTCATACAGAAGCATCTTATTATACAAAAGAAGTGCTAAATCATAGCTATTATGAGATTGCAAGAAGTGAAACAGCAACCATAGATGAAATAATTAATGCTAATGATGCAATGATTGAAAATCAATCAAAAGTCAATGTTCCGTCACGAGCTGAGGAAATTATCAGTATAAAAGGAGATTAGTAAAATGAGTAAAACGAGGTATTACAAGTTTGATATTGGTAATGGTGCCATGAGAAGAACCGGCAGTATTGTAGAATATTTAGATGAAACCGGGAATTGGGTGGAAGATAGAAAATTATTGAGAAAATTTATTGGTGGCGATACGGATTTTGATGAAATAACCAGCGAAGAAGCGGAGGAAATCATTAAGATGCGAAGAGAAAATAATAAGAAATAAACAGGTCAGGATGGAGAGTAAAATGCTTCGGAACAGGAAAAGAACAGCAGTCGAACTTATTTCTATTATAGTTATCGTCGTAATATTTCTTGTTTACAGAGATGTTTACCGAAATCGGGATTTGGGCTATACACAGGAGTACGTTCCTGGAACAGGAAAAATAAAGGGAGATGTTGATACGTCCTATTTTACTGATAGAGGAAGGGAATTTGAGATTGGTGCAAACAAATACGGATATGCCGTATTTAAGTATCCTGCTGAGGCACTTCACAAATTAAAATCAGAATATAAAGACGGAATAAATCTGATTCAATGGGAATTTAATTTGCTTCCATTGTCTCAAATGAATTATGCGTCTTATGGAGAATATGGATGCCAGGTATCGACCGGAACAGAAGAAGAGAAAGCTCAGGCTGCATTTGTTTCCGGTTTCATGGATATCTATGAAAACAGTTTTGAAAGGTAAAATAAGAAAAAGGCTGGTCATATGATAAAATCTATTGTATAATCTGCTTAGAAAATTGAATCTATCCAAGGTGTCTGAAGAAACGGTTTCGATCGTTTGGTTCGGATGAAAAGGGAAACAGGTGCAAATCCTGTACGAACTCGTCACTGTGATAAGGGAGTTACGGCAAAGAGCCACTGAGAAATTGGGAAGGCTGCCGATAACGATGATCTTTCAGCCAGGAGACCTGCCTCGGATGCAAGTATAGAACAGCCACGAGTAATTGGTTTGTGATGGAATCAGACAGTATTTTTTTGCCCTTTTATGCGGATAGAAAATTGCCGGATAGTACCTTCATACCATTTTGTGGTATGGAGGTTTTTTTATGTCTAAAGTGATTATGATACAGGGTACGATGTCAAATGCAGGGAAGAGCCTGCTGGCAGCCGGATTGTGCCGGATTTTCAAACAGGACGGCTACCGGGTAGCACCTTTTAAATCACAGAACATGGCCTTGAATTCCTATATTACGGAAGAAGGACTGGAAATGGGCAGGGCACAGGTGATGCAGGCGGAAGCGGCAGGAGTCAGGCCCTCGGTACATATGAATCCGATCCTTTTAAAACCGACAAATGATACCGGTTCCCAGGTCATTGTGAATGGAGAAGTGCTCTGTAATATGAATGCAGCAGATTATTTTTCCTATAAAAAGGAGCTGTTGCCAGAAATCCGAAAGGCATTTCAGGAACTGGAAAAGCAGGCGGACATTATCGTTGTGGAGGGGGCCGGAAGTCCCGCAGAAATTAATCTCAAAGAAAATGATATTGTCAACATGGGACTGGCGGGGCTGCTAGATGCACCGGTGCTTTTGGTCGGTGACATTGACAGGGGCGGTGTCTTTGCACAGCTGCTAGGAACGCTGCTGCTTTTGGAAGAGCACGAAAATGATCGGGTAAAGGGGCTTATCATTAATAAATTCCGCGGGGACAAGCGTATTTTAGATCCGGGCATTACCATGCTGGAAGAAAAAGGGAAGATACCAGTGACAGGGGTGATTCCTTATATGGAACTGTTTCTGGAGGATGAGGATAGTTTAAGCACCAGATTAGAACGAAAAAAGGAAGGGCAGATTGATCTTGCGGTCATCCGTTTTCCAAGGATATCGAATTTTACCGACTTTACGGTCTTTGAACGGTTGCCGGGTGTCACGGTTCGTTATGTCACTACGGCAGAGGAATTAAGGAATCCCGATCTGTTGTTTTTACCCGGAAGTAAAAATACCATGGGTGATTTAAAGTGGATGCGTCAGAACGGTCTGGAAGCGGCGGTAAAAAAGGCCGCAGAAAAGACGGCTGTATTCGGTATCTGCGGCGGCTATCAGATGCTGGGAGAGAGCATTTGTGATCCCTATGAAGTGGAAGAAGGGGGTACGATGCGGGGAATGGAGCTTTTGCCGGTACAGACGGTACTGAAAAAAGAAAAAACCCGAACACAGGCTTGCGGAATATTTGAGAGTGGGGCGGGTGTTCTGACGGGAATCTCCGGAATGGAAATCAGAGGATATGAAATCCATATGGGTGTTACGACAAAAACCGCGGAAGGCGCACATCTATGCAGACTATACTCCGAACAGGAAAAGGGGGAAAAGGTCGATGGAATGTATGCTGGAAATGTATATGGAACGTATGTCCATGGAATTTTTGATGCAGGTATCATTGCGGAGACGATGGTAAAAAATCTGGCCGAAAAAAAGGGAATTGTATTCGACAGCGGAGAGTGGATGGATTACGAACAGTTCAAAGAGACGCAGTACGAGAAACTGGCGGACACACTGCGGCAATACCTGGATATGGAATATATTTACGGGATCTTGCGTGATGCTGCGATTTAGGCAGCGGATGGACTGATTAGAACTATAAGCCCTCAGGATATAGGAATATAAAATACGGATATAGAACATAAAATACAGAAATGCGGACGGGAAAGTACAGAAATGGAAAAAGATCAGTTGGATTTCAGGCAGATGAAAATTGTATCTCCGGATTCCGAAATACAAGACAAGATAAAAAGGATATGGGACGGTATCGCGAAGCCGCTCGACGGTCTCGGTCAGTTTGAGACAATTCTCGCACAGATCGGTGCCATTTTAGGAACGACCGAGATTGTAATCGCAAAAAAGGCGGTGATCGTCATGTGTGCAGATAACGGAATCGTCGAGGAGGGAGTCAGCCAGTCCGGGCCGGAGATAACGGCAGTTGTTACGGAATTTATGGGGAAAAACCAGACATCCGTCGGAAAGATGGCGAGGGCGGCGGGTGCCGATGTATTCCCTGTCGATATCGGTATCTGCCGGGAGGAACCAATCGATGGTGTCTGGCCAAGAAAAATTGCATACGGAACAAAAAATTTCGGGAAAGAACCCGCAATGACAGAAGAAGAGACGCTGCGGGCAATTGCGGTCGGTATTGAGATGGCTGCGCATTGCAAAGCATGTGGTTACCAGCTGCTTGGAACCGGGGAAATGGGGATCGGTAATACGACGACCAGCAGCGCAGCCGCAGCGGCGCTTTTCGGTTGTGATCCCTTAGAAGTAACCGGACGCGGGGCCGGATTAAGCGATGCAGGTCTGCTGCGAAAACGTCAGGTGATACAAACTGCACTGGATCGGTATCAGTTCCAAAAAGAGGAAACACTTCGTATTCTGGCTACGGTGGGGGGACTTGACATTGCAGGATTGACTGGTGTATTTATCGGCGGTGCAATGTACCATCTTCCCGTTGTAATTGACGGGGTAATCAGCGGTGTGGCAGCATTGATTGCGGAGCGGCTGCTGCCGGGCTCCAGAGCCTATATGATTCCCTCTCATAAAAGTAAGGAACCCGCATTGAACAGAATTATGGAGGAATTGAAGCTGCATCCGGTGATCGATGCAGGGCTGGCACTGGGAGAGGGAACCGGGGCAGTCATGATGTTTTCTCTTCTGGACATGGCTCTTTCTTTATATGAGAGCCGTACCACATTTGGGGATATTGCAGTTGAACAGTATCCACGATATGAAAAAGAAAAGGAAAATCTTCCATTATGATGAGCTTAATTATAGGGGGAAGCGGAAGCGGAAAATCCGCTTATGCGGAACAGCTGATTATGGCATTGGCGGATGTAGAGCATACTTACTACATTGCAACCATGCAGGTCTTTGATGAGGAAAGCAGGCAGAAGATTGAAAGACATCGCAGTATGAGAGCCGGAAAAGGCTTTCTTACCATTGAACAGCCAATCGGTATTTCAAATGCACGAACGCATATGGAACCGGGTAAAAGTGCAGTTTTGCTGGAGTGTATGTCCAATCTGGTGGCGAATGAGATGTTTTCCGGCAACGTGCCGGAAATGCCGGAGCAGGTTGCGGCTAAGGTTGTGCGGGAGATTCGGGAGCTTTCCTCGGAACTGACGCACCTGGTGATTGTGACCAATAATATATTTGAAGACGGGATTACGTATGATGCTGCAACAGAAGGATATCTGCGGGCATTGGGCCTGGTAAGCCGGTGTCTTGCACAAACCGCAGATCAGGTAGTGGAAATCATCGTGGGGATTCCGGTCATATTAAAAGAAGAAAGCAGGGAAATGTCATGTCTGTTCTAAAATCTATGTGTATTTCTTTTTCGATTTATTCGAAAATACCGATGCCGCAGTTTGACTGGAAGGAAGAAGACATGAAGTATACGCTTTGTTTTTTTCCATGGATTGGCGGTGTGATCGGAGTGTTGATCTGGTTATGGACTGTCGTTTGTCAAAGATTTTCGGTTGGGACACTCAGTTTTTCTTTGCTTGGTACGGCAATCCCGATTTTGGTATCAGGAGGTTTTCATGTAGACGGTTTTCTGGATACAATGGATGCATTTCATTCCTACCAGGCAAGGGAGCGCAAATTAGAAATTTTAAAAGACGCGCATATCGGAGCATTTGCCGTGATTATGTTGATTCTGTACTATCTGATTTATATCGGGGCCTATTCGGAACTGACCGATCCGGCTGCCGCTGCGGTGTTTGGCGCAGGTTTTTTTCTCTCCAGAACGTTGAGCGGAATCAGTGTGGTCTGCTTTAAACCGGCAAAAAAAGAGGGGATGCTCTCGCTGTTTGCAGAAAGTGCCGGAAAAAAAACTGTAAAAGTAGTCCTGCTTGTGCAGCTTTTTCTCTGTGTTACTTTTATGTTACTGGTATCCGTTCGGACGGCGGGGATGGTACTTCCTGCCGCGGCACTCAGTTTTGTTTATTACCGTTATCGAAGCTACAAGGAGCTTGGAGGCATTACCGGGGATCTGGCCGGATATTTTGTGACAATCTGTGAAGGCGCCATGGTGGCAGCTGCCGGAGTCAGCTGTCTGTTATAAGGCATATAGGAAACAAGAGGAGGCGGTACCAAAATGGAATTATATATTGGCGGATGTGCGCAGGGAAAATTGAATTATGTACTTCGGCAATACGAAGATCCGCAAAACTGCAGTGTCTGGGAGTGCAGAACGGAGTCCAGTGGTGAAAAAATCAAAGCATATCTGCAGCAGGGGAAAAAAACAGAACCTGTCATTATCAATCATTTCCACTGTCTGGTGAAAGAAATGCTCTTAACAGGGGAGAATCCCGAAGAACTGGTACAACGAATTTTGGAATGTTATCCGGCCTGTATCATAATCAGTGATGAGATTGGCAATGGAATCGTGCCAATTGCAAAAGACGAACGGGCATACCGGGAGCAGACGGGCAGAATTCTAATTGCGTTAGCGGAGAAAGCCGAAAGGGTGGAGCGGATCTTATGTGGACTGGGACAGAGATTAAAATAAATTTTATAGCGATCCGCCATGGGGCGACCGCTTCGAATGAACGGCATTCCTATCTTGGGAAAACGGAAGAGCCGCTTTCAAAAAAGGGTATACGGGAGCTGTTAAAACAAAGGGACTCAGGAAAATATCCACCCCTGGATGCCCTCTTTACAAGTCCGATGCAGCGCTGTCTGCAGACGGCGGAGCTGCTGTATGGAGACATGCGTTCCAATGTGATTCCGGAATGGCGGGAAATGGATTTCGGAGAATTTGAGGGGAAAAATTATGAGGATCTAAACGGCAACAGGGATTATCAGCATTGGATTGACAGTAATGGGACACTCCCATTTCCCGACGGGGAAAGTCAGAAGGAATTTATCGCAAGAATACGGGGAGGTCTGGATCGGATGTTTGTTCTGCTGCCGGAATTTTTGAAGGAAAAAAAGGAGATCACGGTGGGAGCTATTGTGCACGGCGGTACCATTATGGCGTTATTTCATTCGCTTTCGGGAGACAATTATTTCTCCTATCAGACAGCAAACGGAAACGGATATCGATGCATGCTACGCCGGAAGGACAAACAGATAAAAATAGAAGAAATCGAGGAGTTCGTATGATTTACCACATGACCGCTTTTTTTGCCGGGTTTCTGCTGGATCTGCTTTTTGGAGATCCACCCTGGCTGCCGCATCCAATCCGGCTGATTGGAAAGCTGATATCATGTCTGGAACAAAGTCTGCGTTCCGGTGCAGAGAAGAAAGCAGCGGGCATACAACGGGAAGAATTCGAACGCCGCCAAGGCCGCAGGCTGGTCATAATGGTTCTGATGCTGACTGGTATGACTGTGCTGGTAATCCTCGTTTTTGCCTATCGCATACATCCGTATGCGGGATGCTTCTTGGAAACGCTTATAACCTATCAGATTCTGGCAACCAAATGTCTGAAAAAAGAGAGTATGAAAGTGCATGACAAACTGGAGAACGGCGATCTGAAAGAAGCGAGAACGGCCGTTTCCATGATCGTGGGCCGTGACACCCAAGCGCTGGATGAAACGGGTGTGGCAAAAGCCGCCATAGAAACGGTGGCGGAAAACACTTCGGATGGTGTGATTGCCCCGATGCTTTGTCTGGCGGTCGGAGGACCGGTATTTGGAATGCTGTATAAAGCTGTGAATACAATGGATTCGATGGTCGGCTACAAGAATGAAACCTATTTACATTTCGGCAGGGCGGCGGCAAAGCTGGATGATGCAGTCAATTTTCTGCCGGCACGGATCAGTGCCTATCTGATGATGGCAGCCTGTTTTTTGGAGGGAAAACAATTTGACGGAAAACGGGCGTATGGTATTTATCAGCGGGATAAAAAAAATCATGCGAGCCCGAATTCCGCACACACGGAAGCGGTTTGTGCGGGAGCACTTGGCATCCGCCTGGCGGGAGATGCCAGCTATTTTGGGAAAATCGTAAAAAAACCGTGGATTGGAGATGATCTTCGTCCGGTAGTGTACGAAGATATCCGGCGGGTGAATCGATTGCTGTATGGAACGGCATTTCTTTGTGAGACAATCTGCCTGCTTGGTTTGTTTTGCGTATTTCTGGCCGGTTGGTAGGTCTGTCATTTGCAGTGTGAAGCAGGCGGAACAATAAGAAAAAGAAAACGGATGTGCAGCTGTTTTCGGAACAGGAAAGAATAGGAAAAAATATGTGTGAAACGATACATGGCGGAGATATTTACAGAAACAGCGTGAAACTGGACTTTTCGGTAAACATCAATCCTCTGGGAATCCCGAAGCGGGTGAAACTTGCACTGCATGAGGCGCTGTCATTGTGCAGCTGCTATCCGGATAATCGGGCAGAAGCACTGCGGACTGCGATCAGCCGGATGACCGGGGCCAAAACAGAGGAGATTTTATGCGGAAACGGAGCATCGGAGTTATTTCTGGCAATGGTGCATGCCATCCGGCCAGGCAGGACACTGATTCCCGTTCCCTCATTTTTCGGATATGAGAAAGCGGCTACTGCCGGAAGCGGTACGGTCAGCTACTATGATATGAAAAAAGAACATCAATTTTGTCTTGATAAATCTTTTTTAGACAGTCTGACAGAGGAGGTGGATTTGTTGTTTCTGGCAAATCCCAATAATCCGGTCGGAAATCAGATTAAACTGGAACTTCTGGAACAGATTTTAGAGCGTTGCAGAGAAAAACAGATATTCGTAGCCGTAGATGAATGCTTTCTGGAATTTACGGAAACGGAGCCGACGCAGACACTGATAAAGAGAACGGCAGAATTTGATAACGTGATTGTAATCCGGGCATTTACAAAGATTTTTGCAATTCCGGGCGTAAGGCTCGGTTATCTGATTTGCAGCAATCGGGATCTGATTCAAAGGATTAACGCTCAACTTCCGGAATGGAATCTTTCGGTATTTGCCCAGATGGCAGGAAGAGTCGCGGCATCGGAGACCGGATTTATTGAAGAGAGCAGAGAAATCGTGCGGTTGGAGCGGCAGTTTTTACGGGAGGGTTTGCAGGAACAGGGCATGAAACTGTATCCGGGTACGGCTAACTATCTGCTTTTTCAGACAGAACTGCCGCTCTATGGAAAGCTGCTGGAGCAGGGAATTCTGATTCGGGATTGCGGGAATTACCGCGGGTTGGAGCAGGGCTATTACCGGATCGCAGTGAGAACAAGAAAAGAAAATGAAATGCTGATAGAGGCAGTGCGACAGATCAGGGAAATGGATGGAACATAATGGACAAGATAGAATTTGTACTCCCGGGAGAAATTGAAAAGCGAAGCTTTGAGCTGATAGCGAAAGAACTGAATCTGCAGAAGATCCGTCTTCCCAAAGAGCAGGAAATGGTGACAAAGCGTGTGATTCATACGAGTGCGGACTTTGATTATGCAAAGACAATGACCTACTCGGAGCATGCTGTTGCAATCGCAAAGAATCTGATTCGGAATGGGGCTGACATTGTAACCGATACGAATATGGCACTGGCCGGTATCAATAAAAAAGTGCTGGCACAATACGGGGGCGAGGCGCATTGTTTTATGGCAGAAGAGCGGGTCGCGCGTCTGGCAAAGGAGCGGCAGGTGACCCGGGCGGCCGTCAGTATGGAATTGGCGTCATTCCTGGAAAAGCCAGTTATTTTTGCAGTCGGAAATGCACCTACGGCATTGATTCGGCTCTATGAATTGATGCAGGAAACAAAATGGAAACCTGCTTTTATCATCGGTGTACCGGTGGGGTTCGTGAATGTGGAAGCGGCGAAAGAGCTTATTTTAAATACAGACGTTCCGCATATTATAAATCGCGGCAGAAAGGGCGGGAGCAATGTAGCGGCAGCAATCTGTAATGCGATTTTATATGATATGGGATAAGTTCCCAACTTGATAGAGGGAGGACAGGATGCGATATGGTTTTACAACCGGGAGTTGTGCGGCAGCCGCGGCAAAAGCCGCTGCCTATATGCTGTTAACCGGGAATGTCAAACAGCAGATTACCATACAGACACCGAAAGGGATTCCCTATACGGCTGAAATTGAGCAGATGAAAAGAAGTGAGTGTCAGGTGTCCTGTGCCGTGAGAAAAGACGGCGGAGATGATCCGGATATCACGACAGGCACTCTGGTTTATGCAACTGTGACCTATGCAAAACAGTGGAGCATTGACGGAGGAATCGGCGTGGGGCTTGTAACAAAGCCGGGTCTGGATCAGCCAGTCGGAAATGCGGCCATCAATCGCGTACCGCGGGAAATGATTCAAAAAGAAGTGGAAGAAATCTGCCGGCTTGCCGATTACGAAGGAAATCTGAAGATTACAATATCAGTTCCGGATGGAGAGCGGCTGGCAGCCAGCACATTCAATCCGAGGCTTGGAATCGTGGGTGGGATATCCATTATTGGTACAAGCGGAATCGTGGAACCGATGAGCAGTCAGGCACTATTGGAAACCATCCGTGTCGAATTAAGGCAAAAAAGAGTGCAGGGAGCTTTGATTGCCGCAGTTTCGCCGGGGAATTACGGACTCGATTTTATGAAGAATACCTATGGCTATGATCTTGAGAGAAGTGTGAAATGCAGTAATTTTATCGGTGATACGATCGATATGGCGGCAGAGCTTGGGTTTGAAAAGCTTCTTTTGACAGGGCACATTGGAAAGCTCATCAAAGTGTCGGGCGGAATGTTGAATACACATTCCAGAGAGGGAGACTGCAGAATGGAACTGCTTGCCGCTTTTGCGGTTCTCGAGGGTGTCGGCATTGCAGCTGTCCGGGAAATTCTGGCATGTGTGACGACAGAAGAGGCAGTTCGAATTCTGAACACAGAACAGAAATCCGAGGCAGTTTTGAACCATGCCATGGATAAAATCATGTTTTATTTAAATAAGCGGGCAGCCGGAAAGCTGGAAATAGAATGTATTGTCTATGCAAATGAATACGGAACACTGGCAAAGAGCGCGCAGGCAGAAATATTTTTAAGAGAATTACAGGAGGAATAGCAGATGGTTTATTTTGTAGGTGCAGGAACAGGGGCCGCGGATTTGATTACCGTAAGGGGGCTGCGGCTGTTGGAAAAAGCGGATGTTGTGATCTACGCGGGCTCTCTCGTGAATCCAGAACTGCTTTCGTATACAAAACAGGACTGCGAGATTTTTAACAGTGCCCAAATGACCCTGGAGGAAGTGTATGCAGTGCTGCAACAGGCGGAAAACGAAAATAAGATGTCGGTCCGTCTGCATACGGGAGATCCGAGCATCTATGGTGCAATCCGGGAGCAGATGGATCTGCTCGACCAATGCGGAATCGAGTATAAAAGTTGTCCGGGTGTCAGTGCATGCTTTGGTGCGGCAGCCACGTTAAATCTGGAATATACACTTCCGGACATATCGCAGTCTCTGATTATCACCAGAATGGGTGGAAGGACCAAAGTATCCGAAAAGGAGAGCATTGAAAGCTTTGCTGCACACGGGGCATCCATGGCAATTTATCTGAGCACGGGAATGCTGGAGGAACTCAGCGAACGTCTGATGGATGGCGGATATACGAAGGAAACACCTGCGGCACTTGTTTATAAGGCGACGTGGCCTGAGGAAGAGGCTTATGTCTGCACAATCGGAACGCTTGCAGATACGGCACGGGAGCATGGAATCACAAAGACGGCTCTGGTACTTGTCGGAGATGCAATTGCGCATCGGCACTATGAGAGATCGAGGCTCTATGCGCCGGATTTCGAAACGGAATTCAGAGGAAGACGTATATGAAAATCAGTGTAATCAGTTTTACAGAGCAGGGAGAAGTCCTTTCCATTCGACTGGCCAAGCAGCTAAAGGAATATCCGCTGGAACTTTATACAAAATGCTCTCGCGCAGCGGAAAGACAAAGCGTGTTTCGGGTGGAGGAACGTCTGTCGGAATGGAGCGAAAAGCAGTTCGCGCAGCGGAATGCATTGCTTTTTATCGGTTCCTGCGGAATTGCGGTAAGGGCAATTGCACCATTTGTGAAAGATAAGCTGACTGACAGCCCGGTGCTTGTCATGGATGAAGCTGGGAAGTTTCTGATTCCGCTCCTGTCCGGTCATGTGGGAGGAGCGAATGAACTGGCTACACAGATCGCCGCAAAAACCGGAGCGGTTCCGGTCATTACCACGGCTACTGACGGCAGGCATCTGTTTGCGGCAGATGTATTTGCCGAAAAGAATCGGTTACGGATTGAAAATAAAGAGGGAATCGCGCAGGTGTCTGCAAAAATACTCTCCGGAGAAGTCCTGACGATTGCAATCGAAGGCTGGATCTGCGAAGAAATGCTGGATAAGGAGCTTCCCGGCACCCTGCAGCCGGTACCCTATCCACCGATGCAGTTGACGGATATTGTCATTGCAACCGAGAAGGAAGCGTTAACATACGGTGTTTTAAAATTACGGCCGAGGGAATATGTACTTGGAGTTGGCTGCAAAAAAGGAAAAACGTTTCGGGAAATTGCTGGATGGATTGCGTGTAAATTACTTCTTGCCGGAATTACAGTGGAGGATGTTGCAATGCTTGCTTCGATTGACCGGAAGAAAGAAGAGGACGGGTTGGTGGAATGGGCAGCTTCGCACCGGATACCGTTTGTCACTTTTACGGAGGAGCAGCTGAACAGAATCGATGGAAATTTTCATGGCTCTGATTTTGTGAAAAATCAGGTCGGCGTCGATAATGTCTGTGAAAGAGCAGCGATGGCCGCAGGCGGAAAGAATGGCAGGATCGTGATGGAAAAACAGGCTGAAAATGGGATGACCCTTGCAATTGTAAAAAGAGAATGGAGTGTTACGTTTGAAGAACTATAAGATTTTTATTGTCGGCATGGGGCCGGGAGAAGAAACAGGGATGACGGGGCAGGCAATCGAGGTATTGGAAAAAAGCGATGTCATCGTCGGGTATCCGGTCTATCTGGAACTGCTTGGCGAACGCTTTGCAGATAAGGAATTTCTATCCACGCCGATGAAGCGTGAAAAAGAGCGCTGCCGTATGTGCTTTACGGAGGCGGAAAAGGGAAAGCAGGTTTCCATGGTCTGCAGCGGTGATGCAGGAATCTATGGTATGGCCTCCCTTCTGTATGAGATGAGTCGGGAATACCCGGACTGTGAGCTGACGGTAATACCGGGAGTTACGGCGGCAAGCAGCGGGGCAGCCGAGCTTGGTGCACCGTTAAATCATGATTTCTGCGTCATCAGCTTAAGCGATCTGCTGACACCTTGGGAGCTGATTGAGAAGCGTCTGATTGCAGCCGCGGAAGGAGATTTTGCAATTGCAATCTACAATCCTTCCAGTCATAAGCGTTCGGATTATCTCCAGAAAGCCTGTGATATTCTTCTGGCACATCAGGTAGAAGAGACACGTCCCTGCGGGTATGTGGAAAATATCGGAAGGGCTGGAACAAAGGCAGCTACCTGTACACTGAGCGAACTGCGCAGCAGACAGGTCAATATGTTTACCACTGTTTTCATCGGCAATTCCCAATCTGAAATCATAGATGGGAAGCTGGTGACAAAAAGAGGATATCAGATATGAAACAGGTGTTGATTTTTTCCGGAACAACGGAAGGCCGAGAGCTGGCAGAGATACTGGCAAAGGCCGGGATTCGCTGCACGGTCTGCGTGGCGACGGAATATGGGGAAATGGTGATGCCTCCGTTCCCGGGGGTTACCATTCATCAGGGTCGTATGAAGACCGAAGAAATGCGGGCATTTATGCAGCAGGAGGAATTCCTTGCGGTAACCGATGCGACGCATCCGTTTGCGACAGAGGTATCAAAGAACATTCGGGAAAGTTTGAAAAATCTGAAGATTCCCTATCTGCGTCTGAAGCGGGAAACCGGAAATCTCCGGGAACATGCAGATGAAAAAGAGTGTGGTCCGGTCTGGTTTGCGACAACACAAGACTGTGCAAAAGCACTGGAAAAAACAGAAGGAAACATTCTTCTGACCACCGGCAGCAAGGAGCTTTCCACATTCTGTGCAAATGATGCTGTGAAAAAGCGACTGTATGTCCGTGTTCTGCCTGGAATCGAAAGCCTGGAGCTTTGTCAGAAACAGGAGATTCCGGGAGGACAGGTTCTGGCGTTGCAGGGTCCTTTTTCGGAGGAACTGAACATAGCGTTGATCCGGCAGTATCAGATTCGTTGTATTGTTACGAAAGAGAGCGGAAGAAACGGCGGATTCGAAGAGAAGGTAAGCGCAGCCGAGCGGACGCATACAGCCTGCTATGTAATTGGGAATCCGGAGCGGGAAACGGGAATGACTTTTTCACAGGTGTGCCGTCGTTTGGAGGAACTGACCGGAAAGCAGCTGATTCAAAACGGCGGACTGCGCATTTCACTGGTGGGGGTCGGTATGGGCGATTTGCAGACACTTACTGTAGCGGCCAAAAGGCAGATCGACATGGCGGACTATCTTTTGGGTGCAAAACGCCTGCTTGCAGAATTTTCGGGGAAATATGACACGCTGCCTTTTTACAGAGCGACAGATATCATACCGTTTTTAGAGAAATTGGAACGTCAGGAAGCGTCTGCGGACGCCAGAAAGGTCGTAATCCTGTTTTCCGGTGACAGTGGCTTTTACAGTGGATGTACGAAACTGTATCAGGAGCTGCTGAAATGGAAGAAACAATGGGAAGAACAGGATTCCATGGGAAAAGGGCAGAAAATCGATCTGCGGATTTTTCCAGGCATCTCTTCGGTGTCCTTTCTTGCTGCGGCAGTCGGTATCAGCTGGCAGGATGCCATAATCATGAGTATTCATGGCAGGGCAGAGACATCCGAATGGAGAGCAGAATTGCTGGAAAATGTGAAATACCACGACAAGACGTTTGTACTTCTTTCGGGAGTGAGGGATTTACAGATGCTCGGTC
Source organism: Bacillota bacterium (assembly GCA_023390555.1). Classification (GTDB taxonomy): domain Bacteria; phylum Bacillota; class Clostridia; order Lachnospirales; family Lachnospiraceae; genus Roseburia_C. The sequence goes on along the minus strand of JAEWCQ010000022.1, from coordinate 77,964 downwards.
AGGTCTTAAGTACAGCGGGTCCGACAGGCTGCAAAATCCTCGTTGGATATCAGCTGTCCTATGAGAATCAGGAGATCCGGGAACTGACGCCCACAGAATGTATCCATGCCACGAAAGAAGGCCTGTATCTGTGTCTTGTGCAGAATCCGTCCGTTCCGAAGAAGCTGCTGACGCATGGAAAAGGAGATGCACTTTTTGAACGGGATAAGGTTCCGATGACAAAGGAAGAAATCAGGGAAATCTCTATTTGCAAGCTGCGCCTGCGGCAGGACGCCGCGGTCTATGATATCGGCAGCGGCACTGGCTCGATTGCAGTGGAAATAGCGGCAGTTTCCGCAGACATTTCTGTATATGCCATTGAAAAAAAGGCACAGGCGGCAGAGCTGATCCGGAAAAACTGCACCCGATTTCAGACGGTAAATGTCAAGGTGATAGAGGGAGAAGCACCGGAGGCTTTGACTGCGCTTCCAAAACCGACCCATGCATTTATCGGTGGCAGTGGCGGTAATCTGAAAGACATTTTACAGAAACTATATGAAAAGAATCCAGGCATGCGTGTCGTAATCAATGCGGTCAGTCTGGAAACCATCTGTGAAGTTCGGGAGGTTTTGCATGAATTTTCGATCTGCGATGCGGAAATCGTGCAGGTACAGGTAAGCCGTTCGGAGAAAATCGGAAATTATCACCTGATGAAAGCGGAGAATCCGGTGTTCATCTGTTCGTTTGATTTCAACGGAAACCGATAAATGCACCCAAATACACTGGCACAAAGAAAGACAGAGGAGGTGATTGCAATGAAACTGCCCAGAATTATGATTGCGGCTGCAAAAAGTGGCAGCGGTAAAACTTTGCTGACCTGTGCGCTGCTGCAGGCGTTGAAAGACAGGGGAATCGTACCGTCCGCATTCAAATGCGGCCCGGATTACATCGATCCGATGTTTCATCGAAAAGTAATCGGAGTGCCATCGCGTAATCTGGATACTTTTTTTTCAGATCAGGAGCCGTTGCAGGCGTTGTTCCTCAGAGAGAAATCAGAGTTCTCAATCATAGAGGGGGTGATGGGACTCTATGACGGTCTGGGCGGTATCCGGGAGGAAGGCTCTGCCTATCATCTCGCCGCCTGTCTGAGGACACCTATTCTTCTGGTGTTAGATGCACATGGGATGGGCAGATCCCTGCTTCCTATGATTGCAGGATTTCTGCATTACGATACGGAGCATCTGATCGCAGGAGTGATTTTAAACCGTGTGACAAAAGGGTTTTATGAAACGATAAAACCGGTGCTGGAGGCGGAATTGTCCGTCCCGGTTTTCGGTTATTTTCCGGAGCAGAGAGAGATCCGTCTGGAAAGCCGGCATCTCGGATTAAAGATGCCGGAAGAAATAGCAGAATTAAAAGAGCAGGTCAAAAAAGCGGCTGTGGTTTTGGAAGAGACGGTTTCCATTGACCGGATTCTGGAAACAGCGGAAAGGGCACAAGCACTAAACGCCGGGAAGTTCATGGTAAAGAAAGTGACGGATTCGATCAAAATAGGAATTGCCCGGGATGCGGCATTCTGTTTTTACTACGAGGATAATCTATGGATGCTGCGGCAGGCGGGAGCAGAATTGATTCCATTCTCTCCGCTGCATGACCGGGAACTTCCAGAGGGAATCGCAGGAATCCTGCTTGGCGGAGGATATCCGGAGCTTTATGCGAAACAGCTTGCAGAAAATAAGTCGATGAAACAGGCAATCAGAGAGGCCATCGCAGGCGGTATGCCTTCCATCGCAGAATGCGGTGGATTCATGTATCTGCATGAAAAGCTGGTGGAGCAGGATGGAGCAGAATATCAAATGTGCGGTGTGATACCGGGAATTTGCCGGAACGCCGGAAAACTGGTCCGTTTCGGATATCTGGAATTGCAGGAAAAAAAGCCGCATTTTCTGAGTGCCCAGCAGATTATAAAGGGACATGAGTTCCATTATTACGACAGTAGTGCGAATGGAACAGATTGCATTGCTGTCAAGCCGGTGAGTCAAAAGAACTGGGAATGTGTGCATGCACAAGGGAATTTCTGGTGGGGTTATCCGCACCTGTATTATCCGTCCAGCCCGAATTATGTGACTCATTTTTTAGAAAGGGCGGTGGCTTATGAAAAAAGGACATCATCATGTTTCGATTGATTACTATGCCTATATCTCCGGAATGAATCACTGGAATACCACGTTTAAGGTCCTCTTTTCCGTGGTGGCGCTGGTTGCCGTGATTGCAGCGGATTCCATCAGTGTTTCTATCGTTACCGTAGGTTTCATGCTATTGCTTTCTGTGGGAAAAGGAAAAATCCGGTTTCGGGACTACGTCCATCTGCTGGAAGTACCGGCGGTATTTATCCTGTTAAGTGGAATTGCGATTCTGATTCAGTTTGGGAGCGGAGCACAAGCCATCTGGTCGGTACCCTTATATGCGACAAATATGTATATTTCTCCAAAAAGTCTGGAGCTGGCACTTCGCACCGCGTTAAAGGCATTCGCAGCAATCAGCGCTCTTTACATGATGACACTGTCCACACCGATGGGAGAGATTCTTGCGGTATTTCGGAAAATCCGGGTGCCGGAAATCATTTTGGAACTGATGCATCTGATTTACCGTTATATCTTCATCTTGTCGGAGATCAATCAGAATCAGAAAGATGCTGCAGCCTCCCGTCTCGGATATTTGGGTTACAAAACGTCGCTTCGAACCTTTGGAAGCGAACTGGCGAATTTGTTTATTTTATCCATGAAAAAATCGGAAAGTTACTATGATGCAATGGAAGCAAGAGGGTATGAGGGAAAATGTCTGTTCTGGGAAGAGGAGAAAAAGTTCTCTCCTGAACAGCTTTTCTGGGCGCTCTTTTATATCACAGTTTTCGTCTGTACAGCGGCGGTAGGGAGATATCGATAAATGAAAGAAAAATTACTGGAAGTGGAACAGCTTTCTTTTTCGTATGAAGAGGGAAAAAACACGTTGGAGAATGTCAGTGTGGTCATTCATGAAAAAGAGAAAATAGCCGTGCTGGGAGAAAACGGAGCCGGAAAATCCACCTTTTTTCTGAATATCAATGGAGTGCGGACGCCGGACCGGGGAGTTATTCGGTTATGCGGGGAAGAAATCCGGAAAAAGAATCGGAATCTGCTGCGGAAAAAGGTGGGAATTGTATTTCAGGATGCAGATAACCAGATCATTGCATCAACGGTAAAGGCAGAAGTGGCGTTTGGACCGATGAATATGCAGCTGCCGCGGGATGAAGTAGAGAAGAGAACAATCGCTGCGATGGAGGAGATGGAGCTTATGGATTATGCCTCCCGTCCTCCGCATTACCTGAGCGGAGGGGAGAAGAAGCGGGTCAGTATTGCAGATATCCTTGCAATGGATGCCCCGATCATCATTTTTGATGAGCCAACGGCAAGTCTCGACCCGGTCAATGCACAGTTGCTGGAAGAAGTACTTGCGCGGCTCGAGCAGAGCGGAAAGACAATTCTGCTTTCCACACATGATGTCGATTTTGCCTATCGCTTTGCAGATCGGATTCTTGTGTTTTCTCAGGGGAAACTGATTGCCGACAGCGTACCACAGCAGATTTTTTCCGATGATGTATTGTTAAAAAGAGCAAATTTAAAGAAGCCCGTTATGATGGAACTCTGTGACTTGCTGCGAAAAAAGCACCTGCTGGCGGAAGCAGAAACTTATCCGCGGTCACTGCCGGAGCTGGAAAAATTACTCGGATCGGATTCGGACGTTACATCGAATCATTAAAACAATGGGTTGTAAAGCATGTGACAGAAGTTGCAGTTTTACTTACTACATAAAAAACAAAGAGAGGGAATGAAAATGACAAAGAAACAGGCAAAAATGATTGCAGCACTTGCAATTGTCTGTGTGATCTTCAGTGTCACACCGGACGTCTATGCAATGCATATTATGGAGGGGTATCTGTCCCCGGGATTTTGTATTGCGTGGGGAATCTTATGTATCCCATTTTTGGTGACCGGATTTATATCCATCAAAAAGAAACTGGCAGCAGATCGGAAAAATATTACGCTGCTTGCCATGGCAGGAGCCTTTATTTTTGTAATCTCCTCCTTAAAGATTCCGTCTGTGACCGGAAGTTGTTCGCACATGACCGGAACAGGACTGGGAGCAATTCTTTTTGGACCTACGGCAGTCAGTATCCTTGGAATTATTGTACTGCTGTTTCAGGCAATCCTGCTGGCACACGGCGGACTGACGACACTGGGTGCCAACACATTTTCCATGGCGATTGCGGGACCTTTGCTCAGCTTCGGTATCTATAAACTTTGCCGGAAACTGAACGTAAATAAATGGATTGCAATTTTTCTGGCAGCATTTTTGGGAGATATTTTTACATATTGTGTGACGAGTTTTCAGCTTGCACTTGCCTATCCGTCAGAAGAGGGCGGAGTAGCGATGTCTGTCGGAAAATTCCTGAGCGTGTTTGCTCCGACCCAGCTTCCGCTGGCAATTGTAGAAGGTATCATTACCGTTTTAATCATGATTGCACTTGAAACTTATGCGCAGCCGGAATTAAAGAAAATCGGACTTTCGAAGGGGGTAAGGTAAGATGACGAAAACAAAAAAATGGGTAATTGGATTAATTCTTGCAGTTTTAATCATTGCATTGGTACCGCTTTTTCTGTTAAAAGGTGCGAATTTCGGCGGATCTGACGATGCCGGAAGTGTCATGGTCGAACAGATTACAGGCAGCTATGAGCCTTGGTTTACGCCTGTTTTAGAGACGCTGATCGGCGGAGAACTGCCGGGAGAAGTGGAAAGTCTTTTTTTCTGTCTGCAGACCGGGTTAGGTGTCGGAATTCTCGCGTTTCTGATGGGACGTATGGTGGAACGCAAGAAATGGATGGACAACGAAGAAGCGGGCAGTGCCTCCCCTGTGAAGAATGCATGACAGGAGAAATCATATGAAACAGGGAATTCTGATTGTCAGCTTTGGGACAACCTTTCGGGAAACCAGAGAAAAGAATATTGATCAAATTACAGAGACCGTCCGGGTGTTATACCCGGATGCTCTCGTAAAAGAGGCGTTTTCCAGCAGGATTGTGAGAAAAATTCTGGAGGAAAGGGACGGTATCCGGGTTCCGGATACGAAAATGGCGCTGGAAGAAATGAAGCGGGAAGGCGTAACGGATGTTACGGTGCTTCCAACACATATTATTGACGGTATTGAGAATAACGGAATGAAGCAGATGGTCAGAGAAAGCAGAAATCTCTTTGATCAGATCAAAATAGCCGGGGCACTTTTGGAAAAAGAAGAAGATTATGAGCGAATGGCCAGAGTCTACTGGAACTGCATAGAGCAGGAGGCCGGTGAAGATCCGGTCATACTCATGGGTCACGGTTCCGCACATCAGGCAGATGAAAGCTACCAGAAAATGGAACTCGCCCTGCGAAGCTATTCAGGAAAGAAGATTTATATTGCTACCGTGGAGGGAGCAATTACCATAGAGGATGTAATTGCACGTATGAATCCGGAAATAGCGCAAAAAGGCAGGATCCTGCTCACACCATTTATGCTGGTCGCAGGCGATCATGCCAATCATGATATGGCAGGTGAACAAGATTCGTTTGCAAGCCGTCTTCGGGAAGAGGGCTATCAGCCGGAATGCCTGTTAAAAGGGCTGGGAGAATACGAGGGAATTCGTGAAATCTACATCAGCCATTTACAGGAAGCAGGATAAAAAGATAGAAAAGGGAAAAAATCTATGAGTGGAATTTTGTATGGAATCGGCGTGGGACCGGGAGACCCGGAACTGCTGACTTTGAAAGCAGTAAAAATTATGAAGGCATGTGATGTACTGCTCTTACCATCGGCGCCGAAAGAGGAGTGTTATGCATATAAAATTGTATATGAGGCCGTTCCCGAAATACGGGAAAAAGAAATTGTTTGTAAGCCGTTTCCCATGATCAAAGATCCGGACAAACTGGCGGCGGCACACGATAAGATATACGGGGAGATCGAAACATATCTGGATAATGGAAAGAAAGTGGCCTTTTTAACAATTGGAGATCCTTCGGTCTATTCGACTTACAGTTATATCCATGCAAGGGCCTTGCGCCGGGGGAAGGATGCCATTATAGTCAGCGGTGTTCCGTCCTTTTGTGCCGTTGCGGCAAGGCTTGGAATTCCTTTGGGAGATAACCGGAATGAGATCCATGTGATACCGGGGTCTTATGCAGTAGAAGAAACCATGAGCCTGAAGGGAACCCGGGTTTATATGAAATCGGGAAAAAAGCTGGAAGAATTAAGGCAGAAACTCAGGGCGGAGAATGCATCGGGCGAACTTGACGTCTATGCTGTCTCAAATTGCGGCATGCCGGATGAAAAGGTAACAGAAGGGCTGGAGAATCTGGACATTCAAAGCGGATACCTCACCATTGTAATTGTAAAAGAGCATATGGAATAGGAAATTTGACTAAAAAACAGGCAGGAGCGGAATCCTGCCTATATTTTTTACCAATTATTATCATAGTCGCTGTTACTGTTTTACGAGCAGTGTGCCAAGGGGGAGAACAATATCAAACGTTGTCCCGACATTTCTGATACTCTGAACGGAAATCCTTCCGTGGTGAAGTTCAACAATGTGTTTGGCGATGGTAAGACCGATTCCGTTTCCTTTCTCCGCATGAGAGGTATCACCCTGATAGAATTTGTCGAAAATGCGGTTGGCTGTTTCCGGGGACATTCCCTGTCCCTGATCGGTGATGGAGAAGCGGACCGTATCTGTCTGCAAAACAATCCGAATCGTAATAGTCCCGTAATCCGGAGAAAATTTTATGGCATTATCCAGCAGGTTAATCCAGACCTGCCTTAAAAGTTCTTCATTTCCAACCAGAAATATTTCTTCGCAGATAAGGTCAAGATCAATATGTTTGTCCGACCATTTTTGGTCCAGAAGCGTGATGACCAGACGAATCTGCTCACTGACATTAAACCGGTTGGTCTCAGTCAGGATGGTCTGTTTTTCAATTTTGGATAAATTCAGCACATTTGTAGATAATGTAGAGAGACGTTCTGCCTCGCTGATGATAATATCCAGATATTCGTTCCGTTCTTCCTCCGTCAGATCATTTCGTTTTAATAATTTTGCAAAGCCGCGGATGGAGACAATCGGTGTCTTAAACTCATGCGAGAAATTGTTGACGAAATCACTTCGGAGCATTTCTACACTTCCGATTTCTTCGGCCATATGATTAAAACTGTTGCTCAGTTGTTTTAATTCATTCAATCCTTTTAAGTGAAGACGAGCATTGTAATCTCCGCCGGCGATTTTTTCCGTTGCCTGCATGATCTCTCTGAGCGGAGCCAGAGGGCGGCGGCTGAAGAAGATGGAAATGATAGTTCCGATCAGCAGACAGACGATGGTAAACAGTAAAAGCGGCATATGATCCAGCTTGTTATCCGAAAACCCCAGCCGATCCAAAAGAAATACGCCTGCCAGAACAAGAAGCATGGCAAAGGACATCGTAAATGAAAATATAAGTGCAAAAATCAGACTGAGCCGCAGTCTTTTCCAGTAGCTGTTCCATTTATTCATATAGAATTACCGCCTTATATCCAATGCCGCGGATTGCGACGATTTCAAATTCCGGCCAGGATTCAAATTTCTTGCGCAGCCGGTTGATATGCACATTGACGGTTGTATCAACCGTATCCGAATCCATTCCCCATATCTCGTCCATTAATTGCAGACGTGTAAATATTTTGTTTGGATAGGAGAGTAATTTATACAGCAGATAAAATTCTTTCTGCGGAAGTGTCTGCGCTGTTCCGTCGCGGGAAACAGACAGAGCGTCATAGTCCAAAATGATTTTTCCGACATATAGTTTATGCTCGTTTGCAATCTGAGAACGCCGCAATAAAGCCTTGATTCGCAATAACATTTCCTCTTCATTGACGGGTTTTACCATATAATCATCTGTTCCAACAAGAAATCCCTTGCATTTTTCCTCCGGGAGCTGTTTGGCTGTTACCATCAAAATGGGAGTGGTATCACCGCAGCTTCTGATGTGCTCCGTAAATTCATAGCCATCCATTTCTGGCATCATCACATCCAGCACAATCAGATCAATATGCTGTTTATCTGTAAATGCCAGTGCTTCTTTCCCATTTGAAACATGGAAAACCTGATATCCTTCATGTGTAAGAACTGCTTGCATAAGTCTGGCAGTATTTTTGTCATCCTCTGCAACAAGAATTTGAAACATCCTCTGTAATACCTCCTTTTTTATCGATAGGAAACACATTTTTGTTCTTGCCTGAGTCAATTATAACATAAAAAGTGAACTCAAAATAAACAGAAAAGTTTATTTTCAGTTTTTCAAAGTATTATAGAATGCAAACTACGAAAGGAAGGAGATAGACAGATGCTACAAATACAGGGAATAAGTAAACGGTATAAGACAGGTGATCTGGTTCAGACAGCATTGGACGATGTTTCTTTGAACCTTCGGGATAATGAATTTGTTGCAATTCTTGGACCAAGTGGTTCCGGAAAGACGACACTGCTCAATATTATTGGAGGTTTGGACCGATACGATCAGGGTGATTTGATTATCAATCGCATTTCAACGAAAAAATATAAGGACAGAGACTGGGATTCCTATCGGAATCATACGATTGGGTTTGTATTTCAAAGTTATAATCTGATTCCGCACCAGTCGGTATTATCCAATGTAGAACTGGCGCTTACGATTTCAGGAATCTCAAAGTCAGAGCGGAGAAAACGGGCCAAAGAAGCGTTGGAGCAGGTCGGCTTGGGAGAACAGATCCACAAAAAGCCGAATCAGATGTCCGGCGGACAGATGCAGCGTGTTGCCATTGCAAGAGCACTCGTAAATGATCCGGATATTCTGCTTGCCGATGAACCGACCGGTGCACTGGATACAGACACAAGTGTCCAGGTTATGGAGCTGTTGAAAGAGGTTGCGAAAGACAGATTGGTTGTCATGGTAACACATAATCCGGAATTGGCAGAGGAGTATGCGACACGTATCGTAAAACTGCGGGATGGAAAGATACTGGACGATTCCAAACCTTACGAAGTGGCAGACGGAGAACTGCCTGCGGCACAGCATAAGAACATGGGAAAATCCTCCATGTCATTTCTGACCTCTCTGTCGCTTAGTTTTAATAATTTAAAAACGAAAAAAGGCAGAACGCTTCTTACTGCATTTGCCGGTTCCATCGGAATCATTGGGATTGCACTGATCCTGTCGATTTCTACCGGTGTGGATAACTATATCAATGATATTCAGAAGAGCACAATGACCTCGTATCCGATTTCGATTGAAGCACAGACCATCGATGTGACCAGTATGCTGGAAGCAGGGAAAAGTTCCAATACAAAAGAGGAGCCCGATCATAAACTGGATGCAGTTTATTCCAATCCGAAAGATATCGAAATGCAATCCAGTATTACGACAAGTATCACGGAGAACAATCTGACTGCATTTAAGAAATATCTGGATAATCCGGATAGCAAAATCCATCAGTACATTGGCGAAAATGGAATTGTATACAGTTATGATACGAAGTTTGATGTATATTCCTATGATTCGGAGGGAACCCTTGTCAACGCGGATGGAAGCACACTCGAAGAGAATAAGGATGCAACCACGATACAATCCGGCGGCATGATGTCCGGCATGAGCAGTATGCTTGGCGAAACTACGGGTAATTTCGCAGAGCTGATGTCTGGTTCTGACAGTGACTCGGTCAGCAAGGTTCTCACAGAGAGTTATGATGTCGTGTACGGAGCATGGCCGAGCGCGTATGATGAAGTTGTACTTGTCCTCGATGAGAATAACGAGATTTCAAGTACCACGCTCTACGAACTTGGATTACTGCCCACTTCTGAATACCGGGATCTGATGGATAAAATAGACGCGGGAGAAGACGTGACACTGGATGAACAGAGTTTCAGCTATGAGGATCTTTGCGGACAGAGCCTGTATATGATTCCAGCCAGTGATTATTATGTCGCAGATGAAAATGGAAACTATGTTTCAATTAAAGAGGATGAAGAAAAAGTCAAGTCTCTGCTGGAAAATGCGGTACAGCTGAAAATCACCGGTGTCGTACGCCCGAACGGAGACGATACCAACGTATCCATTGGTGCAGCCGTTGGATATACGAAGGCGCTGACGGATTATTTGATTGATCATACGAACAGCAGTGAAGTTGTGAAGGCACAGGAAGCAAATCCGAATGTCAACATATTAAACGGTTTGACATTTGAACCGGCAGATGATGCGGGGAAAATCGCAGACACCAAGACATATCTGTCAAATTTGGGTGTTTCAGATAAGGCGGCTATGGCTAAGACCATTTTGCAAAGCACCTATGCGGATAATCCGGAGGGGCAGGCTGCGGTACTTTCCATGGGAGAAGAGGAGCTGGCGGCAACGCTGGATCAATATCTGCAGAATCCGGAGGACAGTGTGCTGCTGTCAATTTATGACGCATACATTTCAACCGGGACCTATGATGATAATATGACAGAATTTGGTGTTGTGAGTCCGGACGTTCCATCGAAGATTTCGATTTATGCGGACAGCTTTGAAGATAAAGATGCAATTTCCGACTGCATTTCAGAATACAACAGTTCTGCGGATGAAGCGGATCAGATTACCTATACGGACTATGTTGCGATGCTGATGTCGTCTGTGACCACAATCGTCAACGTTATATCCTATGTGCTGATCGCATTTGTCGGAGTGTCACTGATTGTTTCTTCCATTATGATTGGTATTATCACCTATATTTCCGTATTGGAACGAACCAAGGAAATCGGTGTTTTACGTGCAATCGGTGCATCCAAGCACAACATCTCACAGGTATTCAATGCCGAAACATTTATCATTGGTCTGTGTTCGGGACTGCTGGGAATCGGGATTACGCTTCTGGCTCTGATCCCTGTAAATGCAATCATTCATGCCATGACAGACACGACAGATGTCAACGCATCTTTGCCGATTCCATCTGCATTGATTTTGATTGTGCTCAGTGTACTGCTGACTTTAATCGGTGGTTTTATACCGGCGAAAAAGGCGGCCAAGAAAGACCCGGTAACGGCGTTAAGAACGGAATAGCGTTGGAGAACATTTGAATCTATAGAAATAGTTATTTCCGTAATATGAGGTGGAGAGAAGGAAAATGTGCATGTTGTGCAACATTCCTTCTCTCCACCTCAATTGTATCAAATACAATACATAACAGCAAGACTGTTTTTCTGAATGATGTTGTGCTAGAGTTATTCATAACAGTTTTGGAGAGGGATTTCCTGCTGATTTTAAAGAAGAGGTGATTTGCAGAATGGAAGAGAAGCTGTCTGAATTAGAATTTGAGAATCAAAGATTACAAAGAACGATAACTTTCGCCCGAAAGCAGCTGGATCAGGCAAGAAAAAAGAATGAAGAGAATAAATCTGCCATTCTTTCCGCCAAAAAAGAGCTGCGTGAAAACACGTCTCATTCCATTGGCAATCTCTGGGGTTCGGAAGGATTTGAGGCACTTGCCGAACTAAGTCAGTATATGAATCCGGTCACCGATAAAATCGCAGACTACGAAGAAGTGGAAAATAAAATAGTTCTGCTGGAAAATCTGATCCAGTCCCCCTTCTTTGCCCGCATTGATTTTCAGTTTGAGGGAGAAGCTGAATATGAAAAAGTATATATCGGACGCTCCTCGTTAAAGCGAGAGAATTCATTTGAAATGGATGTCTATGACTGGAGATCTCCGATTGCGAGTGTTTTTTACCGTTTTGTGAAAGGACCGGCATTTTACGATGCACCCGTTGGAAGGATTGCCGGGGAGCTTGGTTTAAAGCGACAGTATGAAATCAATCATGGCGTACTGGAGTATTTTTTTGATGCAGATGTACAAATTGTTGATGAATTTTTACGGAAGCTGCTGTCTTACAATACTTCTTCCAAAATGAAGACAATCGTAGAAACCATACAGAGAGATCAGGATGTCGTAATCCGGGATATGGAAAATGATTTAATGATGGTGCAGGGAGTGGCAGGAAGCGGTAAGACTTCCATCGCACTTCACAGGGCAGCATATCTGATGTATCAGGGACTGTCTTCGAAACTGTCTGCAAATAATATTCTCATTATTTCGCCCAATTTGTTGTTTGAGCAATATATTTCGAATGTAATACCGGAACTTGGGGAAGAAAATGTGGTTTCCATAATATTCGAGGAGATGCTTGCAAAAATTCTCAAAAGGGGGCATATCCAGTCCCGGAATCAATTTTTGGAAAATCTGATTACCGGTGCAGAGTACGGCAGAACGATAAAAAGAAGTATGGAATTCAAAACTTCTTACCAATTCTGGGAAATCCTGAACCGATTTATAACTCAATTGCCGGATAACGGAATTGAATTCGAAGATGTCTGTTATGAAGGAGCATGTATCGTAAGAAAGGAAGTCTTAAAGGCAAAAATAGTATCCGGTAATCAGGACGTTCCTTTGGGCGTGAGATTAAAGCAGTTGGAGGATTTTATTCTGGAAGCAGTGCATGCGGTGAAAAACAGACGTATTCCAAAATCCGAAGTTTTCATGATCAAAAGAGAGATACAGAAATTTACAGAACTGAATATGGAAGAACTCTATCGGAAACTGTTCCGTGAGAAAGCGCTTTTTTATCAGCTGGCAGAGGGTATTGAACTTCCGGATTGCATGGAAGCTATTTTCGCATTTACAAAGGAAAATCTGAATCACCATCTATTGTCTTATGATGATGCAATTATTCTTGCTTTTTTGAATCTGAAGATAAACGGAACCAATGAATATCGAAATATAAAGCAGGTGGTAATCGACGAAGCGCAGGATTATTATCCGCTTCATTATGAAATATTTCACTTACTGTTTCCGAATTCGAAATTTACGATTTTGGGAGATATCAATCAGACACTTGAAAAACGGGAAGACCTGTCACTCTATGAGCAGATCGGAAAAATATTAAAGAAGAAAAAGTCCTCGCTTGTTACGATGGATAAAAGTTTCCGCTGTACAAACGAAATTTTAAACTACAGCTTAAAATTTATAGAGACAGAGCTGGAAATCAAGAGTTTTAACCGAAACGGGGATATACCGGAGATTTCTGCGGCTGCCGATCGGTCAGATCTGATAAAAATGATTGCTGCAGAGGTAAAACGCTGTCTGGAAAACGGATATCAATCGATCGGATTGATCTGTAAAACCGAGAAAAATGCCAATTTCCTCTTTGAACTGTTAAAAGACAGCATCGATGTCCGGCAGATTCGGGATGAGAGTACGGCAGACTTGCAGGGAGTTTTTCTGATACCGGTATATCTGTCAAAAGGACTTGAATTTGATGCTGTTCTGATCTGCGATGCCGATGCTGTAAATTATAACAGTGAGGATGATAAAAAATTGTTATACATTGCATGTACAAGGGCACTTCACAGACTGAACCTGTTCTGTCAGGGAGAGGAAAGTCCGTTGCTCTATTAATGCGTTGTTGTAATTTGGGGAAGCCTTGTCATACTTCTTTCCATATCAGATGAAATGGCTTTGTGAAAAACTCTTGACAAAATAGACAGACTGGTCTAATGTATTAAGAAAAGGAGGAGAGACAGATGACCAAAGGGGAACAGTCAAAGAATCATTTAATAGAATGCGCCGCCAGGCTCTTTTGGAAAAACGGTTACAATGCAACGGGGATCAATGATATATTGTCCGCTGCGCAATTGCCGAAAGGTTCCTTCTATTTTCACTTTAAGAGCAAGCGGGAACTCGCTGCTGCATCAGTAACTTATTATGAGAATAAAATTATTGACTGGATGCAGGAAACCGCGCAGGAGAAAACATGGGAAGAATTTGTTGAGGATTTTTCTGCATATATGATCAAAGAAGCAGAACAGCAGCGTCATTTAGGCTGCCCATTTGCAGCTATCGGACAGGAAATCGCCTTTTCGGAACCGGAGATTGCAGAATGCTACCGGAAATCATTGGATAAATTAAGAGAAAATTTTCAGAATGTGCTGCTTTTCTCCGATATTTCGGAGGAAGCAGCAACCAGCTTGTCGCACCGTATTCTGGCTGCATATGAAGGCTATCTGATGTTATTTCGAATCGGAAAAGACTGCTCGGTTCTTGGCAGAATGAAGACGGATCTGATTGGAATGGTACGGGATTATGAGGCGGCAGGCCACTAGAAAACAGGAGGGATATCGTATGCAGGATATTGTAATTGTAAGCGCAGCACGGACTGCGATCGGAGCTTTCGGGAAAAGTCTGAAAGACGTACCGGCAACTGATTTGGGTGCCGTGGTGATCAAAGAAGTATTAGATCGTGCCGGATTAAAAGGGGAGCAGATTGACGAAGTCATTTTGGGAAATGTACTGCAGGCCGGATTGGGACAAAATCCTGCCAGACAGGCGGCCTTAAAAGCAGGCTTGCCAAACAGTGTCCCTGCGATGACGATTAATAAGGTATGCGGCTCCGGTCTGAAATCGGTTATTCTCGCAGCACAGGCGATTAAAGCAGGGGATGCGGATATTATGATTGCCGGAGGAATGGAGAACATGTCACGGGCTCCGTTTCTGGTCCATGGAACCCGCTGGGGAAATAAGATGGGAAATCAGGTCTTTGAGGATGAAATGCTGAAAGATGGCTTACAGGATGGACTTGATGATTACCATATGGCAATCACAGCAGAAAATGTTGCAGAGCAGTGGAAGATTACGAGAGAGGAACAGGATCAATTTTCACTGCAGTCGCAGCAGAGAGCCGAATATGCCATTAAAAATGGATTGTTTCACGACGAAATCGTTCCGATTACGATTCCAACGAAAAAAGGGGATTTCGTGTTTGATACCGATGAATTCCCGCGTTTCGGAAATACGATGGAGGCACTTGGCAGACTAAAGCCGCTCTTTCAAAAAGACGGTACGGTCACAGCCGGAAACGCTTCCGGTTTAAATGACGGTGCGGCTGCACTTGTTCTTATGAGCAGAGAAAAAGCAGATGAGCTGGGAATTAAGCCGCTTGCCCGCATTACTTCATACGCATCCGCAGCACTTGATCCTTCCATCATGGGATATGGCGCCTGCCTTGCGGCAAAGGCAGCAATGCAGAAGGCAAATCTTACGATTTCGGATATTGACCTGGCGGAGGCAAATGAAGCATATGCTTCACAGAGCATCGCCGTGAAAAGAGACCTCGGAATAGATGGGGATAAAGTCAATGTAAACGGAGGAGCAATTGCTCTTGGGCATCCATTGGGAGCTTCCGGAGCCAGAATCCTCGTAACACTCTTATATGCAATGGAAAAAAGACAAGTACAAACAGGTCTGGCCACCTTGTGTATCGGGGGCGGACAGGGAACGGCCATGATTATTGACAAAAATCTATAAGCACCTGAAAAACGCCGTGTGGCGTGATCACGATACTTGTGATTGCACTACACGGCGTTTAAGGTGTGTGACCGGCATTTTGATTTAACATAGCCTGACGATATTTCGTAGGAGAACAGCCTTTCTGTCTGCGGAATACTTTGGAGTAGTAGTTGGAATCGTTAAAGCCGACATTTGCTGCAATGTCAACAATAGAATATTTGGTGTTAGCCAGATAATCCAAACTTTTTTCAATCCGATATTGCAGGATGAATTCGAACAGAGGGATTTTCATATATTTTTTGAAAATTCTGCAGCATTCTCCTTTGCAGAGATGAATATTTTCTGCAATTGCCTCCAGGGTCAATGTGGAACCATAGTTTTCTTCAATGTAGGATAATGTACTTCGTATTCGGTCATAGTTACGTTTGTCATATTGTGCAGCTGCCGGAAGACAGTTGCTATGCCGGAAAAGAAGCTTCCAAAATTGCTCCAGATGAACCACAATATCGATTTCACAGGCAGGAGAACCGGCAGCTGCAATCTGTATGATCTCTTTTATCATGGTAAGTGCTTCTTTATGCCATTCCTCTGAAAAATCAAAGTGTACCGCAGAAAGCGAAAAATTATGAATCACAGGTTTTACATAGTTCCGGTATATCATACTGTTTTCGTATCCATAAATCAATTTTGCATCAAAGGTTATGGAATAATATTCACAGTCCTGGTTCTCAAACATATGACCGGAATGAAGAGAACCTGCATTCCCAAAAAGTGCTTCGCCTTTCCGTAGGTGAAATGTGTTGTTATTGATCTCATATATCATCTCACCCTTCGTGATGAGCGTAAGTTCAATTTCCGGATGCCAGTGCCATAAGAAAGAACCGGATTCATATTTGGAAAGCCTTTCACTGCTTACCAAAAAAGGAAAATCATAATTTCCGTGCTGTTTCATTTCTTTCTGAAACTGATTTGTGACAATCTGCATGAAGGACCTCTTTTCTGAAAATAATAAATATCTCAATATAGTTCCTGCTTTTGTTAATATATTACCATAATTATATCCATTTCTCAATATATTCCCCTTTTCTCATAATTTATTTATGGATGCTCTGTTTATAATGCGTATAATAAGAGACAAATCATTCGGATGGTGAATACAAAGAAAAGGAGAAAGACTATGAGATTACCAGATTATATTGCATTACAGGGGGTTTACGGAGAAACAGAGAAGAGCCATGTTCGTTTTGCGGAGCTGGCTGAAAATTACTGCAGGTGTTTTGGAAAGGAACAGATGGAGTTCTTTTCAGCACCGGGAAGAACCGAGATAATTGGAAATCATACAGATCACAATGGCGGAATGGTGCTTGCGGCCAGCATTGATCTTGATACGATCGGAGCTGCATTTCCAAATGAGTCCGGTAAGATTGAACTTGTAAGCGAAGGTTATGAGGGGAAGATTGTGGTAAATGTTGCGGATGCGGAAAAGTTTCCCACAGGCCAGGGAACGGAATCACTTGTGGCGGGGATGGTAGCTGCGATGAAAAAGTTCGGGTATCGAGTATCCGGGTTTTCCGCATATATTGCGACAAATGTGATTTCCTCGGCCGGTGTCAGTTCTTCCGCGTCATTTGAGATGTTGTTCTGTTCCATGGTGAACTACTTTTTCAACGAGGGAAAATTGACGGATGTTGCATATGCTGAAATTGGTCAATATGCGGAGAATTATTACTGGAACAAAGATTCCGGATTAATGGATCAGATGGCTTGTGCAGTCGGCGGAACGGTATTGTTCGATTTCAGCAGCCACGCAGCCTATCAAAAGATTGACTTTGATTTTGAAGAATTCGGTTACAATCTGGTCATTGTAAATACCGGGAAAGGGCATGCGGATTTAAGCCGCGAGTATAGTGAGATTCCTTTGGAAATGAAGGAGATGGCGGAAAAACTGGGTGTTTCAAAGCTTGTTGACAGTAATTTGCAAAGTTTGTTAGAGGTAATCAAGAAAGCGGAAAAAAGTATTGCAAATGACCGGGCAATTCTGCGGGCACTGCATTTTTTTCAGGAAAATAGCAGAGTCAGTGAAGCCGCAGAGGCAATCCGGGAAAAAGACAGTACCTCACTGCTTCAGTTGATCAATGCGTCTGGAAAATCATCCTGGGAGCTGCTTCAGAATTGCTATTCTGCTGCCAATTGGAAGGAACAAAAAGTGACATTATGTCTGGCATTAACCGAGCTGTTCCTGAAAGAAAAAGGCGATGGGGTCTGCAGAGTACATGGAGGAGGATTTGCGGGTGTCATCTTAAGTGTTCTTCCGAATCACTGTACGGAAGCATATATCCGGTATATCGCTTCTTTTGTTGGCAGAGAGAATGTGTATCCGTTGAAAATACGAAAAGCCGGGGCAATTCATTTAGAGAAGCGCGAGCATTGAAAGATTTGCCTGGAAAACAGTAATCGTTTGAAAATATTTTGCAGACAGGAGTATGGCTCCTGTCTGTATTTTTTTTAGTACACTTTACCGGCTGCTGATTCGTATCATAGGACTGCTTTTGTCTCAACCCCTTTGTTTCAAACGGTTCGAGCGTATTAAACGGATTTTTGTAAGGAGGTATTTTGCAGCAATCGACACTATGACAGTATGTGATAATTGTTGAAAAATTTTGTAGACACTGCTATAATTATTGGTATGTTTATACAACAGCTCATACTTATCATATAATAATTTTGGGCATTATACACGAGGTTTGTCACCCTTGAACATTTTTTGGAATACGTTGGCGGCAAAGGCCCTGTAAACTGAGATTTGTTGATGTTTTATAAGAGAAGGGAGCGTTATCATGAAGACTGAGGAGGGTTTGGTAATAGAAACCACGGGGACTGCCGCAAAGATTAAAGTTGGCAGACATAATGATTGTCAAAACTGTGGTGCCTGTCCGGGAGATAATTCGGTGATTGTCTGGGTGAAAAATGAAAGAGGTGCCGTTGTGGGACAGCGGGTGATTTTTGAAGTCAGGGAAACAAATGCAGTTCTTGCAGCGTTTATCGTATTCATATTTCCGCTGCTTGGCATTTTTATAGGGGCAGGATGCGGTAAACTAATCAGTAATTATATCGCCGGATACACGACGGGGCTCGAGATTTTGTGTGCAGCAGTTGCATTTTCTCTTACCATAATCTGTATCAAGATTTTTGATAAATATCTGAATAAAAATGAAAAGAACAGGCCATCTATTTTAAAGATACTGTGAACGTGCTTTTCGCTTGTGGCGAGAGCCTGCTCCGGCAGGCTCTCTGCTTAATTCATAGGAAAGATCCGGTTGCAAAACCTGCGCTTTCTAAGTAGTAGAACGCGAGAGTGTACGAAGTGCGCTTTTGTGCCATAGAAAAAATATATCACGAGGTGATGATAAAATGTTAAAACATTTTCTGGGAGGAATCCATCCCAATGACAACAAGAGGTATACATCGGAAATGACGATCGAAACTGCGCCGTTGCCGCAATGTGCCGTCATTCCCATGCGTCAGCATATCGGTGCGCCATGCACACCGGTTGTACAGGTCGGGGATTCTGTGAAAAAAGGACAGATCATAGCCAGGAGTGAGGCATTTGTCTCAAGTCCCATTCATTCCAGTATTTCGGGAAAGGTCAGGGCAATTCAGTCTGCCCCGCATACATCGGGCATAAACTGTACAGCAGTCATCATTGAGAATGACGGTAAAGATGAATGGGAAACAGGAATCCTTTGTGAACGGGATTACAGGAAGCTTGAAAAGCAGGAAATCATGGACATCATCAAAGCTGCCGGAATCGTCGGAATGGGCGGAGCTACATTCCCGACACACGTAAAATTATCCCCCGGCGCAGATAAGAAAATCGATACGTTTATTCTGGATGCCGCAGAATGTGAGCCTTATCTGACTGCGGATTATCGGATGATGCTGGAATATCAGGAACGCATCGTAACCGGCGTATTGATCGTCATGAAAGTTCTTGGTGTCGAAAGAGCAGTGATTGGAATTGAAGATAATAAACCGGCAGCCGTAAAAGCCATGCAGGAAGCTTTCTCACAGACGAAAGCAGAAGTGGTTGCGCTGCCGACAAAATATCCGCAGGGTGCTGAAAAAATGCTGATTCAGGCATTGACGGGCCGTGAAGTTCCGCAGGGAATGCTGCCGGGTGATGTAGGCGTTGTGGTACAGAATGTTGGTACGGTAGTTGCAATCTGTGATGCGGTACAGAAGGGAATTCCTTTAATTGAGCGTGTAACGACCATTTCAGGTGACGCGGTAAAAGAGCCAAAGAATTTATTGATCCGGATCGGCACAACCTTTCAGGAGGTATTTGATGCCTGCGGCGGATTTATCCAGACTCCGGAAAAGATAATTATGGGCGGACCAATGATGGGATTTGCACAATCGACGCTGGAAGTGCCGGTTATAAAAGGTGTATCGGGTATTCTGGCACTCAGTAAATCGGCGGCAAACAGCGGAGAAGAGTCTCCATGTATTCGCTGCGGGAGGTGCGTAGAGGCATGTCCGATGGGATTGGTTCCCAGTATGCTGAGCATACTCGGAGAGCGGAATAAGCTTGATCGGGCAAAAGAAGAATATGGTCTTATGAACTGCATTGAATGTGGAAGCTGTGTTTATACCTGTCCCGCAAAAAGAAACATTGTGCAGTACATTCGCTTGCTAAAAGCACAAAATGCTTCACAGGCAGCTAGAAAGTAGGAGGAGAAAGAAGCATGAGTTCAGAAATACAAACAAAAGATACAATCTTTCGGGTATCAGCATCGCCGCATATCAGATGTCAGGAAAGTATTCCGAAAATTATGTGGAATGTCAATCTGGCACTGGCTCCTGCAGCGCTGTTTGGAATTTATCATTTTGGAACAGCAGCCCTGATCAATATTGTGGTCTCGATCGTCGCCGCTGTTTTATCGGAATACATAGTACAGAGAATACGTAAAGTAAAAATCACGGCTTTTGATGGAAGTGCCTTCTTAACAGGCTTATTATTGGCGATGTGTGTGCCTCCGTCGCTGCCGCCTTATATGATGGCAATCGGAAGCATTTTTGCCATTGTAATTGCAAAACACTCCATGGGAGGTCTTGGATACAATATTTTTAATCCGGCACATATCGGAAGGGCGGCTTTAATGGTATCCTGGCCGGTGGCAATGACAACCTGGAGCAGTATGCAGTCAAAGGTAGATACCGTAACAAGTGCCACGCCGCTTGGAATCTTAAAGCATGAAGGCTATGACAAATTGCTCGAGACCTTTGGGGGGCATACGGATTTATACAGAGCACTGTTTTTTGGGAACCGCAATGGGAGTATTGGAGAGACCTGTACTTTTTTACTGGTATTGGGTGGCCTGTATCTTTTATATAAAGGTTACATTAATTGGCAGATTCCGGTATTTATGATTGGAACGGTAGCATTACTGACCTGGGTTTTTGGGCCGGATGGGTTTTTTACCGGTGATCCTGTGTTTCATATGATGGCAGGCGGTCTGGTAATTGGAGCTTTTTTCATGGCAACGGATATGGTAACAATTCCAATCACGAAAAAGGGGCAGATCGTATTTGCGGTTGGAGCGGGAGCTTTGACTGCCCTGATCCGTTTGAAGGGCGGTTATCCGGAAGGTGTCTGTTATTCGATTTTGCTGATGAACTGTATCACACCATTGATTGATCTTATTATGAAACCAAAACAATTTGGAGCAAGCGGGGTAGGAAAATGGCAGAAGAAAAAATAATGCAGAATACGCAATCGCCCGATGCGCATACAAACAAAGAATATAGTATTTTTCAGATTGCATTTAACCTGGCAGTGGTCTGTCTCGTTTCCGGTATTATTATTGCGGCGACCTATTATTTTACAGCGCCAATTACGGAAAAAAAGAATGCCCAGCTTCAGCAGCAGTCCATGCAGGAACTGGTTCCGGACGCGGATAGCTTCGTAACGGTGGACGGAAAAAGTGAATGGTACGCGGCCACGAAGGATGATCAGACAATCGCCTATGTGGTTCCGGCTACCACCAAAGGGTATGGAGGTACGATTGAACTGCTGGTTGCCGTTTCAACGGACGGCAGCGTCATGGATTTTCAGATTCTCTCTGCCAATGAAACCCCGGGTCTGGGCAGCAACGCTTCCAAGGATTCCTTCCGAAGTCAGTTTGCAGGTAAGACCTCAGATGCACTGACGGTAGTAAAGGATCAGACAAATACGGAAAATATCCAGGCAATGACAGGTGCCACGATTACTTCGACGGCTGTTACAAAGGGCGTGAAGGAAGCGGTCGATGAAGTGAATGCATATATGGGAGGGAATTAAGCATGGGAGAATTGTGGAAGATATTTTATAAAGGTCTGTTCGATGAAAATCCTATTTTCAGGCTTGCCCTAAGCCTTTGCCCGGCACTTGCCGTTACTACAACAGCAAAAGATGCACTGACAATGGGACTGTCCGTATTGTTTGTTATTACTTGTAATAATATGGTCGTATCGCTCACGCGGAAAATCATTAATCCAAAGGTGCGTGTGCCGGTCTATATCACCTCCATCGCGACAATTGTAACGGTATTGCAGCTCTTATTGCAGGCATTTTTACCGTTGCTCTATAAATCGCTGGGCATTTATTTGTCTTTGATTGTCGTGTTCGCAATTATTCTGGCAAGGGCTGAAGTATTTGCATCAAAAAATAAAGTAGTTCCCTCCATGCTGGATGGGCTGGGGATGGGATGCGGTTTTACGATTGCGATGCTTTCCATCGGCATTATCCGTGAATTTCTGGGAAACGGCAGTATCTTTGGAATTACGATTCTGGGTTCCTGGTATAATCCGGCATTGATCATGATTCTTCCGCCGGGTGCCTTTATCCTGATCGGATACATGGTGGGAGCAATCAAACTGCTTGATGCGCGAAAACAAAAAAGAGTAAAGGAGAGTGGTAGCATATGACATCCTATTTTTTATTGTTTCTCAGCGCCGCAATTGTAAATAATTTCGTCTTGACACGTTTTTTAGGCCTGTGCATTTTCTTTGGTGTATCCAAGAGCCTGAAGGCTTCCCTGGGAATGGGAATGGCAGTCACTTCTATTATTACGATGAGTTCCATGCTGGCATGGGTGGTTTACAATTTTGTGCTTCTTCCTTTCCATCTGGTTTTTCTGAAAACGGTTGTGTTTGTATTACTGATTGCCAGTTTTGTACAGCTGCTGGAGATGATTATTAAGAAACAGGCACCGGCGCTTTATAATATGTGGGGAATCTATCTTGTTCTGATTGCTACGAACTGTGTGGTTTTAGGTGTTCCGGTAATCAATGCGGAGTCAGACTATAACTTTGTTCAAAGTGTTGTCAATGCACTGGGTTCCGGTGTGGGATTCTCTTTGGCAATTATTATGATGGCCAGCATCCGTGAAAAGTTAGAGGATGCAGATGTTCCAAAACCACTGCAGGGATCAGGCATTGCCTTCATCGCTGCCGGGATGCTTGCACTTGCATTCCTCGGTTTTTCCGGAATGATTAAATTATGATAAGGGGATGATCACAGAATGGAAGTTGCAGGAATGGTTTTAATCGTCATGGCGGCAGTCGGAATTATCTTTGGATTTGTTCTGGCCACTGCCAATAAAAAATTTGCGGTAGAAGTAAATCCACTGATTCATGTTGTGGAAGAGATTCTTCCAAAGGGCCAATGCGGCGCCTGTGGGTTCGCGGGATGTGCCGCCTATGCAGAGGCAGTCGTTTCGAATCCGGATGTACCGCCGAATCTGTGTGTGCCTGGTAAAGAAGCGGTTGCCAAGGAAATTGCAGATATAACCGGTAAAGTAAGCGCACAGATGGAGCCGCGTATTGCATATATAAAATGCGCGGGTTCACCGGATAAGGCAAAAGCAAGCTATGAATATCAGGGAGTAAAGGACTGCGTAGCAGCAAATCTGCTACAAGGCGGTCCAAAGAGTTGTAAGTATGGGTGTATCGGATTTGGGACCTGTATCACAAAATGTCCTTTTGATGCACTGTCCATGGGTGAGGATGGAATTCCCGTTGTGGATTCGAAGCGCTGTACCGGCTGCGGCAGTTGTGAAGCTGCCTGTCCGAAGCAGGTGATTGGAATGATATCCCCAAACGCAGAGGTGCATGTAAGATGCAATTCAAACGAAAAAGGTGCCGATGCGCGGAAATTATGTACGGCTGCCTGTATTGGCTGCGGGCTGTGCGTGAAAAATTGCAGTTACCAGGCGGTGAAGTTGGAAAATAATCTGGCAGTCGTCAATCCAAAAATCTGTGCGGAGTTATGCCAGGAAGCAACCTGTGTGTCAAAATGTCCTACAAAAGCGATCTCGATGCTGATCTCGTAACATGGTAAGGGTAATTGGTGAACGTCATGAAAAAAATAGGATTCATTCTTCTTGTATGTCTGATTGTGGCAGGAATTATTTATGAATACAACAGCACAGAGGATAGGGAATACACCAAAAATACTTTGCTCATGGACACGGTCGTTACCTTGCGTGCTTCTGGGAAAAACGCAGAATCGGCAGTGGAGGAAAGTATTGACCGCCTGAATGAAATAGACGAGATGGCCAGTGCATCCAACCGTGAGAGTGATATAGCAAAAATAAATGCTGCCGCAGGAGGTACCCCGGTAACTGTGCATCCGGAAATCATTCAGATGATAGAAACATCCATCCGGTATTCCCGTCTGACGGAGGGCTCTTTTGATATCACGGTCGGGCCGCTCATAGATCTGTGGGGGATCGGCACAGATCACGAACGCGTGCCATCGGATACAGAAATCAAGGATAAACTGGCACTCGTGGGGTATGACAGGATTGAACTGGATGAAACCGCAAATTCAGTTCGATTACAGGGAAAGGGAATGGCACTCGATCTTGGAGCAGTTGCGAAGGGATTTGCGACGGATGAGGTGCTGGCTATTTTTCAGAAATATAAGATTAAGAATGGACTGATTTCTCTTGGTTCCAGTACGGTGTATGCTTTGGGAGAAAATCCGGAAGGATCTGCATGGACGATCGGGATTGTGAATCCAAGAGATGAAAACTCGGACAATTATCTGGGAGTCCTTCGCCTGTCCAATGAAATGATATCAACCTCGGGCGATTATGAACGCTATTTTATGGAGGATGGGAAGCGTTACCATCATATTCTGGATCCAAAAACAGGCTATCCAGCCGACAGCGGTGTGATGAGCGATACGCTTGTGATCAGTGATCAGGTTGCGGACAAGGGGATGGTTTCTGACATTTTGTCTACTGCGGTATTTGTTTTGGGTCAGGAAAAAGGAATGGAATTGCTGCAAACGCTGGACGGTGTTTCCGGTGAAATAACGACAACGGATGATAAAGTGTATACAACCGGGGGATTTGATGAACGAATCGAAGATCTCAATCAGGATTATACGCTGCAATAAGGGATTGCTGACATCTGCCGGCTCACTGGGAATGGATAGGTACCAGATGACCGGCAGATTTTTTGTCTATTCATTGAAATTCAGATATTTGATTCTGGATAGGTGATTTACAATATAATTGGCAGCGATGCCGATAAAAATGCCGGTTCCGATTCCGGTAAGTGTCAGCAGAGGCAGATACAACATGACAGCCGGATTGTTTACGACAAAGGATGCTACAAGCAGCTGACCAACATTGTGAAAGACGGCGCCGCTTGCACTGACGCCAACAATGCTGATATGTTCTTTGCCGAGCTCTTTGACAAGGATCATGATAAAAAAGCTCAAAACAGCTCCTGCCGCACTGAACAGGAAAGTGGAAACACTGCCACTGAACATGGTTGCAAGCAACAGACGTGTAAAAATAATAAGAAAGACTTCTTTTCGGCTGCGGAACATATAGAGTGCAATCACTGTCACAAGATTGGTCAGTCCGAGTTTTGCGCCGGGCACGATAAAGGGAACGGGAATCATTCCCTCAATGATGTAGAGTACCAGGGCCTGAGCGACCAAAAGCCCCATAAAAACGATACGAAAATTTTTGTTCATGGTTTCTCTCCTAACCGACCGGGATGATATCCTGATTTTCTTTTGTATAGCTCTTAATTTCAATCAACAGCTTATGCGGCAGACAGACAATCGTTTCACCCGGTTTCGAAATGGCTCCCTGGCGAACACAGATCTGATCCTTACAGTCTGCGTCCATTACCTGGATTGTCTGATCGACGACGCGCACGGTATTCGTGCCATTTTTTGTATCAATTACGAATTCATCCGTGCCTCCATGGGCAGACAGAGGAATCTTTTTATAAAGAGAGCCGTCTATCGTAATCTCGGCGTAAGTTTCATCATAATGCTTCCCCAGAATGACACCGAAGATAAGCTGTGGCAGAAAGGAGAGAAGAATCAGTGAAGCAATTACAATAATATCCCATTTTTTAATCATATCGTTATCCTTTATTTGTAAAATATGTGATACAGTTTTTCATTTAGATACGGTATTCTGCTTCCGCAAAATTGCAAGGACACCACAGAGAATACTTTAGCATATCCTGCCCCGGAATGTAAATATCAGCTGGTCGGGTTCCCATTGTTTTGTCGTAAACAAATTATTTTTCCTTGACAAATTTGCAATATGGGCTTAAAGTTAAGTTCAATAAAATATTGGGCAAACCTGTCGTGAGGCAGGGACGCAAAGCTATAGGGACTTATTAAGTCAGCCAGTTGCATAAAAATGGAATTCCTGCATGGCTTGTGCAGGATTTTTTTTGGGGAGATTGTTGCGAAAAAGGAAATGGCGAATTACGCAGCTTTTTTTATCCAAAATCTGGAAAATCTTCCAATTCTGTAAAAGATGTATCTGGTATCGCGTCTGAAGTTATCATCATTACGAATCCAATAAGCCCATCTAAAAAAAGAGGAAGTCAGGATCACTTACTGCAATATCTAAAATAGTAAGGTCCTGAAGAGGAAATTCAAATGAAAAGTATCAAATCTAAGATGATTATTTCAATTACGGCTTTGGTAGTTGTGATTATTGCAGGAATTACCTTGATCACGAGGGTATATTCGACGCAGGCATTCAGTAAAACAACGAATACGATGCTGGAATCGTTGGTGAGCAGATCAGCAGATCTGGTTGCGAATAAGATATCCCAGAATTTAGCGTATGTGGAGGCTATTGCAACCCGTTCCGAAATAACGGATGACAGTCTGACTACGGAGCAAAAGCTAAAAAGTCTAAGCAGCATGATCGAAGAACAGGGCTATATAAAGATCGGTATTTCGGATCTGAAGGGCAATATCATATTTAGTAACGGAAAAAATACGGATATATCCGATCGGGAATATTTTGAATTAGCCTCAAAAGGGACAGCGAATGTTACAGATCCCATGATGAGCTCCACGGAAGGCGTCATCGTCGTAGTCTATGCCGTGCCAATTCTGGAAGGTGGAGATGTGACGGGGATACTGACTGTTACCACGGACAGCAGTGAGCTCAGCAATATGGTAAACGAAATAACCGTAGGTGAATCCGGGAAAGCTTTTATGATCAATTCTGAGGGA
This sequence comes from Bacillota bacterium, assembly GCA_023390555.1. GTDB lineage: Bacteria > Bacillota > Clostridia > Lachnospirales > Lachnospiraceae > Roseburia_C. The sequence continues at coordinate 50,986 of JAEWCQ010000022.1, read as the reverse complement.
GTGAAGATAGCCCATTATAATAACGATCTGGTTGAAAGCATGGACAATGATCTTGAGAATGTGAAAAATGACAACAGTCTGTCTAAGCTTGCCGCAATAGAGAAGAAAATGATACAGGGAAAAAGCGGTGTAGGTGAATACGTCTATAATGGTGAAGATAAGGAATTAGCTTATGCACCGGTAGAAGGAACGAGCTGGTCGCTGGCAGTCAGTATTCTGAAAAGTGAAGTGCTTTCTCAGGCGAACAGTTTGGTATACAATTTGCTCGTGCTAGCCGCGGTAGCAATTTTGATTTCTGTCCTGGCAGTATATACAATTGCCAATCAGTTTGCAAAAAAACTTACCATGGCAACCCGCTATATGATACCGATGTCGGAAGGTGACTTTACGCAGGAAGTGAAAGACAAAGATTTAAAATCGAAAGATGAAATCGGACAATTGATGCGTGCGCTCAAGCATTTACAGGATTCAATCCGGGAGATGTTCGGATTAGTGCTGGATAATTCCCAGAGGATTGATGAAGATGCAAAAAGCCTGTCGGAAGTGTCGAGTCAGATGAATGAATCGGTTGGAATGGTGAATGATGCGATTCAGGATGTGGCACAGGGAAGTGCGTCTCAGGCGGAGTCAATTTCTTCTATCTCGCAAAATATGAATGTCTTCTCCGGAAATATGGAGCAGATTGTTTCCGATATTAAAGAGGTCGATACCAGTACCATGGGTATTAAGGTATTATCAGAAAACAGCAATCAAAATATAGAGGGATTATCGGATTCTGTGAAGAATACGAATCAGACATTCCAGACATTCCGTGAAAGAATTGCTGCTTTGGGAGAGAATCTGAATCAGATTAACGAGATTACGAAGTTAATCAATGATATTTCGGAACAGACAAACCTTCTTTCTTTAAATGCAACCATCGAGGCAGCAAGAGCAGGAGAGGCCGGACGAGGTTTTGCAGTCGTAGCGGATGAAATCAGAAATCTTTCCGAGCAGTCGAAAAACTCGGCTGAAAAAATCAACGATCTGATTCGGAAGATCAGTACAGGGAATGTTTATATAGATGAATCCACAGAATTATTGAATCAGGAGTTTGAAAATCAGACGAAGGTCATCGACATGACATTGGAATCGTTCCATGAAATCGTTGTTTCCATTCAGGAAATTCTTCCTAAGATTGATAATGTGAATCATTCTGCGAAGAGCGTCAACGAAAAGAAGAATGAGATTCTGGGAGAGCTGGATCAGATTTCGGCAGTGTCACAGGAATCTTCTGCCGCTACGGAAGAGATCAGTGCTTCGATGGAGCAATTGTTCAGTTCTTCCGAGCAAATAGCAGGATCTGCATCCAATTTAGGAAAACGTACCGACGAAATGATGGAGGGAACCAGGCGATTTAAACTTTAATTTATAAACGGTAGGTGATAGGCAGGATTTAAAATCCTGTCTATCTTTTTTATTCGATAGGAAGAGCTGTGTAACACAGGTACGCAGAAATAACTTTACGCAACATACTTGAAATAATAGGATTTCGCTGATACACTATTCGTATAAAAATGCTTTACAATATTTTTGAGGACTGGAGATTGCTATGAAAATTGAAAGTACAAAGCTGAAAGAAGTAAAAATTATAGAGTATGACCAAAGATCGGATAACAGAGGGTTTTCATATTCTATATATAGCAAAAAAGAATTAGAAGAGGCTGAAATTCACTTTGAATATGTGGAGGAGCGTGTATATTTTTCGGAAAAAGCTGGCACGCTTTATGGAATACATTTTCAAAATAATTCGAAAGCGCAGGCGAAACTTCTCTATTGTATAAAAGGAAGAGGAGTAGACTATGCGGTTGACCTACGAAAAAATTCATCTACCTATTTACAATGGGTTGGTGTGGAATTAAGTGCGGACAATAGAAAACAGATCTTTATACCAAAAGGTTTCGGCCACGTTTTTCTTTCGTTGGAAGATAACACGAAGAATGTAATGCGCTATGATGTACCATTTGATGATTGTTATTCCAGACAAATCGCCTATAATGATCCTAAAATAGGAATTGAATATCCGGTGAGCCATCCAATTTTAGCACCCCACGATATAGATGCACCTTTTCTGGCAGATAGTGATTTGAATTTGTGATCATATGGAATAAAAGTCGTGATCAAAAAAGAAATTTTTTATCAATTGTTTTGAGGAAGATAGCTGGCATTATAATGCCTACATTAGAATTGGGAGGATTACCCGTAATTTTCTGGCAGGGGAGGAAATTTTGACTGTTGTTCTTAGTGATACAAGTGGAATATTTTTATAGTTAAAGATTATTACTGTAATGGAGTTGAAACGTTAACCAATAATAAGTACGGGGTAACAATATGATATTTGGAATGCCAACATTGATTGAATTAAATGATTTGGAAGCAACGATGGATTTGTGCACGAGATTTGGCCTATCCTTTGTGGAACTCAATATGAATCTGCCGCAGTATCAGATAGAACAATTAGAGAATGTGGATTTTTTGATGGAAATGAAGGATAAATATAAGTTATTTTATACCATTCATTTAGATGAAAACTTAAATATGTGTGATTTCAATTATTTGGTGACAAATGCATATATGGAAACGGTTGAACGGACGATTGCGGTGGCGAAGAAATTGGAGATTCCAGTTCTTAATATGCATATGAATCATGGTGTTCATTTTACTATGCCGGATGGAAAAATTCAACTATTCGAGCAGTATAAAGATCACTACATGGAGAAAATGCTATATTTTCGAAACAAATGCGAAGCAGTGATTGGCAATTCAGGGATTCAAATTTGCATAGAGAATACAGATGGATACCAAAGCTATGAAAAAGAATCAATCAAGATGTTGTTACAAAGTGATGCATTTGCATTAACATGGGACATTGGTCATTCGCATGCATGCGATAACATGGATGAAGCATTTATTATGAATTATGAAGACAGGTTAAAGCATTTTCATATCCATGACGGAATCTATCAATCAAATCACATGACGCTCGGTACAGGCAGCATTGATTTGAATCAAAGACTGCTAATTGCAGCAAAATATGATTGCAGATGTGTGATAGAAACAAAAACAGTGGATGCCCTGGAAAAATCTGTGAAATGGCTACAACTGAATCAATATCTGAAAGGCTATTAGGAATAATAAATGATATACCAAAGGTAATCAAGACCTGATGGATGAAGAAAAAGAGATGTAATGATGGATATGGGGGTAACGATGAAGGGGATTCTTCCTCGTAAGAAAAAGTCCCCACAGAAGGCAAAAAGAGTACACTACAAAAAATAGTGTTCAGCGATATGTTGCTTTCAAACAAAAATGGAGTGCGTGCCATCTTTCACTTTTTCCAGTCGAATGTATCCATGTCTTGCAATTGCCGAATGTTTTACTGCCGGCCTATCGAGGTCGGAGAAATTTGCTAATGTTCAATGTGATTTAAATAGAGCACGGATCATTGTTCCAATGGTCTTCGCAATTGTAGAGTCATATTCTTCGGAAAATCGTCTGTGAAAAACAACTGTTAATCCAGATAAAGTTGCTTCTAACTTAATATCGTTTTCAATCGAACGGGGAATCTGATTTGTTGCATAGATTCTCTCTTTTATTGCATTCGTAACCAGCAGCGGCATCATCTGATTGCGGGAAAGATTTTCAGGAGGAAATATGCGGAGAGGATTTATGTGTAATTGCTTTCTCGGTACCTGTATGAAATTTTCTACAAAAGTCTCGGGTTCTGTAATAAATAGATCATAACAGTCAATTTTATCTGCAAATTCGTTTATAAAGTCAGAAAGCAGTTCGTTATACAACTCATAGATATCTACATAATGCAAATAAAAGGTTCCTTTGTTAATTTCCGCTGCTTTGGCAAGTTCAGTGATAGAAATCTTATCTAACGGCTTTTCAGAAAGTAACTTCAGAAAGGTCGCTTTGATATTGCGTTTGGTTTTTATGACTCTCAAATCAGTCTTCTTTTCCATGGGAACTCCTCTAAAAATGAACGATTTTATAGAAAACGTTGATTATCCAACGAATATTATAAATCGTTGATTGAATAATAAACGATTGTACAATAAAATACTAACATTGACAAACGAAAAAGTCAAAGAAAGGAGAAAAAATGTTTAGAATATTGAAAAAACTACAGACGAAAGACTGGATCTTCGTGCTGTTCAGTATCACATTTATAGTAGTACAGGTATGGCTGGATCTGAAACTGCCAGATTATATGACAGAAATTACGCAGCTGGTTCAGACTCCAGATAGCAAGATGAGTGACATCCTGATTGCAGGAGGCTATATGCTTCTATGCGCAATGGGAAGTCTGCTGGGATCTTTTATTGTTGGTTTTTTTGCGGCACAGATTGCAGCAGGATTATCTATGCGGTTAAGAGATGATGTGTACCATAAAACGATGTCATTTTCCATGGAGGAAATGAATCATTTCTCCACAGCCAGCCTGATTACAAGATCCACTAATGATATCACACAGATTCAGAATTTTATTGCCATGGGCTTGCAGGCATTGATCAAAGCCCCGATTCTTGCAGTATGGGCAATTGTAAAAATAGCCGGAAAAAGTTGGCAGTGGACAGCAGTAACAGGTGGAGCGGTGGTAATATTAGTCCTGATGCTTGGCACGATTGTCATATTTGCAATTCCAAAATTCAATGTGGTTCAGAAGCTTACAGATAATCTGAACCGGGTAACAAGAGAAAATTTGACTGGTATCCGGGTGGTAAGAGCTTATAATGCTGAGAAGTATCAGGAGGAAAAATTTGAACAAGCGAATAAGGAAGTCACAGATACCAATTTGTTTATTTATCGAATCATGTCGGTGATGAATCCGGGAATGAGCCTGATTATGTCGGGGCTGTCTCTTGCCATCTACTGGGTCGGAGCATACCTGATCAACGATGCTGTTTTACCTGATAAATTAACACTGTTTTCTGATATGGTGGTATTTTCGTCCTATTCAATGCAGGTCATTATGGCATTTATGATGCTTACCATGGTTTTCATTATGCTTCCAAGAGCAAGTGTATCAGCAAAACGTATTCTTGAAGTGTTAGAAACCAAAACCAATATTAAGGAAGGAACCAAAACGAAATCCCAGAGTAATAAAACAGGGCAGGTGGAGTTTTGTCATGTGAGCTTTAAGTATCCGGATGCAGCAGAGTATGTACTGCATGATGTGAGCTTTAAAGCAAACAAAGGAGAAACAGTTGCATTTATCGGATCTACAGGAAGTGGAAAAAGTACACTGATCAATCTTGTGCCTCGATTCTATGATGTATCTGAAGGTGAGGTTCTTGTGGATGGAATCAACGTGAAGGAATACACTCAGGAAGTATTATATAACAAACTTGGCTATGTACCACAGAAAGCGGTAATGTTTCGTGGAACAGTAACCTCAAATGTAGCATATGGAGAAAATGGAAAGAGTGAGATCAATTCTGAAGCAGTGAAGAATGCCATATCTGTTGCGCAGGCCAAGGAGTTTGTGGAAAAAATGGATGGTACATACGGCGCTGCTATTTCCCAGGGTGGAACCAATGTTTCAGGGGGACAGAAACAGAGACTTGCCATAGCAAGAGCGATAGCAAGAAAACCGGAAATCTATATCTTTGATGACTCTTTCTCCGCTTTGGATTATAAAACAGACCGGATTTTAAGAAGTGCACTGAAGGAAGAAAAAAGCGGTGCGACCTCTCTGCTGGTAGCACAAAGAATAGGAACCATTATCGATGCGGACCGAATTATTGTACTGGATGAAGGAAAAGTTGTAGGAAATGGAACGCATAGTGAATTATTAAAAAATTGCGACATATATCGTGAAATTGCAGAATCGCAGCTGTCAAAGGAGGAGATTGCAAATGTCAGATAATCAGTCGAATAAGCCCCCCATAGTAGGGGGACCGGGTGCAGCCAGTGCACCCGCAGAGAAAGCGGATAATTTTGGTAAATCAATGAAGCATCTGGCAGCTTACTGTAAAAAGTATGGATTCGTTGTGATCGCAGCTGCCATATTATCAATTGTAGGAACAATTTTTAATATCATTGGACCAGATAAACTGTCGGATATGACGAATATGATCACAGATGGAATCGCCACCGGAATTGATCTGGATGGAGTGAAAAAGATAGCCCTCCTCTTGGTTACATTATACGGCCTTGGCTTTGTGTTTAACCTGATTCAGGGAGTCATTATGGCCACCGTGACCCAGAAAATATCCAATTCACTTCGAACTGACATCTCAGAAAAGATTAACCGCATGCCGCTGAAATATTTTGATAAAACATCAACGGGTGATGTGCTTTCGAGAGTTACCAACGATGTGGATACCATTGGACAGAGCCTGAATCAGAGTATGGGAACACTAATCAGTTCCGTGACTATGTTTGTCGGAAGCCTGATTATGATGTTTGCAACCAATTGGATGATGGCAGTCTCTGGAATTGCAGCAACCTTAATCGGCTTTGCATTTATGATGCTTATTGTGTCGAAATCACAGAAGTATTTTGTGCAGCAGCAAAAGGAACTGGGGGAAATCAATGGTCAGATTGAAGAGACCTATTCCGGGCACAATGTTGTAAAAGCGTATAACGGTGTAAAAAAGGAAATCAGAACATTTAAAGGAATGAATGAAAAATTATATACCTGTGCATGGAAGAGTCAGTTTATGTCAGGGCTTATGATGCCGCTCATGTCTTTTATTGGGAACTTCGGGTATGTAGTAGTATGTGTGGCCGGAGCAATCCTGGTTACGAAAGACATGGCCAGTTTTGGAACCATCGTGGCATTTATGATGTATATCCGGTTGTTTTCACAGCCATTATCCCAGATTGCCCAGTCAATTACTTCACTGCAGTCGACAGCGGCAGCAAGTGAACGTGTCTTTGAATTTCTGGAAGAGGAAGAACTTGCGAACGAAGGAGGTAAAAGGATGCAGCTGGTGAATGCAAAAGGAAATGTAGAATTCATCCATGTGAATTTTGGATATGAGGAAGGAAAGACAATTGTAAATGATTTTTCTGTAAAAGCAAAAGAAGGACAGAAAATCGCTATTGTTGGACCGACAGGAGCTGGAAAAACGACTATGGTCAATCTGCTGATGCGGTTTTATGAGATCAACAGTGGAGAAATTAAGATTGATGGAGTCTCCATCAGTGAGCTTACACGTGAAAATACTCACAGCCTTTTTGGTATGGTACTTCAGGATACCTGGCTGTTTGAAGGAACAATACGTGAAAATATCGTTTATAGCAAAGACGGAGTGTCAGATGAAGAAGTAATTGCAGCAAGTAAAGCAGTCGGTCTTCATCATTACGTGCAGACGCTTCCAAATGGATATAATACGATTCTGGATGATAAAGCAAGTCTTTCCTCCGGTCAAAAGCAGCTTGTGACGATTGCAAGAGCAATGATTGAGAATGCACCGATGCTGATTCTGGATGAGGCGACCAGTTCGGTTGATACGAGAACAGAAATACTGATTCAAAAGGCAATGGATAAATTGATGGAGGGCAGAACCTCGTTTGTAATCGCACATCGGTTATCGACGATCCGAAACGCAGATCTGATTCTTGTCATGAAGGATGGAGATGTAATAGAAAGCGGAAATCATGAAGGACTGATGAAAAAGAATGGATTTTATGCAGATTTGTATAACAGCCAGTTTGAAGTAGCATAAAAAGGAGCAGTATGAATGATAGAATCCTAATTCTATAAATTTGCAAAGGAATACTTTTTCACTATAGGCAGGAGCATTGCTCCTGCCTATAGTTTTCTCTAATACCATTTCTTCAGCAGTTGGTCAATTGGTAAAGTCCCTTGATGAAAAAGATTCTCAATTCAAGAAGTGCTTTTTCTATTGACGAAACAATTTATAATTTGTATGATAATCATGTTATCGATAATTAAATTATCAATGGAAGAGGTGGTGGATTGGCAGTACCGGATAAAACAATTGATCCCAAAATTCTTAGCAGTGCAAGAACAGAATTTTTGAATCTTGGGTTTGAAAAAGCATCCCTAAAGTCAATATGTGCGAATGCAGGGGTGACAACAGGCGCGCTGTATAAGCGCTATAAAGGTAAGGACGAATTGTTCTGTGCAGTGGTAGAACAATCCGTAGCAGATCTGTCAGAGATCGTTGATAAAAAAGCAGAAGCAGAGTTTACGAACATGTCGGATAAAGATCTGGTTGATGCGTGGTATATGGATGAGTCTTATATGATGTGGTGGTTTGATTATCTTTATCAGAGATATGACGATTTTGTATTGTTGCTAAAGTGTTCTGCAGGTTCCAGTTATCATGATTTTGCAAATGAATGGGTAGAAAAGATGAATCAGGCCACTTATTCTTACTACGAAGAAGCTTATAGACGGGGATTGGCGAAAAAGTATGTTACCAGAGAAGAAATGCATATTTTGATATCTGCATTCTGGACCTGTATCTATGAACCATTTATTCATGGTATGAAGTGGAATCAGATCAAAGAGCACAGCCATATCGTCTGTCAATTTATGGATTGGCAGAAAGCGTTAGAGTTTGTTACTGTTCAGAGTTAAATAAGATTCTGACAGTAACAAAATTTTTGAAAATAGGTTAGTTAAAACTAATCAAAAAGAGGAGGATAATCCAATCTCGTGCGAGAGACTTGATTTTGCCTCACAAAATAAGGAGGATTCACGTGTTAAAGAAAATATTAGACTATGCAGGCGAATATCGCAAATATACTTATCTGGCGGCAGTGTTTATGCTTGCGGGAGTAATTGCCGGCGTATTACCTTATTTTTTATTGTATCAACTGATTGTAACTATTGTGACAGGAACTGCAATGACTGTTTCGTATCTTGTGATTCGATTACTTGCAATTGCGATCTGCGGTGTTTTGTATGCAGTTTTATATGGCAGAGGACTGGAATTATCACATATTGCTGCATATCATACACTGAAAAATATACGTATCTCCCTGCAGGGAAAACTGGAAAAACAGCCACTTGGAACTATTTTGGGATATGGGAATGGAACAATCAAAAAGATGTTCGTAGATGACATTGAGTCCATTGAACTTATACTGGCTCATGGATTACCGGAGGGATTGGCAAATGTGGCAGTTCCAATTTTCATATACATTGCCATGGTTATCGTTGACTGGAAACTTGCACTTTTCAGTCTTATCACATTACCGCTTGGATTACTTGCCATGGGAAGGATGATGAAGAGTGGAATGAAAAAGATGAATGCATACTACAGTTCGGCACAGGTCATGAATAACACAATTGTGGAATATATCAATGGAATGGAAGTGGTAAAGGTATTCAACAGAGGTGGTGACTCTTATAAAAAGTTCTCAAAGAGTGTGAAGGATTACAGAGATTTTACACTTGCATGGTACAAAGAGTGCTGGCCCTGGATGGCACTGTACAACAGTATATTGCCATGCCTTGCCATGGTTACGCTTCCGCTTGGTGCTTATTTTGTCTTAAAAGGTTATTCTACACTGCCGGATCTGATTCTTGTGTTATGCATGGGATTTTCTGTAGGCACGCCTCTATTAAAGACATTGAGCTTTGGGTCACTGATTCCGCAGGTACAGTATAAGATCGAAAGTCTGGAAAATATGCTTGCAGCACCACCGCTGAAACAGACAGATCAGGGATTTACCGGGAAAAATCATGATGTAAGCTTTGAAAATGTTCATTTTACATATCAGGATTCGGAAGTGCTTCACGGCATTACGTTTGATGCAAAGGAAGGAAGTATGACGGCACTTGTCGGTGAGTCCGGCAGCGGAAAATCGACCTTGGCCAAACTGCTGGTACATTTCTATGACATTGCAGAGGGCAGTATTAAAATCGGAGGCCAGGATATTGCGACTATGAGTATTGAAGCATTAAACCAGGAAATATCCTATGTATCGCAGGAACAGTTTTTATTTCATAGGAGTCTCATGGAGAATATCCGCTTAGGAAAGCCTGAGGCAACGGATGAAGAGGTATTAGCTGCAGCAGAAAAAGCACAGTGCAACGAATTCCTGGAGAGGCTGGAAAATGGAATACAGACTTTAGCAGGCGATGGAGGAAAGCAGCTTTCGGGAGGCGAACGACAGAGGATTTCCCTGGCAAGGGCACTTCTTAAGAATGCACCGATTGTCATACTGGATGAAGCTACCGCATTTATGGATCCTGAGAATGAGGAAAAGATGAATAAAGCAATTGCAGAGGTGATTGAAGAAAAGACCGTTATCGTCATTGCGCACCGGCTGCCGTCCATTATGAATGCCGATCAGATTATAATACTGAAAGATGGAAATGTACAGTCACAGGGAACCCATGAAGAACTAGTTAAGAAAAGTGTGGATTATCAGACACTATGGAGAGCAGCAGAAAACAGTGCGATGTGGGGCGTTCACATAGAGGAGGTGTAGCATGATTGCATTAATAAAACGAATATTGAATGTGTGCGGAACCTATAAAGGACGAGTGCAGACAGCATTTATTTTTTCTTTCTTAAAGTCAATGATGTCAAAGGCCCCCATATATCTGGCTTTTGACATGATTACAAAGTACCTTGACAAAACCATCACAACAAAGACCTGTCTTTCTCTTGGCGCAGGGGTGGCAATCTGTCTGGTGCTTCAGATTATTTTTCAGAATATTTCCGACAGATTACAGTCAGCAGCAGGATTCATGGTTTTTGCAGATAAAAGAAACGAGCTCGGGGAACATTTGAGAAAGATGCCAATGGGTTATTTTACGGAGGGAAATATCGGAAAAATCAGTTCGGTATTGTCCAGTGATATGGTCTTTATAGAAGAGAATTGTATGACTGTTCTGGCAGATATGATGAGTTATATTTTTTCAGAGGTAATCATGGTGGCTTTCCTGTTCTACCTGAATCCACACTTAGGACTTTTCGGAATGGCATGGATTGTGGTTTTCCTGATTGTGGGAAAAGGCTTGGAAAAAGAAGCATTGGAGGATTCGGTATGCAGACAGGAACAGAGTGAAAAACTGACAGACGCCGTCCTTGATTTTTCAGAGGGAATGGGAATCATAAAGACCTATAATCTGCTGGGAGAAAAATCAAAAGAGTTGTCTGATAACTTTGCAAGACAATGTGAGGTCAGTCTGCACTTTGAGGAGGCGCATGCACCCTGGCAGAGAGGCAGTAATATCGTCTATGGTCTGGCTTCGGCTGTTCTTTTGGGATTATGCATGTATCTGTTTCATACAGGAGCCATGAGTCCGGCCTATGCGATTGGAATGATTTTATTTACCTTCGATATATTTGCACCGATGAAAGCGCTTTATGGAAACGCAACAAGACTGACGGTCATGAACAGCTGTATGGATCGAATTGAAGGCGTATTTCAAGAAGCGGAACTTCCGGACATGGGAAAAGAGCAGATAGAAGAAAATCAGGATACGGTGATTTCCCTACAAAATGTGAATTTTGCTTACGGGGAAAAAGAAGTGCTTCACAATATTTCGCTGGATATAAAGAAAAATAAAATGACAGCACTGGTAGGTCCGTCAGGTGGAGGAAAATCAACGATTGCAAATTTGCTGGCAAGATTCTGGGATGTAACGGGTGGCGAGGTAATGGTCTTTGGTAAAAACGTAAAAAATATTCCACTTTATGAATTGATGAATCACATCAGTATGGTATTTCAAAGAGTGTATCTCTTTCAGGATACCATTTACAATAACATTCGCATGGGAAGACCGGATGCAACAGAAGCGGAAGTCATGGAAGCGGCAAAGAAAGCCAGATGTTATGATTTCATTGTGGAACTGCCCGATGGTTTTCAGACAATCGTCGGGGAGGGAGGCGCCTCACTTTCCGGTGGCGAATGCCAGAGAATATCCATTGCCAGATGTATTTTAAAGGATGCACCGATCGTAATTTTAGATGAAGCAACTGCAAGCGTGGATGCAGATAATGAAAGCTATATTCAGGCGGCTATTTCGGAATTGTGCAAAGGAAAAACCCTCCTTGTTATCGCACATAAATTAAATACGATACAAAATGCAGATGAAATCCTTGTTGTTTCAAAGGGGGAGATTGTTCAAAGAGGCAATCATGAAACACTTATGAAACAAAACGGTATCTATAAAAACTTTGTAACCGTACGACAGAATAGTAAGGGCTGGAATACCAGACAATAGGATTAAGAGAAAAGTAAGTCTTGACAAATGAACAGAAATGCATTAATGTAACATTGTTATATAACGGTGTTACATGTATGCTATACGAACTGGAGACAGATACAATGAAGGATGACAAGATGTCTACTTTGGAATTGATTCATCAGGCGGCGAAACAGGAATTTATGGAAAAAGGCTATCAGACGGCTTCTCTACGGAATATTGTAAAAGCTGCAGGTGTTACGACCGGTGCATTTTATGGCTATTACGATAGTAAAGAAGAGGTATTCGATGCACTTGTAAAAAAGCATGCGGAATATGTCTTTTCACTTTTGGTGAAGCATATCGATGATTTTGAAAAGCTGTCTGGACCGGAGCAGACAGAACATATGATGGATAATTCAGAAGATGGCATGAACAGCTTGCTGAATTACATGTATCAGTACAGGGACGAATTTAAACTTTTGATCTGTTTCTCAGATGGAACCAAGTATGCCAATTTTATTCATCAGCTCGTAGAGAAAGAAGTAGACTCTACAATCGCATATATGGAGATTTTAAAAAAGATGGGTCATACCTGTCAACCAATTCAAAAGAATCTGATTCACATGATCTCCAGTGGACTTTTTACGGGAATATTTGAAACAGTGATTCATGATATGCCAAGAGAGGAAGCTACGGAATATGTGAATCAATTATATCGTTTTCATGCAGCCGGCTGGGAGGAATTATTTGGTGTTCGGTTTGGAAAAAAAGAATAGAGAATATATGAGAGAGAAACGCGAGCGGGTTTATCAGATAATCCAAATCGATTTCTCTTTTCTATAGAGCAATGGTTAGCGAAAACTAACAAAAAGAATATCAAGCTAACTTGAAGGAGGAGCATTTGATGAAAAAAGAATCAAGTCTGCATAAGCTGATGAATTATGCAGGAGAGTACAGATATTTAACATATTTTTCATGGATTCTGTCGGCGATTAGCGCACTTATGGCACTTGCACCGTTCCTGTTCATCTGGAAAATTATCAAAGAGGTTTTAGAGGTTGCACCCGATTACGGCAATGCGGTTACGATTGTACATAATGGATGGATGGCGGTACTGTTTGCAGTGCTGTCGATGCTGATTTACTTGTGCGCATTGTTGTGTTCTCATCTGGCTGCCTTTCGCGTACAGGCCAATATACGAACCAGAGCAATGCATCATATTGTAACGCTTCCTATGGGATTTATGGATGATTTCGGTTCCGGAAAGCTTCGCAAGATCGTAGATGAATCCAGTGCTGCAACGGAAACATATCTTGCACATCAGCTGCCGGATCAGACAGGAGCCTATGTGACGCCTGTGGGACTTTTACTGTTACTGGTTGGATTTGACTGGAGGCTTGGTCTGTTAAGTCTGGTCCCTGTAGTTATCGCATTTTTAATCATGAGTGCCATGACAGGGAAAAAAATGGCAGAAAAGATGAAACAGTATCAGGACTCTCTTGGACAGATGTCCAATGAGGCGGTCGAATATGTGAGAGGAATTCCGGTCGTGAAGACATTTGGGCAATCCGTATTCTCATTCAAACGTTTTAAAGCGGCGATTGATAATTATCAGAAATGGGTCATTTCTTATACCCTGGATCTTAGGACCCCTATGATGATATACACAACAGTGATAAATGGGGTCTTCGCAGTCTTGATAGCGGCAGCATTGGTGATGACGTCCGGCGGAGTGAGCGATGAATTCTTATGGAATCTGTTGTTCTACATTATCATTACACCGGTTATTACGGTAACACTCAATAAAATTATGTATTCCAGTGAAAATGTAATGATTGTAGAGGATGCTTTAAACAGAATTGATTCCATTATGGAATTGAAACCATTGGCAGAATCGAATCGGCCACAGCATCCAAAGGATCATTCCATACAATTGGATCAAGTTGCATTTCGTTACAATAATGCCAGTGAAAATGCATTGGAAAACATTAATATGAAGATTGCATCCGGAGAGCATATCGCACTTGTGGGTGCATCCGGCGGAGGCAAGAGCACACTCGCCAGTCTTGTGGCCAGATTCTGGGATGCAACAAGTGGTATCGTAAGTATTGGTGGAGTCAACGTAAAAGACATCCCAGAAAAAGAACGGATGAATACCGTTTCCTTTGTTTTTCAGGATTCGAAACTACTGAAAACATCAATATTGGAAAATATCCGTATGGCAAAGCCGGATGCGGAAAGAGCAGAAATAGAAAAAGCACTGCATGCCGCTCAATGTGATGACATTATTGAAAAATTGCCCAAGGGAATTGATACAGTGATCGGAGCCAAAGGGGTCTACCTTTCCGGGGGAGAGCAGCAGAGACTGGCGATTGCAAGAGTGATGCTGAAAAATGCCCCGATTCTGATTCTGGATGAAGCAACTGCATTTGCAGATCCCGATAACGAAATGAAGGTACAAAAAGCATTTTCAGAATTATCCAGAGGGAGAACAGTGATTATGATTGCACATCGTCTTTCTACAATTGTCTCCTGCGATAAAATTTATGTGTTGAAAGATGGAAGAATAGCAGAAAGCGGAACACATGCGGAACTTTCCGATAAAGATGGAATCTATGCAGGCATGTGGGCGGAATATGGTAAAGCTGCAAAATGGAAGGTAGGTGTTAATCATGATTAAAAGATTACAGCACAAATATGCACTTTCCCCGAAAGGTGCAAAAGATATGGTAAAGGCGTTTATCAGTTGTACGATTTCTTATCTCGTTATGATGCTTCCGGTTGGCCTGCTGTATTATCTGGTTGCGGATCTGCTCAATGGAATCATACCAAAGAGCAGAATTACGTTCTATGTATTCGGTATTATAATTTGTCTGGCACTTGTCTTTGTCACAACGTATGCCCAGTACAATGCAACCTTTTTTGCCACCTACCAGGAAAGCGGAATCAGACGTATTACATTGGCGGAGAAGCTCCGCAAACTTCCGTTGTCATTTTTTGGAGAGAAGGATTTGTCGGATCTTACCAGCAGTATTATGGCGGACTGTGCAATGTTAGAAACAGCCTCCTCACATTGGATACCGGAATTAATTGGATCAATGATTTCAACACTGCTGATTGCCATCAGTCTGTTCTTCTTTGACTGGAGACTTGCACTTGCTTCACTTTGGGTATTGCCGGTTTCGTTTGCCGTTATCCTTACATCTGCCAAATTCATGAACCGAAAACAAGTAAAACAGATGGATGCGAAGATGGCATTTGCAGATGGAATCCAGGAATGCCTGGAAACTTTGCGGGATTTGAAAGCCAATAATTCACAGGATGATTATCTGGCAGGTCTGGATGAGAAGATTAAAAATGTGGAAAAGCGCACGATTATAACAGAGTTGAGCAATGCAGTATTCAATGGTTCTGCACGTATGATTTTAAAATTGGGAATTGCATCTACTGCACTTGTAGGTGGGATGCTGCTTGCAGATGGAAGTATTGATGTATTGACATTTTTTATGTTCTTATTGGTTGTATCAAGGATATATGATCCCATGACCACAACACTGGATAACTTGAGCGGAATTGTAGGTCTTAATATTCCCTGTGACAGAATGAATGAAATTCTGGAGCATGAAGTGCAGACGGGCGTTGATCAGCTGACAAACAAGGGTTACGATATTGCCTTTGACCATGTTTGTTTCTCTTATCGTGATGGGGAAGAGGTGATAAAAGATATTTCATTTACTGCCAGACAGGGAGAAGTGACAGCCCTAATCGGTCCGTCTGGCGGCGGTAAGACTACGGTATCACGTCTGGCTACCAGATTCTGGGATATCAGCAAAGGAACGATTCAAGTAGGTGGCATGAATATATCGGATATAGAACCGGAAAAATTATTGAATCTTTATTCTATCGTGTTTCAGGATGTAACTCTTTTTAACAATACAATTCTGGAAAACATCCGTATTGGACGAAAAGATGCAACTGATACAGAAGTCTTAGCAGCTGCAAAGCTTGCTCATTGTGATGAATTTGCAGAGAAGCTTCCCGATAAGTGGAATTCCATGATTGGCGAAAATGGGTGCGAACTGTCCGGTGGAGAACGTCAAAGAGTATCGATAGCCAGAGCGTTTTTAAAGGATGCACCTGTTATTCTTTTGGATGAAGCAACTGCTTCTCTTGATGTAGAAAATGAATCGCTGATTCAGGAAGCCTTGTCAAAGCTGATACAGAATAAAACCGTCATGATTATCGCACATAGGATGAGGACTGTCGCAGGAGCGGATGAGATCGTTGTACTGAAAGACGGAAATATAGCAGAACAGGGTTCGCCGGCAGAGCTTTCCAAGAAGAATGGAATTTACAGTCATATGGTCAAAATGCAGCAGGAGTTTTCCAGATGGCAGTTGGATCGAGCATAAAACATCCCTGATGAGGCTGCAAACGTACACACAGAAATGGAAAGAGATTGTTTCAAAAAAGAGATACAGATTTACATTTGCAAAAAGGAAAGATCGTATTTGAATGAAGTTAGAAATAGCTAATCAAAGAGGAGGTTCATGAAAATGAGTAGTAATCTGAAGTATGACAACGAAGGCATTCAGTTTGATGCAAAGAAATGGAGTGGAAAGGATTTAATCAATATCGGCATTTATACCGCTATTTATTTTGTGATTGTGATGATTTGCGCATTCCTGGGACTCGTGCCCATACTGATGGTGTGTTATGCGTTTGTTGCACCAATTTTAGGGGCGATTCCTATGATACTTTTTTACACAAAAGTTAATAAATTCGGGATGCTGTCAATTTCCGGAATTATAACAGGTGCCATTACGGGTTTATGTGGAATGGGAATTTATCCGTTTCTATTTGCAATTATAGCTGCGGTTCTGGCGGACCTTATTTTAAAGGCAGGAAAATATAAGAGCGTAAAAGCAATTATTATAAGTTATGCAGTGTTTTCATTATGGTTATTCGGAAACTATTTTCCGATTTTTCTGAACCCAACCGGCTATTTTGCTTCCAGACAGGAATATGGGCAGGAATATGCAGATGCTTTATCCAGTTTTCTTCCGCCCTGGATGATTCCGGTTATGGTCATTGGAATCATGGTCGCTGCTGTTATTGGAGCATATATTGCAAAAGCAATCAGTCGAAAGCATTTTGAAAAAGCAGGTCTGGTTTAAATGGAATACACAAATAGACAGTTGATGCGACCGTTTGAACGAAAGCCATACATACTGGATATTCGTACAAAAATCATGTTACTTGTCATGATATCATTGTTTTTACTGGGAGGGCTGGGAAACAGGATTCCTTATTTACAGCATGTTGTATGCCTTATGATTTTTCTGCTTATGATTATCGCAGGTAAAATAAGGTCTGTATGTATCTATGGAGGACTTTATTTTATATCAATATTTGTGACAGAATATGCGTTCCCTCAAGCAAAAGGGGGATTGCAGCTGTTTTTGGTCGCTATGACAATCATCTTTGTAAAGTTTATGCCAATGGTATTTGCCGGAGCTTATATTCTGACAACGACGACCGTGAGTGAATTTACGGCAGGTTTGAAAAAGTGGCATGTATCAGATAAAATTATCGTTCCATTCTGCGTGATGTTTCGGATGTTTCCGACAATTGCCTGTGAATTTCGAAGTATCAATGATGCAATGAAAATGAGAGGAATTCTATTTGACATCAAACATATTGGTGAGTTTGTTGAATACAGGATCGTACCGCTCATGATCTGTATGGTAAAGATTGGGGATGAATTATCCCAGTCGGCGATGACGCGTGGGCTGGGCGGAGATATGGACAGAGTCTGCGTAAATCAGGTGAAGTTCCGTATGATCGACTACATGATGATGATACTGTATTTCGCTGTAATCGTAATGGCTATATTCGTTTCTGTATAAGCTGCATAATGAAAGGATAAATCGTTGGCGGACAGTTGGAAGAATGGAGAATTGTGTGATTGATATACAGAATTTAAATTTCAAATATAAGAACCTGGATGGTGGCACGGTGGATGATATTCATATTCACATAAAGCAAGGCGAGATTGTTTTGCTTTGCGGAAAGTCCGGATGCGGGAAAACGACCATAACAAGGCTGATGAACGGCTTAATTCCTCACTATTATGAAGGCAGCATTGGTGGCACCATTATGGTCGATGGGATAAATGTAAGAAAAACAGAATTATATGAGGTTTCAAAAAAAGTCGGCAGTGTATTTCAAAATCCAAGAAGTCAGTTCTTTTGTGTAGATACATCGGGTGAAATTGTATTTGGATGTGAAAACGAAGGATTGGAGCGAAATGAATCCGTAAAACGCTATTTAGATACCGTGAGACGTTTCCAAATAGAGGCTTTGATGGGAAGAAGTATCTTTTTGCTCTCCGGTGGAGAAAAGCAGAAAATTGCCTGCGCGTCAGCCTGTGCGACCAGTCCGGAGATTCTGGTGTTAGATGAACCAACTTCAAATCTGGATGTAGATGCGATTAAAGATCTGGTCGAAATTATAAAAATGTGGAAGAATCAGGGCAAGACTGTCATAATCGCAGAACACAGATTGTATTGGCTAAAAAATATCTGTGACCGTGTGATTTACCTGAATGAGGGGAAGGTTGACTTTGATGTTTCGATGAATGAGTTCAAAAGTCTCAGTAATTCGCATTTAACAAAACTGGGACTTCGAACAATGGATATGGATGCACTTGACTATTCAGTACCGGTTAAAGCAGATGCGAAGGAAAAGTTGATATTAAAGAATTTTCGATATAAATACAGGCATGAAAAAGAATATGCACTGCGCATTGAAAGCCTGGAAATTCCGGAGCATGCCATCGTTGCAGTGATTGGACATAATGGTGCCGGTAAAAGTACATTTTCAAAATGCCTCTGTGGGCTGAATAAGCATTTTAAAGGTACTGTGACAATACATGGAAACACAAAGAAAAAGATGACGAACTGCAGCTATATGGTTATGCAGGACGTAGAACATCAGCTTTTTAACGAAACGGTCATTGGAGATGTAACACTGAAATTAAAAGATGTGGAAGAAGAAAAAGCCGAACAGGTATTGAAAAAATTAGATTTGATGGAGTATAAAGACAGGCATCCAATGAGTTTGTCAGGCGGACAAAAACAGAGGGTGGCAATTGCTGCAGCTGTATTAGCGGATAAGGATATTCTGATTTTTGATGAACCAACCAGCGGTCTTGATTATGATCATATGGAAGAAACAGCACAGATGCTTCTTTCTTTTCTTGGAAGAAAGACCGTGTTTGTAGTGACACATGATCTTGAGTTGATTCTAAAATCATGTACACATGTGGTACAGATCGATAATGGAATACTGCAAGATGTATACAAGCTGGATCCCGGCGGAGTGGGGAAGTTAAAAAAATTCTTTGCCTTCTAAACAAAAAATACAGCGGATTTCTATATGGAACGAAAGAACGAATCAGCATGTGCATTCCAGCTGGAGAGAGACATGAGAATTGCTGCTTACAGATAAAGGATGACGGAAATTCCGGATGATCTCGAAGGGAGTAACAATTTAGGTGGCATTTCATCCCTTCGAGGTGATCAGCATTGTATGGACATTGCGCAAGCGGTGGTTCACTGCAAGTGACAAGACCATAAAAAACTATATTTTTTTCAAATACCACTTCTCCAGCCAGTTGATCAACTGGTAAAGTCCCATTGCTATGATACAGAGTATGATAATCGACATGATGACCCAATCGAGCTTAAATAGACTGTTACCCCTTCTGATAATATTAGATAGGCCATGGAAAGGTTGATTTTACTCAGATTGTGGCAATTAATATTGCATATACAATAAGGCTCTGCTTGACAGGGCCTTTCTTTTTTGTCAAAAAATATGGTTTTATGTGGATTTTGCAAGAATTTTACCTTGAATCAGATTTGCCAAAGAACTATAATGAAATTGGAGAGAAGAGGATGAAAAATAGTGGCTGGTATATTAAAATTCAAAGTTTGCCAATCGGTAAACTACTAAGTCAGTATATATTCCCTAAAAATATGTAATACATAGTTTTTGAAAACAAAATGTGGTTAGCTTAAGTTTTACTAATCGTGTCCACTTTTGTAATATAGATTCAAAGCAGTAAAAGAGGTGACATAAATAATGAAAAAGAATGGCAAGAAATACAGGAAGATTCATAAGAAAAAAGAATGCGCCCAAGTAGATAAAGAGATAAATGCTTTAATTGAGGAGTTAGAGAATGCTATTCAAAAAGATAAGAGGAAAATTGTTATTTTTAATAACGCAAAAATAGAATTAATGCAATCAGATATTGACGAATATAAAAAATTAGGCATAAGTCTTACAGAGCAGTATTTGCATGAAATTTGGGATTATCATTCTGTATATTTTGGTGGTAAAATCCAAAATGAAATGTCACAATTGATTAAGTATGATTTATCATATAGATTTCTTTTTATGAAAAGTAGACTTGGAAGTATTATTTATTATAACAGTCAAGGAAAAGAGGAAAGACACTTTGATACGTTCGTAGAATTCTATGATTTTGCCAGAAATAATAGTAACTTTACATATGGATTTGAAAATATTCAACTGCAAGGTGGGGTGAGTAGAAATAAAATCAAATTCTTCGGAATTTACTTTTTGCCTTTATATGACCAGATGTCATGGAAAAATCTGTGAATAACAGCTTTGGTATATTGGATTAAATGGATAAAAAAATGGGAGAGAACTAAATCAACCATATGTTTTGATGATCCATTTTACAAGGAGCGAATCGGAAATCTTTCTTTCGATGAGTACTGCCAGCAGATGATTAAAAATAATTTTTTTGCGCTAGGATATACCATATACAATTCTATTGGAGAAATGAATAACTTGAGACAACGCTTGGGGCTGGATAAACAGGAATATACTGATAATATTGAGATGTTATTAAGTAGATATTCATATAATGGAAAAGCTCTATTTGAAAAGGTAGATTGTCTTGCCAATTATAAAAACTGTATAGGCATATATATGTTTTGTTTATCTGAGATTCGCGGGATTTATATAGGTCAAACTAGAAATAATATCCAGGATAGAATCAAGGCCCACTGGTCATATCCATCTAATCATTTTGATTGTACCTTTGGTCCAAACGACGTAGATGAAATATACGTAATTAAGGTTCCTGTGGCTTATCTTAATGATGTAGAGAGAGATTGTATTGCTATGGTTAAGAAAAAATATATTCTTAACGGGTTAAGAGGCGGAGGAATAATGGAAACTGTTCATTCACAGGTGAATAGAAGAGAGGATTATTTATTAATGGACGATCATCTACTAATGATTAAAGAGCAAATAATACAAGATGTTCATAGATGAGGAAATATATAACTAAACAAATTCCTTTGTGATTATTGTGATATGGAAATAATTAATGTTAAACGCCAAAGTATGTTCTTTGTAGCAATATGCTGAGCGTTAGTTGATATCAGTATCTCTGGTTTTTATATAAAACCAAACGTGTTGTTATATAATTTTTTTGTAAAAATTGCTTATGGAGGCGGGAAATGAATAAGTATACAGATGAAGAAATTAGAAACATGCCAAAAATCACTTGCAAAATAGCAGGGGAATATTTGGGTATATCGTCAATGGCAGTAAGTATTGGGATGAGAAATAATTTGCTTCCCATAGGCTTTGCAATACATAATGAGGAAAAAGATAGAAGATTTTCAGAAAGCTGGTCTTATCAAATTATTGCAGAACGAATGATTGCATACAAATATGGAAAAGTATCTGAAATTCAAGTTCAAAATATCGAAAAAAATTTGAGTACAATTATTGAAAAATTTGAAGAAATGAAGCAAGATCTGCTTTTTCTATTAAGCGAAGACGCAGAACAAAAGAATTAGAATTGTTTGAGTATGCGTTTTCGCTTGGAAAATATGAAAAACCGGATGTACCATATGAAGGAGAGGAGGAGTTGTGATGCCAGATTTACATGTTATAACACTGTCGAGAAAGCAATTGTATGATGAAATATGGAAAATCTCAGTGAGTGGTGTGGCTAAAAAATATAATCTTAATTATCAACGACTACTTGAAAGTTGTAGAGAGACGAATATACCATTCCCGGCTTCTGGATATTGGACAAGGTTAAATTGTGGGAAGGACGTTTCAAAAGAAGTGAAACAATTGCCAGAATCTGATATTGAAAATGTAACATTATTTCTAGCCGGAATTAAATTAGAAAAAATTAGAAAAGAAAAGATTACGAAATCGGTACAGGATATCGTAGAAACTTCATCCGACAAACAGGATAATTTTTTTCGGCAGAATGTTGCACAAAGTATCTCAAATAGTTCATTTTTGCAATTCCTTGATACAGATGAACGTGAGAAGGTGCTTGCTGTAGCAGCTTCATTAGAAATTCGGGAGAATAAGAAATTGCATCCCCAAGTAATTAAATATCGGGATTCTGTAATTGCATGGAACAAGCAGCAGAGAGAATTTGAAAAGAATATATATGGTAGACCAAGATATTACAGTAATGATACAAAAGAGCCATTATATATAAAAGAAATTGATTCCGCTACATTTCCACGTATATATAAGTTGTTAGATGCCTTATTCGTTGCAGTAGAAACATTAGGGGGACGAATTGATCCAGATTTGTCCATGTGGATACATGGGGAACCAGTAAGTTTATTATTCCGAGAGGGTCAAGATAAAATAACGCATGAATTAACAAAACAAGAGGCAAAAGAATTAGTCGAATACAATGATAGGGTTAAGTATTATACATGGGCATCTAAGCCCCAGATTAGAAAATATGACTATATTTATAACGGAAAGCTTCGCATCGTATTTAGTGATAAAAAATTTTTCAGGGATAATGAAGAAGAAAAAGTAGAAGATCGATTAGGAGAAATTTTAATCAAGTTGTATGAAGATGCTGAGGACAAAAGAATTGTAACAGAGCGTCTAAAAGAAATGCAGCGTATTCAAGAAGAAAAAGAAAGAAAGGAAAAAGAGGAGAGGCAAAGAAAAAAACTTGAAGTTTTAAAGACAAAGCAGCTTGTAAATCAGGCACAGGATTATAAAATCGCATGTGAAATAAGAAAATATATAGATGCGGTAGAACAAAAACCGGATAAGACGGAAGATGATTGCACTTGGATTGAATGGGCAAAACAAAAAGCTGATTGGTATGATCCAATTATAAGCCGTGAGGATGAATTTATGGGAAAACGAGAGCATGAAAAAGATACAGAAGAAAAGGACAGAAAATTAGAATTTAAAGAATCAAATTATTGGAGGTATCGCTACTAGAAATCATAAAATAAGTGTTATGAGGACAATCCGTTACCATTCACTTGGTAGAACTGATCCTATAGCAATTTGTTACTGCGAGAAATACAATTATATTCACTGGAAAGCAAATAAGAGCAGTGTATTGGAAGGGCTAGATTATTGAGATTTGATTGTAATGTTTATGTATTTTCTGCTTTCCGATGCTAGCAAGCGCATTTAAATATACGGAACTATCTTTTGGAAGATATTGCATAGAAGTTAAGATAAATATTAGCGATAATTCTGCAGTGCAGAAGATGGGACTTGAACCGTACGCTACTGTCAAAAAATCCTGTAAATAAGGAGGTTTGAGGCATTGCTCATAGAAAAGTAATTAAAGGTGTAATCAAGCGGGTGTTTGGTCCGTGCGTGTATTTTCAGTGATTAAAAAGGGTTGCTTAGAATACGCAGTGAATGAAGTAGAACTTTAGTGACCAACATTAATAAGTTTTTATTATCAGCTAGTTGTTAATGAAAACTTGATTAAAACCATAATTCGTGACATACATTAATTCATTTGGTAAAATGTGGTTATAAATAGAAAGGAAGTGACCGCATGTTTCGGACATTAACCAAATTGAATAATTATGAAGATATGAAAGCTATTATTAAAACAGCAGGAGCATGGTTTGTAGGTTCATTTACAATGGAAGTTCTGGATAACTATAACTTGTGCAGAACAAAAGAAGGGAAGGATAACTTCTTGTCAGAATTTCACGTTCTGTATTGTGATGATATGCCAGATGCACAGCTTCGCAACAGGATAAATTGTATCATACGTATCATAGAATCTGGGATGGTTATTGATGCAATGAACTATGTTATTGGAACCAGTGATGACAAAATAGGGTGTAACGACTCTAAAACAAATGCAAAATTTCTTTTAGAGCTGATTGAAAGTGGAGAGAGTAAACTACCAAAATTTGAATAAGTCTTACCTTTCATTAATAAGCCGGGGAATTCCCCGGCTTATTAAAATGAATACTTTAATAATGTTTACAAAGGCTTACCTAAGGGGATGGTTTCATTTCCAATTTTTATGGCAGATATAATAAATGATAATAAAATGGTTATTGAAACCAAGAGAGAATATGCGGTTTTGGTTGAATTATTGGTCTGTCCAATTTCTTTTAAGTAAATAGTTATCATGTATTATTGAATTTTCATAACGTATACGATAAATAGTCAGTAGTGTGTTGATCCTTTGTATCCATAATATGATTCTTCCAAAGATTTAAGGGAGATTATTAAATTAGCAAGAATTACTTAAAAGATGGTCCAGATTTGCAATTCAAGACTATCGTAAGCACTTTATAGAGCTCATACAAATTATTTCTATTGACAAAAAATATAGTTAGTGATATTTTTTGACACATAGGGAAAACCAAACATTGTGAAAGGGCATGAATAAGTGAAAGTAGAAGAAGTTGAAGACATTGTAAAAGAGGGATATGCAGAAACCTACTATACGTTTAAAGAGTTTATGCTTGATGAAAAATATCAGGCACTTTGGAATCTGTGTATCGAAACGCTAAAAAACAGAGATCACTTAATCAATATTATATTTTGTAATGATATTTATCAGATTCCACCTACACGGGTATTTGTGGATATCAACAGGGAACAACTAAACATATTAATGGAACAGGATTCAGACAACACATTTTTTCAAAATGGTTATTTAAAAACTTATGTGAAGCAAAGTGTAGGTGCTTTTTGGGGAATGGTATTTCGATTTGCACTTGGATATGAGGATAAAAGAACAGTTTCTGTCGTAAAAGAAAAGAATTTTGGAATACAAACTGCAAGTAGATTTTGCATGGCAAATGATGAAAAGAGAAAAAATCTAGTGATTGAGTAGGAGAATGAGTTATGAAAGAACAGGGATTATTTAAGGATAAAGAGGGAATTAAAAATACTTCGAATCAGTTAATCAATTTGGAAGAACTGGCACAATTCATACGAAAAGGTAGTGAAGAAGTGCTCCTGTTTGGAGGTGTTTCCAAAGATAGCACTACACCACACAAACCGAATCATAAAACATGTGACTATAGAGAAACAGATAGTCAAAGAAAAACAGAAAAAAGAATATGCCGTTGCATGTATTACAACAATTTAAAAGAGCACAAAAACAAGTGCAATCATTGTTCCTATAAATGTAAATGGGAACTAGTGAATTCAGACGAATACAAAATACTTGATTATGAGACCCCATCCAGTTATGTCATAGAGGGGGTGGGCGGTGTGGACTTGCTCATTCAGAGTGGAACGGATAAATATGCAGTTGAAGTGAAAGCAAAGGGGAGTACAGAAACGATTGTTCGTATGTTGGCAGAAATATTAACGTATACAACGGATATTATGTATCAAGATTTTACTCCGGCAATATGCTTTTTTGAGGGTAGCAGTCAGTATAAACAAATGGAAGAAATTAAGAATAACACAGATTTGATAGAAATATTGTCCAAAAAGCATATTGAAGTTTTTTATTTTTCCTATGAAACGGAGGGAGCAGTTAATAAATTCCGTATCAATAGATTTGACTGGAAATAAGGAAAATGAGGTTAGTTTATGTCAAAAGTAAAAGTCATGATTCATCGTGGAACCCATCAGATTGGTGGATGTTGTAACGAGATTGCAACAGATGCAACAAGAATTCTGATTGATTTTGGTATGTCACTTCCAGGAGAAAATCAATCGCAATTGATTGTGCCTGGAGCAAATCGGGCTGGAAAGATTTATGATGCAATTCTGATTACACATAGTCATGGGGATCACATTGGTGAATTACATAGTGTCCAAAAAGATATTCCAATTTATATGGGAAAATCGACAAAAGATATTCTAATTGCATATAAGGGACATATGGGGAATCAATATTTGGGAGGCTTATCCTTTGAAAACGTGTGTTGTATAGATGTCTTCATGGAATACTAGAATCAATTAGAGCTGAAGGGGTTCAGATTGTTATTCTAGATGATACAGAAATCTACTCGGAATATGCACCATATGAGTACATTGAAGATATGAAAGAGTTTATAGGCAGAGTGGCAAGCTTAAATATTGTAATGAATTAGACAAATGTAATATAGCGTAAACTTTATTCGAAAGCTGGAGAAATAATGGATTTGACATTTAAAATAAACTCATTGTATATATGCGTAAAAGATATGCAAAGGGCAATCGAATTCTATGAAAAATTATTTGAACAAAAAGTTACAGAACAAGATGAAATATACAGTTTTTTTGATATTCAGGGTTTTAGATATGGGTTATTTGCAAATCAAAAAATAAATGAAATAAAAATATGGGGAAATAATTGTTTACCGAGTTTTGCCGTAAATGATATTGATTTAATTCAGAAAAGATTGGAAGAGTTAAAGTGTCCAATTGTTTTTCCATTAACAACTATAGGTGAAAATAGAGTCTTAGAATTTACTGATAGCGAGGGAAACGATATAGAAATTACTTGTCCGATTTAACTATACGAATGAATAGTATTCTTAAAGCTAAATATTAATTTACTTGGTTCACTATAGTATTAATAAAAATAGCAGTATTTTAGACACAAGGCAGGAGCTCGCTCCTGCCTTACATTTTCTTCAAATACCACTTCTCCAGCCAGCTGATCAGCTGGTACAATCCCATTGCAATGACGCACAGAACAATGATAGACATTATTACCCAGTCCAACTTGAATAGACTGTTACTACTTTAGATAACATCAGATAGGTCATGGAAGTATTGATTTTACTGGGATTTAGAAAAATAATCTAAATCTTTAATTTCTATTTTTATTCTATCATACTTATTAATTGATTCTTTCATGTCATGTCTTCTTCATGCTTTAAATTTGATTGATAATACATGATATATATTATGCATCCGTATACAGTATACCGGAATACCAAAGTATGAAAAGTCCAAAAAGGAGATTGTTTCATTATCGACAACATTCGACACCTGCGTATTTTAAAAAGAGTTACGATATTATCGTTCCCGGTAACGTTTGCAAACAGACACTTACACATAGTATTACATACTATTAACAAAATAAAAAAGGAGATTGAATTAGATTTATACTATTTCAAAAAAATATGAATTATATTATGTATTGTGCCTTTGGCGATAAAAGATATGTTTATGAAACAATATTATCGATTAAATCGTTTATTGATGTGAATAAGAAGATATTGAATAAGATCGTTGTTTACACAACAAAATCATTACGAAAGATTTTTGAAGAAAATTTATTTTATAGCGATTTGATCTTTGAGATATTGACTGAGGAAGAGATAAAAAATTCGACATATGTAAATGGAATCAAATATATTCCACGAATTAAAATTATAGCAATCGAAGATTTTTTGAAAAGATATAAATGTCCTGTTATATTTGTTGACACAGACACCTTGTTTTTGTCAAGTATAGATGATATACATACCAATCTTATACGTGACCCAACTACTTGCTTTTTGTATACAAAATGTCTATCGATAAAAGATTTTTATAAACAGTATAAGAAACTTTTGTTAAATGAGACGTCAGCAGATGTTATGTTACATTATCGTATATGCAGGAAATTGATTAAGAATAATTTAATTCCTTTAGATTATGAAGACGTTATACTTACTCAAGATTTTCATCAGTACAATTCAGGTGTGATTGCAGTACCAGAAAGTGTTTCGAATATGACGAAGAAAGTGTTGGAACTATCTGACTATTTGTTGGCTACTTATAATTTTTATTGGGCAGAAGAATTTGCTTTTTCCTATTTTTTGCAACGATATTATCATGTAGAATCGTGTGATTGTTATATATACCATTACAATGACAAGTGGGTACGTCTGTTTTTAAGTAAATATTATCATGCTTTTTTTGAAGAGGATGAAAAAGAATTTTTAAAATTAGTAGAAAGATATTCGATCGAGAATGAGTTCTTAGAAGGATTTGAAGTAAAGAAAATACCACACATAACAAATTGCGTAAGGAAAAAGATGAATCTTGTGAGAAATCCCTATTATGATGATACATCCTATTATAACAATTATGAAAAAATGTAGACTGAGAAGGGAGAGCTTTTATGCTATATCAAGAAATAGAAGAACATGTTAGAAAAATTTTGTTTGATGTTTTTGAAGGGGATCAGTTTCTGAAAGAGAATGCTGCGAGTATCAACAGCGATGTTCATCTAGAAGAGGTGGTTGATTTTTCTAGCTTAGAAGCAGTAGAAATAATTGCTTACATAGAAGAAACGTTTCAAATTGAAGTAGATGATGATGATTTGAATATTAATTTTATTACAAGTATTACAAACATATGTAAATATATTGAAGAGGCGATTAGCAAGGAATAACAGCATAGGATCAATTACCACGGAGGAAGGCATAATCATGATGGAAAAAGAGATAAAAATATCCTTAATTATTCCCACGTATAACAAGGTTAATAGATTGAAGTATTTACTGGAATCATTATGTATACAAGATGCAGAAATACCGTTTACCGTTATTATCGTTGATGATGGCTCTACTGATGGAAGTAAAATGTTGATAGAAAAATATAGATCTAGAATCGATTTAAAAGTATATACGATTCAAAATAGTGGGCGTTCCCATGCCAGAAACGTCGGGTTAGAAATGGCAAAGACCAAATATGTAATATTTTGTGATGATGATATGATATTACCGCCTGCTTACGTAAAAGAGAATTATACAATCTTGTCTAAGAATAAGGAAGTATTAGTTCATGGAAAAATATATAATTTACCGTATTTGTCATTTTTTGAGGACCCAGAGAGTGGAACTATATTTCCGGAAATTATTGAAAAATCCAAAGGGAATATAGAGCATATAAAAAAATATCTTATCACTACAGATATCGTTAATAACCAGGAAGAATTAGAAAAGCAAAGGAGAATTTCTTTGCAGGAAAAATATGCAAAAGAGATATATGAAAAAAATATAGAAGAATTATTCTTTTTAATGTGTACAGGCGGGAATTTTTCATGTAGAAGGGAGTTGCTACTTCAGGTTGGAGGATTTAATGAGGAGATTGATTTGAAATGGGGAACAGAAGATATCGAATTGGGATATCGTTTACAAAAATCTGGTGTAGATTTTTTATATAGTCAGGAGACCTATAATTATCATATCTGCCATTATAGAACGACATATGAGTCAGAATTGTTATACTCATTTGAATTATTTTATAAAGAACATAAAGATCCGTTAATTCTTGACGTTCCGAATTTATTATTACGTAAAGTGAAAAACTTAGAGGAATTTATTGAAAAATATGTAGAGAAGAAAAGGATACCAGTAAATGTTGAAAAAATTAGGCAAAGGGTTTAATGATTTAATGATTAAATGCATATCTTTTTCATTTGTTGTACTAGGAGTAATGGTTTTTGCTATATTTGCAATTTCAACACAAAAAACAGTGTATAAGTACAAAGATGTACATGCTACCGTTATATCCAGTTCTTTCGATGAAGTTCGAATTGGCGTATCAATCGATAAGGACATTGAGGTATTGACTGATCAGGTAATATGGTATCCTGCTCAATCGGAGGAAGGATATGCATCCAAAATATCTTATGATGAGGAAGAAAAAGAATATATCATTAAAATTGATCGTAGTGATAAAGCCTCTTTTGATGAGGCACAACAAATAATTAAAAATGAGAAAGAATTAATGGTTAAGATTCCATATAAAAGGGTGTTACTATGGCATAGAGTGTTGGAATATCTACGTTTGGAGGAGTGAGGATGAAAAACCACAGTGATATTATTAAAAATACAATATATTTTGCGAAACAGTATAAAAAGCGGTTCTTTATACTGTTTTTTTCCACATGGATTCAATCACTTATCAATGTATTATTCCTCTTTATATTTGGCATTGTTGTAGATGAGATTATTTATCATCGAGATATGGAAGCTTTTATATATGAAGTTGTTATCATTTTTGTCTTAGTTGCAGGATATATTGTATTTGAATTAATAAAGACGGCAGCTTTTTGGAATACACAATTACGCTTTGTCTTGGATATCAGAAAAGATTTGATCAGACAGGTATATAATGCGAAAGCACATATACTGAGCAAAATGAAAAGTGGGGATGTTGTATGTGCCATTAATTTGGATACTGCAGATTTTATGAATGTAATCACAGATAATATATTTGAATTTATTTGTAATATCAGTACGTTGGGAATCGCGTTTTATCTTGTGTCATTAATCAATGTAAAACTAGCAGTATTCATGGCAGTTTCCGTACCTGTTACGGTTATTGTCAGTCAGATCTTGGGCGTAAAGGCGAAACGGATATCCAAAGAATTAAGAAACCATAGTGGTAACTTTAATAGTTGGATTTTTGAAATGATTAAGGGAATGCGTGATATAAAACTTTTTTCGGGAGAGAAAAGTGTAATGCATTTTTTTGATAAAAAGATAAGTAAAGTTGTTCAAAATCAAGAAAAAGTAATGAATATAAATATCACAAGTACAATTGCTAATATATTTATCAAACTCTTGTCTGAGTTAATTCTTTATTGCCTGGGAGCATTTCTGATTGTTAATGGCGAAATAACAATAGGAGTTTTTGTTACAGTTTTATCATTAACAACACTTATCGGTAATAATTTATCTACCCTAAGCGAATTTTTTATTTTGTTACAGTCAAGAAGTGCAAATTTAGAAAGAGTATGTGAATATCTGAATTTAGAAGTGGAAAATAAACAGTTGGGTTATGAACTCCAAGTACCAGATGGAAATATTTTGTTTCAGGGAATTTCTTTTTCATATGATTCGAAAAAATACATTCTAAAGAATATTACAATAGCGATAAGTCAGGGAGAAAGAGTTGCTATTGTAGGAAAGAGTGGTGCTGGAAAGACAACATTTATAAATTTATTGTTACGTATGTATGAACCAACAGAGGGAAGTATTTTTGTTGATAATCAAGATTTATGTAAGTGTAGCTATAAAAGTATTCGAAAAAATATTGGTGTAGTACAACAAGATATCTTAATTTTTGATGGTACGATTCGTTATAATTTGACGCTGGGTGAGGACTATACAGAGGAGGAAATTCAAAGAGCATGTGAAGCTGCAGCTATATTGGATGTTATTTGCTCGTTGCCGTTCGCTTTCGAAACAAGGATAGGAACAAAGGGAATAGATTTGTCAGGTGGACAAAAGCAACGTATTGCGATTGCTCGAATCTTATTAAGAAATCCTAAAATAATTATCTTTGATGAGGCAACATCTGCATTAGACTATAAAGCGGAACAAGAAATCAATCAGGCATGGTTGAATTTGAGTGCAAATAAAACTTCAATAATCATCGCACATCGATTATCTACGATTGTTAATTCGGATAAAGTGGCGGTATTTGATAATGGAGAGTTAGTTGGGTTCGGTCATCATAAAGAGTTATATTCGACATGCAGGCATTATCAGGAATTATTTTCTTTACAATACAAGGGAGGAGCTGGTTATGAATGAGAAGAAAAATGCTTTGAGTGAAAAGATCAATCTATTTTTAAATTTAAAGTATTTAATTGATAAAAAAGCTTTTCTTACTGTATTATTTCTTGAAATACTAATAATAGGCGTGCAGCTGATTAACCCTTTCTTTTATAAAGAATTCGTTGATCGGGTTCTTATTAATAAAAACTATGCAGTACTTGTGTGGATCATAGTAGGCAAGTGTAGTGCTTTTTTAGTAAATGCAGTATTGATAGCGCTGGATAAGCATATTAAATTTAAGTTTGTAAATAAAATAATTGTCTCGCTAAAAGAAAAAGTATTGATAAAATATATGGAATTAACTGCAAAAGAACGAGAAAGAAAGAATGTGGGTGATTATGAACAAATCGTTAATGTTGATGTAAATAATTATGAGAAATTTTTTAATGAGCAGATTATTGACTACATAATTTCTATTTTATTTATTTTATCATCAGTTGTACTGTTGTTTGTTATAAATTATAAATTAGCAATCGTATCGTTTCTCATAGTCCCTATACCATATGTTATTGGTAGTATAATTGGAAAAGTTAATTATCGCCGGCAGTTAGAAAGAAGAGTTTTATATGGAGAATACGAAACTTTTTTATATAATAGTTTGCAGTCATGGAAAGAGGTAAAGGCATTACAGCTAGAAGAAAAAGAATTGGACTCTTTTTATCAATTTCGAATGAAAATAGCACATTATGATATGATTAGTGGCTATTGGGAGTTTGTCAGGCAATCAGTTGATTTTTTTAGTGAAATCTTATCGACAAAAATATTGATATATTTTGTTGGAGGATTATTTGTCATGAGAGGGGATATCTCCATAGGTAGTTTGTTAATGTTTGCCAGTTATTATGGTGACTTTTATACATATGTGAGTAAAGTGAATAAGAGTAATTATGAATTTTATAACGATTTGCCATCACTAAAACGTGTGATTCAGGTTCTTAAGGAGTCTGAGGGATATGAAAACAAGACAATCAACTTTAATAGCAATATTGAAAGTGATGTGCTTTTTTATCACGTGTCATTTAAATATGATCAAAGTAAGAAGGGGTTAAATGATATTTGCTTTGAAGTAAAAAATGGGGAAAAACTTGCAATTGTGGGGAAAAGCGGCTGTGGAAAGTCAACGATTGCGAAATTATTATTAGGAATGTACGAGTGTGAGGAAGGTACCATATATTTTGGAAGACATTTGATTGGAAAGCAAAATACGGAATTTGTTCATGATCTGGTTGGGGTTGTTATGCAAGATAGTATGCTTTTTAATATGAGTATTCGAGATAACTTGTTATTAGTAAAAGAAGACGCAACGGATGAAGAAATTGAACATGCATGTGAGAAGGCGAATATACTGGAAGTAATTAATTCTATGCCAAATAAATATGATACGGTTATAGGGGAAAAGGGTGTGAAGCTTTCAGGTGGACAAAAGCAAAGATTAGCAATTGCCAGAATGTTTTTAAAAATGCCAGATATCATCATTTTTGATGAAGCCACTTCAGCACTGGATTCCGAATCAGAAGAAAAAATACATAGTGAAATGCGAGGCTTTCTACAAGATAAGACAACAATCATAATTGCACACCGGTTATCTTCCGTGTTATTAGCAGATTATATTTTAGTAATCGATCAGGGGCAGATTGTTGGGTATGGAAAACATGAGCAGTTATTACAAGATAATGCAATATATAAAGAACTTTTTGCAGAACAAGCCGTAGGAATCATATAGGGGGAGAATGCAAAATGAAGATATATGAAAATGAGATAATATTTTATTCAGAATATAAATCGTGTTGCAAACATAATTGTGTAAGACAAATACTGGAGTATTACGGATTTCAACATTCACATTTATTAATCAATACAAGTTTTAATTTTAGAATAGATGGTTCAAAGGACAATCCCATTAATATCTTAAGAGAACCATCTGAAATATTGATTGGTGATTTGAATACCTATTTGATAAGTACAGATGCTACATGTAAGAGTGAAGAAGAAATCTTAAAGAATGATTACAACTTGCTAAACGAAAATATTCCAATAATTACAGATGTCGATATCTTTTATTTACCGTATGATAAACATTTTCAGAAAAGTAATAGTTTACATTCAATTATAGTGAATAAAATTGAAAACAAAAAAGCATATATTGTGGACGTTGGGGAAAGAACAAAGCATGTGGGGGATATAGATTACAAGTTACTGTTAAATGCAAGAAGATCGAATAATCCCAGAGGAGATAATATATATACGGGTCATGCAATAGCTATGAAAGAATTATATATAGATCGAGAAATAAGTACAGCGCAATTACTTCATAATCGCTCTAATTTGTATAGCAATGCGGTTTATGAAAATATGAAAAATGTTTCAAAATATTATAAGACGGATAATGAGAATGAAGGAATGAAGGCCATAGTCCTATTAAGAGAATATTTAGTAAAGGTCTGTACGTGTGGAAGAATGATTTCATATGAGGAAATAGAGAATATGTATTATCAATTATATTCGATTAATCGTAAGCGAAAACTTTTTTCACTTTCTTGCAAGATTTTAATGGAAAATAGTTTATTTGTAAAAAATGCAGAAATATTGTACCAATTGATCAGTGCATGTATAGCAATATGGGAAAAAATATTATCAATTCTTCTAAAGTTAAGATTCTCCTCAAAAAAAGATATCTTGATTGGAAGAATTGTAGAATATATGAAAAAAATTATTAACATAGATAACTTGGTAAGAGAAGAAATTTTTAAAGTATAGCCACAGAGAGGAAAATACATTTTGATAAAGGAAACATTAGAAAAAAACTTTTATGAATATGGACATAAAGATGCGTTAGGATTGCATCATTTGAGTGTTACATACAAAGACCTGGAGGAAAAAACCAGAAGTATCTTAAAATCAATAAACGATAAAGATGAAAAAAAGAAAAGAGTTGCATTGCTATTTGACTCAATAATAGATTGTGTTTATGGAATAATCGCTTCCGTTCGTTCTAGGCATGTTTTTGTACCTCTTGATCAATCTGAACCATTAAATCAAATAAGAAAATATATTACATTCGTTCAACCCAATATTATTATTACGGATGAAAAAGGATTAGGAATCATGAATGAAATACTTCAGGGCGAATATGAAGCTAGAAAAGTTGAAGCGTACTATTATATTGATTTCACTACAATTCATGAAGTTTCATTACAGATGAATCAGGATGAGGCATATATATATTTTACATCTGGAACAACGGGAGAACCAAAAGGGATTATAGGGCGATACGAAAGTTTGTATCAATTTATAAAATGGGAAATAGAAGAATTAAGTATAGATTCTTCCTGGATATGCGGTCAGTGCACCTTACCCACCTTTGACCCATTTTTAAGAGATATATTTGTACCATTATGTGCAGGGGCGAAAGTTATATTAGCTGAAAAAAGTACAATAAAAAATCCATTAAAGTTAAAAGAATGGATTACAAAATATGATGTTCAGGTATTACATATTATTCCGTCATTATTTTCAAGTGTGATTGGTACGTCTAATGATGAAACGGATCTTGCAAATTTGAGATATCTTTTATTTGCAGGTGAGCCACTAAAGAATTATTTTGTCAAAAAATTTTATGCTTTTTTTGAAAATACAGAGATCAATTTCTATAACTTATATGGTCCAACTGAGACAACATTAGCAAAGTTTTACCATAAATTAAAATTTGAGGATAGTAGAAAAGAAAATATTCCTGTAGGGAAAAGAATAAATCAGGAAACAAGAGTCGATATCTTAAATGAAGAAGGAAAGCCGTGTACTTCTGATGAAATTGGAGAAATCTATATCAATACACAATATGGGACACTCGGATATCTAAATGGTGATGAACAGCATAGATTCTGCTGTGACCCGAAGGATTCCAATCGAATCACGTTTCGAACAGGTGATTATGGAAGAATAAATGAAGAAGGTGACTTTGAAATATACGGAAGAGTGGATAATCAAATAAAAATTCGCGGTAAGAAGATACAACCAGAGGAAATTGAGCAGAGAATGATCAAGTTTCATAATATTGATAATGCAGGCGTTTGTTGCTTAACAAATGAAGAAGGGAATAACTTCTTATTATGTGCCTGTATTGAAAGCAGCATTGAAATAAATCAAGAAGAACTAAAAAAATATTTATCCGAGTATTTACCAGAATATAAAGTTCCTTTGCTATACGTATTTATAGAAAAAATGCCAGTTAATAAAAATGGAAAGCTTGATCGAATCTTTATAAAAAAACTACTAAAAGATTTCTATGAAAGTAGGTTAGCTGGCACACAAGAAGAGAATCGTGGAAATAACACGGAGGATAACAATGGAAAAAGCGTAAAAGAAAAAATATGTGAGATTATTTTAAAGATTACTGAGATAAAAATAACAAATCAGAATATGGATACGGAGATACAATTGTTGTTTGACTCATTAAATTATGTTCGTTTTTTAGTTTATATGGAAGATGAGTTTGATATGGAATTTTCGGATGAACAGTTAGACATCGGCTATTTTTCTACCTTAGAGGATGTTGTTCAATTTATAGAAGAAGTTGACTGAGATAAGAACCGTATCTTTATACAAAACCTTTGATAAATTAACCAATATAGGGGGAAAGTGAAAAATGAGTATTGTAAAAGTAAGAAACGAATGGGATCCTTTAGAGGAAATAATAGTTGGACGAGTTGACGGGGCACAAATACCTATTATGGATAAGGGATTAAAAGTAATTCAGAGTGATTGCGATGAAGGAACGATGATCTCCGGCAAATTCCCTGATAAAATTTTAAAGGAAACAGAAGAAGATCTGGAAAAGTTAGTTGAAACATTGCAAATGCTAAATATTAAAGTAAGAAGACCAGAAAAAACAGATCCATCAAAGATATTTGCTTCACCTGATTGGAAATCGGATGGGATGTACAATTATTGCCCGAGGGACATTTTGTTGGCAATTGAAGATACAATAATTGAAACACCTATGTCATTGCGTTCTAGATTGTTTGAAACAATCGCTTATAAAGATTTTATGATGGAATGTATTGAGACTGGTACAAAGTGGATATCAGCTCCTAAACCTAGATTACTGGATGAAATGTATAATGATACTGACTTGGGCAAAATTGCATTAAATGAGTATGAGCCAGTTTTTGATGCCGCAAATGTGTTACGTGCAGGGAAAGATATTATTTATCTTGTCTCTTCTTCTGGAAATAAAACGGGAGCAAAATGGTTACAAACTGTTTTGGGAGAGAAATATAAAGTTCATTTGTGTGAAAACATGTATAAGTATACACATATTGATACAACACTGACATTACTAAGAGAGGGTTTAGTTCTAGTGAATCCGTCAAGAGTAAATAAGGATAATTTACCAGCGGTATTTGATGACTGGGAAGTGATACAAGCACCTGAGATGGTTGATATTGGGTATACAGACATTGCGTACGGATCAACTTGGATTGGTATGAATTTTATTATGCTGAATCCGAATTTGGCTATTGTTTGTAAACAACAAAAGGCTTTAATAAAATTATTGGAGAAACATAATATAGACACAATCCCGTTAGAATTGCGACATGCTAGAACGTTAGGTGGAGGATTCCATTGTGTTACATTGGACATAAGAAGAAAATACTAGTAAGGAAGGGGAGAAAAAAAGATGAGCATACGAATGTTTGGGGTTAATCATAATGATTTATCTATTGAACAGCGTGAAAAATTTGCTTTGAATCAAAATGATATTATTGCAATTTTTGATAAAATAAAAAAAATATATAGCGACGTGAACATGGTAATTGTATCAACCTGCAATCGAATGGAAGCATGGGTTTATTCTGAGGAAGATGTTACAAAAGAGATCTTTGAGATAATATGTGAACAAAGACAGCTTAATTATATTGATTATGTAGCTTGTTTTTTATTTGTTGATACAGAGGATCTTGCAATAAGAGATTTGTTTTTGCTAGCTTCTGGACTTCGTTCACGAATTATTGGAGAAGAACAAATCTTAACACAAATTAAATCAGCTATTATAATTTCTAAGGAACAGGACTTTATAGGAAAAGTGTTATCTGTATTATTTGAAAAAGCAATTAGTGCGGGGAAAAAAATAAGGACAGATATTAAGCTGCCGCAGGAATGTACATCGATAATTGACTCGTTATTGAACAAGTTAAGGGATAACAAAATCGACTTAAGTGGAAAACGTTGTATGGTTTTGGGTAATGGAGTGATGGGAAATGAAGTTACAAAAGCCTTAGTAAAAAAAGGTGCCAGGGTGTATATGACAGTGCGGCAGTATAAAAATAGTAAAGTGATCGTTCCAGTTGGATGCATAAGTATACCATATGATGAAAGAATTCGGTATTTGGATATATGTGACATTATTGTCAGTGCTACAAAAAGTAATCATTATACGTTAACCTATGAAGATTTTACGACCTCTATACGAGAAAAAAACACGATTGTGATAGATTTAGCTGTGCCAAGAGATATTGAACCAAGAATTGCGGATACGGGAAGCGTCGTATTGTACAATATTGATGATTTTAAAGTACAGGATTTATCAGATACAATGAAAAACTATAAAAAAAATGTATTAAAAATAATGGACAGTAAAATTGCTGAATTTGAAGAGTGGTACATATATAAGGATTTATATACTAATATAGTTGCAATTACAGATTCACTGTCAGAAGATATAAAAAAGAGAATGACAAAAACATTGAAAAAAATCTCAGACTCAGATGCACTTGCTATGGAAGAAGCGATTGATCATGCGTTAAATAAATCTCTAAATAAAATGTTTTTTTGTTTAAAGAAGAGAGTCGATTATGATGCATTTAAAAAGTATGTGAGTGGAATATATGGTGTGTGTCAGGATGAATTGGGAGGTGAGATAGATGAGCAAGTCAGACGAGTATTTTAAAATAGCCAAGCAATATATACCAGGTGGAGTGAATAGTCCTGTTCGGGCTTTTTTATCGGTTGATCATTCGCCTATATTTATTGATAAAGCCCAGGGAGCTTATTTATATGACGTTGATGGTAGAAGTTATATCGATTTATTGGGTTCATGGGGGCCTATGATTCTAGGGCATAATAATCCGGAAATCTTAGAAAAAGTTTTAGAGGCATGTCAAAAGGGAATGAGTTATGGAACAGTAACATATAAAGAAGTTAAAATGGCAGAAATGATTTGTGATATGGTTTCAAGCATTGAGAAAGTTCGTATGGTTAATTCAGGTACAGAAGCAGTAATGAGTGCATTACGACTTGCAAGAGCCTATACAAACAGAACAAAGATAATTAAGTTTTCAGGATGCTATCATGGACATTGTGATTCGATGTTGGTTTCTGCTGGCTCAGCAGTAATAGGTTTATCAAAAGCAAGTAGTTTAGGTGTGACAGAATCAACAGTAGGTGAAACACTAGTGGCAGAATATAATAGCATAGAAAGTGTGAAGCAGTTATTTGAACAATATAGAGATCAGATTGCTGCGGTAATTGTTGAACCTGTCGCTGCTAATATGGGGGTTATTGTTCCTGAAATGGACTTTCTTCAGGAACTACGAAACATGTGTACAGATAACAAAGTGTTGCTAATCTTTGATGAGGTAATCACAGGATTTAGATTAGCTGCGGGAGGTGCGCAAGAGAAATTCGGCATACAAGCAGATCTTACAACATTAGGGAAAATAATAGGTGGAGGAATGCCCGTTGGTGCTTTTGGTGGCAGAAAGGAAATCATGGATCTGTTATCACCTAATGGGGAGGTATACCAGGCTGGTACACTAAGTGGTAATCCGATTGCCATGACAGCGGGAATCACACAATTAGAGTTGTTAGGAAGGGATAACTCTATTTACGATAAATTAGAATTAGCAGGGAAAAAATTATTTGAAGGAGTAAAAGCTATTTTTAAAGAGGTCGGGGTAGGATATTGTGTTAATTATATTGGTTCTCTTGGCTGTATCTTCTTTACTGAGGAACAGGTAGATAATGATAGGAGTGCAAAAACATCAAATATTCAGGAGTATGCTAAATTTTTTAAGTATATGTTAAATAAGGGAATATATTTCGCACCATCACAATTTGAAGCTATATTTCTGTCAAGTATGCATGGAGAGAAAGAGATTGATTATATCTTAGAAAAGGTACGAGAGTACTTCAAGTAAGAGGGGAAAAGGAACGTGAAAAATGTACTGGAGTTTTTAAAAAAGCCAGAAGATTTACCCATGCTAAAGCCAAAGAGGTATTCTGGTATCCTGGTTCTTGCTCCTCATTGTGACGATGAGGCAATTGGTTGCGGGGGCACTATTTTGAAGTACCTGTCAATGGGGACAAGTGTTACAATCGTATTTCTTACGAATCAACATTCACCGAAAAAAGAAATACGTGAGAAAGAATCGCAGATGGCATGGGAAAACTATCCAGAAGTAAAATTGGTTTATTTGAATTTTTTGGATACTTTTTTATATAAGGAGGAGAGAGGGGCATCTTTTGAATTAAGAAAAATAATCGAGCAAATAAACCCGGAAATGATTTTGTTACCATGGATTGGAGATGAACATCCTGATCATAACATTGTATTAAAGCTATTGGGAAATTCTATAAATAACACACAAAATATAGATCTGTATTTTTATGAAATATTTTATCCTTTACCATGCAATTATCTGATCAATATAACAGATTACTTTGGTGAAAAAGTTCGTATTATGAACCAATATGGATCACAGAAAAGACTCAATTTCATAGAAACGGCAACATATCTCAATGGTTACAGAGCAGCATGTATCGCATTGTCAAAAGTAAAATATGCAGAAGCTTTTTTTGTATCCAAAACAGGTTGCATGGATTCTTTAATAGAAATAATGAATGAATGAGGTGATAATTATATGTATATGAATGATAAATTTAGTGAAATAGCAAGAAAAATACCAAATAAGATTGCATTAGAATCTGACCATGAAGGGGAAATGTCATATTTGCAGCTTAATCAATACGCGAATGCCATAGGAAATGTATTACTGAAATCTGAAAATAACAATTGTGAAGTGATTGGTGTTTGCATAGGACGCTCATTTTCATTGATGGCAAGTATTTTAGCTATAATAAAAGTTGGAAGAGCTTATTTACCAATTGATTCATCATATCCATTAGAAAGAATTAACTATATGGTTAATAATGCAGCTGTTTCTATTGTGGTTTGTACAGAAGAGACAAAGGATTGTTTTGATGACAGGGTAGAAAAAATTATTGTTGATTTTGTGGAATTTGATGAAGAACTAAAGGATTATTCCTATAAAGAAACAGATTTGTTTTGTTTGATTTATACATCGGGATCAACTGGATTACCGAATGGTGTTTCTATCACACATCAATCAATTCTTAACACAATTACATGGTCAATCGATTATTATGCATTAGGGATAAAGGATAAGTCATTACAGGTGCCCTCCTGTTCATACACAAGTTCAGTGCAGGATTATTTTTCAACCTTATTGTCAGGTGGAACCTTGGTTATGGTGCAAGAAAACGATTTGATGAGTATGCGGACATTACATAGTTTTGTTAATAAATATCACGTAACACATTTTGATATGGTTCCTTCCTTATATTTGGAATATTTGAAATATGCGAAAGAGGTTACAACATTACGATATGTATTAGTGGCAGGAGAAAAATTAGGAATCGGGCTTGTGAAAAAGCATTTTGATCGTTATCCGGATACAAGATTAATTAATGAATATGGTATGGCCGAAACGAGTTCATGCTTTTCCTATTACGAATTGTTGAAATCGAGTAAGAAGATCTATATTGGGAAAGTGATTGATAATATGAACTTTTTATTAAAGGATCCTGATGAAAATGGAATCGGTGAATTATTTTGCTACGGTCCAGGATTAGCAAAAGGTTATTATAACAATAAAGAGTATACACAGCAGAAATTTGTTATGGAAAATGGTGTCGTATGTCTATGTACTGGTGATTATGTTAAAGAATATGAAGATGGAATATTGGAATATATTGGAAGAAAAGATAATCAAGTTAAAATTAATGGAAAAAGAATGAATACAAATGAAATTGATTATGTACTACAGGCCGATGGGAATGTGAATGATAGTATTACGGTTGGAATGGTATACAATAAGAAGCAGATTGTTGTGTCGTTTATCGATAGTAAATTAAAAAATAGCGAATATTTTTATCAAATACTTGCTTCAAAACTTCCTGCGCATTACAGGCCAGACTATATAAAAATATATGATAAGTTCACCTATTTGTCGAATTCAAAAGTAAATATAAAAAAATTAAAAGAAGAGTTAGAATTAGAGTTACGAGATCTGTTTAAGAGTGAAGAGGGGAAGTATGCGGAATTAACTGGAGTTATTAATTATTCTTTGGGAAACATTCAAAAGGAGCTTAACCATAGGGATGATTTGCGTGAGCAAGGCATAGACTCAATTTCATTTTTAAAAATAATTGCTGCCTTGGAAGAAAAATATGATTTCGAAATAGAGTATGGTGATTTAGATAAAATGGAGAGAGTTTCTATTCAGAATTTATATTCCTATATTACGGAAAGGATAAATTCTTTAAAGAAAGAGGATGCGTTGTGTGAATGATAAACCTTTTATACAGAGCTCATATGTCGCGTAAAGTTGCTCATTTTGAAAGGGAATGGTGTTTCGTTTGACATTAGCAAATAATATGGAATATAGTTGCTTTCATTTCGGTTTGTCAAGAATGGCAGAGTACTATAACCGTGATTATGAAATGACATTTTTAGAATTATGGGGTTTTTTTTATGAAGAAGGGAAAAAGGGAATTGAAAAAAGAACAATAGGAGAACGATTAAGACCATCGTGGTTTGACAATCAGGTAAGAAGAAAATATT
The DNA here is from genome assembly GCA_023390555.1 of Bacillota bacterium. GTDB lineage: Bacteria > Bacillota > Clostridia > Lachnospirales > Lachnospiraceae > Roseburia_C. Next base: position 8,007 of record JAEWCQ010000022.1, on the reverse strand, counting down.
TATTAGAGAAATATCATCAATTAACATATGAAGTTCTTGTGATTAAGGGAGAAGACGATATGGCAAGCATTGCCTCCTATCTGCAGGAAAAGCCGCTGGTTGCCTATATTGATACATTTGATTGCCCCTGGCTTCCTTATTATCACAAACAACATTGTGAGCATTCAATCGTAATTGAAAAAAATGAAAATGGAATTTATCGTTTTTACGATCAGTATTGTCACTGCGGTGAATATGATTTCCTTACGGAAGAGAATATATATGAATATTGTAAAAAAATATTCATTTTTTCAACGATACTTCAAAAAGATCTATTAGTTCAGAAAGAGGATTATCTTATTGAACTGAAAAATACAATGGAATTATTTGAAAACGCTAAGGCATTAGACAGAATTTCAGAGTTTTCAAGGGATATGTTGGAGTTGCATCTGATTAATGAGATTCCCAACAGTGACCCGGAAGCATCGATATTACTCAGAGAACTTAAGTTTTTAAGTCAGGATCGACATAATATGATCCTGGGTATCTGCTATATAGAGACGAAAATAGGGGAGCATAATTTATTAGATGCTATAAAAATGCAATTGGAAGTGGTTAGTAAAAGGTATGAAGCATTAAGAAGCAATATTATGAAAGGAATATTTTTGAAATCTGGATTAAATATAGGAAGAATGAAAAATGATTTAGATAAATTATGTGCATCAGAAACGGAACTGCTAAGGATCATGAAAAAATTGAGTTCTTTATAGTGCACCATAGTTTTTGTTAATTAATTTTTAACTTAAGGAAAGGGTGGTATAAAATTATGAAAGAAAAAGTGGCAATTATAGGATGCGGAGCAATTTCTCTGGCGCACGGCTATCCATTAGCGTATATGGACAGTGTTGATTTGGTCGCTGTTTGTGATATAAAAGAGGAGCGAGCAGCGAACATGGCAAAAATGTTACAATGTAAATATTACGCAGATTATAAAGAAATGTTAGAGAAAGAAGAAATTGATGTTGTACATGTTTGTACTCCGCATTATCTTCATCCTATCATAGTAAAATATGCATGTCAGCTGGGAAAACATGTGATGACAGAAAAGCCAATGGCGATTACTTTAACAGATGCGATATCAATGATGGAAGAAGCAGAGAAAAATAAAGTTAAATTAGAGGTAATCTTTCAAAATCGTTTTAATGCAGCCTCTCAACTTGTTAAGAATACGATGGAATCAGGTGAATTAGGTGACATAATCGCAGTGAAAGCATCTTTGACATGGGATAGAAACAAAAATTATTATAGTAATAGTGATTGGAAAGGAACATGGGATAAAGAAGGGGGCGGTGTCATAATAGACCAAGCGATACATACACTAGATCTGGTTCGTTGGTTTGTGGATTCGCCAATCGAATATGTTATAGCTAATATGGAAAACAGGATGCATGAATATATTGAAGTGGAGGATACTGCAGAAGGAATCGTTCATTTTACCAATGGTGTTACAGCATCATTTTATGCAATGAACTACTATGGTTGTGATGCACCAATTGAGATTGAATTGGTTTGTGACAATGGTGTGATTCATATTATTAACACAAAAGCAGTAATCACATTCAAAAACAAGAAACAGTATGTTGCTGATTTAGATGAAAGTGAAAAAGAAAAGTTTGGATCTTTTAATAAAGATTGTTGGGGAATAAGTCATATCAAACAGATAAATTCTTTTTATGCATATATTAGAGGAGAAAGTGAGCAGTATGTAAAAGTTGAAGATGCATTACAAACGCAAAAAATGATATGTGCAATTTATGAATCTGCACGGAATAAGAAAAAGGTATTTTTGGATAATAATGTATAAGAGAAGGAGCAGCTTATGTGTAATTGCGAAATTGAAAAAGAGGTTCCAAATTCGATGATCAATATGGATATATTACCCAATGAGATTCATTATTCATGGCAGGAATTAAATTGTTTTTATCGGCCAATCGCGATAGCTTTTCGTTCCTATCATACCGAATATTTTGATCTGATATTGTTTTTGGAATCTTTTATCAGACTATATTGTTATGATAATTTAAATGAAAATTATCACAATGATTTTTTTGAATTTTATGAGGAAGAATTTGCCTGTATTTTTGATGTACATGTCAATAGAATTGAAATTAAAGACACTTCCCAATTTCACAATATTATAGTTACAGAATGTAGTAAAGGAGCCATTGTTGTATCACCAGGGGATTTGTATGCTTTATTTTATAGTGCAGTTTATAAGCAAAATCATCATAACCATTATTTTCTAATAAAAGGATATGATCTGGAAAAAAAGATATACTACATTTTGGATAATTCTCATTTGAATTTTGGTGCGAGTATGAAATATGAAGATTTTAGAGCGCAATTTGATGATATTATTCGTTTAAATGATGCCTATATCGACAATTATGTATATGATAAGAATGCTTATAATTTTATATGGTCTATCAATGGAAAGGGTGATAATCATAATTTTATGTTTGAATTCTTACATTGGTTAAGAAACTTTTTCCATAAATTAGAACATGATAAAAGAAAAGTTTGTTGCTTAGAATATAATTTGTTAAGCGAATTTCAAAAAAATGGGTGTATAGACAATATCGATAAAAAGTTAAAACTTCTAAATACAAAAGTTGTTTTTTATGATATGTTACTACTGTTACTAAATGAAATGCAAGTAGAGGAAAGTATTTTAGAAGAAATAAAACAGTACATACAATCCATACAGACTGAATGGCATAAAATAAAAAATGTAATGCTATATATGTTTGAAAGAAAGAAAAGTGTACCCAATATAGAAACATTGATCTTAAATAATAAGAATAAAGAATTTGAGTTATTTATGAAAGTAAATACAGTATTAAGAACATGTGATATTACAAAATTTATAAATAATAATTCCAATGCTGTACAGATAAAGAATAATAATAATGCCCAATATAGTTGCAAGGATGATTGTATAAAGGTTTATCATTCAAAAAATTATGTATATGATACCTGGGTAACACAGGACAATGCATTTCAAATTCTATATTCAGTTAATGAAAAAGAGTACTCGTGTGAAGTTTCTTTGTACACGGATAGCGAAGTTGGAAAAACATTTCATTTTGGAATTATAATCAAGTGCAAGGATGGAACGAAATATCTATTTGGAAATGAACAAAACAAGATAGTATCGCTTTACCATACAATCAGTCAAGGGGAAAATACTCTTTTTACAAAAGAATATATGAAGCTACCTAAGATGTCGATAAAGATACAAAACAGAAATGGTGATTTACAATTTTTTGCGAAGGAAGAGCATCTACAAACTTGGGAGAACATTTATGAGGTAAAAAACATAGGAGAGGTAAATCGCATTGGTTTGTTTTCAAAGACATGGGAGTATATCGATCACATTTCAGAGTTTACAGAGTATAAGTTTCATGTGGATTCTATGGAAAAAGTAGAGCTATTATTATAATAGATATGTGTATATCGCGAGAATTTTGTATTGATTAAGATTTGACTAAGTCAGTATATATTTCCCCAGTAGATTGATTTTGAGTTAGTGGTTGTTAACAATGTATAAGTCATATTTGATGAATGTTTATGGTCGCAGATTATAGCAGTAATGGGAAGTGTAATAAATATAAAGAATAGAGAAACAAAAACTATTAGTGCTTTAGGAAGTGTTGAATATATAGAGTGTAGCCATGTTGGAGAATTTTAGCAAAAGTTATTCAAAGCATTAAGTGTATAATATTTTTGCCGCATATATGAAAAATACCTGTTAAAAAGAATGCCTAGAATGTGGGAAGCAGACACACCCCAAAAAGGTGCCGACGAAATAATAAATTAAAATTTGTTTAGGAGTCTCACCTAACCATTTTGGCTAATCTAGTTTTTATTATAAAAAGGAAAAATCAGATAACGATATAAAGAACAGAGATTTATAAGGGAGTATATAAATGCAGAAAGTGATTTTTTTAGATATAGATGGCGTGCTTAATTCTACTATTTGTAATAAAAATAATCAGTGTGAGATAAGTGATAGATCGTTAATTGATCCGGATAAAGTAAAACTGCTAAGTGAAATTGTATCAAAAACAGAAGCAAGTATTGTTTTACACTCAGGATGGAGGTTTTGGTTTAATAAAGATATTCAACCACTCAGAAAAGAATCCCAACAATTAGTTGAGTTGCTCAAAAAAAGTTATATTTTTATTTCAGATATAACACCGGATTTTTCAACAAAAGAAATACGAAAAACAAAAAAGTTTAGTCGTGTCAAGGCAAAAGAAATTCTAGCATGGCTTCATGAACATCCCGATGTTGAAGAATGGATAGTTATTGATGATTTGTGTTTGCATAATGATGAAATAAAAATACATCAAGTAAAAATAAATCAAATAACTGGTTTGACACAAGAAGATGTTGATTTGGCAATTGATATGCTACATGAAACCAGAGACTGAGAAGTGAGAAGTTAACCGGATTTTTTATTATATTTATAATTCATCATTATCAAGACAATGCGATATAATATTCTTTATTTTATTTCTTTATTTGTAGGTGGAATAAGAATCTGAAGGGACAAGAAGCATTGCTATGCGGGAAAATGCTAATCTAATTCCTAATGCTATTTATTATAGGAAATACTTAAATTGGGTAGTGATAAAGATTTATAAGGTCAATATGCCTTAGGGATTCGTTAGAAAAACTATCGGAATCTGATATAATAATTTGTGATCCGGATAATGGCTTGATTGTAAAGAGCATATCGATAAGATCAAATAAAAGTGATAAGTACATATTTCCCGATGAATTGATTTCATATTATCAGGCAGGAAAGAGTATAGTTTTTCACAATCATCGATGTAGAGAGCAAGAATAGGTATATTTAAAACAAGTTGAGGCCTTAAAACAGAAAAATGAGTTTGTGGGAGCAGAGTGGAAAGGACTTAAATTTGTTCGTGGAACAATATGTGACTACATTTTTATTCTTCAAGCTAAGCATACAGCTTCAATCGATATAATAATAAAAAATAGGATGGAAACGAATTGGTGCTAGCATTTTTCCATGCTTAATATTTAAAACAGAACTTTCTATAATAGTTACGGTATAACTTAGAAAAGCATATAATTGAGGTTTAAAACAATGTATCTACCAACAAAAAGGCATGAAGAATATATAGAATACATGAAAGCTATTTGTAATCGGAACTGTCTCACCCTAGTGTTGAAAGGCTCGTTAGCACATGGAACAGCACAGGTATTTTCAGATATTGACTTGTTGCTGCTTGGTAATCTTGATGCCAAACTATTTGATGATATTATTTCTGGATACGATAGTATTGTTATGACGAACCTTACCGAAAATCCAAGAGGTATTTATATCCTAAATTACAAAAACGGAATTTCAGTCGATTTAGATATTCGTGAAAGTGTTATAAATAGAGAAATTGATAATAATATAATTTTGTACGATTTTGGTTTTAAAATTGGTGGGGAAGTAAAAAGAAATTCAATTATTAATAGTTATATACCAGAAAGACCTCAATGGTATAAAACAATCCGATTGATACATCGCTGCTTGCTTAAGTATCTTTGCAAAAAGACAGAAGCGGCTGAGAAACTCGCTGATGAGGTATGCCATGCTGTGTACATCTTAACAGATAATATAATACCTAAGAATGACAATATAAAAGACAGAATGTACAAGGCTCTTTATTACTTAAATAAGAACTATAATATTGATAAAAACATAATAGAATTACTGGAAGAACTATTTCAAAAAATGAATTACGCAGTATGAGAGCGATAGTAAACGCAGGAAGGGATTCTGAACTTTCCATTATATTTATGAAGCATACAAAAATTAAAGAAAATAGATCAGTTTCAAGTTAAGGAAGTGAATAAAATGCAATCAGAATATAGTAGAGCATTTAAAAACAATGCGGATATGCTTATAAATATTTATAATGCTGCATTTTATAATGATTATATTCGTTATGGTGAATGCCCTGCTTATGGGAGAACAAGAAAAAGAATGGAGCAATCAATTGCATCGTTTCCCAAATACATTGTTAGATGTGATGATATTCCTGTGGGCGTAAATTCTTTTGAAAACATGGGGAATGGAATTTATTACCTTGGCTGTCTTTGTATTGTTCCAGCATATCAAGGTAAGGGTATCGGTACACTTGCATTTCAATATATGCTTTCTATTTGTTCTGACTGGAAAAAAATCACATTGGTGACTCCTTCCAACAAATGTAAAACATAAAATTTTATACAAAAAAATGTGGTTTCCATATTGGAAATAAAGAGATGGATGGAAATGTTGAGGTTTTGAATTTCTATACGGAACGATAATTTTGTTACGTGACGAAAGTAAGCGCTTGAGGGTGTGGACATAAAGTTAAACTCTATAGGCAATTCTGAGAGACTTCACAAAAAATGTATTTGAAGCATCATAGAGAAAATAGCAATTGGTTCTTATAGAAGTCCATCGCAAACATAGAGAGTGTAAATTATTTTGTGTAAACCTCTTAGATTCATGAAAAAATATCAGAATAATTATTGGGTTTCATAATAGAACCCTTCGTTTAGATTTTTACACAACATACGCAGGCTGTCAATCGGCAGCCTGCGTTTTCTATGGATATGATTTTTACTCTAAGTCGGAAGGAACGATTCTGTCACTGAAGTAGATGCACAGTTGGTCTAAAGTCTGTCCCCAATTCCAGCCTGCTCCAGTCCATTTTTCAGTTATATCGCACATTGCCAAATATAGGATCTTGAATAAAGCATCATCTGTTGGAAAGATGGTCTTTGCTTTTGTCACCTTCCGCAGCTGACGGTTGAAATTTTCTATCGCATTCGTAGTATAAATGATCTTACGTATTTCTTCCGGATATTTAAAGTATGTAGAGAGCTGCGGCCAGTTGTTCCTCCATGAAGCTATCGAAGATGGATATTTTTTTCCCCACTTTTCTTCTAACTGATCGAGGTTCTCCAGAGCCAGTTCCTCGGTCGATGCCTGATACACCTCTTTCAGATCTTTGACAAAAGGTCTCAGATCCTTATAATTCACAAATCTGGTAGAGTAGCGTACCTGATGGACGATACACCTTTGGATCTCTGCTTTGGGAAAAACAGCTCCGATTGCATCACCAAATCCCGTCAGACCATCGACCGATACGATCATGATATCTTCCGTACCGCGGTTCTTTATTTCATTCAGCACACCAAGCCAGTATTTTGCACTTTCATTGCCACCTACCCACATGCCCATTACTTCTTTACGACCATTCAGGCGAATTCCAATGGCAACATATACGGCTTTTTTTATCGTCTGGCTGTCCTGTCTCACATGGAAGTGTACGGCATCCATGAAAACAATGGCATATTTCTTTTCCAACGGCCGGTTCTGCCATTCCTTTGCGATTGGAAGGATCCGGTCTGTCATGTGAGAGATCATTTCTGCGGAAGCATCTACACCATAAACGGATTTCAGATGAGCAGAAATATCCCTTGTAGTCATCCCTTTTGCATACATGGACAATACCTGATCTTCAATGTTCGAAATGTCTGTCTGATTCTTTTTCACGATCTGAGGCTCGAACTCACCTTTCCGGTCACGTGGAATATCAAGGTCAATGTCTCCTACAGATGATGTGACTGTCTTCTTACTATAGCCATTCCGGCTGTCGTCCGTATCCTTGTTCTGATAATCGTATTTGGAGTACCCGAGCTTCTGGTCCATTTCGCCTTCCAGCATTCCCTGAAGAGTGTCACCAAGCAGATCTTTGAGCATCTCTTGGACATCGCTTGCATCACTTGGCTGGTAATGCTCCAATAAACTGTTGATGAACGCCTTGCGTTCCGGTGAAAGTTTTCTTTGTCTTGCCATAAAAATATCCTCCTGGATTAATATTTATTTTAACATCAATCCAAGAGGATATATATGATATATCTAGTTTACACAAAATTTTTTACAGTCTC
>JAEWCQ010000046.1 GCA_023390555.1 Bacillota bacterium | reverse complement strand
TGGTCAGCAGGACTGCGGAAGTAAGTGAAGAAAAAACGCCGGCCGCAGAACCAGCAAAGAACATCGTTAAGATGGCAAGCAGGGTAGGAAACCGGCCATTACAGGGAACAAAGTTATTTGTCAAGATGGCAAGCAGACGCTCTCGTGGGGAATCGATGATACGGCATCCGACGATTCCGGCTGCATTGCATCCAAACCCCATACACATCGTGAGAGCCTGCTTCCCGCAGGCACAGCAGGCTTTAAACGGTTTATCCAGATTATAGGCAATTCTCGGCAGATACCCGGCGTCTTCGAGCAGTGTGAACAGCGGGAAAAATATTGCCATGGGTGGAAGCATAACAGAAACTACCCAGGCCAAAACACGGTAGACACCTAACACAAGCATTCCATGCAGCCAATCCGGTGCATTCATATACGTAAAGAAATCGGTCAGCCGGTCCTGTATCCAGAACAGGCCATCAGAAAGCAGGCTTGACGGATAGTTCGCCCCGATAATGGTCAGCCAGAAGACAAGCGCCAGAAGAGCCAGCATGATCGGGTAACCGGTACACTTACTGGTGAGAAGTCTATCCAGCCTACGGTCAAAGGCATCATATTTTTCAGCATCATAGGTGACAGTATCCCGACAAATCTCTTCCGCCGTACGCACAAGCGACGCTACAATGTGATCTTTTAACTGCTCTGACTGCAGGCCGCGTTGATTCAATTGTTTTTTCGCCTTTTCCAACACTGCCGCAAGGGAAGCGTCCAGAAAAAAATCATCTCCAAGATATGAACGGATTTCAGTGGTCAGGGAATCATCCGGATCCAGCAGCTTCAGGCTGAGCCAACGGCTGCTCAGTCCTTTGCATTTCTTATTTTGAATCGTCGGTTCGATCATAGCTATGGCATCCTCAATTTCTTTTGGATAACGTATGGTCACTGGATCCGACTGGATATTTCCGTCGCATACCAGATCGAGTGTATCCAGAAGCGTCTGAAGACTCTTCTTTTTCCGAGCCACCGAGGCAATCACCGGAACCCCAAGCTTTTCGGATATCTTTTTCAAATCGATCCGGATCTTTTTCCTTTTTGCTTCGTCCATGAGATTGACACAGACAACGACATCCGAAGCGATTTCAATCGTCTGCAAGACAAGATTGAGATTCCGTTCCAGACAGGTTGCATCGCACACGACGACGACGGCATCCGGTGTGCCAAAGCAGATAAAATTCCTTGCAACCTCTTCCTCGGCGGAATGGGCCATCAGGGAATAGGTTCCGGGTATGTCAACCATCGTGTAGGAATGCTTTTTCGTGGAGCAGTATCCCTGCGCATTCGTAACTGTTTTACCCGGCCAGTTTCCCGTATGCTGATTCATGCCGGTAAGCGCATTGAATACCGTACTTTTTCCTACATTTGGATTTCCCGCAAGCGCAACGATTCTGTCATCCGGCAGCTGTTTTTTTATGTTCAGACCGGAATCCACTGCCTTCATTCCGATTGAACTGTTCGTCAGTCCCATTTAATTTACATCCCCATCTTCTTTTATTAAAATATTTTTACTGTCCTCTGAACGGATCGCAATGACCGCTCCGCGGATCAGATAAGCAGAGGGATCGCCTCCGGGACTTCTTCCGAGGCATTCCACCTCCGTGTTTTCAATTAATCCGATATCCAGAAGCCGCCGGCGCATGCTTCCGGTCGCGTGCAGAGAACCGACAACGGCATGTTCACCTACTTCTATATCGTTTAAACAGTATGGATTCATAGTATTAACACCTCTCGAATAAGATTTAGGATAAGGAAACTTTATATCCATATGGTATTCCGTAAATGCGGGAAGAGTTACAGACTATAAAAAAGGGACAGGAGCGCAGGCATGGCAAATACAGATACTTTTTACACCTTAAAGGGCTATCAGCGGAATGAAAACGCAGCGATGACAACTGCCATGGAAGATTATCTGGAAATGATCTGCCGTATTCTGGAAGAAAAAGAGGATGTCAGGGTACAGGATCTCTCCAGGATGCTGCATGTAAAGCCTTCCTCCGTCACCAAAATGGTTCAGCAGTTGAATCAGCTGGGCTATCTTCATGCGGAAAGATACGGTCATATCACGTTGACAGAACAGGGAAAAAGGGCAGGAGATTATCTGCTGTACCGGCATGATGTGATTCATGGATTTCTCTGCGCGCTGAATCACTCTCAAAATGAATTGGAACAGGTTGAGAAAATAGAGCATTTTCTGGAACGTACGACGGTAGAAAATATGGAAAAGCTGACCCGCCATCTGGAAAATGAAGCGGGAAACTTCGGATAGAAACGCAGACAAATGCAAAAGAAGTGCGAAAAGCGGCAGATCTGCTGCCTTACCGCAAGGTCAAAAACTAACTCTCCGGTATTCTCCGGGAAGAACGCCCACATTTCTCTTAAACAGTTCTGCAAACCTGCTGGCATTGGAATAGCCGACCGTTTGGGCAATCTGTCCAATGCTCAGTTCTGTATGGGAGAGCAGGAATTGCGCCTGTTCCATACGTGCCTGCTGAATATACTCGGTAATCGTGCATCCATTGATCTGTTTAAATGTTCCCTTTAATTTTGTCTGTCCCATACATGCAATCTTGGACAGCTGTTCTAAAGTGAGAGAAAATGCCGCATGATCGCGGATATATGCGGTAACATCCCGAATCTGTTCTTTGTCTTTTTCTGAAATATAGTTCTGTTCTTTGCCATATCGGTGAAAATGCTCCACCACCAGAGATACGGCTTCGTTTACTTTGGCCTCATAAAACAGTTTTGCACTGATGCCGGTTCCACGATACTCTGTTACCTGATTCAAAAGAAGCAGCATTTCTGGAAAGTGTAAGGTCTCATCGATCGAACAGAATGCTTCATAGGGGTTGATATAATCATCCGGATATTTTTCTTTCAGATCGTGGAGGTAATAAGCCGGCAGGATCTCGATGCCTACTGTTTTTACCGGTATCCGTCTGTGCATTACGGCTTGAAACGGACTTTGTCCGCCGAGGTAGGTCCGGATACAGTTTGCATTGATTCGGCGGTAAGGATTTAATTCATGCCCAGAAATCGATTGATAGTAGGAAATGCTCATACATTCCGGCAGCTGGCATTCAAACACGTAATCCTCATAGAAGAAAAAATCATGTATTTTGATATCAAATAAATTTGCTTCCGAATAAATCCAGTAAAATCCTTCTCCCAATTCCCTGGAAAGGACAAATGTCTGACCGCAGGAGTTGAATCTTCCATTCGGTTTCACTGGCTGAAACCCTCTGTCCCTCAAAATCGTTTCATAAAAACATGCAATACGTTCTTTCATAAATTCTCCTTTTTGGCAATGGAATACCTTGATCAGACGCAAACAGAACAGGATTAGGCGTAATGAATGCAAATCCATTGAAAACTGTCGCATTCTGTGATAACTTAATTTATCGATGTTAGTTGAGACTAACAAATAGTATCATATCTATTCTTGAAACGTCAAGAAAGAAGAAACAGGAGGAAATTTATGAGTAATCAGTCAAGATCAAACAGAAAAGGATTGACGGTAAAGGACTTGGTCACAATCGGTATTTTTACCGCCCTTTTATTTGTAACCATGCTGGTAGGTGGAATCTTTTTTGCCCCGAATCCGGTTCTCACCTTCTATATGCCGCTTGGAGCAGCGTTGCTTGGAGGCCCCGTTTTTATGCTGCTGATTGCGAAGGTGCCAAAACGAGGTGCGGTCGCAATCGTGGGTATCCTCTGCGGTGTCATATGGTTTGCGACTGGCATGCATTGGGCGATGGATCTTGGATACATAATCGGGGGAATTGCCGGTGATCTGATAGCCGGCGTCGGAAAGTACCGAAATAAATTTTTGAATATGCTGGCATTTATCTGCATCAGTTTTGGGGCAACAGGAAGCTATATCTGTTATTTTGCGGATCGTACGGCATGGAGTGATTATATGTTAAACGGCGGCACATCGGCAAGTTACATTGATGCCATGAATGCGGCATCGGCAAACTGGATGCTGGCAGTTATATTGATTGGAACAGCCGTGGTAGCGGGAACCAGTGCATGGGTCGGAAGCAGGCTTTTAAGAAAACAGTTTGAAAAGGCAGGAATCACAGCATGAGAGGCGTGCATTTCGATCCACGTACAAAACTTTCGCTGTTATTGCTTTGTGTCCTCAGTACCATGTTTGCACCAACACTGATCTATGAGTTGGTTCTGGTATGCCTGATAGCGGTATTTTCTCTGCTGTCCGGCAAATTCCTCCATGCATTTCTTGGCATCGTAATCTATGGGATGATTTATGGGATCACTTTACTTTCTATCAGCGAGCTGTCGGGAACCTGGCAGGCAGTTTTTGCCGCCTTTTTTGGTCTGGTAAATAAAGTATATCCATGCGGGTTTATGGCCGGACTCATGATAAAAACGACAAAAACCGGTGAGCTCATGGCTGCATTCTATGAAATTCATATGCCGGATCGCTTTGTGATACCGCTGGCCGTCATGATGCGCTATCTCCCTGTTGTAAAAGAAGATTGGAACTATATCAGAGATGCCATGCGTATGAGAGGAATTTCGCTTTCCGTAAAAAATATCTGCCTGCGACCGATGGCAGTCGCGGAATGTCTGTATGTGCCGTTGATGATGGCTGCGTCAAATACGGCAGATGAGCTGTCCATTGCGGCAGTGACACGTGGAATCGAAAATCCGAATCCCAGAACCAGTCTTACCGAAATCAGATTCTCACGCAGGGATTTTGCGGCAGTGACAGTGTTTCTTCTCTATTTCGCATTTGGGCTTCTGGAGCATGGAAAAGGAGATTTTTTATGAAGAAGATTCAGATGAAGCATATTTCATTTGCTTACGAGGGAAGTGGGGATGGAAATCTTAAAAATTTAGATTTTACAATTCAGGCCGGGGAATGTATCGTATTGGCAGGACGCAGCGGTTGTGGCAAAACGACGGTCACCAGACTCTTCAATGGCCTGATACCGGAATTTTTCGCAGGAAAATTAGAAGGCAGTGCATACATAGACGAGGAGAACCTGGCAGACAAACAGCTATATGAAATTGCAGAAAAGGCAGGCTCTGTATTTCAAAATCCAAAGACCCAGTTCTTTCATACGGACACAGATGGGGAAATTGCCTTTGGTATGGAAAATAGCGGGATTCCAAGAAAAGAAATTGCACAGAGGGTGCAGCAGACGGCGAAAGCTTTAAAGATCGAGCATCTTCTGAAACGAAGTATATTCTCTTTATCAGGCGGAGAGAAACAGAAAATCGCATTTGCCTCTGTTTATGCCATGAATCCGGATGTCTATCTCTTAGATGAACCCTCCTCCAATCTCGATACGGAAGCAATTCGCGATTTAAGCGAATACATCGCGATATTGAAAAAACAGGGAAAGACTATTTTGATTGCGGAACACAGATTGTATTATCTGAGAGATCTGGCTGACCGGATTTTTTACATGGAGAAGGGAGAATTAAAACAGATTTGGAGCCAGGAGGAATTTTGCAATTTATCCGATGAAAAAAGAATGCAGTTTGGACTGCGGACATTTGCATACAAGGAACCGAGAATAACTGAAAAAAACGCAGAGAATGAAAAATTCGTTCTTGAGCTTACGGATCTGGCCATTGGTTATGGAAAAAAAACGGTGCTTTCCAAGATTCAGCTGAAAGCTGCACCGGGCGACATTATTGCAATAACGGGCCGCAATGGTGTCGGCAAATCCACATTTCTGCGAACTTTATGCGGATTACAAAAAGCTTTGGGCGGTGTGGTGCGATGGAACGGAAATGAACAGAATGAAAAAGAACGGCTGGAGAAGACCTATATGGTCATGCAAGATGTAAATTATCAGCTGTTTGCGGACAGTGTAGAGCATGAATGCTATTTTGGCATAAAAAATCCCGATCGGAAACTGGTAGAACAGACCTTAAAAGGACTTGGACTATATCCATATAAGGACAGTCATCCCAATACATTATCCGGTGGTCAGAAACAGCGGATTGCCGTTGCAGTCAGCATGATCTGTAAGAAAGAGATCCTGGTCTTTGATGAGCCGACCAGCGGCCTTGATTATGAGAGCATGTGTGCAGTATCTGATTTAATGAAGACACTTGCCGGAATGGGAAAAATCATCTTTCTTGTGACACACGATTTTGAATTTATCACCCATGCATGTAACAGGATGATCCGACTGGAACCGTAGATTCAGATACCTTAATCAAATATAGATCTGCAGCTGCATAAAGTGATGTATTTATCGAATTGCGGAGGCGCTGCAATGTGAATAGAGAAGCGATGCTTCTCTATTTTCTGTATGATCTCATTTATCTGGTATAAATATGAGAAAGCGAGACAACTGTCAATTGTAAGATATATAAAAAAGTATTAAAATAAAGAGGAAAGAAATAGAACGATGGAAAAGGGTTGGTGTATCCTCGAATGAAAATTGTTTTAATGAATAGTAGCGGAAGAAAGAATGGCAACACAGATCGACTCTTAAAGATGCTGGGGAGTCAACTTTTGCACCGTGCCAATGAAAAACACTTAACTCTGGAGATAAACCATGTACTTTTATCCGGTGAGACTGTCAAAAGCTGTCTGGGATGCCGCTCTTGCTTTGACAGGGATGTTTGCCCGCTTAAGGATGATGTTATAAAAATAGGAGAGGGCATTTCAGACGCCGATGCACTGATTCTTGCCAGTCCGGTTTATCTGGAAGATGTAAACGGAATTATGAAAAACTGGCTTGACCGAATGGCTTATAACAGTCATCGTCCGGCTTACTATAAAAAATACGCTGTCGCGATAACTACATCCGGGGCCGGGGCATCAAACCATTCCCTGCACACGATGAAACGTGCATTGACTGCATGGGGATTTCATGTACTATTTACAGACAAGTTTATCATGGGTGCATATATGGAAGATGAACGCATAGAGAGTGCGTATATTTCGAAGTTATCAAAGATTGCTGCGGATCTAATTGCCTCCATACAGGCGGACATGGCACAAAAACCGACGCTGTTGTCCCTTATTTCGTTTCGTATTCAACAGAAGTACTACAGGTTCAGTAAGCGTGCCGGGATGGTTGATCGCGCTTATTGGGAGAAAAAAGGTTGGCTTGAACCGAAAGTAAATTTTTATACACCGATTCGATGTAATCCGGTTAAGCTGTTATTTGCAAGAGTTCTGGGAGCATTTTTATCCAGGTTATTCATCAGAGGGTAGTTAGAATAAATAACCAGGAGCAATACGAAAGTAAATGAAGAGAAATATGTCTGAATTAGCAGAATTCTCATGTTAAACAAGTACGGTGCATGACTTTTCCTATCATGAATCTATGTTCGATTACAAGAACATATTGACAAATATCTATATGTTCTTTATTATATAGATGAATATCTATGTATAGGTATAGTTGCCATATAGATGGATA
The DNA here is from genome assembly GCA_023390555.1 of Bacillota bacterium. Classification (GTDB taxonomy): domain Bacteria; phylum Bacillota; class Clostridia; order Lachnospirales; family Lachnospiraceae; genus Roseburia_C. The sequence goes on along the minus strand of JAEWCQ010000046.1, from coordinate 127,415 downwards.
TCTATGTGAATCCAAAATGATGAACCGTCAATGGAGCAATGCATCCCGAAATTCGCCAAAAGGAGAGAATAGATGAAAAATCACAAAGAGTATGTTGCCGTTTTCAAAGCGCTTGGAGATGAAACACGGTTAAAGATTATAGAAATGCTGTCATGTGGTGAACTGTGCGCCTGTGATATTTTAGAAAGTTTTCAAATAACTCAGCCAACCCTTTCCTATCATATGAAAATATTGACGGAAAGCGGCCTTGTAATTGCGAGAAAAGAGGGCTCCTGGATGCGTTACCGCAATAATACAAAGCTGGTAGAAGCAGTAAAAGAATTCTGGGAGAGTATCACTATTCCTTACGAATCCTGTATATGCAAAGAGAAACGTGAGGTCAGTTCTTGTTCATGCAATCCACAATAACGATGGATCGCTGTTAAAAAATGCAATTTGTATTGCTCGAAACAAAAAGGAGAATTTATGAGCGTAGAAAAAAAAGGGAATTTATCGTTTCTGGATCGATTTCTGACAATATGGATTTTTATTGCAATGGGGATTGGAGTTTTCCTGGGATTTGTATTCCCTGAATTGGGGGAAGTATTAGAAGGGATGAGTACCGGTACCATATCATGGCCAATTGCAATCGGTTTAATGATCATGATGTATCCCCCATTGGCAAAAATAAAATACGAGGAATTGGGGAAGGTTTTGCAGAATAAAAAAGTGCTCGTACTTTCTATGGTACAAAACTGGATTGTAGGACCGATCCTCATGTTTATTCTTGCCGTATTATTTCTCCCGGATCTGCCAAATTATGCGATCGGACTGATCATGATCGGTTTGGCCCGCTGTATCGCCATGGTCATCGTATGGAATACACTTGCCAGGGGAGATAATGAATACTGTGCTGCTTTAGTAGCGCTTAATTCCATCTTCCAAATATTTTTGTATTCCGTATATATCTATGTGTTTATCACGGTATTGCCAAAATGGCTTGGTTTATCCTTTGGCGGCCAGGCAGTTACTGTTTCCATATTTGATGTGGCAAAAAGTGTTCTTATCTATTTGGGAATTCCGTTCGCCGCAGGATTCCTCACAAGATTTGCCTTGCTGAAAATCAAAAGTGAAGCGTGGTATACAACAGTGTTTATTCCTAAGATATCACCACTTGCTTTGATTGCCCTGTTATATACCATTATAGTGATGTTTGTTTTAAAGGGGCAGTATATTGTTGAACTGCCGCTTCATGTGATCAGAATCGCAATTCCGCTTTTGCTTTATTTTGCAATCATGTTTTTCACCAGTTTCTATATGTCCTATAAACAGGGAATAAACTATGAGCAGACGGTTACGCTTGCTTTTACAGCGGCAAGTAATAACTTCGAACTTGCCATCGCGGTTGCAGTAGGTGTTTTTGGAATTGCATCGGACCAAGCTTTCGCTGCAGTAATCGGACCGTTGATTGAAGTACCGGTAATGATCGGATTGGTCAATGTAGCAAATATCTTTCACAAAAAACTCTTTTCTAAAAATTGACTGTAAATGTGTTAAGGAGAAAACGTATGAATTTAAATCAAACAGATAAAAAACCCAAAGTAGCATTTATATGTGTGCATAATTCCTGCCGAAGTCAGATGGCTGAAGCAATGGGCAAATATTTTGCAGCGGATGTATTTGACAGCTATTCTGCGGGAACCGAGCGAAAAGACCGCATCAATCAGGATGCTGTCCGATTGATGAAACAAACATACGGAATTGACATGGAAGAGACGCAGAAAAGCAAATTATTAATAGATATTCCCAATCCAGATGTAGTCATTACGATGGGATGTAACGTACAATGCCCGGTCATACCCTGTAAATTAAGAGAAGATTGGGGATTGGAAGATCCAACGGGGAAAAGTGATGCGGAATTCTTAGAGATCATGAAACGGATTGAGGTCAATATATTGGACTTAAAGAAACGCCTGGCAGAAAGTTTATAAATACAAGCTCGGTATCAATTGAAAAATATATTGGAACATATTAAAATAAATGGAAGGGAACGAAAATGAGCTGAAAAGGAGTATCATCTAAAATGGAGACCAATTTGAATCATAAAGATGTGGTAAGAGCGCAATATAAAAATGCCGATAATCTGAACACAAGAATTTCCATTCATCATAAATATTCAACCAATAAAATGGGATTTGGGAATTGGATAGTCTCAAATTACGATATAAGACCACAAAGTAAAATTTTGGAATTGGGTTGCGGGACAGGTGATATGTGGAAATCAAATCTGGATGTGATCAATCATGACAGTGAGTTATTTTTGACAGATTTTTCGGAAGGAATGTTGGCGACAGCAGGCGCATTATTGGGACAACGGCACAATGTGACATATCAGGTGGTCAATATAGAAAATATTCCTTTTGAGGATAACAGTTTTGATGTTGTGATAGCTAATATGATGTTATATCATGTTCCAGATTTAAACAGGGGATTGGCGGAAGTAAAAAGAGTAATCAAAACAGGCGGCCGTTTTTACTGTGCAACCTATGGCGAAAATGGTATCATTCCATACATAGTCTCTCTTTTAGAAGAGGATGGGGTGATTGACGATACAAATAAATCATTTACACTTCAAAATGGTTCAGATATTTTAAGTAACTATTTTGAGGATGTTTGTATTATGAACTATGAGGATTCATTAGCGGTTACAGATATAGAGGATATGATAGACTATATTTATTCGCTTCCAAATATAACGAATATTGCAAGTATAAAAAGAGAACTGCTGAAATCTATTCTTGAAAATAAGATGGTAAATGGAGTCTTACATATTCCGAAAGAATACGGAATGTTTCTTTGTGTCAATAACGAATAGGTAAGAATGACAGTATGAGAATCAGGCCGGAAAATAGTAAAAAGCCGGGGAGGGCAAGTATATGAAGATAAGTCCACAACTATATGTAAGAGGCAGTATAGAAGCAGCGGAAATGTACTGTAGGGCTTTTGGTGCTGAAATTAGTTTTCAAATAAAAGATGACAGCGGTGCTTATGCACATTGTGAATTATCTGTAAATGGAGAGCTGATTTTGGCGCTCAGTGAAGCGCCAAGTAACTGTGACATAAGTAAGAAAACCGGTTGGCAGACTATGGCATTTAATGCATTCGGCCTGGAAGATGTAACAATTGTACGCAATGCTTATGATGTCTTACGAGAGGGCGGAACAGTGATTGACCCATTAGGACCATGCCCCTGGAGTTCTTGCTGCTCGAACCTGATTGATAAATTTGGAGTATTCTGGTGGATCAGCATTTAAGTTTATTGCGATTGTAAAAGCAATGATCCATGAAAATAATTGTTTCAATTTTTAGCTGATATTTTGTATATTTAAACAAGAAAATGCAAATGATAACGATACCTGTTTATTAGGCCTTGATTTTTTTATTACAAAAACGCAAAACGAAATAAAATTTTGCTGAAAGGATGGTAGTTTATGGGTATTATCAGTTGGCTGATTATTGGTGCACTCGCGGGCTGGATTGCAAGTATGTTTACCGGAAACAACGAAAATATGGGAGCGTTCGCAAATATTGTTGTCGGCATCATTGGTGCGTTTATCGGTGGATTTATCATGAATCTGATCGGTGGCGTTGGTTTTACTGGTTTTAATATCTGGAGTCTGATCGTCGCAATTGTCGGTGCAATCATTTTACTCCTGATTATCAATGCATTCAAAAGGAGAGCCTGAAATCAAGCATAAGCATCAAAAATCCAAGAGAAATACAAAAAATATATTGGTAACGCATTACGCTGGCCATTCATGGTCAGCGTATTTGTTTGTAAAATTTTAAATATGATTCAGCAAAACCAGTAAAAGCTGGGGCAACAATAAAAATTGAAGTGTTGCTAATATTGTAAAAACGATTATAATAAATTTTAATAATTGAGTCGAAAAAGTGATCATTTTAATTTATGAAGGCTACAAAAACAAGTGAAGTTTAAGGAAGTTAGTGATACATTGTGAATGGGGCGTGAATATATGAAAGATATCGAAATAGAGACGGAAAGATTACTATTAAGAAAATTTAAAATGGAAGACACGGAACATTGCTTTACTAATTTTGGAAAGGACGACTCGCTGGGGAAGTATTTTCCTATGTATCCGGTTGAAGACCAAATGGCCATGAAAGAAATGATACAAGGATATGTCTATGCCTATGAAAACAACGCTTACATATGGCTGATTCAGGTAAAAGGAACAGAGGAATTAATCGGAAATATTTCCGTAAGTATTCCATATAAAGAATTAGAGATAGGTGAAATTGCATATCTGATTGGCTCAAAGTGGTGGAATAAGGGATATGCGTATGAATCTGTGCGTGCTGTAATTTGGCATATGCTTCAAAAAGAAAATCTCTATATGATAGAAGCAAAATATAACGAAACCAATATTGCATCTGGAAATCTATTGCGTAAACTCGGTTTTAAGGAAGATGGAAGGCTTCGAGGTCGACGGATTGATCGAGATGGCGGGAAACGTAATTCCCTTGTTGTATGCTCCATACTGAGAAATGAATTTACGCATTCATAGTTTTGCTGTTTTTAGAAACTTAATGTTATTTGGCTAAGAGTTTTTTGTTCACAGCCCAATAAGAAAGTATAACGATGCGGGTCTTAAAAAAATATGTTAAAGGATGGATAAGAGATAATGCGTAAAAGAATAGCGATTATTACTGGGGCAACCGGTGGAATTGGAAAAGAATTTACACGCTTACTTATGAAGGAAGATTTGGATGAAATATGGATTGTAGCAAGAAATCAAGAAAAGCTGGACTTATTAAAAGCGGAGTATGGAGAAAGAATCATACCGGTTTCGAAGGACTTAACAAATACAAAGAATCTATGTGAGATAGGTGAATTATTGAAGGAAGCAAAGCCGGTAATTCAATATTTGATCAATAATGCCAGTCTGGCAAAAATGGGTTCGTATACGGATTTTACGATAGAAGAAATAGAAGACACAATAAATGTAAACTGTAAAGCGCCTGTGGTCCTGTCCAACCTATGTATTCCGTATATGGAAAAAGAGAGCTGCATCTTGAATATTTCCTCTGCATCTGCATTTCAGCCAAATCCATATATCAATCTTTATGCGGCATCTAAGGCTTTTGAACGAAGCTATTCCAGAGCTTTAAATATTGAGGTTGCGCTCCGAGGTATAACAGTGACAGCAGTATGCCCAGGCTGGGTGGATACTGAAATGTTGACAAAGACAATCAATGGACAGAAAGTTAGATTTCCAGGCATGGTTACGGCAAAGAAGGTAGCCGAGAAAGCAATTAAGGATACAAAAAGAGGGAAGGATATGTCAATCTGTTCTTCATATGTGAAGTGTCAGCATTTAATTGTAAAGTTACTTCCCCATAAGATTGTTATGCAAATATGGATGAAAGGATTGAAGAAGTATCTATGAGAAAACGAAGGTTATTTGAAGTTAGCCTGTCTATCTATTTAAAGGAGCTTCAGAATAATGTTACATAAGAAAGAAAATTCTTTCCGATATACAGGATGGAACATTCGCGAAAGAATTTTTACTTGTCAAGTTTGGATAAATACAATTAGGTTAATCAGTACACTGGCATGCGTATTTTGATATAATTTATTAAGAACAGGTAGGAAAGATGATGAAAGAGTTAGCAAGTAATACGATTTCTTTAAACGAAGCAAGAATGTTTCTTATGACATATCAAGGACTAAATCATGACGGTAACAGCCAAGATGAGGATTCGGTCTTGGATTATTTTAGAAAGGTCGGATGCATTCAGTTTGATCCGTTGAATATTGTTGGAAGAAATGCCGATTTGGTGCTGCAGTCTAGGATAAAAAACTATAATTCCTCCATTTTAAATGATTTACTGTACGAAAAACGGTATTTAATGGATGGATGGGATAAGATGATGGCAATCTATCTTCAAACTGACTGGCCTTATTTTAAACGTGTCAGAAAACAAAGCGGAATTGATCTCCAGTATATTCTGGCAAACAGAAATGCCAGTCAGGCACTTGAATATTTAGAACAGGTGAAAAAAATAGTGACGGAAGACGGGCCGTTACAATCCAATAAAATAGATATTGGAAGTAATAATCCGGGACGTTGGGGGCACAGAAAGCTATCAAGTGCTGCCTTGGACTATTTATATACAATCGGTGAATTAGGAATCTATAAAAAAATAAATACTCAGAAAGTATATGATATCATTGAAAATTTATTGCCTTCAGATATCTTGAATCAAGAAGACCCTTTTGCATCAGATAAGATGTTCTATGAATGGTATGTGAAGAGGAGAATTGGTTCTGTTGGTATGCTGTGGTCACGCAATGGCAGTGCCTGGCTAGGTCATTTTTTATCAAATAGTGAGATTCGTAATAACGCGATAAAGGCTTTATTGGAAAAAGACGCGATAAAAGAGTTTTATTTGGAAGATGTGAAATATCCGTTTTATATAAGAAAAGAAGATATAAATCTATTGAATAAAATAACAGATGCAGAAAAGAATGAGATGAAATTTATTGCTCCTTTGGATAATTTATTATGGGACAGGGCTATGATCAAGCGTATTTTTGATTTTGATTATAGCTGGGAAGTTTATATCCCGGTGAAAAAAAGAAAGTATGGCTATTATGTATTACCCGTTCTATATAAGAACAGATTTGTTGCAAGATTTGAGCCAGAGATGTATCGCGGAGAAAAAGAATTGCATATTAAAGAGTGGTGGTGGGAAGAAGACATTCTGATAACAGAAGAACTGGAATCAGCATTAAAACAAGCGTTTGCCCAATTCTGCAACTATTTAGGGGCAGAAAATGTGAATAAAGAGGATTTTGAAAATAAATGTTTGCATCATAATTAAGGAAGCTTAATAAAGTAAGGATAAATCAAATGTTGCGGTTGTAGGAATCGGATATTCTAAGTTTATCCTTCGATAAAGGATCAAATTTCCGTTGCATGGTACAAGGTGATTTTTACTATTTTTTATGATTCAACAAAATAAATATAAGACACGAGAACGTCCCTGATCAAGCGAATTGAAAATGGACGTTCTTTTTTGTTTCAGAAAATTAGTTTCAGAAAAGCAGCATTTAGGATATTTACAGTATTAATAATTTTGAAACAGTTTTAAAACATTATATAAATGTAAGGTCTTTACTTTATGAGTAGATTCACTCAAAAGGAGGAAAAGTATGAGACCAACATGCAAAATATGGAAATATCTTTTGCTGTCAATTATGAGCATCACCATGCTCATTGGCTGCACAGGATGTGCGGGATTATCTTTGAAAGAAATGAAAAGTCAGGGGGAACAGCTCTTAAAGGATGGTTCTAAAATGAATGATAAGCTAATTAGTGACGCACAAGAAGTAAATGCTAGTATTGTAAATTCAAATGGAACAGTTGGTGAAGGATGGATATCTGAATTGCAAAAAATTGCTGTAGCTGATTCTAAATACAGAATTCAATTTGCATTCCAAGATGATTTATCAACTAAAACAAATATGGATGATATTCAAGACTTTATGGGTAAGCTTGAATTGGATCGTTGGGTATTAGTTGACCAATTTCCTGAAAAAATAAGCTATGATAGTGTATTCTTTTTTCAAGAATAGATTACAGATAAAAATAAGTATAAGAATATCGCCAATGTACATTTAATGGATGATGATAATATCGTTTTAGTAACCGTTGCAAGAGGAGTCATCGATTTATCTGATGAATTTATTCCTAAGGATGATAGTTTTTCATCTGTATATCGGGTACCAGAATCCGTCACACAATATTTGGAATTAATTTCTAACGAAAAAATAGAAAACAAGATCTGTGAATCTAAACTGGAGTAAATGAACTAACACATCAGCGTTAATTCATACGGTCAAATAAATGTTTTAAAATATTGTAGATGCGACGCCTTTATAAACACTATGGTTACTTCAATCTGGGTTTGTAAAGGTATTTTGTATAGCCGTATTAAAGTGTGCTTAAAAATAATTTCATTTTGCTCCTGTATATAAACAAATTTGAAACAAATATTTTGTATAGTACATTCAAACTCATCCTTTCGATTGGAACACAAAAATTGTATCGAAGCGAAAAATGAAATGGTGAAGTGGTGAAATAGAAAGAACTACAATTACTTTAAACTGGATCGAGTTCCATGAAAATATTAAAGAATAAATCAAGGATTTAAAATAGATGTACAAAATCCTGAAAGCAGACCAAAAAGCACATTCGGAGGAAGATTCAATGATAATGAAAGTCAATTTTGTGAAAAAAAATGCAGATGAGGTAAATAAAATCATTGTAGAAATCCTGTGGCTGTTGTTCGCAGTTTCTACCATATTATTATTCTTTCAGCTCATAAGATTAGAGGTATATGGATCGTTTTTTCTGGAACTTTCCATTGCAACTATTTTCATACGTGTTAAAAAATTCCAAACAGCAACAATTGCGGTTTTGTTTTTAGCAATTCTGACATACACAATTCCATATATTGGAACATCATATTCCGGAATGGTTATTTCAAGTGTACTCTGTATTGTCTCATTATATCTGAATAAAGCAATATTATATAGTTTTGGAAGTTTATATAGCATTTCATATATCATAATTTATTATAGTAATAACCATAGGATTGATCGAACGTTTACAACCACATTGGCATTGACGGCATTAACCGTGGTAGCGTTATATTTTGTATGCAAACGTAGTGTAGATTATATCCAGCTATCCATTCAAAAAGAAGCAGAGACAAAAGAACTTTTAGATTCGTTAAATAATATGGTTCATGTGATTCATGAGAACACGACTTCGTTAAATGATGGAATCAGTAGCTGCAACAGAGATATTTCAGCTTTGCGGAATCAAAGCCATAACATATCCGATAATGTAAATCATGTAACAGATGGTATATCAAAGCAATCAGAAAGCTTATTTCAAATCAATGACATGATGGAAAAGGCTGAAAGGTATATGCAAGAAATTAGTATGATTTCTAAAAACCTGGCAGAAATATCTCGAAATACGAACCAGATTGTGGAGCAGGGATCGGACAGTATGAATCAGATGGGAAACCAGATGCGTTTCATCAGTATGACGGTTTCAGAATCTGTAGATACTATTAAAGAGCTAAATATGAGCATGGATGATGTCAATAATTTTCTGTCAGAGATTAAACAGATCTCCTCCCAGACAAATCTGTTAGCACTAAACGCAAGTATTGAAGCTGCAAGAGCTGGAGAGGCAGGTGCTGGTTTTACAGTTGTTTCAAATGAAATCAAAAAGCTGGCAGAGCAAAGTTCCGATACAGTTGGCAGAATTGATAAAATATTAAGTAATATCAAGGACAAAACTAGACATGTGAGTGAGAAAGCAGCTAATGGAAACCTTGCAGTTCAAACAGGGAATACTAAGTTGCATCAAGTTCTAAATAGTTTTGAAAATATAGAAGCAGCATTTCATCAGATTGATCAGTATATTGAAGATGCGTTAAAAACAACCCAAAAAGAAAATGATATATTTTTACATATCCAGAATCAGGCTCAGAATATTTCTGACATATCGTATAAGCATGTACAGGCCATGGAAGATATGAATCAGACAATTCAAGAACAAAATGAAAATGTTGAAATCATTTACCAGTCAATCGGTAATATTGATTCTTCAAGCAAAAAGTTACAAGATTTAATTGAGAAAAGGAACGACAGGTAGCCATAAGATGAAGTGGATAAAAAACAGGAAAATACCTCGGCTGAATTTACCTAAATTGAAATGGCCTTTACGCCTATTGCTCTATATACTAACTGTCATCTTCTCACTTTTGTCAATGATAATCGTAGACGTTGACAATGTTACAATCGCAATTTCCAGCATTATTTATGCAATTGCTGCTTGCGGAATTGGATTATCCGGATGCTATTTGTATCAGGATTTGACTTATGGCATAAATAAAAAATTAAAAGCTGGTATTGAAGCAAATGCATTTACAAATCGTTTTACAAAGGACTATCGATATAGAACGGTTTTATTTACCTATTCATCATTGGCTTTCAATCTGATATTTGCACTTACGAATGGAATATTCGGTGTGATCTATGATTCAATCTGGTTTGGAAGTATGTCCGCCTATTATATTGTCCTTAGCATTATGCGATTTATCTTAGTTCAATACGATTGGAAAAATTCAGCGATTGAGAAAACAACGGAAATTAAGCAGCGGGAATTGTCCGTTTATCAAAATTGCGGCATACTGTTTCTTGTGTTGACGGCTGCGCTTTTAGCAGCTGTCGTTCAAATGGTATATTTGGATAAAAGTCACAGTTATCCCGGAACACTAATCTTTGCTGTGGCGGCTTATACCTTTTATAAAATCATTATCGCGATTGTTAATCGAGTGAAAGCAGGGAGATTAAAATCGCCCTTGCTATTGACAATCAGGGATATAGGATATGCGGATGCAGTTGTTTCCCTGCTTTCATTACAGACAGCGATGTTTGTATCCTTTGGATCAGAAGAACAAGTAAGCAGGAGAATTATGAACAGTATGACAGGCGGAGCTGTCTGTGTCATGATATTTATTATGGGCATTTATATGATATTTTCTGCGGGAAAGCAGAAAAACAGTATAATGAAGAAGCAATAGGAAAGACAAAGCCCCTCTTGCTTAGTTATGAACTATATTTTTATTAGTCAATGTCGGTTTCACCTTGTCTGGGAACCGACATTTTTTTATTCAAACATTTTAGATGCTGTTAAGTACGACTTCTTGAGGGATTGAATAATAATGCTATCTTTTAAAATTTGAAATCTAATAAGAGTTACGGAAGGAATTTCGTTATGGACCAGAACCTCTTTTGTAATTAATAAATTTCAAACAAAACTGAGTGAAAACGGAAACAATTCCATTCTATACTTCCGTTAAACCAGTATAAGAGGAGATATAGAATGCAGGCAATTACATTAACTGAATTATCGAAATCGTACGGAAAAAAGTTTGCTGTGAACCATTTGAACATGGCAGTTCCAGAAGGGGCAATCTATGGATTTATAGGAAAAAATGGGGCGGGAAAATCAACCACACAAAAACTTATCTGTGGTCTGACACCAAAAACGACCGGAGAAATGAAACGAAGCAGAGATTGGGGATTGCCATTGCTTTACTTGGAAATCCGAAACTTCTAATTTTGGATGAGCCAATCAATGGACTTGACCTGCAGGGCATCATAGAGTTTTGTGAAATGACGGCACAAGATTTGGAAGAAACCTGTCAGAATTATATGTGCATAAAACTGGATCATGCAAAAGATGCTGCACCCATGCTGAAACAGGCCTTTGCTATAGATCAATGTAGTATCACAGAAGAAAGGGAACTTCATCTTATTGGTAAAAACAGCGATACGAAAGCAGTAAACAAATATCTGTTTCAGAATGGTTTCGATGTAGAAGAAATTTATATGCACAGACAGGATTTTGAGGAATATTTTTTAGAGCTTATGGGAGGTGGTACACATGCTTAATTTACTAAAAATGGACATACATCGTTTATTCCACAGGAAAACCTTATATATAACCGGAATCATTATGTTCTGGTTTAGTAAATGGATCATTTCGGCAGCTTTTGCATCTGCGACTCTGTTTATAAGTATTTTGTTCAGGAACAAAGGTCTTGGATTCCTGTTTGCCTGCCTGTTTGGAACAGGTGGTCTTGTAATGGGAATGGAGTATATGCTTCACAGGTACTTGGCTGGACGATGTATGGAACTTCTACAATTCCAACCATGAATATAAAGATTGGGGATATTTTTCATATCTTAGTGGCAACGGCGATCTGGTCGGTGGTTTATGGATTGCTTAGTGCTAATCTTTTGAAAACGCAGGACATTTGAATATATTATTAAAATTTGGGGTGTATTCTCAGACCTCCATTAGTTAGAGATATTTTGAATACAGTTTATTGAAATCAAATTAATATTTTAGAAACAAAACGGAAACGAAATACAAAAAAAGAAGCTATAAAGTACAGATATCAGTTAGAAAGTTTGAAGCAAGTAGTACCGCTAAATTTGATGAAAAGAAAGGATACAAAGTCTATGGAAAAAGAAACAGGTTATGTGGGGTATGAGTACAAAAGTGTAACTACCAGAGAGGAGATGCAATCTGTTGTTACGGATGGATACAAGAACTTCGGATGGAAATTAGAAAAGAGTACGCCAACTGTTGTGAAGCATATAGGGGGACCTATTCGTGTAATGCTGGCACCGTTGGCACTTCTTCCAGGTACTCCATTTGGAAAAATGATTCAGGATCATAAATCAGATACAAAAGTAGATCTTCAGTTGAAACGTAATAAAGCAATCACATCTAAAAATGAAATGAACCGCCTGCAAATGCAATTTGAAAAAATAATAGACGATATTGTTTATTTGGAAGAGTCCAAAACAATAGGAGGCACTGTAGTGGCTTATATCGTTGGAATTACCGGTACGGTATTCCTGGGTCTGTCGACGTTTCGCTATCTGGCGGATAATTTGCAGGCGTGTATCATACTTGCGGTACCGGGATTCTTAGGCTGGATCTTATCGGCAGTTGTATACAGGTGGATGAAGGACAAAAGAAATAAAAAGGTCACGCCAATGATTGAAGAAAAATATGAAAGTGCCACTCAGTTATGTGAAAAAGCTTACACATTAATTTAGAAAAGGTAAATACCTAATATAGTAAACGGAGGAAATAGGATGAGTGAATATAAATTAAAAACCGGAAAGATTGGGAAAGAAATGATCAATACTTTTGAAAAAGTTGAGGATCAATTCAAGGATAAATTTCTAGAAGAAGATGAAGGCAGTCAATCTGGATATCGCCTAAAAACAGGAAAAACGGCTGAGACTGTGACAAAGACCTATCAAAAGATAGAAAATCGGGTTGTGGAAGGATACAAGAAAATTGAGGATTCGGTGGTAGGTGGTTATAAAAAAGTGGAACAGAAATTTGTGGATACATTCCTTGAAAAAACAGAGGACAAAAAATAAATAAAAGATTCCATAAAACGAAAGAAAGAGGAGTTAAAGATGGCAATTATCGAAAACATGGAAGCATTTGCAATAAAAAAAGCATTGGAGTATTTAGATAAAGATCCAGAGAAAAACATGCCCAAACTTCTGGATTGGTTTGACAAATTTGATAGGAAAGATACGCTGTCAAAGGAACGGGCAGTCATACGTATTGTCATAAGCAATCAAGAGAATAATTGGTATCAGCTTATTATGAGCCTATGGCAGGATATTGACCGGGAAGTAAGAAACCGATTATTTGAGAATCTCATCATAAACGGTTGTCTGCTCGGTTATCAGAGACAGATTGAAAATAAGAATAAGTACAATTGCAATGTTCCGTGGGCAATTCTAATGGATCCAACAAGTGCATGCAATTTACATTGCACCGGTTGCTGGGCTTCTGAATATGGTAACCATATGAACCTGACATACGATGAAATGGATAATATTGTAAAGCAAGGTGTTTCGCTTGGCACATATGTATATCTGTTTACCGGGGGAGAGCCTCTTGTCCGGAAAAAGGATATTATTCGTTTGTGTGAAGAACATCCTGACTGTGTTTTCTCAACCTTTACGAATGGCACCTTGATTGACGAGGCTTTCGCGGATGAGATACTAAGAGTCAAGAATTTTATTCCGGCAATCAGTATTGAAGGCTTTGAAGCGGCGACAGACGCTAGAAGAGGAGATGGAACTTATCAAAAAATTATTAAGGCTATGAATATTCTAAAAAGTAAAAAGCTGCCATTTGGAATATCCTGTTGTTATACAAGTGCCAATGCAGAGATTATCGGCAGCGAAGATTATTTTGATCAGATGATTGCCATGGGAGCAAAGTTTGCGTGGTTTTTTACTTATATGCCGGTAGGAAAAGGTGCGGTAAAAGAATTGATGGCATCATCTGATCAGAGAGAGATGATGTATCATAAAATACGTGAATATAGGAAAACAAAACCGATATTTACCGTTGATTTCTGGAATGATGGGGAGTACGTGGGTGGCTGCATTGCAGGAGGAAGAAGTTATTTACATATAAATGCAAATGGAGATATTGAACCCTGTGCATTTATGCATTATTCCGATTCAAACATACGTGAGAAGACATTACTGGAAGCATACCGTTCTCCGCTTTTCATGGGGTATCATGATAATCAGCCGTGGAATGACAATATGTTAAGGCCATGCCCGGTTTTGGATAATCCAGGCAGGTTAACAGAAGTCGTAACAAAAATCGGTGCAAAAAGTACAGACTATCAGAATCTGGAATCTATAAAAGAATTTTCCGACAAGTGTATGGAGACAGCCGAAAATTGGGCACCAGTGGCAGATAGGTTGTGGAAAGAATCCAAAAGAGTTCAAAAGTCGGAGACAGAGAAGTTCCATTCTTGTGCAGGATGCGGACGATGCGCTGAAAGTGGAAGATAAGCGCTTTCAGATTAGTTTTTGGCAGTGGCTATTGCTGCGGCAGGAATAATCACTGTACGCAAAAAGCATAATTAATAAATATAATAAAATATAGTTTATTTAGAAAGAGGTGTCTGACATAAGAAAGATGGTGATTGTTATTGTAGCAATTGCTGCTATAGCCGGTGTTACAATAACTGCAGTTTGTATTCCAAATGACAGATAAAAAAACAAATGAATTTCTGGTAACAGTTTAGAAAGGAGAACAGGTAATCTATGGGAAAAGCTATTGTTGTAGCAATTGTGGTGATTGTTGCTGCTGTTGCTTCTTTGATTTTTAAAAATAAGAAGTAGTTAAGCACTGCTGCAAAAATAAGAAGATTGGCTAAATATCGCACTGACAGACAATGACTGTTGGTGCGGTATTTTACTTTGAACATCGGAAGGATTAAATATTAGCATTTCTGAAACTTAACAGGAACAAAAAATAAATATTTATATGTAAAAATAAGGATTGTATATTACAAATGAAAACGGAGGGAATGATGGAGGCAAAAGAAGAAAGGAAAGTAATTTCAGTGCTGTTGACAAGATATGATAGTATCTTTTCCAGCTTTATCTATTGGACAACTGGCCGAGCATATACACATGCATCGCTTTCATTAGATGAAGCTGATGAAGAGTTTTATAGTTTTAATTTTAAAGGCTTTTGCAAGGAATGTCCCAGAAAGCACAAAGGAAGAATTGGAAAAAGTATTTGTTATAGACTGGAAATCTCACAAGTATGTTATAAAAGAATCAAAGATCGAATCGATGTTATTGAAAGAAAAAAAGGTGAATGGTCTTATAGCAGATTAGGTGTGTTTTTTTGCCTGGTTCATATACGGACTAAGTTTCTAATAGTTTCCTTTGAAGATATCTTTTCTTGTATTTTATTTTGGCATATTTTCCCAGGCGATTTATTATAACAGGATTAATGGCACCTCCAAGGATTCCGACGATTGGAACACCCTGAACCAGTTTTGCAGCAAGAAGTGTAACAGATAAAAGAGCTGCCGTTTCTTTCATGGTTTCTTCCAAGTCATAATCGACTGGTTCAGAAGAATCAATGCTTCTTCCGAAAGAATTAATTTTTTCATTGTATTTTTTTTGCTCCTCCTCTTTTGTCATTGCACCGCAAATAAGAAAGAGAATAAATATCTTTTCTTCCTCTGAGTCGTATTGATAACCATAGGTTAATGCAATTTCGTTTATGGTTTTGATCATAACAGCAATAAAAATAGGAATATCCGGGAGTCCGACTCCCAGAAGTCCAAGAAGACCTCCCTCTAGGGCAGCAATGGATTGGTTAAAAGTCTTTGACTGATTGGAGCCTTGATCCAGCTTTTTTAAATGCCTTTTACTGGAATGTTTGTCAATTGCATAGTTATTTAAATCATGTTCTATTTCCAGTTTTTCTTTGTTATAAGTTTTCTCAATATAAGTATAGCCTTTTTGGAATACAAGTTGAAAACCCTTGTAAAATGCAGTGTCCAACCCTGATTTAAAAGAAGCTGGGATCTTTTCCTGTACTTTATCAAGAGCAGGCTTCATTTTAGTTTTTAAAAATTTGTTTTCTTTTTGATTTAAGAGTTTCGTTTCTTGATTTTCGACCACTTTTAGTTGTTTTAAAAGCATCTGTTGTTTATCCATATCATCTCTCCAATCTTTTTGACTATTTTAGCATAGTTTAGAGCAAACTACAATTTTTCCATATACCATATTTCGCCATAAAAATACTTCATATTATTTTAATAAGCAAAAAGTATTAGGGAGAACTGATTGCGGCGGACTTATGGAACCAGCCGCTTAATCGACCAGAAAGATGAATCAAATGAAGGATTCGTTTTGATAAATACCGAAGAATCGGTTTCCTATGATGGCAAAGTAAAAAATAGTGATTTGCCTTTCTTCTTTTTTGCAAAATATAAGTATATATTGCCTGTTAATCAATCCATCTCCGCTTTGAAATCAGAAGATATTATTTATTGATTCTATTATGTAGAAGGAATATAATAAAATAGAGTGTTGTATAGAAAATTGTGGAAAAGCAGCTACATATCAATTCTGGGTTTCTGACTCAATAATAACCAGATCAGGATTATTGTAAGTAGTTGAAAAATCAATAGATATTGATAGGAGAAATGAGTATGGAATGTAAAATACGCCGTTGGACATTAGATGATGCATTCAATCTTGCAGAAGCTTTGAATAATAAAAATATTCTTGCTAATTTAAGGGACGGCTTGCCCTATCCCTATACAATAAATGATGCAAGAGATTTTATTACAGCAATGCTTAATGCAGACGGGAAAACAACATACGCTTTTGCTATTACGGTAGAGGATCAAGCAGTGGGGAGCATTGGTGTGTTTCGTAAAGATAATATTCATTTCAGAACCGCAGAGATGGGGTATTATGTTTCGGAACGATATTGGGGAAAAGGAATAGGAACAAGTGCTGTTAAACAAATCTGCGAATATATTTTTGTAAACACCGATATCATTCGAATATATGCGGAGCCTTTTTCCTATAACATCGCCTCATGCCGCATACTTGAAAAATCTGGTTTTATGTATGAGGGAATGTTAAGAAAAAATGCAGTAAAAAATGGCATAATTCTAGATATGAATATGTATTCAATCATCAAATAATTATTTTATTCAGCATTAGAATATTAAATAGCCAAACCGAATACGCTTGTTTAAACTACATAAAATCAGTAATAAGATGAAGTTTTAATAAGACTTACATTGAACTGATTCCGAACTTTACATTATATTTATAAGCAGATCTGCTTAATGAGATACGAGACAAATTGATTTAAAACGAACTTAAATTTGCAGGCGGGAAATGTTGTATGAGATATGTGTATACAGATGGATGTAATAAGGACTTTATTGAATTATGTCAAATGTTGGATGATTATTTAAACTGTATAGCTGGTGGTGAAAAAAATCGTTCTCAATATATAAAATATAACAAACTTAATGATATTCATGGCGTAGTTATGGCTTATGAAGATGATTTGGCTGTTGGAAGTGCATGCTTCAAAAAATATGATGAAGAATCAGCAGAACTAAAGCGTGTATTTATTCGAGAGGAATATAGGGGGAAAGATATTTCTAAAAAACTTATGGAATTAATAGAAGAAAAAGCCAGACAAGAGGGATTTTCTCAATTGATTTTGGAATCGGGAGAAATCTTGATTGAAGCAATGGGATTATATCGTTCCATTGGGTATAACGTTATACCT
This sequence comes from Bacillota bacterium, assembly GCA_023390555.1. GTDB lineage: Bacteria > Bacillota > Clostridia > Lachnospirales > Lachnospiraceae > Roseburia_C. The sequence continues at coordinate 109,635 of JAEWCQ010000046.1, read as the reverse complement.
AATTATGGACAATATGTTGATATGCCAGAGTCTGTATGTATGAAGAAGGTTATTAATTAGAAATTTGCAATTTTTAGAATCATCAGTTTTCAATATATTTATTAAGCAGTAATAACCGGTTTGGCTGTACTACATTTTGTTATTTCAATGCTTGTAAGACTTTCTGATGATAGCATTGGCATATTTGGGGCCAATTTGTATTTTTGGATTCCGATGTTTTAGAACGAATGAAAATCATTAACCGTTCAGTATGAGCAAAAAGAATATGATAAGAAAAGAAACGAATAGTAATCATGAAAACCTGCCTTAAAACAATCATGATGAAAGTTACTTATCGGGAAGCAAAATGGTAATTTCCAGGAGGAAAATAGGATGCATAATTATAGAATCAGAAAAGAAAAATTGGAAGACTATAGAGAGGTCGAAGAGTTAACAAGAAAAGCGTTTTGGAATTTGAATGTTCCTGGATGCAATGAACATTATTTAGCTCATATAATGCGTAATCATTGTGATTTTATACCAGAGTTAGATCTGGTTTTGGAAGGACATGACTGTATCATAGGAAGTGTAATGTATGCAAAATCATGGCTGATTGACGAAGATGGCGTAGAAAAAGATATATTGACCTTTGGACCAGTCAGTATCCTTTCAGAATATCAGCGAAAAGGATATGGGAAGGCATTGCTGGAAGCCTCATTTACAAAAGCTGTTGAGCTTGGCTATGATACGATTGTCATATTTGGAAATCCAGACAATTATATAGGCAGAGGATTTAAAAGTTGCAAAAAATATGATGTAAGTTTGGAGAATGGAATATTTCCGGCGGCAATGTTGGTGAAAGAACTAAAGCCAGGAGTTCTTGAGGGTAAAAGATGGAGATACCGGGATAGCGATGTGTACAATATAAACGAACACGATGCAGAAATATTTGATCAGAAGTTTGAAAAACGGGAGAAGGAATACAGGACCAGTCAGGAAGAGTTTTACATTCACAGCCATTCTAGAATTTTATAATTAGTAACGATATTGGTAAAATAATATAATAAAAAATAGGTGTTGCGTAGAAAAATATTGGAAAAGCTGCTACATACCAATTCTAAGTTTATGAATCAATCATTGACCAGATCAGGAATATCCCCATAAATAAGAATTTTGTATCAGATAAAAAATAAATTCATGAGTGTTGTATTATAATAGATATTTACAATTGGTTTTTACCTTTTCGTACGGAAAACGTATGGAAGAATCCTGAAAATATCAGCTATGTAACATCCTGTGTTACCTATGCACAGGATAAGTGCTTGCGCTTAAGTGCCTGTTGATATATGTTGATAGCAACAGAAATGAAAGGGGTACTGAAATGGAACTAGGTATTAAAATATCGCAAGCAAGACGTGAACAAGGAATCACACAAGTAGAGCTGGCAGAGAAAATGTCAGTAACAAGACAGACAGTATCGCGCTGGGAATCTGGAGCGGCGTATCCTGATATTGAGAAGGTGGTAGATATTGCTAAAATCCTTCATGTATCATGTGATTATCTTTTAATGACAGATTCCAATAAGAATGAGTCCCCTATCAATGAAAATGATGGCAATCAGACTTCATCAACGACTGTTACGAGATTACTCGCTACGTTGGAAGGAAAAACAGTTCGCATGTCCTTTTATGATGATGAAGAGGATATGGACGCATTAAATGAAATTTGTAAAGTGGAAGGCTTTGAGGGGAATTGGATAAGGGTAATCGTTTTGAACAAGAAGGAACAAAGAAAAAAGATCATAGCACTTTCAACGATACTGTCCTTTGAAATTGTTGGTGCGGAGGATTAGTAAATGGAATATATATTTGGAATATGGGCATTTTTAGGTTTCCTTGCCTTTTTACAAGTTAGTAGTTTGTCGACCAAACAAAAGCGAATGGAAAGATGTGAAAATGAAGATTCTCAGTTGAGAAGCAGTATGAAGGACGATATGAAGACGATTCTGACTCCATATGTTGGAAAAGAAGTAACGTTTGACTTTTATGAAGATGAAGAAGATTCAGACATGGCCGACACCAGTAAGACTAAATTTATCCTTTTAGATGTGGATGAGAAATGGGCCTTAATTAGAATTTATACCAAAAGAAAAACAGTGAATAAAGTGATTCGTCTTTCTTCGATCAAGGGAGCGTCTTTCAACGGATTTGGAGATGGGATAAGAATATAAAAATAATCCTTGATTTTTATTTGATTTAGAAAATCATAATAAACGTGTATGGTATCATACAAATAGCGAACGGTATAAATAAGCAAACCAGCCATTCATTGATTTTCTGAATAGATCTTTGGAGAAATTTGAAATGCCAAAACGCCCATAGGGTTATCTTTCATGATTTATAGTTTTAAGAACTTACATATGTCAGTTTTGTTGTATTATCTACGAATATAGTGTGATGCATAGTTGGCATAATAATGCGCTAATTTAAAATCAATTCTTATTTTGGAAAGAGGGTTCTACATAATTCTATTGGTTAATAGAGACGAGGAGCAGACCATGTTTTCGTATGAGATAATTCAAACTTTTAATCAAACGGAGATTTCCGTATATAGATATTTGACGGCTAATGTTGTGAAAGTACCTTATATGAGTATTCGTGAACTAGCTTCAGAACTTCATGTATCTACATCAACAATACTAAGGTTTTGTCATAAAGCTGGTATGGAAGGATATAATGAGCTAAAGCAACATATGACCATATCCATTGATGAGGTCGAACAGCAAGAATTGAAACAGGATCTAGCTGAGTTAGCTCTATACTTTCAACAGGTGAACACAGAGAGCTTTGAGAAGCGAATCAGTGCCGTGGTTGACATGGTAGCAGAGGCCAAAAAAATCTTTTTTATAGGTCTGGGTTCCTCAGGGACACTGGCTAGATATGGAGCAAGGTATTTTTCGAATCTTGGTAAGTTTGCCATAGGCCTTGAAGATCAGCATTATCCTATCACCGAAGAAATGGCTGAAAACACGGTTGTAATCATTTTGTCGGTCTCTGGTGAGACTCTCGGACTGATTGAATTTGTAAACAGGTGTAGAAAAACAGGATGTAAAACTCTCTGTATTACAAATAACGCTTCCTCCCATCTCGCAGGTATGGCGGATATGAATCTGACTTACAATGTCGCCTATCAGAAGGGGCCTGAAGGTCATAATGCTACAACTCAAGTGCCAGTTGTGTTCCTTATTGAGGCCATTGCAAGAAGGTTGTAAGAAAAATTGACACGCTTTGTTACTGGATATGTAACAGAGCGTGTTTTACTATATAGATAGTAAAGTAAAACTGAATGTATGGAGGTATATCAAGATGAACGAACTGGAAAAATGTATGGCTGGCACATGGTATGATTGTCATAATGAGATTTTTTTAGAATTCAAAAACAATGCAAGAAATTTATTAGCACAATACAATTCGTTTGCATATAACCAAAAGAAAGACAAAACGGAAGTTTTGAAACAACTCTTTGGAAGTATTGGCGCAAATGTATCCGTAGGGCTTCCGTTTATTTGTGATTATGGAAAAAACATCCATCTAGGTACAAATGTATCCGTTAATATGAATTGTACTTTTGTCGACTGTAACAAAATTGAGATCGGGGATAATGTCTTAATAGCTTCAAATGTACAAATATATACGGCTACACATCCTGTTGAATTATCGGAGAGGCTTACGCCTGATTGGAATCCCGAAAGTGGAGAATATTTCTGTCGAACTTATGCGTTGCCTGTAAAAATTGGTCATGGGTGCTGGATTGGTGGTGGCGTTATTATTCTTCCTGGAGTAACGATTGGAGATGGTACTGTAATTGGTGCGGGAAGCGTTGTTACAAAAGATATTCCTGCAAATTGTGTTGCAGTTGGAAATCCATGTCGAGTGATTAGAAAGATAAATGGTGAAAACAATGATTAAATTAGTAGCTTTTGATTTGGATGGTACAATCGCAGATACAGTTCCGATGTGTATTGAAGCTTTTGAAAAGGCTGTATCGCCGTATGTTGGGCATACTTTGAGTAAAGATGAAATAATACAAACATTTGGATTGAATGAAACAGGAATGATAAAAGCAGTTGTAAAAGAACAGTGGGAAAATGCTCTGCAAGATTTCTATATCAAGTATGAAGAACTGCATTTCCAATGTAACACTCCTATTGAGGGGATCGTTCCTTTGATTGATATTCTGAAAACAAAAGGAACAATTGTGGCTATGATTACAGGGAAAGGGCAGAAGAGTTGTCAGATAACCTTGGAGAGATTGAAAATGAGCCATATGTTTTCTGATATTATGACAGGAAGCGAATATAAGAATTGTAAGAAAGATTCACTGCTTGCGTTAATGAACAAATATAAATTATCAGCAGAAGAATGCATATATATTGGAGATGCCATTTCTGATGTTATTGCTTCAAATGAAGCGGGAGCTAAGTGTTTATCTGCAGCATGGTGTGAATCGTCTGATAAAGCCAGATTATATGAAATAAATAGCGAAAACGTATATGAAAGTGTTTTAGAATTAACAAAGGTATTGGATTCATCAAGTTAAATAAATTCCAATTTGCTCGTTTAGTTTCGACTGCACATTATATTTATCAAGCAAATAGAATGCAGGAGAATGAAAAGGCTCTTTTAAATGCTGTAATCAGCGTTGTTTCTTTTTGCTGAATCAATCATAAATCGGCATAATCCATGATTATATTATGGGATTATGCCGATTTTTCATTTGTAACGTATAAATAGTTTTACCGATGAACGATTTATGATTTCTACACAATAACAAGCATAGAAAGCCAGTTATACTACTTGAGCGAGAGAAAGCTCATTGTTTATTTATTGATTATTTTACGGTAAAATGGCATAGAGGTGATTTGATTGAAATATAAGATTCTAATAGTTGATGATGATAAATCTTTGTTAAAAATGATGCTGAGCTATTTTAAGTTAAAAGAATATCAGGTGATAACGGCTGAAAAGAATGCTGTAGATATTGGGAGATAGGAGCGAATGGTAAAATAAGAATTTTCAAAAGAAATGTATTTTAAAGATTCTTTGATAATTGCGGCATATCTGTTTTTTAGATCGGGCGTATATTTTCCAAGATGCCACTGCTGACAAATAGATTGTTGAATTTCAGACAAAAGATGATGCGAATGACATTGTAAAAGAAAATGATTTTAAGAATGAGTTACTGGCTCGGTCAGTATGAAAAAAATTGCAATAGATACGGAAGCGGACAGAGCGCCAATTATTTATAATAACGGAGGTTGTAGCATGGATGTTAGGATGGCAAATCATAACGATATTGATATGCTTATAAAGGCTAGATTTGATTATTTCGCCGCTGAAAATTGGGAACTAACTGATGAAAAGAGATACTTGATTAGTTCTCAATTACAGCAGTATTACTCAAAACATTTAAACCATGACTTTTTTGCTGCTTTTATAAAAGACGAAGGTGGGAATATCATTTCAGTAGCATTCATGGTGATTTTTGAGAAACCCGCAAATTTATCTTTCCCAACGGGCAAAACGGGAATGATTCTCAATGTTCTTACTTATCCTGAATATCGAAAAAAGGGGTATGCAACAAATACAATGGGCTTGTTAATAGAAGAGGCAAAAAAGCAAGATTTATCGTTTATTGAACTTTCTGCATCGAATTTAGGAAAATCATTATATAAAAAGCTTGGTTTTCAGGAACTTAAACCTTCTCATTTTACGGAAATGAAAATGTCTTTGATTTAATTATGTTATCGATCATTAAAAGCAAAATACCAACCTATAACATGATAACAGTTTTTATTTTTCGCCTATGGGCATCTGCATCTGGATTCTGCTTCACTATGAACATGAACGCTGCCCATTTGGTCCAAAGATTCGGCATTATTTTTCACAAAATAATTTTTTGGTTTTTTCATTCTTGCTTATTTCATTATTGACGTTGTGAGTGTGAAGTAGTATAGACTATTTAACGAATATAAATCTATCGGATAAATATCTTATTTTTATGCGAGACTCGTAGGGTGTAAGATTGTAGTGCGTACTTTGGTTAAGATGGATTGCAGAGCAATCCTACCTTGTGAATTGGAGCACGTTAAGCAATCTCTCGGATAACACTTTATTTATCCGAAGCGGAGCGTTAGATTTTACAGCGAAGTCACAACAAGCATTTATAACTTATAAAGTTATAAGTGCTTTTTTATTGCAAAAAAGGGGGTGTGAGGTGTCAGTACATATGGATGTTTTCGGAACTGTTATTTGTTCTGATTTCGAATGTATCATTTTAAATACGTGTGAACATGTCCGGTGTAATGGGAGATCGTGTCACTATGTGAGTTTTTGTGATGTTTGTAAAAAAAGAAAAGAGTGCAAAGTAAATGTGTTTGAGCAAATTAGATAATCTGAAGGAGAGGAAAAAGAATGAGAATTAATTTTGTTATTGATGGAGTGCTGATTTCAGCAAAGGAAAATGAGGGTAAAGAGGGAAAAAAGTATTATAACGTGTCTATTGAGAATTCCGATGAAGCGGGAACTGTTTCTTGTACAGAGGACTTGTACTTGAAAATAAAGAGTGGTGTTTATCCGAAGTATAAAACATACCGTTTTCAGGGTATGGTGAATACTCAATATAATTCTTTGAACATTCAGCGAATTTTACCGGATGAAGATGAAAAGAAAAAATAGGTATTAGCGCATCGCGTTATACATAAAGCCGGGTGCGTTATTAATCTTTCGTGCCCGGTACACCCCTAAAGAAAGTAGGTAGTCTGTTTGAATTCTACAGAATATGTGACGGAAACAGTGCAGGATATTTCTTTATATCACAATAATGTTGTCAACCTTGGTCTTTGTGGTATTGCGGTTATTGGTTTTATCGCCGGACTTCTTTTGGCGAAAATGTTATTTGATAGGATAAGGGGGGTTAGATGATAGCATTACAGTTGAATGAAATAATTCAAATATTTACAATAGGTCTTTTATATGGATTCTTTACCGGCTCTGGTACTTCAATAATTGGTATCACAGTCGGTGGAATAATAAAAATTTTTAATAAGGCATAAGCCGGAAAAGAGGGAAAAGTATGGAATCTATTCAGACTGCTTTAACAACTGCTTTTACAGATGTTGCAAGTAATTGTACAGAAGCTATTGGCAATGTGCTGCCAATTGGACTTGGTGTCGTTGGCGCGGTGATGGTTGTTGTCTTTGGTCTTAAGGTTTTCAAAAAAATCACTGGCAAAGCGTAAGCCGGGAAAAGGTAGGGGGCTGATGCCCTCTATTTTTTTTAGATTTTGTATTTCGTTTTCAATGCACAATGTTTCTTTGGGAGAATTATATTATGCGATTATGTGTGGGATTATTTGGATTCAATATTGAAATTACATTTTTGTGGAAATGGGATTTGTGTGATGGTAAAGGGATTCGTATTAACATTTTAAATATTAATCATGACTGAGGAAAATATGGAGGTAATTATGTTTTATATTTCTGATATATCTGTGTTATGCCCTGGGAGAATGCTTGAAGAATCAGATTTATTTGATAATTTTGTCGTTGATGCTTGGAACTCTGATTGTTTGACAGAGTTGATAGAGGAGTGTGGGGAAGAATGAAAACTATTTCAAAAAGAGTTGTTCTGATCACGTCTGTTTTTTTTATCATCATGAATTCTGTTTTTGGTTCTTATAAAGTTTCTGCGGCAGGGATTCCCTTTGCTTTGTGGACTGCTGAGGATGTTATTATGAGTCTGATGGCTACGTTGGGATTGTCGTTTGGTGGCTATAGTGTTTACGATAATTATGGAGAAATTATACAACAAGATGCCGAAGCGGTTAGGGATAGCATAAAGGAATATGCAAAGTCTGAATACAATGGAACTTCTGAAACATTTGATCTTTGGCTAGACCAGCTTGTTGCGGATGCGCAGACAACGGGGGATATTGTTATTGATAGAACTTCGGCGGGATGGAAATTATTAAAAGAATGGATAAATGAAATAGGTACTCCGCTTACTAAAAATGTTGTTGACGTATCCAGCGGTTATGCTTCTGTAGTTGTTAGTAATATACCATATACTTTAAATGAGTCTGTGCAAAGTGATATTTATACTCATTGTCTTGGTGCTGATGGTCTTATTCTCTTCGAACAACCTAAATCTTATTTAGGTCAAGGATATGATGCTGTGATATATCATTATTTGCCTGTTCGTAAGGTTAATTTGACTGATACAGTTACATTTGATAGTAGTCTTTTAGAAGTTTATGTAAGGAATACAGCTGGAAAAATTGTAAGAACGTATTCTTCCAGTTCCTTTTACAACGTTACTATAAGATTAGAAACTAGTGGTGTCGTACATGATATGTGGGTTGGTGGCAATAGCTTTGGATGGGGTGAAACAATGCTTTATAATAGTTTTGCTGATGTGATATGGCCACCGTCGGAATATGCGACTGATATTGTCGGTAAAATTGGTGTAAGAAATGGTATAGATACGCTTATTCACGATGGCTCATATGTAGATAATTATGACATTATTACACCGGGAAATACCGTTACAAGGGATGATACTGGTGGTATCACTATATCTGGTGATATTGTTATTCCTGTTGATGATGTGGACCCTACTGCTGATGTAATTAATCCACCTAGTGATGATGTGATTCCGGTTGATGTTCCCGGAGAAGTTGTACTACCGGGGGATATTCCGATAGATGATGTGGTGCCAGTAGAAACAGTAACCGATGATACAACTCCGACTGATCCAGAAGAACCAGAACCTAATCCGGATGATTCTGACACAGTTACGGATAAGACGGCTTCTATTGGTGGCACATTAAAAACTTTATTTCCGTTCTGTATACCGTTTGACCTGATTTCGGCTTTTAAAATCTTGAAAGCTACTCCTCAAGATCCTAAATGGGAATGGACTTTAAAGGTCGATAGTATGAATTTTGAATATACCTTTGTTTTAGATTTTAGCAAGGTGACAATTCTTGCGACAATATTCCGGTATGGTGTTTTATTGCTATTTATCGTTGGTTTGATTTTGCTTACGAGAAATATTATAAGGGGGTAGAAGAATGGACTATTCATCTATTGTGAATTCTTTATTACAAAAAGTTATGAGTGTGTTGCCGACTTCTCCGTTTACTAAATTCTTGAATGCCATGGGGGATATGCCGTATCTTGGTTATTTAAATTGGTTTTTGCCGATTTCTCAGATGATAGCTATAGGGGAAGCGTGGCTTGTTGCTGTTGGTTTATTTTACTTATATCAGATTGTGCTACGTTGGATTAAAGCTATTTCATGAAATAAATCGGAATTCAGTCATACCCCGAGCGTAGCGAGCTTGTATAGGGTTGACGGCACTCCGATTATAGAAAAAACTTGAAAGAAGTGCTTTTCTAGCACGTAGTGCTTGGAAAAGCGTCTTGATTACAATCTCTAAAATATGTGAAAGGAGAGAAGGTGTGATTTCCTTATATAGTGGCACTCCCGGTAGTGGTAAATCTTTACATATAGCAGAAAAAATATATAACCGCATTAAGCATGGTCATGCAACTATCTGTAATTTTCCTGTAAAGGTGAATTATAAGAAGTTTAAAGCAAAGCGTTTTTATAATGCATTTACTTATGTCGACAATTCTGAATTGACCGTTGCTTTTTTGGTAAATTACTCAAAACAGTATTTTAAAGGCAGAACTCCAAAAGAAGGGCAGATACTTCTTGTAATTGATGAAGCGGGTATACTTTTTAATAGTCGAGATTATAGCCATAAAGATAGGTCGGATTGGTGCAAGTTTTTTTCGCAACATAGGAAACTTGGTTATGACGTGGTTTTGATTGCTCAATTTGATAGAATGCTTGACAGGCAAGTTAGAGCGCAAATTGAATATGAAATTATCCATCGAAAAGTTTCTAATTTTGGTATACCTGGGATTATCATGTCAGTTTTGTTTGTGGGTAAACTATTTGTTGCTGTTAAATTATGGTATCCGATGGGGCGTGAAAAGGTTGGTAGTGAGTTCTTTTCTGCTCATAAGAAATATTACAATATTTATGATACATTTGCTACTTTTGAAAGTTCAGAAGATTTTAAAAAAGATGGTGTTATTGAGAGGGATTATCCTACGCTTGAAGAATTTTTCCGGCACCGCCTTGAGCATGGGGTGCTTTGCGGGGCCCCGGCGAATGTCGGTGCTGGAGATACTACTTGACAGTAGCAACATAACTCGCTCATGTGCAATGACAATTTAATATAGAATGGGGTGAAAATGTGTCTGCTTATAATCTTAAAGTTGTCCAGTATAACGGATTTCTTCAATTTCGTATTTATGATAGACCGATTATGGTAGAAGATGCAGATACAAATATAAATGAAAAGATTAAAGATGAATTATATCAACTAAATTTCGTGGAAAATGAGGAAAAAAAAGAAGATGATAGGTCGGCTACTAAAACGGATAATGAAAAAAATGAACATAGTGAAAGAGTATCTATAAATAGGACTATACAGAACATATATGACTATACTTTGAATAATAATTGGGATTGGTTTGTGACATTGACGTTTGCTGAAAAAAAGGTTAATAGGAATGATTACAGTGAAGTCATGAAAAAAACGTGTAATTGGTGTAAGAACATGAGAAATAGGTATGCACCGAATATGAAGTATTTATTTCTTGCTGAAAAACATGAAAAGGGTGGTTATCATGTGCATGGTTTGTTTGCAGATTGCGGAAATATACAGTTTGAGGATTCTGGTAGAGTGGCTATAGGAAAAAAAGCGTATTTAAGAACAGAAAAAAATGAACATTATCCAACTATTTATAATATAGAAAATTGGAAAAATGGTTGGTCTACTGCAACTCGCGTACAAAATTCTGTTCGATGTGCGTCATATATTACAAAGTATATTACAAAAAATCTTTGTAAAGAGATTCCGGGAAAGAGGAGATTTTATCCATCTAATAATTTAGAAAAATCAATTCAGACTGTTTATAATTTGCCGGAAAATGAAATCTGGAATATGCTGAATTCATATGAAATTGATTATATGAAAGTTCAACATATTCCAGATGCCGGGCAGACAATTAAATACATTACTGTGAAATTGTGATAATTATAAAAAATCGAATCCTATATCTCGGAGTTTCCAGACTAATAAAAAAATCAAAGCAAGAGCGATTGTTCCGATAATATCAAGGATTATATTTTTATCGGAATGACCGCTTATTTTATACTTACGTGGCTTAATTTCGTAATATCCTTTTTTCTTTTTCATATATCCCTACACCCCCATGAAAAAAATATAGCATTAAGCTTGATAAAAGTAAATAAATTTTAGAGAATTTATGATTTGATCTTGATGCTTTTGACAAGATTCAGTACAGTAAAAAAAGAGGGGATTTATTCCCCTCTTAGTGTTTGTTCGGCTATTGATTGTATCCATCCGGTCATATACGGATAAGGACTTTTTTCCCGATATTTTTTCGGTACATTTTCAATTTTGTATGAAGCAATTTTGTTCAGTGCGTCTTTTAGTTCTTTGTTTTCATTGATTAGTTCATCTTCATAGGTGATAATTTCATCTAATGCGGTTTTAAGTAAATTGTTTTCATGCATTAATTCTTTTTGAATTGAAAGCATTTCTTCGATGATTTCAATAGACATTTCAGTGAGTTCAGAGACTGATTCAAAATTTTTCATAATGTTTCACTCCTTTCGTGAATGGATTGTTGAATTGTCAAGGTGCTTTTCTATAGTCGACTGGGAACACGAACCCCATAGGCTGACAAGGGGGAGTAGCTTTAAAAGTTTTCCTCGTAGATTTGAAAAAAATATGTGTATATGGAAAAGTTTTAGAGTACCCTTGTCAGCCTATGGGGTTCGTGTTACTATAAAGACATTAGAAATGCATTGACAATTTAACAATTGTACGTTGGGGTAAAATATGGAGAATGAAGAATTACGGAGAGAATTTGAGGAATTAAAAAAGCAGAATGAAATATTAGCGAATATGGTACATAATAAGGCAGACGGTATAAATGCTCATTTAGTATTTATTGATATTGTAGTTATTATTATGTTGGTTGCTATGCTATTTGTAGCTTATCAAGTATATAAATATATGCCAATGCTAGAAGGATTAAATGAGAAGTACGATTATATCAATAATATTTTTAGCCAGATAAGCGGTTATTTCCAATAATGTAAATCAATAGGCGAAAAACGGTTGTGTTCTGATTTGTAAGTTTTGCACATGTGCAGCGAATCAGGTTGCAACCGTTTTTTGTCTATTGTGCACAGCTCAAAAGTATCGGAAAGACCAGTAGCTTATATAAAATTATCCTGTCAAAATTGTTTGATTGGATAATTTTAACAAATATTACCCAACTCGCTTATTTGCCATTGACGTGGTGAGTGTGAAGTAGTATAGTCTATTTATAAGTTATAAATCTATCGGATAAATATCAGTTTTTCCGATAGATAGTATCATAAATACATTGAACACAGTTATACCATATATTTATATCAATTCTCTTAGAATTTCCGGATTTCACTGTGTTCCTTCGAAAATTTAATGGCATTATCCAAGATATTTAATATCACTTATTTTAATTTATCTCGATCCCCCATAGTTGATCCAGCGGCTGTTTCGAGCGCGATGTGTATATCTTTTTTTTCTGCTTTTTTTGTAGTTGAAACACAGCTTCCTGAACAAGCCTTTCCATATCAACAGTAGAACACGCCAGCACAATACGATCCGATTGATATCGTGAGAAATCCAATAATTCTTCTACCAGAGCGATCAATCTTTCTGTTTCGCTATCTATAATTTCCAAGCCAAATTGCATATCAAGACTGGATAATCCTTCTGGCTCCTGCATTGTCTCAATCCATCCCTTAATACCGGTCAGTGGGGTTCTAAGTTTATGTGAAATAGAGGAAATTTTCTCCATATTCACCGTTGTTTTCGATTCGATAAATGGTTTTAAACTTCAGAACATCCGGGGGGGAGATTTCATTTACTTTATCCTGATAAAACCCCGAGGAGCACTGTATGAATGCGCCCCTCCTGGTCATTGGCCGCACTATGATGGTTCTATTTCTTATTGACATTTCTTTACTCGGCTCCTTCTCTACTGTTATTATGTCTAATTTATTTCAGAACTGCAAGTCGACTTTCAAAATGTATCTTTCGGACCCACTGTCTCTGCTTTATATAAGATACTATACAAGATGAATCCGCCAAATTGGTTACAAAGGGGTTACAGTAAAAATATCTGCTACTATTCATTTGTTTTCATGGTATAATAAATACATACCGGCAGGTTAATGGAATAGAAAGGATTTTAGCCATGGGAAAAAACTCCAAGTATTATAAAGAAAAGAAAAATGATCTCACCTTACGTTTGCGTAAGCTTGTAGATGAACTTCCGGATTTTACAAAAGAATTTTTATACAGTAAAGAATTACGAACACAGACCAGCACGCTGATTTCATATGCCTATGATTTACTGACCTTCTTTCGATTCCTTACCTACAAGAACCCGCTTTATAAGGATTTTAAGACTTCCGGTTTCTTAGTAGATGATATTAAGGATTTATCATCAGAGGACATTGTGGAATATCAACGGTATCTGGAGCTGAATACGGATCCTGATACAGAATTGCATGAAAACGGAAAACGTGCGATTGCACGCAAAATGTCTGCCTTACGCGGTTTGTTTCATTATCTCTACATCCACGAATACATTGCAAAAGACCCGATGATTTTGGTTCCGATGCCTATCATTAAAAAGGACAAAAATATTGTCCGTATGAATTCCACTGAGATAAATGATCTGCTGAATACAATCGAGTATGGAAACAGTCAGATGACGGAAAGGCAGAGAAAGTTTTGTGAAAAAACGAAACTGCGGGATCTTGCAATCCTGACGCTGATGTTGGGCACCGGAATCCGTGTATCCGAATGTGCAGGTCTTGATATGGATGATGTTGATTTTGTTGACAACTCATTAACGATTGTTCGAAAAGGCGGCGGACAGGATATTATTTATTTCGGCGAGGAAGTAGCAGACATTCTGACCAATTACATGGAAAGTGAGCGCAAAAATATTCATCCGCTAAGTGGTCAGGAAAAGGCACTCTTTTATTCCATCAAAAGTCAGCGAATCAGTGTAGATGCCATTGAAAATCTGGTGAAAAAGTATGCGCAGATGGCTGTGCCGAACAAAAAGATCACCCCGCATAAGCTGCGCAGTACATACGGTACGGCGCTTTACCGCAAGACCGGTGACATTCGCCTGGTCGCAGATGTCCTTGGACACGAAAACGTCAATACGACAATTTCCTATTACGCCGCTATTGAGGATGAACATAAACGTCAGGCAGCTGATGCGGTATCAATACGCGACAAGAAGAATAACTGAATTTCGATAGAAAAAAGAGTGTATATCATACACGAATATACACTGTTTTACTTTCTACTCTTTGATCAGCGTATAAGTATTACTTTCTCCCTCTGGCGCTGAATTAAAATAAGTCGTGTTGTTTAACTCATACCGGACAGCATAAGTGATACCACCACCGCCATCCCGAATACCCTTTATTTGAATTTCGCTCTCTGCAGGAACAGTAAACACAGTGGTTCTATGTTTAATCATAAATACATCGGATAAAGGGGCTCCATTTACCAAAATCTGAACATAGTCTCCGTCCTCACTTGCATAATCCCAGACCCATATCTTCGTTTCGCTTTTGTCATAGGTATGTGTTATGGTATAGTCCTGCTGACCGATATCTTCATCTTTTGAGAGAAGAATTGTCCCAGCGGATAAAGTGGTTGACACTTTATCTGCAAGTGCTTTCCTGGCCGCATCTGATTCATCTACCGTCGCTATCGGGACAAAAAAACATCCGACAATAAAAATCGCCATACAGACCAAACCAAATTCTTTCAGCGGGTTCTTCTTTCGTTTTTTCTCCTCTGGCTCAGCTTGCAATTCAGATGCCTGAGTTACCTCATGTGTCATTTCATCTGCATCTGCCTGGCTTTTCTGATTGTTTTGATAACTGCTGGATTTCTGATCAGTATCCAGTTCTTCGAACGAAAAAGCAGCTCTGTTTCCATTCTTCCCCATCCTATTTTCAAACTCTTTATTTGAATTATTGTCCATTTTTTGCTTCTCCTATATATTGAACTTTTCTTCTGCTAAAGTAAATACACATTAAGGCTCTGCAAAGAACGAGCTGAACGATCGTCAGAAGAAAGAAAATCATATGGCGCGTTGAACTTTGTACTTCATAACCATAGTTCAGCAATGTGATGGCAATCGTAAAAATGAGATTATCAATCAGCAGTACTTTTACATAGGGAAACAACCACGGTAATTTACCGTACATCCTCCGAAGGGGCGGAACGAGCAAGGACAGACCAATGAACAGTCCAAACACTGCAAGCACAGAAAAACTGGTGTCCGGAACGGAAAAACCACTGTCACGGATTGTACCCATATCAGAAATAGACATGAAAGGCATGAATAGCATTAAAATCAAAATCCACCACATGATTACACTAAAATAGATCACTGCAACGATTTTGCTCAATATATTTTTCCAATTATTCATGACTATACCTCCTCAATATCAACTGCTTCCACTGTAATCAGCTCTTCCCTCGTCAAATCCGGATCGGTGCTAAGACGTAATGACTGCTTATTTATCGAACGCTCAAAAACATTCCGGACATAACGGCCATTCCCAAAGGAAGTTTCCTGAATTGCTTTCTCAAATATGGAGGCCAATTTCACTTTGGCATCTTTACCTAAAGTATAACCCTTTGAAACATATAGGTTTTCTGCAATAACAAGCAACTCATCAACCGTGTAATCCGGGAATTCAATCTGATTTGGAAACCTGGATTCAAGCCCTGGATTCATCTGAAGAAAATCATCCATGTTCTTACTATAACCGGCAAGAATCACAACAAGACGTTCTCTGTTATCATCCATAAGTTTTACAATTGTATCAATTGCCTCACGGCCGAAATCAGTTTCGCCGCCCTGTGCAAGTGCATATGCTTCATCGATAAACAATACACCATCCATAGCCTGCATCACTTTTTCTGTCGTTTTGATCGCAGTCTGACCAACATAGCCGGCAACCAGACCTGCGCGGTCCGTTTCAATCAGCTTATTCGTTTGAATGACACCAATATTCGCAAGGACATCTGCAACCGTTCTGGCAATCATTGTTTTACCGGTTCCTGGATTACCTGAAAAAATCATATGTAAAGTCTGGGTACTGTCGGTTGGAAGCCCCATTTTCTTTCGTTCTGCCTGCATCCGAAGACGGGCATAGAGACTCCGTATATAATTTTTTACTTCTTCCAGGCCAACAACCGAAGAAAGCATTTTTTCCAGATCAAAGTTTTCTGCCCTGGCATCATTTTCGACAATATCTTCCGGTAGAATCTCTGTAAGCTCCTCTTTGGAAATGCACTCAGCAGAAGCAATTCTCGAAGATTGTTTGCGCATGATTTCCTCAATCTTATTTCTTACCATTCGTCCATTGCCGGAATGTGCGGTTGACAACTTATGTGCAAGGATCAACTGCTCATTTAAAACATGCATGGCCTCTTCTGTAATGGTAAATCCCTTTGTGGAAATTATGCGTAAAGCAATGGCATACAGTTCGTCTGGTTTGTAATCCGGGAAATCAATCACAAGCGGAAAGCGTGATTCAAGTCCGGAATTCAAATTCATAAAATCTGACATTTCTTTCCGATATCCTGCCAGAATAACGACAAGCTCACCGCGATAATCTTCCATCAGCTTCACGAGCGTATCAATTGCCTCTTTCCCAAAACCTCCATTATCATTGCCTAATGCATAAGCTTCGTCAATAAAAAGGACTCCACCCAGAGCACTGCGGAACACTTCTTCTGTTTTTTGTGCTGTCTGGCCGACGTATTCGGAAACGAAGTCTCCACGATCCGTTTCCACCAGATGTCCCTTTTTCAGGAGTCCCATGTCTTTGAACATGGAAGCCACGACACGTGCGATGGTTGTTTTACCGGTTCCGGGATTTCCGGTAAAAATCATATTCAGAGACTGAGTGGAGTCTACAATAACACCCGCTTTTCTGCGCTTTTCAGCTGCGACAAGAAGCTGATATTGTGTTCTTACAAAATCTTTCACTTGATCAAGTCCGATGATTACGCCGAGCGCTTTATCCAAATCAAATGACTCAAAATCTTCAAACTGAAAATCTTCTTTTTTTAGCAAATCATATGCCGCATCCGCTGCACTCCCGATTCGCTTTGATTGCTTAAGAATAGCGCTTTCCACCACATTGCGGACCAATCTTCCATTGCCGCCGTCATTTCTTCCCTTAATCTGGCTTTTTTCGAAAAGACGTTCGAGCGGCTCCCTACAGTCGTCTGCGATTCTATATCCCTTGGCCTGTACAGTGATATCTGCAATAAGAACCATCTCCTCAGCAGTATAGTCTTCAAAATCGATGATGTTCGGAAATCTGGATCTCAAACCGGAATTGACTTCCAGAAAATCTTGCATTTCATCTTGATATCCGGCCAAGATCACGACAAAATCATCGCGATGATCTTCAATCGCTTTTACCAAAGTATCAATTGCTTCTAGACCGAACGTATCATTTTTATCACGACAAAGGGCATATGCTTCATCGATAAACAAAACGCCGCCAAGTGCCGATTGAATTACTTCATTCGTCTGCTTTGCCGTATGCCCTACATATTGACCGACAAGATCTGCACGGCTTACTTCGCGGAGCTGACCGGTTGACAATACGCCAATCTCTTTGAGATATTTTGCGACGATCCTGGCGATGGTCGTTTTACCGGTTCCGGGATTTCCGGTAAAAATCATGTGCATGGAAAGCGGTGCATTCTTAAATCCGGCATCTTCCCGCATTTGCTGTACGTTGAAATGATTCTCCAAATCCAATACATACTCTTTTACTTTGGTAAGACCAATTACATTTGCAAGTTCTTTCTTTACCTCTTCAATGTTCGTAGTGTCTTTCTTTCCCAGGTACGGAGTCATATCAACAGCTCTGGACGCACCGTTTTCTGTAACAGTAGCGTATATTGTTCCTTCCAGATAATTCAGATATACGGTTGTATCGGCACTGACAGAATTGCGAAGTTTATATTCAGATAATGCATGATAAATATCCTTCCATATATATTCCTCTATCGTTTTCAGACCGGTAGATTTTTTGTATTTGGAAACACAGAGCTGCAAAAACTCTTTTGCGTAGCCTGTTGTAAACGATAACTGCTTTTTACAGTGGGCATCGAGATTCCCAAGCATGACTTCCACGATTGCAGATATTTCCGCTTCCTCATACGGAACAAATGTTATGACATCTGCCACATTCTCCATAAATTTCGCACCAAATAATTCAGAAATGCTGCTAGAAGGTGATTGGGTCAGAAAAACAAAATACTTGTTATTTGCAAAGATCTCACCGATCGAATTCTGCATAAGAACGCCCGTTGCTTCGACAAGATTACGATTCTGTACCGTATATCTGGCATCCAATCGATGCATTCCGGACATGACGAGATCTGATATCGTATCCAGCATACTCTCGTGGCAATTCTGAACTCCCTCAAAGGAAATCACATCTGAATCAGCAGAAAGAGCTTCATAGAGATCTGCCATAAAAAGTAAATTCTCTGCCTGGGTTGGATATAGGGACAAATCAATTTCTGTGACTGTTTCAGCATTCAGCATCTTTTCCCTGTATAAAGCTTGAACTGAGGTATTTACGAGCATACGTTTTCCGGAGCTATCGCTTCCGCTCACAATTATCGTATTTCGAGGTTTATCTGTCTGGACTCCAGTGACAAACGGCCTTTTAAATGCAAGAAAAAGATTCTCAATCGCCTCATTTTGGCCAATGAAGCGGTGATGCACAAAATCTTTTGCATTGCGAATCCCTGCATCCACCTGGCTGCCGGTAAGCTGAATCTCTTTTTTTTCAGGATAAGAAACGGTATTGGCATTCGATATGTCCCGGTCTGCCGGCTGCTTCGGCGAAGAAATCATCTCATTCCGTGCACGCTGTGTTTCATTGCTTGGAATACTTTGCTTGTTTACAGTGCTGTTTGAGGGCGCAGCGTCCTTTTTCTTGCCCCTAGCTATAAATCCATGCTGTTTTGCGGCTTCAACAATCTGATATTCTGGGAAAAGAAATTTCAGTATTTTATAGGCATCCATACTCTCTACTCTCCTTATTCGTCTTTGACTCTCTCATATATCATATCTCTATTTCGTTAATCAAGCACATATCTCCGCTGAATCCAATATAATCGTAAAGGGTCCGTCATTTACAAGTGACACTTTCATATCGGCTCCAAACTCGCCTGTCTGAACACTGGAAAGTTGCTTTTTACAGGATGCTATAATGTATTCGTATAAATCATTTGCCAGTCCCGGATTCCCGGCTTTCACAAAGGATGGACGATTTCCCTTTTTACAGTCGGCATAGAGCGTGAACTGGGATACCAGAAGCAATTCTCCATTCACATCCGCCAGTGCAAGATTTGTCTTACCCTCCTGATCTTCAAAGATACGTAAACCCAATAGCTTTCGAACTAATTTATCTGCTATATTCGTTGTATCATCCTCTGCGATTCCAATCAAAACAAGAAATCCCTGTCGGATAGAGCCAATGCAGTTTCGGTTTACTTCAACCGATGCCTGCTGAACGCGCTGTATGACAAATCTCATAATGTAACTCCTTAAGATGGTAAATTTTTCTAACTGAATATAGTTTAAAACTGATTATATCAGAAAATAAATGAAAACACAAATACCGCAAAACAACTGTTATGACAGCTCAAAATTGCTTAAAATAAATTGAATTTCAGGATGAACTTCACGAAACGATCTAAAACTTTTTTGTGGGGATTTAAAACATGAAGTGAAAGTAGTGATATAGAAAGAGCAGTCGATAATTCTGACATAATTCAGGAAAAGTAATAATTGAAATAATCGCGGAGAAGAAAGACATCGGCCTCCGAAATAAAATGGAAGCCGGCTGAAAATTATCTATCCCAGTACACACTGGATTTCTTCTTCAATACGCTGTTTGACAAGTGCAGCAATCTGCTGTGTTTTCATATTTTTATATTCTTCGTAAAACAATGGCTTCAAATACCGTACCTGGGTTGAGATTTTCCCAAGAGAGAAACTGTTGAACACCTTATAGGAGTCGATCAATGCAACCGGAACAATCGGAGCCCTTGCCTTTACCGCACACTTAAAACTGCCTGCCTTAAAATCACAGACTTTATTCTTGTTGTTAAATTCATAGCCACCCTCGGGAAACAAGATGTATTTTTTCCCGCTTTTAATATCAGCGGCTACGTCATTGATGATCTTCAAAGCCTGACGCACATCGTCCTTTTTCAGTCGTTTCCCCTGACATAAATCTACAAATTCACTGACCAGAATTGTGTGAGACTTCTTCTCATCCATAACCAGCGAACATGGATGTTTATGTGTTGTAATGATTCCAAGCGCATCATATTTTCCCTGATGATTCGGATACATAACATAACCTCCGGATGATGGCAGATTCTCGATACCATAGCATTCGGTTGTAATTCTTCCTGATTTCTTCATCAGATAAATAATATGGCGAACAAGCTTGTAACGTTCTTCTTCAGAAAACCGATCCGCATGATCAGCTTCATAGCGCATACGGGTAATCATATAGGGCGCACGAAACAAGTTCATAAAAATGACATACAAAAACCTTAACATAATAACTCTCCTAATCCGTTTATCCTCTTCCCTATTATATCGCAAAAATGGAAAATAACAAGAAAATCCACGAAAAACATTACAAATGCGCAATGCTTTCATGGATTTCAACAGGTTATTTTTTAGATTCCGAGTAATAAGAAACTGTTAAATACTGCCCCGCATGAATGGTAGTGTCGGAGAGGTTGTTCAGTGCTACAAGCTCATCCATATATGCGCTCCGGTCCGAATATTCAGAAGACAAATAGCGGTCTGCTATGCTCCATAAAGTGTCTCCGGACTTTACCTGAATGCTTGTGTAATATTTATAGTTCTCCTTTGAACTCTCCGCTTCAATTTTGGAGGAATCGAGCAGATTGCTTCCGATCAACACTCCCGCAATAAGCAGTACAAAAGTCAAAGTACAAAAAATCAAACGTTTTTTGATGATATTCATCCTTCTTTTGATATATAAGGAAATCTCAAATTCCCTTTCTCTTTTATTCATATCAGCACCTCCAAAACAGAACATGTGTTGTGAACATTTGTTTGTATTTAGATGATAGCACCAGAACAACTGTTTGTCAATGAGTTTCGAACAAATTTTCCGAATATGTGTTTGCATTTTGCGTTATAGTATGGTACTATTTTTTTAACAGATTTGCTACTTTAGGAGGTATTTGCATGTCATATGGAAAAATCAGCGCAAAACAGCGTGAGATACTGGAATATATCAAACAGGAAATTTTAAACCGCGGATATCCGCCGGCAGTGAGGGAAATCTGTGAGGCAGTTCATTTGAAGTCCACTTCATCCGTGCATTCCCATCTGGAAACGCTGGAAAAAAACGGCTATATTCGGAGAGATCCGACAAAACCACGTGCCATAGAGATTATTGATGATAACTTTAATTTAACAAGACGTGAAGTTGTGAATGTTCCTATGCTGGGAAAGGTCGCTGCAGGGCAGCCTCTGCTGGCAGTGGAAAATATCAGCAGTTATTTTCCGATTCCGGCTGAGTTCATGCCGAATGAAGAATCCTTTTTGTTGAATGTAAAGGGAGAAAGTATGATAAATGCGGGGATTTTTGATGGAGATTATATTCTCGTTCAGAAACAGCCAACTGCCCTGAATGGTGATATGGTGGTGGCGCTTATAGAGGATTCAGCCACAGTGAAGACATTTTATAAGGAAAACGGACACTATCGGTTACAGCCGGAGAATGATTCCATGGAACCGATCATTGTGCCGGAATGTCAAATTCTTGGTAAGGTGTTTGGAGTCTTCCGCTTCTTCTAAAAATTGCGGAAAATAAAACAGGTATGATTGGAACGGATGGAAATATATGCATCTTTCAATCATACCTGTTATTAAGTTTAAAGAAAAGTCACTGTTGCCATAAAGGGCAATGTTTCGTTACTACGAGTCAAACAACACTCCGTACTGCATAACAATAAACTTCTATTTCTGCTTACAGTTCATCCAGTTCAATCTGTTTTCCGTCATGCCATACTTTTTCGAGATTATAGAATAATCTGTCTTCCTTTGAAAAGATGTGGACGATGATATCGCTATAATCCATCAGTATCCAACTGGAACGCTGATTTCCCTCAATCTGTTTTACGCGGTATCCTGCTTTATACAATGCCTCGTCAACAGCATCCTGCATTGCCTGCAGCTGATTCGGATTCAGACCGTTCGCAATGATAAAATAATCCGCGATGACCGACACCTCACTGATGTCTATCAGACGGATATTTTCTGCTTTCTTCTCTTCTAATGCTTTACATGCCAGTTTTGCCATTTCCTTAGAATCATTATTCATGCTTTGCCTCCTGCTTATAGTATTCATACGTCTCCATGGTTTCAGGGTCAATACTGTCCCTGTCACGATGGTCGTTGAGATATTTTAATGTATCACTCAGTATTTTCAATGTGGCCTGATTTAAATCTTCGAATGCAAGTGTCCGGATATTTTCCAGATCTTCTGCCTTTGTTCGATTCGGTTCAATATAATCGGAGATAAAGACAATCTGATCGAGTATATTCATTGCCGGAGCACCGGTTGTATGCACCTGTATTGCATGAAGAATTTCTTTATCTGTAATATCATATTTACTGGAAGCAATAAATGCACCTAATTTTGCATGAATCAGAAACGGATTCTCCAGTTCGATTTTCGTCAGTATGATATCATTTTTCCTGCAAAGTTTTATCTTTTTCTCATTTGGAATACATTTTGCGCAATCATGCAACAGGCCTGCCAGCATCGCTTTTTTCATGTCATAATTGTAACGCATGGCAAGACATCCCGCCGTATACATGACACCCAGAGTATGTTCATACCGATCCTTGTCCAGTTCTTTTTTTAATTGTGTCTGGATTTCATGAAATTGTTCATCCATATCATTTCCTCAGCTGCTTTAGTCATTTTAAATTCATAGATAGAGACTTTTGTCTCCAATATATTTTCGGACTGCTTCCGGTACGAGATAACGTATGGAACGTCGATCACTAATTCTGTTGCGGATATCATGCGAAGAAATCGAGATGTTTGGTGTGTTCAGCAAATCGACTTTCGTATGAAAATCAGACCGAATCCGGCTGGCCATCTGTTCCAGTTCGGCGTGATCGAGATCGTCACGAACCGCTACCAAAAGTCTGGACAACTCGCAAATACGCTGTGGATTTCTCCAGGTTGGAAAATCAGAAAGAGAGTCCGCACCCATGATAAAATAGATTTCCGTATCCGGCATCTTTTCTTTTAATTGTTCCAGCGTTTGGAACGTATAACTCATTTCACCGGAACATATTTCTATATTGGAGATGGCAAACGCCGGATTATCCGATATGGCAAGCTCCACCATTTTACATCGGACATCGCCATCCGCAATTGCGGCATTTCTCTTATGCGGAGGTATGCCTGCCGGTATAAAGTAAATCTTATCAAGCTGGTATTGGCTGTATGCATTTTCAGCCAGTATCAAATGGCCATTATGAATCGGATTGAACGTGCCACCCATAATACCGATCTTTTTTTCAGACATTTGTTTCAGGCTCCCCATGCTTTATTTCGGAAGTTCTATTTTTGGATTTTTCTTCGATGGGCGGTAGAGCACGATTTTTTTCCCGATTACTACAACCACCTGTGATTTAGTACGTTCTGCAATTATTTCTGCAATTTCATGCGGGTCATCCGCACAGTTTTTGAGGACAGAAACTTTGATCAGTTCTCTTTTCTCAATTGCTTCGTCCAAAGCCGTTACGATCTCCGGTGTCAGACTTGCTTTCCCAATCTGGAAGATCGGGGTCATGTTACTTGCTAATCCTTTTAAATAAGAACGCTGCTTGCTTGTCATTGTTCTACTCCTTATAATAATCAAATTCAAGACCATACATGCGGACGGTATCACCTTCCTGTATGCCCATCTTTTCCAGTTCTTCTAAGATTCCCTGCTGTTTCAGGAATTTCTGGAAGAACAAAAATCCCTTCTCGGAATCAATATTGGTGTATCCTAACATTTTATCAATCTTTGGTCCTTCCACAACGTAAGCACCGTCTTCCGAACTGACTTCAATGGTATATGCATCCAGAACATGGGAATCTGGAAAGAATTCCTGTTCATAGATGATCGGTGCGTCACCGGCCTGATTCAGTAGCTCTTTTACATGGTAAAGCAATTCCTTTAAGCCCTTTTTACTCACCGCTGATATTGGAAACACCTTCATGCCCTTCGGTTCAAATTCAGCACGAAGCTGCTGGATCACTTCATTCTCACCTTCATAAATGGCATCAATTTTGTTTGCTGCAATCACCTGCGGCTTCTGCATTAATCCGGAATTATAAGATTCCAGCTCTTTATTGATTGCATAGATATCGGCAATCGGATCTCGGCCTTCGGTAGAAGCCGCATCCACAACATGAATCATGACCTTCGTACGTTCAATGTGTTTTAAGAATTCATGTCCCAGTCCGATTCCCTCTGAAGCGCCCTCAATTAAGCCCGGAATATCCGCCATCACAAATCCATCTCCGTCGCCCAGATCTACCACGCCAAGAATTGGATTTAACGTCGTGAAGTGATAATTGGCTATCTTTGGTGTTGCATTTGTCACACAGGATAACAGTGTAGATTTTCCGACATTCGGGAAACCTACCAGCCCCACATCCGCAATCACTTTAAGTTCCAGCCGAACCTCAAGTTCAAGCGCTTCCTGACCCGGCTGTGCATATTTTGGTGCCTGCATCGAAGCGGTCGCAAAATGCTGATTTCCGAGTCCGCCTTTTCCTCCGGTTAAAATAACCTGACGGATGTTCGTTCCGGACATATCAGCAATGACTTTTTCGGTCGCGGCATCCCGTATAATGGTACCTGCCGGTACCTTCAAAATAAGATCTTCACCTTTTTTTCCATGGCAGTTCCGTTTTCCGCCTTCTTCTCCGACTTGTGCGGCAAACTTACGCTTATGACGAAATTCATTCAGCGTGTTGATTCCCTCATCCACAACAAAGATGACATCACCACCTTTTCCTCCGTCGCCGCCGTCCGGACCACCGTCCGGCACATATTTCTCACGGCGAAAACTAACATGTCCATCGCCGCCTTTTCCTGACTTTATGATTATTTTTGCACTGTCGGCAAACATTACTCTCTACCTCATATTCTCAAATGTGACAGATTAACATCTGTCAATTGTATCGTTACCAAAATAGTTTTGGATTATCAGTCTATTTTCGTTCACAGAACCAAAGTGTACTGCGTTCAATTTTATTCTATGGGAACACCATAATCTTCACATGTTCCTGGAACAGTTTTTTCTCCTAAAATGATAAAATAGACCCGGCAGAATATGTCGGGTCTATCTGGTCATTTTATTCGTTGCTTGCTATTGGATATACGGAAGCCTGTTTCTTATCTCTTCCTTTTCTCTCAAATCTCAAGACTCCATCTGTCAGAGCGAATAAAGTATCATCGCCACCGATGCCTACATTCACGCCTGGATGAATCTTAGTTCCGCGCTGTCTGTATAAAATGTTGCCAGCCTTTACGAACTGTCCGTCTGCTCTTTTCGCACCTAATCTCTTGGATTCGGAATCTCTACCGTTCTTGGTAGAACCAACTCCCTTTTTATGAGCGAAAAACTGAAGGTTCATTGTTAACATGTCTTACACCTCCCTGAAATCAAGTTTAATATACTCATTTCCGTAACTGTTTTGTATTCCCTGTAAGCCTAAAACAAGTGACTGCATCAGGAGATCTGTATCATGGTCTGCCGGATGTTTAAACCGTACGGTTAATTTCCCGGTTTCCTCATCAGAATCCGTGGAGAACTTCATCTTTGTGAAACATGCAATGGAATTCACAGTATTAATGACAAGCGAAGAAACGCCTGCGCATATAATATCTTCTCCTTCCGGAGCAAAACCAGCATGTCCGATACAGTCAAATCCCATATAGGATGTATCACTGTTTCTGAAAATCGTTATTTTTATCATAACAATTCCTTATCGATTATCCATTAATCTTTTCGATCTTAACCTGTGTAAACGCCTGTCTGTGACCGTTTTTCTTGTGATAACCGGTTTTTCTCTTATACTTGTAAACGATAACCTTTTTGCCTCTTCCTTCTTTTACGACAGAAGCAGTTACGGTTGCATTTGATACCGTTGGATCACCAACAACCAATGAACCGTTGTTTACAGCTAAGACCTGATCAAAAGTAACAGTCTCTCCAGCTTCAACACCAAGCTTTTCAATGGTAATGATATCGCCTTCGGCTACTTTGTACTGTTTACCACCTGTTGCTATAATTGCGTACATATGGCACCTCCTATTTATCATTACTCGCCAGTTACGGTGCTGTTTCCAGACTTTGACAACCTCACTGTGCGGCATACCGTAGTATAATATCATAATTACCGAATCACGTCAATCTATTTTTCTGGTTTCCGGTTTGTATCTGCAATTTCTATTCCATACAAATATTCTACGCAAAAATCTGCTCATAGAGCGAACGCTTTTCTTTTTTCCGTGTCAGTTCTACCAGCCCAAGCTTGGTGATATCAATCAGCTGTACTGCAACGGTATCTTTTTTTAAAGCCACACGAAAGTCGTGCATCAGCGCATCCATATCGTCTTTCGACTGCATATTGATAAAGTCTATAATGCAGATCCCGGACAGATTGCGGATGCGAAGCTGCTTTGCAATTTCGGCGGCGGCCTCCTGATTGATCTTTAAGATCATTTCCTGCTTACTTTTGACAGAACTGTTTTTCCCGCTGTTGACATCAATCACCGTCAGAGCTTCCGTCGGAGAAATAATCAGATATGCACCTGAATTCAGCCAGACCCGTTCCTTTAACGCAGCCTCAATATCCGTAGACACCGCATAAAGTCTGGAAAGCGGATAGGATGCATCTTCATAGAATCGAATTCCACATCGGGATGCAAGATTATCATGTCCCTGAAGTTCATGGTAGATTGCAGCATCATCCGTAATTATTTCATCTATTTCTTCTAACACCCTTGCCTTTAACTCCTTCAGGTAAAAAGCTTCAGACTTCTTTAAACAGCTAAAGACGGTCTTGCCCTGACAGGTCTGCAGCAAAATCTCATATTCCTGACGCAGCTGCCGGTATTCTTCCATAAGCGCATCAGGACTGGCGTTTGCGGCATTCGTCCGCACAATCACGCCATGATCCGCAAAATGCGTATCTGCAAATAATTCTTTATAGAAGTTCTTTTTCTCTTTATTCAATTTGTTCGATATTCCAAGCTGATGATTTTCGGTTGTCAGAATCAGATAATTTCCAGAAAAGTTCAAATTGGTCGTGACTACGGGAAATTTTGTCTTTACCGCTTCTTTTGTAACCTGAACCACAAGTTCATCCCCCTGGCAAAGCGGTTTTTTCCCAATCTTATGGGTAAATATGGGGGATTTGTAGTCTTCCAGCGGGTAATAACAGACCAAATTATTCCCGATATCGATAAATGCGGCATTCAGATTCTTCACGATATCTTTGACACGTCCGATATAGATATTGCCCAGAATACTTTTCTTCTGTATGGATTCGCAGGTCACATCCACCAGATTTCTGTTTTCTTCATATTCTGCAAATACTTCGAAATCCTGACGATTCAGTTCTATTTTTGTAATTAGGAAACGCCTATTCAATATTCTCTCCCATTTCATCCAATGAAATGAATGCATCCGAAATTTCCTCTTTTGCATATACATCCAGCCGGTGAAGCTGGAATGCCATTTCATTGTATTCTTTTCCAAGGAACTGATAGAAGGATTCCAGTACGAGTTCCGGTTTTACATTATCCGTGCTTCCGGTACAGACTCTTAACTCATATACCGGTCTTCCATCCTGTTCTCTGATTTTAAAACTATAGATCAGCTGCTTTAAATCCATGACCTTTTCACTTTTTTTCGTCTTCTTGGTAATCAAAATCTCTTCCGGCAATTCATAAAATTCCCTTAACTTAACTTGAAGGTCCTCGATCGTACCGGGAAGATCATAACCTTCCTTATAAAACACTTCGTAATCTGCAGCAGCTACGATTGCCATTGCAGTTTTCGCCTGCTCCGGAAGCAGCTTATAGGAAATGACTTCCACTCCTTCTACCATCGTCCGGTTCAAGGCTTCCACCGCCTCCAGAGAGCTTCCGGTAGAATGGACTTCAATGTCCAGATATTCTCCGTCACTTGTAATTCCGACGCCGAGAGGAGCTGCAAAGGACATGATCTGATGCGGGCTGAATCCTCCGGAATACGCAATATCTATGTCCGCGCGGCGCATTGCTTTCTGAAAATAACGCATGATATCCAGATGTCCGACGAATTTCATAACGCCGTACTTCCGAAATTTAATTCTGATTTTCATAACAGACACCTCCTTGAAACTGCATACCGCCGCAGCCGGAACAACGTTCACGACAGTTCGGCGTTACCGTCTCTTCCACTGCATTTTTCCATTCGCGCTCCAGAAATTCGCGGGAAACGCCGTCATCAATATAATCCCACGGGAATATTTCATCCAGCGGGCGTTCACGCGTGGTATAGAAATCCATATCGATTCCGCACTCCTCAAACGCTTCAATCCAGCGTCTGTTATCAAAAAATTCTGTCCAGGCATCGAAAATGCCGCCTTTTTCATATACCTTCAGCAGTGCCTGTCCGAGCTTGCGGTCTCCGCGTGCAAGAACACCTTCCAGTACGGTTACATCTGCCTCATGCCAGTTGTACTTGATGCTCTTCCGGTTTAACTGTTCCTTCACGGCATTATTGACTATTCTGGCACGTCCAAGATAATCGTCCTTATCATACATCCTCGCCCATTGAAACGGCGTAAACGGCTTCGGCACGAAAAAGGAGGTACTGATCGTAATCTGGCATTTCCCGTTTCTCTGCTCTTTTGGAATTTCATAATACCGTGCGGCAATCTTATTTGCAAGCTCCGCAATGGCCTGCATGTCCGCTTCGGTCTCCGTCGGAAGCCCCAGCATAAAGTATAGTTTCACTTTCTGCCAGCCTCCTTCAAATGCCATTCCGGAACCGTCTAAAATCACCTCTTCGGTGAGCCCTTTGTTGATGACATTTCGAAGTCTCTGGGAGCCGGCCTCCGGTGCAAACGTGAGACTGCTTTTGCGGACATCCTGTACTTTACGCATGACATCGAGAGAAAAGGCATCAATTCTCAAAGAAGGAAGTGAAATATTCACCCCCTTATCCTGAAAGGTATCAATCAAAAAGCTGACCAGTTCTTCCAGCTGTGAATAATCCGAAGAGCTTAAGGAACTTAAGGAAATCTCTTCGTGTCCGGTACTCTGCAACATCCGAACGGCATACTCTTTTAACACTTCCACATCCTTTTCCCGGTTCGGACGGTAAATCATTCCTGCCTGACAGAAACGGCAGCCACGGATGCAGCCGCGCTGAATTTCCAGAACAACACGATCCTGTGTGGCCTTAAGGAAAGGCACAACCGGTTTCTCCGGATAAGGCGCATCTGTCAAATCGGTCACAATCTGCTTTTTGACTTTTTCCGGTACACCATCCCGAATCGGTTTCATCGAAGCAATCGTACCGTCTGCCCGATAGGAAACGTCATAGAGAGCAGGTACATAGATTCCTGGTATTTTGGAAGCCTCATACAAAAATTCATCCCGGTTTTTTCCGCTCTTACTACATTCCTTATACAGTTCAAATAACGCATCGTAGGATATTTCACCCTCGCCGATATAAAACAGGTCAAAAAACTCCGCAATCGGTTCCGGGTTATACGTACAAGGCCCGCCGCCGATGACAATCGGATCCGCATCGGTTCGATCCTTTGCCCAGAAGGGAATTTGTGACAGGTCTAAAATCTGCAGAATATTGGTGTAACACATCTCATACTGAATGGTAATTCCAAGAAAATCCGCCTGTTTCACGGGCTGCTGCGTTTCCAGAGAAAACAGCGGTATCTGCTGTTCTTTCATGATCTTATGCAGATCCGGCCATGGGGAATAGACGCGTTCACAGTAAACATCTTCACGTCTGTTAAACATATCATAAAGAATCTGTATCCCAAGATGTGACATTCCAATCTCATAGACATCGGGAAAGCACATGACAAATCGGATATCCACATCGCGCAGATCTTTTCTGACCATATTCAGCTCATTGCCGATATAACGTGCAGGCTTATCTATCGTCATCAATAGTTCATCTGATAAAGCTAATCGGTTCATCTTTTATCCTCATATTTCTTAGTTTGGTATCTAATCCGGGTATATCATACCATATTTTTTCCTATTTGTCAGATTTCAAATCATTTTTGTATTTCGAAACGCTATACTCCGTTGCAAAAGGCTAAAATTTAAGGTTGTTTTCCAGGAAGGTCTGCACCTGCTCTTTCCAGTTTTCATCCTTCGGCAGTATATTATTTTCCTGTATTTTTTCCGTTATGGTCTGGGGACTTAACTGAAACAGCTTCACATCCGTCCGGTCGCAGAACACAAAAGCCGCAAACAGCATCACGGAAAGAATGACTTTCACTTTCCAGAATGCGGCCGAACCAACCGTATCAGCCTCCTCTTTCTCCCATTCCGAGTGACTGATATAGGCCGGCTGTTTTTTCATGGATGCTTCATCCTGAAAAGATTCACGGATCTGCTGGACGTATCGGCGGCGTTGCTCAATATAATCTTCCGTCATAGGCTTGCACCCGATTTCTATCTGTTTAAGACATTTTATGTAAAATACAGTGCGATATTCCATGAAAAAAAGAAGGGCTGCTGCCCTTCTTTTTCCTGCCTCTATCTCTGTGCAAGTTCCTGCGTGATATCCTCCCAGGTAACGCCTTTTTCCACCATTAACACCATTGCATGATATAAAAAGTCTGAAATCTCATACTTGATTTCTTCCGGATCCGGATTTTTTGCTGCAATTACAATTTCCGTACATTCCTCGCCGACTTTCTTCAAAATCTTATCGATGCCCTTATCAAAGAGATAATTCGTATAGGAACCTTCTTTGGGATTTTCCTTGCGGTCTACAATGATTCCATATACATCTTCAAATACTTTTAACGGATTTTTCTCAACGTAATCCTTTTTCACGATTTCATGGAAAAAGCAGGTTGGACTTCCGGTGTGGCAGGCTACCCCGACCTGGGATACTTTTGCCAGAATCGTATCATAATCACAATCTGCTGTGAGGGACTTTACATACTGGATATGTCCGGATGTCTCACCCTTTACCCAGAGTTCCTGACGGCTCCGGCTGTAATAGGTCATCTTGCCGCTGCTGATGGTTGCTTCAAATGATTCTTCGTTCATATAGGCCAGCATGAGAACCTCATTGGTACGGTAATCCTGTACGATGACAGGAACCATCCCGTCAGTGTTTTTCTTTAAATCGTCCCACTTCACCGCAGGTTCAAAATGATCCATGGTCAGACCTTCCCGGGAAAAACCGGTCTTTAATTTCATGATATCGGTCTCCGGATCATTGATGAATCTGCCGGCAACGCCGCGTACACAATCTTTTTTCAGAATGCGACTGATTTTATCATGGTCATACTCATCACATTGGACAACAAATGGCAAATCCGTGATATTTTCTACCGCATCCACCATATCTGCATTCATCAGAAGCATCTCATGGAAATACTCGTTCATCTCTTCTTTGTGTTTAAATACAAAATCCACATTTTCAATGGAGATGTTAATATGATCGCTGCCAAAGCGAATACTGCCTTCCTGTGCCAGTGAGAAGCTGACCGATTTAGAGCCGTTTAACATTACCTGTTTGCATCCGGCATAGAGGAGTTTCTTGATATCTTCGAGGCGGTTGATATTTCCGCCGCCGCAGATTGGAATCTCCACATTGCGGTTGATTTCTTTTATGGTATGTATGTTTTTCTCATGCTCTTCATCATCCGTAGAGAGATCCAGAATCAGAATTTTATCAATTCCGCTGTCATTGTATAATTTGGCCAGCGTAGCCAGATTCAGTACACAATCCTGTTTGTCCGGGCTCTGTACTGCTTTGCCGTTTTTTAAGTAAATCGTTGCTACGATATTTTTATGATCCATAGTTCTATAAACTGCCTTTCGTTGATAATATACTCGTAATGCGGACATCCGTCTGTGTTGCCTGATCGAGTGCCTTTGCAAATGATTTAAACATCGCTTCTATCATATGATGATTATTTCCAGGGGTCAATACCTTCATATGCAAATTCATCCCGGCGGTATAGGAAATTGCATAGAAAAATTCCTTTACCATCTCGGTATCCATATATCCAACCCGGTCAGTTGTGAATTCCCCTTCGAAAGAAAGGTAAGGTCTTCCGGATAAATCAACCGCACATAATACCAGTGATTCGTCCATCGGCAGGATACAGCTTCCATAGCGCTTGATCCCCTTTTTGTCACCGACAGCCTTTTGAATCGCATTTCCAAGTACAATTCCGGTATCTTCAATGGTATGATGACAGTCCACTACAAGATCTCCGGTCACCTTTACCTTCAGGTCAAAAAGCCCATGTCTGGCAAAACCGTCTAACATATGATCAAAAAATCCGATCCCGGTGTCTATCTGTGCCTCTCCCGTGCCGTCAATATCCAGTGAAAGCAGGATATCTGTCTCCTTGGTTTTTCTTGTGTATTCCGCAATACGCTTTGCTTCCATACTACCCGTTCCCTTCTTCCATCCTTCTAAAAGGAGTTAATCCTCAAATCTTACTTTAATCGAATTTGCATGCGCCGTCAACTGCTCACATTCCGCAAATTGGACAATATCTTTATAAACTGGCTCTAATGCCTCTCTGGAATAAGAGATGATACTGGATTTCTTGATAAAATCATCAACACTTAAGGCAGAAAAGAATCGTGCGGTTCCATTGGTCGGCAATACATGATTCGGACCCGCAAAATAATCACCCAGCGGTTCACTGCTGTATTCTCCGATAAAAATTGCACCTGCGTTGCGAATTTTCGTCATGATTTCAAATGGATTTTTTGTCATAAGTTCCAAATGCTCCGATGCGATTTCATTGACTGCTTCCAGTGCCTCTTCCATATTGGAAGCGACAAGAATGTATCCATATTGATCCAGCGATTTCTGAATGATTTCTTTTCTGGATAATTTGGCCACAAACTGATCTACTTCTATCGAAACCTGCTGTGCCAGTTCCTCGCTTGTAGTGATCAGGATTGCAGATGCCATTTCATCATGCTCAGCCTGTGAAAGCAAATCTGCAGCAACGAATTTCGGATTGGCAGTCTCATCCGCCAGTACCAGTATCTCACTTGGTCCTGCGATGGAATCTATACTGACATAGCCGAAAACGGCTTTTTTGGCCAGCGCCACATAAATATTGCCAGGCCCTACAATCTTATCTACTTTTGGAATGCTTTCCGTTCCGAACGCAAGTGCTGCAATGGCCTGTGCGCCGCCGACTTTGTAGATTCGGTCTGCACCTGCTTCTTTTGCCGCAACAAGGGTGGACGGATTTACCTTACCGTCTTTCCCCGGAGGCGTCGTCATGATAATCTGATCGACCCCTGCCACCTTAGCCGGAAGCACATTCATCAGGACCGAGGACGGATACACCGCCTTCCCGCCAGGGACATAGACACCGACTCTTTCCAGCGCGGTGACCTTCTGACCCAGGATGATTCCGTTGTCCTTAGAGTCAAACCAGCTGAATTGCCGCTGCTTTTCATGATATTCGCGAATATTTACGAGAGCCTTTCGGATTACTTCGAGCAGCTTTGGATCTACTTTCTCATAAGCCTCTGCAATTTCTTCCTCCGTCACTGCTATATTCGAGGCATTGATATCTGCGCCATCAAATCGTTTGGTGAAATCAAAGACTGCCTCGTCTTTTTTGGTCCGGATTTCTTCGATAATAGCATTGACACGGGACTCAAATTCTCCATAACTGTTTGGACTGCGCTTTAATAAATCTTCCAGTATGTTATTTCTGGTTTCTGAAGTTAACTTTAATATCCTCATCCTCATCCTGCCTTTCCGTTTCTACTGTTCCCGCAAAACTGTCTTTAAGTCCATGATCAGTTTTGTAATTCGTTCATTTTCCATCTTCATACTCACCTGATTCACGACCATTCGTGCAGACAGCGGGCATACCTCTTCCAAAACCTGCAGTCCGTTTTCACGCAGCGTAGAACCGGTCTCCACGATATCGCAAATCACTTCGGAGAGCCCGACAATCGGGGCAAGTTCAATGGAACCGTTTAACTTGATAATCTCCACTGTCTGATGCTTCTTATTATAGAAATAATCCTTTGCAATTTTCGGATATTTTGTTGCAACACGAATCAGTTCATGATGCTGTAAGAGCTCCTTCGCATCCTCCGGACCGCAGATGCACATCCGGCATTTTCCAAATCCAAGGTCCAGTACCTCATAGATGTTTCTGGCCTCTTCTAAAATGGTATCTTTACCTACAATTCCGATATCGGCTGCTCCATACTCCACATAAGTCGGCACATCCGGTCCCTTTGCGAGGAAAAATTTTAATTTCAGCTCCTCATTTACAAAAATCAGCTTCCTGGTGTCTTTGTCTTTCATTTCTTCGCAGGTAATCCCGATTTTCTCAAATGTCTCCAGCGTTTTTTTTGCAAGTCTGCCTTTGCCGAGTGCAAACGTTAAATATCTCATCTCTTCCATCTATTTATCCTCACCCATGTAGATCAGTTCTGCAATCTGGTTGCGAGCCTGATACGATTCATAATCCGCTTTCGTTTTCGTGCAGTCTTTATATACCAGCGCTACACTTCCACCTTTGTCACGAAGCTTTGAAGCCTCTTCAATGGCCTCCTGCCGTTTGGCCTCTTCGTAAACGATCAGAATATTGTTATTTTCCAGTGGAATTGTTATTTTCTGACGGGAAATTGCATTCATCAGCTGATCTACGGTAATTGCAAATCCAATCGAAGCAGCATCTTTTCCAAAATAAGGAAGGAGCTTGTCATAACGCCCGCCTCTCACAATTGGCTCACCGCTTCCGAAGGTATAGCCCGCAAATATGATACCGGTATAGTAAGAATAGCTGCTTAACATGCCAGGCTCATAGGTGACGTAGCGGTCCACATCATAGATTTTCAGCACACCGTCCAACGCTTCCAGCCGTTCCAGAGACGCACGGATCTTCGGATAATCATGTGCAAGCTCTTTCGCTGCCGTAAAATCGGCTGCATGATCATAACTATTCCCAATCAGTCCGAAAAGATCCTTTAAGTGACAGTCAATCGCAGTTTCCTCGATTTCTTCTTCCACACCGAAGAAATTCTTATTGGCAATCAGTTCCCGGACACGTGCTTCCTGCTCTTCATCCAGTCCTGCCGCCTCTATCATGCCGCTTAAAATATCCGCATGACCGATACTGATCTGGAACTCCTTGAGTCCGACCGCCAACAGCGAATGAACCAGCATCGCAATGATTTCCGCATCTGCATCCACCGAATTGTCTCCGATCATTTCCGCCCCGATCTGCGTACATTCCTTCAGACGTCCCTGATAGCTGTGATTATTGATAAAAGTATTCCCCATATAACTGAGACGGATGGGCATATCTTCATCCGAAAAATATTTGGCTACCGATCGTGCAATGGACGGTGTGATATCCGGTCTTAAGACAAGTGTATTGCCCTCCCGGTCAAAAAATTTATATAATTCTCTGGATGAAGTGGTCCCAATTTCTTTGCCGAAAATGTCAAAGAACTCAAACGTAGGGGTCTGGATACTGTGATATCCGTATCTTTTTAATATATGATGGAGCTTGTCCTGTAAGAACAGTTTCTTTTCGCATTCTTCATTATAAATATCCCGAACACCTTCCGGTGTATGTAATAATTTGTTTCTCATAAGAATCCTCCGGTTTTCTATTGGCACTTTAGTGTGCTACCATGCTACCACAACGAAGTGTTCTGCTTATTATATGAAATATTGCAAAAATTGTCAATCCCTAACAGTCAAATCTTTCTGCAGTCCATCGAGATAAGGCACCAGAAGCCCGCATTTTCCCTTTAAAAAGAATGCTTCATCCAACTCCTCATAGCGGAAGCTCTTACGCCCTCCGTTTTTTGCTCTTTCCCAGAACTTTTTCAGCAGAGAATACTGCAAATAGTAAAATTGGTCCCGATGCGTATAGGAAATCAGAAAAAAAGCGACTCCCCCCTGTTGTTCAAAGTTTTCCATAAATGTCACCTGATGTTCATGAATATTCGCAAGCGGAAAGGTGTCCGTGTTGCATTCCTTGGCATCGAAACAGACCGGGATTCCCTGAACGGCTCCAATGTAATCTATGGTACTTTTCTGATCAAAATAGGCCAGCGTGATATGTCTGGTTTCCTTATCGATATTGATTGGTGTGATTGGAGTCGGAATCTTCTGGATGAGTGCAAGATTGCATTCCAGATATTTTTCATTTGTCCGATTGATATATTCCTCCAGTGTAGAACCGCGGAGTCCCCTTGAATTCCAGGTTGCCATTATAGGATCGACCCCTCTTTCTCCTTCGGAAGGTCGTAATAGAGTTTATGTTCTTCCAGAATATGTAAGGAATGATTCCGGATTTCAATGATATTGACACTGCAGTTTGGCTGATGGTTATTCCAGAACTGACTCAATTCCAGTTTCTTGAGAAAAGCCAGAAATGCCCGGATAATTCCCCCGTGACAACATACAAGTACATTTTCATACCGTGTTTCTTTCGGATAGATTTCTTCTTCCAAAAAGTCCCGTACCCTTGCAAAAAGAGCCTCGTAACTTTCTCCCTCCGCAGTTGCGGCATATTTTTCGGGATCATTGAAAAGATAATTCACATTCTGATATTCCGGTTTTACATCAATCTCTTTTAACAGAACACCTTCCCCCTCTCCAAAATTCATCTCGCAGATCCGCTCATCATACTGAACGGGTGTATCCGTACCTTCTAACAGAATTTCTGCCGTTTGTCTGGCGCGGATCAGGGGACTGCAATATGCCATATCAAAAGTGAGTCCCTCTCTGCGGAATCCGTCTCTGGTCAGTTCAGCGAGGCGGATGCCATATGCATTCAATGGAACGTCCAGGCTGCCCTGTATCAGACCTTTTTTGTTATAATCGGTTTCTCCGTGTCTCATAAGATAAATTTTCATCCGTTTTTTTCACTCCTGTCATTCTTCCATATGTCCTCAAATTCACTCCCGACCGGTGCGGTAAAAATTCTGCCATCCGGCAGTTCCATCCGGAAAGCGTGCAAAAGCTGGCTTTTGATTCCACAGCATTTGCGCCATTTATCATTGACGGACGTCTTTCCGTATTTGGTATCCCCGATGATGGGATGCCCGATGGATGCGAGATGTGCACGTATCTGATGGGAGCGTCCGGTAATCAGGTGAACCTCAAGCAGTGTCTTTTCTCCGTCCGAACGCAGCGGCCGGTATTCTGTCTCAATATATTTTGCATCCGCTGCTTCCTTCTTCTGAATGGAAACGCGGTTTGTTTTTTCATCTTTTTTCAAATATCCTCGGATATATGCCGGCTCCGTTACAGCTCCGGACACGACACAGCGGTAATACTTCCTTACCGTACGCTCTTTGAGAATCGAAGACATCTGCTGCAGCCCCCGGAGAGATTTGCCTGCAATCAGCAGACCGGAAGTGTTGCGGTCCAGCCTGTTGCAGACCGACGGGCGAAACGTATGGAATTCATGCTCCGTTACGGCACCTGTATGGAGCAAATAAGAAATCAAATATTCATTTGCAGAAACATCTTCCGGGCTTGCTTTTTGTGACAACATACCGGAGGGCTTGTTTAAGATCACAATGTCTTCGTCCTCATAGACAATATCCAGCTTGTCAAAAGGAATATTCCGATAGGGATTCTGGGATTCCTGCACTTCCTGCCCCTGAGAAATCCCGGAAAACTTTGCAAAGGTATCATCCGAAAAAAAGATACTGACCCTGTCCCCCATCTGTATTTTTTCAGAACCGTCCGCTTTCTTTCCATTCCATAGGATATTCTTTTTACGGAGCATCTTATACATGAAACTGCTTCCGGCATTCGGCAGAAGCTTCTTCAAATATTTATCCAGACGCTGGTCTGCCTCATTTTTCCCAATTTCAAATTCTTTCATATTTTATACTCACTTCTTTTTATGCACGTTGCGAATTGATTTCTTTCTTGCAGTGCCGCCCCTTTTCGAATCCGGTTTCTTCTGATCCTGTTTCTTACTCTCTGGTGTCTGTTTGTACCGGCTGTTTTTATCCGAAGACGGATGCACGTTCTTTGCTTTTGTATGGTTGGATTCTCCACGAAATTTCCGCGGCGGTATCAGACATTTCTCATCAAAACCAATCAGATCTTCCCGTCCCGCCTTTAACAATGCCTCCCGAACCAGGTCATAATTATCTGGATTGCGATACTGAATCAGTGCCCGCTGCATTGCCTTCTCATGCGGATTAGTTGCAACAGAAACCGGCTGCATCGTCTGTGGATCCAGTCCCGTATAATACATACAGGTGGAGATTGTGGATGGTGTCGGATAAAAATCTTGTACCTGTTCCGGCATGTAGCCAAGCTGCTGCAGATATTCTGCCAATTCGATGGCTTCCTTTAAGGTAGAACCCGGATGGGAAGACATCAGATAAGGAACCAGATACTGTTTTTTCCCAAGCTTTTCATTCATTTTCTTATATTCTCTCACAAAGTCCCAATAAACCCCTGCGGACGGCTTCCCAAGTTTTTCCAGAACTTTGTCGGAAATATGTTCCGGTGCCACCTTCAGCTGCCCGCTGATATGATACTCACAAAGCTCCCGTAGAAATGTCTTGTCTTCGTCATAGAGCAGATAATCGTAGCGGATACCGGAACGGATAAATACCTTTTTTACGCCCGGTAGCTTCCGCAGTTTCCGAAGCAGCGCCAGATAGTCTTTATGATCCACTTTCAGATTCTTGCATGGCGTTGGAAAAAGACACTGCCTGTTTGGACAAGCCCCCTTTGTAAGCTGTTTTTCGCAGGCAGGTGCACGAAAGTTCGCTGTCGGCCCTCCCACATCATGGATATAGCCTTTGAACTCTCGGTCCCCGGTCATCTGTACCGCTTCTTTTAGAATTGATTCATGGCTTCGCGTTTGAATGATCCGTCCCTGATGAAACGTCAGAGCACAGAAATTACAGCCGCCGTAACAGCCGCGATTGCTGGCGAGAGAGAATTTGACCTCTTCGATTGCTGCCACGCCGCCTGCCGACTCATAGGAAGGGTGATAATTCCGTTGGTATGGAAGTGCATAGACATCATCCATCTCCTGCTGGCTTAAAGGTTTGGACGGTGGATTCTGCACAATGAACATCTTTTCATCGTAAGTCTCATAAAGCCGTTTGGCTACAAACGGATCGGTATTCTGGTACTGGATATAAAAGCTTTTGGCATAAGCTTCCTTTTCCTCTTTGATCCGATTGAACGATGGCAGTTCAATTGCGTCGTAAATATTCTCTTTTTCGCGCGTCTTATAGACGGTTCCATCAATAAAGGTAATATCCCTGACAGACAGGCCGCTTTCCAGCGCGTCCGCAATTTCCACAATGCTCCGCTCACCCATTCCGTAAGAGAGAATATCTGCACCCGAGTCTAAAAGGATGGAGCGCTTTATTTTGCCTGACCAGTAATCATAATGCCCCATTCTGCGCAGGCTGGCTTCGATTCCGCCGATAATGATCGGGTTATGTTTATAGGTCTGCCGAATCAGATTACAGTAACAGACCGTTGCATAATCCGGGCGCTTTCCCATCACGCCGCCGGGTGTAAAAGCATCTTTTGTTCTGCGTTTTTTGGACACCGTATAGTGATTCACCATAGAATCCATATTTCCTGCCGTAACAAGAAATCCAAGCCGCGGTTCTCCGAGGATTGTTACGCTGTTCTTATCCCGAAAATCCGGTTGTGATATAATGCCGACGTGATATCCATGCTGCTCAAGGATACGGCTGATAATGGCATGTCCAAACGAAGGATGATCGACATAGGCATCTCCGATCACATAGACAAAGTCAAGCTGGTCAATTCCCCGCAGCCGCATATCCTCCTTTGAAATTGGTAAAAAACCTGTATTCATAATGACACCTTTTCTTTCAATTCATTCCGTTCCTCTTCCGTCAGCGCTCTGTATTCTCCGGGCTTTAAATGCTCGTCCAGTTTCAGACTGCCCATGGAAAGCCGTTTCAGATAGATTACAATTTTATCAACTGCTTCAAACATCCGTTTGACCTGATGGAATTTTCCCTCTGTGATTGCGATATGCACTTCCGAAACCGTATCGGATTTTAGAATCGTGAGCCGGGCCGGAAGTGTACGCTTTTCTTCTCCGATATCCAGACCTGCTTCAAACAGACGGATATCCTCTTCGGTTACCGTGCCATTCACTTTGGCATAATAGATTTTTTCCACATGTTTTCTGGGAGACAGCAGCTGATGTGCCAGTTCCCCGTCATTTGTAATCAGAAGCAGACCCTCGGTGTCCAGATCAAGACGTCCCACCGGAAATAAGTCATTTCTTTTTGCATCGATATAATCCAGAACTGTTTTGTGCCGATGATCTTCGGTGGCAGAGACACAGCCCGCCGGTTTGTGAAACATATAGTACTCATATGTGATATAGGAAAGCTCCCGTTCCTCAAAATAGATTCGTTCCGTCTGAAGATCAATTTTCCGTTCTGGGGAATGTTCTATGTCGTTATTGACT
Source organism: Bacillota bacterium (assembly GCA_023390555.1). Lineage (GTDB taxonomy): Bacteria > Bacillota > Clostridia > Lachnospirales > Lachnospiraceae > Roseburia_C. The sequence goes on along the minus strand of JAEWCQ010000046.1, from coordinate 68,554 downwards.
TTTACTTTTCCCCGTCGGATGTCATTTTTCACTTCTTTTCTGGTCCCAAGTCCCATATCCGCAAGATATTTATCCAATCGGATTCTTTTTTCCATAGAAACTCCTGTGTAAGATTACGTTGTAAAAAATTCTAATAGATACATTTGTATTTCTGATCTTTGATCTGATCCAAAAGGCAATAGGAATTGACGCTGAACTCATTTCCATCCGCATCGTTTAAATAGATGCCAAAATGCAGATGTACATCAAAATTCCCGACAGTCCCCTCGACATCACTGTAACCGCTGTCACCCATAAATCCGATCAGATCTCCTGCTGATACCTTATCCCCCTCTTGGAAATCTTTCGCATAGTCGTACAGATGCGCATAATAAAAATAGGCACCGTTCGCACTGCGGATGCCGATCCGGTAGCCGCCCTGCGTCAGCCAGCCAATCTTTTCCACCGTTCCGTCGCTGACACTGACAATTGGATAATATCCCCTCTGGTTAATGGAGGCCATGATGTCACAGCCTTCATGTCCCCGACTCCCTCCGAATGTCCGGCTTTGCATCCAGGAATCCGCAAAGGTGACGGTGGCATCTGCATTATTCTCTGACTCTGCAACCGGAAAATACTGAGCATCTGCCCAGATCGCCTTTTCATAGCTTACATATTGACTATATTCTTCCGGATATCGTTTCTTTAAAGTCTTCAGCATGCTGTCAAGATCCGATTTATCGGTAAGACCGGAATATAGATACCCGAACAGGTAGGCATACTTATCCTCATCCTGTTCCGAGTCACAGTAAGAAAACAGAGTCTTTCTCACATCTTCCGGAATCTGCTGGTTGCGCAGCACCACCTCATAGGCATCTGAGTCAAATGGAGCCAGATACTCTGCCATTTTCCCGACCTGTTCTACCATTAGTACATCAAAAACAACAATTATCAGAAACAGTATAACATAAATATATCTTTTTTCCTTCATAAAACACCACAATCAGAATATTTTTCTGTCTTATAAATATATTAAAGTATGAAAAAAACTATTTCTGCTATCCTTATCTTTTGCCTATTATTCTATATGCTGTTTGCTCCGACCAAAGCTGTAGCTGCAGCGGCAGCCGGCCTTCTGCTATGGTACAAGACCATTTTACCGACTCTGCTTCCGTTTGCCATCCTTTCGAATATTTTTATTTCTACAAATATTTTTTACTATTTTTCCAGATTCTTTCACCCGGTAATCCGAATTTTTCTTCCTGTATCCAGAGAAGGCACGTTTCCGCTTGCCGCCGGATTTCTATTTGGCTTTCCCATGGGAAGCCGCATTTGTTCCTCGATGATGATGGAACGCAAGCTGAGTCGGGAAGAGGCCTCCGTTATCTTTATCATCAGCAATAATATGAGCCCGATGTTTGTATTCAGCTATATCCTTTATCAGTCCCTGGACCTTCCAAAGATGATATTTCCCACAATTATCGCCTTATACCTGCCTCCGATTCTGATTGGCAGAATCATGCTCGCTTTGACAAAAATCAGTCCGGTTTACGGACAGGAAAATGCGGCACCAAGATTTCAATTAAATTTTAAAATCATTGATGCCGCAATTATGAATGGTTTCGAAGCTTTGACAAAGTTAGGTGGATATATCATGATGTTTTCGATGATTGCCTCTATGATCACATTGCTGCCGCTATCTTCTGTTCTGATCAAATCCATCTGTATCGGAACGATTGAAATCACGAATGGAATCCAGATGGTATCCGGGACTAAACTGGATATGGGAATCAAATATCTGCTCTGCATGGCATTTACCGCATTTGGAGGTCTGAGCGGAATTGCACAGACAGCATCGATGGTATCAGAAAGTCATCTTCCGATCAAAAAATATGTTCTGACCAAGATTCTGATCTGCATCTGCAGCAGCATTCTCGCCGCCGTATTTTACCATGCTCTTTCTTAACGTTCAGAATTAATCCATATCCTCCAGATGAATTTCCGGCAGACGTTCTTCCGGTACTTCATCTGCCTTCCCCTGCTCCTCCGGATCCGGGGTAAGCTCCGCACGGTTGGCGGTAACAACATCCAAAAATCCCTGCAGGGAATGATGCAGACTGTCGTATCTTGCCTTGGAGGTATCGACTGCATTCGATATCACCTCTTCCAGGCTCTTTAAGATATCATCGGTATACTGAATGGCGCCTGTCCGGATATTGTTGGCATCATTCGTAGCATTATCCAGGATCTCCTGTGCCTGTTTGGTTGCAATCATAACAACTTCATTGGCCTGTGCATACGCCTGCTGCATAATCTGATGTTCACTCACCAGTTCACTGGTCTGAACCTGAGCCTGAGCAAGAATCGCATCGGCCTTCGCCTGCGCATCTGCGAGAATGGCTTCCTTGTTGCTGATAATCTTCTGATAACGTTTGATTTCTTCCGGCGTCTTCATACGAAGTTCTGTCAGCAGCTCTTCCAGCTCGTCCTTATTTACCACAATCTTTGTATTCGATAACGGCTGATATTTACAGCTGTCTATGTATTCTTCAATTTCTTCTATAATCTGTTCCATTCTGCTACTCATAATATGCCACACTCCTTATTTCTTAATATTGTATTTTGCGTAAATATCTTTCACAAATCTCTCCGGTACAAAATTCGAAATATCTCCACCATAGGAAGCAAATTCCTTTACGATGGTGGAACTTAAATAAGCATATTCCAGACTGGTTGTTAAAAATATCGTATCTATTTTGGGATTCACCTTATGATTTGTCTGGGCAATCTGCAGTTCATATTCAAAATCGGTGACAGCCCGCAAGCCACGTACAACAATCGTCGCACCGATTTCATCCATATAATCGACCATCAGTCCTTCAAACGATGTTACGGTCACATTCTCCATGTCACATGTCATTTCTTTTATCATACTAACACGTTCATCAATAGAAAACAACGAATTTTTTGCGCTGTTGTTCAGTACTCCGACAACCAGCTCATCCACGATTTTTGAGGAACGTGTAATCATATCCATATGTCCGTTCGTAATTGGGTCAAAGCTTCCAGGATATAATGCTTTCTTCATGGTATCATCTCCATCAGCCCTTTTTGCGTACAAAAAGGTGCATATTCGTTTTATATAGTTTCTCTTTTATCATTTCAAACCCAAATTCATCCAGGTAATTGAAATCTGTATTTAAGGCGGCCTCCACAACGACGACCGTATTTCCTTTTAAAATAGAAGAACAGGAAAGTGCACGCAGTACCTCTTTCTCTATGTCTTTTTGATACGGAGGATCCATGAAAATATAATCAAACGTATATTTCCCCTCCAGTGTACGGATGCCGGCAAGCACATCCATCTGCAGCAGACGGCATTTTCCCTCAAACTTAGTAAACCGGATGTTTTCCTGTACACAGGCAGCCGCTTTCTTATTGTTTTCCACAAATGCAGCGAATGAAGCTCCGCGGCTCACTGCCTCCAGTCCAATCTGTCCGCTTCCTGCAAACAGATCCAGAAAATAGGCACCCGGCAGTCCCGCCTGTATCATGTTAAACAGCGTTTCCTTAATACGGTCGGTCGTCGGTCTTGTCTCAATTCCATCTATCGTTTTCAACGGAAGGCTTCTGGCCGTTCCAGCAATAATTCTCATGTTTTATCCTCTTTATTCATAATTTCAAGCAGAAGCTGTAACGCTGTTTCTACGGCCTGCTCTCTCACTTCCTGCCGGCTGCCCGAAAAGATCCTGCGCAAAACAGTGGTTATCCCACAGTAAAAGCAGCCGATATAGACCAGACCGGCAGGAAACGCTTCCCCTTCGCCATCCGGTCCTGCGATTCCCGTCACCGAAAGACAGATATCGGCAGAAGCAGCCCCTGCTCCGCCCTCTGCCATCTCCCTGGCGGTCTGTTCACTGACTGCCGTATAGGTCTTAAGCGTCTCATTGCGGACACCCAGCAGCCGGTGCTTTGCCTCGTCACAATACGTGATGTATGCCTCTTTCAAATATGTTGAAATTCCCGGCACATTGATGAGTCTTGCGGATAATAGTCCGCCGGTACAGGACTCTGCAGTTGTAATTTTTAACTGTTTTTCTTTTAATTTTACGAAGACCTGCTCTTCCATTGTTTCTGTATTATTCATTGGAATCCCACTTTGTATTCTGTCTTTTTTATTTTTGCTCTTTTAAAACATCTTTGTTTTTCACAAGATAGTCTATCAGTGAAATCACGGTCAGTATCAACGCAATATAGATCAGTATCGTTCCAAGCACCTGGAAGAACGGATTTGCAATATTCAGCATGAGTACAATGATCATCAGCATCTGGAACGTCGTCTTAAATTTGCCCCAGTAGCTTGCGGCAATGACAACTCCATTGTCAGATGCAACCAGACGGAAGCCGCTGATAATGAATTCCCGGCTGATGATCACAATTACAATCCAGGCCGGAAGCTGGCCGCTCTCGACCAGACAGATCATAGCCGCGCATACCAACAGTTTATCAGCTAACGGATCCATAAATTTGCCGAAATCTGTAACAAGATTGTACTTTCTTGCAATTTTTCCGTCGAGCAGATCGGTCAGGCTTGCCAGAATAAAGATGCCTACCGCGATATAGTTCCCATAACCATCAAAATAAGGTGCCAGCAAAAAGAATACAAAAAACGGAATTAATACCACACGAAATATCGTTAATTTATTTGGTAAATTCATAATATCTCTCCTATCAGATCATATTCATATGCCCCTGTTACCCTGACCTTGACAAAAGCTCCGGTCAGAAGCTCCTCTGAAGTATTGATAAAGATATATCCGTCCACATCCGGTGCGTCCTTATAGGTTCTTCCCACATACGCATTTTCATCTGAGACTTTCCCCTCGATAAATGCATAGAGTTCCTTCCCAGTCATTGCCTCATTCTTATCAAAGATGACTTCCTGCTCCAGCTCCATCACATCTGCCTGCCATTTTTTCTTTACTTCTTCCGCAATCTGATCCGGCATGGAAGCCGCAGGGGTTCCTTCCTCCTCCGAATAGGTAAATGCACCGAGACGGTCAAATTCCATATCATTGACAAACTGCATCAATTCTTCATGCTGTTGCTCTGTCTCTCCCGGAAATCCACAGATCAGCGTGGTCCGGAGCGCAATGTCCGGTATTTCTTCGCGGAGTTTTGTAATAATACGGATCAGATCCTCTTTGTTCGTTCTTCTTCCCATTCTTCGCAGCACTTCCGAATTGGCATGCTGAATCGGCATATCCAGATAATGGCATACTTTGTCATTGCGTTTGATGGACGCAATCAATTCATCATAGATTTCCTCCGGATAACAATACATGATACGAATCCAGTACAGTCCCGGAATTTCATTTAAAGCATCCAATAACCGATGCAATGATTTTTCCCCATACAGGTCTATTCCATACAGCGTTGTTTCCTGTGCAACAAGTATCAGTTCTTTGACACCCTGTGACGCAAGCTCTGTGGCTCTGTCTATCAGTTCCTCCATCGGAACGCTGCGGTAGTTTCCGCGGATAGACGGAATCACACAGTACGTACAGTGTTTATCACAACCTTCCGCTATTTTTAAATATGCATAATGACCTCCGGTTGTGATACTGCGTTTGGCAGTCAGCTTCGGAAGCCCTTCCAATGTTCCAAGATTCTGGTAGCTTGCACCATGCAGAGCCTCTTCTACCGCATGGACAATATCTCCATATGAGTTCGTTCCAAGAATCGCATCCACTTCCGGGATTTCGCTTAGGATTTCTTCTTTGTAACGCTGCGCGAGACATCCGGTCACGACAAGTACTTTCAGGCGCGCAGTCTTTTTTAATTCCGCCATCTGCAGAATTGTATTGATGCTCTCTTCTTTTGCATCATTAATAAAGCAGCAGCTGTTTACGACCACAACGTCCGCCTGTGTTTCGTCATCGATGATCTGGTAATTGGCATCAGCCATCATACCAAGCATATATTCAGAGTCCACAAGGTTTTTATCACAGCCAAGTGAAACAAATAATAAATTCATTTTTCCTCCATGTAACACGTATAGAAGGGTGCACAGACTGACCTGTCACCCCCCATGAATACGTCTATTTTTCTTCCGAACTTTCATCTTCTCCGATGATTTTGACTTTTCCACTGTATAATTCGTCTACGGCAACTGATAATGGCTTTTTGCCTCTTGCATGATCGACCAGCGGGTCGTCTCCGCCGATAATCTGTCTTGCACGTTTTGCTGCTGCAATTACTATGGAATAACGGCTGTTTATGACCGGCTCTTCCCCGACCTCAACGTCATTGTTCACGACCTTCATAAGTTCTACATAAGATGGATGTATCATAATTATTCTCCTTTCGAAAAACCTGACAGTTCTTCTCTGATATGATTGATGTAATTTATATTACGTGATACACGGTTGTGCTCGCCTGTTACGATTGCATGAACTTCCTCCACGCACGCACGCAGCGCATCGTTGATCACAAAATAATCATAACGTTCAATGCCGTCCGCCTCCTGGACAGCTCTTGCCAGCCGTGCACGGATCGTATCCATATCCTCCGTGCCTCTCCCGACCAGACGGCTTCTCAGCACGTCGGCAGTTGGCGTCGATACAAAAAGAAGCAGCGCTTCCGGGAACTTTTCCCTAACCTTTAAGGCTCCCTGAATTTCGATTTCCAATATAACATCTTTTCCCGCATTCATCTGTTCTTCTACATATGCTCTCGGTGTTCCGTAGTAGTTCTTTACATACTCCGCATGCTCGATCAGAGCATCCTCCCTTATCATTTCCTCGAATTCTTCCCTTGTGTGAAAGAAATATTCCTTCCCGTCCAATTCTCCCGGTCTTGGATTCCTTGTAGTTGCCGAAACGGAGAGTGCATAATGTTCCGGATATGTTACCATCAATTCTTTGACGATGGTACCCTTTCCCGCACCGGAAAATCCCGAAACTACGATAAGTATACCTTGCTTTTTCATGATTTAACCTCTGTATCTGTATAAAATTCTAAAAACCTTCCCGAGAGCGTATCCGGCTGCAATGCAGATAATACAACCTGATTGTGCTCCATGATGATCACAGAACGCGTCCTGCGCCCCTGTGTGGCATCAATCATGCGTTCTTCCTCTTTTGCTCTTTGAATTATCCGTTTTGCCGGTGCAGAGTCCGGGGTGATGATCGCTACAATCTTTTCCGTATGAACCACATTCCCGAATCCGATATTCATTAATCCCGCCATATTGTATTTTCACCTGCTATTCAATATTCTGAATCTGTTCACGAACCTTCTCAATATCCGTTTTCAGATTGATTCCGGCATCCGAAATCGCCAGATCACTCGCCTTGGACAAAATCGTATTTGCTTCACGATTCATCTCCTGTGCAATAAAATCCAGTTTACGTCCGATACTGCCGCCGTCGAGCAGTGTATCCTTTACCGCCTGGACGTGGCTTTTCAAACGTACCGTTTCCTCATCTACACAAATCTTATCGGCAAAAATGGTCACTTCTGTTGCAATCCGCGCATCGTCAATCTGCGTGTCACCAAGAATCTCCTGAATCCGGTTCTCCAGCTTTGTTCTGTAATCTTTCATAATAATCGGAGAACGTTCCTCAATGAAATCAACGCAGGCCAGCATGGTGTCGAGTTTACGGATCAGATCCCGTTTCAGATTCTCACCTTCTGCAATCCTGGTCTGTACAAACTCTTCGCAGGCACCGCGCAGTGCCTTTTCCAGAACGGCCCAGATCTTTTTGTCGTCCGCATCCTGCTGTTCCATCGTCAGCACTTCCGGATATCTGGAAAGATGGCTCACCCTGATGTCATTTTCAACTCCAAAATGCTCCGCCATGCGGTTGAGGTATTTGAGATATTCTCCTGCAAGTGTCTCATTATATTTTAAGGAAAAATTATCTTCATTACTGTCTTCATAGGTCACAAATACATCGACTTTCCCACGCTGGATATATTCCTTTAAAAGATTTCGGATTGCACTTTCAAAAGCACTCAGCAGCTTCGGCATCTTCAGATTCACATCCAGATAACGATGATTCACGGATTTCATTTCAATTATAATTCTGCGGTTGTCTTCCTCTATTTCACACCGTCCAAAGCCGGTCATACTTTTTATCATAGATGCCTCCCATGTGCATAGATGCATATATTATAGTTGAAAAATTGGTATTAGTCAAACCCAAATCCTACGCATTTCCTTGTATTTTTACTCATTTTTACTTATAATGAATATTATTTCGAAATCACAGATTTGGATTCAGGAGGTTTTTATGGCATTAGATGGTATTACAGTAAGAAGTCTTGTCACAGAATTAAATAAAACAATTAAGAATGCAAGGATCAGCAAAATTGCCCAGCCGGAAAACGATGAGCTTTTGCTCACCTTAAAAAGCGCGGAGGGAAATTTCCGCCTTGCACTTTCCGCAAATGCCTCGCTTCCTTTTGTCTATCTTACACAAAAGAATAAACAAAGTCCCATGACTGCGCCGAATTTCTGTATGCTGCTCCGTAAGCACATTGCAAACGGACGAATTACAGAGATCCGCCAGCCCGGAATGGAACGGATTCTTTTTTTTGAGATTGAGCATCTGGATGAGCTGGGTGATCTGCGCACAAAGAGGCTGATCGTGGAACTGATGGGGAAACACAGCAATATCGTATTCTGCGACGAAGAAGATACAATCATCGACAGTATCAAGCATGTTTCCTCACAGATGAGTTCCGTCCGCGAGGTTCTTCCGGGGCGAACATACTTCATTCCGCAGACACAGGAGAAGTGTGATCCGCTTCAGACAACCGGGGAGGAATTTGCACAGCGTGTTCTTTGCAAACCACTTTCGGCAGCAAAAGCGCTCTACACGACCTACACCGGCATCAGTCCGGTTATTGCCAACGAGATCTGCTACCGTTCCTCGATTGATGCGGATCTGCCGGCTGCAGCCTTATCCGAAGAGGAAAAACTGCATTTTTATCACAATTTTAATTGGATGATGGAAGATGTGAAAAACGAAATTTTTCAACCGCACATGATTTTACAGAACGGTCAGCCAATCGATTTTGCTCCGGTAGAGCTGACACAGTATCGGGACATGGAAAAAGAATACAACACATCCGTTTCCTATATCCTGGAACAATTCTACGCACGAAGGAATGTCTATACCAGAATCCGTCAAAAATCCGTAGATTTGCGTAAGATCGTTGCTACCGCCACAGAACGGAACGTCAAAAAATATCATCTGCAGCTCAAACAGATGGAAGACACCAGACAGCGTGACAAATACCGTATCTACGGAGAATTAATCCACGCGTATGGGTATCATATTCCGGAAGGAGCGAAAAATTTTGCAGCTCAGAATTACTACGATAATCAGGAAATTGTCATTCCGCTCGATCCCATGCTCACACCTGCGGAAAATGCAAAAAAATATTTTGCGAAATACAATAAACTGAAACGTACCTGTGAGGCACTGGAATCGCTGGTTGCAGAGACAAAACAGGAAATGGAGCATCTGGACTCCATTGCGACCGCTTTGAACATCGCAGAATCGGAAGATGACCTCGTTCAGATTAAGGACGAACTGATCTCCTACGGCTATATTCGAAAAAAAACAGGAGAAAAGCACGGCAAAATCAAGAGCAAGCCGTTTCATTATCTTTCTTCGGATGGTTATCATATGTATGTTGGTAAAAATAACTACCAGAATGATGAACTCACTTTTAAGTTTGCGAATGGCGGCGACTGGTGGTTTCACGCAAAGGGCATGCCGGGTTCACACGTCATCGTAAAAACGGAAGGGAATCCGCTGCCGGACAAGACCTACGAAGAGGCAGCAAGACTGGCAGGTTTTTACTCGAAGGGTCGTGAAAACGAAAAAATTGAGATCGATTATCTAGAGCGAAAAAATGTGAAGAAACCAAACGGCGCCGTTCCGGGCTTTGTGATTTATCACACCAACTATTCAATGGCAGTTCATCCTGATATTACAGGAATTACGCTCCTTGCCGATTAATTTCGAATTTTTGTAAAATTTTGATGATTTTTCCTGTGTATTTTCTTTTTCTGTGCAGATAATATCATTGTAACAGAAAGTTACAACTATACAAAAGCTACTGACTTACCAAAGGAGGAAATAATCATGACAAATCGTTCTAACAAAGCAGCAATTCCAGAGGCGAAAAGTGCATTGAAACAGTTTAAGTTTGAGGTCGCAAACGAGCTTGGTGTACCACTTTCTGATGGATACAACGGAGATTTAACATCTCGTCAGAATGGTTCCGTTGGTGGTTATATGGTCAAGAAAATGATCGAGGCCCAGGAAAGACAGATGGCCGGCAAATAAGCAGATAAGCTTATCAAATAAAAGGTGTGGATTGAGAAGAATCCACACCTTTTTTCCTGATTAATCTTTAATTGTAAATTGACTGACAACGTCGCTTAATTCGAATGCAATTCCTTCCTGCTCCACCGACATATCGGCAACACGGTCCACAACTTGAGATACCGAATCGACGGACCTGAGAATCTGATTGCTGTTCTCAACCGTATTCTGTGATGATTCCGCGATACTTTGAATGGCCTGGCTCACTTCCTGAATAATCACATCGATGTTGGACGCCATCTCTGCGATGTCATTGGAGAACTTCTCAATTGCCTGTGCATCCTGTCCATACTGCCTGGATACATGTACAAAGGTATCGTAATCAGGAGCTACGGTTCCCGTCATAAAATCGATCATCGCACCGGACTGACCAACGAGGCTGTCAAAAGCACCCTGCACATCCACAATTGTAACTTTAATCTTGTCCACAGCCTGAGAGGTCTCATTTGCAAGTTTTCCGATTTCACTGGCCACAACTGCAAATCCCTTTCCCTGCTCACCCGCTCTGGCCGCTTCAATAGAGGCATTCAAAGAAAGCAGATTGATCTGTTCGGCTATACCTGAAATGACTTCAGCCAGTTCTCCAATGGATCGCACAACGGCAGCATTTTTGATACTTTCCTGAAGTCCGCTCCGATGTTTCTCAGATAGTTCCGTTGCCAGTACGTAAGACTGTTTGCTGTTTACTTCTATTTTGTTTGCACGTCCCTTGATTTCATTTGACAGAATCAGACTTTTTCCGGTTTCCTCGGTCAGGACATTCACGGAGGAATTGACCTCTTCGACTGCAGCATTGACCTCTTCTGTCGCTGCGGAAGAAGAAGTCATATCACTGTTCACCTTGCTCATCAGCTTATCGATCAAAGAAAATTGATCCTTTAATTCATTTGAAGAATCTTTCAATTCTGAACTCGCATGAATCATTGTCCTGGAATGAGTTGCTATTTTACGGATGATATTCTGGTTATTCGTAAACATTTCGTTCAGCGAATCACCCATCAGTCCAAGCTCGTCCTTCCGCGTGCTTTCGAGTGCTTGAACCGCAAAATTACCGTCTGCCAGATGACCTGCAAAATTTTTCACCTTGTTAATCTGTTTTGCTACGCTGCGCACCTGGTTTAAAATGGTAATCGCAACGAGAATACAGATCACAAATGCAACTCCAAATAATTTAATTGCCAAACTGATAACCGGCTCATTCAATTCAGAATCTTTGATTGTAATCGCCAGCTTCCAGTTGACATTCGGCACCTGTGCATAGTAAAGCTGATAGGATTCACCGCCCTGCTTAATTACGGTATTTCCCTCTTTATTCGCGACAATCTCTTTCCCTGCCTTTGCAAGTGACTGATTTTCATCCTCCGTTACTTTCACGTTCATCACCTTGGAAGCGTCACTACAGACCAGATAAGTACCATCGGAAAGAACAAGAAATGCTGTTCCGCTGTCTCCCACCTGTATTGCCTTGGTCAGATCCTGAATCGTGTCTGTTGTGATATCAACGGTAACACAGCCCATAAAGGTGTCATCCGGATCAAAGATCGGCGCCGCAATGGAAAGCATGGTAACATTCAATGTTTCATCATAATAGGCATCGGTATAATAGACCTCTCCACTCGATTTCACCTGTTTATAATAGTCTTTATTCAGATAATCATAGTCCTTATTACTGTAATCATAAGTCAAGACCGGACCGTCTGTATCTTTATATACATAGGGTCCTACAAAACGCTGCTTGGAATCATATTTATTCGGCTCAAACCAGATACCGCTCCCATAAATACAGTCTTCTTCGTATATAATATTATTTAAAAAATCTACATAAGAAAGCAGATCTTCCGTTTTATATGTAGTCCCTACAATACCGGCCATGTGTTTGGCAAGTGCCTCTGCGGCATCCAGTTTGGAGACAATCTCGCTTTCCCGGTTTTCAAGTTCCAGCTGCATCTGAGTCTTCACCTGATTCTGGATGATCGTACGGCTTGTTACGATACTCAGCAACGCAAGTACCAGCATCCCGGCAATCAGAACCGGCAAGATTGTACGAAGCATTTTTACGCTGATTTTCTGTGCTTTTTTTGCACTTTTACCCGTGCTCCTGTTCTGCTTTTCCTTTTTTCTCTTCCCCTTTTGCCTTTTTGCTTTGGTATCTTCTTTGAAATCTGTTTCAAATCCTTTTGTTGATTCCATGAAATCTTCCCCGCCTTCTTTGCTTCAATCTCAATATGAATAATTTAAAATAATTGTAGCAAAAAATTGTATAGAATTCAACAAAAAAGCAAGTAATATTCGGCAAAATAGGACTATTTTATTTAACTCTTGGCGAAATTCTCCGAAATAATCTAAATATTTACAACACTTTCTGAATTTATTCCGCAATTATCAAGAGCATTTCGCAATCGCCTGTTTTTTTCGCAGTTCAGTGCCGGATCTGTCTGAAAGAGAAGTGAACTTTCTTCCGCAGCAGACGTCAGGATTCCTGCATCATTTAAAACATCGCCTACCTGAAATTCCAGCAGACCGCTCTGACGAAGGCCAAAAAAATCTCCCGGTCCTCTTAATTTCAAATCCATTTTCGCAATTTCAAATCCGTCATTTGATTTTTCCAGAATGCCGAGACGTTTCGAAGCCTGTTTTGTTCCAGACGCATTGACCATGATACAATAAGACTGCGCAGACCCTCTTCCGACACGCCCGCGAAGCTGATGCAGCTGAGCCAGTCCGAACCGTTCCGCATTCTCAATCATCATCACAGTTGCATTCGGAACATTTACACCGACTTCTATCACCGTAGTCGAAACGAGAATCTGGATCCTGTTTTTTACAAATTCTTCCATAATCTCATTCTTTTCACCCGGTTTCATTTTTCCATGCAGATACGCCACTTTTATATGCGCCGCCATTTTTTCTTTCACCTGAGCGGTGTAATCCACGACATTCTGTGCTTCCATATTTTCGCTTTCCTCCACCAGCGGACAGATAATATAGACCTGATGTCCTTCTGCAATTTCTTTTTTCAGAAATGCGTAGATTTTTTCCCGATAGTGTTCATCTACAATGCAGTTTTTTATTGGAAGCCGGTTGGAAGGAAGTTCCCGCATGACCGAAACATCAAAATCTCCGTACAGGATAATTGCCAGTGTTCTCGGAATCGGCGTTGCACTCATGACAAGGATATGCGGCGACATCCCCTTCTCTGCCAGGATCTCGCGCTGCCTGACACCAAACCGGTGTTGCTCATCGGTCACCACGAGCCCAAGATCATGAAAATTGACTTTTTCCTGAATGAGTGCATGCGTACCTATAATCAGTGCACCTTTTTCCGATTCAATGCGCCGATAGATCTCTCTTTTTTCCTTTTGCGTCTGTGAGCCTGTCAAAAGCAGAACCGGAAAATCAAGCGTGAATTCTCTGCTCCACTGCAAAAAAGTTTCATAGTGCTGTCTTGCCAGTACTTCAGTGGGTGCCATGATTGCAGACTGGTAACCATTCGCAGCCGCCACGGCCATCGCAAGAAATGCAACAATCGTCTTTCCGGACCCGACATCTCCCTGCAGAAGGCGCTGCATTGCATACGGCCCCTTCATATCTGTCAGAATCTCCTCTATGGAATGCTTCTGCGCATTTGTCAGCTGATACGGCAGTTTTGCTGTAATCGTATCAGCAATCGAACAATCCTGCATCACACACAGATTTGCCAGTTTTTCATAGCTCTCCTTCAGAATCTTCATCTGCAGCAGGAACAGAAAAAACTCATTAAATGCAAGACGGTCATGTGCCTTCTGCAATCGTTCCAGACTGCTCGGAAAATGGATCTCCCGAATTGCCTGTACATAAGGAAAGAGCTGCTGGCGCTCAAGAATTTCTTCCGGAAGAAATTCAATCTCTTCCCCGATTACGTCGCAGGCCTGTTTCATCGTTTTTCGGAACAGATGATTGGTAATCCCTTTGACAAGTGCATAGACCGGCTGGTAAGAGCCTGTAAGTTCCTGATACTGGCTCTCTGAGTATATGGCAGGCTGTTCCATCCGTATCTCATTATTTTTCCAGACCGGCTTCCCGCAGAAAATATAACTTGCACCACTCTTTAAGCTGTTTTTCAGATACGGTGCACGATACCACAGCAGCTGGATACTGCCTGTCCCATCAGATGCATGCGCAAGTGTCAGGGATATACTGCGTGTATTTTTTACCAGGGGTGCCCCATTGACTACCGCTTGGATTGCGCATTCCGTTCCGACAGTCAATGTCTCGATTTTCTCACACTGTGGCATTTTCTTATAATCACGCGGAAAAGCCAGGAGCATATCCCGGATGGAATAAACTCCCAGCTTTTCAAAGGTCTTACCTGTCTTTTCACCAATTCCTTTTAGTTCTCGAATCGAAGAATTGATATCCATAACCTGTTCTCCTGTTATTCTACGGAAATCACATAGTAGTAAATCGGCTGCCCGCCGTAATGGATTTCCACTTCTACATCGGAATATTCCTCTTCCAGCTCCGCACCCAGTGTATGCGCATCTTCCTCTTCTATCTCTTCTCCATAGTAAATACAGATAATTGCAGTTTCCTCATCTACCATCGAAGCAATCATTTCTCTGGTAGTTTCGACCATATCAGAGCCGACTGAAAGTATGGATTTGTCTCCAATTCCCATATAATCACCCTGCTTGATGATCTTATCATCGATCTCCGTATCACGGACTGCATAAGTCACCTGACCGGTTTTCACGTTTTCCAGCTCCTCAGTCATGCGCTTTGCATTCTCATCTGCCGGACGGTCCGGAATAAAATTAATCAGAGCAGTCATCCCCTGCGGAATAGTCTTTGTAGGAATGACAATGATTTTTTTATTTTCCACCAGGCTTGCCGCCTGATTGGCAGCCAGTATGATATTCTTGTTATTCGGCAGTATGAAAATATGTTCTGCATTGACCTGTTCAATGGCATTCAGCATATCTTCCGTACTCGGATTCATGGTCTGACCGCCTTCAATAATATAGTCCACACCAAGTCCACGGAAGATCTCATTGATCCCCTCACCGATAGAAACTGAAATGAATCCCATTTCCTTTGCAGGTTCCGCTTCTTTTTTCTGTTTCTTTTCTTCTGCCTGCTGTTTTGCAATCTTCTCTGCGTCTTTGATCAATTTTTCCTGATGTTCTTCACGCATGTTGTCGATTTTGATTTTACTGAGAGAACCATGTGTCAATGCCTTCTGAATTACAAGCCCCGGATCATTGGTATGTACATGGGTCTTCACAATCTCATCATCCGCAACAACAACAATGGAATCGCCGAGGGATTCCAGATATTCCTTATATTCCGCTTCCTGACTTTCAGACAGCGGTCTCTTTAATACAATAATAAATTCAGTGCAGTAGCCAAACTTGATATCCTGCTCCGCCTGTGAGGAAATCTGTACAATTCCAGAGCCCTCCTTGCCACCTTCGATGGTATAGTCAATTTCTTTTCCAAGCAGAGAATCATACCCGCCCTTGAGCACCTGTACAAGTCCCTGTCCACCGGAATCTACTACGCCTGCCTGTTTCAATACCGGAAGCATATCCGGGGTCTTACTTAATACGTGCTCTGCCTCTTTGATGACTTCACCAACAAAGAATACAAGATCATCCGTTTCCTCACACAGTTCGAGAGCCTTATTGGCAGCTCCCCTTGCAACCGTGAGGATCGTTCCCTCCTTCGGCTTCATAACTGCCTTATATGCAGTCTCAACAGCCTTCTGCATCGCTTCGCATAATACAACAACATCCAGCGTATCGTACTCTGCAATTACTTTTGTAAATCCACGAAATAACTGAGACAGTATGACACCGGAGTTACCTCTTGCACCGCGGAGTGAACCGGATGAAATTGCCTTTGCCAATTCCGCCATCGTCGGATTCTCCAATGCATGAACTTCTTTTGCCGCTGACATAATCGTCATGGACATGTTCGTTCCCGTATCCCCATCCGGTACCGGGAACACGTTCAACTCATTGATCCATTCCTTTTTTGCCTCTAAATTTTTTGCCCCGGCAAGAAACATTTTCGAAAAAACCGCAGCATCTATTGTATTAATTTCCACTTTCCATGTCCTCCTTAATCAATGACTCTGACGCCTTCAACAAAAATGTTGATTTTTTCGATTTCCATACCAGTAAACTCTTCGACTTTATATTTTACCGTGCTGATCAGATTGTCAGATACAGTCTCAATGCTGACGCCATAGGAAACAATCACATGAAAATCAATGGTAATCTTATTGTTTTCATCTACATTTACATTTATTCCATGGGTCAGATAGTCTCTTTTCAGTAATTTTACCAGACCATCCTTCATGTTAACGGCAGCCATTCCAACAATACCGAAACATTCAACTGCAACAGAACCAGCATAAGTGGCAACTACTTCATTATCAATGACTACATTTCCCAATGCGGTATCCATTCGTCCTTTCATTCTATAAACCTCCAATATTTTAATAGATAGAACTCATAATCATATGTAAAAACGCATACTGCGTCCCGACATGAATAATATTATAACCTCTTTTAATAAAAAATGAAACTATATTTTCGTTATTTTAGAAAAATTCAATTTTTTTCTTGCAATCCATAATCGTATCTGTTAGAATATCATTGTTATGAGCCTGTCAGGATATGGGCTTAGTAAACTTAGGGAGGTGCTATTATGGCAAAATGTGCAATTTGCGGAAAAGGTGCTCATTTCGGTAACAATGTGAGCCATTCTCATAGAAGATCGAATAGAATGTGGAAATCCAACATCAAATCTGTGAAATGTAAAGTTAACGGAACACCGAAAAAACTGTATGTTTGTGCATCCTGCTTAAGATCAGGAAAAGTTGAAAGAGCTTAGCATTTAAAAAGAACTGTCATCATGACAGTTCTTTTTTCGTCCTGAAAGCTTTCGGCCTCTCTTTCAACACGAACAGAACAGATTATATCCGATAATCAGGAGCACCAGACTGATAACAATTTCAAGGAATTTTCCTGGTATGATAAGTGCCAAAAGAATTCCCAGTCCGATTAGAAACAGCGAATAGCCAATCACTCTTTTCATTTTATCACACCAAAAAAGCATATATTACTATAATATATGCTTTTTATGATAGATATTACACCAAAATCGCATTATTCCTCTTTCGAAGAAGCTTCCGAAAGAATATCTTTCATCTCTCCGGATGCCTTCTCTCTTGCTTCCTTATCCTCTTTTGAGCCTTCTGACTTGCTGTTCTTACTGGTAAACTTACTTACAAAATCAGGAACCATATCCAACAGCTTTGTCATTCCATCCTGATTTTTTACATTCACAAGTTTGGTCTTTCCGTCCTGAATGACCAGAACGGCACTTGGCGTGATTCTTCCGCCCAGTGCACCACCAGCATTATTTTTCTTATCGCGTTCGAATGCTCCTGCTCCAACGCCAAAGGAGACATCCACCAGCGGAAGTATAATCGTATCTCCAATATGAACGGCATCTCCTACGACGGTCTTTGTAGTGATAAAGTTATCCATTCCCTTGAACAAAGACTGTACTGTTGAACTAAAATTATTTTCTGCCATTTTAATACCCTCCTTGATTATCTGTTTTCTTTTATCCAGTTTTTGACATTCTCATCTTTCCATAAATGATACAGCGAATACAGAAGCCGGAACATTCGGATATGTCCTCTTGCTGTCCCATGCCCGTTCAGATAAACTTCCTCCGATACAAAATCAGGCAGAATCTGTACCTTTTTCCGATAAAGAAACGGAATCATACTCAAGCCACCCAATATTTGACCGGTTAATGCCGGGTCACCGGCACTGAACTGAACTTCTGCCCTGATTTTTGTCGGACCGTAATGCAGTAATAAATATTTCATTTCCGTGAGCACCAGTCCCGTACTCTTTTTATTATTTTCGTCCAACCACACACTTTTTATGTCCTGTATTTTCGATAAAGCAAGCTTTATTCGTTCCAACAAGTGCAGGAACCACTGCTTAATCTCATGAAAGAACTTCCGAATCCGTTCAAAAGGGAAAAATTTTTTTCTTTTCTTGCCTGCATGATCGGATTCGTATATGACCGGAGAATCATCTCTTAACATTTTATTCTCAAATTTCTGGTCTATCTTCTTCTCTGATCCATTCTCCGTTTTTTCTATTCTTTCTTCTTCAGCGGAAGCTTCCTGGTGTACTTGTCTGGTTCCAGTCTTCTCTTTTTTTACTGATTTTACTGATTTTCCTGATTTCTTTCGTTTTCTGCGGGACGATTTTGGTTTTTTCGTCTTTTCAACAATCGGAATCCGTAAAACGGGGATCCCTGCAATACGCAGTATGCCCTCTTTTTCCATGTTCAGCATTGAAAAATGAAAGTATATCAGGTGAAAAAGCCAACCTGCCTTTGCCTCTACCCGGAGATTTTTCTCATATTCTCCATCGACCCGATAACGTACCGGCACAAACAGGACTGCCAGCAACAATAAAAGGATCAGACCGATGACAGCCAGTAAAATAATCCCAATTATTTTTAATATTGCCACTAAAACGCTCATATGGCACTCCCTGAAAGATCATGTCCTATTTTCAGATACGTTCGAATGTCAAATCCGCCTGTTTCTGCATACACGGCGGTAATCAGTTCCGCCGCGACCTGTTCCGCTTCTGCTCTGCCCTTTGCAAGACCAATCACATACATCTCTTTTTTGGGGTAATATTTCTGCAGCAGTTCTCTTGCCGGTATGATATCCAGCAGATTTTGCGGATTCGACGCAGGGGCAATCACATAAATATGCAACTGCCCGATTCCCCGCCGAATTTTCCATTTTACCTTTTCTGTCTGATCTGCGATGCTTTCTCCAACGTACAAATCCCTATACCACTTCATCAGATACCTCACCTGTGTGAAAAAAGCAGTCTCTACGGCTGCCTTAGTAATATTTGTGTGTTCCCCAGAGATTACTCTTCTTCAGATCCAGATATTCATTATAAGCTTTATCTAAAATCTGTTTTTCATTCGCAAATTTCAGCATATGATATGCTTCGTGATATTTGTAGAATCCTGAATCAAAAAAGAATTCTTCTTTTTGTGGTTTGCTGTAATAACTGTCCGCCATCATAAGATACCAATGCACCTGCTTTTCCACAGAGTCTTCCGGCACTGTAAACGTATACTGACTCTTCCCAATATACTTGATGATAGAGGCGCTCGCCCCGGTTTCTTCCAATACCTCTCTTATTGCCGTATCCTTATACTCTTCTCCGGGCTCTACCGTTCCTTTCGGCAAAACCCAGCCTTCGTATTTATTTTTATAGTTCTTGTAAAGGACCAAAATCTTACCCCGAAATATTACCACACCACCACAACTTGTTGCTTCGATCATTGCAATACCTCCTGCTGTGGTTCTTTTCATCTCAAACTAAAAACAGTATACCCCTTTTTCTATCATCTTGCAAGGAGCCGGCAAAATTAATCACCGTAATACGCATCAAAGATCTGCTTTGCAACTGGAACCGCAAAGGTACTGCCCGTTCCGGCACCTTCCGCAATGACTGTCACTGCGATATCTGTCTTGTCATCCCGGTGTGCATAGCCAACGAACCAGGAATGGCTCTGGCTCTTATCGTTGGAAAATTCCGCCGAGCCGGTCTTTCCGGCTGCCGTATAGCTCGCACCGTTCAATTTTGCTCCAGTTCCATTTGTCACGACGTATGCCATATATTCCTGCAAAACTGCGGTTTCATCCGCACTTAAAAATTCTGCATCGTAGACAGCCGGTTCATAGCTCTTTACGACAACGCCCGCCTCATTTTCCGTATGATCCACAACATACGGCTTCATCAGAACCCCGTTATTGGCAATTGCACTGGTGATCAGTGCCATATGAAGCGGTGTCACAAGTGTTTCCCCCTGTCCGATCGAAGTCTGCATGACAAGTCCGTTGGAAGAATCCTCGGTAAGTGAAAAACTGCTCTTCCCGGTTGCAAAATTCCCCGGAAGTGTCTGATTAAACAGCAGGCTGCTGCACAGCTTGGAAAACTGCGTCTTATCCAGCGTCAGTCCAATCGTTGCATAGGCCGAATTACAGGAATTTGCAAATGCTGTTTTCAGATCCTGCTGCCCATGTGCCTCATTCCCATAACAGTGAATCGTCGTATCATCCACCGTTGTGCTTCCGGTGCAATCATAGGTAAAAGAGGTATAATCGGGATTCTCCCGCATGTATTCCAATGTCGTTAGAATCTTGAAGGTGGAGCCTGGTGGATACAATCCCTGCGTAGCACGGTTCAAAAGAACCGATTCCGTGGAATCCTCCGATGTAATGCTGTCCCAGTTTGCCGCTATCGTGTTCGGATCAAAATCTGGCTTGGATACCATGGCAAGAATCTTTCCGGTAGAGGGCTCCATGACAATGACTGCCCCGTCATAATCTCCGAGTGCATTGTAAGCAGTTTCCTGCAGTGTCGAATTCAGCGTTGTAATCACATTGTCACCAACGCTTTTTTCCCCTTTGATTTCATTGATGACACGCTCCAGAATAAAGGTATGAGAACGCAGAAGATTGAAATTCATCATGGATTCAATGCCTGATTTCCCGTTGCTTGCAAAACCGACAACGTGTGCGTACAGATTAGAATACGGATAGTACCTTGTTTCAGTTCCATCGGCATCCGTATTTGTCTGCGCCAGTATCTTCCCGTCTGCTGAACGGATCTCACCTCTTACGATACGCGTAGCGAAACTGTCCTGTCTGGTATTGTACGGACTGTTGATAAAATCCTCACTCCGTGCGACCTGAAAATAGACCATATACCCCATCAGGCAGATGAAGATTGTAAGAAACAGGTAGGTCACGACCGCAAATTCCCGATTGTTAATCGAGTTTTTCGAACCGCGTGTCGAATCCTGTTTCTTTTTTCTTTTTTTGGGCTTCTCCTCTTTTAGGATCCCTGTTATGTCGATCTTTTCCAGTTCGATCTCTTCCGGATTTTTTTTCATATACCTTTCCCTCATCTTCACGCAAAATATACAATCCCTGGATAATTCCAAACAAAATCAGTGTGCTCAAAACAGAACTTCCGCCATAGCTGACGAGTGGCAGTGTCACACCGGTGGAAGGAATA
This sequence comes from Bacillota bacterium, assembly GCA_023390555.1. GTDB lineage: Bacteria > Bacillota > Clostridia > Lachnospirales > Lachnospiraceae > Roseburia_C. Next base: position 47,040 of record JAEWCQ010000046.1, on the reverse strand, counting down.
AATTTCGTTACGCCTCCTATGGTAAGAAATACTTGAAAACCATATACCGTACCAAGCCCAAGTGCCACCAGCTTATAAAACATATTTTTGATCTGCATGGCAATATTTAAAAACATCAAAAAGCAGCTTGCACAGACCAGAATCAGACAGAGCGCAAAGATACCGCCCAACTCTTCCGAGATTGCAGCAAATACAAAGTCCTGCTCCACAACCGGTATCTTATCCGGCATTCCCTGATAAAGACCGAGTCCGAAAAATCCGCCGGTTCCAATTGCAAACAGGGACTGACAGATCTGATATCCCTCATTGTCGATGACACTCAGCGGTGCTTTCCATGCAAGTACACGGACCCGCACATGGCGAAACAGCTTATAGGCAACGACTGCAGCTGCGCTCCCGCATAGCAGACCGCTCAGGAAATAAGTTACTTTTTTGGTTGCCACATAGATCATTACCATATAAACGATAAAAAAGATCAGTGCTCCTCCGAGGTCTTTGGATACCACCAGTATCACAATATGAAGAGCCGCCACCGCCGTAGTGACCACGAGACTTCGGAATTCCGTGGATACGCTCAGTCTGGATGCCACAAAAAACACGAACAGAATTTTGATAAATTCAGACGGCTGAACCGTAATCCCAGCTACGGTAAACGATATTTTTGCACCGTAACTTGTGGAACCTGCCACAGCTACCAAACCAAGCAGCAGGATTCCAACGGCTGCATACAGCCATGTAAGGCGGTGGAAAAATTTTAATTTCTGTATAATTACGGGAATCACAAGCGTTACGATCAGAGAAGCCGTAACGATGACAAACTGCTTTAGCGCCTTTGTTTCCGTGAGCCTAGTCAGGATAATAAAGCCGATCAGAAGCAGCATACACATATTGTTGACGACCAGTCTGGATGACTTCGGATAAAAAACCCGGTAGGCATTCATCACAACTGCAACTAAAATTACCTGCGCCGCATAAAACAACAGAATGGCAAATTCCTGTCTGACCGTAAAGATCACCAGATATGCATTCAGATGAAGCAGATACATCAGTGCTGTCTGGCGCGAAAAAATCCGGTCCTGTTTTTCTTTTGATTTTCTTCTCCCCAATACCGAAAAACACTCATAGGTATAGCCTGCAAACAGGATAATCATAAGGTATTTCGATAATTCCACAATCAGATTCGTCATATTACTCTACTCCACGTTTATAGTGCCCATTTGTATAATCCGGCACATAATTCTCCGGGTTAATTGCTTCCTGTTGTAAAAAGGCACTCTGGTACGCCTCTAAGATATGCGCAGCCTCTTGTGCGGTTTCAAACACAAAATGAATTCGGTATGCTCCCGCAGTCAGTTTTTTCAGCTCCGCTGCGTGATGCAGCAGGAAGAGCGGTTTTGCATTATAGATACTATTATAACATTCCCCGCAGTTGTTTTTCACGGGAAATTTCACTTCATAGCGATCCTGCAGATACAAGGTCTGCGCTCTTTTATCACAGCCTGCCGTGTTTTTATGCACGCATCCGGCGCTGACCATCAGCGGCAGATAGCCATAGACCAAAAAATCACTGTCCCGGTTATTCCGATGCGCAACTTCTTTCCGGTTCAGTTCGAGCGGAACCGTATCCCGGAAAACACCATCCTGTGTAAATGATTCCTTTGTATAATCCGAATAAGTATACATATTATGGTCGATTCGAAGCTCTTTCTTACCACTAAAATCATTTTTGAAAAATCCCAGTTCATCATAACTTTTTACAACAAAGCCGTTTAACTCCAGATTCCGTATTTCACCGAGGACTGTCGCGTAAAAGTCCCGGGTGTTTTTCCGAAATACCGGCGGAAAAATGTAAAACACTTTCTTCCCGGCATTCGTGCATGACCGGATGTCTGCCTGCAAATCGCGCAGCAGATGTTCCCTCGTATACAGGGAACTATCCAGATAAACGGTTGTTACTGCCTTGCATTTCAAAGCGGCATCGAACCCGGTTCTGCATTCCGTCGAAACGATCAGTTCCGGCACCGACGGATTACCGTCTGTTTTGCGAAAAGAGAATTCTTCCGGCAGACATTCTCCGTTCTTTCTGCGGAATACTTCCAGACGCAGCTGCTCCAGCTGTTCCAGTGCCTCCTGCCGCATATGATTCAATTCTGCGACCGGAACAAACACATCATCCTCCATACAGATTTCCAACTGTTCAAAAACAAACGGTGTATTTCCTGTTTTCCGGATTTTCTCTTCTACATTTTCGCGCATCATCGGCCGGCTCTTTGCCTGCTGCACAACGGCCCCCGTTACTTCTGCCTGAAAGACACCGTCCGTTACCAGCATCATAGCATTGGCATCTTTGAAAAGCTTTAACTTTCCATTAATCTTTTCTTTGATTTCGTCTTTCAGATACGTCTCCACGGATGCAGTGCTCTTCGAATCGGAAGCTTTGCTGTGTGAAGAGGTGTCTCCGGTCAGCATATCCGCTCCGTTCCGTTGATGGTAATAACCATCTGTAAATCCATTCCGGTTGCCAGAATCAAGCAGCTTTTTTGCATCCGTTCCGGATACTTGATATCCTTTGGCACCACATGCGAGATATCGGTCCATATAATGGCGGTAAACGGATACTACGCCTGCCGCATACTGCGCCGACTTCATCCTGCCTTCTATCTTGAAAGAATCAATGCCACTCTCCGCTAATTCCGGCAGAAATGCAATTGTATTCAGATCTTTCAGGCTTAAAATATAGGGATTCTTATTGTTCAATATCCGCTGCCTTTCATCCAGCACGGAAAACGGCAGACGGCAGGGCTGTGCACAGCGTCCCCGGTTCCCGCTTCTTCCGCCGATCATACTGCTGAGCAGGCACTGCCCGGAATAGCAATAGCACAATGCACCATGCACAAAACTTTCTATTTCCACATCCACTGTTTCATGAATCACACGGATTTCCTCCAGTGACATTTCACGCGCAGTGACAATCCGTTCCGCGCCCTTTTGCCAAAGCAGTCTGGCTCCATCCACCCCGGTCACAGTCATCTGTGTACTGGTATGGATCGGAAGTCCCGGAAAATGCTCCCGCACGAAACGCATAACACCATAATCCTGCACGATTACTGCATCCACTCCCGCTCTGTAATAAGGAAGAAGATAGGAATACAGCATCTGCTTTAATTCCTGATTTTTTAACAGCGTATTTACTGCAAGAAACACCTTGCGGTTGTGAATGTGCCCATAATCGATTGCTTCCAGCAATTCCGCTTCTCCAAAGTTATCGGCATATGCCCTTGCACCAAACCGGTTTCCGCCCACATAGACCGCATCCGCTCCTGCCCGGATCACTGCCTTGCATATTTCCAAATTCCCCGCTGGTGCCAGTAATTCCAAATTCCCGCTCATGCGTTTCCCTGTTCCTCCTGCTTTCTGTAACTTTATGCGGAACCAACGTGTAGTCCCATACCGCTTTTGTTCTGCACGCGAAGCTGCGTATATCAGTTTTATCCGCTTGGAAAGTCATAACATTCCCATCGAATAATAAGGGGACAGATGCTTCTGTCCCCCCACTTACTCTTTTTTCTGTCCGGAGACCTTTCCAAGGAGGGCATCCTCCAACGTAGTCTCCAGTCTGGTTTTGTTCAAAAGTAATTCTCTATTCTCAGCTTCCAGTTCCTTGAGTGCCTTGGCATCACTTTCCATTTTAATCTGATTCGATATCAGATCATGCCGAAGATTGTAGATTTCCTGCTCCTTGGCTTCCAAATCCTGCTCCAATGTCTCCGCCTGACCTTTGGCCTTAAAATAATCATCCGCAATATTCAGTTCCAGCAAGGTGGATTTCATATCGGCAGAAAGCCGTCTGCACTCTTCCATTGCATCAAATTCACCTCGTTTATTATTAATATAAGCCGCTACTTTTTGAAGATATTCTTCACTTTCATAACCACTCAATGTATATACTTTTCCGCCTATGATGACTTCAGCATTTGTTTTCGCCGACATGTATACATATCCTCCCTGCTGTACATTCAATTTCTGTGGGTAACTACATATGGTATATTATAAAGGTGTTCTTATAGAAAAACAACTATTTATTTTACAATTCCAAAATGCTCATAGGCCAGATCCGTCGCCACACGTCCTTTCGGCGTCCGGTTGATAAATCCGTTCTTCACGAGATATGGTTCATATACATCCTCGATCGTTCCAGAATCTTCTCCGATTGCGGCAGCCAGTGTATCCAATCCCACCGGTCCGCCCTGAAATTTTTCCATAATGGTCAGCAGGATATTCCGGTCATTTTGATCGAGTCCAAGTTTATCCACTTCCAGTAAATCCAATGCAAACGAAGCGACCTCCCGATCGATTTTTCCGTCATATCGTACCTGTGCGAAATCACGCACACGCTTCAACAGGCGGTTTGCAAGTCTTGGCGTTCCTCTCGAACGCTTTGCAAGCTCCGATGCCCCTTCCTCATCGATTTCCACACCAAGCTTGGCAGCAGAATGTTCGATGATCGTCTTTAGTTCCGTTACGTTATAAAATTCCAGATGATGTACAACTCCAAACCGGTCACGCAATGGTGCAGAAAGCAACCCAGCCCTTGTTGTTGCCCCGACCAGCGTAAATTTCGGAAGATCAAGTCGGATGGAACGCGCGGTGGCTCCCTTCCCGATCATAATATCAATAGCATAATCTTCCATTGCCGGGTAAAGCACCTCCTCCACCTGACGATTCAGACGGTGAATCTCATCCACAAAAAGCAGATCGCCCTCCTGCAGATTACTCAGAATAGCTGCCATTTCCCCCGGTTTGCCAATCGCAGGTCCGGAAGTGATTTTCATATGTACACCCATTTCGTTTGCAATGATCCCGGCCAGTGTTGTCTTTCCAAGTCCCGGCGGTCCGTAAAAAAGCACATGATCCAGTGCTTCTTCCCGCTGTTTTGCTGCCTCAATGTAAACGCGCAGATTATTCTTTGCTTTTTTCTGCCCGATATATTCATCCAGCGTCAGCGGTCTCAGATTCTTTTCAATTTTTATGTCTTCTTCCTGTACCTGTGTCGAAATCACTCTTTTTTCCATATTCCGCAGCTCCTACATGAAAGCCATGGACTTTAAGGCTTCCTTCAGTATATCTTCTACCGTACGATCCTCAGCTATTTCGATTCCTCCAAGGACCTTCAATGCCTCAGAAGAGGAATATCCAAGAGATACCAAAGCCTCCACCGCTTCCTTTTTCTTTCCCTTTACATCGTTCCTGACGGGTGCCTCTGACGTATTGGCCAGTTTCTGCTCAAATGCCTCCTGCAGGCTAAACTTATCTTTCAATTCAATAATAACCCGCTGTGCCGTCTTACTTCCGACACCCGGTGCTTTTGCAATTGCCTTCGCATCATCGCCGAGTACGGCAAAGCGCAAATCATCCGTTGACATCACAGACAGAATCGCCAGTGCTCCTTTGGGGCCGATTCCGCTTACGCCAATCAGCATACGAAAAACATTCAGGTCATCCCGCGTCAGAAATCCATACAAAATATAGGCATCTTCTCTTACATAGAGGTATGTATATATTTTCACATCTTCCCCGATGCCCGGCAGATATTCCAGCATCTGTGACGGAATGTAGATGTTATATCCGATCTGACTGTTCTCAACGACAATACAGTCTTCTCCTATGATTTCTACCAGTTGTCCCTTGATATACGAATACATACTAATTATCCTCTTCGCTCTTTCCTTCCGGCACAGCTTCACCCAGATAATAAAAGCCTCTGCACTCATTTAAGCGCACATTTATGATCTGACCGATCATGCTGTCATCTCCCGGAAGATGTACGACGGAATTATTCTCCAGTCTTCCGGTTACAAGTGCGCCATCCTGCTCATTTTTCCCTTCAATTAATGCCGGCTGTATACAGCCGGTCAAACGCATTGCTTTCCCCGCCGCAATCTGCTGTACTTCTTTTAGCAGCCGGTCGAACCGTTCTTTGATCACTGCTTCCGAAACCTGATCTTCCTTTTGCGCAGCCGGTGTTCCCGTACGCTTTGAATAAATAAACGTAAATGCGCTGTCATAAGCAACCGTACGAACCACATCCATTGTCTCTTCAAAATCCGCTTCGGTTTCGCCCGGAAATCCGACGATGATGTCTGTGGTAAGTGCAATATCCGGCATCGCTGCCCGGATTCTTTCCACAAGTGCCAGATACTGTTCCCTGGTGTAGCTGCGGTTCATCTCTTTTAAAACCTTCGTACTCCCGGACTGTAAAGGCAGATGCAGGTGACGGCAGATTTTTTTCGATTGGCTCATGACCGCAATCAATTCATCCGACAGATCCTTCGGATGGGAAGTCATAAAGCGAATCCTCTGCAGTCCTTCTATTTTTTCGATTTCCTGCAAAAGTTCTGCAAAGGTAACCGGTTCTTCCAGGTTTTTTCCATAAGAATTCACATTCTGCCCAAGCAGCATGATTTCCACAACGCCGTCTGCCACCAGACTTCGGATTTCCTGTACAATATCCTGCGGTTTACGGCTTCTTTCGCGTCCGCGGACATAGGGAACGATACAGTAACTGCAGAAATTGTTGCAGCCAAACATGATATTGACTCCCGATTTAAACGAAAATTTCCGCTCTACCGGCAATTCCTCTACGATCTGATCGGTGTCTTTCCAGATGTCGACCACCATTTTCCTGGACGCAAAGGTATTTACAATCAATTCTGCAAATTTATAGATGTTATGTGTCCCGAATACCAGATTGACAAACCGGTAGCTCTGCTTTAATTTTTCAACGACTTTCGGTTCCTGCATCATGCAGCCGCAAAGCGCAATTATCATATCCGGATTTTTCTTTTTAAAGCCCTGCAGATATCCCAGCCTGCCATAGACTTTGTTATTCGCGTTTTCGCGAACGGTACACGTATTGTAGATCACAAAATCCGCTTCCTCCGAAGCTGTTTCCACATATCCGACCGCCTCTAAAATTCCGCAGAGTTTTTCGGAATCACGGGCATTCATCTGACAACCGAAGGTCGTCACGCAGAAGGTCAGCGGACGTCCTTTTTTTTCTGCAAGGCGGCTGACATACTGTTTGGCAATGTCCATATAATAGAATTGTCTCTGTGGCTCCATTACCGGTATTTCTTCACTTGTTACGATTTTACTTATTTCACTCATAAATCTCTGCTTATCCTTTAACTGTTCTCTCTTGCGCACACCTGTTACCCACGAATCTGTCCGCTCCCATAGATTACATACTTTGTACTGGTCAATGCAAGCAGTCCCATCGGTCCTCTTGCGTGCAGCTTTTGTGTGCTGATTCCGATTTCCGCACCAAACCCGAATTCGAAACCGTCTGTGAATCTGGTAGATGCATTGACATATACCGCCGCAGCATCAATTTCATTTAAAAATTGTTCCGCATTTGTATAGTTCTCTGTAATAATTGCTTCGGAATGTCCCGTATTGTAACGGTTGATATGCGCGATTGCCTCATCAATACCGGAAACCGTCTTTACCGAGATAATATAATCCAGGTATTCGGTGCCCCAGTCTTCCTCTGTCGCCGGAACGATTCCCTCTGCCAGTGTTACAGACTGTTCGTCTCCGCGAATCTCCACGTCTTTTTCTTTCAAGCGCTTTGCCAGAAGTGGCATAAATTCTTTTGCAATTGCCTCATGCACAACAAGGGATTCACACGCGTTGCATACACCAATCCGCTGCGTTTTAGCGTTAAAAATGATATCCAGCGCCATCTGAAAATCTGCACTTTCATCCACAAAAACATGGCAGTTTCCGGTTCCTGTCTCAATCACAGGCACAGTTGCATTCTGTACGACCGCGCGGATCAGTCCGGCTCCGCCTCTTGGAATCAGGACATCCACATACCCGTTCATCTTCATGAACTGCGTAGCCGTTTCACGGCTGGTATCTTCAATCAGACAAATCGAATTCTCCGGCAGCCCCTCTTCCCTTAAGGAACGGCGCAGGCTTTCGACAATTGCAATATTAGAATGCAATGCATCACTTCCGCCTTTTAATATTACGACATTCCCAGTCTTAAAGCAGAGGGCGAAAGCATCGGCTGTCACATTTGGTCTGGATTCATAGATAATCCCGATCACACCAAGCGGAACACGTTTCTGTCCGATTTTCAGACCGTTCGGTCTCGTTTTCATCGACAGGAATTCTCCAATCGGATCTTCCAGCGCTGCAACCTGCCTGATGCCAAGGGCCATCTGTTCAATCCGGTCTGCGGTCAGCTCGAGACGGTCTAAAAGTGCCTGTGACATTCCATTTTCTCTTCCCGCCTGTAGATCGGCTGCATTTGCCTCCAGCAGTTTCTCCGTATCCTGCAGCAGATTTTCGGCGGCTTTTTCCAATAATTCATTTTTTTTCGTGGTACCCAGCGTGCGAATGACAATTTCTGCTTCTTTCGCAGCCTTTCCGATTTCAAGCAACTCCATATCGATTCCTCTCTTTCTTTCCATTTCTTCCGTTATCTGTCGTCTCACATGCAGGATATCCTGCAAATACGACTTTTTATGCATTTATAAGCATCATTTCGCGTTCGGTAACCAGATACTCCATTGCAATATCATTTTCATCTGACAAAAAGGCATCTTCCACCTGATGCTGAAAGGCAACACCCAGTCTGGTCAATTCGGGAAAACGGCCAAAATAGTTGTCGTAATAACCTTTTCCATATCCAATCCGGTTCCCGTTTTGATCAAATACAAGACCGGGTGTCAGCACAAGTGCCCGCTTCCGCAGCACTTTTGTCGTTGTAACGGGCTCCATCACATGAAAACACCCCTCTTTTACCTGCCCCATGTCAGTAATCTGAAAAAAATCCATGGTATTTCCCTTCACTCTGGGCAATGCCAGAACCTTATTCATCCGGAGGCAATCTTCCATAACCAACCGGAGAGACACTTCCTTACCCAGCGGATAATAAGCGTAAACCGTATCAGCATTCCGGTAGAGTTCCGACAGCAGGATATACTTACATATTTCCTCCGACAGGCGGATACCTTCCTCCGTTGTCATCGCATCCCGCAGTGTTTTATGCTTAGTGCGTAGTTCTTTCTTTTTTTCCATACGTTTCACCAAGATTGACGATGCTGCCGTCTTCATTCTGAACATCGATCTGATCCAGCTGACCTTTCAGATTTTTTCGAACAGATGCAATATATTCCCCGCGTAACTTCGCCTGTTCTTCTTTTTCGTCCGGTGTAAGCCCTTCCGGTGTCTGCGATTTATGGTACAATTCATTTATTCTTTTGATGGTATCTTCTATCATAATCAACCCATACTTTCTTCAATAAAATCTGCAATATAAAAGTCTTCATTCCTATGCGCCCGAAACAGTGTGCCGACAAATTCCCCTTCAAATATCCGATGAAGTACGCCCACATCATTTCCATTTGCGATAATCATATCTGCTCCGGAAACGGTTGCAATTTTTGCAGCTGTCAGCTTCGTCGTCATTCCACCGGTACCGACATCACTTCCGGTCGATTCTTTTGCCATATCTATAAAATTCTCATCCAGCCGATCCACATAGGTTACCAGCTTTGCGTCCGGATTCGTACGCGGATCATCCGTATACAATCCGTCAATATCCGATAATAAAATCAGCAGATCGGCATTGACCAGTGCGGCAACAATCGCAGAAAGAGAGTCGTTATCACCAAACTGCATCTCGTACGTAGAGACCGTGTCATTTTCATTTACAATCGGAATGATTCCAAGCTGAAAAAGTTCCTCAAATGTATTCTGCGCATTTTTTCTTGCAACATTATTAATCATCGTATTTTTGGTAATCAGAACCTGCCCTGCAATCTGGTGATACTCCGAAAACATTTTCTGATAGGTCATCATCAGACGCGCCTGCCCGACGGCGGCACATGCCTGTTTGACAGAAATATTCTTCGGGCGTTCCGTCAATCCAATAGACTGACGGCCGACTGCGATTGCTCCGGAGCTTACCAGACAAACATCCATTCCCTGGTTGCGCAGGTCACAAAGTTCACGTACCAGCCGTTCCATTTTTAAAAAATTAAGATTCCCGGTTTCTTCATGCTGTAAGGAAGAAGAACCGATTTTCACTACGATTCTTTTTTTATGCTTCAACATCTCTCTCAACTGTGCATCCATTTTTTGATTTTCTTCTCCATTCCTTAATTCTATACTTTAACATATCTTATCGAAAAAATCATTATTATTTTCTATCGCAGGCTTCTGACCTGTGTTTTGGCATTTCACGGGTCGGATGTATCCTATGCAGAAGAGAATCGTATTTTTCCATTTCTGCCAAGCCAAATCCGTCCGATTAAAAATCGGAATCCTCGACTACCATATTGTTGACCCACACACCTTTTTTGACAAGTACATAGCCGATCACACATTTAACAATTTCGATCAGCTGACAGGATAAGTAAATCGGAAAAATCGGCAAGTTTGTAAAACGGGTCAGGATTAAAGCAAGCGGAATGTCAACGACCCACACATAGACACTGTCAAACAGGAATGTAACCACGGTCTTGCCTCCCGAACGCAAGGTAAAGTAGCAGGCGTGCATAAACGCATAAAGCGGCATGCAGACAGAGGAAACCATGATAAACTGAGTCGCCATTGTACGCACGGTATCTGTCGTATTGTACATCCGCGGAAAGAACGGCGCAATCAGCAGCATGCATGCTCCGATTACCAAACAGCAGAAGACAGAAAAGGTAATCATCTTCCGGTCTGTATCCACTGCCTCTTCCATCTTTCCTGCACCCAGCAGCTGGCCGACGATAATTGCGATTGCGCTGCCCATTGCAATAAAGACCACATTAAACAGATTTGACAACGTTCCGGAGATATTAAGGCCTGCTACGACAGCCAGTCCTCTTGTCGAATAGCATTGCACAAGAAATGCCATGCCTCCTGACCACAGCGTCTCATTGATAAGGAGCGGAAGCCCCTTAATGATGATCTGTTTGGACAAGACCCACGGAACCCGGAAATCACGGAATGCCCCCACAATAAACTTGTTTTTCTCCGGGCATTTATGTGTCCGGACAGCAACAACCAGACACTCGATGATCCGTGCTATCACGGTAGCAATGGCCGCACCATATACACCGAGCTCCGGAAAGCCAAATTTACCGAATATCAGAACATACCCTACGACCAGATTGACAAATACTGCGATAATACCGGCTTTCATGGGAAGAATCGTCTCTCCCGTCTCACGCAGTGTCTCTGAATAGGTCTGTGAAATTGCAAATGGAATCATCCCCGGCATGACCGCCAGTAAAAACTGCCTCGCATAGCGGAACGTCTCGTCAATATCTCCGGCACCGCTTCCATTATGTAAAAACAGACGGATCAAAGCATCTCCGGCAAATAAAAATAACAGAATCCAAGCCGCTGCAAGAACCAGGCAGACAACAATTTTGAAGCGGAATGCATTGCGCACCCCTGCATGATCTCCTTTTCCATAAAACTGGGCGCCGAAGATTCCTGCACCGGAAACCGCGCCAAAAATACAAATGTTATACACAAGCATCAACTGGTTTACAATCGCAACACCAGACATCTGTTCTGTTCCGATCTGACCAACCATAATATTATCCAGCAGGCTGACAAAATTCGTAATCCCATTCTGTACCATAATTGGTATTGCCACGAGCAGGACCATTTTATAGAACTTTCTGTCACCTACATATTTCCGTAAAACTGCTTTCATTTCAATAAAACCTCTTTTTCTAAATTGCGTTAAATTATCCCTATTTTTTCCCAAATGCTCTGGGGAACGTTATTTTCTCCAGAATAGGTACCATCAGATTGCCAAGGACAATTGCGAGGGCCACATTCCCTGCATCCAGACCAAGCAATCGGATCAGCGCGGTCAAAATGCCCAGGCAGATGCCATATAGAATCTGACCGACTGGCATGTTTGGAGAAGTTACCGGATCGTTCGCCAGAAAAAACATCCCCAGCAGCAAGCCGGTACCTTGAAATTCAGCCGCGAGATAAGACATCTCCAATCCCTGGCCGCCAAACAGAAGCAGAACAAGAATAAAAGTAATCATATATACAACAGGAATTGTCAGATCAATGACTCCCATCAAAATCAAAAAAAGTCCACCCAGCAGGACTGCCGTTTCAGAAGCTCCGCCGATTGGCTCAGACTTCAGATTGGAAGCATATAAAGGCAGCAACGCACACAGTGCTCCAGCCGCGGGGTTGATCAGATTCTTACCAAGACCGCCGAACAGCATCTTTAAAATTACAATTGCAACTACTCCGCCAAGCACAGCTTTCCAGTAAGGCAGTGTCGAGGGAAGATTCAATGCCAGAAGCAAGCCTGTCACAACTGCACTTTTGTCTCCCAGTGTGTTTTTCTTCCGGAAAGCCGTTTCAAACAACCCTTCGGAAACAAGACAGCTGGCAATTGTTACCAGAATCAGCACAAGTGCCCGCTCACCAAACTGATATATTTCAACGACACTTACAGGCAAGAGTGCCAGAACAACATACAGCATGATTCTGCCGGTTGTGTCTTTGGATCGTATATGCGGGGATGGTGATACATTGTATAACTCGCTCACAGGACTCCACCTCTTTCCGATCGTCTATTCAGGCTGCGTTCTGTAAGAATTTGTACCTTCATGCCCCGGATATCCTGAACCAGCCGGATTTTTGCCGGACATATAAAATCGCAGCTTCCGCATTCCATACATTCCATGCCGTTTGTTTTTTCAAAGTTTTTCCGATCTCCGCGTCTGGATAAAGCGGAAAGTCTGGACGGAACGATCCGTACCGGACATACTCTGATACATCTGCCGCAGTTAATGCAGGCTGTAGCATCCCGTTCTGCCGGAACTCCATCCTTTTTCATACCGACCAGGCCTGTGGTGATCTTTGTCACCGGAACATCGAGAGATGCGATTGCTGCGCCCATCATAGGACCTCCGGCAACGACCTTCTCTGGCTGTACCTTCCATCCACCCGCCGCATCCAGAAGAGAACGGAAACTGGTCCCAATGGGACAGCGAAAATTGCAGGGTTCCTTAACCGCATCCCCGGAAACAGTGACAACCCGTGTCGTCACCGGTCTCCCCAGTTTTACGGCATCATAAACGGCTCCCAGCGTTGCCACATTATCTACGATGTACCCCTCATCCGAGGGAAGCGTTGTATATGGAATGGCACGACCGGTAATCGCGTAAATGAGCTGACGCTCTGCTCCCTGCGGATATTTTGTCCGCAGCCTCACTACCTCCATACGCGGTTCCTCTATCGTGAGCTCCATTAATTTTTCAATACAAGCAGGCTTATCATCCGCTATACCGAATACACCTTTTGCATGATCAAACAGTTTGAGCAGGATTCGCATTCCTTCTATCATCTTCTCCGGATTCTCCAGCATTTCCCGATAATCCGCTGTCAGATATGGTTCACATTCCACTCCGTTTGCAATGATATAATCTATTTTTTCCGGGTTTTTTGGAAAGAGTTTCACATGCGTCGGCATTCCGGCACCACTCATGCCAGCCACTCCGGCCTCCCGGATTCTCTCCAGAATCTCTTCGTTATAAAGCTTATGGATATCATCTGTCACATGATACGCCACTTCCTGAAACAATCCATCACTTTCCAGAATAATGGAATCTATCTGCGAACCGGTTGCAGTACACCGCGGTTCAATTGCCTTTACTGTTCCGGAAACGGACGCATGAACAGGTACCGATACATATTCGCCGGCATCTGCAATCAACTGCCCTTTTCGTACATATTCACCGGGCTCTACAATCGGTTTGGCCGGTGCTCCCTTGTGCTGAAGGAGCGGGTATACAAACTCCCCATTCGGAAGCAATGTCCGTATCGGTTTGTCTTTTGAAATATCTTTCTGCGCAGGGAGCCGGATTCCTCCCCTAAATGTTAATAATCCCATTCCCTATGCCCCGCTTTCTCCTTACATTCTATCTTTTACATAAGCCAAAAAAAGACACTTGTTTTGATTATAACACAATTCCTTATCTATTGTGGTTCTTTTTCGCAAGCACTTGCATTTTCTTTCTCTAGAAATATGTTATAATAAACAGAGTCCATTACAGAAGCAAAAGAGGTGTCGAATGAAAACGCAGCACAGAGAATTCCCATGCAAAGACATTTCCGCGATTACAGCGGACATCTTCACCGAAGAATCTATTTTCTTTGATATTGAAACGACCGGTTTTTCTCCAAAACAAACCAGTCTCTATCTGATCGGATGTGCCCGAAGAATCGGTGACACTCTTTATCTGGATCAGTTTTTTGCAGAACAGCCTGCGGAAGAGGAATGCATCCTCACCGCCTTTTTCCGTCTGCTTCAGCCCGGTCAAACGATCATTACCTATAACGGCATTGGTTTTGATATTCCCTATTTGAAAGCAAAGTGCAGTCAATATGATATACCGGAACCTTTTTCCGGTTTTTCCTATCTTGATATGTTCAAATCCGTCTCAAAACTGAAACATATTTTCCATTTGGAAAATTACAGGCAGAAAACCATAGAGAAATATCTGGACATTCCAAGAGATGATCTGTATTCCGGCGGAGAGCTGATTGAAATCTATCATACCTATACCGGAAATGCGGATGAAAAGCTTCTGGAATTATTGCTTCTGCATAACTATGAGGACGTGCTTGGTATGATCGATCTGCTTCCGATGCTTTCTTATACACATATTTTTCAGGGAAAGTTCCAGAAAATTTCCTCTGTTGAACTATGCGACTGCAAAAATTATGACGGCACTTTCGGAAAAGAACTTCTGATTTCCATTGTTCCGGATTATCCGCTTCCCAAAAAGATTTCCTGCCGGGCAGGCGATGTCTATTTAACCGGAGATCAGGATAACATCCGGCTTGTGATTCCGGTTGTTCTCGATGCCTTGAAATATTTCTATCCCAATTATAAAGACTACTACTATCTTCCGGAAGAGGACACTGCCATTCATAAAAGCGTTGCCGCATACGTCGATAAAGAACACAGGGAGCAGGCCAGAGCATCCACCTGCTACACACGAAAAAAATCCCTGTTTCTCCCGCAGTTTCGAAAGAATTTTCTGGCACCGGCCTTTTACCATGATTACGGTGATCGACAATCTTATTTTGAATATTCCGATTCGTTCCAAAATGATTCGAAACTGCTGAAAGAATATGTGAAACATCTGCTTAACGCTTTTGCAACTTCAAATACAGGCCTCTGATCTTCAGCCTTTTGTCTGGTTTTTTGCATTCCCGCGCATATTTTTTGAAATCGGTGAAAGACTTATGATATATAAGCTTCCGCTTTATGCGGTCCAGACAGGAGATGAATACAATGGCAAACGCAAATCCAAATGAGGTAGAAGTTACGACGTACGATAAAGTCATGTCAGCATGGCACAATTGCATGTACTTAACAAAGGTCTTTGAGACGCATTTTCATGAGACACATCAGGACGATGATGCCAAGGAATTATTTGAAAATGCAGCAAATGATATGGGGGACAATGCAGCCAGATTTCGGGAATGGCTCCTGCAGCACCAAAAATAAGATGATAAAAACTCTCTTGACAGCAACGCTGTTAAGAGAGTTTTTTAGTTCTCTGTTACAAATTAATTTTTTTGAAAAAAGAATGACTGATTTCTTCGGAAATTCAATTCCTTATAATTCATAATCTGTTCCGTACTTCCAATAAAGAGTACGCCGTCCTTTTTCAGTGCAGTATTGAACTTTTTATATATCTCATTCTTTGCTTCTTCCGTAAAATAAATCACTACGTTTCGGCAAACAATGAGGTGACAGTCCGTTGGATAAGAATCGCGCAAGAGATTATGCTCTTTAAATTCCACACACTTCTTGATCTCATCTGATATCTTAAAAGAAGCACCTACCTGCGTAAAATACTTCTTTTTGAATTCACTCGGCACTGCCGCAATACTCTTGTCATTGTAAAGTCCAAGCCTCGCCTTATCCAGTACCTGCTTGTCGATATCGGTTGCAAGAACCCGAATCTGATTCAGCGGAATATGCTTTGATAGCGCCATTACAAGTGAATAGGGCTCGTCTCCTGTCGAACATGCCGCACTCCAGATTTTCAAATTGCTGCCGAATGTTTTTATGAGTTCCGGAAAGACCTCTTTTTCAAGAAATACCCACTGTTCCTGGTTGCGGTAAAATTCGGAAACATTGATTGTAAGGAAATTGACAAACTGGTCGAATTTTTCTTTATCCTGCTTCAAGAGCCTGATATAAGCATCATAATCATCCAGCTTGCATTTCCCAATCAGCGTATCTATCCGACGACGCATCTGCTTCTCTTTGTAAGAATTCAGATCAATGGTGGTAAGCGCAAATACATCCTTCTTAAACTTCTCGTAATTATCGAGCATGTACTCGTCCCCTTGCCCTTCTTCTATTCTTCTGTAGATTCCTCAGCCAGATCAAAATCTTCTGCTTCAGCTTCTTCTGTCTCCGGCTCAAGTAAAGCTTTGATACTCAGGCTGATCTTCTTGTCTTCTTCATTGAAATCAACAATCTTAGCCTCTACTGTCTCGCCAGTTTTCAATACGTCAGCCGGTTTTTCCACATGCTCTTTGGAAATCTGGGAAACGTGCAGTAAAGCGTCCACGCCAGGTGCCAGCTCAATAAATGCGCCAAAATCTGTCATACGTGCAACGACTCCAGTTACCACCTTGCCAACTGCATATTTTTCAGCTGCATTGTTCCATGGATTCGCTTCCGGGAATTTCATGCTCAATGCAATCTTGGTCTCGTTGATATCCTTAATGAATACCTTTACAGTTTCGCCAACCTTAAATACTTTCTTTGGATTCTCCACTCTTCCCCAGGACATCTCTGAGATATGAAGTAATCCGTCTGCTCCGCCAAGATCAACAAATGCACCAAAATCTGTCACATTCTTAACGGTTCCTTCCACAACATCACCAATGTGGATTTTTTCAAATAAGTTCTTCTGGAGTTCTGCTTTTTCAGCAACCAGCAACTGTTTTCTGTCGCCGATGATTCTTCTTCTGCGAGGGTTAAACTCTGTGATTACAAAGCTGATTTCCTGGCCTTCGTATTTGCTCAGATCTTTTTCGAAGGTATCGGATACGAGACTTGCCGGAATAAAGACTCTTGCTTCATCCACAACAACACTTAAACCGCCGGACAGTACCTGTGCAACTTTTGCAGTCAATACTTCCTGGCTGTTGAATGCCTCTTCCAGACGTTTGCTTCCTTTTTCGGCAGCCAGACGTTTGTATGTCAGAACAACCTGTCCTTCACCGTCATTCACCTTGAGCACTTTTGCTTCCATCGTATCGCCGACGGAAACTACGGTGGTTAAATCTACATTTGTTTCATTCGTATATTCACTACGTGTAATGATACCATCTGATTTATACCCGATGTTTAAAATAATCTCATCCGGTTTCACACCGATAACGACGCCCTCGACTACCTCTCCATTTCTTATTGTTTTAAATGATTCTTCCAACATTTGTTCAAAACTCATTTCTGACATTCGTTTGAACCTCCTCAATAATTTTATTTGGGGTAGAAGCCCCTGCGGTAATACCTACGTTATCAATGGATTGTAATTTTTGCAAATTCAAATCATCTATAGTTTGTATATAGTAAGTATTTTCACATTCATTTTTACATATTTCAAATAACTTTTGCGTATTCGAACTGCTCTTGCCACCAACCACAATCATGGCCTGTGACTGCCTCGCAAGCGCCAATGCTTCGGTCTGGCGCTCTTCCGTAGCATTGCAAATTGTATTTAAAACAATTATATCATAACCTTTTTTGTTTATAATTTCAACTAATTCTTGAAATTTATTGTAGTTAAATGTCGTTTGCGAAACGATACATACTTTTTCTTTCGCCGGAAGCTCCAAATTCTCCGCCTCTTCTTCCGTCTGTATCACCGTTGTATGCTCCGGCTGACACCAGCCGCGAATCCCGGTCACTTCCGGATGCGTGGCATTTCCAATGATTATAATATGGTAGTTTTTATCGCTGTATTCCTTTACATACCTATGAATTTTCAATACGAAAGGACAGGTCGCATCCACAATTTCAAAACCGCTCTGCTGCAGCCTGTCATAAATGCTTTTTGCAACCCCGTGCGAGCGGATGATGACAGTGCCCTTTTCATAATCAGCCAGACAGTCCTCCTCCCCGATGACCCGGACGCCTTTTTCTTTCAGATCTTTAACGACCTCTTCATTGTGAATAATCGGACCATAGGTATAGATCTTTCCGTTTTTCTTTTCAATCTGCTCATAGACCGTATCGACTGCCCGCTTTACACCAAAGCAGAAACCGGCACTTTTTGCTACCGTTACTTTCTTCATGATCTGCACTTTTCCTCATAAATTCCGCGTATCACCGTAACAACGCCTTCGACATCCAGATTGGACGAGTCCACAAGAACCGCATCTTCCGCCTGTTTTAACGGTGACATCTCCCGGTTCATATCGCGGTAATCCCGTTCTTCAATGTCTTTTTCAATCGCTTTCAAGTCACATTTCACACCTTTTTCAGTCAGCTCATCATAACGTCTTCCCGCCCTTGTTTCAACACTTGCCGTCAGATAAATCTTCACCTGGGCGTTTGGAAGTACACAGGTTCCGATATCCCGTCCGTCCATAATAACGTCTGTTTTAGAAGCAAGCTCCTGTTGCAGTTCAACGAGTTTTGTTCTGACAGCCGGATAGATACTGGTTACAGATGCCATATTGCCCACTTCTTCCCTGCGGATTTTTCCATTGACGTTTACATCATTTAACAGAACCTGCTGTTCGCCATTTTCATAGGAAATTGTGATATTTACTTCTCTGCAGGCACCGCTTATGGCATCCTCATCGGAAGGTAAAATCTGATGTTCCAGAAAATACAATGCCATTGCACGATACATCGCGCCCGTATCCACATAGATGAAGGAAAGCTCCTTCGCCAGTTTTTTCGCTATGGTACTTTTGCCGGCTCCTGCCGGTCCATCAATTGCAATATTAATACTCATGTTCCGTTCCTTCCTGTTTATCTGATACTGCTTCCTGCAAGATAACCGGTCGACCACGCAATCTGGAGATTAAATCCTCCGGTCAGTGCGTCCGCGTCCAGCAGTTCTCCTGCAAAAAACAGATTTTTTTTCAGCTTTGATTCCATCGTGGACGGATTGATCTCTTTGATCGTAACACCGCCTCTTGTGATGATTGCCTCTTCCAGTCCCCGAAGACCTGTCAACGTGAGTGGAAAACTCCTTGTGCATGCTGCCAGCTTCGCACGTTCTTCTCTTGTGATCTCATTGACTCTTTTCTCTGGATCGATTCCCGACAGTTTTGTGATTACCGGTATCATCTTCGCCGGATACAATTTTCCGATGGAATTGGAGAAGCAGCGGTTTTTCGCTTCCTCAAAATCCCTCAGAATACGCTTGTCCAGCTGTTCTTCTGTCAATGCGGGTTTCAGGTCAATCTCCATTGCGAGCGGCTCTTTTTGAACTGCCTCATTCACAATGCTGCTTGCGCTCAGTAACAGGGGTCCGCTTACACCGAAGTGCGTAAATAGCATCTCACCAAAGTCTTCAAATAATACTTTTTGCCTGTTTTTTATCGTGACTTTTACGTTTTTTAACGAAAGTCCCATCAGCTCTTTTACGTAATCTTCTTTTGCGGTAAACGGCACCAGGGAAGGTCTGCATGGAACCACCTTATGTCCGGCCTCTTTCGCGAACCGGTAACCGTCTCCCGTGGAGCCTGTGGACGGATAGGAACATCCTCCGGTAGCAAGAATGACTGCATCCGCTTTCACTCTGTCATCATCTGACAGAATCACTCCGCAGATTCCGTCGCTGTTTTCCAGCAGTCTTTTGACTTTTGTATGCAGACGTATCACAATGCCACGCTTCTCCAATTCCCGCTTCAGCGTCGCAATCACATCAGAGGAATGATCGGAGGCCGGGAATACACGGTTGCCACGTTCTGTCTTTGTCATCAATCCATGTTTTTCAAAAAAATCAATCACACGAAAATTATCGTATGTATAAATGGCACTGTATAAAAACTTATTGTTACGTGTTATATTTCGAAAAAGTTCTTCCGTATCACAGGCGTTTGTCAGGTTGCACCTGCCTTTTCCCGTGATAAAAAGTTTCTTTCCAAGTTTTTCGTTCTGCTCGAGCAAAAGAACCTCATGCCCGTTTTCTGCAGCCGCCAAAGCCGCAAACATTCCGGCAGGTCCGCCGCCGATTACTATTACTTTACTCATTTTTTTCTCCAAGCCTTGCATATCGCATTTTCAGTGAATCATCAATATAATTGATTTCATCATTTTCATATACCTGATATTCATCCCATATTTTCTCAAGCATTTCCAGGGTGGATGCCACTTCATCCTGCTTTTTCATACACAGCGCAACAATGAGTGCATTGATCACACTTAACGGTGCTACAAGAGAATCTACAATGGATGCCATATCGCTTTTCGCGATCAGGTTACAGGAGGAATACAGATTCATCGGCGAATGTACGCTGTCCGTCAGGGTAATTACTTTCGCACTGCGGTTATTTGCAAATTCCATGGCTTTTAAGGTACGCATGGAATAGCGTGGAAAACTGATTCCAATAATGACGTCCTCCTTATTAATGCGCACCATCTGTTCAAATAATTCACTGGAACTGTTGGTCTGAAGCAAAATCACATCCTCAAACATTAAATTGAAGTAAAATGCCATAAAACTCGCAAGCGGCGCGCAGCTTCTGATTCCAACGATATAGATCTTACGTGCGGAGAGAATCGTATCAACGGCAATTTCAAAAGCATTCTGATCGATATTATCGAGCGTATTCTTGATTTTTTCCATGTCTGCCTGCAATACCGTCTCCAGAATCTTGGACTGGCTGATTCTTCCGTAGGTCACTTCCATTCTCTGGATGGAATTGAGCTTATTGCGTACCATTTCCTCGAGAGCTTTTTGGAATTCCGGGTAACCCTTGTATCCCAAATGTGTTGCAAATCGAACCACTGTAGATTCACTGACTCCCACCACTTCACCAAGTTTTGCGGCGGTCAGGAACACCGCTTTATCATAATTGTCCGTGATATATGCCGCCAGAATCTTCTGACCTTTGCTCAGGCTTCCATACGATTCATTTATCCGATTTGTCAATTCATTCGTTTTCCCCATGCCCTGCACTTCCTCATCAAATCTCTGTCTAAATTGAAAAACTGCGTACGAAACTGTACGCAGCATCGCTATTTTATTATAACAAATCAAAAAAAAAACGCAACAGCCTTTCTGGTATCTGAATTCCGACGCGTCAGACTGTGCTTTCACGTCCTATTTTCCAGATCTTCTGGCCATCTCATTTTTCTGCTTCAGTGCAACATAGGTACTCAGATCCACGTTACACGCCTTAATGACTCCCCCAAAAACACGTCTGTTCTCATCCACATCTTCTTCCCGTATCAGGTATCCCGCCAAGCGGATTCCAAGCTTACATTCGGGATCGTCGAAGTTCAGATGAAAGTCTCCGATGTCAGCCATGGTAACGGACGTATCCGTTACAAAAGAAATTCCGGTAGTACTGATATCTTTCACCGTGACCCTTAGGACTTCACGTGTTGCATCCACCTTCAGAATTCCTTTTGCACCGATATACTGACGATATGCTTCTCTGCGGTTCAGCTTTTTCCCCTCTTTATCCGAATACACGACCTGATATTTTTTGTTCTGATAAATTATGGTTTTTATTACGCAGCCATCCCAGACAAGTGGTTTTTCACCTTCCCCAATGTAAACCACACGGATCGTGACATGGCTGGTATTAAAATTCACGATTTTATCTCGATGCATAATTGGCTCGATAAACAGAATGTTCTGCTTCATCATAACCACTGTAGCCAGATATTGCAAAGATGCGCCTTCATTCCTGGCAATGATCTGAATCCGTTCCTTTTCTCCCACATCATACAGTTTCATTCTTCTTCACCTACACCCGCAAAATCTCTCTCACCTCTCACATATCTTCAACAATATAGCAATATCTCAAAGTTTTGTCTATATAAAACAAAGTAAAACGATCCCAAAATTTCATTTTTGTACATAATTTACAATTTCTTGTTCTTTTTTTTGTACAAAAATAGGTGCCATACTACCGTATGGCGCCTATTAATTCATACTGTTAATCATCTGACAGACCGGATATATTCCGTTCCTTTCATCGCTCAGACCGGATATGCTCCGTACTTTGTATCTGCAACCGTAGGATCAACCTTTTTCTGCTGCGCCTGACGGTATTTGAAAAAATCCGTTGCAACCTGCGGAAACAATGCATAACTCAGAACATCTTCGTCCTGCTGTTTCCACTGCCGCATTTCTGCTTCAATCTTATCCAGCTCCGGCTCCAGAAGATCCGCCGGTCTACAGGTAATCGCATTCTTTTTATCCTCACCGAGCACCTTATCGACGATATCCGGATCAAACGGCTTTACGGTCTGCCCGTATTTTCCAAGTAAAACATCTCTTGTCTCTTTTGTGGCAACTTTATAGCGTTCTCCCATCAGGACATTCAATACTGCCTGTGTGCCGACAATCTGGGAAGAAGGTGTTACAAGCGGCGGTTCTCCAATATCCTTGCGTACACGCGGCACTTCCGCCAGTACCTCTTCGTATTTTTCTTCTTTTCCCTGCTCTTTCAGCTGCGAAATGAGATTGGATAACATCCCTCCCGGCACCTGGTATAATAAGGTCTGAATATCGACTCCCAGTACCTTCGGATTCATCAGTCCGCTTTCCAGTGCCGTTTCCCGCAATGGGCGGAAATAATCGGCAATCTCAGCCAGTTTATTCTGGTCCAGGCCGGTGTCATACGATGTGCCGCGGAATGCTTCTACCATTACCTCAGTGGCCGGCTGACTCGTTCCCAGTGCGAACGGTGACATTGCAGTATCAATGATGTCACATCCCGCTTCTACTGCCTTTAGATAGGTCATGGACGCAACGCCCGAGGTGTAGTGTGTATGGAGTTCCAACGGAAGCGTTGTCGCATCTTTTAATGCATGGATCAGTTCGTCGGCCTTCTGTGGCACCAAAAGACCTGCCATATCCTTGATGCATAGCGAATCCGCACCCATTTCTTCCACTTTTCTGGCCATTTCCATCCAGTACTCCAGCGTATAAGCATCTCCCAAAGTATAGGACAGTGCGACCTGTGCATGCCCTTTTTCCCGGTTACACGCAGTCACTGCCGTCTGCAGATTGCGCACATCATTCAGGCAGTCAAAAATACGAATGATATCTATCCCGTTTGCAATGGACTTCTGTACAAAATATTCCACGACATCGTCTGCATAAGGACGGTATCCAAGGATGTTCTGCCCACGAAACAGCATCTGCAATTTGGTATTTTTAAAACCGGCTCTTAATTTGCGAAGTCTCTCCCATGGATCTTCTTTGAGGAAACGCAAAGACGCATCAAATGTCGCTCCTCCCCAGCATTCTACCGCGTAGTAGCCAATCTGATCCATTTTATCGATGATCGGAAGCATCTGCTCCGTTGTCATTCTGGTGGCAATCAGGGACTGGTGTGCATCACGCAGCACCGTCTCTGTAATTTTCAATGGTTTCTTTTTTTCTTCTGACATGATTTGTCCTCCTTAAATGCCAAAGATCGCCATAAATACGCCGGCAACGACCGCAGTTCCAATAACACCTGCAACATTCGGTCCCATTGCATGCATCAGTAAAAAGTTTGTCGGGTCTTCTTCCGCTCCGACCTTCTGTGAAACCCGGGCTGCCATAGGAACAGCCGAAACACCGGCCGAACCGATCAGCGGATTGACCTTGCCGCCTGTAAGCAGGCAGAGCAGTTTCCCAAACAGCACACCTCCTGCCGTACCAAAGGCAAATGCGATCAGGCCAAGGACAACAATCTTAAGGGTGCTGACATTCAAAAATGCCCCCGCACTTGCGGACGCCCCGACCGATATCCCAAGCAAAATGACTACGCTGTACATCAGTGCATTGGATGCTGTTTCCGAAAGCTGACGTACCACGCCGCATTCACGGAACAGGTTGCCAAGCATCAACATGCCGACAAGCGGTGCTGTGGTCGGAAGAATCATGCATACGACAATCGTTACAACGATCGGAAAAAGAATCCGTTCTAATTTCGATACGGGACGCAGATTCTCCATCCGCACTGCACGTTCTTTTTTTGTTGTCAGTAATTTCATAATCGGCGGCTGAATAATCGGCACCAATGCCATATAAGAATATGCCGCCACTGCTATCGGGCCAAGAAGCGCGGACTGCCCCAATTTTCCGGCAAGAAAAATAGACGTTGGTCCGTCCGCTCCCCCAATGATGGAAATCGATGCTGCCGCTTTTTCATTGAATCCCATAAGGTTTGCAATCAGGTATGCGGCAAAAATACCAAACTGTGCAGCCGCACCCATAAGAAAGCTGAGCGGATTGGCAATCAGCGGTCCAAAATCCGTCATGGCTCCCACTCCAAGAAAAATAAGGGACGGAAGAATCGCCCACAAATCCAGCTGATAGAAATAATAAAGCAGTCCTCCCACTCCATTTGTAGTCTCCTCCGGACTTGCCATGATATCCGGATAAACATTCACAAGCAGCATACCAAATGCAATCGGAACGAGCAGCAACGGTTCATACCCTTTTTTTATCGCCAGAAACAAAAAAACACAGGCAATGACAATCATCAGGTAATTGCCCGGGGTAAGCTGATAAAATGCCGTCTGATGCATCAGGTTGTTCACTGTATCTCCCATATAGCTCAACCTGCCTCTCCTCTCAACTATGCATTCATGGTGGCCAGTAACGCTCCTGCCGCAACACTCTCTCCGACAGCCACTTCAATGCTTGCCACCGTACCATCCTGCGCTGCCACGACAGGCGTTTCCATTTTCATGATTTCCAATACCAATATCGTGTCTCCGGCCTTTACTGCCGTTCCTGCTTCCGCTTCAATCTTGAATACTTTGCCGGATGCTCCCGCTTCAATCCGGATTGTTCCGGCTCCGGCCTGTTTTACTGGTGCCGGCTGGGTCTTCCCTGCACAAACCGGAGCTACCGGAGTTGGGATTTCCCTGTTTGGAGCTGCCTGGATATTTGCAGCTGTCTTTTCCTCTACTGTGACATCATAAACATTACCATTTACCGTAATCGTATAGCTTTTCATTTTAAACCCTCCTAAGATTTCCTGTGTGACTATCTTCGCTTAATCGAACGTACCACAAAACTGTCTGTAGAAGTTCCCGTTTCTGCAGCAATCGCCGCTGAAATAACAGCAACCAGCTCGAACTCATCCTGCAGCTGTTCTCTTTGCACAATCTGTTTGAGTACCGCTCCGTCTGCCCCGTCCAATGACTGTCCGGACTTTTTCTTCCCTCTAAAGTACGGAATCAGTTTAAATGCATAAATAATCAGGCTGATCAGAACCAGGAGAATAAATACGATACCCATTCCCATCAGCGTATTCCTTCCTGCATTGGACAGATTCTCTTTCAGCGTCTTCACCTGGCTGATACTTACATCTTTCACCTCCATGGTACTGTAAGTATAGACAAAGGTGACGGTGACCGGCCTCTTTTCAAACTGCACCGTCTGCTCTGCAGTCAGCGTATCACCTGACTTTGTGAGCGTAAAATCACCTGCATTATATCCGACATAATTTCCGACTCCCTGGCAGGCTTCTTCCCAGTCAGTAATCAGACGCACCGTCAGTTCATTGCTGCCGGCAAGGTAATTCGCCTTGTCCGCATCGGACATATTCACCAGTGCAGCGATTGTATTCTGCACCGAACTTTGCAATTCATCATATGAATATCCATTATAATCAAGTGTCGTTGGATCCGTCTTTGTGCATGCTGTCATTCCCAATAAGCAAAGGCATATGCTTATCAACAGCAGTAGTTTTTTCTTCATACGCTTCACCCTTTCTATTTTGCACCATGCTTCTTATATGGAGTATCCATACGTTTGGTATCTAACATTTCAAATGCCGCGATGATATATTTTCTGGAATCGACCGGTTCCACAATCCGATCCACATAGCCGTGTCTTGCAGCCGCAAGGACACTGGACTGTAATTCTTCATATTCTTTTGCCTTTTG
Organism: Bacillota bacterium; assembly: GCA_023390555.1. Classification (GTDB taxonomy): domain Bacteria; phylum Bacillota; class Clostridia; order Lachnospirales; family Lachnospiraceae; genus Roseburia_C. The sequence continues at coordinate 20,873 of JAEWCQ010000046.1, read as the reverse complement.
TTCGATTACATCCGCCGATTCATCCGCATACATGATTCCCGCAGCGAGCTTCGCATCCATCATTCCCGTTTTCGCGGACGGCCAGGCATAGACAAGATCTGCCCCGATGGACTTGGAATTCATCGTCACTGCAGCACTTCCATATGCCTTCCCGATCAACAGATTCACCTTTGGAACCGTTGCATTTGCAAATGCAAAAGTCAGCCGGCTTAAGGCTTTTGCGAGTTTCCTTTCCGCATGCATACAGGCATGGAATCCTGTTACATTGGTAAGTGATAACAGGGGGATATCAAATGCATCGCAAAAGGAGACAAATTCTGCCGCCTTTTCACAGCTTCCGGTAGTCAGAACCGACTCATATTCTGCCGTACGGCTTCCCTCTTCATCATAAACTTCCGTACAGTTCGCAACTGCACCGACCGTCGTTCCGTTTATTTTTAAGAAACCAGTCACCATCTGGGGGGCATAATCTCTTTTCGTTTCAAACAGGACATGATGATCTGAGAGCTCCCTTAATATAAAATGCGAGTCCCCTTTCCTGCTTTCCAGATTTTCGCAGGCACGATTTAAATCATCCGTACATTCATCGTAACGACCGCCCTCGGTATTATCTCCCGGAAGCAGACACACCAGTTCACGGATTGACGCAAGAATCTCATCTTCCGTTCCGATGCCATCTAAAATACCGGTATGTTCACTCTGAAAAGCAGCGGCAGAAGGATCACATTTTTCCTCACGGTTTCCGTCAATCGCATTCGGCGCATTCACAAACATCTTTGCCCGATCTGCTTCCATATAAGTAAAGTCGCACAACCCCGGAATCACCGTAAGACCCCCGGCGCATGTCCCAAAAATTGCACTGATCTGAGGAATCACTCCGGATGCCATGACCTGTTTCTCATAAATCAGTCCCAGCGCATCGAGTGCATCCACAGACTCCTGCAAACGAATTCCCGCACAGTCTAAAAAGCCAATGACAGGGGCTCCCATCTTCATTGCCCGGTCATAGACAGCTGCGATTTTCCTTGCATGCATCTCACCGATGGTGCCGTTTAATACGGAAGCATCCTGACTGTATACAAAAACAAGATTGCCATCAATCAGTCCGTGTCCGGTAATCACACCATCGGATGGTGTATCTATCTGCGTCAGATTAAAATCTGTACTTCTTGCAGTGATCAGGGAACCGATTTCCAAAAAACTGTTTTCATCCAACAGCCTGCAGATTCTCTGTTCCGCCGCATTATTCTCTCTGTTTCCCATTTTTCGTCCTCCATTTCAACTAGAAAAATATAAAAACCCAGCAAGTATAATTGTATTATACTTGCCCTCCTTTTTCAACAGAAAATTATCTGCTGCTTAAAGAGCCAATTTCTTCAGAACGATTTGAAAACTCCAAAGATAATCTGCCACATCAATTGTTTTCTTGCAGACGAGCACCTCTCTTCCGATCACTTCATCGCCCACCTTATATTCTATCGTACCGATTACTTCGCCCATACTGACCGGTGCCTGAACGACTCTTTCCATCTGGTAATCAAGTTTTATGCTCTCATCTTTCCGCAGAAGGACTTTATCCGAGAAATTCTCCGAGCTGTCTGTAACAATATCCACCGGTATATCCAGTTCTCTGGTGCAGTCAGTCGTCTTTGCATTCTCTACCTTCACACTTTCCGGCAGATTCAACTCTTCTTTTTTTGTTTTCCATTCCACTTCCTGATAATTATCGATTCCGTACTGAATCAGTTTTTTTGCATCTGCCCACTTATAAGTCTTATTGTTCGGCCAGCCGCAGCCCAGCAACGCGACCACAAAGGTTCTGCCGTCTCTTTGTACGGCACCAACATAGCAATATCCGGCATCCCCCGTAAATCCCGTCTTTCCGCTGATTGCGCCTTCCATCATATGCAGGAACGCGTTGTGATTGCTGCAGGAAAAACTACGGCTCCCGTCTGTAATTGTACCATCTGAATTTTTGATTTTATTGTGAAACGAATAGCTCGCAGTCTGAGTGATCTTTAAGAATTCCTCTTTCTGTGGAGACTTCATAATGCAATAGCTCAATATTTTTGCGAGATCCTCTGCTGTCGTTCCATGCGTCCCGTTTTCATCTTCCGAATCCAGTCCGTTCGGTGTAATAAAGTAGGTATCTTTACAGCCGATTTCCTTCGCTTTCTCATTCATCATCTCTGCGAATTTTTCCACACTGCCTCCTACGTGCTCTGCAATTGCGACCGCAGAATCATTGTGTGACTCCAGCATGAGAGAATAGCAGAGATCTCCAAGCAGATACTGCTCATCGGTATTGATATTCAACTGCACATCCGGCTGCTTTGCCGCATATTGAGACACGGTAACCAGGTCATCCAGATCCGCATTTTCCAGCGTCACAATCAGAGTCATTATTTTGGTCGTACTTGCATTGGCACGCTTCTCCTCTGCATCCTTTGCAAATAAAATACGCCCCGATTCAGCATCCATTAAACATGCTGACAAGGCGTACAGTTTGTCAGGTTCTTCAATATTCGTTTCATTTATCTCATTATCAGCAAACAGATTCTGCTCCATCAGAAAACTTGTGCAAAGAACAACGCATATAAGCACATTCAGCCTTTTAAATAAAAAATGTCTCATGCTTTCTCCGAATGTTTTTTAATCAATTCATCCTATTCAGAATTCAGTGTATTCATGCAACAATCTTCTGTTTGCATTTCTCTTCCAGCTTTAAACATTCACATTTAATTCGGTTTCTATCTCCGCCTCTGCCTCAAGCTTAAACTCTTCCACCTGATCCTCATTCAATACCGGAAGCTCCTCAATAGAATGAACACCGAAGCTTCGTAAAAATTCTTCCGTTGTCCCAAACAGCATCGGTCTTCCCGGCGCATCCAGTCTTCCGAGTTCGCTCACCAGATTGTATTCCACCAGTTTGCTGACCGCATGCTCCGATGAAACACCACGTATTTTTTCAATCTCCGCTTTTGTAATCGGCTGTTTGTATGCAATGATTGACAGTGTTTCCAACAGTACATCCGTCAGCACACGCTTCTTCGGTTGTTTTGCAACTTTGATCAGATATTCATACATTTCATTTTTACTGCACATCTGGTAGGCACCATCCAGCTCGATAATCTGTATTCCATGATCCTCTGACTGATACCGCTCCATCAGATTCTGTATGTATTTTCTTGCTATTTTGGGGTCTAATTCCAATGCTGATGCTATTTTTTCCAGTTCCACCGATTCGCCCATTGTAAACAAAATGGCTTCAATGGCAGCTTCATAATTTATATTCTCCATAACAAACCTCTCAGACAGCCGTTCCTATGCTGCTATTTTTGATTCGATCTGAATATCGTCAAAGATATGATCCTGCGAAATGGATATCTGTCCCGTTTTCATCAATTCCAGAATGGCCAGAAAAGTCACGATCACTTCCATCCGGCTGGTCTGCGCCTCCAGAAGACTGCGGAAACTGAAACGCGGATGTCTTACGGCATACTGTTCCAGGTAAGACATCTTGTCCGATAAAGACACCTCTTCCTTTTCAATCCTGCCGAATTTGGAACGAACCGGATCGATCTTCTCCTCCTGCTTTCGCATAATGCTCTGAAAGATATCATTCAGCTTGGATAACGTCACATCTGCCATCAGTTCCTCCAGATTGAGCGGTTCTTCAAATGCTGCGACCTCTTCCGGTATCGTAGGTTCCTTGAACATCATTTTCTGTGCATCCATATGGCGATCTTTCAGCTCATATGCCATACACTTGTACATCTTATATTCCAAAAGCTGTGCCACCAGCTCCGCACGCGGATCTTCGGCATCTTCCTCTTCCTGTGTCTCCTGTTTCGGCAGAAGCATCTTTGATTTGATATCAATCAGCGTGGCTGCCATCACCAGAAATTCGCTCATGACGTTCAGATCCTGTCTCTTCATTTCCCGGATATAATCCATATACTGATTTGTAATCTCAACAATCGGTATATCATAAATATTCACTTTATTCTTGTCCAGAAGATGAAGCAGCAAATCCAACGGCCCTTCAAATATCTGCAGTTTTACTGTAAGTTCCATACGCTTTCCCTCACTCGTTTTTCATGCAACTAATATTTTACATGGAGTTCCAGAAAATAGCAAGGTGTTTTTACAAGATTTGGTATGTTTTACTTTTTACCATACTACAATTAGTGATTCTATACCGCCTTTATGTGGACAACCAAAAGTTCCGCGCGGTCAAATACACGGATATGAAAGGTATGTGTGCCAAGTCCCCTGCTGATAATTGCGGTACTTTTTCCGATGTCAAATCTGCCCGAATCGTACTTCGGAAAAAGTTCAAACTGCGGTGATATGACACTTCCGATGCCCGGTATCCGCACAAGTCCGCCGTGTGTATGACCGGCCAGGATCAAATCCGCTCCCCATGCGGCATAATCTTCACAATATGCAGGATTGTGAGCAAGCAGTATCGTGTACGTGCTCTTCTCGCACACACCGAGCTTCTCGTGTAAAAAGCCCTCCGGCAGAGGCGTTTTCTTTCCTTTCTCATAGCATGCCAGCGGAATGTCCACTCCGTAGATGACACTGCTGTTTTTCCCATGCTTCCAAACTTCCTTCTGATTGTTCAGAATGTGAATTCCCATCGTTTCCAGCTTTCGGCGATATGCATGGTATTCTTCATAGTAGGGGGAATCTATTTTTTCCACCCTGCTCTCATGATTCCCATTCGACAGATACACCGGCGCGATACCGACAGCTCTGGACAGAAAACGCGATGCCACGTCATATGTTTCCGTAAATGCGCTGACAATCATATCGCCGGGTATTAAAATGACATCCGGCGATGCCGCTTCGATTGCAGAAAGCAGCCTTTCATTTTCTTCTCCATATTCATGACAGTGCAAATCTGCGATTACCGCAATTCTCAAATCCTCCTGCAGCCTGTCTGTTTCTACTGTGTATTCTTTGACCCGGAACTTCTGCAGTTCCAGATATTGCCAGACAATATAGAGTATCAGAACCACAAGTATGATGATGATTGTTTTCATGTTTTCCCAATTTCCTCCTGCAGGTCAATATTTTCCTCTTATTCATGCATAATATACAAGTTATCCTCTTAAAATGAAATAGAATCCTTTTGGAGGTCAATTATGCGTCTTTTCCTCTCGCTCCTGCTCAGCCTTTCGCTTACGCTAACAGCTGCACCCGCCATATCATTTACGCAGGATACTTCCACTGAAACTCCTGCGGACACTTCCACCGAAACGGATTCCGAACAGTCTTCTGATCTGTCCGCCACGCTTGGACTTTCTGCACCAAGTGTTGTCCTGATGGAAGCCTCAACCGGAACCGTCATCTACGAAAAAGATTCCCATACAAGTCTGCACCCTGCCAGCATAACCAAAATCATGACGCTGATTCTGATCTTTGATGCACTGGAAAAGGGTACGATACATCTGGAGGATACTGTAACAGTCTCCGAATATGCAGCCAGTATGGGCGGCTCTCAGGTATTCCTGGAAGCCGGGGAAACACAGACCGTCGATACCATGATCAAATGCATTTCCGTCGCCAGCGCCAACGATGCGTGCGTTGCCATGGCAGAATTCATAAGCGGAAGTGAAGCTGCTTTTGTCGACCAGATGAATCAGCGTGCCAAAGAACTCGGCATGAATGACACGAATTTTGTAAACTGCTGCGGTCTCGATACGGACGGTCACATGACAAGCGCCTATGACGTTGCGCTGATGTCGCGGGAACTTATCACAAAATATCCGCAGATACATAACTACTGTACGATCTGGATGGAAAATATCACACACACAACAGCAAAAGGTACGAGTGAATTCGGACTGACCAATACCAACAAGCTCATCAAACAGTATCAGTACGCAACCGGTCTGAAAACAGGTTCCACGAATCTTGCCAAATACTGTGTTTCAGCCACTGCGGAAAAGGACGGCATCGAGCTGATTGCAGTCATTATGGCAGCTCCTGACTATAAGGTGCGTTTTGCCGACGCGACAGCTCTGTTAAATTATGGCTTTTCCTGCTGCAAAGTCTACAAGGACAGTAATGAAGATGCGCTTACTGCACTCCCAATTACCAAAGGCATTACAGATTCCGTAGGTCTCCATTATGAAGGCAGCTTTTCCTATCTGAATACAACCGGAGATGATATCAGTTCGATCCAGAAAGTCTTCCAACTTCCGGAAAGTGCACAGGCACCTGTCGAAAAGAATGAGGTCGCAGGAAAGGCTGTCTATAAGCTTGGTGACAAAGAAATCGGATCCGTAAATATTCTGTACTCTGACTCCGTAGAAAAGGCCAGCTACCGCGATTACCTCGGCAAAATAATGAAACTGTACTTCAGTTAAAACAGCGGTGCCAGCAGCCGGAGGATACTCTGTATCAGCCGTACAAAAATAGATCTGTTTTTGCAGAAGGCAAGCGTAATTTCCTCCGACTGTTCCATGGTTTTTAACATATCGTCTTTTACCGCCTCAACCGCACTGGAACGATAGAGAAGAACACCGCATTCAAAATGCAGGTACAGACTGCGGTAATCGAGATTGATACTTCCAACGGTTGCAAGCGAATCATCGCTGACAAAACATTTTGCATGTAAAAATCCCGGTGTGTACTGATAAATTTTCACGCCGTTTTCGATCAGACGCTGATAATCCGCTTGTGTCAGCAGATATATCATTTTTTTATCCGGCACACCGGGTGTGATAATCCTGACGTCGACACCGCATTTTGCCGCATTGCACAGTGTAATCAGCATTTCCTGATCCACGATCAGATACGGCGTAAAGATATAGACGTAGTGCCTTGCCTTTGCAATGATGTTCATGTAGACATTTTCGCTCGTATTTTCCTTATCAAGCGGTGTATCGCCATACGGCTGCACAAATCCATCTGAAACAAAAGGCTCTTTCTGATGGACTTGCGGCATAAACCGTTGATAATTCTCAGACGAACGGACAATATAATTCCACATTTCCAAAAACATGCAGGTAAAGCTCCAGACCGCTTCCCCTTTCAGCCGGATACCCGTATCTTTCCAGTATCCGTAACGCAATTCCTCATTGATATAGGCGTCCCCGATATTCATTCCGCCGGTGAAGGCGACAACACCGTCTACGACCAGGATCTTTCTATGATCCCTGTTGTTCATGACAATCGACATCATCGGACGGAACGGATTAAATGCGGCACATTTGATCCCCAGTTTCTGAAGACTGCGGTAAAAGTGCGCCGGCAATGTTGTGACACAGCCAACATCGTCATAGATCAGACGCACTTCCACGCCCTGCTTTACTTTTGCCTCCAGAACTTCAATCACCTGGTCGAACATGTGCCCCTGCTCCAGGATAAAATATTCCATAAAAATATAGTATTCAGCCTGCCGCATGGCTTCCAGCATTTTTGGAAACATCTCTTCTCCGCAGCAATAGTATTCAGTCTGTGTATTTTTATATACCGGAAACTGAGCCCACTTGCTGATATAGCGGGACTGATTCGCGACCTCCGGATCCATCGCCCTCAGTTCTGCCACATAGGAAGGATTCTCTTCCAGAAGCGGCACAATTTCCTCGTGAATACGGTTCAGCTTTTCTCTGGTACGCTTCGTAAGCTCCGAACGGCCAAATACAACGTAGATCAGCAGCCCAAGAACCGGAAGCAGCATAATGATAAAGGTCCATGCCAGCTTATAAGAGGGGTTCATCCATCTGCTTACAATAATCAATGAAACGATGACTGCAAGCGCATTCAGTGCAAGGTTCACATAGGTAAACTGAATACTGAAACGATACATAAAGTTAAGCAGCCATAAAAACTGTATTGCAATAGCCAGTGCAACGATAAATAAGCGGCTGAAAACCAATTTACAAAATTTTTTCATGATACAAATTTTCCTCATCTGCATTTTTCTTATACATTTTACATGATTTTGTTTATTTTCGCAAATTTTTCCTTGCTTTTTCCGTTTAAAGTAAACGTTGCACATCAATCCTTCCCCATCCCTGAATATTTCTGGCCTTACCCATATCGACGGCCGTCTCATACAAGCGCAGTTTTACCTGTGCCGGAGTCAGATACGGATAGCGGTTCAGAAGCAGAGCCACAGCACCTGTGACAACAGGAGTCGCCATGGAGGTGCCGCTCTTTACCTCATAGGACATATTGGTGGAACAGCTGGCAATTCTCGTTCCCGGTGCAACCAGCTCCGGTTTGACCACGCAGTTTTCCGTCGGTCCCCGTCCGCTGTAGCCGGATATCAGTCCCGGACGCTTGCCGTCTTTTCTCTCATCATCACAGCTTCCAACGGTAATAATCGTTTTACACATCCCCGGAATCGTAATGCTTCCCGCCGCCGGTCCGTTGTTTCCGGCCGCTGCGATTACGACAATCTGATGATTCCAAACCTCTTCCACTGCCATCAATAGCCGGTTTCTTTCTTCCTGCTTCGCTGAACTTAGCATTCCCACTGAAATGTTAAGTATACGTATTCTGTATTTATCACGATTTTCAATGACCCACTGTAACGCCTTCAAAACCTGTGCCGTGTTTCCGTTGCCAAGCTTATCAAGTACCTTTAGCATAATGATATTAACGCCCGGTGCCATTCCCATATATTTTCCCCGGCTGGCAAATCCGCTTCCTCCGATAATCCCACACACATGGGTTCCATGGCCGTTATCATCGTATGCTGCAACCCTTTTGCTTGTAAAATCCTTAAATTCCACAATTCTATGGTCAAAATCCGGATGGTACACGATACCGGTATCCATGACCGCTACCGTTATTCCGGAACCTGTATAGCCTCTTTTATGTGCATAATCTGCATTTACAAACTCTCTGACTTGATTCATAAAATAAAATTCTCTTTTATTTTAAGATATGTATCCGGTGTATGATTTGCTCATATTTTTAGAAAAAGGTCGTTCATTTTGTCTCATTTAAATAACGTGCCAGAATGGAGTAGAAGACCTCCGTATCGACAGGCTTTGCAATATGGTCATTCATGCCGGCTGACAGAGATGCCGCAATATCCTCTGCAAATGCATTTGCAGTCATGGCGAGAATCGGAATCATCTTTGCATCTTCACGCCCAAGCATACGGATTGCCCTGGCCACTTCATACCCGTTTTTCTTCGGCATCTGTACATCCAGCAGCAGGAGCTGATATTCTCCTGGTTCTGACCTGCAAAATTTTTCAAGTGCCTCAGCTCCATCGACCGCGGTCTCCACTCTGCAGTTGACCAGTTCCAGCAGCTCTACCGCAATCTCACGGTTGAAATCCGTATCTTCCGCCAGCAGAATCCCGGCCCCCTGAAAATCATAACTGACCTGTGACGTTTTATGCGCCGTAAAGGTACCTCGGTTCAAAGCTGCCGTCCCATCTGTCTCAAACGGAAGCTCCACATGAAAAGTACTGCCTTTTCCCTCTTCACTTTCCACCCAGATAGACCCGTGCATCATTTCGACGAGATTTTTTGTAATGGACAAACCGAGTCCGGAACCACCGTACTTTCTTGCCGTGGCAGCTTCCTGCTGCTCAAACGGAACGAAAAGCCGTTCCAGATATTCTGCCCTGATGCCACAACCAGTATCCTGCACCAAAATATGGACACAGAGTCTGCCGGTATTCACGAGCTGCTCCTTTACGACCACTCTCACCCGCCCGCCCGAATCTGTAAATTTCACTGCATTGGAAAGCAGATTCAGCAGAATCTGTCTGACGCGGAGCGGATCTCCGATCAAATTTTCCACGCCGATATCATCGACCAGCATTTCAAATTGAAGTCTCTTACTGTCGCATTGAGTATCGTATAAGGCGGAGACAGAAGTAAGGAGCTCTTTCAGATTGAATTTTGCAGCGTCAATTTTCAGTTTGTTATGCTCAATGGCCGACATATCCAGCAGGTCATTGATAATCAAAAGCAGATGTCTCGCGGATGCCTTTATTTTCTCCAGATACTCCCCTGTTTTCAGTCGGTTTTCCACTGACTTCTCTGCCAGATCGGTCAGTCCGATGATCGCATTCATCGGTGTCCGCAGCTCATGGGAGGTCCGTGACAGGAAATCGCTCTTGGCCCGGTTTGCCTTTCCTGCCTGCTCGACCGCATCCCTTAGCTCCAGATTCTTTTCCTCCAGCAGTATGTTCCGGCTGCGTGTATGCACCATGACCGTGATAATATGCGTAAGGAAACCAAATATTAATGAACAGGCAAGCAAAATCAGAATATAGCGGCTGTTCTTTTCCCAAAATGTCGGTTCATAGTTCACAAAAATCGTATCCTCCGGAAGCATGGATTTTTGAATTCCATACTTCTTCATGACCTGATAGTCAAAATAATAACAGTTCGGACTTTCTATCTGTATTTTGATCGTCGCCGGATCTGTTCCGTTCAGGATTTTCTGTGCCATGGTACCGGCAATCTTGCCGGATTCCAGATGTGACACGATATTTCCGCCCAGAAGGCCGTCTCCAATACCCGCCTGTACCATCCGAAAACATGGAATATCCGCAGAATCCCGAATCAAATAAGCAGCCTCTTTATTTGTATAGATGTTCCCATCTGCATCCCGACTGAAAATCAGATAAATCAGAATTGTTGTTTCATCCAATGACTGCAGCTTCTTCTCAATCTGTTCTTTCGTAAGACTGGAAACATCGATTTCCCCAAACGTAAGTTCCGGATGGTTTTTCTCCTGCTGATAGAACTGTTTCCGCTCTCCTTTTCCTGTAATTGTATCATCCAAAACAGCTACAATCTTATCGGCTTTCGGATACAGATTTTCTGCGAGTTCAATGTTGCTCGTATAGGACAGTTCCTCGATCACGCCTGTGATATCTGCATTCTTTGCGGCCGATACCGCTCTCTCCTCATCATTGACCGCTTCAAATACCAGCGGGATATCCGAAAACAGTTCCTCTTTAAATTCCAGTGCAAACTCCAGTGCTGCATCATCCCCAAGAATCATGACGTCATACGGCTGCACCTGGCTGAGACGGTATTTCAGTTCTTCATAGAACAACTCACGGCTTTTTGCATCATTGACAAGTTTTGTATCCATAAATTCATAGTCGAGTGTCACAGTCTCATCCAATGCGGATTTGATTCCCTCGATCTGCTGAGGGACCGATGACCAGGAATAGGAATAGGAGCTGATAAATAAGACTCTTTTCTCCGAATCGGATTTTCCTGAAACATCGCTGCTTACAAGCAATAGACCAACGATCAAAAAAACAATTAGAAATAAACCATACCATCCCACAATTCTTAATTTTCCTGTCATCTGACAATCCCACCTAACTGCATTGAAATAAACAATCCACCGATAACTACTGAAAAATTCGAGTCTTATCTTTTATGCCGTAATATTGACTTTTTTTTATTCATGGATATAATATTTTTTATGAAAAGACAAACAATCACACCGGAAATGATCATGGAGGCAGCCATTTCCTATGCTGCTGACTTTGGTCTTGAAAATGTATCTACGAAAAAAATTGCCGAAACCATACCGATTTCGGAAGGTTCTATCTTCCATAATTTTCCAAACAAAAAAGCTTTACTCGTTCATTGTCTGCATTATATCGACAGTATACTGAATGAAGCTTTGGAAAGTGTGCCTTCCTGCGGGACAAGCCTGTATCAATATATGACGGCTCTCTGGTACACTTATTTTAAATTTCTTGTTTCCCACCGAAACTACAACAAATTCTATCTGCAATTCTGCCGGTCCTCGTATTATAAGGAAGAAACCCGGACTGCTCCCCATGCTTCTTATCCCTTCTTTCAGAAAATCACACAAAATAATATGCGCCTTTTGGGACTGGATCCGGATTTGATCTGGCAGTATCTGATCGATACCTCCCGGTGCTTTGCTCTTCAGATTGCGGATGGTACGCTGCCTGATACACCGGAAACCTATGATATAGTTTTTCATCTTTTGACACACGGTATTTTGCCGCATCAAGAAAGATCAAATCATAGCAGATCTGATCTTTCTCAAGAAATTAATCATTCAGTTTAAATTTTCGCAACACTTCATTGAACTGCGCAGACAACTGGTCGATTTCTTCCGCCACGTCATTGATAGACAGCATGGTAGCAAGTACTTCTTCCGTCGTTGCTGACGTTTCCTCTGTGCTTGCAGCATTTTCCTGCGCAACTGCAGAAAGTGACGTTATGATATCCAGTACCTGGCTGCGGCTCTTTTCCATTTCGCTGCTTACGGATTCAATCGAGTGAATTTCCTGATTCACCTCTTCCAGCGTACTCACGATTGCCCGGTATCCTTCTTCCGTTTCTTTTACGCTTTCGGCCTGTACCACCACCGCTTTTCTTACGGTCTCGCTCTGTGCGTTTGCATCTACAATCTGAATCTGCAGTTCATCCAATATCGAATGGATCGAATTGGTGGATTTTGCCGACTGCTCTGCGAGATTCCGGATTTCATCTGCCACAACGGCAAATCCCTTTCCCGCTTCTCCAGCTCTGGCCGCTTCGATTGCTGCATTTAAGGCAAGCAGATTTGTCTGCTGTGCAATGCCTGCTATCGCCTCACTTACTTCTCCGATTTTTCCCGCACTTTCATTTGTATTCCGTATCGTATCAAAAATCAGCTCAAATGATGTTTGATTGTTTTCCGTCAGACTGCTAAGTTCGGTAACCGTACGGAGTCCCTGTCTGCCAATCTCCTGCAGATGGTTACTGGCATTTCCAAGAGCCTTGGTACTTTCGGTGTTCTGTGAGATGACATTCCCAAGAGCTTCAAATTCTTTTGACGCATTTTCTGCATCGGAAGCCTGCTGCCCTGCCGTACCGGCGATGTCACCGACTGTATTTGCAATCTGATTCATGGAAATCGTTATCTCATCGGAATTCATTTTCATAGAAGACGCAGATTCACTCAGTTTTCCCGATGTCGTATGTAACAGCGCAAGCACACTCCGCAGGGAGTCAATTACCGCATGAACAGAAACGGAGAGCTCTCCCAGTTCGTCTTTGGAATGAATCTGATATGCTTCGAACGAAAGGTCATTGTGGGAGAGAAGGTTCATATCCTTCGTCGTATTTATAATTCCCTTTTTCAGATATCCAATGATATAGAATGCAAACAGTGCAACCGCCAGCAACAGCACAACAATTGCCGCTGTAAGCTCCATGATATTTCTCTGTATCTCTTCACTGATACTGGATGATTGCTGTTTTGCATATTCCGACAGCAGATCCGTCATGCTGTTAATACTCGCTCTCGCATTGTCAAACGCCGCCAGATGTGCATCGATATCTCCCTTCTGACTCTCCAGATCATAAGAACTTTTCCATTCCTCCATATAAGAAGTAAACGCCGCGTACAGCTCTTTGACCGTTTTACCGGTATCTGACTCCTTGAAATCGGAATATAAAACGGTGTTGTCTTTGATATTCTCAACCGCCTGCTCCATCCTGTCTTCTACCTGCGTGATATTCTCATCATAACTGTCAATCAATTCCCTCTTTTTCGAATCCGTCAGGGATGTGCTCAGAATGACTTCTTTCTCAGCCACAACTGCCTGGTAATAGTCCCTGTCCGCATTCAATAATAATGAGGTGCTGGTGTACGCCTCCTCATAATAAGCCTTTTTTGTCTTCTCACTGATCATAGTCGTATCATAAATAAAGATACCTAATATCACCAGTAACGCGACCATGCCAGGGGCGAAAAGCAAAAACAGCTTTTTTGAAACCTTCATGTTTTTCACAAAATTCATATTCTTTCTCCAATCTCTCCTACATAATAATAGATAAAAGCCTTTTTCGTCATGCCGCCTGTCACTCCCCTGTATTGCCATAATAGTATCAAATAACGGTAAAACTTACAACAGATTTCATTTTCCCTGCTTTTCTGTCACAGAAACACCGCAGGAACAAATAATGCTTGATTTTTATCAATGTAGTGATATAATGTGGTCAGTATTTTAATCTTTACAGCAGTACACAGGCAGGACAAAATACGAAAGGAACATATGAGTGTACACTTCATATACGCTTACCATGAAAAGAAAAATTTTGGTTGTAGATGATAACAAACTGAATATACGTATCCTTTCGGATATATTGGAGCAGGAGGGCTATGCTGTTTTTTCGCTTACCGACGGAACAGCTGTCATGGAAACCGTACTTTCTGTCCAGCCGGATGCCATTTTACTGGACATTATCATGCCCCAGATCGATGGCCTGGATGTCTGCCTTGCATTAAAAACAAGTGATGAGACAAAAAGTATTCCCGTCATTATGGTAACATCTGTTACGGAGGGTGACGTTTTAAGAAAGGCATTTGACATCGGAGCCTTTGATTATATTAAGAAACCGTTTGACCAGATCGAGATTATTGCCCGGTTGAAATCTGCGATCCGTTTTTATGATCAGCAGAAACAGTTGGAAACGCTTGCTATGCGGGATGGCCTTACGAATCTCTATAATCACAGAATGATCATGGAACTGCTCGAAACGGAATGTTACAAATCGATACAGCTTCAAAAGTCCATTGCTTTCATGATGTTCGATATTGATAACTTTAAAAAGATCAATGACACCTACGGCCATAAGACCGGTGATTTCATTCTGCAGAATATGGCAGTTCTGCTACAGGATACCGCATCCGCGCTGACCGACCTGATTGGGCGGTACGGCGGAGAAGAATTCTGCATTGTACTGCCGAATCAGCCTTTGGAAAAAGTTCTGCTGCTGAGCGATAATCTTCGGAAATCAATTGAGATGTATGATTTCTTTGTTGATAACCTACATATCCATATCACAACAAGCATTGGTATTGCCTATAAAGAATCGATTTCAAATTTATGTCCGAACGATATTGTGATTACCGCCGATAAAAATCTTTACAAAGCAAAAAATAATGGAAGGAACCGGGTTGAATACCAGCTCCTTCCTTAGGGAAATGACGCTGCTGCATTTCTGTGTATCCTTTTAGGATTCGCAGAATGATCCGGCAGCGTTTATTCGTTTTAAATCCTCTATAAATTTTCGCACTTCTTTTTCTTCTGTCGCCCAGGAAGTCACCAGACGAATCGCCGCATGCTGTTCATCGGTCTTTTCCCAGATAAGAAATTCATACCCCTTTTGCAGTTCCAGAATCTGTGCATTTGGCAAAATTGGAAATATCTGATTTGTGCAGGAATGAATCAAAAAGGAATAACCCTCCGCCCGGATTCCCGTTTCCAAAAGAGCCGCCATCTGATTTGCATGTCTTGCAAGCGTAAAATACAGATCATCTCGAAACAGTTCCAAAAACTGTATTCCAAGAACCTTTCCTTTTGCTAGCAGCGCACCTCTTTGCTTCATAGAAAACCGAAAATCCTGTTTCAGGAATTTTGCGCATATAACAAGGGCCTCTCCCAATAATGCACCGTTCTTGGTTCCACCAATATAAAATGCATCTGTCAGTGCCGCCAGGTCGGAAAGCTCCAGGTCATTCTCCAACGCACATAGCGCAGAACCGAGTCTTGCTCCGTCCAGATACAGAATCAGATTGTTCTCTCTGCAAAAACTGCTTAGATTTTGCAGCTCTGTTTTTGTATAAATCGTTCCGATTTCTGTTGGATTAGAGATATAAACGAGCCTTGGTTTTACCATATGCTCATCCGCGTGCGCTTCTAAAACCGGCTGCACCGCTTCCGGGGTCAGCTTTCCATCCCTTACGGCAACCGAAATTACCTTGTGGCCCAATGCCTCGATTGCCCCCGTTTCGTGTACAAGTATATGTCCCGTATCTGCCGCAATCGCAGCTTCCCAGGGTCTTAAAAAAGCGGATATTGCGACAAGATTTGTCTGGGTTCCGCCGACCAGCAGATGAATATCGACATCTCCTCTGCCCATCCGCTGCTTTAACTGTTCACAGGCTCTCTGCGTATAAATATCCTGTCCGTATCCCTCGGTCTGTTCCAGGTTCGATGCCAGCAAAGCCTGCAGAATTTTCGGATGCGCACCCTCGCTGTAGTCATTTTTCAAGCTATACATATGTTCGACTCTCCTCATCACGTTTTACTTCGTACCGGCGGCAGGAACACGATATGCAGCTTTCCTTTTATCGTTCTGGTATGCTGATTGCCTCAATCGCAACATTTCCTCCGCGGACAATCTCTATTTTACCTGTAAACGTATTTTTTATCAATTGGATAGCTGCATTATTTTTCTCTTCTGATTTTACGCATTCTAATAGAATGTTGTTCTTATCATAATCCGTGATCTTCAGGTCAAATACATCAGCGATACGAAAAGCCTCCAGCTTCTCACTCTCCGAAACAGTGCCGATCCGGATGAACAGAATCTCTTTCATATGAATCGGGACATTCGTAAAATCAACGACCTTGATTACTCCGACACAGCGGTTTAACTGCTTCTTTACCTGCTCAAATGTCATGTCGTCACTGGTAAGGCTGATTGTAATTCTGGAAATGGTAGGATCTTCTGTTTCTCCCACCGTAAGGCTTTCCAGATTATAGGATTTACTGGAAAACAGCCCGGAAATCTTCGCCAGTACACCGATTTCATTTTCTACAAATAAAGATATCCATCTTTTTCTCATCTCTTTCCCTCCTTAACAGTCCATAATCATTTCACGCAGTGTCCTTCCGGTAGGCACAATTGGAAATACATTCGCTTCACGTTCTATGATAAACTCAATGATTGTAGGTACTTTTTTATTTTCTTTTGCCCGTAAGAAAGCGTCCGCTATCTCCTCTTCCCGTTCCACGCGGATTCCGCATGCTTCGTAGCCCTCTGCCAGTTTCAGAAAATCAGGAATATATTTCGGACAGCATTTATCCGGATTCAGGCAGTCCCTGGAACAGCCTTTCCGATATTTCAGACAGGTACTTGAATACCGCTTGTGAAAAAACAGTTCCTGCCATTGTCTTACATTTCCGAGATAGGAATTGTTTAAAATGCAGATGATTATCGGAAGTTCCTGTGCTACAGCTGTAGCCAGCTCCTGCAGGTTCATCTGCATTCCGCCGTCTCCGGTGATACAGATGACATCTTTGTCCCGATTTCCCAATTTTGCCCCGATGGAGGCCGGAAATCCATATCCCATCGTCCCAAGTCCACCGGAGGTCAGCATCTGTCTGTTTTCATCCAGTTCCAGATACTGCGTCGTCCAAAGCTGGTTCTGCCCAACATCTGTTACTACAATCGATTCCGGGAACAGTGCATTGATTGTCTTTACAATTTTTTCAGCCGTAACTCCCTCATAGCGGTCCATGTTAATCGGATAATCCGCTTTCCATTTACGGACGGTTTCCAGCCAGGCTTCATCCTGTACCGGTTTTGCCGAAACAAGCAGCTTTTCAATTGCAATCTTGGCATCCGCAACGATTGGAATATCCACTACGATATTTCTGGAAATGGACGCGGAATCAATGTCAATATGAATGATCCTGGCGTTTTTGGCAAACTCACTTGTTTTTCCGGTAATTCTGTCATTAAATCTCGTTCCGATCGAAAACAGAACGTCACATTCACTGACTGCTGTATTGGCCGCATAGCTTCCATGAATACCGATGTTTCCCATATAGAGCGGATGACCGGTCGGGATGGCACCTTTTCCCATGATCGTAGTGATGACAGGGACATTTGTGATTTCCGCAAGTTGTGTCATTTCCTTATTTGCTCCGGAAATATTGACACCTCCTCCGATTAGGAAAAGCGGCTTTTGCGCCTGTTCCAATACCTCAAGAGCTTTCTTCAACTGCCCTTCATGTGCACTTGTATTCGGTTTATAACTGCGGATCGCCACTTCTTTCGGATAGATATCACTTCCCAGCTCTACCTGAATATCCTTTGGAATATCCACGACAACCGGACCAGGTTTTCCGGTGGCGGCAATGTAAAAAGCTTCGCGTATGATTCTTCCGAGATCTTCTCTTTTGCGTACCGTAATGGAATGTTTGCAGATGCTCCTTGTAATCCCTACGATATCCACTTCCTGGAATGCATCGTTTCCAATCAGACCGGTCGGAACCTGACCGGTAAAGCATACCAGCGGTACACTGTCATAATTGGCAGTTGCGATACCCGTTACCAGATTCGTGGCTCCCGGCCCGCTTGTAACGAGACATACCCCGACTTTGCCCGTAGAACGCGCATATCCGTCCGCTGCGTGAATCAAAGCCTGCTCGTGTCTTGGCAGAATGACTTCAATCTCCGTCTGATCATAAAGTGCGTCAAACAAATCCATTGCCTGCCCGCCCGGATAGGCAAACAGCGTCTCTACGCCCTCTTCTTCTAATGCTTTTACAAATAACTGTGCACCTTTGATTTCCATCTTCTTTCCTCCTGTTTTTCTATGATTTGTATAAAAGAACTTTCCCATACAAGACAGGAAAGAGAACTTTCCGTTGCAACTACAAAAAAAGCCCTAAGCTATATTCATAGCTTAGGGCGAATTATATTCTATCCGTGTTACCACCTAAATTCAAAGATCTCTCTTTGCACTCTGTCAGTACGGAATCAGAATCGGACTGACATAAGATGGATGATATATCAGTACGGACTATTATCGATACTGCTTTCCTGCTAACGGCGGAAAATTCCGTTGAAGTCTACTGAAGAATCTATCAATTCTCGTTGGATCCACTGCTCAAGGGCTACTTCCATACTTCCAAAATAAAGACTCGCACCAACCATCTTCTCTCTGAAATCCCGGTGAGTATGTACTCCTCCCTGTCACTGCATTTGCAATATAAAAATTTGTAGTGAATACAATATAGCATTTTCAGCTATACCTGTCAAACACTTTTTATCAAACTGCAGATCTTTTCTGTCTC
Organism: Bacillota bacterium; assembly: GCA_023390555.1. GTDB lineage: Bacteria > Bacillota > Clostridia > Lachnospirales > Lachnospiraceae > Roseburia_C. Next base: position 2,023 of record JAEWCQ010000046.1, on the reverse strand, counting down.
ATATCGGAAGATACGACCATTCACAGAAACCGAAAGCATTTCGCAATTTCCATCCGGAATAATTTTTTGAAAATCCAAAATATTGTTGTAGAAATCCGTCGGAGACTATGCTATACTTTCCGAAGTATATCACTAAGGAGGCATAGTTTTGGAAACAAAAAAAATAATTCAAGTAGAAGAAAAAGTTCCAGCAAAACTGCTTGTGCCGCTCTCATTTCAGCATATGTTTGCAATGTTCGGCGCATCTGTTCTGGTTCCAATCCTGTTTCAAATCAATCCATCGGTTGTACTGCTGATGAACGGTGTCGGCACACTGCTGTTTATTCTCATTACCAAGGGCAAAGCTCCCGCATATCTCGGGTCCAGCTTTGCCTTCCTTGCGCCGGCAGGTCTTGTCATCTCCAAATGGGGATACCGCGACGCACTCGGCGGCTTTATCGCAGTCGGTCTGCTGCTCTGCTTACTTGCCGCGATTATTTATTTCTTCGGTGTAAACTGGATCGATATCGTACTGCCGGCAGCGGCAATGGGACCGGTCGTGGCACTGATTGGTCTTGAACTTGCAGGAAGTGCCGCAAATACTGCCGGCATCATCGCTACGAAAGATGCTCCAATCCAGGCAGCAAATGTCATTGTATTTCTCGTAACCCTGGGCGTTGCGGTATTGGGAAATATTCTTTTCCGGAAATTCTTTGCCGTAATACCGATTCTGATTGCGATCATCTCTGGATACATTGCAGCATTGTTTACACACCTTGTTACAACCGATATGCTGTCAGCGGCACTGCATACCGATATTTTTGTAGTCCCGAATTTTGAAACACCGCATTTTAATCTTCAGGCAATTGTTATGATTATGCCGGTTATTCTGGTAATCGCATCCGAACACATCGGGCATCAGCTCGTAACCAGTAAGATTGTGGAGCGTGATCTTTTGAAAGAACCAGGCCTGCACCGCTCTTTACTGGCAGACGGTATTTCCACGACACTTTCCGGCTTTGTAGGTTCTGTACCGACGACTACTTACGGGGAAAATATCGGGGTCATGGCGATAACCAAGGTCTACTCCGTACAGGTCATTGGAGGAGCTGCGGTTCTATCCATTATTTCCGCATTCGTAGGACCGATTGCTTCATTGATCCAGACGATCCCAGGCCCTGTCATCGGAGGTATTTCGTTCCTGTTATACGGTATGATCGGAGCTTCGGGTATCCGCGTAATCTCTGATGCACGGGTTGACTACAGCAAAAACCGGAATCTTATTTTGACTTCCATCGTATTTGTAACCGGACTTTCCGGTGTTGCTGTGAGTATAAAAAATGTCACTCTGACCGGTATGGTTCTTGCATGTATCGTTGGAATGGCTCTTTCACTGCTCTTCTATCTGTTCGATAAACTGGGATGGACAAACGATAAATAAAATAGAAATCCGGTAAAAACAGAAAACGGTAACGATTCACACACTTGTGTCTCGTTACCGTTTTTCCGTCACAGCGACATGCTCCTCATCACATTCTGGCTGCTTTCACAGTCTATGTAATTACGCTTCTGTCTCTGTGCTCTCATCTTTATCGCTGCCTTCTTTTGGGAAATACAGTTTGAGCTTTTCTATTCTCTTTTCCTTGATGCTCACCAATTCAAAAATCAGATTGTCGTATTCAATTTTACGATTGTCACCATCGTTTGGAATATAACCCAATTCGTCAATCAGGAAACCGGATATGGTCTCATAATTCTCCGAATCAATGTCCAGATCAAATTTATCATTCAGTTCATCGATAGTAATCAGTCCATCAATGAGGTACGTGAGTTCATCAATCTTCGTAATCCGCGGTTCATTCTCATCATACTCATCTGCAATGTCTCCCATTACCTCTTCCACCAGGTCTTCAATCGTAACAACACCGGAAAATTCACCATATTCATTGATCAGAATGGCAAAATATTTTTTCTGATGCTGCATTTCCCGGAACAGTTCATCAATGTTCTTGCTTTCCGGCACAAGATACGGTGTGTGCAGAAT
>JAEWCQ010000034.1 GCA_023390555.1 Bacillota bacterium | reverse complement strand
GCAAAGAAGTAAAGACACTGACAAAAACCATGCGTAAGGTATCAGACGGGGATTTCACAACAGCATTTGCCTCGAAGCGGAAAGATGAATTCCAGCTTCTGTCAAACGGTATGACAGATATGCTTTCCAATGTAAGGGGAATTCTGGAAGAGATGATTCATTTTACCACAGATGTGAGTGATTCCTCCAAAGACGTATCCGGAACGGCCGAGGGTATGGCAGATTCCATGAATGATATCAATCTGGCAATGGAAGAAGTTGCACAGGGAGTGAGCCGTCAGGCGGATGATTCGGATCACAGTCTGTCGCTGATGTCCGAATTTTCGGATAAGCTGAATGAAGTCTATGAATATACAAATAATATGGGAAAGAGCTCCGATTCGGCAATGTCTGCGGTGGAAACGGGAAAAGAGCGGATCGCGGAGCTGAACCGGAAATCAGAGGCAGCTGCCGATATGACCAAACAGCTGGTATCTGATATCGCGGCTGTCAATGCGAACTCTAACAATATCGGCAGTATCATTGAGACGATTCAGGCAATTGCACAGCAGACAAATCTGCTATCGCTGAATGCTTCCATTGAAGCGGCCAGAGCCGGTGAAGCAGGAAGAGGATTTGCGGTGGTTGCGGAAGAAATACGGAATCTTGCAGATCAGTCTGCGCAGGCCGGAAGCCAGATTCAGCAGATCATCGAAAATATTCAGATGACGACGGAAAAAACATCTGCCTGTGCGATAAAGACGGAAGGTTTCTTAAAAGAGCAGTCGGATTCGATTGAAGGAACCATTGAAGTATTTGGTGATATTGCGGATGATGTGGAGGAGATGGTACAGGTGCTGCATCGGATTACCGCAAATATGTCCAACATGATTACAGATAAGGGAGAGGTTCTGGATTCCATTCGGAGCATTGCTTCTGTATCTGAGGAAGCGGCAGCCTCTACAGAGGAAGTGACGGCGACCGTCAACACGCAGCTGGAAGGAGCAAAGAAACTGGCGGAAGAGGCAGAGAGGCTGAGCAAAAAGGTACAGCAGCTGAATGCTTCCATGCAGAAGTTCCAGGTATAGTCGAAATGTACAATTTTAACATAAAAAAATAATAGTACGAAAAGTGAGATATGCTAAAATGAAAACCAGAAATAGAAAACCAGGAAACATTTTTACAGGAGGATACTATGTTTCGAGATGATTTCGTATGGGGTGTTGCCAGCAGTGCATACCAGATGGAAGGACGTGATTCGTCAGATGATGCCGGTAAATGCATTTGGGATACCTTCCAGGAAGCCGGAAAGATTTATGAAAATCACAGTGCGGCAGTCAGCTGCGATCATGTGCATCGCTATAAAGAGGATTTTGCTTTAATGCACATGCTTGGAATCAAGGCATACCGGTTTTCCATTAGCTGGGCAAGATTGATTCCGGATGGGACAGGAGAAGTCAATCAGAAGGCAGTCGATCTGTATCGGGATATGATACAGGAGATGAAAAAGTATGGAATAGAGCCTTATCTGACCATGTACCACTGGGAATTTCCACAGGCGCTTCAGGATCGGGGCGGCTGGTTGAATGAAGAAGTAATTGAATGGTTTGGTTACTATGCAAAAGTAGTGGCTGAGAATTTTACCGATTTGTGTGACAAGATTTTTACTTTAAATGAGCCGCAGTGTTTTGTCGGACTGGGACACCTTTCCGGAGTGCAGGCACCTGGCCTGCAGCTTCCGGCCAAGGAAGTGTTTCAGATTGCACATAATGCACTTCGGGCGCATGGAAAAGCGGTTCTTCAGCTGAGAAAGTATGCAAAGGGACTGATTAAAATCGGTTATGCACCTACCTGCGGAGTAGCATGCCCGGCAACGGACAGTCCGGAGGATATTGAAGCTGCAAAGAAAGTGTATTTTGGCTTTTACAATCCTCTGAGCAACTGGACCTGGAATGTGGCATGGTTTTCAGATCCGGTATTTCTGGGCACGTATCCGAAGGAAGGATTGGAGAAGTATGCGGAATATCTTCCAAAGATCACCAAAGAGGATATGGAACTCATCCATCAGCCGCTGGATTTTATGGGTCAGAATATCTACAATGGCTATCTGGTCCGTGCCGGGAAAGACGGTAATCCGGAATTCGTAGACCGGCTGCCGGGGAATGTCAAAGCTGCAACTGACTGGCCGGTAACGCCGGATTGCCTCTACTGGGCAGCAAAATTTCTGAGCGAGCGTTACGATCTTCCGATTTATATTACGGAAAATGGAATGTCCTGCCACGATACTGTTTCCGAAGACGGGCAGGTACATGATCCGAACCGAATCGATTTCCTGGATCGTTATATTGGTCAGCTTCAGAAAGCGAGCGATGAAGGCGCAAATATCTCCGGTTATTTCCTCTGGACCTTCCTGGATAACTTCGAGTGGTCGGAAGGATACAGCGAGAGATTCGGAATTGTGCATGTGGATTTCCAGACACAGAAGCGGACGGTAAAGGATTCTGCATACTGGTATCGGGACATCATGAAGAGTAACGGTGCAAAACTCAGCATAAATCAGCCATGCAGACAGATTCTTTTTCTGGATCCGGTCTTCACCCACAATATCTGGGGAGGAACAAGGCTCAGAGATGATTTCGGTTATCCGGCACAGGGAGATGATATCGGTGAATGCTGGGGTGTCTCGGCACATCCGAATGGAGACTGCACGGTTCGTGAAGGACGTTTTGCCGGGGAAAAACTGTCGGCAGTGTGGAAAAACCATCCGGAAGTCTTCGGCAATGTGGATATTGACCGTTTCCCGCTCCTGATTAAGATCATCGATGCGAAGGATGATTTAAGCATTCAGGTACACCCGGATGATGTCTATGCGGCAGAGCATGAAAACGGCTCATTCGGTAAGACGGAGTGCTGGTATATTTTGGATTGTCCGGAGAATGCGTCACTTGTCATCGGACATAATGCAAAGGATCGCACGGAACTGGAAGAAATGATTCGGGCCGGGCGGTGGAACGAATTCATCCGTGAGATACCGGTGAAAAAAGGTGATTTCATTCAGATTGATCCTGGAACCGTACATGCGATCAAAGGCGGGCTGGTTATCCTTGAGACACAGCAGAACAGTGATATTACCTATCGTGTCTACGATTATGACAGGCTCAGTGACGGCAAGCCGCGGCAGCTTCATGTGGAGCAGAGTATTGATGTGATTACGGTTCCTGCCAAATCCGTGGATGACAGTGTGGTGAATGCATCATCCGTAACGGAGAATGAGCTGCATGAACTGATTGCCTGCGAATACTATAGCGTATTCAAGCTGAATCTGAATGGAGAGATGAAGTTCGAACAGAAATATCCATTCCTGATTATGAGCGTCCTGGAAGGAACCGGAATCATCAATCATCAGTTGGTAAAAAAAGGAGATCACTTTATTCTGCCGGCTGACTATGGAATGACAGAATTGCAGGGACAGATGCAGATCATTGCCTCCACGATTCCGGTAGTATAACAGAGATTTTATCCGATAACAAAATATTGAAAAGAGGTTGCCCTCCATGCCGGAAACGGCTGTGAAGGCAACCTCTTTTTTGTGAGTAGTAAACGTCTTGTCGATGTCAGAAAGCTGATTTGACAGCATCTGCCGGTGTGATTACTTCTTTACAGTTACTTTTTTGACGTTACTGTAAGATCCTAAGATTTTCTTTCCGCTTACTGTCTTGTAAGCACAGATCTTAACATAATAGGTCTTTCCTTTGCTGAGTTTGCTGAGCTCTTTACTTGTTGTCTTTGCGGAAGTTACGGTAACTGTTTTGGCATTCTTGAAGTTCTTACTTGTAGAATAGCTGATAATATATCCGCTAACCGTCTTGTCTTTGCTCCATGAAACAGTTGCTTTTCCTGCCTTACTGCTTTTTACAGCTGAAATCTTGGAAGTCTTTGGTGTGACGGTGATTTTCACCTTTGTACTTGCTGCACTGTAATTTTTTGTGGCAGCAGAAGTAATTGTAATGGTTGCGGTTCCGTACCCGACAATGGTAACTTTGCCGCTGGAATTTACGGTCACAACTTTTTTGCTGCTTGAACTGTAACTTAACTTACCGTCACTGTTTACCGAGGCTCCGAGGCCGAAGGCCTTGCTTCCGTATGTCTTGGTATAAGAGGAGTATTTAACGTTAATTTTGGAAGAAGCTTTGGTAATGGTATATGATTTTGCAATTTTGCCGGTATAATTGCCTTTTCCGTTTACGGTAACTGTGGCAGTACCGACAGAGGTATTGTTACTGTAGGAAACGGTGTAGTCGGTTCCGCTTACCAGTGGCTTGCTGTTGAGGGTCACCGTTACAACTGGAACCTTTGCTGTCTTGTCATAGACATAAGAGGTCTTGCTCAAAGATACATTCAATCCTGCTGCCTTGCTGATATCTTTTGCGGTAACCGTAACGGTACAGTTCGCGGTCAGTTCACTTCCGTCTGTGGTGGCAGCCGTGACCGTTGCACTGCCGGTTCCAACCGCTGTGATTTTACCATTGGAATCAACGGTTGCAACCTTTGTGTTGGAACTTGTAAAGGAAGGTAATCCGGTAGAAGTATCCTGATCGGTGGTGCAAACCAGGGCCGAGGTATCGCCGTAGGCCATAGTCAGGCTGGATTTGTCAAGCGTTATACTTGTTGCTGTGGTTGGTTCCGTTGTAGTTGCAGCCTTGTCAAGATACAGGCAGGCATCATCAATGGTTCCCCAGGAGCCTGCTGCTGCGGTCACATGAAGCGTAAATGTTATTGTATCACCGGCTTCTACCGCAATATCTGAAACGGTCGGCTGTATCCAGGATTTCCAGCCGTTTAATGTAACATCGTCGGAGGTATATTCGGTTCCGTCCGAAGTAGTAGCACTTAAATAAATGCGTTCCCCGGTATTGCTTCCGGTTCCGGCTCCGCCCTGAATATAGAGGTATCCTTTATAAGTACCTGCATCTTCTGCGGTCACGGTCTGCGAAAGCGTGAAGGAAAAGGCGGAGGCACTGTACAAATGAACGGCTTTGCTGCCTGTTTTCGGATCGTCCTTTGTAATGGCACCGCCGGTTCCTGTAATGGTCCAGGCGCTGGATGCATTTTCAAAACTGTAATCGGTCAGAATGTTCTTTGCTATTACAGATACGGTGCATGCTACCGGATAAGTGGAAGAATCAGAAAGTGTGACGGTACCGTTTACCGTGTACTTGCCGATGCCAGAATTTGTCAGGGCTGCGGCTGCCACCTTGCTGATGTCTTCTGTATTCCATGTGACTGCCAGAGCTGCCGTGCTGGAATCATTGTAAGAAACAGAAACGGTCGAAGGCAGCAGGCTGCCTGTCACGGCTGTTCCAACTTCAATCGATACCGGGTCACAGCTGTAAGAGTCAATTGACAGTGCGGTGGTTGCACCGTAGGTAACATATTTATAAACATTTAAAGAAGCAAGCGGATTTCCGCTAAAATCAAACATTGCCTGATTGTCGACCGCACTTCCGCCGTACCATACACCGGCATCAGCCGCATCGTATTCGCCGGCATAGGAAGATGCCCATCCGCATCCGTATTTCTCCCAAAGTGCTTTGTTGGAAGCCAAGGTGTCGCTGTTAACAGTTCCGTCTTCGTTATATGCGTACTGTACCGGAATCCATGCCGGTTCCCAGTAGAACATACCAAGTCCTGCCTTGTCTCCGTTTGCCAGAGTTACATTTACGTCATTGACAGCCGCAATCACATCACGCACTTCATCGGCCTGACCCTGAACGGTTACATTGTAGCTTGCGTCAGAACCAAGGTCACCGGAATCATTGATGGTGTTCTCGTGTCCGTCACCGTCTTCGTAAGTGGTTGCCCAGGAGGTTTCCGCTACCATGACGTATTTGCCATAGGTAGTTGCAATTGTCTTCAGCACAGAAGTCAGATTCGAAATGGTTCCGTGCCAGTATGGATAATAGGAAGATGCAAATACATCATAACTTACACCCTCTTTTGTGCCGTCGCCGTCACCGTCATAATTTGCCAGACTTGCCGCAATCGTTGTATATTTGCCGGATTTTTCCGGATTGGTAAAGTGCAGTGCTGCCAGAATATCGGTTCCATTTGCGGTGTTAAATGCATGAATCGCATCACAGCCTGCATCAAATAAAATGTCCATGTTTGTCCAGGAGGTCTCGCCGCAGAATCCTGCAGTGGTCTCGTTACCGATCTGAACCATACCTACAGCTACATTCGCATCTTTTAAAGTATTGAGACTGGATGTTACATAGTCGGAAATGGCTGCAGCCTTTTCGCTTACGGTGTAAGAAGACCATGCTTTTGGAGCTTTCTGTTTGGAAGGGTCTGCCCAGAAATCAGAAAAATGGAAATCAATCAAAGTTTTCATTCCTGCATTTGTCGCATACTGACCCATTTCTACAGCTTTTGCGAGGTCGTTGTTACCACCGCCATAGCCTTTGGCTGCATCGGTAGAACTGTAAGGATTGTTCCAGACGCGAAGGCGGACATAGTTCACGCCAGAGGAAGCCAGAAGATCGAAAAATCCCTGTTTATCCAACAGATTGCCGTTCCAGTCACGGAAACCCACCTTTTTGCTGTCGTCTGTTATGGTACTGTTTACTTCGTCAAATGCATCCATCAGGCTTAAATAAGAAGAGATATCCACACCGCGGATCGAATCCGTATCATAATCGGAGACCTTCTGCACAAATACGGTTCCGTCAAATACAAGACCATCGAGGGCAGCGGTCAGCGCTTCGTATGCACTGGCAATCGAAGCAGAATCCGTTTCAGACGTGCACGCATTCGCAGCTGACAGGGCAGTTGTCAGTGCGGCTGTACTGTCGGATGTAAATCCCATGTCCGTATAATCGGAAGGCACACTTGCAATCAGCTGTGTCAGGTCATCATAGGTATACTGCGGCGCATCCTGCCATTTATAAATAACGATATTATCCAGTTTTTCATAATATCCGTCTTTTGTGATCGTGCCGGAAATGGTCAGATCAAGGCTTGTGGCTGCGGACAGCTCAAACTGTTCTGAGGTAGTGGTTCCCCAGGTATCCCAGCCGGCCAGCTTGGTCAGACTTGTCGTTGTGCCGTTGATGCCGAGAGATAAGACGGAATTCATGGCATCGCCTGCATTTTTAAGAGTTACATAATATTTTCCTGCAGGAAGGGAAACGGTTTGTGACAGTGATACGCTCGTACCGGTTCCTGCGGAAGCTGCATAGATATTTAAAAAGTGATTGCTGGTATCAGAAGCCCATTGATTGGTCAGAACTTCAGCTGTCGCTGTACTGTCAATGGTCCATCCGTCTGTGGTACCGCCTTCAAAATCACCGTTGGTCACATAGGATGTTGCTACCCAGCTGCCGTCTTCGGCTTGAACTTCACTTAAGCCATATCCGGTTATACTTTGCTGGGTAAATAGAATTGTTGTCGCCAAGAGAACGGCAAACGCCTGCTTGAATATTTTTTTTCCTCCCATAAAAGTCCTCCTAAGAAAAAAATAAGGTGAAAAGTGACTGGAAGCCGCTTTTATACGTGAAATCAATTCAGACTGCGGCGCCTGCAGGCTGAATAAATGCGCTAAAAACAATTGCGCAAGCGGTTGTTCCTTGGGAATAGAGTAACACGTGGATAATTAGTTTGCAATGTACATGATTTATAATTTTTTGATGATGTATTTGGTAACTATTAACAAATACATAAGGAAAACAAGCAAGTAAACATTGCGTGAATTACAGGAAATGAATGGAAAAGCAGGAAAAAATAGAAAATCTGGATAAAAGGCAACAATTGCAACAACCGGTTGCGTTAAAACTGGAAATATCATGTAATTTCGAACAAAAAGAGGACTGAAAATTTGTTTATTAAGGCAATAGCGCACAAAAACAAAACATGATAAACTCAAATTAAAGCAACCGGTTGCGCAACCGGAGCACAAATGATTTGCGCAGGAGGACTAAACTGCAGAAAAAGACAGGAGAGGAATGCGGTGGGAAGAAAGCTTCAATCCGGATGACAGCTTTGTGAGACATAATTATTTCTTTCGCAGTACGTAATTGGAAAAGGGGGGTGAAATCAGGATGATTCTGATGCAGTAGAAGTGAAGATGGGAGTTACGAGGTGGTTTTCAAATTTTGTGTGATGTAACACACGGTTTATAGAGGAAAAAGTATGAAAAAGAGAAAAAAGAATACAAAAGAATTGGAAAAGACAAAGAAGGTTCAGAAAATAAAAATGCAGGAAAAGAATTCAGTTCGCTTTTTTCAGGGAATTCAGTTTAAACTGATCACATGTTTCCTGATACCGGTGCTCTGTATTGTTTTTCTGGGAATCGCATCCTATAGCAAGGCATCGAGTGCGATTACAAAAAGTTATGAAAAGTCCGTAGAACAGACGATGAGTATGATGAACCAGTACCTGGCACTTGCAGTTGATACCATTCAGACATCCTATAAAAGTTATCTGGATGACGATGATATCCAAAGCTACTTCAAAGGACAGATGCAGAGCGCGGCGGCGTATAATAAGACGACTGCAACGACACTCAGCAATAACGTAACGACAAATGACATGCTCTCGAACATCTACTTTATATCCGATACACAGGCACCGTTGACCACGGCCGCGGTCAAGGATACGGAGGCATATAAAGCCTTTCTGGATTCCGCACAGGGTCAGATTGCGGACAAAGACAAGCTGGGATATCTCCTGTTTGGAAACCAGTCAACTGCCGATGAAAAATTGAATACAAACAGTTCAAAATACGGTCTGCGCCTGGTAAAACGCTTAAAAGGTGCAAACGCATACATGATGATTGATATTAACTACAACACAGTGAAACAGACGCTGGCTTCTTTAGATGCAGGAAAAGGAAGCTATGTCGCGCTGATTACCTGTGACGGTGTGGAGTTCGTAACAGAGAACGGAGAAGCGGTTACACCGGAAAAGCCAGTATTTACAGATAAAGATTTTTATACAAAGGCACTTGCATCCGGAGAAGAAAGTGGGATGCAGGAAGTGGAATTTGATGGGCAGTCCTATCAGTTTCTGTATTCCGTTATAGACGGCAGAAATGCCATGATCGGGGCGCTGATATCGAATAAGACGATTGTTTCCCAGGCTTCGGACATCAAGCATCTGACGATGGTAATATCCATACTGGCGGCAGCCGTTGCAATGCTGCTCGGCTCATTTATGGCAAGAAACATCGGAAAGACAATCGGCAGTATCGTCCGGAAATTAAAACGTGCTGCTGACGGGGATCTGACTGTTGAAATCAATACAAAGCGAAAAGATGAATTTCGTCTTCTGACAAATGAAATCAGCAGCATGATTTCCCATATGAAAAAGCTGATTACAAGCGTAAATGATGTCAGCGTGGAATTGGCGGATGCTTCGGTACAGGTATCGGATTCTTCCGCGATGTTCATGCAGACAACACGCAACATACAGAGCTCCATTTCTGAAATTGAAAAGGGCGTCAACCGTCTGGATACCGATTCCGCAGACTGCCTGAATCAGATGGATGGGCTCTCCGGCAAGATTACAAGTGTGTCATCCAATGCAACGCAGATCTCGCAACTGACGTCAACGACCGGAACCTGTATTTCAGACGGAATCAGCTCTATGGAAAAATTGACGGAAAGTGCAAAATCCACCTCACAGATTACATCCGCTGTCATTGAAGCGATTGAGGCATTGGAAGAAAAGTCACGATCGATCAGTCAGATTATCGGAGCAATTAATGACATCGCATCCCAGACAAATCTGCTCTCACTCAATGCTTCTATAGAGGCTGCAAGGGCAGGTGATGCTGGAAGAGGCTTTGCTGTTGTGGCGGAGGAGATCCGCAAATTGGCGGATCAGTCACTGGAATCTGCAAACAGAATCGGCGTCATCATAGATGAGATTATTCAAAATACCGGGGAAGTGGTAGGAATCGCCAGGCAGGCTGAAGATGTTGTTGCATCGCAGGCGGGTGCAGTTACTTCCACGACAAGATCTTTTGAGGAGATTGACAGACAGGTATCAAAACTGATGGAAGCATTGCGTCTCATATCGGAAAGTGTGGAGAATATGGATGGGGACCGTTCTGCGACACTTGGCGCAATTGAGAGTATTTCAGCTGTATCGGCACAGGCAGCCGCTTCGTCGACGGAAGTGTACAGTACGGCGGATACACAGCTGGCTTCTATTGCAAAACTGGAGAGGGCATCGGAGCACCTGCAGAAACGCTCCACGCAACTGACGGAAATATTACAGCAGTTTACACTGTAAGCGCTGATCCGGATTTTTAACTGACAGGGATTGGCCATTTCATCTGGGAACTGCTATACCATCCTATTCAGACGGGGGGAGGAGGTGAAAAAACAGCACATACTATGGGGGTATAGTCTGTTAAACTATTATAAAAAATTGGAGGAGAGCTATGTTAAGGAGAAGGTTAAGTAAGAATATTAAGAGTTGTGTTTCATTTGTTTTATGTTTTGTTATGGTGTGTACCTCATTTGTATTTATTCCGGCTTCGACAAAGGCAAGCGCAGCAACATTTGCAAATGGCGCGGATGTGAGCTGGGTTCCGGCAATGGAAAATGCAGGTTATGTATGGTACAACAAAGCTGGTGTCAAAACAGACATTTTAAAAATACTAAGAGATGATTATGGCATGAATACAATCCGATTAAGAGTTTTTGTAAATCCATCCGGAGATGCTGGAAATGGATGGTGTGATACCGCAAATACGGTTGCCATGGCAAAAAGAGCGAATGCCCTGGGAATGAATGTTATCGTGGACTTTCATTACAGTGATTCCTGGGCAGATCCAGGGCAGCAGACCATTCCTGCCGCATGGTCCAGCTACACGGTAGACCAGCTGTACACAGCTGTGTATAATTTTACCTATTATGTTATGAATCAGTTGAAATCGGCCGGAGTAACGCCGACTTATGCGCAGATTGGGAATGAGACGAATGACGGAATGCTCTGGCCATACGGAAAAGCATCCACCAGTTCCACGACCATGAAACAGTATGCAAATTTTGTGACATCCGGCTATAATGCGGTAAAGGCTGTCAGCAGCAGTACAAAGGTCATTGTGCATCTTGCAAATGGAGATCAGACCAGCCTTTACACATGGAACATCGGAGGACTGGTAAATAACGGGGCAAAATTTGATGTGGTCGGTCTGTCTTTGTATCCGACAGAAAGTAATTATTCGTCATTGCTTTCTTCCTGTGCAACGACCATGAGTACCATCAAGTCCACCTACAATAAACCGGTTATGATCATGGAATGCGGTATGCAGTATACCTCTGCATCAACCTGTAAGACATTTATCAGCAGCCTGATCACAAAGGTGAAAGCGCTCGGTTCCGGTACTTATGGATTAGGAGTTCTTTACTGGGAGCCGGAAGCATATTCAGGTTGGAATGGCTACACGATGGGTGCCTGGGCAAAGAATGGAAAAGCTTCCGTCGCACTGGATGCATTTGTCGGACAGTAATCTGGAAAATGGGCTCCTTGATTTTTTTCGTTCCGCAAAAACTTCCTTGCACAAAAGATTCTTCTGTGTGATAATAAAATCGGAGAAAACTTATTGAAAAAGTATTTAGAAGCACATAAGGAGTGGCAATGGAAGAGAATTTTATTACACTGACAATTGAGAAACAGAAGAATATTGCATTGATTGCACATGATAATAAGAAAGCAGATCTGATCGATTGGTGCGAAACACATAAGGAAGTATTAAAGAATCATTTCTTATGCGGAACAGGAACAACTGCTCGTATGATTACGGATAAGACAGGACTTCCGGTAAAGGGCTACAACAGCGGCCCGCTCGGCGGTGACCAGCAGATCGGTGCGAAGATCGTAGAGGGAAAGATTGATTTTATCATTTTCTTTTCAGATCCTTTGACGGCACAGCCGCATGATCCGGATGTAAAAGCACTGCTTCGTATTGCGCAGGTATATGATATCCCGATCGCCAACAATCGTTCCTCTGCGGATTTTATGATTACATCCGCGTACATGGATCAGTCCTACGATCATAAGATTATCAACTTCAAGAAAAACGTCAAGGATCGTTCCGAGACATTATAAGTCGATCAAACAGGCAAGTGCATCTTTGCAGCGGAAGTATTCTGCTGTGGGGGTGCACTTTTATTCTGGAGATAAGTGTGTAAATCTGTAAAGTCCATGTAGTGACAGATAGATAGAGACAAAAGGTACGAAATCAGTGCGGTGAAGCACAGAAAGAAATCAGAGTTCATCAAGAGCAGTAAAATCGAAAAAACAGGTTAAAACTGGTTATTCATCCCGTTTCCCGTGCCGTCTGTCGGAAAATGCAGAAAATTAAAAAAAATATGCTATAATCTTTTTTATTCAAACAGCATATGTGGGAGGAATAACATGAGTAGTGGAAAATATTTGCCGATCGGGACTGTAGTCCTGTTAAAGGAAGGTCAGAAACGGATTATGATCTATGGAAGGAAACAGGTTGACAGCGGCACCGGGAAAGAATGGGACTACGCAGCCTGCCTGTATCCGGAAGGTAATATCAGTGGAAACCACGCATATCTGTTCAACCACGACCAGATTGAAAAGATTTTCTTCATCGGTTTTCAGGATGAAGAAGAACTGGCTTATACCGGGCAGTATCTGGGTCAGGAAAACGTATGAGCGAACTGTATATCAACCTGCCGCAGCTGAAGAAGGTGCCTGCAGAGCTTTCCGGTACCCACAGGACATCCGGCGCAAGATACAGAATTTGGAGAGCATCGAACAGTATGTGAAAAGTCAGATATCGGGCGGCGGGGAATTGCAGCGTCAGTTACAGAGCATCCGGGAGGAACTGGAGCGGATTGCAGGCAGTGTGAGCAGCTATGGAGATGCCTTACAGCAGATCTGCGGTGTGTATGAAACCTGTGAGGAAGGGATTGGAAAGTGCGGGCTGAGCAGTTATGCCAATGCCAAAGAGAGCGGTGGAGAAGATGTCCCGTGGTATAGACGGATACCTTCAAATGGGTGGTCGGAGCAGCCATCGGAGCAGCGAGCGCAACCGGTGCAGGGAATGCTGCTAAGAGTGGCAGTTCTGGATCGAATGAATGAATATTAAAAGGTACAGAATACACAACAGGATATGCTCAAAAGTTGAAAGATACATATAAAGTATTTGAAAATAATGGATACGATATAAGCGAGCATGGATTAAATCGCATATTAGGTAGTATAAATCAGGGAAAAATTGGTTCTATTGATGAAGTACTTGATGCACTAAATACGGGATAAAATATGTAGATACTGTGAATGGCGGAACAATTAAATTTAAAAATGGTATTTCCATTCATAATGCGGAGGATGGTTTTGTAAAAACTGTTATTGGAAAGGCAAAAATTAAATCAACATGGGAGGTGATTCATTAATGGAATATCAAAAACTATTAGATATAGTTGTTGAATACATTGAACGTAGCACAAAAGCGGAAGATTCACAAAAATTCTGCAATAATTTTATGGAAGAATTTTATAACCTACAAGATAGACTAGAAAAAAAGTTTCGCAAGAACTGTATGAACTATTCGATGATATTAATATTGTTTGTGATTCTTATGAATCAAATGTAAAAATTAGAGAAATGAATAAATATTGTATAGATGAAATCGTTCTTAGAAATAAAGTGATTGAAATTTACAATAAAACAGTAGCTAAAGTTTGGCCAATATGATGTAAAATCTTAGATTAACCTTATGAAATAAAGTATATCTAAAGCCAGTAGGCGTAAAAAATCTACTGACTTTTTTCATATTCAAAATTTTAGGTAAGCCAATCTGGCAACTCTCTAATTTATTTCTGCAACCTAATTTCAACCTATTTCTTTTGCAGCCTTTTCATAAAAGTTTTCCACTTCTGATATGAGATACAATGAGATCGGCAGCCAAAACCTTGGTGCACTTTTATTTTGATAAAATGTAAAGCGTACTTGACATATCAAAAAAAAGAGCGTATAAATAATGTAAAGCATACTTTACAATGAAAGGTGAGGATTGGTATGAAAAACAGGGTAGAAGAGATACGGACCTTGCGCGGAATCCGTCAGGACGAATTGGCAAAAGCCCTGGAAGTCTCACGTCAGACAATCAGTTCGCTGGAGAATGGAAGATATAATCCCTCGATTCAGCTTGCATTTAAGATCGCACGATATTTTGACATGAAAATTGAAGAGATATTTATCTATGAGGAGGAATCGTGATGTTTTGCAATATGAGTGATAAAAAAGCAATGAATCTGTTTTGGATTGTTTTGGGTGTAGTGACGGCGCTGCTGGGAATCTATCTGTCGTGCAGTCTCCCGGAGGATTCTACGAATTATATGAGATTTGCGGGAATGCTGACGGGGTTTGGCTGTGGAGTTCTGGGGGTAGGTGCATTTCATATGATCCGGCGTCGTTTGAGTTCACCGGAAAAAATCCGGCAGCGTGAGATTGAGCAGAAAGATGAACGTAATATTCAGATTACGCGGGCAGCGTACACGATGGCAGCCTGCGGAGCTTTTATTCTGTTTGCGCTGATGGGTTTTCTGTTTACCTTTCTGGGTGAATTTACAGCATGCTGGATTGCAATCGGGGCAATGTATGTTGATATTCTTGTCTTTGTACTGTCGTATATCTTTTTACAGAAGAAAATGTAAGACGATACTGTTAAGCAGAGGTGTAAGTATGGCACGCAAAATTGCTGCGGCGTGCATCTTACACCTCTTTTTTTGTGTCTTACACGAAAGAATGTGCATGTGAACGTAAAATACGAGACAGATATTCCTACAAGAGTTATGATAGGCATGTCGACAAACAAGATTAGGGAGAAACGAATGAGAGTAGAGATAAATTTAACACCTGAGATCAAAGAGGCGTATGCGGTGATCTTTGGAAATCGGATGACAGAGGAAATCCGCAGGGTGGCAGCCGCCTGCGAGAACCGGGAAAATGTGATTGTTGCACAAAAAGAAGAAAAAACGGTCATTCTTCAACCGGAGGATATCCATATGGTGCGTGTGGAAGAAGGGAAGACCATACTCTATACGGAGCGGGAAAAATACCGGTCTGGGAAGAAATTATATGAGTTTGAGGAATGTCTGGGAAACAATTTCATGCGAATATCTAAGACCACACTGGTAAATCTGAAGAAAATGGAAAGCGTAGAGACTACTTTCCACGCAATGATGTATCTGGTCATGAAAAATGGATGCAGGGATTATATTACAAGAAAATATTTACCGCAGTTTAAAAAATATCTTGGTCTATAAGGAGGAAAACGAAATGGTTGGTAAAATTATAAGCTATGTGCTTCGTGGAATGGCATGGGGCTGTACGATATCAAGTCTGATCTGTACGGTCGGAGTAGCTTTCAATGGAGAGGGGTGGATTGTGGAAATACCGCATGGTTTTGCTGTACAGACAGTGGTATCCATGCTGGTTGGAATCGCATGGGTGCTTCCATGCCTGCTCTACCAGAACGAAAAACTTTCCCGCGTGCTGCAAGTGCTTTTGCACTTTGTGATTGGTTTCGCAGTGTACCTTCCGTCTGCATTCTATATGGGATGGATATCCTCTGACATTGGGCCGGAAAGAATCGCTGCCTATGTGTTTTTCGCTGCTGTAGTCAGTCTTGCAGTCTGGGCCGGGTTTTATTATTACTACAGAAATCTTGCAAAGCAAATGAATGAACAGATACAAAAAATAACAAAATAATAACAGAAGTATACAGTGGATTCACAGGCGCAAAAATGAAATATCTGCCTGTGGATTCGCTGTTTTTCTTGATATTTAGAAGGAAAAACGGTATGCTGAAAAGAAAGGGAGGCAGGCTATGAGTGATAAAAAGGAACTGGAATCGGAACCGATCAAGATCTATTCCGCACAGGATGCAATCACCGGTGAGATGGTTTGCAATCTTTTGCGTAATGAGGGAATCGCATGTTACCGGCAGGAACTTGAGACCGGAAATTATATGAATCTCTATATGGGATATTCTGTTTTCGGAGAGGATATCTATGTCAATAGCAGGGACGTGGATCGTGCCGGAGAAGTTTTGGAAGTTATGAAGCCGGAAGAGGAGACGTCTCAAGAAGATCCTGCGGAGGAGGAAACCGGTCAGAGCATTCCTTTTTATAAGAAGAAACGTGTTGTGGTCTGGATTTACCTGATCGTGATGGCAGGGGGGACTCTGTTCCTATACATTCTCACCTACCTGGCGAATCACGGCTATTTTTAAGAAGGAAGCGGCATTTAGCGAATGAGAAAATGATGAAATTATTGAGAAAAGTAACGATATGGCTGTTTGCCATTTTTGCCGCAGAGTGCATCGGCATTTTCATTTATATAACAATGGCTGGAGCAAAAGAAGGAGAAGGGACTGCTCCCTTTGGAACACCGGAGCGAATCTTTCTGATCGTCTTTTTTTTAACGGTGGGGTGCTGTATTGCAATTTATGGCATTCTCCTGATTTGGATGTTACGGCTTTACCGTCAGAAGAGAACGCTTGGAATTCTGCTCCGGGAGTATCTCCTCTGTGTGGTGTTTTTATTGGTGCTGCGCCTTGGCTTGAATGTTTTTAGGAACGAAAATACGGAGGCTGCACAATTTGCGTTTCAGGTATTTGTTTTTCCGTTATTTCTCTTTTGGCCAAGAATTAATACCTGTGTAAAAGAAAACACGAATGACAAAATCATACGGCGCGGCTGATATTTCATTTCTAATTCTGTGGCATTTCATGCGGCATTTTTGTATATACTTCATAGAGACAAGTATAGAATATTGAGGGATAAAATGGTTTTGCAGTGAGAATCATGCAGGTAAAGGAGAGGGTTGGATAAGATGAAAGTGATATCAGCACGTGAAGAGGGGTCCTGTTTTGAAAAAATAAAATGGTACCTCAAGAGTAAGTGGGCTTACAACCGGGCAATGGAGAATATCTACGAAGACTGTTTTGCAAATTGCAGAAAAACGGTGTCTCCATTGCCGCAGTGGTATGTACTGATGGAAAAAGAGCGGATCATTGGCTGTGCAGGACTCATTACAAATGATTTTATCAGTCGGATGGATCTCTATCCGTGGGTCTGTTCTCTCTATATAGAAGAGGACAGGCGTGGCCGCGGACTTGGGGAACTGCTGCTCAACAGAGCCAAAGCCGATGCCAGAAAAGCGGGATACCGGCATCTCTATCTGTGCACGGACCATGTCGGGTACTATGAGCACTATGGATTTACATACATCGGGAAGGGATATCACCCGTGGGACGAATCTTCCAGAATCTATGACTGTAAACTATAGCATATCCTGCAGCATAAGACCAAGCGACAGCTGAAGACGAGTGTCCAGGCTCGACAGGTTCAGGTTCAGAATTTCGGATACTTTGTTTAATTTATAGTTAATGGTATTGCGGTGAACGTAAAGTTCATCCGCAGTATCTTTTACACTTCCGTCGTTTTTTAGATAGCAGCGCAGTACCAGACAAAGGTCGGAGTCGTTCTTGCTGTCATATTCTTCTAAGGGCAGAATGGATTTTTCATAATATTCTGTCAAAATATCTTTGTCTTCAATCCCCATCAGCAGTTTATAGATTCCCATATTCGAATAGGAGATCAGAGAACGGCTGATTTTATTATTCTGCTGCAAATTTTGAATCGAAAGTGCCTGCCGGTAGCTTTTGTAAAGACAGCGGATACTCTTCGTGCATTTTCCGATTCCCATATAATAATGTTCCTGTTCCAGAAGGCATCTGTCGAGCTGTTCCTTCAGACTATCGAGAAAGGAATTCAGAGTTTCCTCCGTATAGTTGCCTAGCACAGCAAGAAGATGGCTTTCATTATAAAAGAAGGCATACTTTTTGAATTTGCGGTGGCGTAGAAAATTGTCGATATCCGCACAGACGGTTTCGAGCCGATTGGAAGAAACGGTCTGTTCGTCCGGCTGTACAAGCTTTATGACGCAGACATAGTAATTCCAGTTCCCATGAAATCCGCGCTGGGACAGCGGAACGACGTAAAGTTCTTCCTGTTTTGGAAAAAAGATGGCATTTTTGAACGCAGCAGCTATTTCCAGGCTGGCCTGATCGGATTTTGTAATTGTGAAAGAGAAAATACGCATAATTTCTGCAATATGTATTTTCCAGGGAACACTGAAAACCGGAAAATCATGGGTATTTCCAAAATCGATGACTTCGCGGGGGATGGATTCCAGAAACGGGCCTACGTTTAATACGACACCGGCAGCGTGATGCTGCCAGATATTTTCCACGAGTTCTAAAATAGAGAGGCCGTTATTCAGTCCGATCCCCGTGGTAAATGCAATCTCTCCGCCCTCCAGAAACGTAGATGCCTCCTGTGTTTCAATCATATGAACCCAGCTGACAATGTTTGAGAGCCCTTTTTCACCGGCGAGCAGTGTGATATCCATATGAGAAACCTTTTCAATTAACCGACTGAGTTCGACTGCCATATCTTACCTCCTCGTTTCCTGCCTTTTATTTGAAACAAAATCAGGCAAAGTATGCGTATAAGCATCTTTGCCTGATTGATAAAGCTATTATAATATTTTTTTATTACATGTCAAGGTATTTCAGGCAATTTCCAGAATTTGATTAGGCTGCAGCACAAACGAATTTATGCCACGGTTTATTGCTTCCGACTGTCGGATGATTATAATAAGCCTTATGAAAACGCAAACATGTATCTGGAATGAGTACAGGAAAGAAAAGAGAGGTAGATAGGTTATGAATGGAGAAGAAATCAAAGAAAAACAGAAATCTTACGTATTGCAGTCCTGGAGCAAGCAGGGTGGAATGAATCCAATTGCAGTGGAACGCGCAGAAGGCATCTATTTTTACGATTATGACGGAAAGCGTTATGCGGATATGTCCTCCCAGCTCGTGAATCTGAATCTGGGCTTCGGCAATCAGGATATTGCGGATGCAATCAAGGCGCAGGTAGACAAATTCTGTTTTGTCGGACCTTCCTATGCGGCAGAATCCAGATCGGAACTGGCGGAAATGATCGTGAAGCTGCTCCCGGATTCCTTTGGAAAAGTGTTCTTTACCAATGCAGGTGCAGATGCAAATGAAAACGCAATCAAAATAGCGAGAATGTATACAGGCAGAAAGAAAGTGTTCAGCCGTTACAGAAGTTACCACGGATCATCTTTCGGTGCAGGAAACCTGACCGGAGAACCGAGAAGATACCCGTTGGAGCCGGGAATCCCGGGATTTATCAAATTTTTTGATCCGTACATATACAGAGAGCCGATTACATTTGCTTCGGAAGAAGAGGCAACTACCTATTATCTGGCTAAACTGAGAGAACAGATTTTATATGAAGGGCCGGATAGTGTGGCAGCCATTGTTTTGGAGACGGTGACAGGTTCCAACGGAGTTATCATCCCGCCGAAGGGCTATCTGCCGGGTGTTCGCAAAATCTGTGATGACTTCGGCATTGTCATGATCTGTGACGAGGTTATGGCAGGCTGGGGCAGAACCGGTACGATGTTTGCCTTTGAAAATTTTGATGTGGTTCCGGATCTTATTACATTTGCAAAGGGCGTTACCTGTGGCTACGTGCAGCTTGGCGGCGTGGCAGTCAGCAGTAAGATTGCGGCTTACTTTGATGATCACCTGCTCTCCTGCGGGCTGACCTACAGCGGTCATCCACTTGCCTGTGCGGCCGGAGTAGCGTGTGTCAACTACTACACAAAAGCAAAAATTCTGGATAACGTAAATCAGGTTGGCAAAGTGCTTGCAGAGGAACTGGAAGGATTGAAGGAAAAACATGCCTGTGTCGGCGATGTCAGATACATTGGCCTGTTCGCCTGCGCAGAACTTGTGAAAGACAAACAGACCAAAGAGGCACTTGTACCGTACGGACAGGATCCGGAGGGAATCATGGGCAAGATCATCGGTATGTTAAAAGATCGCGGATTCATGACCTATTCTCATGAGAATATGGTATTTGTATGCCCGCCGTTGATTATTACGGAAGAACAGCTTAGAGAAGAAATGGAAAAACTCGATGAGGTACTCTGTATCGTTGATCAGACGTATACCGCTTAAATAAAAAATACACCAGACTGGAAAGGAGTACATTATGCCACATTATGCCATACCACAACATATTTTTGCCGGAAAAAATGCATTGGAAGAGGCAGCTTCTTATTTAAAGGAATGCGGTGGAAATGCATTGATCGTAACCGGAAAACATGTCGGAAAATCACCGATGTACGAAAAACTGATTCGGATACTGGAGCAGGTGGGAGTCACTTATCAGACCTTTGACGGGATTACCGGAGAACCTACGGATAAGATGATTGAAGAGGGACTTTGTCTGTATCGGGAGAGCGGATGTGATTTTATTATTGGCATCGGCGGCGGAAGTCCGCTTGATTCGGCCAAGGCGATTGCTGCCATGGCTGTGAATCCCGGGAAAATAGCGGATTATATGGGAAAAGAGATCACAGGAGAAATCCCGGTCGTTGTGGCAATCCCAACGACTGCCGGTACGGGTTCAGAAGCCACGAAGTTTACCATTATCACGGATCAGGAAAAAGATGTCAAGATGCTGTTAAAGGGAGACTGTCTGGTACCGAAACTTGCAATTATCGATCCTGATTTCTCGATGGATATGCCAAAATCTGTATCGGCAGCAACCGGACTGGATGCATTTACCCATGCAGTGGAAGCTTATACTTCGAAAAAAGCATTTTCCCTGACAGATACACTGGCCGTATCTGCGGTAAAGCGGATCTTGAAATATCTGCCAGTGGTCTATCAGAACGGTTACGATGCAAAAGCCAGAGAGGAGATGGCGATTGCCGCACTGGAGGCGGGAATCTGTATCAACAACTCCAGTGTCACGATTGTGCATGGAATGAGCCGACCAATCGGAGCATTGTTTCACGTGCCGCATGGCTTGTCGAATGCCATGCTGTTAAAAGAATGTATCGGATTTGCACTGGATGGGGCCTATGAGCGGTTTGCCAATCTTGGAAGGGCCTCAGGTGCGGCGGCTGATACAGACAATGATCAGACCGCAGCCGAAAAGTTCCTGGATCAGATTGCGGAACTGTGCAGTATCTGTGAGGTACCGACATTGCAGGAATATGGAATCGAAAAAGAAGCATTTTTTGCCGCAGTCGATAAAATGGCGTCCGATGCAATTGCATCCGGAAGCCCTGCAAATACCCGGAAAGAGATTACGAAAGAAGACTGTGTGGAAATCTATCGGAAGGTGTATGGGACCACAGAAGATTCGAACTGAGAATAAGAAAAGAATGTGCCGCAGCACAAAATGCTTTGTGCTGGAATGTATTGAAAAGGAAGTACAGTAACGCTATACTGTGCAGCATAGAAAAAGCGACAGGGCGATGGAGCCGGGTAAGGTTCCGTTGCGCTGTCGTTTTTCGTTACATAGAAAACAGGAACAATACATCGGAGGATAGAGCAATGAGTGAAGTGATAGAAAAAACAGGAAAAAAGGAAGTGGAGATCAGCATCAAACAGCTGGGAATGACCTTTCAGGATAACCAGGGAAATGACGTGAAGGCATTGACCGATGTCAATCTGGATATTTACAAGGGGGAATTCATTTCTCTGTTGGGACCGTCCGGATGTGGAAAGACGACATTGCTGCGTATGATTGCAGATCTGCTGGAGCCGACTGACGGAGAGGTAAGAATCGGCGGAATGACACCGCGAGAGGTAAGACTCCAGCAAAAATTCGGAATCGTCTTTCAGAGTGCCGTACTGTTTGACTGGAGAAATGTTCAAAAGAACATCGAGCTGCCGCTTGAAGTCATGAAATTCAGCAAAGAAGAACGCGCAGCCAGATCCTATGAGATGCTCGAAATGGTCGGACTCACCAATTTTGCGAAGCACTATCCGAATCAGTTGAGCGGAGGAATGCAGCAGAGAGTCAACATCGCAAGAGCATTTTCCATTCATCCGGAAATCCTGCTGATGGATGAACCGTTTTCCGCACTTGATGAGTTTACAAAAGAAAAACTACATGAAGATCTGCTCCGTATCTGGAAACAGACCAACAAGACGGTTATCTTCGTCACACATAATATTGCAGAAGCAGTATTCCTGTCCGATCGTGTCTGCGTGCTTTCTCCGCATCCGGGAAGGTTGTCTGCAGTAGTCGACATAGACCTGCCGAGACCGCGAACGATTGATATGAAAGAAACGCCGGAATTCAATGAACTTGTCAAAAAAGTCCGCGGCAGTTTCGAAGGAGGAAGCTTATGAAGAAGTTAAAAAATGCAAAATGGCTGCCAATGCTGATTTGGATCGTGGGCCTGATTGCATTGTGGGAGATGGGGGCATTCGTGGTTGCGGCGACCAAACGAACGCCGGAAAACGTATTGCCTCATCTTTATCAGATCGTTGCCGCAATGCTGAGCAATAAGCCGGTCAGCAGTGGACAGACCGCGATTATGGTGGTTTTAAGCAGCGCTGGAAAAACACTTTTGAGAGCTTCCTATGGATTCCTGGCAGGAACCATTTTAGGATTCATCCTGGCACTGCTCATGAAGCTTTCCGGAATCGCAGAGAAACTCATATTCCCGTACCTGATGCTGGTACAGATGATTCCGATCCTTGGAATGGCACCGATTATTCTCTCTATTACCGGAGATATCAATAAGAGCAGGATCGTGATAGCAGCAATTCTTACTTTTTATCCGGTAGCGACCAATACGCTGGCAGGATTTAACGCCGTGGAACGTGAAAAGCAGGAACTGATGTATTCGTATGCATCCAGTAAATTTACGATTTACACTAAAGTTCTGATTCCGTACGCGGTTCCTTATTTTTTTACCGGACTTAAGATCTCAGCTCCGATGGCAATTACGGCATCGATTCTGGTAGATACCCTGCAGGGGGATGGAGGTCTCGGCTGTATGCTTTCCCAGTCTTTAAAACATGCGATGTCCATTTATGTATTCTGGCTGATCGTATTTTTCAGTGCCTTTATCGGAATCTTCAGCTCACAGCTGATGGGAATGATTGAAAAGCTGTTTTCACCGCAAAAGAGAAAGAAAAGGGGGCGAAACGTATGAACCAGAAAATAAAGAGAAAGAAAAGCCTGTGGAAACGGATGCAGGAAAATAGAAAAGTCCTGGCGGCAGAAAGTGTTGTACTGCCACTGCTGTTAGGCATACTTCTTTTTATCTGCTGGCAGACGCAGATCCTGCATGCGGTCTTTCATACCGACACCTTTACTCTTCCGCTCCCAAGCCGGATTGCCAATATTATGGGAGACAATGTGGCTAAAATTATGACAAACGTCTGGGCGACAGTCATCGTCGCACTGGTCGGTCTGGCAGCCGGTTCGCTGCTCGGTTACTTTATTGCAATCCTCGCGGCACTTTTTCCGAAGTGGGGAAGCTGCGGCGTTACGATTGTGGCAGCATTTAATGCAATTCCAATTGTGGCACTTGCGCCGGTCATGACGAACTGGACGAAAGATGTCAGCAAAGATGCCAACATTCGAAGTATGGTCGCAAAAATCCTTGTCGTCATGATTGTCTGTATGGCGAATATGAGTATCAACGCATACCGGGGATTGACAGAACTGAAACCTTTTTCCGAAGATCTGATGCAGTCGCTTGCGGCCGGGAAGAAAGCCACACTCATTAAGCTTCGCATACCAAACAGTGTACCTTATATTTTCACCGCATTGAAAGTGGCGGTTCCATCCAGTGTCATCAGTGCACTGGTCAGTGAATACTTTGCGGAATATATCACCGGAGTCGGAAGACAGATCCGGGAAAATATTGTACTTGCACAGTATCCGACGGCATGGGCTTATATCGTTGCAGCCTGCCTGATCGGAATCATCATGTACGCGGTACTGATGATCGTACAGAACATTCTGCTGAAAAAACATGCTTAACCATGAAATGCAGCTGAATATATTAATTTTATTTTCATTTTAAGGAGGAAAACATCTATGAAAAAAAGGTTCAACAAATTAGTGAGTTTACTTTGTGTAACTGCACTCACCGTCAGTCTGCTGACTGCCTGCGGAAATTCATCAGACAGTAATTCATCAGGAAGCAACTCTTCATCTGAAGCATCTTCGGAGTCTACAGAATCCGCAGCAGGAACTGAAACTGCAGCAACAACATCGAATAAAGATATTATCGTAAAAGCTGCACAGGAAGGCAAAGTCGGGAACTGGGGACTTGGAAATGAATATGAAGTGCAGGCACTGCTTGCAAAATATGGTCAGGACACTTCTTATCTCAGCCAGGCATTTGATATGGATGGCTTTGACGATGACTCCATCACACTTGCATCCGCAATGACCTATAACGAGCTTGGACTTGTCAAAAATGATTATGACGGCGGTTATGGCTATGGCGACACCGTAGGCACAATTGACATGAACGAGGAAGGTGTGGCAATGCTGGAGGATAATATCTTCTGTACCAGCCAGTTTGCAAAGGATAATCCGAATACCGTAAAAGCGTTCTTATATGCATCCTTAAAAGGATGGGAATATGCATGTGAGCATCCGGAAGAAGCAGCTGAAATTGTATACAACTACGGTTCTTCCGTATCCGCAGATCATCAGGCTTATATGGCAGACGAAGTAAAGAAGCTGGTTGAAACCGACATGAACGGAAATACCGTATCAGATCTTGGCAATATGGATGAAACAGCAATGCAGCAGACACTTGATCTTGCAAAACAGTACATCAAACTGGATGATTCAGCCGCAGCAGAAAAATTACAGACGCTGACTTTGGATGATATCCGCGATACTTCTTATCTCAGCGATGCACTCGCATCCTCCGACGGAAAATTTGATGTAGAGAAATCCAGCGTATCGATTCAGTTAAAATGGCTGCCTCAGGCACAGTTCATGGGCTATTATGTAGCACTGGACAAAGGCTATTATGAAGATGCAGGACTTACCGTAGATATCCAGCCGGGCGGCGGAGATATCAGTGAAACAACGGCAGTAAACAACGGAACGGTTGATTTCGGTGTGACATGGGTATCCAATCTGATTTCTGCAAATGCAGGCGGTATGGATTTACTGGAAGTAGCTCAGGTTTACCAGAGATCCGGCCTCGTTCTCGTATATAAAAACGATAACTTTAAATAAGAATAAAAAAGGTTAAACGGAGGCAGTGTATGGATTTATTAATTAAAGGAGGCACCGTTGTAACAGCGACTGAGAGCTTTGTTGCCGATGTCGCAGTAAAAGACGGAAAAATCGCAGCAATTGGAAATGAATTGCAGGTGAATGCAAAAGAGGTAGTAGATGCAACCGGAAAGCTGGTTCTGCCGGGCGCACTGGATGTACATACGCATCTGGCGATGCCGTTCGGCGGTACGGTTTCCGCAGACAGTTATCTGTCCGGAACAAGGGCAGCCGCGTGCGGCGGTGTCACAACGGTCTTTGATTATCCGGTCCAGCATACAGGAGAGACAATTTTAGGACTGATTAACTCCAAAAAAGAAGTTCTGGAGAAAGAAGCCTGTGTAGATTATGCATTCCATTGCTGCATCACAGATTTGAATGGCGGAGCGATCTTGGATGAAATGGAGCTCGCAGTCGAAGAGGGTATCACAAGTTTTAAGTGTTTTCTCGTTTATAAAAAAGAGAAGATGATGGTGGATGACGGTACCTTCGCAAGACTGCTGCTCCGTGCCAAAGAGCTTGGTGCCATGATCAATGTACATGCGGAAAATCCGGATTTGATTGATCTGAATATTGAAAAATTTTTAAAAGAGGGAAAGACCTCACCATGGTATCACTACCTGAGCCGTCCGGAATTTGTGGAAGCAGAGGCGGATAAGCGCGTGGTACACTGGGCAAGTCATCTGGAAGCGCCGGTTTACATCGTACATATGGCGGATAAAGAAGGACTGGAAGCCTGCATTCAGGCAAAGGAAGAAGGTCATAAAGTCTATGTGGAGACGTGTCCGCAATACCTGGAATTTACCTGTGATGTCTATAAACGGGAAGATGGAAGAAACTTTGTCTGCTCTCCTCCTATGAAGGGACAGGAAAGTCAGGACGCGCTGTGGAAAGCTTTAAAGAGCGGATTCATCGATACCGTGGCGACGGATCACTGCCCGTTCCAGAGTTATGAAAAGGATTGGGGCAAGGATGATTTCACAAAGATTCCAAACGGATGCGCAGGCATTGAAAACCTGTATCCGTATATGCTCGATGCTGCAAACAGCGGCAAACTCTCTTTTGAAAAGGTTGTTGAGGTATGTGCTTCCAATCCTGCAAGAATCTTCGGCTGTCAGAATAAGGGTTCTCTTACAGTCGGAAAAGATGCGGATATTGTCATCTATGACAAAGAGAAAGATTATACCATCAGTGTATCAAATATGCATTCCGATTACGATCATACGATCTGGGAAGGCAAAAAGCTTCATGGATATCCGGTACAGACCTATTTAAGAGGCCGTCTGGTATACGACAACGGAGACTTTGTCGGAGAACCGGGAACCGGAGAATTTGTAAAGAGAGTTACGTCAAAGTAAAGGTAAGAAAAAATGGAACAGGATGGAGGCGGATGCAATGGCATACGAAATGTTAAAAGAAAAATTAGAAACGGGAAAGTGTCTGTTATGTCATGATGCGCCCTGTACAAAGGCGTGTCCGGCAGAGGTGCCGGCAGCAAGAATACTTCGTGCATTGCGGTTTGAAAACACGAAAGGCGCTGCTTCCCTTATGCCGGAGAGCCATCCATGTATGACCTGCGAGAAGCCGGTCTGCATGGAAGTGTGCAACAGGCAGAAAATGGGAGATGCAGTCAAAATTCAGGAAGTGCTTCAAAATGTGAGGCCGGAACCGGGAAGAAAACAGGCGGATCTGTCCATTGATTTCTGCGGTGTGCATTGCGAGAATCCGTTCTTCCTGTCCTCGTCCATTGTAGGAAGTAATTATGAAATGGTGGCCAAGGCATTTGATATGGGCTGGGCCGGTGTCGCATTTAAGACAATCGGAACGTTTGTGCCGCAGGAGGTCTCACCGCGGTTTGACCGGCTTGCGAAGGAAAACAATCCGTTGATCGGATTTAAAAACATTGAGCAGATTTCCGATCATACATTGGAAGAGAATCTTGGTTATCTGCGGGAACTGAAACGGAATTACCCAACCAAAATCATCATAGCTTCCATTATGGGTCAGAACGAAGAAGAGTGGACCTATCTTGCGGGTGAGATGGAGCGTGTGGGAGCAGATATTATTGAGTGTAATTTCTCCTGCCCGCATATGAGCGGAGAGGGGCTTGGCAGTGATGTCGGAACGAATCCGGAACTTGTAGCCCGTTATACGGCAGCGACAAAGTGCGGAACGAGTCTCCCGGTTCTGGCGAAAATGACACCGAATATTACCAATATGGAAGTGCCTGCACTTGCCGCAGTGGAGGCAGGAGCCGATGGAATTGCTGCCATCAATACCATTAAGAGTGTGATGAACATTAATCTACAGACTTTCGCATCCGGACCCGATGTGATTGGAAAATCCGCAGTCGGCGGATACTCCGGAAAGGCAGTTAAGCCAATTGCGCTGCGCTTTATTCACGATATGAAGAGCAATTCAAGCCTGAAAGACATTCCAATCAGCGGTATGGGCGGAATTGAGAACTGGATCGATGCGGCGGAATTTATGGCCCTTGGATGTGAAACTGTGCAGATTACAACGGCAGTTATGCAGTATGGTTACCGTATTATCGATGATCTGCTGGAGGGATTGTCAAATTATATGGAAGAACTGGAAATCAGTTCTTTAAAGGAGCTCGTGGGAAAGGCACTGCCGAATCTGCTTCCGGCAGAAGAGCTGAACCGGAACAGTATTTGTTATCCGAAATTTGACCGGAAACTGTGTGTCGGATGCGGGAGATGCTATTTATCCTGTTATGATGCCGGACATCAGGCACTTGCGATCGGAAAGGACAGGAAACCGGTCATGGATGCAAAAAAATGTGTCGGCTGTCAGCTCTGTAAGGTAGTCTGTCCGGCAGAAGCCATTTCCTCAGGTGTGAGAGTAGAGTTAAGAGCAGGAAAGGAAGGTATATGTGATGTATGAATGCAGTTTGGAACGAATGAAAGATAAAATCAGTACAATGAGCAAATTCGGAGATGCCGGACATGGCGGAATCACCAGATATTCGCTGTCACCGGAAGCAATTTCTGCAAGAAATGAATTTATCCGGCGGATGAAAGCCATCGGAGCGGAGATTGAGATTGATGATGTGGCAGATATCTATGCAACACTTCCGGGAAGCGATCCGGATGCAAAGCGGATTGTAATGGCATCTCACTGTGATTCGGTGAAAAACGGCGGGAATTATGACGGTATCTTAGGTGTCATCTCTGCCATGGAGGTTCTTGAGACAGTGGCGGAGCAGAAGATACCGCATAAACATCCGCTGACTGCCATGATCTGGACAAATGAAGAAGGCTCGTTATATCCGCCGGCCATGATGTGTTCCGGAATTGTGTGCTATGATTATCTGCCGGAGGATATCCGAAGCAAATTCAAGTATGAGGATATGATGGCTTCCAAGAGTATTTTAGACGGAACCGAGACATTCGGTGAGGCGCTGGAGAAATCCGGTTTTCAGGGCGACCGTAAGTTCCGGCTGAATCCGGAAAAATATCAGTATATGTTTGAAACCCATATCGAGCAGGGGCCAATTCTTGAGGATAGCGGAAAGGATATCGGTATCGTAGACTGCGTGCTTGGCATGTTCAATTACCGTCTTCGGTTCTACGGACAGACCACACATGCCGGAACCTTTCCTATGCCAAAGCGGAAAGATGCATTTTTTGCAGCTTCGCAGGCGCTCTGTTATCTCCATGAAGAAATTGACAAACTCGGTATTCCGGAACTGGTCTATACGACCGGTGAAGTCGTGTGCCATCCGTGTGTACATACCTGCGTGCCGGATTACTTTGATTTTTCCTTTGATGCAAGACATGAAGATCCGGCAGTGCTTGAGCAGGTGCTGGCCATAGTAAAAAGCTGTGCGGACAAGGCATGGTCGGGCTGTGAATGCGAAGTGGTAAAAGCATGGAACCGGGATACGGTGTACTGGGACAAAAAGCTTGTAGGTTATGTCAAGGAAGCTGCACAAGAAGCTGGTATCCCGCATCAGTATATTCATTCTGGTGCAGGTCATGATGCACAGTTTGCTGCTTATATGCTTCCGACTACGATGATTTTCGTACAGTCCAAAGACGGATTATCGCATTGTGAGCCGGAATACTCCAAACCGGAACACTGTACGGAAGGCGCGACCGTTATGTTGAACGCAGTCTTAAAAGCAGATGCGGAATAATCAGACAGGAGGGAGAGGCATGGAGAACTACGTCATTACAATTGCCAGAGGCTTTGGCAGCGGCGGTAAAGAAATTGCAACCAAACTGGGTGAACGTCTTGGAATTCCCTGCTATGAAAGACAGCTGCTGACGATGGCATCGGATCAGAGCGGGATCGACGAAGGTCTGTTTGTGGAGGCGGATGAGCGCCTGCGCGGAAAATACATTGCCAACTGGCTGCGGAAAATTCCTTTTACCGATGTACTGGAACCGCATGAAAAAGATTTTGTTTCCGACATTAATCTGTTCAACATCCAGGCGGAACTGATTCGAAGTCTGGCCAAAACAGAAAGCTGTATTATCGTCGGAAAGTGTGCGGATCACATTTTGAAAGATGCGAAAAATGTAATCAGTCTGTACATCGAAGCACCAAGAACAGCCTGTGTAAAGTCCGTTATGAACAAGATGTATATTTCCGAGGATCGGGCAAATCAGCTGATTCACAGTACGGACCGCTACCGGGCACAGTACTATAATTACTATACCGGAGGAAAAGACTGGACGAATCCGATCAATTATGACCTCATTTTAAACAGTGACCGGATTGGCCGGGATAACTGCATAGAGGTAATTATGGATTATATCAGAATTAAATTCGGCGAATAACAGATGGGAAAGCAAAGCCCCTGCTGGAAATTTCAGCGGGGGCATTCGAATAGATTTGCATAAATTTGTTGACACCTTATTTCATTCGGTCTATTATAAAAATGAATAATTCATTCATGATAAATGAGGTGGAAAATTGAACGAGAGAATAAACAAAATAGCAGATGAAGCCACGCTGCTTTTTCTGCGTCAAGGCTATGCCAGAACGCAGATCAGCCACATTGCAAAAGCCGTCGGGGTGTCTGTAGGTACGATTTACCTTGACTTTGCGGGCAAGAAAGAGATCATGTATTTTGTTTTAAAACGCACCATAGATCCTGATTTTGCCGACAGAGAATTGAAAAAACCCATTGCGGATGAGTTGTTTGCTGGGATAGAAGAGGAAGTTGTCTCCCTTTTGGAGCAGTCCGACTATGAGTTTGCAGAACATCTTAAAACAGCAGACACGGATTATAGCTTCGAGTCCCTTATCTCCGATGCATTTGACCTGCTTGCCCGCTATGCGGTCGGTTGCCTGTTTATTGAAAAGAATCAGTATGAGTTCACTTTTCTGGCCGATCACTACAGGGCATATCGTAAAAATTTTTATGAAAATATGACAAAATACCTTAGGCTGTTTATTGAAAATGGAACGGTAAGACAGGTAGCGCATTTGGATTTGACCACCACCATGATTATTGAAATTTTAACCTGGTGGGTGATGGACAGACGATATGTATCGTTTGAAGTTTCTGAGATTTCTTTGGAAACGGCAAAGGCAATGTGTCTGGATAATATTTTAACCGCATACAAAGCATGAATTAGCAGGGCGATAAGGCCCTCTAATTTTCGTAAAAGAAATGAATGAACAATTCATTTAATATCTGAGAAAGGAAAGAGACTATGAAACAAAAGAAAGGTAGAAGTGCGGGTAATTGCTCTTGTATGGATTTTTTTGAATCAGCGAACAGCGACAGGCTGTATCCTTTTCTGTATTGTCATTTGATGCTCGAAGGAAATTTTGATTGGAATAACTTTCAGGAGGCAGTAAGGATTTCCGCAAACTATGTTCCCGAAATTTTTTCTACATACGACTTTCGGCGTGCAAAGTTTGTAAAAAAGAATTTTACAGTTGAAGATTTGTTTACAGATGATCTCAGTTCAAATCCAAGATGGGATTTGAGCAGCAATCCGCAAGTGAAACTATCGATTCACCAAGAGGAAAAGCAAAAAAGCATTATGATTGGGATGAGTCATATTCTGGCGGATGGGGCGGGCTTCAAGCAATATCTATATTTGTTGGCAGCGTTGTATAACAGAGAAAAGTGTAAATTACCGATCCATAATAACCGTGCCATAGATCCGGTTCTGAAAGGCATCCGCGTTGGAAAGCCGACAGAACAGATCAAACAAAACAGAGGAGCCACCATGTCACCGCTGCGCCAATTCAATGACGGTACAGAGTTTTTCTGTTTGAGCAGCACGCTGTCCCCGGATGAGTTGATGGGTATAACTGAGAAATATCGAAACTACGGTGCAACACGAAACGATATATGGATTGCCGCATATGCCCGCGTAATCGCCGGTATGCAGAAGATATCGGTTGTGGCCATTCCCTGCCCTGCCGATTTGAGGCGCTATGGGTACGCACCAGATTCCATGACGATAGGCAATGTTACAGGGACCTATCAGACGATATTTGTGGAAGTACAGCCGGGAGATACGTTCGCTGACACGGTGCTACAGGTTCATATTGAGATGCTACTTCAAAAGTCAAGAAATCTGTGCTTTCGGGGAATACGCCCGCTTACGTTTGCTTTCAGAACGCTTCCACATTCCCTTGTAAAACATATTATTAAAAGTGCTTATCGTATCCCGCCTGTTTCCTACACAAATATCGGAGTGATTGATGCGGACAAATTGCAGTTTGACGGCTGTCATATAGAAAACTGTTTTATCACGGGGCTATATCGGCTGCCGCCGGATTTTCAATTATCAGTAAGCATATTTCGTGGTACAGGTACGTTGAATTGCGCATTAATTGGTAATAAAGCAGACAGGGATCTGGGGCAGCATATTTTGAAGGAAGTCAAACGAGAGTTGTTGAGGTAAATTTCATGACGGCGATAGATCTGGATAGAGACGGGACAAATCACCAGTCCCAATGGTTGTCTTGATGATAGAAAATAGAGAGTTGTACTGTTTTTTTTGAACTTCTTTCTATAAAAGGAAGCTGCTTCTGCCTATAATAATGATTAAATTGGAAAACATACAGGATAACGGAAGCAGTGAACGAAGAGAGAAGGAATGAAACTATGAAGGCAATTGAAGTAAATGAAAACGGCATCTATATGGTTTGGGAAGTGGATGAGCAGCAATTTTTAAAATTACTACATTTTTCTTCCGTGCCATTTTGCAGGGAAAATATTCAGGTCGAGTCGATGGACTATGGGTTCCGGTTTGTGGAACTGAATCTTTCTGGTTTTGACAGACCCTTTGAACGGCATGGGAATAAATTTATGGTGACTGCACCGGGATACCGCATGAAATATGTGAGTCATACGGATAAACAGAACCAGTCGGGGCGAATTCTTACCTTTGTTCTGCGAGATGAGGAGACAGATCTCTATGTGGATGCATTTGTGCAGTTTTACACGGGACTGCCGGTAATACGATGCTGGCAGAAGGTACGAAATGAAGGGACATCCCCTCAGACCCTGGAATATATTTCGTCATTTAATTATGAAGGGATCGAGAAGGAAGGGCTGCAGACAAGGGATCAAAAAATAAAGGTGTGGATTCCGCACAACAGCTGGCAGAGGGAATTGAACTGGAAATCGTATACACTTGGGGAGCTTGGCATGGAGCAGATCCAGCCGGACCGGATTCAGCGTTCTTCAAGCACAGTCCGGGTATCGAATACCGGAAACTGGTCGGCCAAGGAGTATTTGCCTATGGGATATCTCGAGAATACCTGCGCAGGAACCGGCCTGTTCTGGCAGATTGAACATAACGGTTCCTGGCACTGGGAGATTGGAGATCAGAACGGTCATCTGTATCTGGCCCTGGGAGGACCGAACGAGATTTACTCGCATTGGTCAAAGACCTTAAAACCCGGAGAAAGTTTTCAGAGTGTGCCGGCTGCGGTCGGAGTAACCGCAGAGGGATTTGAACATGCAATGGGTACACTGACTGCTTACCGACGGAGAATCCGAAGAGAAAACACGGATAATCAGACACTGCCGGTCATTTTTAATGATTATATGAACTGCCTCTGGGGAAAACCGACGGCAGAAGAAGAATATCCGCTTATTGATGCAGCGGCTGAGGCCGGTTGCGAGTATTTCTGTATCGATGCCGGCTGGTATGCGGACGGAGACTGGTGGGACAGTGTCGGAGAGTGGAAAGAAAGCAGAAAGCGTTTCCCTGACGGGATGCGAAAGGTGGCAGATTATATCCGCAGTAAGGGGATGATACCGGGCGTCTGGCTTGAAATGGAAGTCATGGGAATTCACTGCAGAATGGCGGAAGAGATGCCGGACGATCACTTCTTTGTCAGACATGGCAGGCGAGTCTTTGACCGGAGCCGCTATCAACTGGATTACCGGAACGAGCATGTGCGCGCATATGCGGATGCTGTGATTGACCGAATTGTATCCGAATATGGAGTCGGGTACATCAAGATGGATTATAATATCGAACCGGGAATCGGAACGGAGCTTTCTGCGGACAGCTGCGGCGACGGAATGCTGGAGCATGAGAGATGCTATCTGAAATGGCTGGACGGACTATGGGAGAGATATCCCGATCTTGTGGTCGAGAACTGTTCCAGCGGCGGCCTTCGAATGGATTATGCGCTGCTGTCACGCTGCAGTATCCAGTCCACAAGCGATCAGGATGATTACCGTCTGTATGCCACGATTGCGGCAAATGCACCAACTGCGGTGACACCGGAGCAGGCAGCCGTCTGGGCTTATCCGATGAATCATGAGCAGGAGACAGATCCGGATATTCTGCGGGAAGAGACCGTTTTTAATATGGTCAATGCACTGTTACTGCGTGTGCATCAGAGCGGACATCTTGCCAGACTGGATGAGGATAGAAGATGCCTGGTTCAGGAGGGAATTGCATTGTACAAACAGATTCGAAGTGATCTTTCGGAGGGGCTTCCATTCTGGCCGCTTGGGCTGTCGCAGTTTTCGGATGAGTGGTCGGCGCTTGGCATCCGGCATGGACAGGTATCTTATCTGGCGGTCTGGAGAAGAGAGGGCAATGAGAAAATAAAGACACTTCCAATCAAGGGACTGAGGGGGAAATGTGTGAAAGTAAACAGAATCTATCCGGAGTATGCTGCTGAGGCGTATGAATGGAACTCCAATACGGGAAGTCTGTGCGTGAAATTCCCGAAAGAAAATATGGCCCGGCTGTTCCGGCTGGAACTGCAATAGTCCCGCCGGAAGCGGCGGGACGGATGAATGTCAGGTTCGGCTGATGGGAAAATAAATATCTGTTTCACAGTAATCCGGGCGGCATCTGTGTTCGTTGATCTGTTCAAAATGAAACTGCTGCGTCGGATTTAAACTCGTCGTCGGAAGCCATCTGGTATCGATCGCATCATAGATTTCTGCCAGCAGTTTCATATTCAGCTCCTGAGGAGAGTGAAGTCCGATATATCGAAAAACGGCATAGTCCGAGCGTTCTATCGTATGACAGACAAAAAGCGGGTCGGAAGAGAAGGGAACGGAGACTTCCACGCTCGGTGTATAGTAGTCGGCCATATCAGAATCGTAATAAGTGACCAGACCGTAATAAATATGCTGATTAACCGTGTTTTTTAAAAGAGAAAGATGATGATAGTAAAAATCCAGTGCATTTGCATTAGCGGTTGCTGTATCATAATTTTCGGCATGGTTGATCAGCGTTTTTATGCCTCCGAGGTGAAAGCTGGATCTGGTACAGTAGCGGGGAGGAATCAGGATGCCTGTTGAGATATCGTTTAAAAGGCTGGTATCAATTCTTGGTACGATCTGCAGTTCACAGTTTTTTTGTCGAAAGTCCGAAGGCGTAAGACCGAACAGCTGCCGGAAAGCTCTTTCGTAGCTCTGTTCATATTCGAAATGGTATTCACAGGCAATATCAATAATTTTCAGTTTTTGATCAAGCAGGTCGGACAGGCTTCGGGTCAATTTTCTTCTGCGGACGTAGGTAATGAGGGGAACACCGGTGATAGAACGAAAAATCCGGTGCAGGTGAAACTTTGAAATACAGAGTTGTTCCGCAATCTCATCTAAGGATAAACGGGTTTTTAAATTGTCTTCAATCAGCATAACGGCATCTTCAATCAGCTGGCGGTTCGCAACATTCATAGTGACCTCCCGTAACTTGAAAATAGCAAGAAATGTTCAACAGATGTTTTTCTTTCATATTATACTACCACTATATGTTTGTCAAAGCAGAAAAGGGAGGAAACAGTCCTATGAAAAAAAACAGTACAATGATCCTGTTCTTAACTCTCGTAACCTTGACTTTTACGGGGTGTGGAAAGAATTCACAGGAGTCAGCAAAGCAGCTTGCGGAGAACGGCACGGAACAGGTCTCGGAAACACAGGAAATCGCTTCCGAAACACAGGAAACGGTCACGGAAATAACAGAAACTGCCGCAAGTGAGAAAACGAGTGAAACCGACACAACTGTTTCGCAAAATACAACGGAAGGGACCGAAAAAAAAGGAACCGTAGAAGTGGCGGACTATGATTCCAAAGCAATCGCTGAAAATCTGATCAAAGAGGAATCAAAGCGTAAGATTGTCATTTATCTGCCTCCATCCTATTATGAGAGTGATAAAAGCTATCCGGTCGTCTATTATTTACATGGTTTTTCGGAGGAAGGGGGCAGCTTTGTCCGCAGTGCCGGAAGCCAGCTGGATAAGGTGTTTGCAGCAGATCCCTCCAAAGAATTCATTATGGTGGCCGTTGACGGGGCGAATAGCCTTGGCGGGTCCTTTTACGTGAATTCGCCTGTCATCGGAAATTGGGAGGATTATACGGCAGAAGAAGTGGTTTCTTATATTGACAGTACCTACAGGACGATCGCAAGTGCCGATGCGAGAGGAATCTGCGGATTTTCCATGGGAGGATTCGCAGCATTGAATCTGGCCTTCCGTCATCCGGATGTCTACGGGGCCGTCTACGCAATGTCTCCGGGTGTGATTGCGCCGGGAAAGATAGAAGATGCCCTGGATACCTGGGACCGGACGTTCCAGAAAGCATATTCGCTGGCATTTGCTTACAACAAAAAAGCACCATACGAGAATATTGCAGCCAGAGACGGCTCGGATGAGGACAATGCCCTGTTAGAGAAACTGGAGACCGGCTTTGGAGACTGGGAGAGTAAGTTGGATGACTACCTGAAAAAAGATACCCCGCTGCGGGGAATCGGAATGAGTTATGGAACCGGTGACGGTTACCGATGGATTCCGGAAGGAACGGAATATCTGTCCGGTCTTTTGGATGAAAAGGGAATCGATCATGTTTTGTTTTCGTTTGACAAAGGGCATATGGTACCGCCGCATGCGGTCATGGAGCATCTTCTGCCGTTTTTTCAGGAGAATCTTGTGTGGGAGTGATGTGCAGCAGCTGTTTGCGGTGCTGTAAGGGGGAAACGCCCTTGATCTTTTTGTAGCAGCGAATGAAGTAACTGCTGTCGGTGTATCCGACCTCCTGTGAGATATAACTGATATCGTGTTCCGTAAAAAGGAGCATATTCTGTGCGGCATTCACACGGATGTAATTGATATACTCTTTACAGGTTTTTCCATATCGTTCTTTAAAGGCCTTTGAAAATGTCGAATGGGCCATATTGCAAAGTCTGGCCAATGTCTTTACCTGCAGATCTTCATAAAAATGAGCATCGATGTACTCAGTAATATCGTCGAACGACTGGCGGTTCCTGCCGGCGGATACGGATTTGCTCAGATTCAGCCCCTCCTGGCTCCAGATCCGTGTCAGATAGGCAAAAATTTTATGAAGATTTGCAGTGACCAAAAGGTCGTATCCATAGGATTTTCGACTCACTTCTTCTACAATTTCCAGAACCAGTTCACGAATGGGATAACAGCGAATGCTGTCTTCCGGAAAGAAAAACCGGCTGTCGGGATCTTCCGCTGCGAGCGATAATAAATACTGCAGCTTTGGGAGATAACTGTTAGAGCTGGTCAAAATATGATCGTCAAATTTAATCACGGCGTATGAAGCGTATTCCTGACCGTTTGGATATATACCGTGGAGACTTTTGGAGTGAAAAATTACAAGACTGTTTGGGAAAACGGTAAATGTCTGATTATTCACATCCACTATGATAGATCCACTTAGTACGTAGATCATCTCCACAAAATAATGCCAGTGCATCTGAATTGGAAAAAAGTCCTCTTTTATATTTTCGATAAATGCCTCATAGGGAGAGGTAAGTGGATTGATATATTCAAACATGCGGCTCATAGAAATACTCCTGATAATAAGTGGATGAAATTGATATAGAGATTTGTGCTATTTTTCATGAACTTCATTCTATTAAAATATAGCATTCCTGCCTATAATTATCAATAGAAACGATACAGATCAGCAGAGAGAAGACAGGAGGACATCTATGATAGAATTAAATGGTGCATGGAAGATGCGCTGCACAGCGGATGGTATCTGGCAGGACGCGCAGGTACCCGGAAGTGTCTATACCGATTTATTGCGAAACGGTGCGATGAAAGATCCGTTTTGGGGAGAAAACGAGGAAGAAATCAGGGAATTATCCGCATTTGACTATGCGTATGAAAGAACGTTTTCGGTGGGCGAAAAGGAGCTTGCGAAAAAAAGTCTGTTTCTCGTCTGTGAGGGACTGGACACGCTTGCCGAAATTCGGATCAATGGGAAAAAAGTGGCGGAAACCGACAATATGCACCGGACTTACCGTATCGAGATCAAACAGGATCTGCATATAGGAGAAAATGTGATTCACATCCTGCTGCGTTCACCGCTGCAATATGCCAAAAAGGCTGCCGGAAAAAAGAGGCTTTGGGGTGTTTCCAGCACAGTGGACGGATATCAGCAGATCCGCAAGGCGCACAGCATGTTCGGCTGGGACTGGGGTCCACAGCTTCCCGATCTTGGAATCTGGAGAGACATCTATATCGAAGAGGTGCAGGAAGGGAAAATCTCGGATTTCTATGTGACACAGAGACATGGGCAGGATCAGGTAACGTTGGATATTGCGGTTGAAAATGAATTCACGGGAGGTTCAGAAGGGCTGGAACTGGAATTTATCCTGCAGGACAGATTCGGAAATGTCCTGTACAGAGAGAAACAGGACGCCTGTGAGCAGCAGGAATTTCAGTGTACGGTGGAAAAACCGGATCTGTGGTGGCCAAACGGGTATGGAGAACAGCCGCTGTATGAAGTGGGACTTCTCTTGAGCAATGGAGAAAAACAGGTGTGGGAGAAAACGAAGAGAATCGGTCTGCGCACACTGACGATAAAAAAAGAAAAAGACCGTTGGGGCGAGAGCTTTGGTTTTGAAATCAACGGGAAAGTCATTTTTACCAAAGGAGCAAACTACATTCCGGAGGACAATCTGCTGGGCCGTACCGGGAAAGAGCGGACAGAAAAACTGCTGGAAAACTGTGTCAGGGCAAACTTTAACTGCGTCCGTGTATGGGGAGGCGGAAATTATCCCGCCGATTATTTTTATGATCTTTGCGATGAACTTGGATTGATCGTCTGGCAGGACTTTATGTTCGCATGTGCCGTATATGATCTGACGGAATATTTTGAAGCAAATATCAAGGCTGAATTTGAAGATAATATACGAAGAATCCGCAATCACGCTTCGCTTGCTATGTGGTGCGGAAATAATGAAATGGAATCCGGATGGGATCACTGGGGGCTGCCGCCAAATGAAAAGCTTCGGCAGGATTACCTTACCATGTTTGAACGAATCATCCCGGAAACATTGACAAAATTGGATCCGCAGACCTTCTACTGGCCGTCTTCCCCTTCTGCAGGCGGCGGATTTGATCATCCGGATCTGGAAGGAGCCGGAGATGCACATTACTGGGATGTGTGGCATGGGAAAAAACCGTTTGAAGACTTCCGCAAGAAATATTTCCGTTTTGCGAGCGAATACGGATTCCAGTCCGTACCGTCCATCAAGACAGTAAAAACATTTACAACGGAAGAGGAGTATAATCTGTTTTCCAATGTGATGGAAGCACATCAGAAATGCGTTGACAATGGCCATGGAAATATGACATTGATGTATTATCTGTTTCAGTATTATCAGAATCCAAAAGATTTTGAGACCATGATCTATACGACGCAGATTTTACAGGGGGATTGCCTTGATACAGCCATCTCACATTTTCGTAGCAATAAAGGCAGATGCCTCGGCAGTACCTACTGGCAGCTGAATGACTGCAATCCGGTCATTTCATGGGCAACGATTGATTACTACGGCAGATGGAAGGCATCGCACTACATTGTAAAAAGGAGTTACGCTCCGGTTCTGCTCACAGCGCAAATCGAGGACGGAACGGCAGCTTTTTATCTATCCAATGAAAGAAGAAGCAGGCTGGAAGGAACATTCCGCTATCGGATCGTGCACCAGGAAAAGGGTATTTTACAGGAAGGAAGTAAGCATAGCACAGTCTGCGAACTCGCAGCAGCTAAAATAGAAGAAATAGAACTTCCGCCACTGAGCAGGGAAGATGCACGCAACAGTTATCTGGTCTTTGAAATATGGGAAAACGGCGAGGTGCTCACACAGGAATTTGCGCTTTTGGTAAAACCAAAGCAGTTCCATTTCCTCAATCCGCACATTTCCGTGGAGTGGAAAGAAACAGCGGACGTCTATGAGATGACCGTAACGGCAGATGCTTTTGCCAGAAGAGTCGGAATCGAATTTGAAGAAATCGATGCGATACTCTCCGACAACTATTTTGACCTCGAGCCTGAGATTTCGAGAGTGATTGCAATCCAAAAGAAAGATTTGGCACAGAATTACACGGAGGAAGATTTCCGGAAACAGTTAAAAATCATCAGTAATTATGATATCATAGAACACAGGGAGAATTAAGAATGAAGCTGTCTGTATTTTATCACCACGTTTTGGAGGCCGCAAAACAGGAGAACTGTACGGTTGATG
Source organism: Bacillota bacterium (assembly GCA_023390555.1). Classification (GTDB taxonomy): domain Bacteria; phylum Bacillota; class Clostridia; order Lachnospirales; family Lachnospiraceae; genus Roseburia_C. The sequence goes on along the minus strand of JAEWCQ010000034.1, from coordinate 47,088 downwards.
CGGTTCTTTCAAAAATCAGGGAATTTGGGATCACCGCAGTTGAGGTTGACCGGGATGCGGTTGCCGAGCCGGAAGAACTTTCAAAAGTGCTTATGCGTCACGAGTTTACCGTTTCCAGCATGTATGGATTTTATGATTTCGCCCAGGGCTGTGATCCGGAAAAATGCAGGAGGCATATTGCGCTTGCCCGGGCGGTAGGTGCCGGTAAAATCATGGTCGTACCGGGCTTTTATACAAAGCCGGAAGCAGCGGAGCGTGAAACAGAACTGAAACGCATGCTGGAAGGAACGGCATATTTGACGCGGCTTGCCGGAGAGAGCGGAATCCGGACTACCATTGAGGATTTTGATGACAGAACCAGTCCGCTGCACACCATAAGCGGTGTCCGGAAGTTTCTTAGGGAAATTCCTGCACTTGGTATGACATTTGATACCGGCAATTTTATTTTGAGCGGGGAAGATGAACTGGAGGCACTTGATCTGCTTCAGGATCGGATTGTTCATGTGCACTGTAAGGACAGGGCTTACGACGACAATCGAAATATCTGTCCTTCTCCTGTCGGTTATGGATTCCTGAAAATGAAAGAAATGATAGAAAGGCTGAAGGTCTCTCACTATGACGGATTTCTGGCCATAGAGCATTTTGATGCCCCAAATTATCTGGATTTTATACAGAAATCCGCAGACTGGCTAAACAGAAATAAGGAGGGATAAGTTCATGTTAAGAGTTACGATATGGAATGAATATATTCATGAACAGGAAAATCCGGAGGTAAAGCGCATTTACCCGAACGGTATCCATGAATGTCTGGGTAAATTTCTTGGAAAAGAGACAGATATTGAGGTACGGTATGCGACTTTGCATATGCCGGAGCATGGTCTTACAGAGGAGGTGCTCAAGGAAACGGATGTACTGATCTGGTGGGGACACGTCGGTCATGACAGGGTTTCGGATGATGTGGTGGAAAGAGTGAAACAGAGAGTGCTGCAGGGAATGGGGCTGATTGCATTGCATTCTGCACATCACAGCAAGATCATGAAGTCACTGCTTGGCACGACGCTCAATCTCAGATGGCACGACGGAGACCGGGAAAAGCTGATCTGCATCAATCCGGGACACCCAATTGCAGAGGGGGTTCAGGAACCGCTTCTTCTGGAGCAGGAGGAGATGTACGGTGAGTTTTTTGATATTCCGAAACCGGATGATGTGATTTTTCTGGGATGGTTTCAGAGCGGTGAGGTATTCCGCAGCGGCTGTACATTTACGCGCGGGAGAGGAAAAATCTTCTATTTCCAGCCGGGACATGAAGAATATCCGATCTACCATATACCGCAGATTCAGCGCATTATCCGAAATGCAGTACGTTGGGCCAGGCCGGTAAATCCTCTGGAACAGCCGTATCCATGTGAGAAGGCAGTCTGGTAGAACATACAATGAATCCGTGATATTGTGCATCGTTTCGGTAAATGCTATAATAAGAAAAACCGAAGTTCAGGAAAGAGGAAAGAGCTATGGAAAAAAAATATGCATTGTTGATCGATGCGGAGAATGCGGATATCAAGTATCTGGATAATATATTCAATGAATTGAGGTCCTATGGAATTGTCACTTATAAGCGAATGTACGGTGATTTCACCGTGGACAGCATGCGCAAATGGAATGAAAAGGCATTGGAATATGCAATTGTCTCCATTCAGCAGCCCCATTACTCGAACTACAAGAATGCAGCGGATATTATGCTGGTCATCGATGCCATGGACATCCTTTACGCAAATAACGTAGACGGCTTTTGTATCGTATCCAACGACAGTGACTACACCCGATTGGTAAACCGGCTGCGTGAGGCGGGTATGGAAGTAATCGGTATGGGTTCCAATCAGGCTTCGAGAACTCTGAAAGCTGCCTGTACGGAATATAAGATTCTGGAGAAAATTTTCGAGGAAGATCTGGAAGAGGAAGATACGGCTGGCGGAAACGATACACAGCAAGAGCAGGCAGAAAATAAGAATGACAGTATTGCCAGCAGCGAAGAAATCAAGCAGGCGATCTTTAACATGATCGTGCAGAATGAGAAAGCAGGTCTTGGAGGAATCAAGAGTACGCTGCAGCGGACCTATTCCGACTTTGATGAAAGAAATTATGGATTTACGACAATCCGTAAATTAATTGAAAGTATGCCTGAATTTCAGATTATACAGGAGAACAGCTCTGTCTATGTGGTCTTAAGAAAACAGGAATACAGTGAGAATGATGTCAAGGAATATATCCGGCAGATCGTATCCAAACAGGGAATTGACATGGCGACGCTTGGCAGCAGAGTGCACGACAAGTATCAGGATTTTAACTTTAAGAATTATGGGTATAACCAGTTCAGTAAATTTGTTCTGAGTATCGAGAATGCAGAGGTGAAGAGAAAGAAGAACCGCTGTGTTGTCATTATAAACGGGAAAAAAGGAAAGACTCCTGAGGCATAAGACCTCAGGAGTTTTTTTGATACATAGGAAGGAGCCTATGCTTTTAAAACGTTAATAGTGCTGTCAAGCCAGCGGATCACATCGGATTTGTTCTTGTTGACAGGCGGAATCCGCTCCCAGATATTTCTCAGGTAGGAGTAAAAACCTGCCGTCAGCATCGGTTCTTCAGAAGTAATCTTCAGGTTTGCCTGATGACCGTTTAAGTTGTGCAGCTCGAAGAGGACTCCATGATGTTCTTTTACAAGACAGTACATCTTCTGGCCGGTATCCTCCCGGTAAGCGGTCTGGTAGAAAGCAATCTGGTAATTCTCGTAGGATTCAAGGAGATAGATCATATAACGGAGATGTTCGATGACATCAGCCGTTTCCAGTGTGATGGTCTTTACGCCTGCATAACTGTAGAAATAAATCTGGTGATGCTCAATTAATTCATCCATACAGGAGGCCGTATAGATATCAAAATAGAAATAGTGCTGGATGTTGGAAAGAAAGGAGTGATAGCGTCTTTGGTATAGTTCCATGGATTTTTCTTTTTCCTCATCGGTAAGATGCTGGCTGTCCAGCAGTTTATAGTACAGTGATTCTGGAATTGTCATCATACTGAAAAAATAGTTGTAGAGAAAACGGCTGCCCGAATTCCGTTCCATGCGTTTGATACTGCTGTAACAGTATTTCTTTCCATAGTGTCTTTCCAGGAATGAAATTGCGTGCTCTTTCAGAAATTGTTTTAACTGTGACAGATAGATGTCCAAAATAGAAGGGGTGGTGAAGTAGAGTGCATAGGGAAGAGACGCAAATATTTCATTTGAAAGACAGGACAGCATGCCTACGCCCGGGACTGCGAACAGCCCCTTTCCGGGGGCAGCGCTGTCTCCGTCCGGTATGTAATAGGGTGTGAATTTTCCGGTAAACAGCAATGGTTTTGCAAGTTCCATCAGGCGCAGCAAATGCTTCGTGTCATAGGTTAATCGCAGAAAAAGTGCTATTTTCCAGCCCTGTTGTGCGGCTTTGAACAATTTTTCCGTGAGCTGTGTAAACTCATTTCCGGACCAGAGATCCGGAAAAAAATAATCGTCATAAACAATGTATATGGTGTTCTGATTTTGGGCTTTTACAGACAGAGCTGCCTCCAGCATGGACAGGCAGGTTTCCGTGATCTGTCCGCAGGTAGTCAGAAACTTGTCCTTCTCCGAAAGCGAAAAAAGGCGGTCGGCCTCCGGAATCTCAATCGAATGGTATTTGATGGCGGGGGGACTTTTTTGCCTCAGCTTTTCCTTTTGTGCGCATTGGATGGAATATCCCTGTGCTTCCAGTAATACATACTGCACCTGATCTTTGAAAGTTTCGGCATGGTCCATTGTGCCGCAGATGTCGTTGATAAAATCCTGTATCTGTTGTTCCTGAAAGGTATTATGTATATTTTTACATAAATAGTCAGCGATATTTTCAATATAAGCTGTACTGTAGGATGGGATTCGTTTCCCGTTGATCCAGCGATTTACCAGAGAACTGTCGACGTTTATGGCCTTTGCCAAACGGCTGGAACTGATTCCCAGTTCAGTAAGCAGCCGCTTCAGACAATCACAAAACTTTATGTGCATCAAAATTCAGGAGCCTCCTTGTGTACTTATTTCTATTTGGGATGCGGCACTGCCTTGTGTCCAGGAAGTGTATCCTCTGTTCCGGCCCGGATTTTACTCAATGCTGTATTATATCACAACATGATATTCCGTCTCTTTTCCTGCGGAGAAATTGTCAATGACACAACAATGACAATGTACCCGGAAAGGTAGAGTTCGAATACATGAAATTATACAATATTTTGTAGAATTATATCGAACAAAAGAGTAAAAAGTCGGAAAATACAGGGAGGATTACATGTTTCAGTTCAAAAGTATCAAAACAAAGCTATCAATGGTCTTCACCGGACTCCTATGTCTGGTATGTGTCGGTATTGGGGTCACTTCGTATCTGGTATCGAGGGAAGCACTGACTGAAAGTCTCAAAGACTCGATTCTGTCTGCGACCAGAGAAGCGGCAAATGTGGTGGAAAAGACAATTGAAGTACAGACGAATGCACTGGAGGCACTGGCAGGCAGTGACTGGATGCAGACGGATGACCTTTCGACGAAAGAAAAGCTGGAAAAGCTGCAAAGTGAAGCAGACCGTAGCGGCCATCTGCGTATGGGGATTGCTGATCTGAAAGGAAATGCGGAGTATACCGATGGCAAAAGCATAGATATATCAGACCGGGATTATTTTTTGAAGGCTGCTGCAGGCGATGTATCAGTCTCGGATCCGATCTTAAGTAAATCGGACGGTTCGTTTGTGTTGGTTTACGCTGTTCCAATCGTATATCAGGATAAAGTGGAGGGCGTGCTGCTCGCTGTCAGTGACGGTACGGTTCTGAGTGACTATACGGATACAGTTCAGTATGGGAAGAGCGGGGAGGCATTTATAGTAAGTTCTTCGGGAACCATGATTGCACATCACGATAAAACACTTGTTGAAAACATGTATAACCCAGTGGATGAAGCAAAAAAAGACAGCAGTTTAACCGAGTTATCTGCGCTCGTGCAGTCCATGACACAAGGGAAAGAGGGAACCGGTGTCTACCGCTATGAGGGTGTGACAAAGTATATGGGTTATGCGCCCATTGAGGGATTGGACTGGTCTATTGCGATTACCGCACCAAAATCAGAGGTAATGGAAAAGGTAAATCAGCTGTCTCTGGCCATTTTTATTATTTCAGTCGGATTTGTCGCGGTGAGCATTCTTCTGACCGTGCGGATGGCAGGAAAGATAGCGAAACCGATTCGTCAGGTCTCGGAGCATCTGCATACGATAGCAGAGGGAGATTTTACCGGAGAAATACCTGCTTCACTTTTAAAGAGCAGGGATGAGACAGGAGTGCTGGCAAATGCCATGGAACAGATGCGTCTTTCCATGAAAGATATTATAGAAAAAGTGATGGAGGAATCTAAAAATGTCGGACAGAGCCTGACATCCATTCATACGGACATGAATCTGTTGAATCAGAGCATCCGTGAAATAGAAGGAACATCGGAGTCACTTTCGGCGGGAGCGCAGGAGACTGCCGCCTCGACTGAGGAAATGAATTCCACTTCCACCGAAATTGAGAAAACGGTAGAGGCGATTGCCATGAAGGCGCAGGATGGTGCCGGCGTTGTAAGTGACATGAATGAGATGACGGATAAGCTTAAGAGCAATGCGATTGACTCGAAAGAAACTGCTTTTACCGTCTATGCAAGAACAAAAGACAGCCTGAAGCTGGCAATTGAAAAGTCCAGGGCAGTCAACCAGATCAATGAACTCTCAGAGGCAATTCTGGATATTACTTCACAGACAAGTCTGCTTTCCCTGAATGCCGCAATTGAGGCAGCCAGAGCCGGTGAGGCAGGAAGAGGATTTGCCGTTGTGGCAGGGGAAATCGGGAGCCTTGCCCAGAATTCTGAGAATGCAGTATCCAGAATACAGGAGGTCACGCAGGTGATTATAGCAGCAGTCGATGCGCTGACATCGAGCGCAGGGGAGATTCTGGAATTCATGGATCAGCAGGTGTTGAAGGATTACGATACGCTTGTCAATACCAGCAGACAGTATAGTGAAAATTCAAATGAAATCAACGGAATGGTGATTGATTTCAGTGCATCATCGGAAGAACTTTTTGCTTCCATGCGCGACATGGTCACGACAATCGAAGGAATCACCAGCGCATCGAATGAGGAAGCAGAGGGAGCCTATCGTATTTCACAGGAGGTTTCTGCAATTGCAGCCAAGTCCGACGAGGTCATCCGCCTTGCAGAGACAACAAAAACGCAGTCCGATGCATTGTTAGAGGCAGTGTCAGTTTTTCGGATTGAATAAGCTTTATGGGAATTATGGCTGAGCCGGGAAAAATATAGACAATTTGAACAAAAACGGATAAGATAGAACTATTAAAATTCCGGTCAGGAGTTCCCGGTGAAGAAGGATATGAGATATGATTACGATAAAGGATATGGCAGATATTGCGGGTGTAAGTCCTACGACAGTGGCAAATGTGCTGCATGGAAGGACAAAAAAAATGTCCAAGGAGACATTGAAAACCGTGCAGGATGTGATTGATAATTCGAACTATGTTTCGAATATGGGCGCAAGAGTACTGGCAAATTATGGTTCGCGGATTATTGGGGTAATCATGAATTATAACAGGCGGTCAGAAAGTAATATTATTGCGGATCCGTTCTACGGAACTCTGGTCGGTTCGCTGGAAAAAGAGATCCGGGAACATGGCTATTATATGATGCTGTATACGGCAGAGAATATAGAAGAAACCGTACGCCTTGCATCCTCCTGGAATATTGAAGGATTAATCGCCTTAGGATGTACGCCCTCGGATGTACGCAAGATGAAACAGCAGATGGAGCTGCCGGTTGTTTTTATCGATTCCTATTTTGAAGATGAAGAATATGAATACTATAATGTGGGGCTGGACGATTTCGCCGGCGGCTACAGTATGACAAACTACCTCATCCGTCAGGGGCATCGTAAGATCGCATTTCTGGCAGATGAGGAAGAGCCGGTCGGAGTCGATAAAGAACGTTTAAAGGGCTACCAGAAAGCATTAAAGGAAAATGGAATTTCGTTTCAGAAAAGGGATTATGTGCCAATCAGTTTCCGGAAACAGACAAGGCATACCAGACTCTGGGAATTTTCACAGGAACGATTATCGGACTATACCGCATTGTTTTTTGCATCCGATTTTTATGCCAGTGATGCGATTAACATTTTTCTGTCACAGGGAATATCGGTTCCGGAAGATATCTCTGTTGTGGGATTTGATAATAATGTATTTGCGGAGCATTGCAGACCGATGCTGACGACGGTTCAACAGCACGTGGCGGACAAGGGCTATTATGCGTTTCAGCTCGTTCATAAGCTGATAAAAGGAGAAATCTGCGAGGAAAAGAATATTCATCTGCCCGTGAAACTGGTCATACGGGAAAGCGTAAAGACATTGAAATGAGAAGAACAGCTTGTGTTGTGCAAAGTGTACAATACAAGCTGTTCTTTATTATATAAATAGTTGGTGTTACGCAACACATATTGATAAAACAAAAAAGTGATGCTATTATGTCAGTATATTAACAAAGGTGTTATGCAACACTAACAAAAAAGAGGCTGTAGGAGGGCTTATTATGTTTAAGGTGAAAAAAGTGGTATCAATCGGTCTGGTAGCTGCTATGACAGGAAGTATGCTGATGGGGTGCGGCAGTTCTTCGAATGGTGCAGGAGGAACAGAGACATCAAAAAGCGGGAAAGTGGAACTTGAGCTGTTTTCTTCAAAAACAGAAAATGCTGAGACTTTACAGAAATTGATTGACGGCTTTAGGAAGGAAAATTCAAATATTGAGATTACACTCACGTCAGAGTCTGATGCATCGACCGTATTAAAGACAAGATTAACAAAGAATGATATTCCGGAACTCATTTCAATGGGAGGAGATTCGAACTTTACTGAATTGCAGAGTGCAGGAGTGCTGCTCGATTTAAGCGATGAAGATTTTATCGGTGATGTCCAGGAAGCCTATCTTGATATGCTGTACGATGTGAATGCAGAGCAGGATCAGAAGGCATACGGAGTTCCATATGCAACAAATGCCTCCGGAGTCCTGTATAACGAAGATCTGTTTGCACAGGCTGGGGTTGAAGTTCCAAAGACATGGAGTGAATTTCAGGATGTGATCAAGAAATTGAAAGATGCCGGAATAACACCGTTTGAATTGACGTTTGCCGACAGCTGGACCTGTCTCCCATCCTGGAACAGCATGGCACCGGTAATCCCGGATAAAACTTTTACGGATGAAAGAAAAACCGGTGAGACCACATTTACAGGTACACATGAAGAAATCCTGCAAAAATATTCCTGGCTGCTCGATTATGCGCAGAATGATTATATGGGAACAACTTACAACGATGGAAATGCAGCCTTTGCGAATGGCGAAGCAGCAATGATGATCAATGGTAACTGGGCAATTTCTCAGTTCCTGAATACGAATCCGGATATAAACGTGAATATGTTTGCTTTTCCTTCTACGGATGATGAAAGTAAAAATACCGTAACTTCCGGAGTCGATGTATTATTCGCAGTTTCAAATCAGGGAACCGAGGAGCAGCAGGAAGCTGCAAAAGAATTCATCCGCTATGCATTGCAGAGCGATGTTGCACAGACATATATTGACGATCAGTTTGCATTTTCCGCAGTAAAAGGTGTGGAGCAGATGAATGAAACAGTTTCCGGTGTCAGCAAGGATATCGCAAATGGAAAGGTTTCCAATTTCCCGGATCATTATTATCCGAACGGATTTGATCTCGCAACAATTTTACAGCAGTTTGCATTGAATAAAGTCAATGGTATGGATGAAACCGAAAATATCAAAGAAACACTTGCAACCTGCGATGAACAGTATGACGCTGCAAATGTAGAATAATCAAACTCTGTTCACGATCTGAATTTCCCATGCAGTTTCCGTTCTGATGAAAACTGCATGGGAAATGAACGCAATTATGTTGGTCGGATGGATATTAGAAAGAAAAAGAGGAGCGCCTGATGAAACAGAAAAAAAGAATCAATATAGCATTTTATATCATGACCGTGCCGATGGCGGTATTATTCTTCTGTTTCCATACATTTCCGTTTTTACAAGGTGTATTTTACAGCTTTACAGATTGGAAAGGCTATGGAAACTGGAGCTTTGTGGGACTTAGGAATTATTTGCATATTTTTACGGACAAGAATGTTCTCTCTTCCTACTTTTTTACATTTAAATTTGCAATATGCGCCACGGTACTCGTAAATGTACTGAGCCTTACACTCGCCTGTGCATTGAATACAAAGCTGAAATGCAGGAATTTTCTGAAGGCAGTCTATTTCCTTCCTTATATGCTCGGGACTTTAATTGTCAGCTATGTATTTAAATATATCTTTTCCAATATCATCCCGTTGCTGGGGGATACGTTGGGTATCCCTGCATTAAGCAGCAATATTTTAGGAACGAATCATGCATGGATCGGAGTGCTTGTGGTCACGGTATGGCAGTCCATGGCATTTAATACGCTGATCTACCTGTCCGGCTTACAGACGGTTGACAAGGACTTATATGAGGCGGCGGATTTAGACGGAGCCAGCGGGTTCAAGAGATTCTTTCGAATCACGTTTCCACTGATTGCTCCTTTCTTCACGATTAATATGGTGCTGAGCGGGAAGAACTTTCTGATGGCGTTTGACCAGTTTATGGCGATGACAAACGGAGGGCCGGGAACGGCAACAACAACGATTTCCGTTCTGATCTATAAAAGAGGATTCAGCGGCGGACAGTTTGCATATCAGTCTGCGAATGCAGTTCTTTTATTTGTCATTGTTGTCCTCATTTCTGTATTTCAGCTGCGTGTCTTAGAAAAAAGGGAAGAGAAGGTGAACTGATGGAACGTGTAATGAAAAGAAAAGCAAAAGTTACCAACTGGCCGGTTATGATGATTCTGTTTGTGCTTGCAATCCTGTTTATTTTCGGACCTCTGTATATGGCTGTGGTCATCGCTCTAAAAAGCCCGCAGGAAATGGCAAATGTGCTTGCTTTGCCAAAAAGTATCCAATGGAGTAACTTTTCCAAGGCATGGGAGATGACAGATTATCCGCGTAAGCTGGGGAATACGCTGTTTATCACACTGGTAAATCTGACATTTACGGTATTTACGAATGCGGCTGCTTCCTATGCAATTGCAAGAAACCGCAGCAAGAGCAAATTCTTTAATGTCTTATATTACTACTTTATCAGTGCCATGTTTATACCGTTTAACGTGCTGATGCTGCCACTGGTAAATGAAGCAAGTAAATTTCATATTGATAATGTGCTTGGCATTACATTTTTGTACGTTGTATTCGGGCTTCCAATGAATACCTTTTTATATACCGGTTATATCAAATCAATTCCGGAAGCGCTGGATGAGGCGGCCATTATCGATGGTGCTACACCGATACAGACATTTATGCTCATTATGATGCCGATGTTAAAACCGATGACGGCAACGGTTGCTATCTTATCGGTGATGTGGACATGGAATGACTTTTTGATGCCGTTGGTATTACTAAGCGACAAGAGCCAGCAGACACTGCAATTGGCGCAGTATATTTTCCAGGGGCAATTTAATACACAGTATAATCTGGCATTTGCTTCCTATCTGCTTGTTCTGCTTCCGGTTCTGATCTTTTATGTGCTATGCCAGAAATGGATCATTTCCGGCATTGCCGCCGGTGCGGTGAAGCAGTAACCGCTCAGAAGCGATGAACTACAAAAAGAAGAAATCAAAGCTATGCAAAATCTGCAATTATGAGATGAGAAAGGAAACACGAAAAAATGAGAAACGCATGGTGGAAAGAATCCGTAATCTATCAGATCTATCCGAGAAGCTTTTGTGACAGCAATGGAGACGGAATTGGAGATATTCGGGGAATTATCAGCAAACTGGATTATTTGAAAAGACTTGGAATTGACATTATCTGGCTGTCACCGGTCTATGAATCTCCAAACGATGACAATGGATATGATATCAGTGATTATCAGAGAATCATGAAAGAATTTGGAACAATGGATGATTTTGATCTGTTACTGGCAGAAGCGCATAAGCGAAATATCCGTATTATTATGGATCTCGTTGTAAATCATACATCCGATGAACACGCATGGTTTGTAGAAAGCCGTAAAGAGAAAGAGAATCCTTACCGGGATTTTTATATCTGGAAGGAAGGGAAAGACGGGAAGGAGCCGAATAACTGGGGTTCCTGGTTCGGAGGTTCCGCATGGCAGTATGATCAGGAAACGGAGATGTATTTTCTGCATATTTTTTCAAAGAAACAGCCGGATTTGAATTGGGACAATGAAATGCTGCGGCAAAAGATTTATGAAATGATGCGCTGGTGGCTGGAAAAAGGTGTCGATGGATTCCGTATGGATGTAATCAGCCTGATTTCAAAAAATCCGGATTTGCCGGATGGAGAAGTAAGAGGCTTATATGGAGATCTAACGCCATACTGTGCGCATGGTCCGCATGTCCATGAATATCTTCAGGAAATGAACCGGGAAGTTCTATCCAAATACGATATTATGACAGTTGGTGAGACGGCCTGCGTCACGCTGGAAGAAGCAAAGAAATATGCAGGAGAAGACCGTGACGAATTGAATATGGTATTTCAGTTTGAGCATGTGGAACTGGGAAGCGGGAAATACGGGAAGTGGAACGATGAACCCGTTAATCTAAGAGCTTTAAAGGCCGTATTTAAAAAATGGGAAGAAGGCCTGGAAGGGATCGGCTGGAACGCATTATTTTGGGGAAACCATGACCAGCCCCGCGCAGTCTCCAGATTTGGTAATGATGGAGAATATCGGGAACTGTCCGCCAAAATGCTTGGACTCTGTCTGCATCTGATGAAAGGAACCCCTTATATCTATCAGGGGGAAGAACTTGGAATGACAAACGCCGGATTTGAAGACCTTTCGGATTACCGGGATCTGGAATCGATCAATGCTTACGAGGAACTGGAGCAGCAGGGCGTTTCAAAGGATACCGTGATGACGTATCTAAAGAAAATAAGCCGTGATAACGCCAGAACACCAATGCAGTGGAATACGGAAAACAACGGCGGTTTTACAACAGGGACACCGTGGATTCAGGTCAATAAAAATTATACACAGATCAATGCAAAAACACAGCTGAATGATGCAGATTCCGTTTATAACTTTTATCGGAGACTGATCCAGCTCCGGCATGAAGAAGAAATCATTGTACATGGAACATTTGAGATGCTTTTGGAAGAGAGTGAGCAGGTTTTTGCCTACCGGCGGACCCTTGACGGGGTTAAACTGGAGGTCTTCTGCAATTTTACGCCGAACCATGTGGAATATGAAGGAATTCCGAAAAATGCTGAGATCGTCCTCGGAAATTATAAAAATGAAGGAGGCTCTTATTTAAGACCTTTTGAAGCAGTTGCATACAAAATAAAGTCAGAGATAAACTGAAAAGCGGAAGTCACAATAACGCGGATTTAAAAATATCTGCCCGGAATGAAAGGGCAGATATTTTTTTACGCAATCGTAGTTTTTACGAATCTAGTTGAAAAAACAGCGTCTTCGCGCTATAATGCCAAACAACATGTAAAAGTTTGTGCAGCGTGCAGAACTTCCCAAATACAGCAGATACAGATTGAAAAACAAAGGAGACGATAGAATGAAAATCATACTATATATTTTACTTTTTATTTTTCTGGTTTTGGTGAATCTGACAGGGTTCGTGATCCGGAAACAGGCTCGAAACAACGAGAAACAAAGGCTGCGGTCCATGCTTTCTCTGGTTGTTCAGGTCGGTCTGGATTTTTTTATTTTATTACTTTTACTGTTTCTTCCGAAGCTTTAAAATCGATTAACAATACTTTGCCATATCATGAATATTTCGCCATTTTTTACAAACAATAACAACACAAAATTACCGGCAATATGAAAAAACGGTAATTCACATAGTAAGAAAAAATTTGGAGGAAAAAAGATGAAGGCAACAGGAATTGTGCGCAGAATAGATGACCTGGGAAGAGTCGTAGTGCCGAAAGAAATCAGACGTACATTGAGAATCCGGGAGGGTGACCCGTTAGAGATCTTCACCGACCGCGAAGGTGAGATTATTCTGAAAAAGTATTCTCCGATCGGAGAACTCGGCCAGTTTGCAAGCCAGTATGCGGAGAGTCTTGCCCAGAATATCGGACATCTGGTTTGTATTACGGATCGGGATCATGTAATCGCAGCAGCAGGGAGCGGCAGAAAAGAATTTGATGGAAAGCCAATTAGTAAGCAGCTGGAAAATGCGATTGAGGATCGGGAGAATATCCTCGCAACACGTGGGGACAGTAAGTTTATCAAAATAACGATAGATGATCCGGGAGATTATACGGCAGAGATGATCAGCACAATTATCTGTGAGGGAGATGCAATCGGTGCAGTGGTCTTGTATAATAAAGACGAAAAGTGTAAAATGGGAGAGACAGAGAGTAAGCTGGCAGCCACGGCAGCCGGTTTTCTCGGAAGACAGATGGAACAATAGTAAAAAAGAATAGAACAATTCATTTGGGCCGGACTTTTTGATGAAAGAGTCCGGTTTACATAAAATAGCAGGTATCGTGGGGGGAAATCATGTCCCGAAAGAAGAAGCAGAAAAAGAAATATCATGGATTTTGGATTTTTGTCCGGATTCAGATTATGCTGATCATGCTGGTTCTTGGAGCACTGGGATATTATTTTTTTGGGGGTTATGCGGAACAGATCAAAGAACTTTCGGCTGACGCAAAAGACCTGGTAAAAAAATCCAGTGCAGAAACATTTTGTTCTGCTCAAACCAGTATCGTATATGATGCCGGGGGAAAACAGATATCGACATTAAAGGGAGAAAAAGACGTATATTATCTCTCAATTGACGAGATACCCGAAGATGTGAAAAATGCAATTATCAGTATTGAGGACAAGAAGTTTTACAAACACCATGGAATTGACTATAAGGCAATTGCCCGTGCCGTATTTGCCATGATACGGGATGGAGAAGTAACACAGGGTGCCAGTACCATCACTCAGCAGCTTGCACGAACGGTGTTTCTGAATCAGGAAAAGACCTGGCAGCGTAAGATGGAGGAGATTTTTCTTGCGACAGAACTGGAACGGAACTATACCAAAGACGAGATACTGGAATATTACCTGAATAATATTTATTTTGGAAACGGCTATTACGGAATTCAGGCAGCAAGCAAAGGCTATTTTAACACTGAGGTGGGGAATCTGGATCTTTCCCAGATTGCTTATTTGTGCGCAGTTCCGAATAACCCGACACTCTATGATCCGCTTACGAATCCGGACAACACGGTCAAGAGACGGAACCGGATTCTGGACAATATGGCGGCAGACGGGAAGATCACGCAGTCGGCCTGCAATCTTGCAAAGGCGGAGGATATCACCTTAAACAGAACGGAAGCGCAGAAGAATGACTATGTCGAGACCTATAGCTATTATTGTGCGACAAGAGCGTTGATGCAGCTGCGCGGATTTGAGTTTCAGACGGTATTTGACAGCACCGAAGAAAAGACAGCTTATCAGGAATCCTACGAGGAGCTGTATCAGGAGTGTGAAAAGAGCCTGTATACAGGAGGATACCGGATTTATACCTCCATAGATCTTTCCATGCAGGAGATGCTGCAGAATACCATCGATCAACATCTTGCATCCTTTACGGAACAGAATCATGAGGGAATCTATACCTTTCAGAGCGCAGCGGTTTGTATTGATAACCAGAACGGTTATGTAAAAGCGATTGTGGGCGGAAGAAAACAGGATTATAATGGGTATACACTGAATCGGGCCTATCAGAGCTTCCGGCAGCCGGGAAGTGCAATCAAACCTCTGATTGTATATACGCCTATGCTGGAACGGGGTTATACGGCAGATTCCATCGTGAAAGATGAACCAATTGAAGACGGACCGACAAATGCGAGCGGAACCTATGTGGGAGACGTTACACTGCGCCGTGCGGTGGAACAGTCGATCAATACCATTGCGTGGAAATTATTTGATGAACTGACACCGCAGGCAGGCATTTCTTATCTGGAACAGATGCATTTTGCCAAGCTGGACAGGGAGGACGAGCGCCTGAGCGCCGCACTTGGCGGCTTTACCAATGGTGTCTCTCCGGTGGAGATGGCGGCAGGGTATGCCACAATTGAGAACGACGGAAAATACCGGCAGCCGACCTGTATCGTAAAGATAACCGATGCGGATGGAAATGACATCTACAGATCCGATCAGGAGGAAACGGCCGTATATAAGGAAAATGCTTCACGCAGGATGACCGATATCCTCAAAGGTGTTCTGACAGAGGGAACGGCCGCAGGAATGTCATTGAAAAGTACGGCGAGTGCCGGAAAGACAGGGACCACGAATTCAAATAAGGACGGCTGGTTTATCGGCTATACAAAATACTATACGACGAGTGTGTGGGTTGGATACGACATGCCAAAACAACTGCCGGGGCTTACCGGAGCAAGCTATCCGGCATCTATCTGGAACGACTATATGACACAGCTGCATGCAGATCTGCCTTCTGCGGATTTTGTTTTGCCGGCGGGAAGTACCAATGCAGGAAAAGGGACTGCAGGGTCAGAATAAGGGAAGGGAATTACATGGAGAAAAAGGCAGACTTCAAGACGATGAAGAAATCTGAAATAGCGGGGTTTATTTGGGATTACTACAAATGGTGGATCATTGGAAGTGTGATTGTAATTGCGGCAGTGGTAAGTCTGATTTATCACTTTGTGACCGCGAAGGCGGCGATTGTGGAAATGGCTTTGGTGAATTGCGGAAGCTACGCGACAGAGGAGGAGAAAGAACCGGATTTTTCAGATTTCATGGATCAATACGGCTACGACAAAAAGAAACAGGAGGTAGTTCTGCAGACTTCTTTTAGCGTCGATCTGACGAGTACCGATTCCGGCAATGCATATTCCTATGAGGCGTTGATGACACAGATTGCCGCGGGTGGGATTGATGTATTTGCGGCTGACGATGAGGTCTATGAATATCTGGCGGGACAGCAATATTTTGCGAATCTGTCGGACTATCTCTCTGAAGAACAGCTGAAACAGTATGGGGATACAATTGTCTTTGTCACAGATCCGGAAACGAAAGAGGATTATCCGGCAGGAATCAGACTGAAAAAGAATACATGGATGGAGCACTATGGATTTTACCCGGAGGGCTGTATCATTGGTATTTTAACTGGAACCAGCAGAGAAGAAGCGGCACAGAGACTGCTTTTTTACGTGCTGGAAGAAAACTGAACAGATTCAGGTGAAACGTTTAAAAACATGGAATCTGCATTGACATACGAGGGGAACTTTACTATACTAAAGGCAGCAAAAGGGAAAGGGCAATTTGTTGCAAAAGGAGAACGTAAAAGATGAAGAAGTATGGTTTTGGTGTGGATATCGGCGGGACTACCTGTAAGATAGGTTTATTTGAGACGGACGGAACACTGTTGGACAAATGGGAGGTTAAGACGAATACGGAAAATGGTGGAGCTTCGATTTTAGATGATGTTGCGGCAGCAGTTGACGGGAAACTGATACAGGAAGGGATCAGCAGAGAGGAAGTACAGGGGATCGGTGTCGGTGTACCTGGACCGGTATCTGCAGATGGAACCGTATTGAAATGCGTCAATCTGGGATGGGGCGTATTCAATGTGGCTGAAGTGCTGGGTGAAAAGACAGGGCTTTCGGTCAAAGCTGGTAACGATGCCAATGTGGCAGCGCTTGGTGAGACATGGCAGGGCGGCGGAAAAGGTTATTCCAACGTCGTTATGGTAACGCTTGGCACCGGTGTTGGCGGCGGAATCGTCGTTGACGGTAAGATTGTAGCAGGAGCAAACGGAGCCGGTGGTGAAATCGGCCATATCCTGATGAATGAAAATGAGACGGATACCTGTGGCTGCGGGAAAAAGGGTTGTCTGGAGCAGTATGCATCCGCAACGGGAATTGTGCGTATGGCAAAGTATATGCTGGCTGAGGATACCAGAGATTCCGTACTTCGGAAGACAGAGGAGATAACAGCAAAAGATATCTTTGATGCTGCGAAGGCAGGAGATGAGACAGCCAAAGCATTGGTAGAAGAATTGGGAAAAATGCTTGGAAAGGCACTTGCAAATATAGCCTGTGTGGTCAATCCGGAAGTCTTTGTTATCGGAGGCGGTGTTTCAAGAGCCGGAAATGTTTTGATCGATGTGATTGAAAAATATTATATACAGTATACGTTCCATGCCTGCCGTGATGCAAAATTCACACTGGCATCTCTTGGAAATGACGCAGGGATGTACGGCTGTGTCCAGATGCTGTTGGATTGAGATATGTGATCGAAGAATAAAGAAAGAGAAAGCTGCTGCAGATTTTATGTGGCAGCTTTTTCTTTCTTTAGGAGACACCTTGTTACATTAACGTATCAAAGATATGACTTTCCGATAGCATAAAATTTAGATGCGCAGCTTCACGCGCGTCATGTGCGCCGCGTGAGATGAATAGACTTGTATTATTCACAAAAATCACGGAGAATCAAACGAAATGTTGCAAAAATCTGCAAAATGTGCTGAAATAGTGGGAAGTAGATTGTGTGATGAATTTTGATTTTGTATAATAGAATTACTCATGAATGTGAATAACCTGGCTGTTCTGTTTCGAATCGGGCCAGATGCTGTGCTAAGTGAAAAAGAGCGGGAAACAGGACGGAAGGAGTGCATGGGAGGTGGGGAAAATACGGAAGGCTTTTTACTTGATACAGGACAAAAACAGGATGAGGGAGACTTATTTCAGTGAGGCAAGGAATGAGATTGCCGGCAAAAATCTGGAACTTGTTCAGACCGCTTCCGTGATCGCTTTGATTTCTGTGGTGTTTTTTACTGCAATTACACCTGTTTTTTCCTCGGTATGGCGTATTACCTGGCAATATTATGTATTTCTTCTTGCCTTGCTGGTACTTTTTTTGTTTACGAGAAATTACAGAAAGAAGGGGAATATCAGTTATGGTGTCGTACAGACGCTGTGCAGTATATTCTGCCTGACTGTTATCGCTGGCGCTATTACAATTGACGTATTTCCTTACCCGGATAATCCGGCCTCTTTTGTGCCGATTGTTCAGATTATTCTTCCGACGATTTTTATTTTAAAGTTTAGTTCTATTCTGCCGCTTTTAGCGGTGTCGGATTTCCTGTACTGCATTCTGATCCTCCGGTTTAAGAATCCGCTCGTACAGGTGAATGATATTTATAATGTGATTGTTGGTTTGTTTTTTGGAATTCTGGTTGCATGGATTGTAATGGATCTGCGTGTCAATGACAACTGTGTCAAAGCGCGCTTTCAGCGGATGAGCAGTATTGATCTTCTGACTGGGATTCTCAATAAGAGGACCTGCGAGGAGACGATAGCGGAATACCTGAAGAAACGTGACGAGAATCATATGTGCGCACTTATGGTGATGGATATTGATAATTTCAAGCATGTCAACGATAAGATGGGACATCAGTATGGGGATGAACTACTGGAAGGCCTGGGGTCGCTTCTGACGCATACCTTTCGTTCCAGCGATATTGTCGGAAGGATCGGGGGAGATGAATTCGTGATTCTGCTTCGGAATGTGTCGGACCGCAGGCTTTTTAAGAGAAAATACAATCAGCTTCAGCTTGGAATGAAAAAGATTTCGGAACGGATTGGATATCCGATTACCTGCAGTGCCGGATTTGCAGTAGCAGGCAGAGAAAAGATTTCGTTTGAAGCGTTGTTTGAGATGGCCGATGATGCGCTATATGAGGCGAAATCCTTTGGGAAAAACCGGTATATTATTCATATGACAAGAGATATGAAACTACAGAAAGATAAGCCCGTTCTGCTGATTGCAGATGACAGTGAAATGAACCGTGAGGTACTAAAAGAGATTTTTCAGATGGATTATGAACTGGTAGAAGCTTCTGACGGAACAGAGGCACTCAGTCTCCTCAGTCAGTACAAGGATCGGATGGCGGCTGTTCTGCTGGATTTACATATACCCGGAATGAACGGATTTGAAATACTCAGATATATCAATTCCCGTGCAAGTTATCAGGACATTCCGGTAATGGTCATCACTGCAGATGAAAAGAGTGAGGAAGAGGCACTGCTTCTGGGTGCCACAGATATGATTCGCAAACCGTTTGAACCGGGTGTTGTAAAGCTGAGAGTGGAGCGGATCTTAAAATAAAAAGACCGGTATACCGGGGCATGCATGTTACATGCACTCTCCCGGCAACGGTCTTTTTTTGGCAGAAAATTCTGTTACGGTTATCCGGATTACATTCACTATGGAAACCATTTTGTCATCAAATTCAAAGTCCCTGCCTGTCTGTGTTTTCATAAGGACAGTCAGAGATTTCTTTTTTTCTTCGACATCTTCTATGATTTCCGCAATGCCTTTCCCCAAAACAGAGGAGTAGGCCATTCCGTACTGGCATGCAATCCTGCCGTCAAAAGGAAGTGTATCGCATTCCAATGCAAAGGAAATCTTTGGATTTTTACGGATAATGTCATATTTATAGCCCTCTTTTGCCCCGTGCAGATAAAACACGAGAGTTTCGTTTTCGTAAACATAGCCGTAATTCATGGGCAGTACATATGGTTGATCGCTGTCACAAAGGCCTAAATGTATCACCTTGCTTTTTTCCAAAATAGTTAAAATTTCCTCAATATCAGTAACTTCACGTTCTCTTTTTCGCATTCTGATTCCTCCGGTCCTGGTTTTTGCCTGTATTTTTTACCTTGATTCTTATGTATCTTAATTTACTACAGAACGTATCGGAATTACAAGGATAAAATCAGAAGGAAGTTCGTGAGGTACCATTGTGAGAGTTTCAAGGTTCCTTTTTTGGAAGACCGGCCTTTAGAGGCCTATCTTTTTGATTGGGGAATAACTGAGTGTAACATTGCAATTGCGGTCGAAGGTGTACATGTTCTGATTGTTTTCATACGTATTGATGATTCTTGGAAAATAAAAGTTAAAGACGCCATTTTTGCCCAGCTCCGAAGAAGTTCTGATACTGGAAGTGATGATGCCGTTTTCTCCGTCAAGAACGATAGTTTCTCCATTCTGGCATCCGTTTAAGCGGGTGATACGGTTATCCATGCTGTTTGCGATGCTGAGATCCCCTGCCTCCAGCATTTTGATTGTCAGGTACGGATAGCCGGTACCCGTTTCATCCGACAGATCCGCAATTGTAACTTCTTTGTCGGTATCGGTCAGTGTAACGGTAATCTCATCCGGTTCTTTGTAGGCAAACGGAGCATTTGTAGACATGCTCAGCTCGAGACCGGCGGTCTGGCCGTTGATTTCTATCTTTTTCGTCGAAAAGGTTGCCATAAAGTAGCAGTCATTCAGTTCACCGGACATCACTTTAAATTTGTGTAATTCCCTGCGGCAGAGCCAGCGCTGGATTTTGGAGGTTTCCTCCGGCGTAAAGTATTTCTGTTCGGCTGTATTCCGCTTGCAAATTTGGAAGGTAACGGTATAGGGATTTTCGTATTTGCTGTTGATCAGCGTAAAGCGGTTGTTTTTCGGTGTACCGACTGTCTCGAACGTAATGTCCGAACCGGAAGATACCGTCGTTGCTCCGCCGTTTCCATCAAAAGAGCAGACCATACAGTCATAGTCGGACAGCAGCTCTGCTCCATATTCAAAATCGGTAAAATACATGTGATCACTCCTCTATGATAAAATCTAAGTCAATAAATACGCGTGGCTTAATTGTCTGCGGCAGCTCTGTTTTTAAGATGGCTTTCAGATCGGGATCGATTTCTTCCTCGTTGAGGGTATTCATCTCACGCATAAAGGAAGGCATATCCAGAATTTTAATCCCACCGCTTTTTTCGTCCGTGACATATTCTCCGTTGTCATCCGCAGCTGCATATTTTTTGATGAGTTTTTCCTGTTTTGCCTGATACACTTCTTCTATGCTCTTTAATTCCTTTAAGTTCTGTACAATCGTTGTTGCGGCATGCATGGTTGTTTCTGCATCTAATAAATAGGTTAAGCTTGCAATGGCATTCATTGCCTGAATGGTTTTGATTTTCAATAGTAAATCCTCCGTTTCGTTGTCGTTTTAGAAAAACAGGAGATGGCGGGCCATCTCCTGAAATAGGGTTGATAAGTTTAATTTATAGGGCAGTCAACATGGAGCTGGCTGCATAAGGTTTGAAGTATGGCAGCATAGGTGCTGATCTGCGTTTTCAGATTTTCAATCTCCTGCTCCTGTGCGTCTGCACGACGGATGGTTTTCTGCACCATATGTGCGGTCAGCATGATGAACTCCTGATACCGGAAAGAATAGTCATAAATGATATCTCCGTTTTCATCTGTTGCCGGACGCTTGGTGGATTCAATTTCAGTTCCGTCCTCCGCTATATCATATTCATAATGAATGTCTTTGCAGAATCCAGCAAAGTCTAAGGCTGTTAAGCCAATCTCTGTCATCATTTCCTCAAAATCCTGCGAGATTACACCGATGTGAATCCTGTCTCCGTCCTTGAACATATAACTAACGCATTGTGTTTTCAGAAACAACTCTTCATATATTTCCGGTATCGGTTCGATATTCTTTTTCTTATTCCTGTCGGACGTCTGGATGGTGCCGTTTGTAGCATATACCGCTGTCCATTTATAAGAGGAAGAACCAAGGGCCAACACATTTGTGGTATCCGGGCGAAATGCACTTCCAATGAATCCCACTCCGTAGGAACCGGTGTTATGAATATAAACACTTTTTCCATTCGCAGAATTACTCGTGCCGCTGATATGAATATTGTCGCCGCTGTTCAGATAAATTAAGGTAGTTGTATCACCGGCGGTATCCTTGGAAATAAGCTGTTTTGTATTGGAAAAGGTCATATGGGTGCTTACATCTACATTGTCATTTGTGAAAGTCATCTCCGTTGTTCCGTTGGGGCGGATAGAAATACTTCCGTCCACGGAAAAATCGATCATAGAGATATGAGATGCACTCGTTGCGTTGTATATGCCCACTCTTGTTGTTCCAGAGGGATAAGATCGTAAGCCGCCTTGATATTCACTTCCACTTGTATTGTATCGCTGCAGGAAATAAGCGTTTGAAGACGTATTTTCGGTTTCAAATTGGAAAATACTATTATTAACCAGTATTGATTTATTATTATAACTCCTAATATAACTTGAATCAGTCATATACCATCCACCATTATATGTTTGATTATACCAACCAGTTGCTCCAGTTGTTCGTATCCATGAATCACAAATAAAAGAAGCTACGTTCAATGCATAAGATTCTGTTAATGTGCCTATGGATGCTTTTCCCGAAATATACATGTAAGCGACTTCTCTATCACTAAGATCATTAACATCAAACGTTATTTTATTTTGACCACATTCTAAGTGCATTAAATTATAGGAGAACGCTCCTGATGATATAATAGAATTACTTGCTGAATCTCTATACACAGCGTTCAATGCAGTATCGGATGACAGTATTGTTTGCCGATAATATCCGTTTCCAAGATCAAATTTTGCTTCTAATTTTTGATTTGTTATTTCAATAGCATATTGACTGTTCCAAGTAGTTTTTGTAGATTGCAACCGCATTTTATTTGGGTAAATAATGGTTTGACCATTATCAGATTCACCGATTAGTAATCCAGTGTCAGCATCGATAGCATATAGCCCAATTTTTCCTGAAGTTGCATGAAGCTCACCTTTAAAATACCCATTCCCACTCGTATCCACCCCCATAACGACATCATTCCCATTACGGACGCATAGCAGATATCCGGATAATGTCTTATCTGAATAGGAATGGTTCGGATCAATTTCCACGCTGTAAGTGCCATTCGACATGTATAGATAACCACCGCCGATTCTGGGAGATAAAATAGAAGTTTCCGTCAGCTCGGTTGTCGGATTCGTGGTTTGCAAAGCTGCATTTACGGTTGATTTGAAGGTGGAAAAGCTGCTCAGCTGGCTTGTGAGGCCGCTGTCATAAGTAACATTATTGTAACTGGTATAACCGGATGCATAGGTGATGAAGTTTCTGGTCCAGACATAGTTTCCATTGCTCCAGGTCGGCTGTACAACGGACCATGCTGCGGTGCTTGCAGGAACTATTACACTGGATGTGGATAGTACATATTGCTTCACGGAGGATGCAACGTTGTCGCTCAGGATAACCGGAATTACCGTGCTGTCCAATGCGACAGAAGTACTCCCGCCGACATATAACGTACATCGGATCATAACGACGCTGGAATTGCTGATGGAATACGTATAGCTGTTTTCGTTTGCAGAGGATGTATATTTTGCGGTATAGTTCGTGCCGTCCGTGCTTTCTGCCAGGATGAAACGACCGTTGTATGCAGTCGGAGCTTCACTTGTTCCCTGTCGGTAATAAGCTTGAAAGGTGACTTCGTTGGGCGATAGGGTACTTTTCATATCTTTTTTGATGATGGTGGCACTGGAAGAAAGATAATACATGCTTCCATCCATACCATCCGCACCTGAGGCGCCTAGGGCGCCGTCAGCACCATCTTCTCCGGCCATGCCCTTAAATGCAATCGCATAACTGAAGTTTTTTGTAAAGGTCATGCCGTTTGTCTGAAATATAATCGGAATCTGTCCCGCTGCGCTCAGAAAGGAAGTGCTACACGAAAATGTTACGCTGGGAGAGACTCCCTCAAGTATAGAACACTGAAAGCTTAGACCGGTAATTCCAGTGGGTGTTGCAGAAGTGGAGGCATCGACACCGTTTATGGATAGGATTGTTACGCTTTGCGGCTCGGTTCCCTTTAATGCAGTAATGGTGGTATCTGAACTGCCAGCCAGTGCGTGGTCGGTATCTCCGGTAAAAGTGTGGGATTCATTGCTGAGCAGAACCGTATAACCATCTGCTCCCGCAGAGCCGGAGATCGAAACCGGTTCGCTGTATGTAATGGTATCGTCATAGGCAACTGTTTTCGTCCTCTGCCACATATATTTCCCATCTTCCCAAACGGGTGAAACAGAAGACCATTCGGTAGGGTTTAATAATTCCAAGACAGAGCCCGATAGACAATATTCCATAGTGATGCTGCTGACCGGAGCCGAATCGATCCAGTCAATTCCTGCCTTATATAAATGAATGCCGCTGCCGTCAATCGTTACCGTACCGCTTCCGTTGGTAATCACATTCTTTTCAGAAAGAACCTGTTTTCCGACAATGGTATCGGCAAGTAATCCGTAGACTGTTTTTATCTCACCGGTGAAAGGATCGGAATAGGCATACTTACCGATTGCGGTGCTGACCGTATCCCAGGAATCTTCTGTAATATATACACCGCTCGGAAGAATACGTAACTGTTCCTCTCCGTATTTCGTTGTAATATCGTCGTATGGGCGGCATAAAATTCCATTCTGGTCAAAGGTGATCGTTGTATTAACAGGGTCGTTGACAATCTTTGTCGTGGCACTGAACCCGTTTTGTACCCAGTCGTTGACCATATAGGCGGCATCGGCGGACTGAGAGACCTGATGTGTCAATGCGGAGTAGGAGCCTGCGATGGAGCCTGCTTTTGCGATTATCTCAGCAGCGGACTTTGTACCGTTCCATACCTCGGATACGGTGGAGAATTCCACGTTAATTGTCTGTAAATTTTCAAACTGAATTTCATAGGATAGCAGCCGCAGTTTATAGGTTTCATCCTCCAATTGTATATGCAGCCAGTTTCCGCATGTAAAATCGTCTTGCAGAGGCTGAAATTCTTTTCTTGCAAGCAGGTTGTTCAGGGTTGTTGACATCGTATATTGCAGGTTTCCCGCTTTGTATAACTCCCGCTGTGCTGCCTCCAGCAGCTCTTTTGCCTGTGCAGTAATCTGCACATTGGTCAGCCCATCGGATATGTAGTTGCTGTTACTGTATTTATCTTCTCTGCGATAGGAGCAAAAGGTCGCCCAAAGTTCGGTTCCAAGATGATTCTGTAATGCCAGGGCATTTTTTACACCGGAGCGGATTTCGTTGATCTCATTGTTCATTGCCGTTACGGCTGCCAGCTGCTCTGTCCTCATGGTTGTTTCCCTTGAAATGGCGTTTAATCTATCATTATAAGTATCGTAAAAGTTCTCGTACAGAGTTTTATTTTGATTTGTTTTTTCATCTAAAATAATGGAAACACAGGCTTCCAGGGCACCGGACAGACCCTTTAGATAGTCGATGCTATAGTAGTGCAGTCTGTTTGTAAATGTTTCCAATGACAGGTCCATATCGGATAAATCCAACGCTTCCTCCAGATCTGACTGATTCATTTTCCTTTCAATTTTCTGTTTGAGATATGTTTCCATGTCGGAAGTAATCTGCAGGGTAATACTGCCACTGCTCAGAGTCTGTGTTTCATCCTGTATACTGGTCAATTTCAATTTCCCGGTCCAGGTTCCTGTTTCTCCACCCGTGTAGTCGGACTGTATGATCGTTACCTCATAAAGTGCCGTATTCACGAGTATTTTTACCATCCCAAGTACTGCGTTGTTCACAACGGATAAAACAGTAGTGGCAGGATTTTTCACAGCAATCGGAGACAATTTACCGGGAATCAGCAGAGCCATTGTTTCTTCCATGGTAAGGTTATCCAGTTGAATGGTAGGCATCATGGAGGTCTGTAAGTAAGAGGTCAAATCGATTGCATTGTATAACAGGGCAGTGGTGGCCTCATAACCGGTCAGCGGAGTTGAGACAGTCGGATATATGGAATCCGGGAAATAATTTTTGATATAGTTGACCACATCATTGTAAGCAGATACATGGCTGTTATCTAAAACGTATTCCCTCGTATTTTGATACTCCGCATATACCGCATGATAAGATTCCAGACCGTTGACCAATTCCTCCGGCATATCCTGTTTGACCGCTTCCGAAAAGTAATAGATATATTGGGTTCCGTTTGGATTAACGGAGGCAACCGCAGAATTGAAGGTATCATCCCCACCTTCCACACGAAAACAATTCTTCAGTGAATCGGCATCACCTTCTTTTTGTATCTGCGTTGCCAGGTTGCTGCCGGAAATAAAAACAGCTGTTTCCTGTCCGTACTGCCCGCTGAAATCCGTACTCCCACAGATGGGACAGGCATCTGTGTAATCCCCGCGATAGCCGCAGGTGTGGCAGGTATGATACAAATCATACGCAGATACTGTGCGGTGTACAGAGTCAAATAAAAAGAGGCATCCGTATTCTTCAGATATCTCACCGGTCAGTTCCTCATATACGGAGGTGTCAGAAATACTGAACTTTGCTACCGTAGTCAGATTGATCAGGGTATCATCCACATGCGCAATGCCGTAATTGGCGGATTTCTCCAGGATTCTGTGCAGCAAAGAGGAATTCCGGATGAAAGCCGATTTTTCTTCGTCAGTATAGGCCGCATATTTGGAATCCGACCAGTTGTAGTAAGAAATATCCTGTGTACGGTAAAATACGGTCGGAAAATTTGCATCATAATCAGCCCTCGCGATATCATCGGAGGTGTTGATTTCAATGTGATACAATTTAACCTGAGACAGCTCAGATTCTGCGAGAGCCGTACCGGTAATGCATTTGTATGCACTGGATTCTTCTGTGTGGGACACTTTGATTTCAAATTTTTCCTCAAATTCCGGAATGTAGACGATTTTGCAGTCAACGGCAGATTCCCAAAGCGGGTTTTGAATACCGTCTAAGGTTTTATAAATTTTAAATGATAACTCATTTGCCCCATTGAAATTGTTTTTATATGTCAAATCAGAGGTACATATAAGTTCACCAATCGTGTCAAAATTTCTGGTTTGGAGCAAAAGAGTCGGCATGTCTATTTCGTTTTGCTGATTAAAATATAGCTTAGCCATAATACCTCCTCATAGTTTTCTTATTTAGCAAGTTTCCGTAAATCCCGTTCAAAATTCTTCTTCGTGGATTCGAATTTACGGTATAGTTTTTGGTAGTCTTTTTGTGTCTGCTTGGAAAGCTCGATGCATTTCACAGCTTCCTCACGCATTTTATTTGCAGCATCGATCTGTCTGGTGACACTTTCGACATCGGTTGTCCGCAACAGGGACTTTAAATAATCATTTTCCTCCGTCAGTTCATCAATCATCTGCTGCATAATTGCGATTCTTCGCTCTTTTCTTTTTAAGTTATAGTTCAATTTGATTCCTCCCTGGATAGAAAGAGAGAACCCCTGTTTCGGAGTTCTCTCAGAATTCTATACATATTTTCTGGCACTCAGTGAGTTGTGGTTTCCCACCAGGGTGTCTGTGGTCACAGATCTTACAATTCGCTGTGCAGATAAATTCCCTGCAAGCACGTCATTCACTTTTTTTGCAAACTCATTTGCATCTGTTACATCCGGTAAAACGATATTGCCAAAGGAGACGTTAACACGATTTTCAGTTGCTGTCATACCCGGCAGGGACTGTATCCGGGTTGTGGGCATAAGTACGGATGGGTTGAGCTGGGACAGTGCCCATAAACGATCGGTCATCGCATTGGTAAATACCTTGTCGCCCTGCCCGAGTCTTGTTAACAGGGAGCCGTCGGAAGCACTGTAAATCAATTCCTGACCGTCATCCTGCGTTACCTGTAATTCATTTCCCGTGATATATTTGGAACCGTTTGCTAAGGTTCTGTCAGAAATTTTTGGAGAAAATACCTCTTTAAAAGGAACAAGTTCAGGCGTGGTGGAACCATCTGAGACACTGGTAATCAAGTTTTGCAAGCTCGTTGATAAATCAGTAGGGAGGTTGTTTAACAGTGAAACAAGACTGGCTGAGTTGTCACCCGACACACCGTCAATCAATTCCTGTATCAGTGTATTGGTCTGATTCAGTTTTTCATCCAGAAAGTCGGAATAGTCATCGTACAAATTGTCCAGCATCTCCGAGGTGTCGGATACCCATTTTTCATACTGTGTTTCCTCTAAATCCTTTTGGGCATCTTTGAGGGACACCTGTAATTTTTGGACAGTTGCACGGTTTTCCTCCGAAGTATCACCGGCATAGGCCTGCAGCTGTTTCTGTAAATCGGTAATGGTCTTTGTCTTGCTTGCAATCGTGTTCTGGTAATCATACATATCTTTTTTTGTACTTAATAAATCTTTATAGGTATTAATTAATTCCTGAACACTGTTTTTCTGAGCCTCATACCCCTGTGATGCCAGATCGACCATTGCCTGTTTTTCTTCTTCGGCAGACAGCACGGCCTGTTTCTGTGCTTTGTCCAATTCCTTTAGGCGGTCAATGACCGTTTGATCCGATAAATCTTCCGTGGCCTTGATTCTTGCAATTTCATCTCCATACTTTTTGTATTCGCTCATGTAGGTTTCATAATTTCCAACGCGCAAAGCCATGGATGCACTGCCGTAATCAGTCAGATTCCCGTTTTTGTCCACCAGATCATTTTGTTTTTCTATCAGATCAAGGTAATAACCGGATTCATCAATCAGATCATTTAAACTGTCAATACCTTCATCAAAGGCATCCCAATCCAGTTGACGCGAATCATTCTTCAGTTTTACAAGCTCAATATCCGATTCTGCAATTGCATTGGTGACAGAGTTAATACTACCAACCATATCATACCACTCATCGGAATATTTCTTAATACTGCCATTGGCAACCGCCTTATCTAATTGCGTTTGTAAAGCAGTTCTTTCAGAGATCAGCTTAGCATTATTGGACGACTCATTGGTAATGAGAGGATCATAATAAGTGCTGCTGATTTTTTTTCCCTGGGCTTCTGCCAGGGAAATCTGATTGTTCAAGACGGTTTCTTTCTGGCTGTATGCAGATAATTGGTTTTCATACTTTGTCTGTGTATTTTTAAACTTCTGCTGCACCAGATCTGCCTTGT
Source organism: Bacillota bacterium (assembly GCA_023390555.1). Lineage (GTDB taxonomy): Bacteria > Bacillota > Clostridia > Lachnospirales > Lachnospiraceae > Roseburia_C. The sequence goes on along the minus strand of JAEWCQ010000034.1, from coordinate 18,085 downwards.
CCTGCTGCGAGGTCTGCTTATACAAATTGGCTGTATCCTTGTCTGTCTCATAGGCAGTCATTTGGGCATTGTATTTCAGGCATTTGTTATACAGGGAACCGTTGTCATTTAATTTTAAAGCGGCCGCTAAAAGCGTGGAAGATATTCTTTTTTTACTCTTTATTTTGTCCCTGATCTGCTTGAGAATGGAACTGTTTTCTTTCGTGGATTTTGTGCGGTTTATGGACTTTTTTGCAGATTTTAACAGCGTTTTATCTGTAGTCACCGCATCGTCATAGGCAGATTGGCGTTTGGAGATGTTTCTGATTTGCGTATCCACCTCTTTGTTTTGATTTTTGAGGGATGCGTAATTATTCATTTTGGCTTTGGATAACTCATCCTTGGAATCGTACTTCTTGACTTTTTTTTCAGCGGTCGCACTGGCCAGCTGAGCTGCGGCAGTTGCATTCTCTGCCATCTGCTTCTCCACTTCCTGCAATGAGGATTTGTTATCGTCGATTCGTTTCTGGTAACCATACCAGGCTTCCGAACCACGGTCCACGGTCTTCTGCAGCTCCTTCAGATTCGTATTCTGCTTATTGAGGTTACTGATCTCGGACCGATTATTTTTATTCATATCGTTATAATTTCGAACCGATGCGGAACCGCCCCAGGATTCTTTTAAATCAATTTTGTTCTGGATACGATCGTTGGCGGATTTGGCCTTCTCAGACAGTTTCTCATATTTTGTAATGAGCGTTTCAATTTTTGCCTGTGTAAGTTCCGTCTGTGTCTTTTTCAACTCTTCCAGTTTGTCGCGTGCATCTGCCAGTTTTTCATACCATTCCTGATAACCGGAAATCTGCGTTTTCAGGTTGTCGTCTGTGATATCGGCAATATTGAGACTTCCGTCTCTGACCTGTGCTTTGAGATCTTCCGTCAGTGAAAACGAGTTTGCCTTAGTTTCATATGCGGCAATGGCATTGTTTTGGAAATCAATCGCATTCGTTACCTCTGTTAAGGAGTCATCATAGGTACTCGAGCGCTTGCTGAAGCTGCTAAACGTATCCTCGGCCTTTGATTTTACTTTGTCGAGTGCTTTTGAAATACTTTCGATCCCGGTTGCGACAAAGTCAAAGGTTTGAGTGGTCGGTTGGGCAGCAGCATCTATAGACGAAGTTAAAGAATCACCGCCAGAACCTGTGATCGCATCAGTTGTACCAAAATTGGTAGTTATTGGGGATAGATCGAGCTTTAAGGTATTGTTCATCGCGTCGACCTGATTGACAGAGTCTAAGTAATCTTGTGCAGCCTGTACCTGTTCTTTCGTATATTTTGAGACATTTGTATATCCTAGCAATAAGCTTCTTCCACTAAATTTATCAGAAGAAGAAAGAACAGTTTTTCCACTTGCCTCTTTAACAATTGCTTCCGCCTGACCTTTATTGGATAATGCGGCGGAACCTTGTCCTAAGTTAAGTTGGCTTCCTTTGATAGCGGAAATAAATTGATTATAAGCTTCTGCTTTTTTCTGCAGCAGGTTTGTCCAGGTATTATAGTCAGACTGATAAGTAACTCCTAAAGCATTTGCCAGTATGCTATTATTGGAAGCAGAATTATTAAGATAAAGTAAATCTGCTTCATCTTTTGATTTTAAATAACTTTGATATTGGCTTTCATACTCTTTCGATGCATTGGTTATTAATGAATTTTCTGTATTAATTGCCTGCTGTGCAGTTGTTACTACGTCTTCTGCATTTGAAACGCCCATCGCTTTTAGATTAGCGATGTAAGTTTGTACGGTGTTTCCAGAGGCATTTGCAAGCCCTCCAAATGTACTTTCACTTATTAAATATTGTTTTGTGATATCATTAAATGCCTGCTGAATTTTTTCTGAACCATTCTCTGGGTTGCCGACGATATTTGAAAAAAGATCATATCCCTGTAGATTTTTGATTTCTTCTGGCAATGTTTCCAGGGTACTTGCTAATACAAAGCCTTCGCTTTCAAAATCTTTATATGCATTTTGCAGTTTATCTAATCCTTCTGAAGCAGAAGAAAGAGAAGAAGTTGCATCAATAGCTTTATAAACGGTAGAAGTGTACGATAAAATTGACGTAGATGTTTTTTCCATTACGTCGGATGTTTCATTAATACTATTAATGAAATCTACATATGCAGACGTAGATTGCTTTACACTTTTGTAATTTTTTTTATCCTCTTCTGATAGTTTGCCACCTGTATTTATCAAATCGGAGTATGCCTCTTCAGAGGCGAAAATACTGTCACCCATTTCAGATGCACGTTGTTCCGCATTGGATTGCTGTTGAGTTAAACCTTCTAAAGATTTTTTATAATCATCATCAGAGATTTTGCCCTCTTTTTTTTTGTTATTCAGATCATCGATTAGACCGGCAAGTCTTTCATATTCATTTATTGCGTTTGTTAATTCTTCCTGCGATGTCACTTGCTTATAGCCGGCATACTCCAGTCCTTCGGAAGGGCTCTGCTGCTCATAATTGCTTGTAGTTGTGGAAGTAATTGCCTGATTTGCTTTATCAACTTCCTCAATAGCAGCAAGCTTTTGTTTTTCCTGCTGAAATTTTAATTGCTTCTCTAATTCGGCAGTTGTTTCTTGCAAATTGCTGAGTTCAGTTTTGTCTGCAACAGAGATAGTTCCTGCATTTGCCTGAGCCTGTAAATCTTTAATTTTGCTCTTGCATTCATCAATCTTAGAGGTAAGAGAGTCTACTTCGGATATTTGATCATCATAATTTTGTTTTGATTCCTGTAGTGATTCATTTGCCTCTTCAAAACTGACAGTTAATGCATCATAGGCTTTTACCGCACCGTATATCACTGTCCCGATCATTGTCAGCCAGCCGAGTGGCGTCGTTAATAAGAACGTTTTTAGTGCAATACCAGCTCCTTTTATAGCAGCGCTAAAGCCTACCGTAGAGACGGTGGCCACATCGGCAGAAGTGGCTAAGGCACCGTTTGCGATTGCAGCTTGTATCTCTTCCCCTGTCAGCCCGGCGGTAGATAAGACGCCTAATTTCTGGGCATTTGTCAGGCCTGACTGTGAGACGATATTGAGTTTGGTTTGTGAATCCAGACCAGCGAGGACAGCCGCAAGTGTCTGATTTGCACTGGTTCCGGAATTTGCAAGATTATTAAAATTATTGGTTATATCTGAAATGTTGGCCAGGGATTTTAACTGCATCATAGTGGGAAGGAATCCAAAATCGAATGCTGGTAGCCGGTATTCGAGGATGACAGGAATATCCCATACACGTGGAACATGCTTTAACAGCAGGTCAAATTATGGCATTGAACTACTGCGAGGAGTGGTGCTCTCTGAACTCTCCCGACCATTTAATGCCTTTATCCCGACATTGCTTGCGCAATTGCTGTAATCTATCGGATTATGTGACATGGCTGTACGCAGGTGGGGCTGGCTGCTCGTTGTGTTTTTGTGTCTGTCGGGAATTATTTTTTATCCCTAGACATCTGACTCCCGTGTGTAAGCGGTTTGAACTTTTTACCTTGTTTTTCGGTTACATTTACATTTTACAGCTGCAGCAGCGGCCTCTCGGTCATGTGTAGTGTAGTCAGAATATACACGTTCAAGCAATTAATCCTCTTGTTATTTTAAAACTTTCATCTCCGGGAATTGTCTCTGCCGCCGTTATGACAGTTTCTCCCCCCGGATAGACCAGCTCAAAACCCTGGCGATTTTGAGCAACCCGTGTCTCAGAGTTAATCGAAGTTTTTTCCCAGATCCATGAAACCAGTGATTGTTGAAGCAGTTCCCTGAATCTGTTCCAGTGCATTCAGCCAGCCGGAAGCGGCCGATTTGGCTTCATTCATGGGAGAAGCAAAGTCTGTTTTTGCTGCATCGGAATGAAGTGCACCAAGTGCGCCGGATAATTCGTTGATCCGAGCAGCCGCATTTGAAGCGGCAGAAGCTGCATTTGTCATGGCATCGGCAGCGGTGGAAGATTGGCTGGCAAGTGTCTGGGTGGAAGCAATGGTTCCCTTTATATTGTTGTTTAACAGGTTAAATACATCGTTTACCTGTAAATTTGCACCCAGTGAATTGTTGAGTGTAGCAGTAAGCTCCTGGGAAACCTGCTTTATGCTGCTTTGTAAAGAAGCAGTCTCTAATTTAGGCGTTATCTTTATCACGTTGTTATTTACTATTTTTTGTATTTGTTTTAAATCAGATGGAACGCCAGATTTATCCAATTGGACTTTTATAGTAGCGGATAATTCGTTGATGTCCATATTATGTAATTCTCCTTTCTTTATTTCTGCAAAATATTACGGTTCATAGCGGCAAAAGAACATAGTTCCCTGCCACGGATAGGCAGGAGTGACCGGTTTGATCGCTTACGCTTCCAAAGAATCGTCCGTCTTTTGTTCAGAAGACGCAGCAGTTTTTTCGATTCCAAGTTTTGTATATGTTTCCATACTGTCAAATAAATTCTGCACAATTGTACTTAATACGTCCTTCGTAATAATTTTCTGGAAAATGGCCGGAATGTACGTGTATAACTGATTGACGACGTATTCTTTTTTTAAGATTCCCGATTTATTCACGGTCAGGTATACCTGCTCTGCTTTGACAATCATTTCCGATGCTTTACCGGTTACGTTGTTTCTGGTTTTTAAGTAATAATTGATACCGCCAAGTACGGCGGCAATCATCATAAAAATAAGGTCGAGTTTATTCATTGTTTCTTCCCTCTTTGAAAATGCATCCACTCTGTGGATTATTTGATTTCTAAAGTCATGATTTCCGGATACAGCTTATCATGGTAAATATCGTCACCGCCGGCTTCTTCGTATATTTTACCGAGCTCCATAAAAGCGGTCAGTCCCGATTTGTCTATGTAATTTTGCGAAGTGAACTTACTGTGCAGTTCATAGAGCTGCGTGCGCAGCGTTGCGACCGTTTTCGCCTTGTCCGTCATCTCTTTTTGCTGTAATGAAAGTTTGATTTCATCAATGCCGTTCGCTATTTTGCTTATTTCTTCGTATTGCCATTTGTCATGCCGCTCTAATGTCTGAATTCGCTTTTCGGTAGCTGTATTTTTGATTTTTTTCTTTGTGGTAATGCCAAAACGGTTTAAGATACCATCGATTAATTCTGTGACATATTTAAAAGCTGCAAGTATTGCAAAAATGCCTACAACCGTTTCAGCGACATTGATCTGTAATAAATTCTGAAATGCGTTCATGTATCATTTGATCCATCCCTTCACGCTGGTTTTTCCGCAAATATGATTATTGGATTAATTCTTTAAAATCAGAAGCCTCCAATCTGTTGATTGAGCCGTTAAAAATTTTTGCTGCATTTGCCAGACCTGTGCCGAATATGCCGGGGAATTCCACTCCGCCTGCCGGGATGCCCTGGAGCATGAACAAAATTTCAGCAGCGGTAACCAGATACTGCGTTTCCCCAAAAGTTATGTAATGAGAACCGAGCTTTGCATTACTCAATGGCCCAAATACGCCGTCCTCTTTGATGGTATTTCCATAATCTGCATTCATCGCATGCTGTAAAATGCGGACTTTCATTTGATTGGTTTCCGGTCCGATTTTTCCGTCAACCGCAATCGATACTCCGGTAAATTGAATTGCATACTGCTGCCCCTGAGCGATCACAGAACCCTCCAATGAATGAGAGGTGGCTGCTGCCGAATTCGAAACCGTGGACGACTGGGCGCCGGTCTTACTGCCGTCCGAGCATGCAATGATCACATGGCTTCCGGGTTTGACAAGAATGTCTCCGCTCATGATATATTCTGATTTTCCAAGGTACTTGGGGTCTGTCAGAATATCGAACAGTTTTGTCGCAGCGAGTGCATCCGCGAGATTTCCAGAGTAGGTACCCGATGCCAGTAATCCACGTCCATAAGCGATATTCACGGCACAGACCGCTAATTCGGAACAGTCCAGCTCACAGGGAGCCGTGATTGCCGATAATTTCCAGCCCCCGGATGCAAGCATCTGATAAATTGTGGTACGTTCGCTCTGGTCATATCCAACCAGATCATTTAACGCAATCATTTTTGCATTGCAGCCGATTTCTTTTGCGACAGCACTGTCTTTACATCGAACCACCAGGGTCTGGCCAAAATCATAGATAGAACCGGTTTTCACCTCTGATCCGGTCTGGTCCCCGGCCAATCCGCCTTTTATTTTGTTTTGTTCATCCTTCGATGCCCATGCACATAGTACGGACATAGTTTCATCTCCTTATCTAATTCATGCTTTGTTTTATTGCATCCGGTTCGTCCGCCGTGTTTTTCTTTTCGTTCCGATCGGAAAGCAACAGTTTCTGGATTTCACCGGATAATTCTTCCGGTCTGGTAGCTTCCGTACTCTTTGCCAGCTTTAGAAAGAAGTTCACAAGCCCGCTTTTCTGTTTGACGCATTCATTGAAAAGCGGAAGAGCGGTAGCCATGGCTTTGACCAGCTCTCTTTTTGCGATTTTTTTCTGGTAACGATATATCATCCATTCATGAAACATTTTTTTCCTCCATAATTTCCTGTTTCTGTCATAGCTTGCCGTTCTGTGTCAGGGCAGGCGATTCTTCGGAATCTTTGTAAATGGTCCAGAAGGCAGACAGAGCCTTACCGAGTTGTTTGCTTTTTCTAAACTTCCAGACCGTAATGTCACCCTCCACTTTTACAAAGGAATACCGAATACCGCACTGTTTTAACCATGTCAATTCCAGCGGGTCCACACAGCGGTATTCATGATCTATTTTTAATCTGTTATTTGCGATAACGATTCACCTCATTCTGGTAAAAAAATAGGGGACAATTCCACAAAATAGCAGAATTGCCCCCTATCATTTCTATACTCTACTATTTCCATACATTTTTCATTACATCTTCCAAGGCCTCAAAACGAGGGGGTGGGGATTTTCTTTCATGATTCCTGTATTTACACTCATTCAAACAATTGTAGATTTCTTAAAAAAGAGCAGGGTTTTCCTGCTCTTTGACAAAAATCAGGCAGTGATCTCTACCATATCGAGAACATTGCCCTCCTCATCTTCCATGCAGTCAAGCGTAATGGTCAACTCAGCAGGATCTCCGGTGGAAGCCCAGCTCCAGTCCATCTTTCTCTGTGGAGAAGCTTTGTAGGCGGTCATCTTAACCGGAATTAAGTTACCGTCTTCATCCTGATCAAGCGTTTCCTGTGTAATTCTGAAATTCTTCGGCAGCTTGGAATTGTTAAAGCTGATCTTTTTTACACCGGAAATTTTGCTTTCCAGATATGCAACTGTGTAGGTTGTGTCTGTAGCAAGATCGGATGTTGTGGAAGCTGTGAATTTGCCTGCCGAAAATGTCCCTTTGATCTCGTTTCCGCCAAAATCATCTTGTGCATATACATAGACAGATCCGGAAATCGGAGCTCCCGAAATGGATAATTCCCCGGCTGTTGCACATGCAATATCGGTTCTTACCGGTATGATTGCATTTGTCTCGATTTCACCGTCACTTAACATCGCATAAATTTTAAACGGATGTACCTGGAACGTAATAGACATTGTCGCATCCAGCGGATTGTCAAATTTAATGCTCTTTGCACCTTTCTTCATGGCATAGGTTGCATCGCTTGAGAAACCTGCTGTAGTGGTATTGCAGAATTCTGCAAACATCCATGGTTTGTTTGTGCCGTACTCTCTGATGTCCAGATCGCAGCACTGTCTGTTAGACTGATTCATTTCGCTCATAATTGTCCTCCTTATAATGAAAAAATCCACTGTAAAACAGTGGGTGATAATGGAAAAATTAAATCTTCTTCATATAATCCATTGGCTTATAGTCAGAAGATTTGGTATATGAAAACGTATTGGCAGCCATCTGGTCATAATAGTCATATTGCCTGCCGTTACGATATTCATTGAACATAACAATAAATTGATAATAAGTCATATCCCAGACATTCAGGATATTGACCCCCACTTTATTGTGGGTACAGTATTTCCGGATCATATTATCCAGCGTCAGATTGGAATCCTGCTTTGCTTCTTCCTGTCTTTTGTGTGCCTGCATTTTTTGATAAATCTTTTCCGCATAATCATTTTTGAATTTCTGTGCGGTTTCTTCTGCTCTTGCAATACCAAGAATCTGTTTTAAAAAGGAACGGAAGTCGTCAAAATTAGTTCGATCAATGACGCCGGTCTGCCCGGCTGTCGCAGTTTCATCCTGATACAGGACTTGAAAAGAATGGTGCCTGGCATCATATTCCACCGGATCGATAAAAAAGAAACGCAAAATCGAATAGAGTAATTGCGGTTCGGAAAGCAGCAGCGTATCAAAAAATGTGATGGATGCTTGCTCCGCCTCCGTCAGATGATTATACGCCTGGCTTATTTCATCAAATTCCAGATAATCCTGTAAATTCATGGACAAAATGTTCACATAGATAGAAAAAATAGAATAGTGAATCTGCCGGATTTCCCTTAAGGTAGGACACTTTACATGTCCGATCCCTTCTAAAAAAAAGGGTTCATTACATAAATAATCGTAATCAGAATATAGATTCATCGTTGTTCACCTAACCGTTTTTTGTTTTGAAATCCGGGATTTCATAGAGAAGAATGCGCCCATAAAATCCGGCTGCCGGAATAAAATACTTTGCGGATTTCAGCAGCAGTCTGCCGAAACCTGGATTGACTGACTGGACAAGCTGCCGGTCTATCAGATCGGATAACAGATCGATTCGGGTTCCGGAATAGCCTTCTTTTTCGTATTTCATAGTATTGTTATTGCAATAGACCCATATGGTCAGTGTTGAAGATTTGATATGTGGGTTTTGAATGGTCGAATCCACATCCATGCAGATATAAGATTTGACCTCTGTTTTTGTCTCCTCCGTATACAGATACGGAAAAATCTGATGATACATCACGCCGTCCGAGCCGTTATTGTCGCCTAAGACCTGTTCCTGTGTATAACCTTCTCCCAGTAATAACGTCAGGATATCGGTAGATTGTAACAGAGCGGATAAAACGGAATTTTTATAGGTGTTAATATCCTTCAGAGTTGTTCCTGCCATTGTAATTGACCTCCTACATCCATATTTTGCTGTTGTTGTGGATTCTCATTGCAATCCATAAAAATCCTTTTGGGATAACGAAAGAAGCGGCACCGTCTGTTGAAAAGGGACGGCACCGCTGACTCTGAAAGGAGTTTTATATAGAAAGAGAAAAGCAGTGAGAGCACTGACAGTTCTTCGGATTTTACTACGTTATCCGGTATTTCCATATATGATATATACCTGAGATAAAATCCTTATAAATGCTTAAAATAAAACACTTTCCAATGTTTTCTGCTTTTCCACACGATATTTTTGCTGCCAGTTCGTCTTGTTTTTTCGGTTGTGGACAGCCTGGCAGTTCGGACATCTGACCTGATTATGAGAAGAATAATTAAATAGTCTGCTGCAGGAGGTGCAGCGCTTAAAAGGCTTGTTTCGGTTTACCCCATAATACATTTTCTGCCATTTCCGGATTTCTCCTTCCAGACAGGAGTTGATATATTTCACATAAAAATGATCCTCCGTAAAAAAATCCAGACGGGAGGAAACTGAATTTTTATCTTCATAATTCTCAATCAATTTGCAATTTTGGAAAGCGGTACGCAAAAACGTTTCCATTACTCTTTTGTAATTGATCCATGATAAATCCATTTTCTCCGACTGCAAGCGCTGCTTTATTGTTAAAGAATCCGCAATTGCAGTGTCAATTCTTAAAGTTGCTTCCTCCGGAGTGAGTTCCATACCACCCTTGCATTCATAATATAAGCGCTTGGGAGCCTTCAGCAGATCCATATATTCCGGATTGAGGATTACACTCTTATCAAAGTATCGCGTATAAATATTGTTTATTTTCTGACGGATAATACTTTTCCAGTCTTCTTCCCGGGTCGTAGGACGGTAAGATTGATATTCGATGGAAGACCAGGTGTCAAAGACTTTGCCGAGTTCGGTTGTCAGCAGATCTTTGCGTACATGAAAATGAATTTGCTTTGTATAAACTTTTCGCTTGTTGTCATTGGACCAGATTAAAGTGCAGAAGGAACGGAAAATTTCATCTCTCACATCTTCCGTAGAAGCAGACTTGTAGTCTTCCATGATTTCATACAGATACAGTTCCGTGCAGTTATAAATAGGTCTCGACCTCCTTAAAATCATAATATTTTCCCAAATATTCGTGGGCTGCTTCCGTACTATCGGAAACCTCGGTGATGGACAGGGCTCTTTGGTGTGGTGTATTTGCTCTCAAATTCTTCAGGATGTAGTCACCGTAGGCAGACCATGCAAATGCTTTGCTGATCGACATGCTGCGGTAAGAGACTTCAATCACATAATTTGCAATTGTTTCTTCCGGAAATTCCAGTTCTTTTTGCAGACGTTGTTTAAATTCCGCCGTAACAAGGTCCATCTGAAATTTTTGATTTTCATCATCGGATTTTTCTCGCTGCAGATTGATATGTTCTTTGATTTCTTTTGCATAGTTATTGATGTACCTGCGCACGATACGGCATGCGTTTCTGTTGTCTGCCGGTAAAGGATGATGAATGACCAGTTCTCTTGTATCGGTTAGATGTTCAATGGGATGATTCCAAAGAATGTTTTTGTTTTCCCAGGTACAGATATAATCGCATAATTCATTCATCGGAGACGGAGAGTGGTAGGCATTGAACTTCATTTTATCGGCGCCATTTTTGCATGCTTGCTTCTGCTTCTTCATTTTCTGATATGCCTCCATCTTTTTCGGATAATGATAGAGAAGAAAATACGGAAGCTGTTTTAAATGCTTTCGCAGCCCGTTGCTCATATTCCAGCGCAATCCCGTTTTCAAAAAATCAATTTCCTTGCCCTGGTAAATCCGGAGCAGACTCACATAGTCGGAATAGAGCGATTTTATTTTTTCATCGTGGATATATTTATTTTCAATACTCGTTGCTGCATTTGTAATCTCACCGATGCGGCTGTCCCGGGTCATCAGCTCGTATGCGATGATATTTTCCTGGGTGTATGGCTGCGCAACGGCAAGGAATTTATCCTGGATATCGATAATAATCGGCTTGTCTATTTTGGAGGATACAATGGACGGCTCCTTACAGAGAAACAGAATATCGCCGTCAGCATCGGCACCTCCCTGCTGCGGGAAGGACAGGTCATACAGATTCAGCATGACAATATCCTGATCTTTGAAATGGGAAAACCACTTTTGTGTGAAATCATTGCTTACAATCGAGACACGATTCACTTCCGAAGGATCTACGAGCGGAGAGCGGAAGGACAGGCAGTCTCCTTCGCCGAATGTATTGCAGAAAAATTCATGTTCGTTTAAGCAGCCGGTCGGCTCTTCACCGACCGCGTATTGCAGGTATCCGATCATATCGCCCACAATCGTATGGTAAAAGCCATCTGCATAAATTTTTCCAACCTTGGCTTCGTCAATTGCTTTTTTTAATTTCCGGTATACAAACTGTTTTACGGAAGGGTCCTTTAACATCAATGAATTGATCATGGCGGCCTCCAGATACCTGCTTTCCGGCTCGTAATTCTGGGTGTCAGTAATGCCCATGAATTTATACGTATAAAAGGTATCCCCGTGAATGATCTGCTCAAAAAGATTCGTTGTATATTTTGCTACACCAATGATCTTTCCCTGATTCTCTTCCGCTAAAATATCATAAGGGAATTCTGCTTTCTGCTGATAGTGTTCGATATATTTGGAATTCCACAGATCCAGACATTGCAGGTACTGGAAGTTCATACGGGCTTTTTTATTCAGGTTTTTAACATGATGGCTGTATTTACTGATTCCGAGTTTGAATTCATATTTTTCAAAGGTCGCCATGTATGCGTTCCAGGCATTCTTACCATAGCGCTCAAGAAACAATTTATGACCTTTGAACATCGAAATATTCCAAATGCAGTCAACGGTATCAATGTCATGCTTTTGTCCGTAAATATCTGTAATAAACGGATGCCCCCATTCGTGGAGGATGGCACGGAATGGCATATATACGGAATATCCTTTTATAAAAGGCATACGAATCTGGCTTCCGACGGGGCTGTAATCCAGGTCAAAGGTATGCTTGACATGTGCCATAAATTCCTGCTCGTGGCAGCCGCAGCCGTCAAAGGGGGATAATCGGATATCCTGATAGCCTTCTTCAATCTCTCTGCTGTTATACAGGCCCTTTTCACCGGTCGTTTTGTTCTCAAATTCCCTTTTCTTTTCCACAACATACTTTATAAACTGATTTTTAAGTGTTTTTTCATATTCACCGATAATCACAATATGTGGAATGTAATCGGGAATCAGGGTGCAGGAACTGAACGGGAGACAACGGTTTGCTTCATATTTTGAAATGACGCATTCTGTAATGGGAATATCCATCTGAGTAATCCGGTAAAGTTCATCAAAAATAGCATCGCATACAAATGCTGTGATACCTTGTTTTCCCTGTGAAGCAGATTTCCCGAAGCGTGAATAGTGTGTTCCGTTATAAGTAAAGCCGTCTTTGAGCAGTTTCTGCAGCTGATTTACCTTTTCCTCCTGCTGTTCTTTTTTGGCAATGACGAGAATCAATTCCTGAATATGTGTTTTTTGAAATCCGCGCAATCGTTCGATCTGATCAAATAACAGAGAGGGAGACTGGGCAATGAGATATTCATTTTTTATTGCATCCTCCGTTGTCATCAGGACCTCATAGTTCTGTTTTCTTATTTCTTTCAAAGGGAGTTTTATCAATGTATATTGTATGTTATCGATGATGATTCACCTCCGGTGTCTGCGATTCTTTCTTTCCGTCTAAAACGGCAGAGCCGGCATCAAAACAATTGATCTGCTCATTGTAGCGCTCCATATAGAAATGATAGTAACCGGAGTTCAGTCTTTCCGTAATTAATTTTGCCAAAGTGACTTTGAGGTCTTTTGAATCTGCAGAAATTTCTACATTTTCTTCCACTAAATCCAATAGATCGATATCCTGTCGGTTGATATAAAACTTTACCAGATATCTTTGAAGGTTGTTGTTCCAATTTGCCATTGCCGTGATCGTAAAATTATTATGTAAATCAACGTGGATACAATTGCCCCCGTTTTCGTATCTTAACATTCGTATCTCTCCTTTCATGCTCCTGTTTTTAATACAGTGTTCATCAAAAGCAAATGACGAACAAATCCTTCTTGCGGCATTCTTACTTTCATAATTAAAATCAGACGGATATATTTCTCCGCCATATGTTCTGTGAAATTCTTCACGAGTTGGTATGCGTAATTCGTTTTTCATAAATAGTTCTCCTTGTTGCTGTGAGATTTCCCCCATATATTTGCTGTTTTTGATCATGTTTTCCAGATCCTGTTAAAATAGTTGTAGCAGATAACAAATTTTATTAATGATATCAGAAACGAACATATGTTCACGATAGCACAGTTCGAATATCAAGTCAAGCTATTATTCTTTGATTTCTCAGGAGGAGATTTTTCAATATGAAATGGATCAGAAATAAGAAAATCTTACGATAAAAAAGAATTTTTTAAATGAAAGGAACGGACATAAAAAAGAACAGGCAGGGAATCTGTTTCCCATACCTGTCTCTTTTACACAATTTTTTGTAAAGCACCGGTGGATGAATCAATAATTAATCCATGAATTGTGATATCATCCGGAATCAGCGGATGTTTTCGCACCAGTTCTACAGATTTTCGAATGGAAGCTTCCAGATTGGAAAATCCACCCAGCCAATTTTCATAATTGATGCCATAGTACGAAATCAGATCCACACTTTCCTGGGGGATTCCGCGGGATTTCATTTTTTCAATGATTTTCCGGCTGTCGGTCAATCTTGCGCCGCAGTCAGTATGGCCGATCACCAGGATTTCTTCTATTCCAAGCTCATAGATTCCGATTAACAGACTTCGCATGACACTGCCAAAAGGGTGGGTGATGATGCCGCCTGCATTCTTGATAATTTTGGCATCCCCGTTCTGCAGTCCGAGAGCAGCCGGAAGAAGCTTGGTCAGGCGGGTATCCATACAGGAAACAATCGCAATTTTTTTGTCCGGATATTTACTGGTAATATATTTTTCATAGCTTTTGTCCGCCACGAACTTTTTGTTAAATTCTAATATTTCATCAATCATAGGAACACCTCGTTCATTCTGCAGCTGTCTCATGAGACAGGGATTCATCCCAAAGTATGGCATTAGTGTAGCATATTTCTTCCGGTTTGAGAAGAAAGGAGATTATAGAACTAAAAAATTAAAAGTTTTTCATTTCATCACGAAGTGTTCAAATATTTATGTTATGGTAAAAATACAAATTAAGGACAAAGGAGAAGTTCTGATGAAGAAGGAAAATCGTGAGTTGGCAAAGCAAAGAAAGGCATTGGAGAGAAGGAGGGCAGCCAGAAAGAAAAAGATCCGTAAGGTTGTCAGGATTGCCGTTCCCTGTGCGGTGATACTGGCACTCATTATCCTGCTGTTTTACTACGAGTGGAAGGACACCCGGGATTCAAACGGAACAGATGGCACGGAAACAATCCAGTCAACGCAGGCCGTATCAACCGAGAGCGGTACGGATATAACGGGCACTGAGACCGCATCGGAAACACAGACGGAAGAAGCTTCGCTGAATACTGCGGTGGGAACCATCGTAAACGAAGGAGATACCGTAAATATCGATTTTGTCGGTAAAATAGACGGAGAGGAATTTAGCGGCGGCAGTACGGATGGAGCGGGAACAGATCTCACACTAGGTTCAGGCTCCTACATTTCCGGGTTTGAGGAGCAGTTAGAGGGACAGGCGGTTGGAGATACCGTAGATGTCAATGTCACATTTCCGGAAAGTTACTCGAATACGGATCTTGCTGGGAAGGATGCCACGTTTACGGTTACAATTAACGGGGTCTATCAATAACAGCTGTGATGAAGGAAAAATGTTTTTCGAATAAGCTTGTCAAAAGAAAGCTTTTGGGTTACGTTAAAAAGAAGCATTGATTTATCATGGCTGGAAAAGAGCCGGAGAGACAAGGTATGAGAACAAAAAAAGAAAAAAGGATTCCCAAATGGAGTCTGTTTATACTGGCAGCTGTTCTTTGCGCAGCAGCAGGTGTTGGAATTGTTGTTCCGGCGGTTTTTACAAATGATTCAGAAAATCAGACCGTCCAGAAAGAAACAGAAGATGAGAAGAAGACGATTCTCGTATGGGCCTGGGACAATAATTTTAATGTAAAGGCTATGAAGATGGCTGCAGAGGAATACGAGAAGACACATGCCGATATCCGTATTACAGTTATATCGAAGGAAAGAAGTGAAATAACGGCAGAGCTGGCGAATGACTTTGCTGCGGAGGCGTATTCGGGCATTCCGGATATTGTTTTAATCGAAGATTATCAGAGTCAGAGTCTGCTCAACCGGTATGAGTCAGAGTTTTATGCCTTTCATGAAACGATTGATTTTGCGCAGTATCCGGACTATAAAGTCAGTGTATCCTCCGTGGATGACAAACACTATGGAATTCCGTTCGACAGCGGTACGGCGGGACTGTTTTACCGCAAGGATGTGATCGAGCGTGCAGGCTACACGCAGGAGGACATGCAGAATCTTACCTGGGATGCTTATATAGAAATCGGGAAGAGAGTAAAGGAGATAACAGGAGAATACATGCTGACGATAGATCCGAGTGATCTTGGAATCATAAGAATGATGATGCAGAGTGCCGGGAAGTGGTATGTTGCTGAAAACGGAACGGATGTGGATATAGCCGGAAATGATGCGTTAAAGAGCGCAATCGACATCTATGAGAAATTATTGGACAGCGGAATTGCCTGTAGTGTCAGTGACTGGAACCAGTTTGTACGGAGTTTTCAGACGGATCAGGTTGCAACGGTTGTGAGCGGGAGCTGGATTTCCTCCAGTATCATTGCAAATCGCTCCCAGAGCGGTTTATGGCGCGTGGCTGCTGTTCCGCGTATGGAAGGAACAGATTCCATCAATGCATCCAGCATCGGCGGCAGCAGCTGGTATATTTTAAAACATGGAGGAGCGAACGAAGAGGCAGTAGATTTTCTGACCGAAATGTTTGTCGATAATGTAGATTTTTATGATACACTGATCCGGGATATCCGGCTGTCTCCAGCCTGGAAAGATGCGGGGGCCTTTGATAGCTATGAAATCGGAGACGGCTTTTTTGGAGGTCAGAGAGTAACGCGTTTTTTTGCACAGGAAGCAGAGATGGTACCGGATGTGAATTATGGAAGCTATACCTATGAAATAGAAGAAATTCTTGCAGATGAACTGCAAAATATTATGAAACAGAATCAGGTGGACGAGTCACTGCAAAAGGTACAGGTCAAAGCGGAAGCAATAGGCAGCCATTGAAGGATCGTCTTAAAAAAGTTGAAGTCTTTTGGTTTTTATCACCAAAAGGCTTCTTTTTTTGCTGTAAAGCGGATCAAACATGTATAGATATCTAAAAATATTCTAAAAATATAAAAATAATCTTACCGGTAAAGTGGGATTCTTAAAATAGTTAAAATTCTGATTAATTTATTCCTAAGGGATCGATCCGTCAGGATGCTACAATGCTATTACAAAAAATAATAAATCTGTTGGGAGGATTTAAAATGAAGAAAAGATTATTATCGTTACTTTTAACAGGTGTTATGGTGCTTGGCATGGCGGGTTGCGGAAACTCGAACACGGGCACAAAGAATAACACCGGAACAGAGGGTACAGAGAATTCCGGTACCACAGCCGATACAAATGGAGACAACAAAATCACAATCTGGGCTTGGGACGAATCTTTCAATATTAAGGCCGCAAATGAAGCAAAGGCGATCTACCAGAAAGAAAATCCGGATGTAGAGGTCGATGTGGTAACTATGGCACAGGATGACATCGTTACAAAATTAAATACAAGTCTTTCTTCCGGTTCTTATGACGGACTTCCTGATATCGTTCTGATCGAGGACTATAAAATTCAGGGGTATCTGACCTCGTATATGGATGAATTCGCAGATCTTTCCGATATTGCAAGTCCGGATGACTTTGCCGCATATAAAACAGGGGTAAATACGATTGCCGGAAAACTCTATGGAATTCCATTCGACAGCGGCGTTGCAGCGACATTCTATCGTACAGACCTGATCGAGCAGGCAGGATATACACAGGACGACATGCAGAATCTGACTTGGGATAAATATATTGAAATCGGGAAAGCGGTAAAAGAAAAAACGGGCGCAGATATGTGTACACTTGATCCAAGTGATATCGGACAGATCCGTATGATGATGCAGAGTGCAGGCGTTTGGTATACCGATGCGGACGGCAATGTAACAATTGCAAACAATGATGGATTGAAAGATGCAATCACAACTTACAAGAAACTGGTAGATGCAGGAATTACAAAACAGACTTCCGACTGGGATCAGTTTGTAGGCGCATTTAATAACGGTGATGTTGCATCGGTTGTTACCGGATGCTGGATCGCACCATCCATTAAGAATGCAGAAGATCAGAGTGGAAAATGGGCAGTTGCAGCATTCCCTAAGATGGCAGAAGATGCTGATTCTGTAAATGCATCCTCCATCGGCGGTGCCGGCTGGTATGTGTTAAAGAATGTCGGACATGAAAAACTTGCAAAAGACTTCCTTTCAAAGACATTCGCTTCCAGTATTGATCTGATGAACCAGCTTGCAGAGGATATTACTCTGGTTAGTACGTTAAATGACGCATCTACTGCGGAAAACTATTCCAAGGGCAGTGACTTCTTCGGCGGACAGACCATTTTCTCTGATTTTGCAAAATGGACACAGGAAGTTCCTTCTGTAAACTATGGTTTAAATACCTATGCAATAGAGGACATCATGACAGAAGCAGTACAACAGATTGTAAACGGTGCTGATATGGATACCGTATTAAAAGATTATCAGACACAGGCAGAAGCTGCAGTAGCACAGTAAGCAGATTGCAGCAAAAAGGGTGCTGGTTGCATACAGCACCCTTTTAAAAAGAGGAGGAAAACCATGAAATCCAAATTAGACAGAAGGTCCTGG
>JAEWCQ010000037.1 GCA_023390555.1 Bacillota bacterium | reverse complement strand
AAGCTGGATGACATGTCGGATGAGGAACTGGAAAGCCTGGTAGAAAAAGTTTCCGTTTATGCCAGAGTATCGCCGGAACATAAAATACGTATTGTAAAAGCATGGCAGAAGCGTGGAAATATTGTTGCAATGACAGGGGACGGTGTAAATGATGCACCTGCACTGCGGCAGGCAGATATCGGGGTTGCCATGGGGATCACCGGAACGGAAGTCGCAAAGGATGCCGCTTCGGTAGTCCTCATGGATGATAACTTTGTCACCATTGTGCATGCGGTGGAAAACGGGCGGAATGTGTATGCAAATATTCAAAAGGCAATCAAGTTTTTGCTTTCCGGAAATACAGCAGGTATTCTTTCCGTATTGTATGCCAGCCTGTTAAGCCTGCCGGTTCCGTTTGCACCGGTACATCTCTTGTTCATTAACCTGCTGACAGACAGTCTGCCGGCAATTTCACTGGGGCTCAATCCGCACAGCAGTCAGGTAATGGAAGATAAACCGAGACCGAAAAATCAATCGATCCTGACAAAGGATTTTCTGATCGGAATCGGTTTGGAAGGACTGGTAATTGCGATTAATACGATGATCGCATTTCATGTCGGACTGTCGTGGGGAGCAGATACAAACGCCGGAGGCGAGGCGGTCGGCATGACGATGGCATTTGCGACACTCTGTTTTTCAAGACTGGTGCATGGATTTAATTCCAAATCGGAGCGCCCGGTTATCTTTACCGGCCACATGTTCGACAATAAATATCTGAACCTTTCCTTCCTGCTTGGAACGGCACTTTTAGCCTGTACACTTTTGATCCCGGGACTGTCTGAGCTCTTTAAGGTGGCACCGCTTACACCGGCAATGTTTGGTGTAATCGCAGGCTGCGGCTTTCTAAATCTCGTTGTGATCCAGATCCTGAAAGCGATCCGGTGGCATTTGAAAAAGAAGAACCGTTCTTGATTCGGAAAAGCATTTTTGATTAAACTAGAGAGATATTCGAAAAGTGGTCAGGTGTAAACCTGACCATTTTCGTATTCGCAAAAAGGGGAAAATTAATTCAGTACAGCAGAGAATAGAGGAAGAAGAGTAGGAGGAGAAACAGGAGATTGTAAAGCGTAAAGGCACGAATATATTGTCCGGAATGGCTTCTCGGAGTTCCGGCATAGAATTTGTAGGATATCAGACTGGCCAGCGAGGCAATCAGAGTACCGAGTCCGCCTGCATTGACGCCAATCAGAAGAGGGGCATAATGTTTTGTGAAACCGGACAGGAGAACGGCGGCCGGAACGTTGCTGATACACTGGCTTGCCAAAATACTGCCGATAAATTCGTGACCGGAAATAATAGAAGAAAGCAAAACATGGATTGGTGTAATATTTTTCAGATTTCCGATAAAAATAAAAAAGCATAGGAAGGTCAGCAGCAGAGCGTAGTCAACTTTTAAAAGAATAGGGCGGTCTACAAGCAGGAAGGCTGCCACAATCAGGATCAATACCAGTTGATAGGGAAGTAGATGAAGTACCGTCAACAGGCAAAGTGCAAACAAAAACAGATAGATCAGAAACCGTCCCCCGAATGCTTTACCTGATAAAACCGGTGTGCCAGCTGTTGTGCTGTTTTCTTTCAATGAGACAGGTTCATTTTTGCGATAGATCAGAAGTCCGGTCAGCAGCAGAAGAGATACCAGAGAAAACGGCAGCATGGTAAGGATAAAATCCGTTATCCGCATTCCCGATATGGTATAAAGGTAGAGGTTCTGGGGATTCCCGAGAGGCGTAAGCATACTGCCAAGATTTGCGGCGATTGTCTCCATCACAATCAGGAAGATACTCTGGTCGGTCCGTTCCGCCATGGACAGAATCATAAGCGTAAACGGCACGAAAGTCAGGAGAGCCACATCGTTTGTGATAAACATACTGGAAAAGAAGCAGAGGAAGACCAGAATCAGTTTCAGTGTCCGCAGAGAGGAGGCCTTTTTCAGGAGTCTTTCTCCAAGCATGCGAAAGACGCCGATCGAAGAGAAACCGGCGATGACCGTCATCAGGCAAAACAGCAGGGAAAGCACCCTGTAGTCGATATAATGGAGATAATCTTTGGATGGAGGAACGAAACAGCAGGAAAGTGCCGCGAGCAGCGCAGAGCTGCAGAGAACCGTTTCCCTTTTTACAAAATCAAGTATTCTTAGGTACATTGGAAAAGCCTTTCTCAGGGTCAGGAGAGTTGGTTGCGAAGTGTCGGAGAAGTACCGAAGTTTTTCTTATAGGCACGAGAAAACGTAGAGTAGTTTTTAAATCCGCATTCGAAACAGGCCTGTGTCACCGGAATTCCGTCTGAGATCAGTTCTCTGGCATAGCGAAGACGTTTGGTGGTCAGATAATTGCCGATCGTGTAGCCCGTCTCTTCCTTAAAGGAATGCATCAGATAATATTTACTCGTAAAAAACTGCTCGGAAAGCGAATCAATGGAAATATCCTCGGTCAGGTGTTCGTTTAAAAATGCGAGCACGGAGAGAATTTTTTCATTGCCGGAGGCAGTATCCATATAGGTAAGTGCATCGTGGATGGCGGCGCGGTTCAGGCAGATCATAAACTCCAGAAATAAAAGATTCTGATACAGCTCACTTGCATAATCCGTATCGCGGAAAGAGGCATCCAGTTCCCTGCAGACCTGATAGAGCTTGCTTTTTTTCATGGAAGGCATGCGGAGCACATTGGATTTCTCCTGCATGGATTTGAAAAAGCAATATCCGAGATCATATTTTTCCTGCTGGTAAGAACACAGAAATTCCGGAGAAATATAGATAATCATCCGTTCATAGGATGCATTGCTGCGGACAATCGGACGGTGAACTTCACCGGCATTGACAAGTACCATATCGTAAGGCTGCAGGTCGTAGGACTTGCCCTCGATCCAGTAAGTGACATCCCCTTTCATAAAAATGAGGATCTTGTTGAATTCATGATAGTGAAACTCAAATTCCCGTTTCTTATTATCAATCAGATGAAACATCTTAAAATCCTGGTTCAGATATCCCCTTTTTTCATATTCTGCCATGCACCTGCTCCTTTCCGGATTCCAAGGTAGAAATCGCATAGTTTGCAACATTTACAGTCTAAAAAGTAGTATAAAGCATTATTTGCAATAATGAAAGCACTATTTCGATATTATTCTAAAATAATGTTTCCTATAATAAAAATTAGGACATCCTGTAATAGAGACAGGATAAGTCCGCATTTATTTGAATAAAAAAGGGATCAGATAAAAAAGTCTTCATGAAAATGGAAAGGCGGTAATAAAATGAAGAATTTCAGTAACTACAGAGATTACAGTACAAAAGATGAGTTGCATTTTGAGTCCAAGGCGGTTCACGGAGCATTGGGAACGGAGCCTTTGACAGGCGCAGTCAGCATACCGATTTTTCAGGCCGCAACATTTCGTCATCCAGAACTGGGAAATTCCACGGGTTTTAATTATAGCCGTCTTGAAAATCCAACCAGACAGGAGTTGGAAAGAACCATGGCGATTCTCGAAGGGGGAATCCGCGGATTTGCTTTTTCGAGCGGGCAGGCAGCCAATATGGCGGTATTTTCCCTGCTGAAGCCGGGTGAACATGTGATACTGTCCGATGATATTTACGGTGGAACCTTCCGTATCGTCGGGGATGTATTTGGTGGTTATGGCATTGAGCATACGTATGTGGATATGTCCGATCTTGATGCGGTAAAAGCGGCAATTCGCCCGAATACAAAAATGTTCTTCGTAGAGACACCGACAAATCCGATGATGAAAGTTGCAGATATTCATACAATTTCAGAGATTGCAAAGAGTGTACACGCCTTGACGGTGGTTGACAATACATTTTTAACACCATATTTTCAAAAGCCGCTGCAGCTTGGTGCAGATATTGTAACACATAGTTCTACGAAATATCTGGGCGGTCATAACGATACGGTTTCAGGAATCGTTGTCGTAAAAGAAGATGAGGAAATTGCAAACAAAATTCACATGCACATCAAGTCCCATGGAAGTCAGCTTGCACCGCTTGACAGCTGGCTGGTTTTAAGAGGAATCAAGACACTGGCGGTGCGCATGGATAAGCATAATGAAAATGCGAAAAAAGTGGCTGCCTGGCTTCGCTGTCAGCCGAAGATTGAAAAAGTATATTACGTCGGATTTGAAGACCATAAGGACTATGCAGTCACGATAAAGCAGACGAGCGGATTCGGCGGTATGGTTTCTTTTACCGTAGATAATTTTGAAACCGCCAAAAAAATATTAAAGGGTGTCGACATGATTATGTTCGCGGAGAGTCTTGGCGGAACCGAGACACTGATTACCTACCCGACTACACAGACCCATGAAGATACGCCGAAGGATGTGAAAGAAGAGCTTGGCATCACAGACTGTTTCCTTCGTATGTCCGTGGGAATTGAGAATGTGGAAGACATTATTGCAGATCTGGATCGTGCAATGAATTCCTGATGGATGAATTTGGATAAGAGAGGCTGAAAAAATGAAATTTACAAAGATGCAGGCATTTGGAAATGATTATGTATACATTGATGCCATACATCAGGAACTGGGAAATCTGCCGGAGCTTGCGAGATATCTGAGCGACCGGCATTTTGCCATTGGTTCTGATGGCATGGTTCTGGTGTGCCCGTCCGACAGGGGTGATTTCCGCATGCGGATGTTCAATCCGGATGGTTCGGAGGGAGAGATGTGCGGCAATGCACTGCGCAGCGTGGGAAAATACGTGTATGATCATCGTCTGACAGAGAAGACAGATCTTATAATAGAGACACTGGGAGGAATGCAGAAGCTGAAGCTTACAGTGGAAAATGGATTGGTGAGCAACATCCGTGCGGATATCGGCAAGCCAAGACTGGATACGGCCGTTATTCCGGTGCAGACAGAGCTGCCGGAATTCGTGGAACAGCCGGTACAGGTACTGGATCGGACGTTTTCCATGACGGCGGTTTCCTGGGGAAATCCCCATGTGGCTATGTTTGTGGACAAGGTGGCAGATCTGGATGTTGACCTTTATGGAAAGACGATCGAATACATGACGGAACTGTTTCCAAACAAAACCAACGTGACCTTTGCGGAATACGTAAGCAGGGATTATGTGAAAATGCGTGAATGGGAACGCGGGACAGGTGAGACGATCGGGTGCGGAACGGGCTGCTGTACCGCAGTCGTTGCAGGTGTACTGACGGGGCGCTGTGATCGGAAGGTGACTGTTGAGCAGATTGGAGGCCCTCTCTATATTGAGTGGGAGGAAGAATCCGGTCATATGTTTATGACAGGGCCATCCAACACGGTTTTTGAAGCAGAAATAGATGTGGCTCATATTTTGGGCAAATAAAGGTACAAGGAGAAAATCATGAAACTGCGGGCAATCTGTAATGAAATCGAATATATCTGTCTTCAGGGAGACATGGACATAGAAATCACAGATATTATTTATGATTCCAGAAAAATTGAAAAGGGAACGCTGTTTGTCTGCATGGTGGGAACTGTGACGGACGGACATCGCTATATCCCGGATGCTGTGCGAAAGGGTGCAGCTGCAATCGTTGTGGAACGTGGAGCGGAAGCGAGGCTGATACCGGAAGGCATTACGGTGCTCAAAGTGGCGTCTGCCAGACAGGGCCTGGCTCTGATGGCGGCGGCATTCTTCGGACATCCGGACAGAGAACTGGTGACAATCGGGCTGACAGGAACAAAGGGAAAGACCACGACCACTTACATGATAAAAAGCGTACTGGAAGAAGCAGGGAAAAAGGTCGGACTGATCGGAACGATCGGGGCACTGATCGGAAATGAAACACTGCCGGCAAAGAATACAACTCCGGAGTCCTATGAGCTTCATAAGATGTTCCGGGCTATGGTGGATGCAGGGTGTGAGTATGCGGTAATGGAAGTTTCTTCGCAGGGGCTGAAGATGGACCGTGTGGCGGGCATTTGCTTTGACTATGGAATCTTTACGAATCTGTCACCGGATCATATCGGACCCACGGAACACGCGACATTTGAAGAATATATGGAATGCAAGTCTCTGCTGTTTCGTCAGTGCAGGGTCGGTATTGCCAATATCGACGATGAACACTGTGGAGGTGTACTGTATGGACATACCTGTGAATTAAAAACACTTTCCTGTGAAAAAGATGCGGATCTGACTGCCGGAGCAATTGGCTTTTTAGAAGAAGAGGGCAGACTTGGCATGCACTTTACAACGACCGGTTGTATGGAGGTCTATGCAAAGGTCTACATTCCGGGAAGTTTCAGTGTATACAATTCACTTGTGACGATGCTGACCTGCCATCTTGCGGGAATTTCAGATGAGGACATTCTGCGCGGGCTTGCAAAGGTTCAGGTAAGAGGACGTGTGGAAATGGTGCCGGTATCGAAAGACTATACGGTCATCATTGATTATGCACACAATGAGGTGAGTACCAGAAGTGTGCTGAATACGCTACTGGAATATAAGCCAAAACGCCTGATCTGCCTCTATGGAGGAGGCGGAAACCGTTCCAAACTGCGCCGTTATGATATGGGGGAGGTGACAGGCGAACTGGCAGACTTATCGGTGCTGACCTGTGATAATCCGCGGGATGAGGAGATTCGTAATATCAACAATGATATCAAGATCGGACTTTCCAAGAAAAACGGAAAATACATTGAGATTGACGACCGCAAGGAAGCAATCCGGTATTGTATTGAACATGCAAAGCGCGGAGATCTGATCGTGCTTCTGGGAAAGGGGCACGAGGACTATCAGGAAATCAAAGGGGTGAAGTACCATTTTGATGAGCGTGAGGCAATTGCTGAGGTAATACAGGAATTGGGAATCTGACAGAGACTGTTTCCAAAATAGTCGTAATACGAATTTTTTTCGTATTATGACTATTTTTTTTTAAAATACAACGAAAAAAAACGAAAACTGGGGGTAGACAGAGGAGCCTGAGAGACGTTAAGATAGATTTAGACTGGAAAAGTGGAAATGGAGAGAGTACAGAGAATGAAGACGATTTACACACAGGATTTTGAGAAGAAGTTTTTCTATACAGGAAATGACCTCGGTGCTGTATATGAAAAAGAGAGGACCGTGTTCCGCGTCTGGGCACCGGAAGCGGAGTACGTGCAGTTGAATTTGTACCGCAGCGGAGACGGCGATACGCTGATCCGTACCGAACATATGGAAGAAGATGTACAGGGAACCTGGCTTTTGGAACAAAAGGGCGATCTGTCCGGTGTCTATTATACGTATCTGGTTACCCGAAATAAAGTGACAACAGAAGCAGCGGACCCGTACGCAAAGGCAGCCGGGGTAAACGGCGAGCGGAGTATGGTCATCAATCTTTCTGCGACGAATCCGGAAGGGTTTGCCGGAGAGGATCGGCCGGAACTGCTTCCGATTACCCATTCCGTGATCTATGAGGCACATGTACGCGATCTGACAGTGGATGTTTCTTCCGGTGTGACACATAAGGGCAAGTTCCTGGGTGTGGCTGAAACCGGTACGAAGAATTCCTACGGAATGCCGACGGGAATGGATCATATGAAAGAGCTTGGGGTGACGCATGTACAGCTGCTTCCGATTTATGATTATGCAACGGTGGATGAACGGTATGCAGATGCTGGCGCGTACAACTGGGGCTATGATCCCTTGAATTACAACATTCCTGAAGGTTCCTATGCTACGGACCCGTTTCATGGGGAAGTGCGGATTCTGGAATTGAAACAGATGATTCAGGCATTTCATGCGAACGGCATTCGTGTCGTTATGGACGTCGTGTACAATCATACATACAGCACAGAAAGCTTCTGCTTTCAGAAGATTGTGCCGGATTATTTCTTCCGAAAGGATCAAGACGGCTATTCCAACGGATCCGCATGCGGGAATGAGACCGCGTCGGAACGCTGGATGGTTCGGAAATATATTGTGGATTCCATCTGCTACTGGGCGAGGGAATATCACATGGACGGCTTCCGTTTTGATCTGATGGGAATTCTGGATACCGAAACCATGCGTGCGGTGCGCAGCGCGGTGGATGAAATCAATCCGGGGATTATTTTATACGGAGAAGGCTGGGCCGGCGGTGCATGTGCATTGCATGAGAGCAGACGCTATATCAAGGCGCATACCTGGCAGATCGAGCGGTTCGGAGCGTTTAACGATGATATTCGGGACGCAGTCAAGGGAAGTGTATTTTTACATGAAGAAAAAGGTTTCGTGAATGGGGAGCCGGAAATGGAACAGGCGATCCGATTCGGCGTCACGGGAGCGGTCCGCCATCCGCAGGTTCGTTACAATGGTGAAGCAGGCTTCTGGGCCGGTTCACCGTCACAGAGCATCAACTATGTATCCTGCCATGATAACTATACACTGTGGGATAAACTGAATGAATCCAGGCCGGATGCTTCACAGGAAGAGCTGCTTGCGATGAACCGGCTGACCGCGGCTATTATCTATACTGCGCAGGGAGTTCCACTGATGCAGGCAGGAGAAGAATTTCTGCGAAGTAAGCCGGTACTGGGCATACCGGGGGCAGTGTCAGACAATAGCTATAATCTGCCGGATTTTACGAACAGCATCAAATGGGATACGATTCGGGAAAATGAAGATACGTATGCATATTACCGCGGTCTGATTGCTTTTCGCAAAGCACATGGAGCACTTCGGCTGAAGACGGCAAAAGAGGTGCAGAGTAATCTGGTTTTTCATGATTTGGGCGAAAAGAACCTTGTGGCTTATACCATTCAGAACAGCCCGAATGGGGAAACGGCCAAGGAACTGTTTGTTGTATACAATGCAAATCCTTCGGAGGTCATAATTGAAATGCCGGATACAGATATCTGGAATGTGTGTATCGATGGCGTGTCGGCAGGGACTGGTATTCTTGCCGAAGTAAGCGGAAAATTAACCGTTCCGGCGATTTCGGCAATGGTTCTGATAAAATAAAATAAATGAATTTACTACAATACCTTGAAAAGAAAAATAAATCTGCTACAATATATAGTGCACGTACAAAATTTTAAAGAGATATGATGTGTTTTGATATATGGTAAAGGATAGAGGGGTTGTGTATGAAAATCATTAAAAGAAGCGGCACGGAGGTAACATTTGATGTAGATAAGATTCTTGCTGCGGTGAAAAAGGCAAATGAGAGCGTGGTTGACAGCGAACGTATGACACAGGAGCAGATACAGGAGATCGGCACCAGGGTGGAGCATGCCTCTAAGAACATGAAGCGTTCTCTGACCGTGGAGGAGATTCAGGATCTGGTAGAGAATCAGATTATGAATCAGAGAGCCTACACCGTTGCGAGAAATTACATTACCTATCGTTACAAACGTGCACTGGTGAGAAAGTCAAATTCTACGGATGATCAGATTTTAACGCTGCTTGCCTGCAAAAATGAAGAGGTGAAGCAGGAAAATTCCAACAAGAACCCAACGGTCAGCAGTGTGCAGAGAGACTATATGGCAGGTGAGGTCAGCAAGGATATTACGAGGAGATTCCTGCTGCCGCAGGATATCCTCGAGGCACATGATATGGGAATTATCCATTTCCATGATGCAGATTATTTTGCACAGCATATGCATAACTGCTGTCTGGTAGATCTGGAGGATATGCTGCAGAATGGAACGGTAGTGAGTGAGACCATGATAGACCGGCCAAAGAGCTTTGCCACAGCCTGCAATATAGCAACGCAGAGTATTGCACAGATTGCAAGCTCCCAGTATGGGGGACAGAGCTTTTCATTGGCACACCTGGCACCTTTTGTGCAGGTAAGCCGGGAGAAGTTCCGCCGACAGGTAAAAGCAGAATATAAAGCCGCGGGTCTGGAGCTGGATGAGGAGAAGATCAATACCGTAGCAGAACTTCGCGTAAAGGAAGAAATTAACCGCGGTGTACAGATGATACAGTACCAGGTCATTACGCTGATGACAACAAATGGGCAGGCCCCGTTTGTAACGGTCTTCATGTATCTGAATGAAGTGCCGGAGGGTCAGACGAGAGACGATCTCGCAGCGATTGTGGAAGAGGTGCTTCGTCAGCGGATACTGGGTGTAAAAAATGAAAAAGGTACTTATATCACACCGGCATTTCCGAAGCTGATCTATGTTCTCGAGGAGGACAACGTTCACGAAGACAGCAAATACTGGAATCTGACTAGACTCGCTGCAGAATGTACAGCAAAACGTCTGGTGCCGGACTATATTTCCGAGAAGGTCATGAAGGAAGTGAAGGACGGAAACTGCTATCCGTGTATGGGCTGCCGTTCCTTCTTAAGCGTCTATAAAGATGAAGCGGATAAACCAAAATACTACGGAAGATTCAATCA
Source organism: Bacillota bacterium (assembly GCA_023390555.1). GTDB lineage: Bacteria > Bacillota > Clostridia > Lachnospirales > Lachnospiraceae > Roseburia_C. The sequence continues at coordinate 93,024 of JAEWCQ010000037.1, read as the reverse complement.
GGGTGTCGTGACACTGAATCTTGTGGATGTTGCCTGCAGCTCCGACGGAGACATGGAGCGTTTCTGGAATATTATGGATGAGAGATTGGAATTGTGCTACCGTGCACTGATGTGCAGACATGAACGTCTGAAAGGAACTCCTTCCGATGTGGCACCGATTCTTTGGCAAAACGGTGCGCTGGCAAGGCTGAAAAAGGGCGAGACAATCGATAAGCTGCTGTACGGCGGTTATTCTACCATTTCTTTGGGCTATGCAGGACTGTGTGAGTGTACCCGCTATATGACGGGAGAATCCCATACGGATATGGAAAAAGGGACGCCGTTTGCAGTTGCTGTCATGCAGCGTCTGAATGAAGCCTGTGAATTGTGGAAAAAAGAGACGAATATCGGATTCTCGGTGTACGGAACGCCGCTGGAATCCACGACCTATAAATTTGCAAAATGTCTGCAGAAGCGTTTCGGTGTGATTGCAGGTGTCACGGATAAGAGCTATATCACAAACAGTTATCATGTACATGTGACAGAGCCGATTGATGCCTTTGAGAAATTAAAATTTGAGGCACAGTTTCAGGAACTATCACCTGGCGGGGCCATCAGCTATGTGGAAGTACCGAATATGCAGGACAACCTCGATGCGGTACTTGCAGTCATGAAATATATATATGAGAATATCATGTATGCAGAACTCAACACAAAGAGCGATTACTGTCAGGAGTGCGGTTATAGCGGGGAAATTAAGATTGTCACAGATACGGATGGCAAGCTCGTCTGGGAATGTCCGAGCTGTAAAAACCGGGATCAGGATAAGATGAATGTTGCAAGAAGAACCTGCGGCTATATCGGCACCCAGTTCTGGAATCAGGGCAGGACGGCGGAAATTAAGGAGCGCGTGCTGCATTTATAGAGAATGGAAATTTAATTGTTTGTTCCTAATTTGTTTTGGAATATTTAAATTTGTTTTGGAATATAGATAAATTTAAAATTTTGGGTATGCTAATTTAAAATGGAATAAGAGAATTTATGTAAGTGTTTAGAGACTATGTTTTTAACATAGTCTCTTTTTCTCGGAGATAAAATATGAGTAGACGAATTTCAAATAATACAAAAAATACAAGAGGTATGGGAAAAGGCAAGGGAAAAGATTATAAACCTTATATAACTACTTCAGAGTTTAACAGTCAGGGAACAACATCAATAATAAAAGACTGGAAAACGAATAGAGGAATTCACTGCTTATCACAAGGTGAGGCACTTTGGTATTATATACTTAGATGGGATGATTCTAATATAGATATAAGGGAACAATATCCACTAAATAAAGATATGACACTAAAAATATCAAGCGATAATGGCTTTAAGCATCCTGGTGATAAGAATTATATAATGACTACAGATTTCATTGTTACAAAAGAAGACATGTCTCTTGAAGCATATTCGATTAAAGCTAACCGTGAGTTGAACAAAAGATCGTTGGAGATTTTATGTATTGAGAAATTATATTGGAATTCTATGGGAGTACCATTTAAGCTTCTATTTAAAACGGATGTAAATAAGATTTTGGCTGCAAATATAAGACTTGTTACAGAATTTTATGATCTAGATACAGTCTTTGACAAATACAGTGCTTTTAAACATAAGGTAGCAGTTAAAGAATACAAAATAGATATGGAGCATGAGTTAATAACAAATAATGATATTGAGAAAATTTTAAAGGTGAGAGATGAGCGATATTCTATTTTCGGTAGGTAATATTCTTAAGGATAAAAGACAATGTGTTAGATATAGAGTAATCGCAATAATAGATGAAATGCTTACTTTATGTGAAATGGATACTTCAAAATTCTTGTTATTACAAGTTGAAAAAACTATTTTATTAGATTTGTTATCAAATAAAGATTTTGAAATAGAGCAAGAAGAAATCTTTATATTTGATGTAAATGCATTGTCCTTATCTATTAGAGAAAAATATTATAAAAAATTACAAATAATGAATGAAGTATTATCTGTGTGTGATGTTTCATTTATGAATTTAGCGGGCAAAATTTCTAAACCACAAATAAGGAAAATAATAGATAAATATAATATTCCTGTAAATTCTTTTTGGAGAATGTGTTCTCGTTATTTTCAAAGTGGTATGAAAAACTATTCCTTAGTTGATACAAGAGGCTTTGGTACAAATAAAGGGAAAACTTATGAGTATAAATCGAAGCCTGGAGTTAAGTCAATATATTTTGATTCTACTGGAGTTGTACTAGATCAAAATATTAGAAACATATTCGAAGAGGGATTGACAGATTATAAATCAGGAAGACATAAGACAATCAGATCATGTTTTGATCGAATGAATAATTTACATTTCACTAGAACTGAAATAATAAATGGTATTCCGACCTTAGTTCTTAACCCTCAAAACGAAAGGCCTACAATTAAACAATTTTATTATTATGTGGAGAGACACCTTACAAAACAAGATAAGGATGTAATAAAGTCGTCACATATGGAACAGCGTAACAACAAGCGATTAATAACTAGTAATTCGTTAGATGGAGTTTTTGGACCGGGTGATATGGTTGAAATTGATGCTTGTGAAGCAGATGTTTCATTGGTTTCAATGTTTGATAACAATCAATGCGTTGGAAGACCTGTTGTTTATTTTATGATGGATGTTTATACAAAAGTAATCTTAGCTGTATCAATTGCGTTTGATAATAATTCATTGCTAGGAGTAACAAATTTATTCCTTAATTTAGCTGATAATAAAAAGGAATATTGTCGTAAGGTTGGCATTGACTTTAATAATCATAAATTATGGGTTTCAAATATAATACCTCGCAGGATTAGAGTTGATAGAGGTAGTGAATTTAAAAGTGAGAATTTTATAAAAATATGTAATGAATTAGGTATAGAATTGCAAATTGTATCAGGTGGAACAGGATCATTAAAAGGAAATATTGAACAATCATTTCATCAGATGCACTCTAGACAAAATGTACATTTGGAGAAACTGGGATTAATAGAAAAACGTTATGATTCTAAGCATCATATGGAATCAGCATTAAATATAGAGCAATATACAAAGATAGTAATAAATTTTGTGTTAGCACACAATCAACAATATCTTGAAAAATATCCATTAACAAAGGAAATGCTTGAAGAAGAAGTTAAGCCTATTCCTTGTATGCTATGGGAATATGGTGTGAAAAAATATGGTATTCCAAGACCAATTTCATCAGAAGACCAATATTTATATAATCTAATGACTCCAATTAAGGCCAAATTATCAAGAAGAGGTATTAGTTATAGAAATTTATGGTATTTGCCGTTGAACGATATACAGTTATCAAGAGAGATGTTTAATGCAGGAACGAAGAAGATATCGTATCAAGCAAGAATGGATATGCGAAATGTTGGAGCAGTTTATTATATTAGAGATGGTAAGCTGATTAAGGCGCCATTAAATCCTAATATTACAGGGAATGTAGATTATGATGGATTTACAATGAAACAATATGAGGATTATCTTAAAGTTCGCAAACAAATGGATGCAGAAGGAAAGATCCATAATGAAAAATTATCAGCATATAATTATGCTGTAAATGAAAGTATTGTATCCAATGCTAAAAAAGAGCAATATTCTAATAAAAATAATATGAGATTAGCAAGAGAGGTTGAAAAACAACTAGTTTCTTCAAAAAATGGAATGGAAGATCGATTATTAAATGACGAAGGAATTGCTGAGATAGAGTCTCAAATTATAGAAAAGAAAAATGAAATTGAAACTTCGAATAGTAAATGCTATGAGATTACTAGCTTTGAAGATGCACTTAATATGTTCAATGAATGGTAGGTAAGATTTTAATGGAAGATAAGTATGTTAAATGTGAAGAGGGCGAATCACAGTATGACAACATAGATGTAAATTCTAATAATATAGTGACCGCAAAATATATACATGCAATATTGAATGAAGATAACGGTAATTCTTATATTGAAGCATTACCATTACCACGAGACGAAAGAGAGATTATACTTGCGTATAATAAGTCGCTTGCCAGTTTCCAATATGACAAAGTAAAAAAAATGACAAGGCTAGAAAAATTGCTACAGATTGGTACATTAAGGAATTTAAGATTTCCGCTACCTTTTCACAAGGATCTTGAGTTTAACATGTATAATGCATTAATTACTTCATATCGCGCAAGAAAACAACAGAATTCTAGTAGTAGGAAGATAGAATATACTGCTTATAATTATTCACACGATACTACGAATATATTAACAGGTGACTCAAGTTGTTCTACTAATGCAGGTTTTTCTCTTATTGGCTACTCTGGATGTGGCAAGAGTTCAGCAATCAATATACTTGTATCGCATTATCCGCAGGTAATTATGCATATGGATGAGGATGAAAAGAGTTATTATCCACAAATAGTGTATCTTGTGGTTAATTGTATTTCAAATAGCAACTTTTCTGCATTGTATCAGGGTATTGGAGATGCAATTGATAAGGCTTTTGGAAACCCAATACCTGTGTATTCAAAAGAAATAGAAAAAATTAGGGGGCTGGGTAATAAGGCAGAAAAGATAAAGGAATATGTTGAAAAGTTTGCTATTGGAATAATTATTTTTGATGAGATCCAGTTAATAGATTTTGAGCATACCAAAGAGAACACTTTTGATTCTTTGTTAACACTAGCTAATCGTACAAAAGTAGCTATAGCAGTCGTTGGGACCGAGGATGCTAGAGATAAAATGTTTCATGAATTAAGAACAGCAAGAAGAATAGGAACAATGATTAATGGAAATATTTATTGTAATAATAGGATATTTTTTGGATTTCTAGTTAAAATTCTTTTTAGCTACCAGTGGTTTGATTGTGCAATTAGTCCAGATAATGAAATTATAGATACTCTATACGATGTTACTAAAGGAATAGTTGATCAGTTGATCGGTGTGTACTCATGTATGAATTATGATTATATAGAAAAGAAAAATAAGCCAATAATTAACAAAGAGTATATTCTAAATATAGCCAATAAATATTATCCTGGAATTCAGTCTGTATTAGCTAATATAGAAAGTTATAATAGTGAACAAAAAATCAATGAAATTAGACAAAATGTGGAATTAAGACTGGAAGAATTGATAGATAATGCTAAACAAGAAGAAGAAGCTCAACGACTAATAAACATAAATTCAGATACTCAAAAAACAGTAATTTATTTAAAAAATATAATAGCTACAATAACAGCGCTTTTTAGTGAATATGATGATGCGCAGATTGAAGATGCATATGAAAAAATCATGAAGAAAAAATCTTCAGTTGGAAAGAGTGAAAAGGAAATAGCAAGGTTGGTTATAAATAGCCTACAAAAAGTTCAAACAAAAAGGAAATTAACCAATCAAACTGTTTTACCTGATATGAAACATATGCAAGATTTTCTAGGCATATGAAACGAGGAATTAATATGAGTTTTATTCCAAAGGTTGCAAAATCTTATCCGGATGAACTGTTATATTCGTGGATAGTACGAATGTCAAAAGAAAATGGACTTTCGTTATCCTCGTTTTCAAAAGCATATTTAGATAGAAAAAACGCAGCGATTGAAAAATTCAAATTGGATGTGAGATATGAATTTACATCATTGTATAATAAACTTTATAAAAAAGATAATATGAAACAGATGTATTTATCCCTCACAACGTATCAATTCGAAAGTTTATTTATGTCATCAGGAAAACAAACAAGGTATATAAATAATGTATTTAGAAATAAAAGCAGTATGAATACATCAGTAAATTGTCTTTTTAATAGTGTAAATATTTGTGAAGAATGTGTAGATGAAGATATCAAAATGTATGGAGCTCCATATTTGCATAGATCACATCAATTATCAGGTGTAAGGACTTGCCATAAACATGATATTAGTTTACTGATTTATAAAGGAAAAGGTGTTCATTCATGTGACTTTGAGATGGAAGATTATGTGAAACTAGATAAAGCTATATCTGTGAATCAAGTAAAATACACCCACTATGTGCAAGCATTATTTGAAGCCGGAATACACGGTACAAGTAAATTATTTACAAAAATACTAGAAGATAAATTAAAGGTACAAAATTACAGTTTATTCATTAAAGAATTTATTAACAATGGGTACGATGAAAAATTTATAAGCGATTTGGAATACTTAATTAGGAAAAAAATGAATCGAGATATAACCGTTAGGCCGGAGGAAGTAATACCAATTTGTATGATTTTGTTTCCTGATGTTAATGAAATAATTAGTAAATTAAAACATGCTGAACCTAATATAGAGTTATACCATTGTTCTATTTGTAAAAAATATTATTGTTCTACTGTAGAAGGATTTAAGAATGGATGGGGATGTCCATATTGTGATGATAATGAGGATTATACGGATAAATTGAGATTGCTTATATATAATATGGACAGTTCTTATAAATTGACCGATGAATTTGAATCCTTAATTAAGCCTGTTTCTATGCATCATTCATACTGCGATAGTGAGATTATAATTAAGCCAAGAGACTTTTTGTTTAGAGGAAGACGATGTGAATGTAATACTTATATTGTATATAACGTAGCAAAAGAAAGGATAGAGACTAATCGAGGATTTGAACTTAAAGAATTTACGAATAGTCGAGAACCAGTAAAGATTTTAAGCAAGAGTTGTGGACATATATTTACAAGCACTTACATCAACTTTATTAGTAGTCCAAGTTGTAAAATCTGTCATCCTAAAATTATATCAGAGGAACTTTTTGAAAGTCGTGTACGAGACCTTGTTGGTGACGAGTTTACAATAACTAAAGGGTTTAAGACTTATCAGAGTAAAGTAGAGGTAAGACATAATAAATGTGGTACAGTCCATTCTTATTACCCTACTAATTTCACTCGTAGACCAGAATGTTTATATTGTAAATCTATAAAAGAGGATACATACTGGTATAGAGAATATCAGATGTTATGCAAATATAAAGATGAGTTTGGACACACTATGATTCCCGCCAGATACATATATAAAGGGCATAAATTGGGTATGTGGATTAATAATCAACGAACCCTAAAAAAACAAGGAAAACTTCATAACTTACGTATGCAAATGTTACAAGATATTAATTTTTGTTGGGATATGAAGGAATATGAATGGGATAGTAAATATATTCTATATAAGCGATATATTGAAATTACTGGTAGTGATGAAATAGCTAATAGAGCAGTTTTTGAGGGTGTTAATTTGGGTGATTGGGTTCAAGCTCAACGAAGTTTATGTAGACAGGGTAAAATGACACCTGAAAGATTGAATAAATTGAAGAAAATCAATTTCAATTTTGAATATAAGAAGTAAATTTAATTTATTATAAAGTACATAAAAATAAATTTCAATATATCCGCAACATTGTTGTTTATGAATAAATAAGGACTAGTTATGATGTTTATCCCTAAAGTTGTAAAACCTTTTCCAGATGAATTGTTATATTCATGGATATATAGATTATCAAATACAAATGGACTTTTAATATCATCTTTTTCAGATGGGTATTTAGGCACTGTTAATTCTAAGTCTGATAGATTACCTTTGGATGTTAGAAATCATTTTGTATCATTATATAATTGTCTTTATACCAAAGGGAATATGAAACAGTTGTATTTAGATACCACAACATACCAGTTTGAAAGCCTTTTTATGACAAAAGGACAACAAACAAGATATCTAAATAATGTATTTAGGGAATATAGCAGTTTAAACCCCCCGGTTAATACTTTTTTTAATAATGCTAAAATTTGCCCTAGTTGTTATACAGAAGATATAGATTTATATGGACTTCCATATTTGCATAGGTCACATCAACTATCTGGAATCTGTACATGCTATAAACATAATTGTAAATTGATGGTTTGCAATAAAAATGCTCATTCATGTGATTTTAATCTCAAAGACTATAGATTTTTAGATATGTACGTATCTAATGTACATCAGTTATATACAAGATATGTACAGAAATTATTTGAAGCAAATATAAGTGGTAATATAAAAGATCTAAAGAATATTCTGTTTGAAAAAATGTTAGCGTTAGATTATAGTGCAAATGATAATTACAAAAGTTTTATGCAGTCATTTGTAAAAAATCCCAGTAGTAAGATATTTATTGGAGATGTAGAAAAATTCCTCAGAATTAAAATGGCTGCTACAAAGAATGTGAGAGCACAGGAAATAATACCTATTATGATGTTTATATTTCCTGATGTTGGAGAATTAATTAATAAGCTAAAATTTAATATACCTAATATAGGGTTATATCAATGTCCACAGTGTGAAAAATACTATTGTTCAACAATAGAGGCGTTTTCAAATGGTTGGGGATGTCCTTATTGTAATAAAGATAAAGATGGAAATAATAAGTTACAAGCATTGATCAAAAGTATTAACAGTGAATATCAATTAATCAGTGAATTTATATCATTAAATAAGAATGTAACTATGCATCATAATTACTGCAATAGTAATTTTAAGATCAATCCAAGAAGATTTTTGTTTGATGGAATAAGATGTAAATGTGAAAATATAGTAACGATGCAGAATGCTAAAGAAAAAATTGAATCCTATACCGGTTATAAATTGATTGAATTTACAACCTGTAGCGAACCCATAAAAGTTTTATGTGAAAAATGTGGACACTATTTTTTCTGTAATTACTATAAATTTATAAAGTATCCAGGATGTAGAATATGTAAATCTAAATCCATGACAAAAGAACGCTGTCGGCAACGTGTAAATGAACTATTAGCAGATGAGTATACATTAGTGAAAGAATTTAATGGAAAAGATGAACCAGTAATTTTAAGACACAATAAATGTGGAAGAGAACAAAAATATAAGATATATAATTTTCTCGATGGACAGAGATGCCATTATTGTAATAGTTTATCACGTGATTCTAGTTGGTATAAAGGTTATGAATTGCTATGTCAGTATAAAGATGAGTATGGAATGATAGATGTTCCTAAGAGGTATTCTTATAAGGAATATAATTTGGGCTTCTGGTGTCAGAGACAGAGAGTTGATAAAAAGAAAGGCATTCTTAATGATATATGTATAGAGAAATTAAATGATCTAGGCTTTTGCTGGAATCCGTTAGATCAGCAATGGAATCGTAGTTACGAGCAATATAAGAAATATATTGCTTGTAGCGGAAAGGTATCAATATCTAGAAGAACAGATTTTGAAGGTGAACATCTTGGAAATTGGGTCGCAACTCAGCGTAAACGATATAAAGAAGGAAAGTTAATATCTAATAGAATCAATATGTTAAGAGCTTTGGGAATGGATTTTAGAGAATGAAAGTGTTAAGTTATTTGCCCATTTATACTTTCAAGCAAATTTTTCTGTATATAGGGGATATTTCCTGAATGAGTTCGAGTATGTAAGTCTTAATTACAATTTTAAATAATGCACTTGATGAATTAAGCAGGAGAGAAATCTTCTGCTTTTTCCTTTGCAACAAATAGAAAAAAAGTATGTTTTTGAAAACATATCGAAGGTATTGATTTTGTCGAATGAGAGGAATATACTGATAAATAGGGGCAATGAGTAGAAAAAGAATAGAGTAGCTGGTGCAATTCACATTCGAAGTTTATCATTCGATGAACGACCAGATCAGGATTAATTCCCGTAGAAAAATGCTTTGTATCAATTGCCGGTTTTTAGTAATGGGCAGTAATTTTGCTGTGCTGGTTGCCGTGTGTTATGTGGTATGTATATAAAATAATGGATACTTGAGAAAAATGGAAAATCATAATTGGATTTTGCACAGATTATAGGCATGAAAAAAACGCATATTATAGCAATAATGGGAAGTTACGTAAGAAAATTCATAGTAGAAAAATGATGGGGGAAGTAAAATGTATCTTAAAAGCATATCAATGTTGAATTTTAGAAAATTTCGTGAGAAAGATAATACAATAGAGTTTGTTTACGCTAGTGATTATATTGAAGATTGGGATAAAAATCAAACGATAGATATTGCACCTAAAACTACTTTGATAGTCGGTAAAAACAATAGTGGCAAAACCACTGTTATATCATGTTTAGAAAAATTAATTAAAGGTGCGAAGTTTTGTTCATCTGATTATAATTATGGTTACCTAAAGGAGCTATTAACATTATATACTATGCCTGGTTATTTAGATGCAGAAGATAGTGTGTGTGTCCCTGCGATGAACTTTAAGATTACGATTGCAATGGATAATAACACAGATGATCTATTAACTAATATAATTCCATTTATGGCAATAGGTGATGTTGAAAAATCGGAAATAGATATAAATATTAAATGGACAGTTAGTAATACACCGATATTTATTGACCAGCTAAAAACATTTATTGTTAAAGACTTTAAGGAACAGCAATTTGATAGATTTCTAAAGCTTATTGATGAAAGTGACTTTGAGTTAACGTATTATAATTCTAATAACGAAAAACGCACTGGATTTGTATTAAATAATTTAATTGAAATTAAGCCAATTTCTGCAAATAAAATTATAAATGATACATGCTTATCGAGTGCATTTAGTAAAATCGTTGATTATCGTTATAAAAATGTTATAGGAATAGAAATAGCTGATCAATTAGATAGTGAAATCATCAAAATAAATGAAGACTTAACAAAGGGAATCCAAAAACATCATACTGATACAATTAATAATTCAATTAGTAAAATGTTATCAGGAGATAAGTGTAAGGTTTTACTGAAATCAGATTTAAATTTCCAAAAACTTATTCAAAATGTATTGAAATACGAATATATGGAGTCAGGAAATAGCATCCCGGAATACCAGTATGGTTTGGGTTATACTAGCCTTATGATGATTGTGGCTGATATAATCACGTATATTGAAAAATTTCCTGACACATCGTTTAATAGTCAAATTAATATAATAGCAATTGAAGAACCTGAAACTTATATGCACCCACAAATGCAAGAGCTATTTATTAGAAATGTAAATGATATGATTTCTTCATTATTAGAATCTAGCAATAAACATGTAAATAGTCAGATAATAATTACAACTCATTCGGCTCATATTCTAAACAGTAAAATTCATATGGGTAAAAAGTTCGATAATATAGCGTATATTACAGAAAATAACAATTGTGCAACGGCTGTTTGTTTAAATGATGATATTCTTTTAGAAGAGATGATCATTAATAAAAAGAAAGCTGAGAATACAGAGGATACAGAAATTACTGAAGAAGAAAAAAAGAAAATAGAAGAAGAAAAATTAAAAGTACTTAGAAAAGCCGAACTCAATAACCTCATATTTTTGAAAAAGCACATAAAATTTAAAGTTTCTGAAGTTTTTTTTGCTGATGCAGCTATTTTTGTTGAAGGAATAACTGAGTATACATTACTTCAATATTATATCTCTCAAAACGTTAATCTAAACAAATACTATATTTCAGTTTTCCTAGTAGATGGCGCTCATGCTAAGGTATATGACAGTCTTATTAATAAACTAGGCATACCTACTTTAATTATTACTGATCTTGATATAAAAAGAGAAAAATGGGAAAGAAATGAAAAAGATGATACTAATAAAGATATAGCGCTTGCATATCAGCAAATTGATAAGAACAACATAATGGATCGAATAACAACAAACAGTACACTTGAATATTATTATGGTAGCAATCAAATTAAGGATATTTTTGAAAAGGAATATCCAACTATAGGAAGTTTAAAGGTGATAAGTCAGGTACAACCGATTCAAGAATACTACGCAACTAGCTTTGAAGAAGCATTTATATTAACAAATGGCCAAAATGAAATATTGAAGAACTCATTGAGTCAAGTGAAATCAAATATATATAATGATGTAATTAAAACTGGAGGGGTAGTAAAAAATTCTTTTAAGTTGCAAAAGAAACTTTCTAGTAATAAAAGTGATTTTGCCAATACATTATTGTATGAAATTTTAACTTGTGAGAATGAAGCGTTAATCCCGTTACTTCCGAACTATATTATGGATGGGCTTAATTTTTTAAAAGAAAGATTGGAGGTTAAGTAAATGGATTATAGTAATTTACATATCTCTGATGAGAATAAAATAGAAGAACAAGGTGTGCTTGACGAGATATTGCGATGTATTGATACTAGTAAAAGTTTTGTTTTTGATGCAGGAGCTGGAGCTGGAAAAACTTATGCATTAGTGCAATCTCTAAAGTATATATTAATTCACATTGGTGAAGAACTAAAACGTCACAGACAAAAAGCTTTGTGTATTACATATACAAATGTTGCTACTAAAGAGATTAAAGAGCGATTGGGTAACACTAATTTAATTGAAGTTTCTACAATCCATAATTGTGTTTGGAATATTATATCACCACATCAAAAACAACTTGTTGCAATTCATTTGGATAAAATTAAATCAGAGGTATCTATGATTCAATCTAAGTTGAAACAAGAAAGATGGGCAGAGAAGTATATAAAGCTATCAGACGAGGATAAATCATTGTTGCTTAAAATGATGATTGATAAAAAAGAAACATATTATAAATATAAAAGTGGCGGAGCAAAAGATTTCAAAACTGAATTTTCGGATATCAATGACCGATTTCCGTTAATAGTAAATAATGTAGCTGATTTTAAAAAAATAATTGATAATATCTTTAAGGTAAGTCGTTATAATGGGGCAATTGAAAAAATTTTAGCAAAGGATGAGAAGTTTCAAAAGGTTATGTACGACGCAAGATTTAATAGTGATAAACTTGCGTCAATGATGATTAGTCATGATACGTTACTAGAATATACTGAAAAAATCGTAGATAATAATCTTATTTTAAGGCAAATGATTTTTGACAAATATCCTTATATTTTAGTGGATGAGTATCAGGATACAGATCCTAAGGTTGTTAGTACATTATCTAAAATTGAGGAGCATTCAAGAGTTGTAAAACACAAATGTATTATAGGCTATTATGGAGACAAAAAACAAAATATTTACGACAAAGGTGTTGGAGATTCATTTAGTAAATATCATTCAGGACTCAAACGAATAAAAAAGGAATTTAATCGCCGCTCTGCAAATGAAGTAATTGACGTTGCCAATAAAATTAGAAACGATGATTTACACCAAAAAACAATTTATAGCGATTTTCCAAAAGGAAATGTTAATTTTTATAATATTGAAATAGAACGCAATCAGTTTATAGAAAAACATATTAAAATGTGGAATATAACGACAGAAAACAAATTGCACTGTTTTGAATTAACAAATGAACGAGTTGCTGAATTTAGTGGTTTTGGTAGCATATACAATTTCTTTAAAAACGCTGTTTGGTATAAGGTTGGAAAACGGTATGAACTTTTAAGAGATCAAATTCTAAGTTTAGATACTACCAAACTAGGGGTTGTGCAAAGCTTACTTTTTCGCATCTTGGATTTCAAGTATAAAATACAGATAGATAACACGATGATATTAGATGTAATTGTGTTTGACACAAAAGATATTGAACTAAATGTATTACATTTGAGAGAACTCCTTGAAAAGCTAAAAAGTCTAAAAGGGAATACATTAAAAGAATATTTAAGCAACCTATTTACAAGCTATAGATCTGGAATAAACAATTATGACAAATGTATAGAGCATATTATTGGAGAAAAAATAAGCTCTGTTGAGGAATTTGAATTGTTTATATTGGATCAGTTATATTTGTTGGATGTGGATGATAGCACTACAGACGAAAAACTAGTAATTTACAGGCAAGAAATAGATGCGTTTTTAAATATAAATATGAGTATTTTTGATTTATGGTATAAATTTATTATAGATAAAAGTGAAGGGGATATTATTTACCATACTTATCATGGAACTAAAGGTAGAGAATTTGAAAACGTGATTATATTTATGAACTCCAAGTTCGGAAGAGATGATTTATACTTTAATAGATTGTTTGAAGTCATATCTGAAAAAAATGAGGACGAAACAGAAAAAATAACAGAAGCAAGAAATTTATTATACGTGGCTATCACAAGAGCAGTAAAGAATTTAAGCATCTTATATTTTGATAATTTAAATGGGAACGAGGAACAAGTAACTAATGTGTTTGGTAAAATAAAAGATACTATAAGTTAGTCTATAATTCTGAATTACATTCAATGGTGGATTATTTCAATACATGAAATATCAGAATAGTGAGTCAGGGTGTGATAGATGTAAGTATGAGTTCCCTTTGGAAATATTGAGTAGTTGAAGGATGAAAAGATGAGTTACTATAAGGGCTATACCTTTTGATTTAGCTGCGCATTCTTTACTGGTGATTTTGAAAATGACTATATACTAAGAGGTGTAGTACCTGATTTTTATATACCAAATCTTGATGGCTGAATTACATAAGCGGGTCGCTGAATGGGATGGTAAAATTTTCAATCACCAGAAATATCATAACTATGTTTCACAAAAGCAAACTGCCCATTATATTTAGAAAGCAATGATGCTCGACTGAACATCATTGCAAGTGGATTTGAATTAACAGTAGCCTGTAGTTGCCCCACATCAACATGCGTATAAAATTCTGTTGTTGCTATGCTTTCATGCCCAAGTATTTGTTGTAAGGAACGGATATCGACATGACCATACTTATACATTAAGGTAGCTGATGTGTGGACAAACCTTCTGGATTTATTCCAACAACAACTATATGTTTTTTCACAAGTTTTGGATGGCTCTTGTTGTCAAGCGTCCCTCCGTTACGTGAGATAAAAGAGCTTTTGTATTTACGGTTATGGAACTTCGTACAGAGAGCCAGTTGGTTATTGATTGTTTGACGGCCGGAGCGGCAATGTTATTATTTATAAGATGCGCTTTCGTTTTGAGATACTTTCAGAACTGGCGGATGGATACGATTTTTCTTATCCTTGTACCAACAGAAGAATGAAGAGTATCTTGACAATATGCAAGAAAGTCATACATATCACCAAGAGTAATCGAATCAATGAATTCTATATTTATATGGTGTTCTTGCTACGACCTTTTATTGTTACGAGATAAGCTAAATACTGTTCAACTAATATACATATTTTGTTCGATTGCATATGATCAACTTTTTATTCAGAGTATTGTCATATTCGCATTGTATAATCATCATGTAAGCGGAATGAAAGGAATAATAAATATATGATTAAAAAATTTTTTTCTAATGGAATAGTAATTGGTGTTATTGTTTCTGTTATATCAACATTAATTGCATCCACTATTACAGCGTTATATAAGCAAATCAATATTATTCAAGGCATAAAACAGGTATTGCAATGGATAATATCTTTTTTTTCATATAAGATTCCAATTTACGGATTTCTTATAATAATAATTGTATTATTGCTTGTTTCTAGTATTATAGAAATAATTAAGAAGCCTGAGAAAGGTAATACACCTGAATGGTTGAATTATAAGAAAGACAATTATAAAAACTGGAAATTTGCTTGGGATTACTACTTGACCTCAAAATATCAATATGCTATGAAAGACTTGCGACCAATATGTAAATGTGGTTGTGAGCTATCATTAAAAGATTGTGTGGGTAATACTTATTATTCCTATGGTATCTTAGTATGCCCTAAATGCAATACAACATATCCAAGCATGGAAGAAGAGGTAATAGATGATTTTAAAAAGATTGTAAATTACAATATTAAGAATGGTAATTTTCCTAAAGTAAATGATGAAATCTTATAAAAAACAATTAATTTAGAAAAAGTTTGAAATTAAAAGCACGGACATGGAAGGAATACTAAGTTAATGATGAATCCTTTACCATTTTGATGAAGAGATAAAGTGCCATATATATGCATAAAATAAAGTTTTTAAATAACAAGTTGTAGGTCAGACAGGCTTCCCATTATATTTATTAAGCAAAGGATGTAAGAGTAAATTTAAACGAAATTGCAAGATAACACTTTGGATTGGAGGTGGCGACATGAATGAATCCGCTTTTGTGGAAACATTAATTAATACATTACGGTTTGACAGTAAGTACAAAACATTTAAACCAATACTATTGCCAATTCTAAGCAGGAGTACAGTTAATAGCCTTCCGCAATGGGCCTTCGCCGTTAGACCTGGACAACATTGGGAAAATATAGAATTGAGAGTTCCTGTTCCACTGATTGATACCGCAAATGAGCATGAAATAGAAATCAAAGACCTTTTTAAATATGTGTATGAAGAAACTGATGACTTTGCTTTAGATAAAGTGTCGATTAGGCCACGAATCATTTCTTCGAGTGTAGATGAACTCATTCAAAATGATGTGATTTTTGATGAAATACAAGATACCATTATCCAAGGTATTCGAGATGCAAAGTACCTGATATGGGTTGCTGTGGCTTGGTTTACAAATGAGTCATTTTATCGTGAAATGTTGCTCAAAAAAAATGCAGGAGTGAGTATTCGAGTAATAATTTCTGATGAAGATTCTAACCAGGCTTTGTTACCAAAGTTATTTAGAGACTTTGATACTGTTGTAATTCCACGTTCAGGATACTACGGGAATAATAGAATGCATGACAAGTTTTGCATTATAGACATGGACTATGTAATGCATGGATCATACAATTGGACGGCTTCTGCGAACTATAATGGAGAAACTTGGGCGACGGCTATTGATAGGGAATTTGTAAAGAAATTTGCAGACGAATTCATGAGAATGTATGTGGAGCATCATCAATAGATTTGTGTGAGACGGCGTGATTGGACTTGTTCCCAAGCAAAAGAGACTTGTTCACTGCCTTCTATGCAGGAGTGATGGTCAACAAGAAACTTTTAAAACTGGCATAAATCAGCTGAAATGGTTAATAAACGATTTTGAGATAATCTCGTAGTAACCTATTTCGCATTAAGTGATTGTAAATTATGACAAAACATAAGATAAAAAATTTATAGACTTACGGAGGTGGTTTTATGGATTTAACAAGTATGCAAGGGCTTGTTTTTGAAATTCGGGATTTAATAAATAGGGCTGAAATCTATTCAAAAAATAATGATTATGTATATAAAAACGTCTATGATGCGTGGGTGAAAGATTATAATGACTTGCTCCTGAAGTATAACGCTCTGGTTAATCTGCGTATAACTCCTATGTCATATAATCTCTATGATTTATCTAACAGTCAAAAAACTGTTCGTGAAAATGCTGTCCAATATTTCTTGACATCCCTTTCTGACCTATCTAAAAAAATCGAAAGTGATATTGAGCAAGAACGCTTAAAATCGACTGAAAAAACAATCCCTGCACATCAAATGAGAAAATGTTTTAAATTATGTGCTGATGGTTGTCCATTAAATCCCGGATATCAAAGCAATAGAATATTTATTGCTATGCCGTTCGCTGCCGACTATCTGGATAGCTATAATTATGGAATTGTCCCCGTACTTAGTGCATTAGGATTAGAGCATTTTAAGGCTGATAATGAAATTAGCAACAAGGATTTAATGTGTAAAATATGTAAAGAAATACAATCTTGCAAAATGGCAATTATTAATATTTCTGGTTTAAACCCAAATGTAATGTTAGAGTAAGGATTAGCTTATGGTCTTGGAAAGCCTGTGATAATCATTAAGGATAAAGAAACAAAAGCTATTAGTGACTTAGGAAGTATTGAATATATAGAGTATAGCCATGCTGGAGAATTGCAGCAAAAGTTATTCAATGCATTAAGTGTATGCTAACATTTCAGAATTATATAATTAAAAATTGTGTTAGGGGACATTCTCAACAAAAACTATAATAGTGTATCATTTGATTTAGTAAGCAGATGAATTGTACATACTTAGTGATTGAAAATACTTTTGAATATAAACGGAATAATGGGAAGTCTAAATTTCAATATACAGATTACGAAAGGGATGCTGATAATGAGTTTAACAGCAACTGGATGGAAAAATAAAAATGGAACAAAGAATCGTTCATGTAACTGCGGTTCTTGGAAACAACATTGGATAAATAGTACCGATAAGTCTTGGCCTAAGCAGTGTTGTGTTAAAGGATGTAGTAATGATGCTACATTAGGTGCACATATTATTAATAAAAATGTAAGTGGTGAATATATTCTCCCAGCATGTGATTCATGTAATCAACTAGAAAATGAATTTGATTTAAAGGTTGGAATAACTTTAGTTTCTGCAAATAAGCAAGAAACTTGTGAGAAATAGGCAGTGATATATAAAAATTCTTAAAGGTACTTTGCTGAATTTGGATTTCCCATTATTATTTTTAAATAATAGAAATAGACAAATTTGAATTTGTAGAAGGATTATGCAAACTTATGTAGAGACATTGTTGGATTATATTTATGATATTAAGACTGAATCTTATTTGCATAAAGGTTATTACAAATGATGAATCATCAGCGTTTTCCCACAGCAGAATTTATTGAATTAATAACAGATAACTAAAGAAGGAGATATTTTGAGAAATGTCTATATTAGGAAAAATTGAACGAGTAGATGATTTAAGAACGATTTGGCCGCATGAAGCGCATGATTTTTCGAAGTGGCTTGCGCAGGAAGAAAACCTTGAGATATTAAGTGAAACAATTGGTATTGATATTGTTCTGGAAGAAACGGAATCTTCTGTAGGAAGTTTCAATGTAGATTTATTTGCTACGGAAGAAGGGACGGGTAGAAAGATTATTATTGAAAACCAATTGGAAGAAACGGACCACGATCATTTAGGAAAGATTATTACGTATGCATCTGGGAAAGGCGCAGAAGTTATCGTCTGGATTGTGAAGAGAGCTAGGGACGAGCATAAGCAGGCGGTAGAGTGGTTAAATCAACATACTGATGAGAATATTGGATTTTTTCTATTGGAGATACAGCTCTGGAAAATAGATAATTCGCTACCTGCACCAAAATTTAACGTAGTAGAGCGTCCAAATGATTGGGCTAAATTAATGAAAGTTGCTGAAGGGCTTTCTGAAACAAAAATGCTGCAACTTGATTTTTGGCAAGCGTTTAATGAGTATGTCTTTGCTAATGATGAGTTCAAAAGATTATTTTCAAAACGTAAGCCACAACCACAGCATTGGTATGACTTGAGTGTAGGAAATTCTTCATATCATATTGGGCTTACAGTTAATACACAAAAAAAGCGTATAGGTGCAGAAATATATATAAATAACGATAAGGAACTCTTTGAGAAATTTAAAAAAATGAAAATTCAAATTGAATCCGAAATTGGTATAGGTGTAGAGTGGATAACCGCTTCTAAGGATTGCCGTATTCTTGTACTACATAGTGGAGATATAAAAAAGAGTGAGTCTGAATGGAATAAGTATTTTGACTGGTTCCGTGAAATGGCTATAAGATTGTACGGCATTATTCGAAAATATGATGTGTAAATTGTGCAATGAGCAGAAAATTTAAAGTGAAAGGACTATTTTAGAGATATGCCTGACTTTTTGAATCCGATAATAAGTGAAGAATTTAGAGAAGCAATAAATGAATCTCCTATTTTTGCAGAAGGTGATTCATACAAAGAACATTTTAATTTAGCTTGCGCAGTAATGGATCGCTTAGATACATGTGTAAGATACTTAAACGATCACGATGTTTATCCTAAGAGTGAAGAGGAATTTCTCTCATTTTTAATGTTTTCATGTATGCTCGTAGATGCGGTTAATAATATTTTAAAGGATATAGGTGTTCCTACAACGAATAATGATAATTTGTATTTTAAAGAGACGTGTATGAATTATCCATTATATTTGGAGGAAGAAAATTGCCCAAGTGATGATAAATTTTTTGAATACTTTAGAGCTCTAACATTTGCTCATCCGTTTGAAACTAGTAGACCTAAATTCTTGGAAAAGGGAGAAATTCAATATTCACCGTGGGTCATTGTGAATTCGCATATGTTTTTTCAAATTCCGGATCCGATAGGAGTACGTATATACTCCAACAAGCATGCGGAGATTATGGATCTAAGTTTTTCGTTTAGTATTTTAAAGAATTATCTTAAGTCGAGATATGAACCGTTGGTTTTGGCAACCGATTGGGCAAAAAAGTCAATAGATAAAGAAGAAAATAAATGGCGGCAACAAAAAATAAATAGAGATAATACTACGATTGAAGTATTTAAAGAAATAGTAAAAATACTAAAGTCCCGGTTTGAAGAAACATCTCTGATCGAGGAAGCTATTTTATACTTAGAATGCAGAAGTTCAATTGAAAAAAATAATAATTCAGTTGAAACTTTCAAAAAAGCAATAATCAGTAAGCTTGATGAAATTTGTGATTCTGTGGAACAACTTGATTATGAAGAAATGTACAATGCTTTGGATGAAGTTATGTACAAGAGACCTTCTAGAATGCATAAAATGGCACATTATGAATTGGAAAAAATATTCACATATTTAAGAGAAGATAGTTACGGCGAAAATTATAATTGGGGCATACAACAAGCAAAGAATTTTACTGAGGGATTTGCAAAAAAGTGGGTTATAATTGATCCTTTTAATATGTCTTGTACAGAGATAAAATTGCTGGTAAGAGTAGCCTGTTATTTGGAATGTATTGAAGAAAATAGTAGGAAGACTAAGTAGCTATCTGTAGAGGCAATGACTTATATCTATTATTGTGTATAGATTTCGAAAAATTGATTTATCATTTGAATCAATATGGGCAAATATACAATTTATAAAAGGAAGGATCAATACTTATGGAGGAATGGAAAAAGATACAGAAAGCATATAAAACAAGAGAACTAGTAGGCATAATTGGTATGATTATGTCTATTATAATAGGAGCAATTTGTGATTGGAATGTTCTTGTTGAAAGAAATATTTTAATTCCAGTTGATGACATAGAATCATTTTCATTAACTATTTTACAGATACAGGCAACAGTTGGAACTCTGATAATTACAATTATTGCATTAATTTCTGGAAACATTTCTGATTCTTATATGGGAGTATCCATAAGTGATTTCTATTTGAACATAAAACCATGGAAATTAACGCAAAAAGTACTTATTATTGTTTCATTGGGATTGTGTTTGGCAGGTGTGATATTCCATTCTCTGGGCTTATACAATATTGTTTTCTATTTGTTTATAGCAACATTAATCACAATCTTAATATCAATACTAGAGATATACTCTGCTTTTAAGGGAAGAAATAAACAAAATCAAGAAATAGAATCATATGTCAATTATATGTTAGAAAGCAATATAGAGTATGAGATAAAATTAAACATATATCAAAATTTCGTTTTGGACTGGAACAAGGTGGTTGATTCACAGGATAAACAAAGTTATGAAAAGTTCCTCGAAATCTTTGAAAAATGTATGTCGGAATTATGGACATATAGAACTGACGAAGCATTATCGTCTATCGAAAAACAATGCTATAGCGTCTCATATTGCCTTTTAGGATCGGAGAAAAAAGCGTTAAAGGAAAAAGGTGTTGAATTTGTGCAGGAAACATATGACATATTATGGAATGTTATTCATGATTGTAATACAGAAAAAAGACCATTACTAAATCAATATACAAGTGAGTTTCCTTTTTTTACAGAAATTTGTAGTGAACTAATACGAAGTATTGATGAAATAAATGTTGAAGATGTAGAAAAGAGACTTAAGTTTGATAATTTAGCTGATTCAGTACTAAGAGCTGCTATATGGCTTAAATACGATAAAGAGAAAGATGTTTATGATAAAGAGAACAAAACAAAATTTAAAAGCTATAAATATAATTACCAAAGTGAAATCAATGAATTAAACTCATTTGCTAAATATATAGGATATTATTTGGGAAAACAGAATAGTAAAAATAATATAATTAATCAGCGTGTTTGGGCTAACGTATTAAATAGGTGGAGTCTTTTTTCTACCTATAATATTCCAGAAGAAAGAGCAGAAGACTTTTTAAAGGCAAAAGTAAATATCTACTTTTGCTATTGCTATGGAATGATAGTAAATGGACAAGAAAACATTGTAAAGATGGGCTTATATCTCAGTGGAATGAAGAACACTATTAAATTAGACAATGAATATCAGGCTTTATTATATCTGGTTGTTCATGATTACATCTATTATTTAGCAGTAAGAGAGGGCGATGATTGTGTCCCAACGGACATTAGACAATCAGCATTAAATATCTGGGATGACGAAGCTGTGAAGAGGTCTTTTTTGAGCTTTCTTGATATGTTGTCAGAAAAGTCAGAATGGTTAAATTTAGATATTCTTGACCAAATGCATGGGATAGTAAATAGATTTGAGTTATTCCCTCAATATGAAGCTGCAAAATCTATGATTATTGAACCTGTTACATCAGATTATTATTTGTTTCTTATTTTATTTATGTCACATGAATTTCTTCTGCCAGAGTTATTGGAGAGAAATATTGATGACATGCGAGCATTTAGATATGTTTCAGATGGAAATGAATATAACACAAAAGAAATGCTTGGGAAATTATTTAGAATGATGATTATAAGTGATAAAACAGAGGATGAAATAGATAATGAAGTTGATTTGATGTATGATGACCTTGAAAAAATGGTTAAGAAAAAACAAAAGGAAAGATACATTAGATTAGCAAAAGAAGCACAAAAAAGTTATGACTTCCAAATAAATAAAGAAGAGATATGTGAAAAAATTAAAACTGATACAATTAAGAATATAAAAGAAAATTTTGATCCTATCCTAGTTGAGAGTGTTGAAAGGAATGAAATCTTAGATGTTAATTTATTACAATTAATCGATTATACTAGCTCAATGGGAACTAAAAACAGTACGAATGGATATTATTCGCACATGAATGGAATGTTCTTGCTTGGCATCGCAAAATTTTTATGTCAAAGTGGAGTTGTTGAATATAAAAAGAGATTTGACGATTTTGCTGATGACAAAGAATTTATGGAATACTTAGCAGCGAATAATTTATATATACTTCTTGGTTCACAATATATTTTGAAAAATAGAGATTATAGAATTAGTGCTGAGTACAATATGTTTTTGGAAGATTATGAGACAATATACACTACTGTTTTACAAGAGGGTATTGCGTTGAGGAAGAATTCTATACAGGTGTGTTTGCATGATATTATTGTTTCAATACATTCCCCAAGTATAGAAGAAGAAAATGTAAAATATGACAGAGAAACAAGTAAATATTATTATCACATTTTGGATGGACTTCCGATAGATTTTGATGAAGATGAACTTAGAGAATTCCTCTATAATAATCGCAAAGTTATTAATGTAATTGCAAAAATATCTATACAAGTAAATGAAAAACCATGTGGAACTATTTTTACTGGTAGACAAAGAGGATAATATGGTTTAGGGTGAATTAAGGTTGAGTAAGGAAGCAATGTCAAAAAGTGTTTTGCTCGAAAAGTAAGCAAAGTAAAAGTTTTATATATAATATATTTGATTTAAAAAGTCTGACAATAATATGCAACGTATTCCAGTTTAAAATGAAAAGATTGATATTTTTTTGCCTGTATAAAAGCAAATGTTCAATAATAAAATAAGAATTTATATTAAATTATAAGCAAAAGCAGATGGATGTGTTCTATTTTAAATTAAGAAATAACATTAATTGTGGAACCACCACATGCGAAGAACGAGAGGGTATCGCCCTCTCGTTCTTTTGTGTCATCTGCAGACTAGGAGACCTGTACCTTGTAGAGTCTGGAATAAATGCCATTGTGTGCAATGAGTTCCTCATGTGTGCCCTGTTCCGCAATACCGGTTCCATCCAGTACCACTATTTGATCTGCGTTGCGAATGGTAGACAGGCGATGAGCAATCACTAAGGTAGTACGTTCCTTTGCTATTTCATCCAGGGCAGATTGAATTTCCTGTTCTGTTTTGGTATCCAGTGCAGAGGTAGCTTCATCCAGAATTAAGATGGGAGAATTTCGTAAAATTGCACGGGCAATGGATATTCGCTGCTTTTGACCGCCCGAAAGGCGAATGCCCCGTTCTCCAATCATCGTGTCATATCCATGTTCCATTTTCTGGATAAATTCATGGGCTCTTGAGGCTTTTGCAGCCCGCATGACATCCTCAGGAGTTGCATCTTTCCATCCATATACAATGTTTTCGTACACGCTGCCATTGAACAGGAAAGTATCTTGTAACACCATCGAAATGTTGGCCCGAAGACTTGTCAGTGTAACCTCTTTAATGTCCACCCCGTCGATGAGAACGGAACCAGCCTGCGGATCATAAAAGCGGTTGATCAGGTTTGCAATGGTCGATTTTCCGACACCGGTGGTGCCCACCAACGCCACTGTCTGGCCGGGTTTTATGGTTAGATTGATCTGTTGCAGAATGGGAATCTCTTCTGTGTAGTGAAATGAGAGATTTCTAAGCTCAATCGATCCCTTCACGCGAGGTAAGCGCGTGGCATTACATTTTTCTTTGACATCTGGAATGTCATCGATTACTTCAAAGACACGGCGGCATCCGGCACTGGCTTCCCCTGCGCGCTCTACCAGTGAGGAAAAGCTTTTTACCGGTGTATAGAACATAGAAAGATACATAATAAATCCCACAATATCAGCAATTGCTACTTCACCCATACCCAGTAGATATCCGCCGTAAACAACGACAATTACGGTACCTAAAGCCGTAAGGAAAGCCAGGAGAGGATACGTTGTTTCGAAAAAAAAGCTGGCACGTAAATAAGCCAGACTGTGTCGAAGGGAAAGAGCAGTCACCTTTTGCTCTTCATGACTCTGCTGATTGAAAATCTGTATTTCCTTGATTCCGGAAAGGTTATCCTGCACGGTTCCTGCCAGTTCCCCCCGAATTCTTGAATTTTCTTTCCAAACAGGTGAAATATGGTGACTCTGCCATATGGTAATTCCAAGGAGTAACGGAATCGTTATAAGACTTATAAAGGCAAGCTTCCAATGGATTGTAAAGAGTAAGGTTCCAACACCAAGAAAGGTTAAGGTATTCACAATAAAATCCGGTATTACATGAGCAAGGAGAATCTCTGCATCTAAGGCATCATTTACCACCCGCCCGGTCAGATCACCGGTGCGGCTTTTGTGAAAATAACGCAGACTCATATTTTGAAATTTACTGTAAAGCCGTGACCGTAAGTCAGCGACATAGTGCAGCGCTGCATAGTGGTTTAAATAACCGGAGGCGGAATTACCCGCAGCCTGCAAGGCGGTAGTGAGCAGAAGAAGAAATCCGATACGCAGTGCATTTTTGGTAAATTCTGTTCCGCTGCTGCCATTTGTAGCAAGTGCGGTAAGTTCACGTAGGGCCCAGGGCATATAGAAGCCTGCAATGGTAGCTATTATGATAGCAAGAAAGGCGCCCGTAAAGAGAAGCCAATATTTTTTCGCCTCCTGAAAGATTCGAAGGGCAGTCTTCATACAGCTCTCTCCTTTCTGAACGGGATTGCATCTGACAGAAGGTCGTATGTGATACAGACTGGACGACCGGTTCTGGGCTCTCTAACAATATCTGCATCAATAGAGAAAGCTTCCCTTAAAACGTCCGGCGTTATGACTTCTTCCGGACTGCCGTACTTTATGATTTTACCGGACCGAATGGCGATCATATGGTCGGAAAAGCGTGCGGCCAGATTAAGATCATGCAATACCATAGCAATGGTACAGCCCTGTTTGCGGTTCAGATCATAGAGAAGTTTCAATACTTCCAATTGGTGCGAAAGATCCAGATAGGTAGTCGGTTCATCCAATAAAATGAGATCGGATTGCTGTGCAAGTGCCATGGCAATCCATACGCGCTGTCTTTGACCACCGGAGAGTGTATCCACTTCCCGATGTTCAAATTCCATAAGTTTTGTTACGGAAAGCGCCCATTGAATGATATCTCTGTCCTCCGGTGTCAGCTTTCCAAAGCCTTTCTGATGGGGAAAGCGTCCATACGCAACTAATTCGCTGACGGTTAATCCGCTTGGGGCGGTGGGAGTCTGAGGAAGAATTCCCATTCGTTTAGCGACTTCTCTGGTTGATAGATTGCGGATATTCTCACCGTTAAGATATACCACTCCGTTTTTCGGCTGCAAGATACGGCCGACAGCTTTTAATACAGTGGATTTTCCGCAACCGTTGGGCCCAATGATGGAGGTGATTTTCCCGTGAGGAATTTTCATATTGAGAGCCTTAACAATGGTTGTTTCCTCGTAAGCGATATCCAATCTTTCGGTTGTAATACTGTTCATAATTCCTCCTTAATTTGCTTTTGCCAGCAGGTATAAAAAATACGGTGTACTGAGTACGGTGATCACGATTCCGGTTGGGACATCTGCGCCAAGACCGATGACACGGGTTATGGTATCTGCCAATAAAACAATAATAGCGCCGGATAAGGCTGACGCTGGAAGCAGCAGCTTGTGATTGGGACCGACAAGTTTTTTTGCCATATGGGGAGAAATCATGCCGACAAAAAAGAAATTTCCCCCCAGTGCAACACTTCCTGATGAAAGTGCAACGGCCGCTACAGACAGTCCAAGAAATTCCGGTTTTACCGCTAAGCCAAGGCCGGTTGCAGTCTGGTTGCCAAGATGTAACACGTTTAATATTCTGGATTTATATAAAGTATACAAAAATAACAGCAAAGTCCATGGCGCTAAAACGGCAAGATAGCTCCAGTCATCCCCCCACAAACTGCCTGCATTCCAGTATTGCACAAAATCCATCTGATAGTCGTCCAGTTTAAGGGTAAGCAGCGTAGTCAAAGCTCCGTAGCCGCTGCTCAAGGCAACACCGGTCAATATCAAACCGGTCGGAGAGATATCTTTTCCCCGACGATAGGAAAGCAGGAAAATAAGAGCGGCCGCGGTCATGCCGCCCACAAAGGCCAGCAGTGGCATTGCAACAGCAGATATGGCGCCCTTTGCCGAGAACAGGACAATATAGACCAGCACAAACAGGCCGGAGCCGGAGCTGATTCCCAAGGTTCCGGGACTTGCCATGTCGTTCCGGAGCAGGCTTTGCATAATACAACCCGATGTTCCCATTCCAATACCCACCAAAATCGCAAGAATAATGCGTGGCAGACGAAAGTCAAATACAATGAGTTCCTGTCTGGCGGTACCTTCTCCGACAAGAACGTGAAATACTTCCAATGGAGTAAGTGACATTTTACCGGAGTTCATACTTGTTATTCCAATTACCAGCAGGATGCATAGCATAATGAAAAGAATGAATATTCCCCTTTTGACCGTAAAATATTGTTTGCGAAGACGCATCATTCAAACTCCCTCCTTTGCTTTCTGGCCAGAAATAGGAAATAAGGGACACCTACAATGGCAAAGATGATACCAATCGGTACTTCATAAGGGCGATTAATCAACCTTCCTGTCAAATCGGCGGTAACGGTTAAAAGAGCACCGAATAGAGCAGATCCCGGAATGACATAGCGATAATCTACCCCTACCAGATAGCGTATAATATGGGGGGTAATCAGCCCTACAAAGCCTACCGGACCTACCACAATGACGGATAAACCGGTCAGGGTAAGTACGAGAAGCGTTGAAATACGCTTTACTCTTTTGGTAGGAAGTCCTAAACCGATGGCAACATCCTCTCCCAGACTGAGCATCGTAATAGAAGGTGATAATGCGATCGCACCAAGGATGCTTACCAGAAAGAAAGGAGCAATAATGGCCAGTTCCTTCCAGTTCGCGCCCGCCGTACCTCCGGCTGTCCAATAGGCAAGATCCTTTCCGAGGGAATACCGGATTGCCAGATATTGGCTGAATGATCCGAATAGCATGGATATGGAGATGCCGGCCAGAACCAGTCTTTGCGGTGTCATACCTTTTCGACCAATCGAAGCGATGAAGTAAGTGATCCCAGTTGCTGCGGCCGCACCAATGAAGGCAAACAGCATGGTTTGCAAAAAGGTACGCTCCGGTACAAAGGCCAGTGCCAAAGCAATTGCAAAGGCTGCACCGGAGTTGATACCCATCAGTCCGGAATCTGCAAGTGGATTTCTTGTTGTGCCCTGCATGATTGCTCCGCAGACGGCGAGACTTGCGCCTACCACAAGATCAGCCACGGTGCGTGGTGCGCGCAGCGTATATATAATTTGATGCTCTGTCAGATTGGGGTCAAAACGAAAAATAGCACCCCATGCGGTCGATAAACTCATATCTGCAGCGCCGAAGCTAATCGATGCCGCAGATACCAGAATCAGTAAACCAAATCCAATCAGCATTTTTAAGGATAAGCGGATTCTGCCCTGTCGCTTCGTTCCTGGAGTTTGCATTTGTTTCGTCCTTTCAGGCTGGTTATCACTATTTACTGGTTATTTCTTCTAATTGATCCATGAGATAATCTAATTGGACATTAGAGGAATAGATGTCAATATCATAGAACAGTGTAAAATCAATCGGAATAATATTACCTTCCTTTACAGCCGGTATCGAATTCCATACAGGACTGTCTGCCAAATCACCGAGTTCACCACTGAATACAATGTAATCACCGGCATAGTCATTAATTGCCTCCAAAGAAACATCCCGATACTGGTCCTTACCGATGATTTCGCTTTGAATCACATCCGGTGCCTTCAAGCCTAATTGGCTATAGAGGATATCTCCGCCGCGGCCCCATTTATCACCATAGACCCAGACACTGCCATCACTGCTTGCTTCAAAGATACTAAAGGTACTGTCGGCAATCCCCATTGTCTCCATTTCAGCCTTGGCGCTTTCCAGCTTTTCTTTGAAATCGGACAGAAGTGTTTTTGCTTCCTCCTCTTTCCCAAGAACTTCACCCAGGAAGGTAACCCGTTCATCCATGGACATTTCCGTAAATGGAATATAAACAGTTGGTGCAATTTTGGAAACTTCATCATATTGTTCCTGACTTACGACAAAAATTAAGTCCGGGTCGTAGGACATAATTTCTTCCGATTCAAAAGTGTCCCATACCGGAAGCTGGTCAACTTCTTTTTCATATGCGGTACCGGTAACATCATAGGTAGCGACCGGAGTAATTCCAAGTGCGATCACATCACCCATACCATAGGTGACAATCACTCGCTGAGGATTCAACGGCACCTCAACATCACCCATAACGGTACTCACTGTTTTTGTACCGGTATCCTCTGTGGATGTATCTGCGGCTTCGGTAGAGGAAGGCAGAGACGAGGAAGCAGAAGTATCATTTTTGTTGCTTGCACAGCCTGTGAAGGCCGTTGCAGCGATTGTAAGTGCGCATAACGACGCAATTGTTTTTTTATGTAGATCTTTTTTCATAGAATTCTCCTTTTGCAATCTGATACCTGCTTTGGTGCGCGCATACCGCAGCAAACATTTATTAGTCTCGACTAACTAGTTGGAGTTTAGCATCTAACATAAGCAATGTCAATGCAGGAAGACAATATACGGGGAAGTTGAAAATACGAAACAATAGCACGATGCTTGAGATTCATGGGATACAGCTAATATGGGTGAAAATAGATATTTGTTTTGGAGCAGGATTAAAACAGATCGGAGCAAATTTGGATTGATAAAAAAATAGGCATATGATATATTGCATCTAAGAAATGGAAGGAGGCAGGTGCATGGATGAATCGGAAATCTATACCCTGGGGTGGGGTGCTATGGCAAAAGAACAGCATCTGGTCACGCAGCCAAATGGAAATGGCGTCATTCACAATTTTCCGCCAGGCTGGCAGCAGGGCTGGATTAGTGAGATGCATCCCGCCGATGGGGTATTTACAGCAAGTGCATGGTTTACGCCTACCAGGCAAATACGGCACAGAGTTTACATCACGAAACCGGCAATGTGGATTTTTTGTATGGATTGCGGCGATATCACAATTTCACAACAGGGGAAATCCTCACAAAAGTTGTTTTCGGGAACTCACGTGATCCTGAATCCGCAAAAACCATTCAGTGTTGTTTTTCCCAAAGGGATTCATGAATGCTTTACCAGTGTGCTGATTTTCGAAGACTTTATAGAAAAGGTATTGCAGGGACGTGAAGATACACCTGCGTTTCACATGAAGGATGCCATTCATTGGAAATCACAGCATTATGATACACCGTATAACATGCTAATCTTGGAACAGATTCGCTGGGCGGTAAGAAATGCAGATTTTCCGTTGTTGGGACTGGAGAGTATGGTTGTGCATTTGTTATCCTCAATTGCCCGTAACTATCCGGAAAAACCAATCAGAAGAAGCAGCCGTACGCACTATGTGAATTGGGAAAACGAGCAGAAGGTGTATAAAGTAAAAGTTGCCCTGGACAATGACATACTAAATACACCGAGTATCACACAGTTGTGCAAACTGGCGCAGATGAGCGAAAGCAAGCTTAGAAACAGCTTTCGAAATTTGTATGGAATTTCGCTCTACGATTATATCCGTACGGAAATTATGAAGCGCGCAATGCAGCTGCTGGCGGCAGACCACCTGAGCATCCATAATATTGCGGAGAAATGCGGTTATCAAAATCAATCAAAATTTACCGCAGCGTTTAAGGCTGTGCATGGAATTACACCCAGTGAATTTCGAAAGGCATTTCATTTGTAAGAGATCATGGGAATAACAGTAAGAAAGCAGCACGGAATATATTCCATATTCCGCGCTGCTTTTTGCGTGAAAAAGTGTGATAAACACTGCATTAACCGAAATCCAAAACCTTCATATAATGATATATAGGAGGAAAACACCAAATGGAAATTTCGTTGAAGGAGTTGTTGCAGCTTTCAAGAAGAAGGATAAAACTGATCCTTCTGATTACTATATTGGGATTTGTCTTATCGGCAGCAATCAGTCAATTACTTATAAAACCATCCTATACATCTTATACCTTAATGTATGTGGATACCAGTGTTGAAGGTACGAATTCTGATATCAACAATTTGAATTATGCTCAAAAAATCGTTACAACCTATATCAATTGTTTAAATACAAATAAATTCTTCCAGCAGGTCGCGGATGAAAGCGGCTTAGATTATACGGCGGGACAGCTGAAAAATATGTCAGAGATCAGCGCTATCAACAATACGGAGCTTTTTAAGATCAGTGTAACGTCCGATAGCCCGCAGGCTGCCTATGCATTGACAAAAAAAATGGAGGAGATAGCACCCTCTATTTTAAAGGACATTAATAATGTGGCTTCACTTCGTATTGTAGATTCTGCGTTTCTGCCATCGGCGCCAACGAGTCCGAACAGCATAAAAAATATCATGATGGGTACCTTATTCGGTCTGTTCGCCGGCTTTGCACTTGCTCTTATTTTTGAAATACTGGGGACCAGAGTGACAAATTGTGCGGATGCGTCAAAAAAATGCAATTTACCGTATCTGGGGGATGTGCCCTACGTTTCTTTCAAGAGAGGAATCCGGCTTTTGGGAACTGGGAAGTCTGAAACAAGACATTTGATACAGACGGAAATCCCGGAATTTGAGGAATCCTATCGGTCAATCAGAAGAAATATTATGTCGAATGTCAGTAAGCAGGGCTGTAAGAAATTGATTGTATGCAGTGAAAATCACAAAGACGGAAGGAGCACCTGCGCCGCCAATATAGGAATTCAGCTTGCCAAAACCGGTTACCGTATTTTGCTGGTGGACTGTAATCTGGCAGGCGGCAATCTTCATGAACTTTTTAAAATTCCCCAAAGCCTGGGAATCGCAGATTACCTGACAAAAGAATACGAAGAAAAGGATATTATCAGCAAAACCGAGATCGACAATTTAAAAATTGTTTCATCCGGAAACCGGAAAGAAGGAGTACAGATTGCATTTTCCGGTGCGAGGATGGAAAGTTTTATCAAAAGCATGGAAGCGTATTTTGACTATATTATTTTTGATACCCCCCCGGTGAGTGAGGTTTCGGATGCACTTGAATTAGTGAGAATCTCAGATGGAATGATTCTGCTGGCAAGGCAGAATGACACAAAATATGAAAGCATTGCAAAACTGAGCGCAGATTGCAAGCGACTGAAGACGGATGCAGTAGGCATTATCATAAACAGGGTTCAGGTGAAGCATAGAAAATGAAAAATACAAAAATCAGCCTTTTATTACCGCATATGAGTGAAGAAGAATATGAAATGAAATATATCAAGGAAGCATTTGACACAAACTGGATCGCTCCGCTCGGAAAGAATGTGACGGAATTTGAAAAAGAATTCGCGTCTTATGTTAACAGCAGCAGCGCAGCCGCATTAAATACGGGTACCGCTGCGGTTCATATGAGTCTGAAGGCGGCAGGAGTCGAAAAGGGAGATCTTGTTTTCTGTCAGTCCCTGACGTTTGCGGGAACGGTTAATCCTGTGATCTATCAGGGGGCTGTTCCTGTCTTTATCGACAGCGATGAGCATACCTGGAATATGAGTGCAACGGAATTGGAAAAAGCATTCCGAAAATATGAGGAACTGGGGAAAAAACCAAAGGCGGTTCTTGTAGTTGATCTGTATGGATTATCTCCGGAAATGGATCGGATCGTGGAATTGTGTCAGGAATATCAGGTGACGTTGATTGAAGATGCAGCGGAAGGGCTTGGCAGCTATTATAAGGGACATCATCTGGGAACGATGGGGCAGTATGGTGTATTTTCCTTTAACGGCAATAAGATCATAACGACTTCGGCAGGGGGAATGGTGGTATCCCGGGATGAGGATAGGATCGATAAAATTCGTTTCTGGGCAGCGCAGTCAAAGGAGCCGGAAGCTTATTATGAGCATAAGGAGCTGGGATACAACTACAGGATGAGCAATATTTTAGCTGGTATCGGGAGGGGGCAGTTAAAAGTACTGCCGAAAAGAATCGAGAAAAAAAAGCAGATTTTCAACTTCTATCAGGAGCAGTTTCAAAACAGTGATTACATTCGAATGATGCCGGTCAATGACTGGGAGGAACCGAATTACTGGCTGAGCTGCATCCGGTTTAGCCAGAAAGGAATGCCAGAGGCAGCAATTGAATTACTGGCGAACGAAAATATCGAGGCGAGATATGTGTGGAAGCCAATGCATCTGCAGCCTTACTATAAACAATATGATTTTGTCGGAACGGGAGTGGCAGACCGGCTTTTCGAAACGGGACTGTGCCTGCCAAGCGATACAAGACTTGAGGAAGAGGAGCTTGCAAGAGTAAGTGCATGCATCAATCGGATAGGGAGTGCTTTCGTATGAATTTGTTTGGGGAGAAGGTAATTTTAAGAGCTGTGGAAACAGCGGACCGGGATCTATTAAAGTCACTGATCAATGATCCGGAGATAGAGGGGCAACTGGGGGGAAAGTCGTTTCCTGTATCGGATTTCACACAGGAGAACTGGATAAAATCACTGGCGCAGGAGCAAAACGTATCGCGTTATATGGTCGTAAGCAGAGAATCAAACGAGACGGCAGGTACGATTATTATGAATGATATTGACTATGTGAATGGAAATGCACAAATTCATATCAAATTAAAGCCACAGTTTCAGGGAAAGGGATTGGGCACCGATGCCATCAGACTGCTGGTAAAGTATGCATTTGAAGAGCTGAGACTGGAATGTATTTATGCATATATCATTGATTATAACCAGGCTTCTCTGAAATTAGTGGAGGCCTGCGGTTTTGAAATAGAAGGCAGACTGAGAAAACGGATATTCAAAAACGGAACGTTTTACGATCAGTATGCCGTATCGATTTTAAAGGGCTGACATGGAGATCGGAAGTGAATTCTGGCTTAATGATACGGAAGTGGCGTGTAAAGTCGCAAAAGAACCGGATATGTTTCAACAATACGGAACAGCTGTCTTCACCGCTTCCGGGAGAAGTGCCATACAGCTGTTGTTACAGGAGATGAATCCAATCAATAAAACGGTGCTGCTGCCCGCGTACATCTGCGAAAGTGTCATTGCACCTTTTGTAAATCAGGGTTATCGGTGCCTGTTTTATGAGCTGGAAAAAGATCTGTCACCTGGGATTGCATCCTGTGTCCGGCAAGAGCCGATTGGAATATTTCTGCACCTGGGATACTTCGGTTTTCATAGTAACAACGGCATTCAGCAATTGTTGCGGGAGTTGAAACAGACGGGAACCGTAATCGTGGAAGATGTCACACACACCTTATTTTCCACATATGGAAGGTTCTGTGAAAACGACTACTATATCGCAAGTCTAAGAAAATGGATGGGATTGCCGAGTGGAGGGATGCTGGCATCGCAAAACTGCCGGCTGTCAAATAGGGTGGAGCAGAACTATGAATTTGCCGAGCTCCGGAAAGAGGCACTTGCTTTAAAGCAAAGCTATATCCGGCATCAGGAGCCGAAATTAAAGATACGGTATCTGCAGTTGTTTGCGCTGGCTGAGGAATGCCTGGACCGAGAGATAGCACCGGTTGGGATGGATGAGATGTCGAAGCAGATTTTATGCGGCATCGATTGGCAGGAACTGATTCAAAAAAGGCGCGAAAATTATAGGTTTCTTACAGAAGAATTGAAAGACCGGCAGGAATTGGTGTCGGTTTTTGAAACTCCGGATTCCGATATATGCCCACTATTTTTTCCGGTTTTTGTAAAGTCGGAGCGAGAACAGCTTCGCAATTATCTGCGGGAGAAACAAATCTACTGTCCGGTGCACTGGAAGGTGCCGCGCTGGATCGATTTGGCAGAGCGGCAGACAACCGCATGGATTTACAGCAGGATTCTGTCAATTCCCTGTGACCAAAGATACGGCATAGAAGATATGGCAAGAGTAGTAACAAAAATAAAGGAGTTTTAGAATGTTTTATGAAATATCGCTGGAGGAGAAGACAGCATGGGAAAGTATCATAAAGGGATTTGCCGATTGTGATATCTATTATTTGCCCGATTATGTGAAGGCTTTTGCGGAGAATGGGGACGGAAAGCCTCTTCTTTTCTATTATGAAGAAAGAGGATTAAAGGCAGCCAATGTGGTTATGCTCAGAGATTTGGCGGAAGATATCCATTTCCGAAACCGTCTGAAAGCAGGGGAGTATTTTGATCTTGCAACACCCTATGGGTATGGAGGTTTTTTACTCCAAGGTGCTTCTTCGATTGAAAACAAAAAGGCCTTGGATGAAAGCTATACGCAATATTGTAAAAACAGGGGGATTATCAGTGAATTTGTCCGGTTTCATCCGGTGCTGAAAAATCAGGAACCCCTTTCTGACATATATGAGATTGAAAAAATAGGTTCCACAGTGACCATTCATCTGGGTTCACGTGAACAGATGCTGGCGAATCTGTCGGTGAATAATCGCAATAAGTTAAGAAAAGCACAAAAAGCCGGAGTGAAAATAGAATGGGGCAATTCCGAGCAGCTCTATGACAGATTCATGGAGATGTATGGAAATACAATGAGGCGGAATGGAGCAAGCGATTACTACTATTTTCAGAAAGACTTTTTCGACTGTGTGAGGAAAGAATTAAAGGATGCGTCTATGCTGTTTTATGCAGTATATAAAAACGAAATCATTGCAATGAGTATCGTTTTGTTCTCCAATGACAAGATGCATTATCACCTTTCCGCAATGGAAGAATCTTATAAAAATATGGCTCCGGTCAATCTGCTGTTATTTGAAGCAGCTTTGTATGGCGCGCAGAGAGGGTGCAGGGAATTTCATCTGGGCGGTGGAGTCGGCAGCCGGGAAGACAGCCTGTTCCAATTTAAGATAGGTTTTTGCAGAGACGGAAAAAATGAATTTTATATCGGGAAGAAAATCATTGATATGCAGAAATATCAGAAACTGATAGAAATGAGAGCAGACGACGGGAGAAATACCGATTACTTCCCGTTGTATCGAGGTTAGAACATGAAAATATTAATAATTGCGCCGCACGCAGACGATGAAGTCCTTGGAGTGGGCGGCAGCATTGCAAAATATATTGATCAGGGCCATCAGGTCTTTGTATGCATCGTATCGAGGGGCTATCCCCCACTCATAGATGAAAATACAGTTAAAACTGTTTTAAAGGAAGCGGAGGAAAGCAGAAAACGGCTGGGCATTGAGGAAATTTTTTTCCTGGATTTTCCGGCTGTGGGTCTGGAACATGTACAGCGCAGTGAGATGAATGAAAAGATCCACGGTGTCATTGATCAGATTGAACCGGAAAGGGTCTTTCTTCCGCACTTTGGCGATTTACAGAAAGATCATAAGATTGTGACTGAGGCATCCATGGTTGCCTTAAGACCGAAATATCGGCATAAGGTGAAGTCAATCTATGCTTATGAGACGGTAT
Organism: Bacillota bacterium; assembly: GCA_023390555.1. Taxonomy (GTDB): domain Bacteria; phylum Bacillota; class Clostridia; order Lachnospirales; family Lachnospiraceae; genus Roseburia_C. The sequence goes on along the minus strand of JAEWCQ010000037.1, from coordinate 56,782 downwards.
CGGAAACAGAATGGAGCATACCGAATGCCAAAAATGCATTTATTCCGAACGTATACGTTGATATCAGTCCCTATATGGATAAAAAGATCGAAGCACTCACGTGTTATCAGTCACAGCTTTCAGAATTCCCCGGTGCACGTTCCATAGAAAACATCAAAGCGCTGGCAAAGTTCCGTGGGGCCACTGTAAATGTGGAGGCAGCGGAGAGTTTCGCAATCGTGAGGATGATTGAATAAATTTTTGGAAATGAAGAGGGTAGCTATGTATTATAAATATGTGAAACGTTTTATCGATATTGTAGGTTCTTTTGTACTTTTAATCGTTTTTTCGCCGATTCTGTTCGTACTTGCTGTTTGCGTAAAATGGAATCTCGGCAGTCCGGTTATTTTCAGGCAGAAAAGGGTCAGTAAGGGAAACCGGGTATTCTTGATCTATAAATTCAGAACAATGCGTGAATTGCGGGATGCACATAACCGGTATCTTTCCGATTGCCAGAGGATCACAAATCTGGGAAAAATATTGAGGTCGGCTTCTCTGGATGAATTGCCGGAGCTGTATAATATTTTAAAGGGAGATCTTTCCTTCATAGGACCAAGACCCCTGCCGGTGGAATATCTCTCCTACTATGAGGGGAAGGAACTGGAGCGTCATAATGTGCGGGGAGGATTGATCCCGCCGGAAGTGCTTTATGATAATATACGGCCTACCTGGAAAGAACAGTTTACCTATGAAATCGCTTACGCAAACGGCGTATCCTTCTGGATGGATGTAAAAATCCTGTGTTCTGCACTTCGGAATGTATTAAGGCGGAATCAGGAGCATTACGGCGAATATGAGAGAGAATCTTTCTTTGAGAGGGATACGCTATGATAGCAGCGATTCATCAGCCGGATTATTTTCCCTATCTGGGATATTTTTTTAAAATATATGAAAGTGACCTGTTTCTGTTTTTGGATGATGTTCCTTATTCGAATAACGGTTTTACCAATTGGAACAGAATAAAAGGCCCGCAGGGGGAACTTCGTTTAAAAATCCCCGTGATTCAGACCTTGGGAGATCCCATCAACCGTGTCAGAACGAGAGATGAATTGAAGTGGAAAGAAAAGCATTTAAAGACGATTTATTTGAATTATAAAAAAGCAGAATACTTTGAGGAAGTTTATCCGGATCTGGAAGGTTTGATTCTGGAAAAATATGAAACAATTTCGCAGATGAATATGGAAATTATTCGTTTCCTTTTAAAAAAATTTCATTTCACACAGACCTTGGAGACGTCATCTTCGTTCGGTATCACTTCCAAAAAAGAGCAGAGAGTAATGGATCTGTGCAAAAGAGCCGGTGCGGATATCTATATATCCGGAAACGGCGCAAGAGCTTATCAATCCGAAGAACATTTTCAGAAGAATGGGATTGAACTGAAATACACACAGTACCGGCCGTATGTATATCCGCAGCTATGGGGCGATTTTATCGAAAATCTGTCGGTAATCGATTATCTGTTTCACTGCGGCTATCACTGGCCGGAAGATGGAAGCGGCAGGTGATCAAATGGCAGAGAACAAAGAGATAGGAAGTTTTCTGGAGTTGCAGTTTCCGTCGGGAAAAGAATTCTATCGGGGAGAGGAAACGGCAAGGCTGAATATGGCAAGAGCAGGCATTTTACATGGATTAAAGGTGTTGGGATGTAACAAGATCTTACTTCCCTATTATCAGTGCCAGACGGTGAAAGATTTTCTTTTGCAGGAGGGGATATCTGTTTCCTTCTATGCAATGGACCCTCAGTTTCATCCAATTCTTGAACAGCCTCTTCCCGGAGACTGCGCAATTTTGATAGTCAATTATTTTGGGATTATGAGTGAGCAGAGGATGCGCAGACTTGCCGGGCAGTATCAAAATGTCATTCTGGACAATGCACAGGCATTTTTTGCAAAGCCGGTTATGGGGAGCATGAATGTCTACTCTCCCAGAAAATTTTTCGGGGTTGCGGACGGTGCCTATGTGATCGGAGCACATGCTGCCGATGGAATCCGGCAGTACGGGAAAGATTTCTCCTCTGATACGGCACTGTTCTTACTGCAGAGAATAGAATATGGATGTGAGGGAAAGGCATATGCGAACAGAAGTAAAAATGAAGAGCGGCTGGACCATTCGGGAGTGCTGCAGATGTCAGATCTCACACATACGATATTGGATGGTATCGATTACGAAGCGGCCATCCGCAAAAGAAGAAAAAATTTTGGGGAGGCGGCAAAACTGCTGGATGACAGGAATCTGCTGGATGTATGGAGGTACTATGATAAGGACTGCGTTCCGATGGTATATCCGTTTGTGGTAAAGGAGGAGCATCTGCTGCAGCACCTGCAGCGGAATAAGGTATTTCAGGGCAGATGGTGGGCTTATCTGCTCGATCTGGTTCCGGCAGATTCGTTTGAATTTTTTTTATCGAACTATATGATACCGATCACCATAGACCAGCGCTATGATGCAGAGGATATTCAGGAAATGGGGCGGCTGATATGCGAATACTTTTCATAACAATATCCTGGCCCGGGAGCGGAGAACATAATATTTATTCGGATCTGATCGATGAATTTGTGCGCAGGGAGCATGAAGTAACCGTAATCTCCGTTCAGGAGGAGGTACCGGGAGGGAAGAGCAGTTACCGGAAAAATGCACACCGGAGCATCTTAAAAATCAGATCCGGTAAAATACAGAAAAGAAATAAATATATGAAGGTTTTGTGCTCGCTGTTCGCCGGTGTGCAAATACTTGGTTACAGTTTGAAGTATCTTCGAAAATCTCACTTTGATCTTATTCTGTTTCATACACCGCCGATCACGCTGAGTCCGGCAGTGATTTTGCTGAAGCATTTCTACCACGCAAAGTTATATCTGCTGTTAAAAGACATATGGCCGCAGGATGCGGTAGATCTGGGAGCCATGCGCAGACATGGTATCGTGCATTTCGGATTCCGCTGCCTTGAGAAGATGACCTATCGCTGTTCAGACTATATCGGGTGTATGTCCCCCGGAAATGTCAGATATGTGCGGAAAAAGAATCCCTATCTAAAATCCCGGATCGTAGAAGAATGCCCGAACAGTTTCAAATTGTGCGGGAGAATGGAGAATGATAAACTTGCCGTCCGGAATAGATATCAGATTCCCGAGGATAAAACGGTTGTTGTATTCGGCGGCAATCTGGGCAGGGCACAGGGAGTGGATTTCCTGATACAGGTATTGCGGCATTATCAAAGCGATCCACACTGGTATTTTCTGATGATAGGAGCAGGTACGGAATACAGGAGGGTTAAGCAGCAGATAGCGCAATTTGGATTGAAGAATGCACAGATGATACCTTGGATGAAATGCAGTGATTTTGAAGAGCTGGTGGGAGCATGTGATATTGGTCTGCTGCTGCTCGATCAACGCAATACGGTCCCCAATTTTCCATCCCGGTTTCTGACGTATTTAAAAGCGGCCATCCCCATTCTTGCTGCGGTGGATGATGCAACGGATATCGGTGATATCATAGAAGAACATGACTGCGGGGCGCAATCTGCGCATGGGAACTTGGCAGATTTTGACCGCGCACTGAATAAACTTTCGGAGGAAGAACAAAGAGCAGAAATGGGAAAGAATGCTTTTTCACTGTATTTAAATCAATATACCTCGGAAAAGAGCTATCAAATCATAATGAAACATTTTAAGGAGGAGGTATTGGATGAATAGAATAAAAGTTCATATTCGCAATACCTGCCATCAGCTGGAGAATCTGATGTTTTACGGCGATCTGCCTACCTGGTACTACCGGAAAAGGGGAATGAAGGTCGGTATAGATTTTAACCGGCAGTCGGGTACAAAATTCGATCCCCTGCACTGTTATCTGATTGAAATCGGCAATCATGTGACAATTGCCAATTATGTCCAGTTCCTGGCGCATGACCATGCGGCAAAGCTGTTTGCAGGCCATTATAAAATCGGGAAAATCGTCATCGGAGATTACGTCTTTATCGGCGCGAGAACGTTGATTCTGCCGAATGTAAGGATTGGCGACCATGTGCTGATTGCGGCCGGCAGTGTCGTGACCAGGGATATTCCCGCCAACTGTGTGGCAGCCGGAGTTCCCGCAAGGGTGATTTCCACAATTGAAGAATATACAAAGAAATGCGAAAAAGAGATACGGGAAAGTTCTGTTTTAGAGAATATCTATGCATATGGGAAACATCTGCCCGCGCAGAAAAAAGAGGAAATCAAAGAAGCATGTAAGGAGAGTGCACGCTATATTCGTGGATCGTAATCAGATAAAAAATTGGCTGGAGCATAAATATGTTCTGCAAACACTGGCTTTTGTGTTCAACCGGACTGCGGGATGCAATTATATCCGGGGGAAACGGGGAAATACAGTATCTGCCCGATGTGCCATATTACGGAACTGTAAGATGACAATCCGGGGAAAGGGCAACTGCATAGAGATTGGAACGCAATGCTATTTAAAGAACTGCAGCTTTCATATAAGCGGAAATAACAATGTAATCCGATTGGAAGAAAATGTCTCTGCCGTCGCATGTGAGATTTTTATAGAAGATGATAATAACCGGGTCATCATAGGGGAACACACGCATATATCGGGAAAAACCCATATTGCATGCATAGAAGGAACCAGCATCCGTATCGGGAAAAACAGTCTTCTCTCATCGGAAGTCACAGTTCGCAGCGGCGACAGTCATGCGGTGCTGGATTTGAACGGGAACCGGATCAATCCGTCCGCTGATATTCTGATCGGGGAACATGTGTGGATCGGAAACCGAACAATTTTCACGAAGGGCGCACAGGTGCAAAAGGATTCCATCGTTGCCACCGGAGCCGTTGTGACAAAGAAATTCGACGAGAGCAATGTCATACTCGGAGGAGTTCCGGCGAAAGTACGAAAAACGGATATTAACTGGAAGGAAGAGAGGTGAAAGATCATCAGAATCTTAATTCTTAATTCGGATATCGGCTATGGAAGTACGGGGAAAATTGTCTGCGGGATTGCAGAGCTGGCGCGTCAATCCGGTCATGAGGTGAAACTGGCCTACGGAAGGGAGCTGATTCTTTCGGATGCACGGGAACGAAAGCAGGTCATCCGGATCGGTTCCAACAGGGATGTATACCTGCATGTCCTGCTGACGCGATTGTTTGACCTTCAGGGATTTGGCTCCTATTTTGCCACAAAGCAGTTTATCCGGACGGTGAAAAAGTATGATCCGGATCTGATCCATATCCACAATATTCACGGGAGCTATGTTCACGTGGGATCGTTGTTTCACTATTTCAGAAAATACAATAAGACGGTGATCTGGACACTTCATGACTGTTTTGCTTATACGGGGCATTGTGCACATTATACCAATACGGGATGTATGAAGTGGAAAACCGGGTGCGGGCACTGCCCGCAGAAGAAGCTGTACCCGGCAAGCTATTTTCTGGATCGTTCGCAGAAAAATTTCAGGAAAAAAAAGAAAACCTTCTGCGGTCTGGGTAGGCTGACCGTTACAACCGTTTCCCGGTGGCTGGGGGAGGAAGCAAAACAGTCATTTCTGACCGGTTATCCCATAAAGGTAATTCCAAATGGCATCGATCTGTCGGTTTTCCGGCCGGTTCCCTGCAATTTCCGTAAGAAGTATCATCTGGAAAACCGTAAGGTTATTCTTGGGGTGTCTTCTGTATGGAATGAAGGAAAGGGAATCCGGATGTTCAACGGTCTGGCGGAGGAATTGGGGGAAGATTTTCAAATTGTCCTCGTGGGAGTGGAAAAAAAGTCTGAAAGGTTGTTTTCTCCAAAGATTCTTTGTGTGGAACGGACAGAAAACCAGCATAAGCTGGCAGAGTTCTATGCGGCGGCCGATTTATTTCTCAATGCTTCAAAAGAAGAATCGTTTGGTCTGGTCAGTTTAGAGGCACTGGCCTGCGGAACGCCGGTCATAACAAATACATTTACCGCAAATCCGGAGCTGGTCGATGAAAGCTGCGGAATTGTCGTAGAGGATTATACAGTGCAGGCTTATGCTAAGGCGGTTGTGTGGCTGACGAATCATCCGGTATTGCCGGAGGCCTGTGTGAACAGGGCTATACAATACGACGAGGCCCGTATGTATCAAAAGTATATAGAATTGTATGAGGAAGTGATACTATAAAAATTCTGTGGTTGACCAATATCCCTTCACCCTATCGCGTAGATTTTTTTAATGAACTGGGAAAACAGACTGAATTGACGGTCATTTTTGAGAAAAAGGCTTCTGGAGAGCGAAATGAACAGTGGCACAGCTATGATTTCCGCAATTTTAAAGCCGTGTTTTTAGGGGGAATTGCGACAGATACGGACAAAGCATTCTGTCCGGGCATCATTCACTGGCTCAAAATAAGGGATTACGATCAAATTGTAATTACCAATGTGGCGACACCGACCGGGATTCTCGCGCTCCTGTACCTGAAAAAAAATAAAATGCCATATATCATAGAAGGGGACGGCGGCATCGCCAAAGACGGTAAGGGAATGAAAGAACGGGCCAAGAGACTTCTGATTGGTAATGCGAAAGCATATTTCAGTACTTCTGCGGCTTTGGATCAATATTTTTTGCAGTATGGAGCTGTGGAACAAACGATTTATCGGTATCCGTTTACTTCGATAAGGGAGAGCGATATTGTCCCGCAGCCTGTCTCGCCAGATGAAAAAAAGCAAATCCGGGAAGATTTGGGAATCACCTGTGAAAAAATGATTATATCGGTGGGCAGACTGATTTACCGGAAAGGGTTTGATTTGTTTTTGGAGGCGGGAGAAGAAATAGACCAGACGACGGGTATCTATCTGATCGGTGCGGAGGTGACGGATACTTATTCCAAAGAGGTGGAGCGTAAAAAGACCTCTCAGATTCAGTTTGTGCCGCACAGATCCAAGGAGGAACTGGCACTATATTATAAGGCCGCAGATCTCTTTGTTCTTCCGACCAGAGAAGATATATGGGGACTTGTCGTAAATGAAGCCATGAGCTATGGACTTCCGGTTGTCACGACGAACCGGTGCATCGCGGGGGTGGAGCTGGTTACTGATTCCGAAAACGGATTCCTGATTCCCGTGGAAGACCCGACGGCCATGGCCGATAAAATCAATGAAATTCTGGAAAATGATGTGTTAAGGCAGCGTATGTCGGAGGAGTCCCTGCGAAGGATACACGACTATACCATAGAAAAAATGGCTGCCACACATGTAAATTTATTGGAGGAGCTGAGCTAGGTGAATGTTTTGTTTCTGGGCTATGCCATACCAAAGGAAGAAGCATCCGGCTTATATGGCGCTTCCGTAGCCGGAAATAAAATGCAGATCAATATTTTGCAGGAGTTAAACCGTAAGAAAGATATCAGCCTGGACAGCGTCACACTCTATCCGGTGGCTGCCTGGCCGCACGGAAAGCTGTTTGTGAAACGGGAGAAGATTTGTTTGTTTGACAGATTTTCTTCTGTGAAGGCCGCTTTTTGGAATATTCCGATCGGAAAGCAGGTCATGCAGCCGTTCTGTGTGTTCCTGGAAGCGAGAAAAATCATAAAATCAAAGCATATCGATCTGATTCTCACATTTAATCTGTTTCCGGAGATTGGGCTGGCGGCGTGGCTGCTACAGAAATGTTATGGCGTGCAGAGCATGGCGTTTCTGGCGGATCTGCCGATTGATGATACGACCGACCGCAGAGGGCCCGCAGTACTGCTGCGCAGATGTTATGACAGACTGAGCTGCAGGCTGATTTTAAAGGCGCAGAGCCTGATTGTGCTAAACGAACATGCAGCAGAGCAATTTGCGCCCTGGACGCCGTACCTTGTGGTAGAAGGAGGCATTGATGCGGAGGATATCCATTCGCTTCCGGTGAGGAATAAAATGCATAAGACCATTGTTTTTGCAGGTACATTGACGGAATACAGCGGAATCCTGCGTCTGATGGATGCCATGCATTCCCTGAAGCACAGGGAAGCCGTACTGCACATTTACGGAACGGGTCAGCTTACATCACTTGTGGAGAAAAAGGCAAAGCAGGCAGAAAATATCATCTACCATGGGAAAATATCCCATACAGATCTGATTCCAGAATTGGAAAACGCATATCTGCTGGTCAATCCAAGACCGGCGGGAGATCCGATTGCGCAGGTGACCTTTCCTTCCAAACTATTTGAATACATGCTGAGCGGGACGCCGGTTTTAACGACGAAGTTAAACGGTCTTACCGGGGACTATCTGTCAAAGGTATACGTTGTGGACGGGGATTCGCCGGAATCACTTGGCGAAAAAATCGATGAGATCCTGGAACTCCCGGAGGAGGAACTGAAAAGAAAGGCGGAATCCGCAAGAGCTTTTGTGCTTTCCGAGAAAACATGGGAGAAACAGGGGGACAGAATATATCAGTATATTAAGAAGCAATAAAATGTTTGGAGGAAAAGGATGAAGATAGAAAACCCGGAAAAAGACAGCAGACTGGATCACTGGATGTTCTGGCTCTGCATGATCGATATATTCTTCTTACCCTATGTCTGGTTTGTTTCTGTTTTGTATACAATGCCATTCATCTATTACTGGGTAATCAAAAGGTATTCCGCACTGGAGGGAAGAAAGGATTTTAAGCTGTTCTCCGTCCTGCTGCTTTTAATGGCGGCAAGTACGGTCTACAGCTACGTACTGGCCCCCGGATATGCATATAAAAATACAGTTTATCTGATTCAGTTTACAACGATATTCTTATATTATTTTCTGTTTTCTTTTTACTTACAGCGGTATCCCTTTCAGGCAAAGAGAATTCTGTACCTGTTTCTGGCATTCATGACTGTGCTGGCTGTCTGCTATTGTATCAACAAAGGCATGTATCACCAGCTTCGGATTTTTTGGAATTACAGATCGGGAATTTCCATCAATGATACGGTTTATGAAGAATTTACGGGATATCGGTATGCTTTTATCTTCATGGATGCGAACAATGCGGGATATTTAGCAGATGCCGTCCTGCTGTATCTTCTGTGTAACGAAAAAATAAAGATTTACGTGAAAATCCTGAGCACGGCTGCCTGCGTATTTATACTTACCGCCTGCATGAGCAACGGAGCGATTGTGGCATTTGGAGTCGGCGCGGTGGCATATCTGTTTGTCAAGCTGAGAAAACTTCCGAAAGTCAATGTCAATCAGAAATTCCAGCTTTCGGTCGGAAGCGTACTGATCTATCTGACAATGATTATTGCCGCCGTCTATCTCATTCCGTTGATTCCGGAGTATTTTAAAAGCGGAGTGGGGCTGGAATTCCTGGACCGTATCAGCGAGAATTCACCGGATTCCAGATTTCGCATATGGGAGTATATTATGCAGCATGTCGATTTCTGGGAATACCTTTTGATCGGAAAAGGCGGCGTTACCCTCGTGGACGGGGTCAGTTATGCACCGCACAACGGGCATCTCTATCTGATCCTGAATTACGGTTTTATCGCATATTTCATTTTTATGTATCTCGTCTTCCGGAAGAGAGCAGGTCAGACACTGGAAACATATATCTGGATTCTCCCCATCTTTATCGGCTTCAGCATCAATGTCATGCTGGGGGAGATCAAGCTGATGGGTGTCGTCATGCTGTTGCTGGCATGCTGTGAATCAAGGCTTGTGAAGGAGCAGACGTAGTTTTTGTGCGAGGAAGTTTTTGAGGTTGCAGCCTGCATGGTATTGGATTGCAAAGGAAAAATCGTTTCTCAGATAATCCTGCCAGAATAAATTGCGAAACGGTGACGCAGCGGAAGGTTTCTGCAATTGCGGCTGCAGACAGTCTGTGAGTTCGCATTTCCGATATTCGGTTTCCCCGCAGATCGTATGAAACAGATCAAGACCCTTTTGCGTATGAATCATGACAAGTGAAATCCCCCGGTTATCGTCAAAATCCGGCATTATCTTTTCAATTCCCCAGAAATCTCCCAGTGTAATATCGGAGCCCCGGACGGTACTTGCAAATTTGCAGCGGCTGCAGGAAGGGCGGCTGACCATACCGGCATAATAGAGATTCTGAAAGGATTGCAACTTCAGGTCTTCTGTGACAAGCCGTCCGCGGTACGTAATGGAAGTGGCTGCGGTATGCCAGCCACCGGTCTTGTCTTTAAACTGAAAGGAGGAGACAGAGTCCGGATATTTCCGATCCAGAAGGGTGATGTAATCTTCCCAGACTTTGGGACTTGCCACACCATGACATACCACGTCACACAGAATCAGACCGGATGAATCGGCTTTGCCCAGATAATTTTTCAACCCCGCGATCTGGCAGGGCGTGCCGCTGAATACGACGGGGCAGCCGTTTGCAAGATCTGCTTTTACCATGGAAAAGACTGCGTTTAAGTCGGACTGTACATATTTGGAACCGCGGAAATTCCTGCATTCTTCCACTGTATCGGCCCTGCGATGGACAATGGTATTGGATTTACTGATGACAGCTCCGTAGACAACTCCGTTACGATTTAACGAATAGTTGGAAATCAGGGGGAAGATTCCGCCGGAGGAGCTCGAAGCGCGAATGTCTGAATTGCATGCCCGGACCGCATATACAACCGGGAACGTGACGTCTGCAGGGGCTTCTGTACTTGCTTTGCTGTCTGTGTAAATCGGACAGACTTTTCGGCAGAGTCCGCAGTTGATACAAAGATTACGGTTGATTTGGGGATACACGAACCCCTCCCAGTCGGGAAGCATTTGGATGGCTGCTTTCGGACAGGCACTCTGACATGCTCCACAGCCGTAGCAATCTGATTTCTGCTGAAATAATTCCATTAATTTTCCTTTCTGCACAATAGCGTATGAATTCTTAGAAGCAGCAGTTTCATATCCTGACGGTCAAATACAAAGTCAAAGATGAAAATGACCGCAAGCGAAAGAAAGGAGGCCGCCAGAGCAAGAACGATCCACGCAGGGTAATTGGTGACTGTGACAGGAAACAACTGAAAAGGCAGTGTGACAAGCGCCGTTGCCGCGAGCAGCCGGATAATGCGAAAGATGGTGGGTCTGGACGTCAGCATTGGCAGATAACGCGGAATAAACCGGATTAAATCAATATCCCGATAAATATTAGAAATGATAAGTCCGATCAACACGCCTGCAATCTGCAATTTCGGAGTCAGAAAAAATCCGATTCCAACTGCCAGCAGCCCCTGAAATGTTGTCTGCCATCTGCTCTCTTTAAAAAGTCCCGCTGCAATTAATAATATGCCCTGCGGTGTCTTAATATTATAAAGCAGAGCATTTAAGACGAACAGGAAACCGATGGAGGGAAGATAATAATTGGTATCCGTAATATCCTGCGTATAGATTTTGATGAACGGCATGATCGTGATGAATGTGACGGAATACACGAAGGTAATCAGGTTATAGTAGAACAGCTCGAATTCCTGATAGGCTTTTTTAAAGTGAACATGCTCCTGCAGCGATAAAAGATTGCCGAAGGATGCGCCGGATGCATTGGCAAGCAGCGTCAGAAGACCATTGATTCCTGCGATGATCATGTTAAAGACAGCATAGATGCTGACAACGGTAAGGTCCTTGAGGATCAGGGTCAGCAGTACCACCGGTGCACTTGTATGAATGCTTCCGAGGATCTGGAGGTACAGTGCATTCCAGCGCTTATCCAATACGGCATTGTTGGGTGTCTCGTGATAATCCAGAAATCTATATTTTTTCTTGCAGTAGAAGACGAGAATAAGGCTTCGGATGAGAATAGTGGAAGCGGCAGCCAGCCTTAACAGTACGATATCCACCCGGGCATAGGACAGGCATATGATAACGGCAGTGCTCAATAAAATATGAACGGCAGATGCAATGGAAATCACATAGCTTTTCTGATCGGCTGTCAGCAGCACACGGTATTTTGCAAGGGTAAAAAAATCCAGAGCTCCATTGACACCGAGAATCAGAATCAGTACAAACATCTGCTTTGAGGTCAATGCATCGGATTTGATATAAAACGGATACAGCACGGCAAGAAATACGGTCAGACCTGTAAAGATATAGCCGGAATAAATGTAAAAATTTTTTGCTGCGGTAATAATGCCGTTGATCTGCTTGTGGTCATGTTCAGATAGCGGTTTGTAAAGGGCGTAGACGGCAGCACTTGCCAGACCTGCTTCCACAAGGCTGAAGTAGGAGATAAACTGCAGGATGGAATTGGTCAGTCCATTGATTTGAGAGCCGTAAAAGGTCAGCATGATCTTGGGTGTGATAAACCCGGAAACAGTGATGACAGCCTGAAGGATAATGGAGGATATAGTATTATAAAAAAACGACTTTGTACGATTCATAGGGTTACCTTTTTAAGTGCAGGATCAGTGTAAAAACAAATAAAAGCAGCCGGCGTTTTTTCTGGATAATCAAACGGTTGATCAAACGATACAAAAATGGAAGATCTTCCAGATATGACAGAGATTCCAGAAAGACAGTATCATCGAGCAGCCGGGCTAATTTTTCACGTTTCTGTGCGTTTGAATTTCCGTGATGTCCCAGAAAGGACAGAATACTGGAGAGATTGGCATGATAGCAGCTGCGATAGAAGTTCTCGTAAAGGCACGGCCGGTACAGCTGAAAAAAATCAAATAGCAGCAGCTGCTCCAGATAGAAGGTCTGTGTCATTTCCAGCATGGATTCGTGATATCGGTGCGTCAGACTTACGGGTGCAGTATGATGAAAATAGCGATAGAGCGGCTTGTTGATGACAAATACAGCATCAACGTGTCGATATACCTGAAATAAAAACACGGAGTCTTCATGCAGACACAGACTTTCGTCAAATTGAACATGAGACTGTCTTAAGAAATCCAGGTCAAATAACTTATTCCAGCAGCCGCCGAAAATCATGGAAAAATCCTGTGCGGAGGCGAAGTCCAGCACAAAATCCCGCATTTTTACCGGTCCTTCCACAGGCAGATCAAGCACCCTGGAGGGAGAGCCATCTTCATAGAAATCGGCATAAGAACAGACGGCAATTTTGGAATTGTCCTGCATCATGGCGTAGTACAGATTTTCCAGACAATCGTTTGAAAGCTCGTCATCTGCATCAACGAATTGCAGGAAATCCCCTTTGGCGAGTCTCATTCCCAGATTTCTGCAATAGGAGACGCCTTGGTTTGTCTGTTGATACAAGCGTATTCGTTTGTCCATCTGCTCGTATTTTTTGCAGATCGAATAGGAGCTGTCTGTAGATCCGTCGTCTATCAGCAACAGCTCGAAATCAATATGAGTCTGATTTAAAATGGAGCAAATACAGCGGTCCAGATACGGATCGCTGTTAAAAACCGGTACGATGAGGCTGATCAATGTGTCACTCCTCCATTGCATTTTCGATGAATTTAATAGAATACAGAATCTGTTTTCGCAAAATACGATTGCAGTTGGTGTAGTTAATCGTTGTCAGCTGCATATTGGGCGGATAGGAGTAGAGTATCCTGTCTGCAAGATTCAGCCTCCTTAACAGATCTTCGATCCGGCTTTGATTCGAACCGTCCACATAGGAGTAAAAGTCTTTTTGAAACTGGATGGAAAAGACGGTTCCGTGATAAGAATCTGTAATAACATAAGAAGCATTTGCAATCAGGCCGATAAATTCTCCGGGGCCGACAGCTGTTTTCTCGATATGCCCGCTGCGTTTCTGGAAGGAGCGGCCGCCCGACAGAATTTCAATAATTTCCAGATCCGCTTCTGAAGCAATGAATTGTGCAATTTTTGTGGTCTCGGAGCGATTATTCAGACTATATAACAGAACATAATTTTTATGTTTTATTTCCGGTGAAAGTGACAGCCATTCCTGGTTATCAATCAGAAAGGTAGGATCTAATACGACCGGAATATTTCGCCTTGTCAGAGACTGCAGCTTCTGTCGGGTAGCTGTTTCCCGAACGGATAGAAAGCGGATATTCCGGAGGGAATGCTGAATCAGTGCCAGGTCTTCCCGGGAAAGCTGGCCGTTTCCCATACTTGCAGCATAGGAGATAATCCGGCAGGGACGGTTCTGTTCAATCTCGCCCCAATAAACGCCGTCGTAACCGTCGGTGATGTTAAAATTCCAGATCTGATCACTGCCAAGGACAATCCGGTCGCTATCCACAGAAATGCCATCTGCACGTTCCCACGCTTTTTGTGTGTCGGGAATGTATTTTTGAAAAAAAGAAGCAAACCTCATATTTTTTCGGAATGAGGCTGGCAGGTTCAGTATACTGCTGATAAAATTACGGAACGACCGGGCATGGAAATTCCGGTACGGTCGGGTGATGGAAGCCGGCTGGTAATTTAAAAAAGTGACTTTTTCACCGTAATTATCAAATATATGTTTCATTGCATAGGCCTGCAGTGCAGCGCCATAGTTTGGCACAAAGTGAAAGGTTATGATTACAATACTGTCTACTTTATTTTTCATGATTTAACAAGCGGTAAAGAAAATACTTTACCTTCCATATCCCCAAATATTTATTTTGGATAATCTCCGTCCGATGTACGTGCAGAAGATTTTGCAGATAAGAAATCAGTTCCTTATCATCCGAAAGATTACGTTTGCATTCCCGGTAGTAGCTGAAAATTGCCCTTACGTAAAAGGCTTTTGACTTTTCGTAAAGAAGAGTCTCATGCTTCCTGTCATAGAATTCATTGCGCTCCCGAAAAGCCGTAAGGGAATCCAGTACATTTTGCGGCTTGAGTCTGGTGTTCATAATACTGTCGGGACGTGTTTTCACGTAATTGTATTTGCAGATATCATAATGAACGTAATAGCTGCATTGATAAAGAGCCTGGTAGGTAAAAAAGGCATCTTCATGGAGTCTGTTCGGCTCAAAAGAAACGGCGGTTACAATGTCGCGGGCATAGAGCTTATTGCAGACATTCCCCTTGATATCCAGACGGCGGTCCAGGAAGTATTCACTTGCTTTTTTACGCTCAAGCAGGAAGAATTGACCGGTACAGGATTCCTCTGTCCGATCTGCATATATGTGCCGCATATTGACGGCGCTTATCTGGGCGTCATACAGAAGCAGGAGGTGTATCAGCAATTCATACATATCCGGATCAATCCAGTCGTCACCATCTACAAAACCAATATAGTCGCCGGATGAATTTTGGACCCCAGCATTTCGGGCGCAGGATAGACCGAGATTTTTTTGGTGAATGACAATAATTCTGGGGTCCTGATCGGAAAATGTGTCGCAGATAGCGGAGCAATTGTCGGTACTGCCGTCATCAACAAGGATAATTTCCAGATTCAGATAAGTTTGGGAGATTAAGCTTTGAATGCATTTTGGCAAGTACTCCTGCACATTATAAATCGGGACAATGATACTGATAAGCGGATCGCGGTTCATTGTAGTTTATCCTTTCCTGATGGCATATGGTACCTTGCTTGTATCTTATGAGTGAAGTCAACAGTTTGGACGCCGCCCGAAATAAATGAGCCTGGTGAAGACACCGGAAATAATCGCGAGCGCGATACCGATGCCGATGCTCAACTCTGCATATCTTCGGGTAAAACTCAGGCAATTCATGCTGTCAATAAGGCTGGTCATGGTATAAATGCCCTTAAAGTAATATAAGCCGAAGATATTGATCATAAAAATAAACAGATCAAAGACCAGTGCCGTATATACAAAGGTTCTTCTCTCACGGCATCGTAAAATACTATAATATATATAAGCGGAAATAATTCCAGGGACCAGCATAATCAGAAAATATCTCAAGAAATCCATTCATATCCTCCTTTTACAATTATTTTGTTTCTAAAATAATATATGCGGGGAATTCAAAATGGTGACAGTGGAACAAAAGGAAAAAGAGAACATACTAATAATAGTAACTAAATAATAAAGTTAAAGATGCTGTATGTTTGATGGAAAAGTCCTTTTGATAACAGGAGGCACGGGAAGCTTTGGAAATGCCGTTTTAAAGCGTTTTCTTAATACTGATATAGAACAGATCCGGATACTTTCACGAGATGAAAAAAAACAGGATGATATGAGAAAAACTTACTTAAATGATAAGATTAAATTTTATATTGGAGATGTGAGAGATTTAAAGTCCATTAAGGACGCAATGTACGGAGTGGATTATTTGTTTCATGCAGCGGCACTGAAACAGGTTCCTTCCTGTGAATTCTTTCCCCTGGAGGCGGTAAAGACAAATGTGCTGGGAACAGACAATGTGCTCACGGCAGCAATCGAGCAGGAAGTAAAAAAGGTAATCTGCCTGTCCACCGATAAAGCAGCTTATCCAATTAACGCAATGGGTATCTCTAAGGCGATGATGGAAAAAGTGTTCATTGCAAAGTCAAGGACGGTTGATCCGGAAAGGACGATGATCTGCGGTACCCGGTATGGAAATGTAATGGCGTCCCGCGGTTCGGTCATTCCTACTTTTATCACACAGATAAAGACAAATCAGCCGATTACCATAACAAATCCAAAGATGACGCGTTTTTTAATGAGTCTGGATGAGGCAGTAGAACTTGTTCTCTATGCATTTTTAAATGCAAAGGCGGGAGACATTATGGTACAGAAAGCACCGTCTTCCACGATAGGGGATCTGGCGGAAGCTGTCATGGAATTGTTTCAGGCGAAGAATGAAATTAAGATTATTGGGACCAGACACGGGGAAAAACAATATGAGACACTTCTGACAAGAGAAGAATATTTTGTGGCGGAAGATATGGGCAATTTCTTCCGGATACCGGCAGATAACAGACTGCTGAACTACAATAAATATTTCAGTGAAGGACAGATGAAGCTATCCGACCAGATGGAATATAATTCAAACAGTATTCAGAAATTAAATGTAGAAGAAATTAAGGAATTATTGCTTTCGCTGGATTATATTAAAAAGGAAATGAAAGCCTTGAATTTAGCATAACGGAATGACAGGTAAAAGAAGATGTCCCTTGAGTAAGTCGTATTACTTTTGGGACACCTTCTTTTTTTATGTTATAATAAAAAAATTGAAGACAAATGCAAATATCTATCGTTTTATTATTTGAAGGCTTTCAAAAAAAAGAAAGGGAGGTGGATAAAATCGATTCCAAGCAGTATTTGGCACAGATGATTATGCAATATCAGAATCTGATATTTTCAATCTGTGTGAAAATGACAAATGATTATTTTACAGCGGAAGATTTAGCCCAGGAAACCTTTTTATCTGCCTATAAAAATATAGATTCTTTTGATGGACAAAATGAAAAAGCCTGGCTGTGCCGGATTGCAACGAATAAGTGCATTGATTATCAGAAACAGGCAGCCAGACGAATGATACCGTCAGAAGATGTTCAGTTTGAAAACCGACCGTCGCTGGAAGGTCTGCCGGAAGCAGACTACATAGAGCAGGAAGCCGTAAGGCAGCTGCGGGAAAGATGCATGCAGCTGAAACCACCCTATGATGAAATTGCGAAACTGTATTTTGTAGAAGAACGCAAGACAGAAGAAATTGCGGAAATCAAACAGAAGAATCTGAAAACGATTCAGACACAGGTCTACCGGGCAAGAGCAATGCTTCGGAAACTATACGGAAAGGAGCGTGGATAAAATGAAAGAAGAAAATACCGAATATTTTACGGAGGAAGAGCTGGCGGATTTTATTGCAGATATGGAAGCGGATCATCCGATGCAGGCACCCGATTATCTGGCGGAGCTGATTCTGCACAAGGCCGAGCGCCAGGCACTCAGAGAGTCCGTGGAAATCATACCGATTCGAAATACGATCCGCGAGACAATCCGTGAGGGAAAGCCGGCGGCGGTGCCACCAGCATCGAAGCAGAAACAGCTGTTGGTATACAGCATCAAGATCATTGCAGCGGCAGCCGCCGCAATCGCACTGATTATTATGACACCATCGATGGAGACACATCTGGGGGATCAGTCAGATTCCTATCAGGTACAGTATGATCAGAACGGACAGAAGGACGAAAAATCAATGATACAGAATCTGAATGAAAAGTCGAGTGATTTTTGCAGCAGATTATTTTATCGTACCAACCAATTATTTCATAGGGAGGATAATTAAATGACACAGAAAAAGAATGGATTTTGGAGACTCATGTTTTCACTGTTGCCGGGAGCAGGGGAAATGTATATGGGATTTATGAAAATGGGTTTAAGCCTGATGAGCATGTTTTTTGTGATACTCGCGATTGCAACCATGCTGGAAATCGGTCCGCTGATGTTTGTTGCGGCAATTGCATGGTTTTACAGTTTCTTTCATGTACACAATCTTGCCAGTATGCCCGATGAAGAATTCTATGCAGTGGAAGATGAATATCTCTTTAAGTTCGCAGAGAATGAAAAGCAGGGAAAAGAACTGATTCACACCTATCGCAATGTAATTGCAGCTGTTTTGATTCTATTGGGTATCGTTATGACCTGGAAAGGACTTCTGTATATGATCGGCCGTTATCTTCCAGAAGGGTTCTACTGGATGATTCAGGATCTGGGATACCGTCTGCCGCAGTTTGTTGTGGGAATAGCAATCATCGTACTGGGTGTATATATGATCCGTGGGAAAAAGCAGCAGTTAGACGATACGGAGGGAAAACAGCAGTCAGATGATGCAGAAGCAAAGCAGCAGTCAGACGATATGGAAAGAAGGGAGCAGTGACATGGAAGAAAAAACGATTGAAAAGACACACCGTATCGGGTCGGTTACATTTGGTGCAGGACTGATTCTGTTTGGCAGCCTCTTTCTCGTACACCTGTTTATACCTGCACTGAGTTATGAGCTTATTTTTCACCTGTGGCCGTGCCTGTTCATTCTGCTCGGGGTAGAGGTTCTGATTGGAAACTGGCGGAATTCGGAGAAATTTGTCTACGACAAACCGGCAATTGCATTGACTGTTTTTCTGACGCTGTTCGCGATGGGAATGGGATTGATTGACTGGTGTATGCAGCAGTACGGAGATTATATCTCCATGCACTGGTAAAAATTGAAGAGGAATAAAATACGGGTTTGCCGCAGAAATGCTCTGTGCGGCAGACCCGTTTTAGTTTGCATGATCTTTCCGGTACTGCTTTGGTGTAATTCCGTGTTTTCCGCGAAAGGCTTTGATAAAATGGCTGCAATCGGAAAAACCCGTTTCCTGGCTGATGTAATTTAGGTCCAGATTTGTAAAAAGCAGTAAATCTTCTGCTTTGCACAGCCGGATAAACTCGATGTATTTTTTACAGGACTGGCCGTAGAGTTCACGAAAGCTCTTGGCAAAATAGGAGTAGCTCATATGGCAGATGGCCGCGAGGTCTTCCACTTTTAGTGCTTCATGTGCATGCGCATCAATGTATTCGGTGATGGTGTGGATAGAATCTTCCTGATACGGCAATGCCAGTGACTGATCCGTATCAAAGCCATTCGAACGCCAGAAGCGCAGAATATGTGTGAGGAGGGCATTGATATAAGAACGAATCATAATACGGTATCCGTATTCCTGCTGCGTCATTTCTGCCAGTGAACTGCAGAATAAACTTTCGACCGGAATATCTTTCAGATCATCTGCGGAAAGATACAGCGGCGCATGTATGTCCCCCCTCGCGCTCTGAAAAAGGGAATTAAAATGAATCCCCGAAAATGCGGTTCCGGAAGCGTTTGCAGAAGAAGCCAGCTGGTTGATATCGAATTTGAGCACGTAATATTTCAGCGGCAGGTTGGTTGTCGTGTAAATAGAGTGAATCTGCTGCGGAAGAAATAAGATCATGTCCCCAGGTTCCACCACATAGGTATCGGCGTCACAGGTCATCATGGCAGTCCCCTCGGTCATATAGATAATTTCCATGAAATAATGCCAGTGCGGACGTACCGGAAAACTATTTTTATTGGTGTCGAACCGGAAGCATTCAAAAGGGGCATTCAGTATGTCACTATACTCAAATAATGAATTCACTTGTATCGTTACCTCATTTCATAATCGATTTTTACTATTTTTATAATAATTCATTATAGCAACTGAATGAGTGGAATGCTATATTTTTCTCATCAAAATATCGAAAGTGAGAAAAAAAGTATGGATTTACGTTATATTTGTGGTATGACATTTGCCCCATTTGTAAAGGAAGGAAGCTTTTCCCGGGAAAGAGCAAAAAACAGTCTGCTTTTGATGAAAGAGCGGACCAATGCAAATTTTGTAATTCTGGTTCCGAATGGATTGCAGGATACCCCGCAATCAGAAGAGATTTGTTATACTTCCGAAGCAAATGTGAATGATGATGAACTAAAAGAGATGATTGCATATGCGCAGGAACTGGGAATGCTGGTAGCATTGAAACCTACGGTAAACTGTAAAAATGGAACCTGGAGAGCACATGTGAATTTTTTTGATGAAGATGTGCCGTGTGAGCCAAAATGGCATAACTGGTTTGCATCCTACAGCGAATTTCAGAGTCACTATGCCCGGATTTCACAGGAGATGGGATGTGCGATGCATATCGCAGGCTGCGAAATGGTGCAGTCGGAACGCCGGGAGAAAGAGTGGCGCCAGATCATCACGGATATCCGCCGTGATTACCGCGGACTCGTGTCTTATAATACTGACAAGTACCAGGAGCATAATGTAAAATGGTGGGATGCTGTGGATGTAATATCTTCCAGCGGTTACTATCCGATTACAGACTGGAATGTACAGTTGGACCGGATTGAGAAAGTGGTGAAGCAGTTTGATAAACCGTTTTTCTTTGCAGAAGCTGGTTGTATGTCCGTAGAGGGTTCGAAAAATGTACCGAATGACTGGACGGTTCGTGGAGAAATAGATCTCGAAGGACAGGCAAAGTGGTTTGAAACTATGTATGAGACCTGTATCAAACGTGACTGGGTATGGGGCTGGGCACTGTGGTCCTGGACCGATAAGCTGTATGCACTGTCGCTGGCGGAACAAAAAGGAGACTATGAAATCTACGGGAAACCGGCAGAAGAAGTTGTTAAGAAATATTATACGACATTGCAGAAGCTGAAATAAGTGGTGCAGGCCAACACCAATGTACGTATGGAACAGGGAAGAAGAGGCAGAAAGGGAAAATGAAAAGCAAATACGAGCAGGCAATTGAAAAAGAGGGAATGCAGGATTATCAGGAGATATTCCAGACGACCAGAAACCATAGTTTAAAGACACTGCTGCTTTTGTATAAGGGACATTATATGGAACTGTTCTGGTCCGTGGTATTTTTTGTGATCAAACATTCTCCGGTATGGATACTTCCGATTGCAACTGCAAATATTATAGATGCTGCAACAGCACCGACCGACAGAACAACCGGGATCATTGTGATCAATGTTCTGTTCATGCTGGTCATGGTAATACAGAATATCTTAACAAATTATATTCATACCTGGCTTTATGCAAAGACGATCCGGAATGTGGAGAAGGATCTGCGGGGAGCGCTCGTAAGAAAGCTTCAGCAGTTGTCGATCTCCTATCACCGGGAAATGGAATCCGGACGTCTGCAGTCAAAGATCATGCGTGATGTGGAGCAGGTGGAACTTTTGTCCTCCCAGGTGTTTATTACAATGCTTGCGATTGTGCTCAATGTCATCGTGGCGCTTGGAGTCGTGATTTTTAAGAATCTGACGGTGTTCCTGTTCTTTGGAGCGACCATTCCGATCGCAGTTTTAATCATGGTGTTTTTTAAGGGAAAAATTAAACGCTATAATTCCGAATTCCGTCAGGAGATGGAAGAGACCTCCGTGCATGTCATGGAAATGGTGGAGATGATTCCGGTGACCAGAGCACATGCACTCGAAGAGGAAGAGACCAGCAAGATGCAGCTGCAGCTGAAAAGCGTTGCCAAAAAGGGGTTGCAGCTTGACATGGTGCAGACTTATTTTTCGTCGATCAGCTGGGTGACATTTCAGGCATTTCAGGTAATCTGTCTGGGCTTTACCGGATATCTTGCCGCAAAAGGGAAGATTACAGTCGGTGAAGTGGTACTCTACCAGACGTACTTCGGTTCGGTTGTGAACAATGTGGCAAATATCATCAGTTTGATTCCGGTTGTGGCAAAGGGGCTCGAATCCGTGGATTCGATCCGCGATGTACTGACGGCGGAAGATGTGGAGGATAACCGCTGGAAAAAGAAGATGAAGCACGTAAAAGGAGATATAGAGTTTGACGATGTGACCTTTGTGTACCCAAAGACAGAAGAACCGGTTTTGCGTAACCTGAGTTTTCATGTCATGCCGGGGCAGACCATTGCATTTGTCGGTGCATCCGGAGCCGGAAAAACGACCATATTAAACATGGTCATCGGATTTTCGAAGGCGTGCGGCGGACGGGTTCTGATCGACGGGCAGGATATTGCCGGATTGAATCTGGAGAGTTACCGGAAACACATTGCTGTGGTACCGCAGACCTCGATTCTGTTTTCGGGCAGTATCCGGGATAATATCACCTACGGCTGTGAAGATGTTTCCGAGAAGGAGCTGGAACAGGTGCTGGAAGCTTCCAACTTAAAAGAAATGATTGACGGATTACCAGATGGACTTGAGACAAGAGTGCAGGAGCATGGCGGCAATCTTTCGGGCGGGCAGAGACAGCGGATTTCAATTGCAAGAGCATTTGTGCGGAATCCGAAGATTCTGATTTTGGATGAGGCAACGTCTGCACTGGATACCATATCAGAAAAACAGATTCAGGAAGCAACCAGAAATCTGACGAGAAACAGGACGACGCTGATTGTGGCACACCGCCTTTCTACGATTCGGGACGCAGATGTGATCGCTGTTATCGGAAACGGAGGATTGGAAGAATTTGGGACCTACGAACAGCTGATGGAAGCGAAGGGATCTTTTTACCGCCTAAAAGAACTTCAGATCTAGCAGGATGCAGGAACATGCATTTTAGTTTACAAATAGAAATAGAAAAGTAAAATTAAACTATATACAAACTAATTTAATCAGTGTTATAATAACGGCATAATGCAAATCTTGAAAGGAAGAGGATGGAAACATGGGTTATAGGGACGAGTACATAAAATGGTGTACGGACAGCTATTTTGATGAGGATACAAGGGCAGAACTGGAGCAGATCAAAGACGATGAGACGGAAATTCAGGATCGTTTTTACCGGCAGCTGGAATTCGGTACAGGTGGACTGCGCGGTGTGATCGGAGCAGGAACAAACCGCATGAACATCTATACGGTCCGTCAGGCGACCCAGGGACTTGCCAATTATATTATTTCTCAGAAGGGACAGGCAAAAGGCGTAGCGATTGCATATGACTCGAGAAGAATGTCTCCGGAATTCGCAGAAGAAGCAGCACTTTGTCTGAACGCAAACGGAATCAAAGCCTATGTATTTGAGAGCCTTCGCCCGACACCGGAATTATCCTTTGCGGTCAGGGAGCTTGGCTGTATCTCAGGGATTGTTGTCACCGCCAGCCATAATCCAAGAGAATATAACGGATATAAAGTATATTGGGAGGACGGCGCGCAGATTACGCCTCCGCATGATAAAAATATTCTGGCAGAGGTTGCTAAAGTGACCGAATTCTCTCAGGTAAAGACCATGTCTCTGGAAGATGCAAAAGCAGCAGGTCTGTATGAGGTCATCGGAGCTGAAATTGACGATAACTATATGGTGGAATTAAAAAAGCAGTCCATACACCCGGAAATTATCAAAGCAGTGGCAAAAGATATCCGAATTGTCTATACACCGTTACATGGGACAGGCAATCTTCCGGTCCGCCGTGTATTAAAGGAGCTTGGATTTGAGAATGTCTATGTGGTGCCGGAGCAGGAACTTCCGGACGGGAATTTCCCGACGGTAGCCTATCCGAATCCGGAATCTCCGAAGGCATTTGAGCTTGCGCTTGCACTGGCAGAAAAAGTGGATGCGGACATTGTCCTTGCGACCGATCCGGATGCAGACCGGCTTGGTGTATATGCAAAAGATACGAAAACGGGAACCTATGTGAGCTTTACCGGAAACATGTCCGGCATGCTGATTGCAGAATACATCCTGCGCGAGAAGAAAGCTGCAGGCACATTGCCAGAAAATGCCGCACTGGTGGAGACGATTGTTACAACCGATATGGCAAAGGCAATTGCCAAGGCGTATGGAGTAAAGCTGATCGAGGTATTGACCGGATTTAAGTTCATCGGAGAGCAGATCAAGTTTTTTGAAGAGCAGAATACCTATGAATACGTATTCGGTCTGGAAGAGAGTTATGGCTGCCTGGCCGGGACCTATGCGCGGGACAAGGATGCGTGCGTGGCAGTCATGATGCTCTGCGAGGTTGCTTCCTGGTGCAAATCCAAGGGAATTACGCTCTGGGATGAAATGCTGAATCTGTATGAGCGGTATGGATATTACAAGGAAGGACTGGAAACCATGACCTTAAAGGGAATGGACGGCGCGGCACAGATTCAGGCGATGATGAGTAAGATGCGCAGCAATCCGCCAAAGGAACTGGGAGAACTGGAGGTATTGGCCGTACGTGATTACAAGGCAGACACCAGAACGGACTTAAAGAGCGGGGAAGTGACAGCGACCGGACTCCCGGAAAGCAATGTACTTTATTATGAGTTGAGCAATCATGCATGGTGCTGTGTCCGCCCGTCCGGAACGGAACCGAAAATCAAATTCTATTTTGGCGTAGTCGGCGAATCACTGGAAGATTCCGAAAAGAAACTGGAAGAATTGAACAGACAGATGCTTGCTTACGCAGAACGTTAAATGTATATGGAAGACGAAAAGCAGAAAAATGTACACCCTTACGAGAGTGTCCTCGATGAAAATGCATCCATTTATCAGAAGCAGGAACCGAAAACAGAAAAGCAGAAATGGAAGGAACTGAAAGGAAAAGAGAAAGTTCAGTATTTTCTGCAGTACTACGGATTACTGAGTCTGGGAATTCTCATTGGAATTGGAGTCCTGATATCTCTGACTGTTCACTTTGTTACCCAAAAAGACGTTGCACTTGGCATTCTTGCGGTAAATGCAGACGGAACTGAGATCAAAGCGACCGGCCAGTCTTATTTTAAAGACTTTCTGGAAGAAAACGGGGTGAATGTCAAGAAACATACAGTCAGTGTCAATTACACCGCATTTATTGACGCAGACTCAGAAGATTCCGTGGATCAGGCGAATCTGGATACAATTCAGACGCTGTTTATGACCCGCTCGGTAGATGTCTTTTTTTCCGATCCGGACTTTTTTGAGGTCATGGCATCACAGGATTATATTTCAGATATCCGGGATTACCTGCCGGACGAGCTGTTAGAGAAGTATTCGGACGAAATTTTCTGGGTGGACAATACACAGACCGGAGAAAAGATTGCTGCCGGAATCTCATTAAACGATAATGTATGGCTTACGCAGACCGGGTGGTATTCCGATGATACCAAGGCTGTAGTGGGCGTGCCGGACGGCGTTTCTCATGAAGATTTGGCGGTTGCGATGCTCCTGGACATTTTGCAGGAAAAATAGCGAAAAAAGAGGAAGGCTGTATGGAAAAAGAGAGTGAGAAATATGACAGCGTGGAAAAGCTGTCGGAGAATCCCTATCTGAATCTTTATCACATCAATGCCAGAACAAATGAGGGACGGCCGTTTGATTATTACTTTGCATCGAGAAATGATGAGCTGCATATCAAGCACAAAACACACAGTATGAAACCTGAAGGGATGGCAATTTATGCTGTTTTGGAGCAGGAGCCCGATAAAATCGTGTTGCTTCGGCAATACCGCTATCCGCTGAATGATTATATTTATGAACTTCCTGCCGGGTTAATCGAAGACGGCGAGACGCCGTCGGAAGCGGCTGTCCGGGAGATGCGTGAGGAAACGGGACTGGAACTTACTGTGTATGAAGGCGGAGCGGATTATTACCGGAGACCGTTTTTTCTCGCACAGGGCTTTTCGGATGAGAGTGGCTGTATCGTGTATGGAACGGCAGGAGGCACTGCCAGTACGGAAGGTCAGGAAGAGAGCGAGGATATACAGGTAGTGATTGCGGATCGGGCAGAAGCGCGTAGAATCCTGCGCGAGGAACGGGTGACGGTTCGCGCTGCATACCTGCTGATGCAGTTTTTGCAGATGGAAAAAGAAAAACCGTTTGCGTTTTTGGAGGAATGATGAAATAGTAATCCTGTTCTCCGTCATATTTACAAAATAATAGTTATCAAAATTTTATGAAGGAGCTGCTGCACTGAGAAATTGGTGTGCAGCTCTTTTTGATGAATTTTATGAATAAAAAACAAGAATATTAAGATAGGAAAAGTTGAAAAATGCGCAATAAATAAAATTCTTTAAAATCAATAACAGATTTATTTACTCTTCATATAAGCTTGTTTATAAGTTGAAATCTATATTAATATAAGTTTAATAAAATTGGAAAAACGAGAGTCTACATCATATAATAAAAGTATTTCAAACAATAAACTGTTACACAAACAGTAAGGAGGGGAAAGGAAATGGCGGAAAGAGATTTAAAAACAAAATTAGACATTGAGAGAAAGGTAGAAAAATATCGGAATGAAAATATTTTTGCAAAGAAAGGACAAGTAGTTTTTGTCGGATCTTCGCTGATGGAAATGTTTCCGATTGAAGAATTTGTAAAGGAGTCCGGAAGCAGTCGTATTGTGTATAATCGGGGGATTGGAGGATATACAACGATGGACTTGTTACAGACAATGGATGTATGTATTTATGATTTAAAGCCATATCGGATTTTTATCAACATCGGGACAAATGATCTGAGTGATGCAGATATCGAAATAAGCCAGCTTATAAAACGATACGAACAGATTCTTATATTGCTGAAGGATCATTTGCCGCAGACAGAAGTTTATATGATGGCTTATTATCCGGTCAATTATGAAGCGGCAACAGAAGAAATGAGGCCGTGTGTGGAAATCCGGAATAATAAAAAAATAGAGAAGGCAAACGAGGAGGTGAAAAAACTGGCTGCAAAGTATGGGGAAAAGTATATTGATGTAAATCATTCTTTGAAAGATGCGAAAGGCAGCCTGAAGCAGGAATACACGATAGAGGGGATTCACATAAACGAGGAGGGTTATCGGGCAATCTTCGAAGAAGTAATGTCGTATGTGGATGAACCTTTGTGGGAAGTGTAACACAAACATACAAATACTCAGGAGGGAAATGAAAGTGGGAAGGTTAAAAATTTGGGTGGCTTCAATACTTGTGGTGACGCTTATAACAGGCATGCTGCCGTTTTCAGAGGCGTCATTCAGCCAGGAAGTAGCTGCGGGGGTAGTAGCGGAAACACCGGCGGCATCGCCGTACGTTACGATTAAATCATGGGATTTTACAGATGGAGTTGGCAATTGGGCAAAAAGTGCATGGTCGTCAACCGGCCTTACTGGAAGTGTGGCGGCAGAAGATGGACGGCTAAAATTTAATGCGGACTATACAACAATTACAAAGACCTATTACCAGGGAGATATTCAGCTTTCGGAAAGTGCAGATTACAGCGAAGTGACAAATGTTTCTTTGGAGCTGTTATGCAAAACGGGTGATGAGCAGCCGAAAAAGCTGGAGGTATTATTTGTCAAAAGCGGGACTGAATATTCAAAAGCGTCCGTCGCAATGACAGATATTTCCAGTACAGAGACGCTGGAAATAAATGGAGTGCAGTATACGAAATATAATGTATCGATGGCACTTCCAACCTCGGAAACGGATATAATGTATCGAAAGAATACAGTAAATCTGATTTTTCAGGTAGTAAGGTCAGGTGCAACATTCAATGGAGATGTGTATTTTGATAATATCGCGCTGCGCAAGGAGTCAGCTGCAAAGGCGGTATTAAGCAACCCATATGCAGTATATGGACAGGAGATCTCCGCACAGACTGAAGAAGTTGCAGATGAACCGACCGCATACCAGTGGTCAAAGGCTTCTACATATACCGGAGCTGGGACAGAGATTACGGGAGCCGAGGGAGCTTCCTATACACCGGTCATTAGTGATGTGGGAGGCTGGATATACTGTGATGTGGTTGCAGGCGGGCAGCGGTATACAACGAAACGTGTACGCGTTGCCGCAGGAAGTGAACAAAAGGAGACGGCTGTTTCTGTTAATCAGACGACCGTTTCAAATGGAATAGCATTTTTGACAAATACAAAAAATGCATCCGGCAGCTTCGACAGCAATAAGCTGATGAGCGGAGGCTATTTCTATTTGGAATATAGCGGAACTCTTACAGGTGTGCCTCAGTTTGAACTGGCAACGTGGAGCGGGACGAGATCGACGGTGGATATTACCGCATTTGAATCGGGAAGCGTGGAAGGACAGACAGGAATTTATTATGCAAAGTACAGTTATGAGGACTGCGTTGCGAAATGGGGCAATGAAGATTTCAGCGAGTTAAAAGCGCTTCGTATCATGTATGCAGGAGCGGATTCTGCAAATCTGACTGTTTCAAAGGTAAGCTGGATAGGCTGTGCGACTTCTTATGGTGAATTAGGGGAAGAATTAGCATTAAGGCAGTCCGCATTTCTGTATACAAAGCATGTTGGAGGAGACTTTGACGCCTCACAAATACGGGAGGACGCTTATTTCTATGTAGAGTATCAGGGAGATGCAGATGCAGTTTCTTTTGTCGCAAACAGCCATTCGTATGAGCTGACAAAAGGTTCCAATGCGTATGTAACAATTCAGGAACCTTATGAGAGCGGCGTGACAGGAAACGGATACTACAGTATATTTACCGCAGCGCAGATCAAGGCGGCATTTGGCGATCAGTTCCGTTATATTGACCAAATCCGGATCAATGTAAAATCAGACAAAAATGCAACCGCTAAGACGTTTTATTTCTTTGAAGGAAACGGCGCATTGGTAGATGATATCAGTGAGGATGGTTACGCGGATGTAATAGATGTTCCGTGGGCAAAATATGCGGACTGCAGCCAGGACGGTGTGGTCGTCATCGGCGCGAGTATTACGCAGAATCCGCTTGTGACTCCGGCTGCGCTCAGTGGGGCACCGTACTATAATGCGTTAGGCGGGTGGAATACAGTTCTTGACCGTACGGATGTGATTACCTACGGGATCGGAGGACAGACGACGATTGATGTGGCGAACCGCTTTGGAGAAATTCTCAAGTATGATTATAAGAAAATTATTATTCAATGCGGAAACAATGATTTGGGCGCATTCAATGATGATGATCAGGTGGTTGCACAGGAGGTGACCAGCTATACCAGAATGCTCGACAAGGTCCGGGAGAAGAATGCAGAATTAAAGGCAGCCGGAAAAGATGAGATAGCGGTATCTATCATAAGTCTGACGCCGACAAATGCCGAAGGTATTCAGGGAAGGATTCTGAAGGTAAATGATGCGATCAAATCACTGAGTGCAGGTTATGATTTCGCATCATATATTGATGTATATTCTGATTTTGTGAAGTCTGCAACTGGCTCAGAAAGTTATCCGGACTGTACAGAATATCATGTAAATATGGATCTTGTAATGTCAGATGGTCTTCACCCGATTGCAGCAGGCTATAAAATCTGGGCGAAATATCTGAAAGAGAAGCTGGCATCTACAGCTGAAGGAGATACTTCTCTTGTTACGCTGTCTTACCGGATGCGTGACGGAGAAAAGAAAACGGCGGTAACAGGATTTGAAAGTACAAAATCAAGTGGAACTGAAAATACATATAGTGTTAAGCTTCCTACAGGAACTGCAAAGGATGCCCAGTTTAAACTCTACGAGACGGCATCTGACTTAAGTGCAGGTGTATCCGGTGTGGATGCAGGGGTTTCAGTGGAGACAGACAGCTATGGAGACAGTTACATACCGGTTACCCTCACAGATGGGAAAGCAACAGCAAAACTCAAGGTTATATCAGAGGATAAAAACAGTACCGAGTATTATACGGTGGAGTTTAGTATTGATGATAATCCATATATCTATGAGGGAACGGGAGATCGGATGCTGACTGTTTCGGCGGATACAGTCAATAATTGGCCGTATACAGAATACGCGGTAAGCGGCGTTGGAACGATTTATTCCGGAGCGAAGATTGAATATGATGTCACCGTTGAAAACACGGATTTTACAGGAATTTATCTGGAAACAGATTTTAACTGGTCCACGGTAAAAGCGGATTCGCTGACACCGGCAGATTTCAGCAATAACACGGTGCATCATGTGGTTACTTATATCGGAGAGGATCTAACATCCCTATCCGGAATCCAGATTAAAACAGGCGGGACAAATACGGATTACCGAGGCAAAATTACGATTTCAAATTTGAAGGTCGTGAATGGCACGCCGGCAACAGATGATGATACAGGAGACTTAGAGGAAACTGTATTATTTGACGGAAGCAATACGGGAACCGGTATCGTAGTGTCTGTATATACCTACGGAAATATAGATATGGATATGGTTTCCGATGGCGGATATTTCCAGGTAGAATATCAGGCCTCCCAAAAGCAGGATATCAAGCTGGCCTTTTCTGAATGGGACACCAGCAGATGGGTGGAAATAAGTCCGACTAAGACGGGCGAGGTGAGTGCCGGTGTCTATTATGCCAGATTCTCATATGCAGCCTGTGTTAATGCATATGGAAGCAGTGACTTATCCGATGTGGATGCAGTGAGTGTTAAAAGTACCTCGGAAGTAACAGTCACATCACTGAAGTGGAAAGGACCTGCACAGGAATCGGATGGCTCCTATGCTCTGTTTAAGGGGAGCAAAACGGCAACCGGTGCACAGGCGCTGCTGACCTATCTTTACACAAAGCATGTTGGCGGTGAATTTGATACTGCGGCTATCAACGAAGGAAGTTATTTTACAGCGGAATACACCGGAGAGGAAGGAAATCTGATCCTTGCACTGGCAAGCGTGTCCGGTACGACAGAGTGGGTATCCGTAGCACCGACGATGACAACAACGCTTGCGAATGGCCGTTATCTATCGACGTTTTCCATAGCGGACTGTATTGCAAAATTCGGCACGAATTTGAAACGTCTCGACCAGATTCAGATGTATACCTATGGAGATGACGGCACGACAATTACTTTGAAAAGTCTGAAATATTATGCCGGAACAGGAGCGGTCATTGATACGGATGGCGAGAGCAAATGGACGAATAAAGAAATGAACGGAATTGGTTTTATCGGAGACAGTATTGTACAGAATGCATTGCTTAAGTACGGTGACTGGAACACGATACTGGACCGGACTGATTGTGCTAATTGGGGAATTGGCGGTCAGACTACAGTTCATGTGGCAAATAGAATTGACGACATGCTGGATGGAAATTACGAAAAGATCGTTATACTTTGCGGAATCAATGACATCGGAAATGGTGTAACACAGGATACCACAATCAGTAACTATAAGGAGATATTTGCAAAGATACATGAAAAGCTGCCGGACACAACCGTTTATGTAATCAGCGTACTGCCGACAAGAGAGCCATTCTATGTAGATGGGCAGGACAAAATTGTAGCAATGAATACGGCATTGAAGACGCTGATATCAGATTACAGTTATGTGACATATGTGGACTGCTATTCCGCCTTTGTTGGTTCGGATGGCTATTGCATAGAGGATTATGTGTTTGACGGACTCCATCCAAATGAGACGGGATATGGTGTGATCGCAAGTGTCCTGAATCCAGTTTTGGCAGATACAAAACTGGAGCAGGCAGCCATAACAGTTGCAGGAGTACCACAGGGAAGCATTGCATACGGAAGCAGTTTTACTTTGAAGACAGAGGGCGGAAGCGGAAGCGGAGCAGTCACTTATGAGGTTACAAAAGGAAGCTCTTATGTGAAAGTAGACAGCAGTTCCGGAGCAGTAACGGTAACCGGTGTCGGAGCAGTGGAAATAACAGCGACAAAAGCGGGCGACAGCACTTATAATGCAGTGACAAAGACGGTAAGTTTTACAACGGTGAAAGCAAATCAGAGCACACTGTCGATTAAGAACGCACCGGCAAAGCTGTCGGCAGAAAAAACGGTAACGCTTAACACCAAGGGCGGATGCGGAAAAGGTGCTGTGACTTATGCAGTAACGAGCGGAAGCAAATATGCAAAGGTAGACAAAAAGACCGGAAAGGTCACTGTGCTTGGAATTGGAAGCGTTACAATTACAGCAACGAAGGCAGCGGATTCCAACTATAATAAGGCAACAGCGAAGGTGACCTTTAAAACAGTTCTTCCTGCAAAAAATACGAAGCTGACGATCGGAAGTCTGAAATATCAGATTACCAAGTCGGACAGCAAGAAGGGAACCGTAACCTGCTATGCACCGGTAGATAAAAAGGTGACGAGTCTGTCGGTACCGGCAACTGTAAAGATAGCAGGCATCAGCTTTAAAGTGACAGCAATCGAAGCAAATTCTTTCAAGTCCTGTACGAAATTAAAAACCGTAACCATAGGGAATAACGTTATGACAATCGGAAGCTCTGCATTTTATAGATGTACGATGCTGACAAAGGTAACAGTTGGAAGCGGTGTAAAATCGATTGGGGCAAAGGCATTTTATGGATGTGCGAAATTAAAAACAATTACGATAAAGTCAACAGAACTGAATTCAGTCGGAAGCAAGGCGATAAGCGGAATTAACAGTAAATGCGTCATCAAAGTACCAAATAAAAAAATGGCTGCATACCAAAAACTGTTCTCCGAAAAAACTGGATTTAAGAAAACAATGGCAATAAAAAAATAGTCATGTAATGGAACATGTGCGGAACAGAGATATGTATTAAGATCTGTTCCGCACTTTTTTGTATATTTTTGCTAGGTTATTTTCTGACAGAGGAAGTATATTGAGAGAAGAATTCCTGAATCAGTTGAATACAGTTAAGGATGTTTTTGGAAAGATAGGTATCACAATTCCATTTGAGATAGACATATCTTTCGATGGAAATATTTTTTACCCTGCGAAGAACTAAATCATTGTTCGCAAAAGCAGTTCCCCAGGTGATTTCGGGTATAAAAGCTATCCCTAAACCATCTCTTAAAAAATTTCGCATCAGACTGGGATTATCCAGCTGAATCGTAATATCAGGCTGGAAATCAGCCTTCGCGCAGGAGTTGGCGATATAGTTGCTTAAAGTCCAGGCAGGACTTAAGCTGATAAAATGCTCTTCGGATAAGTCATCGGTTGTTATTGTTTTCTTTTTAATTAAGGGGTGGTTCTTTGGAAGAGCTAGCAAAATATTCTCTTTCAGAAGCAGCATATAGTTGGAGTCAGAAATGGGATTCTGCGTAGCAATAATCTGCAGGTCGATTCCGGAACTGCTGGAACTGTGGGATTGTTGGTGTATTAAAAATGTAACATTCGCAAGATTCTTTTTCAGATATGTTAGCAGCTCCGGCAGAAGGTGTGACGCACACCCGATATAGAGAGATATCTGTTTCTGCAGATTTTCGTTTCTTTCCGCTATTTCAGTTTTTGCATTTTTTATGGCTATTTCTATTTTTTGCACACAATTTAAAAAAATAGCACCATTTTCATTTAATTCAATATGCCGCCCTGTACGATGAAACAAAGAATATCCCAATTCCTTTTCCAAACGATGAATGGTCTGGCTCAAAGAGGGCTGGGAAATAAACAGCTGCTCCGCTGCTTTTGTGATATTGTGCGTTTCTGCGACGATTTTAAAGTACTGTAGCTGCAATAATTCCATAGTCTAGAACCTCTTATTATTGATTTTTGATTAGTTTTAAAGTTATATAAATATTAGCAGATTGATATTGGAATTACAAGCTCAATGCAGATAAAATATATTTATAGTACGGATTTAAGGAGAGAAAAAGGAATGGAAGTTGCAATGGCTATAGAAGAGCAGTTTGTTATTATGTTTGTATTTGTGCTGATCGGGTACATGTTTTTTCACAGAGGTCTGATTACACAGGAGGGGAGCAGGAGTTTGGCAAATCTGCTGGTTTTTCTGGCTCTGCCGAGCATCGTGGTAAATAGCTTCAGCGTGGAATTTACTTCAAAAAGGTGCATGGCATTATTGCTTGGAGCCGTATTGACAGTGGTCGCATTAGGTATAGCAGTCGGTGTGGCAAAGCGGCTGCGTTTTAAGAATGAAATAGATCATTTTGCTGCGGTATTTTCCAATCCCGGGTTTTTTGGAGTTCCCTTGATTGCAGCGGTCTGCGGAGCGGATTCCGTTTTTTACATAGCGGTATATATTGCCTTTTTGAATATTTTGCAATGGACTTACGGAATCGCTGTACTCAAAAAAGAAAAAATGGATATTGATATCAAAAAAATATGTCTTTCCCCATTTGTAATAAGTTTGCTGGCAGGATTGATCCTTTTTTTCGGGAAAATCCAATTGCCGTCCATTTTAGATGATATCATTCGCACATCGGCATCCATAAATATGCCCCTTGCCATGATTGTTACCGGAATCTATCTTGCACAAACAGATATAAAAAATATGCTTCTTCGATGGTCGGTATATAAAGTTTCATTTGTAAGGCTTGCGGTAATTCCGGTTGTGGTGGCGGCGATGTTAAGTTTCGTGCCTGATACCTACAGAGAGTTGAAGCTGTGTATTTTGATTGCCGCTGCATGTCCGGTTGGGACAAACGTTGCGGTATATTCACAGATTGAAAATTGTGATTACACCTATGCTGTTCAAACAGTAGTCATGTCAACCCTCCTATCTGTAGTATCGCTGCCAATTATCGTAGGATTAGCTCAGATTATTTGGAGATGACGGCAAGGTTAGCTGAGTATATTGCCGGTAATGCACTGATACGCAAGAATGAATGACTTAATCTGCACAAAAAAAGAATGGAAAACAAACTAAAAAATGTGAAATTAAGTTAAAGTAACTAAAGATTTGTGAAAGTAAAAAAGCTAATTGACTATAAAATTAGGTATAAATATAATTAATATGAAGTTAATAAAAATTAAATTCGCAAAGCCCGTATAAAGGCCGCGGGTTATGCAGAGTAAAAAAGGAGAGGGAATATGAAGGGAAAGGTCATAAAACGAGTGCTGGCATGCACGATAGCGGCGGCCATGATATTGGGGGAAATGTCTCAGACAGGATTGTTTGAGAGTGTCATGACGGTACAGGCAGCGGATGATGTGCTCAATGTAACCGGAAGTTATACGTTTGACAGTTCGAGTACATGGGACAATAACAGCGGAAAGGAAAACAACATTGCACTGACAACCACGGACATTCCGGCAGCGGGAACCACACTTCAGATGGATGTTCTGATACCGGTTACGGAGCAGAATGAAAGTGCTCTGGATTTTGCAGGGCAGATTAAGACGGTTGGAATTTTACGGGTTGGAGACACCTGGGACTGGGTTCAGTCGAACGATATTCCGGCATTGTCCGCTTCAGATTTTTCGGAAAAGGTGACAATTGGCGGTACAGAATATTATAAAGCAAGCACGGAAGTCGTATTCGGGGACACCGTGGGAGCAAATACGGATGACGGATGGAGCAGCGAGGTTCCGTTTGCAACGGCGGTTACGAGTGCCGTAGCACAGGTGACGTTACAGTTTGCCGGATATAACTGTGATTATGCGGGAGATATTGCAGTCGCAAATGCAGCACTTGTGAATACAGAAGGAAGCTCCGGGTCAACGGAAACAGCTTTAAAGACATGGGATTTTACAGATGGAATCGGCAGCTGGGCATACAACTCGGGCTGGGATTATCAATATAGCGGAACGGACAATACGTCGGTAGCCGCGGAAGACGGAAAATTAAAAGTAAATATAGACTACAGTCAGGATGGGGATAAGTCCTGGAGCCAGCTCGCAATCGGCGAATGGGGAACTCTGGCAGTCAGCGGTGCCAATAAAATGACACTGGACTTTTATTATGACAGCAGTCTGCTGGATGGCAATTTCAGCATGAAAACAGTAATCCAGTATCAGGACGGAGAAACCTATCCGAGTGCGGTGGAAGCAACCACAGCAATTGATACTGCAAATGCGGAGACAGTAAGCGGAAATATAAAAAAGGCAAAGGTAACATTTAACTTTGATGCGATTTCACAGACAGAATGCTGTAACATCATGCTTTGTCTTGTCGGCGTCAATACGACCTATACAGGTGCGGTATGGATCGATGATCTTACGCTTTCACAAGTGACGTCTGCCGAGAGCTTCTATGTGAATTCCACAAAGACACCGACCGGAGGCTCACAGGCACTGAGTGTCAGCAATCAGAAGCTGAATTCTCAAAATGAAGCAGGGGAAGCAGTAGCTACGGATATCGCACAGAATATTACTTTGGTAGACGCGAATGCGACGGACAATACGAAAGCAATCTATGCTTATTTGGAGGCAGTCGGAGATTCGGACAGCGTCATTTTCGGACATCAGAATGACACCTGGCACAAAGCAGGCTCCTCCAGTCTGTCCAATTCGGATACGATGGACGTGACCGGTTCCATATCTGGAGTGATCGGTATTGATGCATTGTCACTGACCGGAAATGAGTACAGCGCTGCAAGATATAATGAGGAAATTGGCGATCAGACATTCCCGCAGACAAAAGCCGGAAATGTTGCGGCAGCAGCAGCGCTGACCAATAAAAACATTGCAGACGGTGCAATTATCACGTTATCTGCCCATATGCCGAATTTTTCAATCGTAAAAGAGAATGCGGATTACAATGCTGCAACAGATCCGACTTATGCAAAATATGATTTTTCGGGCTATTCACCGAATACGTTGACCGGAGATGTCATGAATAAGATTCTTCCGGGTGGAGATTATAATGATGAATTTAACGCATATCTGGATATGATCGCAGATTATGCAAGTCAGGTCGATGGAACGATTCTGTTCCGCCCGTTCCATGAGAATACGGGAAGCTGGTTCTGGTGGGGTGCAGCATTCTGTGATGCATCTACTTATAAAAATGTTTATAAATATACCGTAGAGTACCTGCGGGATGAGAAAAACATTCACAATATTCTGTACGTATACGGTCCGGGCAGCGAAGCTGCAAATACGACGGAATACAGTGAACGTTACCCGGGTGATGACTATGTGGATATTGTGGGATTTGATATGTATCATTCCGCACCGGCAGATGATGATACCTGGTTCGCCAGTTTTGCACAGGAATTGTCCGTTGTACAGCAGTTTGCACAGGAGCATCATAAACTGATTACCGTAACAGAGACGGGAGTGGCAAATTCGACGGATTCCGGTGATAACCAGACAGCCCTCCACAAAAGCGGCAATCAGCATCTGGACTGGTATAATGAAATGTTAAACGCAGTCTCCGGCTCCAAAGCATCCTTCTTCCTGCTCTGGGCAAACTTCGGAGAAAAAGACGGTTTTTATACTCCGTATGTGAAATCGGTCAACGAGGATGGTACACTTTACGGTCATGAAGAACTGGATTACTTTATTGACTTCTTTAATGATGCAAGAAGCGTGTTTGCGGTAAATCAGAAATCGCTGCTTGCTGCGTTGACGGATTCCATTACGGTCAGCGCTTCACCGACGACAACGGAAGCAACCGGCTATATCACCGCACCGGTATCCGGGTCGCGGATTCTGGATGCAGCCACCCTTACCGCAAGAATTACGGGAACCGTACAGGGTGTGAAATTTATCTTTACCGGAAGTAACGGCATTACCGTAGAGCTTACCGCAACGGCAGCGGAAGGGAAGATGTACAGTGCACAGCTTACCAAAGCGCAGCTGGAAAGTCTCGGGGAATATGTGGGAACCATTGCACTGGTGGCAGACGGAAAACAGTTGGATACAATCAAGGCGACATTTAATATACCGGAACCGGAGGAAGATCCGTATGAAATAGATGGATTCGAAAATTATTACGGCGTGAATTCTCTTCTGACCAAAAAATGGGCGACCAACAAAGCGACCGGAAATACCATTTCCCTTACACTTACAAATGAAGCCGGAACATACAGTGATGGAAATTACGGTCTGAAATTCAGCTACAGCGAGACACCGACCGGATGGGCAGGCGCCACCATTTCCAAAGAAGTGAACTGGTCGGATTGCAATGCACTCCAGTTCTGGACGATTCCGGACGGAAATAATCAGAAAGTCGTCATTCAGCTGACTGCAAACGGCGTGGTCTATGAGACCTATCTGAATCAATATACGGAATATACCAACAGTACAAAGCCAATGCTTGTGACGATTCCGTTCAGTAAATTTGTCAAGAGAGATACGGCAGGCAATCCGGCAGGAGGACTGGTAAGTGATTGCAGCAGCGTGACCTCCTTCGGTCTGTGGGTAAATGCAATTGCAGGTTCTTCTGCGATCGATCCAGAAACCAATATGGTATCCGGAACGATTTACTACGACAAGATAACAGCAGTTCACACGGATGTGACGGAGGCAACGTTTGAAACAGCAAAATCAGAGCAGGCAGCAATCAGTGTAAGCGGCATTCCGTCCACTGTAAAATACGGAAACACTTTTACGCTGAAAACAGCAGGCGGAAGCGGGAATGGAGCTGTGAGCTATGCAGTGACCAAAGGCAGCAGTTTTGCAAAAGTGGAAGCATCCACCGGGAAGGTAACCGTAACCGGAGTGGGAACTGTGGAAATAACCGTTACAAAAGCAGGGGATTCTGATTACAGCAGCGTGTCAAAAACGGTAAGCTTTACGACGGTAAAAGCGGAACAGGCAGCAATTACCATAAAGGGTGTAGGTTCCACACTGTCTGCTGAAAAAACAGCAACTTTATCGATCAAAGGCGGAAGCGGCAATGGTGCGGTTACCTATGCGGTGACGACAGGAACGAAATATGCAAAAGTTGACAGTAAAAGCGGGAAAATAACAGTCACCGGAATCGGAAAAGTAACGATTACAGCGACAAAGGCCGCCGATGCAAATTACAACAAAGCAACGGGCAAGATAACCTTTACCACCAAACTGCCGGCGAAAAATACAAAATTAACGGTCGGAAGTCTGAAATATCAGGTGACAAAATCTGACAGTAAAAAAGGAACAGTGACTTGCTATGCACCGGTAAGCACAAAGGCTGCCAGCATTACCATTCCTGCAACCGTGAAAATCGGCGGCATATCCTTTGCGGTAACTGCAATTAATAAAAACGCATTTAAGAGTAATGCAAAGCTAAAAACGGTTGTAATAGGAAATAATGTAAAAGAAGTTGGCGAAAATGCATTTTATAATTGCAAATCACTGGCTAAAGTTACCATTGGTTCAGGTGTGACGAAAATCGGAAAGAAAGCTTTTTACGGAGACGGAAAACTAAAGAGCATTGTGATCAATTCCAAAAAGCTTACCAGTGTCGGTGCCAGTGCTTTGAAAGGAATTGATAAAAAGGCAGTAATCAAGGTTCCTTCTGAAAAAATAAAGACTTATACGAAGATTTTAAGCGGAAAAGGTCAAAGCAACTCGGTTAAGATTAAAAAATAATAAAAAAAGAGAGAAAATTACTATTAATTTTTGCTAAAATATGGTGCAATCATCTGGAGAGATGTTGCGGCAGCAGGGCTGCCCTTCTAAGAGAGGGCAGCCTTGTTGTCTTTAAAAAGAAACTGCTGTTATTAAAAATGAGATATCGAGGAAAACTATGCAGTACGATATAACAGAGAAAAATGTAAAATTGATTGGAAGGACCTGCATGGAAGGCGGAATATGCTGGTTCGGTCATGCGGGGAGTGGAATTGCTTTTCGCCTTACCGGTACGAAGGTGAGGATGGTCATTGCAGGAGATGATACCACGCAGGGAAATGAGACGGAAGGAAAGGCAAGAATCGGAATCTGTGTAAATGGAAAACGGATGATCGATATGATGATTGAGCAACCGGAACAAACAGTTACCGTGCTGGAGAGTGATGTTGCCCAGGAGATAACGGTACAGGTTATAAAGTTATCCGAATGCGCCATGTCCGTGGCAGGGATAAAATGTATAGAAGCCGAAGTAACCGATGGACTGTGGCCGGTTCCTGAAAAGGAGCGCAGGATCGAATTCATCGGTGATTCCATAACCTGCGGATTTGGTGTTGATCTGGAAGATCCGGATACGGCATTTCAGACAGGGACTGAGGACGTTACAAAGGCATATGCCTATCAGACGGCTGAGATACTGGATGCGGATTACAGCATGGTAAGTTTCAGCGGTTACGGTGTTTGGTCGGGGTATACGGATACCGGGGAAAGGCAGGAGGAACAGCTTGTGCCGCGCTACTATGAAAAAGTGGGTTTTTCATACGGAAAACCGTTTGGAACGGTTCAGTTGCAGGAGATTCCATGGGAATTTTCGAAATACCGTCCGCAGCTGGTGGTTGTCAATCTGGGGACAAATGATGACAGTTACTGCAAGGATGAAGCAGAGCGTCGGCAGCAATTTTCCGAAAAGTATGTGGAATTTTTAAAACAAATTCACAAAAATAATCCACAGGCAGTGATTCTTTGCATAGCAGGTCTGATGGGAACACGTATTTATTCCGCAATCTCAGGTGCGGTAGATTATTATAAGCAAACAGAAGCATCCGGGGAAATCTTTGCAATGATGCTGGAGGAACAGCTCCCGGAGGATGGACGAGTTTCCAGCGGGCATCCAACGGAGATTTCACATGAAAAGGCAGCAATAAAAACAGCAAATAAAATCAGAGAGATCATGAATTGGTAAGGAGGCAAATATGGCAGTTATTTATCGGGAAGAGGAAGCATTATTTCAGCTGGATACACAAAATACCAGCTATATCATTGGAATTGTTGACAGCGACAGGTTTGTGGGACATGTATACTATGGAAAAAAGATCCGGCAGCAGGATGCGCAGTATCTGATGCGTACCCAGGAGGCGCCGTTTGTTCCATCTAAAAATAACCGGGACCGTACCTCGTTTCTGGATTGTTTCCCAATGGAATATGCCGGGAATGGACTGGGGGATTACCGCGAAAGCACAATTGCAGTCCGCACACAGGGAGGGCATACCGGGGTATCGCTTTCGTATGAATCTTATGAAATAACGGACGAGAAACCGGTTCTGACAGGATTGCCGTCCACTTTTGGGGAAAAAGGGCAGTGTCAGACCCTGATTTTGCACTGTCAGGATGCCGTAATCGGACTCTG
This sequence comes from Bacillota bacterium, assembly GCA_023390555.1. Classification (GTDB taxonomy): domain Bacteria; phylum Bacillota; class Clostridia; order Lachnospirales; family Lachnospiraceae; genus Roseburia_C. The sequence goes on along the minus strand of JAEWCQ010000037.1, from coordinate 15,741 downwards.
CGTTGATCTGATCTATACGGTATTTGAAAAAGAAGATGTCATCACCAGAAGTGTCCGGGTGAAGAATGCCAGAAAAGATGCTATCTGGCTGACAAAGGTATTATCGGCATGTCTGGATGTGGATAATCAGGACTTTGAAATGATCACACTGCATGGATCATGGGCAAGAGAACGCCAGATCGAATCCCGGAGCATCGGCTATGGCAAACAGAGCGTGGGTTCCACAAGAGGAGAATCCTCTCATCAGGAGCATCCGTTTTTTGCATTAAAAGAAAAAAATGCAACAGAAGACAGCGGAAATGTTTACGCCATGCATTTTGTCTATTCAGGAAATTTTCTTGCACAGGCAGAACGCAATCAGTTTGATTCCATTCGGGCAGTTATGGGAATCCATCCGGAGAATTTCAGCTGGAAGCTGGAACAGGGTGAGACCTTTACCGCGCCGGAGGTGGTCATGACTTATTCTGCAGAAGGAATTGGGAAGATGACAAGAAATCTGCATGATATGTATCGGAATCATCTGATACGTGGAGAGTATGGACACAAAAAGAGACCGATTCTGATTAATAACTGGGAAGCCACTTATTTTGATTTTGATACGGAAAAGCTCCTTGATATAGCAAAACGTGCTTCTGCGCTGGGAATTGAGATGCTTGTCATGGATGATGGATGGTTTGGCAGCCGAAATGATGATAATACAAGTCTCGGAGACTGGGATGTCAATGAAAAGAAAATAACCGGAGGTTTGAAATATCTGGTGGATGAGGTTGGAAAGCTGGGGATGAAGTTCGGTATATGGTTCGAACCGGAAATGATTTCTCCGGAATCCCGGCTGTATCAGGAACATCCGGATTGGGCTATCGCCATTCCGGGAAGAACTGGAAGTCTGTGCCGGAACCAGTATGTTCTGGATCTGAGCAGAAGAGATGTGCTGGATCATACCTATGAGAGTATTGCAAAGATTCTGCGCAGTGCTGATATCGCATATGTAAAATGGGATATGAACCGCCAGTTGAGTGATCTGGGAAGTATGCAGCTGCCGGCTGACAGGCAGGGGGAACTGCATCACCGTTATGTTCTTGGCATGTATGAACTGCAGGAGAGGCTGATGACAGAATTCCCACAGCTGCTGCTGGAGAACTGTTCCGGCGGGGGAGCCAGATTTGATCCTGGAATGCTCTATTACAGTCCGCAGATCTGGTGCTCAGACGATACGGATGCCATAGAACGCCTGAAAATACAGGAGGGGACAGCACTCATCTATCCGTTGTCAGCAATGGGAGCACATGTATCTGACTGCCCGAACCATACGGTTGGCAGAGTGACGCCGTTTGAGACCAGGGGATATGTTGCACTTGCAGGAACCTTTGGTTACGAACTGGATATCACAAAAATTGCAAAAGAAGAGCAGGAAATGATTCCGGAGCAGGTAGCGATGTACCATAAATACAACGATCTTGTACGTGAAGGTGATTATTACCGACTGGCGTCTTTCCGCGCGAATGGAGAATATGACTGCTATATGGTAGTCTCCAAGGATCAAAAGGAAGCGTTGATGACTTTTGTTCAGGTACTGAACCGTCCGAACTTTCACAGTCGGAAAATCTGCTTAAAAGGTCTCAATTCCGGATATGACTACCGCATAGAAGGAGAAGACGGCAGGACTTACGGCGGGGATCTTCTGATGAATGCAGGTTTGCTGGTGCAGAATCCGTGGGGAGATTTTCAGGGGAAACTTTATCATCTCATCGCAGAATAAGGTTCATTTTTTCGGAAAGTCTTGACAAATTGGGGGCGAAAATTTAGAATTAAATCAGTTAAAATTAATTAAAATTACTTAATTCTGTGTATTGGCAGATGATAGCGAAAATAATTAGGATAAGAGGACAGAAGCTATGGCAAAAACGGTGAAATTGGCAGATATAGCTGCGATTGTGGGAGTGAGTACCGTTACTGTTTCCAAGGCATTATCAGACCAGAAGGGTGTCAGCGAGGAGCTGAGGGACAGGATCAAAAGACTCGCGGATGAAATGGGCTATAAGCAGCCCTCTGCTGTGAGAAAGTTGCAGGATCACAAAAGTTATAATATAGGCGTGCTGATTGCGGAAATGTTTTTGGATAAATATGATTCTTTTTACTGGCAGATGTATCAGGCTGTGACGACGAAAGCAGTATCAAAAGGATGTTTTACAATGCTGGAAGTGATCGGCACTTCCGATGAGGCATCCTGTAATCTTCCGAAGGTCGTCCAGGAAAAAAAGGTGGACGGTGTCATCGTGATCGGCAGTATGGCAAGCGATTATCTTACGGTGCTGAACGAAGAAGCTGGCGTGCCGATTATATATATGGATTATTATGATGAGAAGCAGGCCTGTGATGCGGTCATTTCCAACAGCTATTATGGAACCTACTCCCTGACAAACTACCTCTTTGATATGGGGCACCGTAAGATTGCCTATGTAGGTACCCTGCTCGCTACGGAAAGTATTACCGACCGTTATTTTGGCTATATGAAGTCACTTATGGAGCATGGAGTGGAATCAAAACCGGAATGGATTATGGAAGATCGTGATATTGACAGCGGTTTTATTGATGCCAAGAACCGTCTGGTGCTGCCAAAAGAAATGCCGAGTGCGTTTGTCTGTAACTGTGATCTGACAGCCAGCTATCTGATTAAAAAACTGCAGGAAAACGGCTACCGTGTACCCGAGGATATATCGGTCGTAGGATTTGATAATTATCTGTATCCGGGGCTCTGCAATGTAAAAATCACCACTTACGAAGTTGATATCAAAGAGATGGCGAGACGGACGATTCATAATGTTCTGAAGAAAATAGAAAATGATAATTACAAACCTGGGGTCTTTATTGTAGAGGGACGTCTGGTATGTAAGGAGAGTGTAGCTCGCGTATAGAAGCCGGGGCCGCCTGTTTGAATGCAAACGGAGTGGTCCCGGTAAATTTTTTGAACAGATTGATAAAATGGTTGGTATTGTCGATGCCAACGGCAGAACCAATCTCATGAACGGGCATGTCTGTGGTCAGAAGCAGGTTTTTTGCTGCATCGATACGTCTCGCATTCAGATATTGCAGGGGAGATACCTGATAATAGTGAGAGAATTCCCTGCACAGACGATATTTGCTGACGCCGAATTTTTCTTCAAAATCAGCAAGCGAAAAACCAGTTGAATAGGAATGATCCAGAAGTTTTTTCATATCGGACATATACAATGGAATATGTTCTGTCGCCCTGTTTTGATTCAAGGACACAACACAGGATTCTGTCAGTATATCTGTAAACCATTTGGATATAATAAGAGCGTCAGCAGGTGTTTGGATTTCCGAATAGGTACAGAGACGTCTGATATAAGAAGGAATTCCGGAAGCCGATTCTGTATAGTAAAGAGAACCGGAAGCATTTTTAAAATATTGGTGATAGGTGAAAAGTGGGTTGCCAGTCACAAATGCTATATAAAATTTCCAGACGGGTGAGGTGATGTTTAATTTAAAAGACTGTCTGCAGTCAATGAATAGCAAGGTATTTTCCGACATCGAAACGGATTCCTGGGAAACGGAGACAGCTCCGCTGCCAGAGATTGTATAAATCAGAAGATGGCATGGAAGTTCCCGGATATCATAGGATAACGGGGCGGAAAATTCTGCCAGACCTCCGGCAGCCAGATGGATAAAATCCGGGTTTGCAAGGGACTGGTCGTAACAGTTTACCAAAAGCTGTTCGGGATTAAAATTATTTGGAATGCTTGGTCTGGTTTCCAGGGAAGCCAGAAACAATTCTTTGAAATGCATGGCAATCTCCTTTTGCTTTTTTATACTGGATCTTTAAGTTGACTTCTAGTTGTAGTATAACCAAAAAAAATGTAATAAACAAGATAAAATGATGAAATAAATTAATCTAATAACTAATAATAAGGCTAAAAAACGTTAAATTAGCTTGATGAAAAAACGAATTATGGTCATTATGACCAAAAAGCGTTCTGATAAATTGTGAATAGTGAGGAAACAAACAATGGTAACAATAATCAATTATTAATAGCAAGAATAGTTGATGATTAATTAAGCAAAAATAATATAATTAAATTAAGTTACAGGACAGTAGCGAAACAAAATAAAGGAGGATATTTTTATTATGAAATTGAAAAAGTTATTGGCTCTTTCAACAGCGGCTGTAATGGCATTCTCACTGGTTGGATGCGGAAACACAAACAACAGCAATGCTGACAGCAATGCATCTGGTACAGAAAAAGAAGATGCAGGAACAGAAACATCAGATGCAGGGGAATTAAGCTACGCGAACATTGAACTTGGCAAGACTTACTCCGATCTGACTGCTACCATTAAATTTTTAACACACAGAACGGATATGCAGGCAGATGATTATTCTGGAGAGAACTGGGATGCTTATATTGCAGAGTTCAACAAACTTTACCCGAATATCACGGTTGAAGTAGAAGGTGTTACCAACTATGCAGATGATGCACTTCTTCGTCTTCAGGGTGGTGACTGGGGCGATATCATGATGATCCCGGCAGTAGATAAGGCAGATTTAAGTACATACTTCCTGTCTTATGGTGATCTTGATTCAATGAATAAAGAGATCAACTATGCAAACACATGGGAGTATGACAAACAGGTATACGGTGTTCCTTCTACCGCAAATGCACAGGGTATCGTATATAACAAGAAAGTATTTACAGATGCAGGTGTTACAGAGACACCGAAGACACCGGAAGAATTTATCGCTGCTTTACAGGCAATTAAAGATAAAACAGATGCGACTCCACTTTATACCAACTATGCAGCAGAGTGGACCATGGGTGCATGGGATGCTTATGTAGGCGGAACAGCAACCGGACAGAGCGATTATATGAATCAGGAATTACTTCATACAGCAGCACCGTTTTCAGATCCTGGCGACGGAACACATGCTTATAATGTTTATAAGATCTTATATGATGCAGTAGCAGACGGACTGACCGAAGATGACTATACAACAACAGACTGGGAAGGCTGTAAAGCAATGATCAACAATGGCCAGATCGGAACTATGGTACTTGGTTCCTGGGCTGTAAGCCAGATGAAAGCAGCTGGCGACAATGCGGATGATATCGCATATATGCCATTCCCGATTACAGTAGACGGAAAACAGTATGCATCTGCAGGTGCTGATTACAGCTATGGTATCAATGTTGATTCTTCAACAGAGAACCAGGAAGCAGCTATGTGCTTCATTAAATTCATGACAGAAAAATCTGGATTCTCCTACAATGAAGGTGGCCTTCCAGTTGCAGCAGACCAGACAGATCTGCCAGATGTATATGCAGACTTCAGCGAGGTAACATTTGTTACAGATGATCCGGCAGTATCCGGTGAAGAAGATCTGTTAAATACTTTAAACTCTGATTCAGAGCTTATGGTTAACGCAAGCGGCAACCAGAAGATCATGTCTATCGTAGAACATGCAGCAAATAACGATGAAAGCTTTGACGATATCATGCAGGAATGGAATGACGCATGGTCTTCAGCACAGGAAGCGAACAGTGTTGAAGTGACAAAGTAAATTAGAACTAGAAGTCATTATTTAGCCTTTTCAAAGCGGAGCCGGGGAGATAAGAAACCCGGCTTCGTTTAAAAAAGGGCATGGAGGTGCACCGATGACAGCGACGACTGTTAAGAAAGAAAAGAAGCCCTTTCGTTTGAAGAAATGGGCAAAGAGCAGGAAAGGGCAGCAGGCGATTGTAATCTTCGCGTTTATGTTCATTCCGTTATTACTGTTACTTGTATTTACGTATCTGCCATTTGGTGAAATGGTAAAATTCAGTTTTTATAAAATGAAATATGCAACTCCGGTTGACCGACGTGTGTTTGTGGGCTTGGATAATTACTCAGCGGTATTTCAAAGAGATGATATTTTCGGTGCTTTGAAATTGAGCGTTTACTATATGGCAGGCGCGCTGATGCAGCTGGCGTTAGCTCTGTATCTTGCAACGATTTTGAGTTTCAAGACAAAGGGCGGCAATATATTTAAAGGGTTCATGTTTTTCCCGTTTTTGATAAGCGGTATTGCGATTGGATTTATTTTCAAATTCTTCTACACCAGAGGATTTGTGTTTGATACCATCCTTCAGTGGTGTGGATTTCAACTTGACAATCTTCCGTACTGGTTAAAGGACCGCAGCATTAATAACTGGTCTTTGGTTGCAACATCTGTCTGGCGTTACTTCGGTCAGAATATGGTGCTCTTCATTGGCGCTATCATGTCCGTAGATGCCGAGATGTATGAAGCAGCTGAACTGGACGGTGCAAATAAATTTCAGCAGTTTTTACACATTATTTTACCTAGTATTAAAACCATCGTAACCTTGAACGTGATCTTATCGATTACAGGTTCCCTGAGCGCATTTGATCCGCCATTCGTTATTACAAAGGGTGGAAACGGAACAGGTACTTACTTTGTTATCATGAACAAGATTGCTCATACAGACCAAAAGGTCGGTCTTGCATCTGCAATGGCAGTTGTTCTGTTATTGATTATCTTTGCAGCTACAATTCTGCAGAAACTCTTCTTTAAGTATGCATTCCGGAATGCAGATTCAACGGATGAGACCTATGATGCAAAGAAACGACGTAAGAAATTAGAAAAGCAGCGTTTAAAAGAACAGAAGTCGCTGCAGAAGGGAGCTGTTTAGTATGGCACAGAACAAAGCGAGAAAAAGAAGGAAGCATTATAGTGTCGGCTCCATCGTGTGGATTGTTATAAAATATTTTTCTCTGGTATTCTTTTCACTGGTTGCAATCATTCCGATTATATCCTGCGTGATTACCTCATTTAAGACTGATACGGAATACGCAGCTACCAATGTAATGACGCTGCCGGAAAACTGGCTGAACTTCAGCAATTTCATAAGCGCATTTGAAAAAGCAAATATGGGAAGAGCATTTATGAATTCCTTTATCATACTGGTGTGCGTACTGGCAGGTTCTATCGTGATCGGAACACAGCTCGCTTATGTATTAAACCGGTTTAAATTCCCTGGAAATGGCTTGATTCGAAACCTGTTCTTATTTGCAGCATTGCTTCCGGGTATCGCTATGCAGGTAACGGTTTATGAAATTATGCAGAATCTGGGCTTTATCAACCATTTGTACGGCTACATTATCATGAGCATGGGTACAGACATTATTTCGGTTTACATTTTCATACAGTTTATGGAAAATATCTCAGTGTCACTTGACGAATCGGCGATCATTGATGGGGCATCCTACTTCAAAATCTATTGGAAAATTATGCTTCCACTGTTAAAACCGGCTATCGTGACCTGTATGGTATTAAAGGGCGTAGGCGTTTATAACGAGTACTATGCATCGAATTTGTATCTTCAGGATAAGACAAAACTCGGCGTAGTTGCAACCGCGTTGTATACCTTTACCGGACCGAGGGGCAGTCAGTATAACCTGATCTGTGCGGCTGTAATTATTTCATTACTTCCGGCATTGCTCATATTTATACTCTGCCAGAAACAGATTTACAATGGTATTACAGCAGGGGCTGTAAAAGGCTAAAGATAGGAGTTGAAGATTATGATGGTGGATGAGGTTAAGAATCATTTACTTACAACGATTATTCCGTTTTGGAAAAACTTACGAGACAACGAGAATGGCGGGTATTATGGCTGGCTGGATTATGATTTGAAACTGGATAAGAAGGCAGTAAAAGGATGTATTCTTAACAGCAGAATTACCTGGTTTTTTGCTAATGCATATACATTATTAAAGGATGAAAGTCTTCTGGAAGAGGCAAGGCACGGCTTTGAATTTTTAAAGGAACATTGTCTGGATAAAGAAAACGGAGGCATTTACTGGTCACTTGCCTATGACGGAAGCCCGGAAGATACAACAAAACATACTTATAATCAGGCATTTTCAATCTATGCATTGTCCTCCTACTATGAGGCTTCAAAAGAGGAAGAAGCACTGAAAATAGCGATGGAGCTGTTTTCTGTCATCGAGACAAAATGTACCGATGAAGCGGGTTATCTGGAAGCCTTTACCCGGGATTTTCATCCGGAATCGAATGAAAAACTTTCGGAAAACGGTGTACTTGCAGATAAGACGATGAATACACTGCTTCACGTATTTGAAGCATATACGGAGCTTTATCGGATATCCGGTGATAAAAGAGTAAAAGAGAGACTGATCTGGATTCTGGATATTTTTGCAGATAAGGTATACAATCCGAAGCTCCACCGGCAGGAAGTGTTTTTTGATAAAGTTTATAACAGCATCATTGATCTTCATTCTTACGGACACGACATTGAAACAGCGTGGCTGATCGATCGCGGAGCAGAAGTGCTGGGAGATCCGTCTTATATAGAAAAAATGGGTGTGATTACGAGAGATTTAACACATCAGATTTATGAAACCGCATTCGATGGTCATTCGCTTGCGAACGAATGCTGCAAAGGAGAGGTCAATACGCATCGGATCTGGTGGGTACAGGCTGAAGCTGTGGTAGGTTTTCTGAATGGATATCAAAAGGAACCTGCCAAAACAGAATATTTGGAAGCGGCAGAACAGGAATGGAACTTTATCAAAGAGTATGTCGTAGACAAGAGAGAAGGTTCTGAATGGTTCTGGGAAGTATTGCCGGATGGAACGCCCGTGGAAGGCAGACCTATTGTGGAGCCATGGAAATGTCCATACCACAATGGCAGAATGTGTTTTGAAGTGATAAGGAGAATGTCGGAATGATGCAGGAAAGATATTACGTGGAATTGGAAAAGCAAAGAAAGATTCTGGAGAGAATCAACGTCAAAGCAGATTTTTATAATGGGGTATTTGACCGTTATGAATATCCGGTGCTGACAAGAGAACATATCCCGCTTACCTGGAGATATGACCTGAATCCGGAGACAAATCCTTATTTCATGGAACGCCTTGGAATTAATGCAGTGATGAATTCCGGAGCAATTGAATTAAATGGAAAGTATTATCTGGTTGCCAGAATTGAAGGAAATGACAGAAAATCGTTCTTTGGTGTGGCAGAAAGTGAAAATGGAATTGATGGATTCCATTTTTGGGACTATCCGATTCTGCTGGAAGATACCTGTCCGGGAGAGACGAACGTCTATGACATGCGTCTGACCAAACACGAAGATGGCTATATCTACGGTGTGTTCTGCTCGGAGAGTAAAGATACGACGGTGAATGATCTTTCCGCTGCCGTTGCAGCCGCAGGAATCGTAAGAACAAAAGATTTAAAAACGTGGGAAAGACTCGAAAATCTGGTTACACTCAAATCACCGCAGCAAAGAAATGTCGTGCTGCATCCGGAATTCGTAGACGGCAAGTATGCGTTCTATACAAGACCGATGGATGATTTCATTGAGACGGGAAGCGGCGGCGGAATCGGATTCGGCCTTTGTGAAGATATTACACATGCAGTAATTGATGAGGAGAAAATGACCAGCATTCGGAAGTATCATACGATTACCGAGGCCAAGAACGGTGCAGGTGCAACTCCGATAAAAACAGAAAAAGGGTGGATACATATTGCACACGGTGTTCGAAATACGGCAGCCGGTCTGCGCTATGTCATCTATGCCTTCGCAACAGATTTAAAGGATCCTTCCAAAGTGATCGCAGAGCCTTCCGGGCTGCTGATTGGACCAAGAGGAGAAGAACGGGTTGGGGATGTATCCAATGTTGTATTTACAAACGGTGCGATTGTAAACGAGAAGAATGAAGTATTTATCTATTATGCTTCCAGTGATACAAGAATGCATGTGGCAACAACGACAGTCGACAAGTTGATTGACTATGTATTTCACACACCGCAGGACCCTGGACGAAGCGTTGAGTGCGTAGCACAGCGCTGCAGTCTGATTGAGAAGAATCTTGAATTTATCGCAAAGAACAAGTAGAAAGAAGAGGTATCCTTATGAGTAAAGTAACGATGATCAGTCCGGCAGTGCCGAATGTACCATGGCAGGAAAAGCCGGAAGGATTGACAGGAGCTCCGATCTGGAGATATAAAGAGAACCCGATTATCGGACGTAATCCGGTAAAGGGAGTTGCTAGAATTTTTAACAGTGCGGTTATGCCATATGAAGATGGATTTATCGGTGTGTTCCGCGGTGAGCAGACAAACGGAATTCCATATATCTATATGGGCAGAAGCAAAGATGCCATTCACTGGGATATTGAAGATAAAAAGATCCAGTTCGTAGACGAAGAAGGTAAGCCATTTATGCCTCGCTATGCATATGATCCGCGTCTCGTAAAAGTGGAGGATATCTATTATATTATCTGGTGTCAGGATTTTTACGGTGCATCCATTGGTATTGCGAAAACAACCGATTTCAAGACCTTTACCAGAATTGAAAATCCATTCCTTCCTTATAATAGAAATGCAGTACTGTTTCCTCGTAAAATTAACGGCAATTTCATGTTGCTTTCCCGTCCGTCGGACAGCGGACATACACCGTTTGGGGATATCTTTGTAAGTGAAAGTCCGGATATGGTTTATTGGGGAAAACACCGTCATGTTATGAGCCAGGGCTCTGAATGGTGGGAATCATTGAAGATCGGCGGAGGCGCTGCACCTATCGAGACATCGGAAGGATGGCTGCTGTTCTATCACGGTGTGAGCGGAACCTGTAATGGTTTTGTATATTCCATCGGCGGAGCAATTCTCGATATCGACAATCCTTCGATTGTAAAATACAGATGTGAAACATTCCTTTTAACACCGGAAGAATGGTATGAAGAAAGAGGTTTTGTACCAAATGTATGCTTCCCTTGTGCAACCATTCATGACAGTGAGACAGGAAAGATCGCTGTATATTACGGAGCTGCTGACAGCTATGTAGGCCTCGCATTTACGAAGCTTGATGAAATTGTGGATTACATCAAGGATAACAGCGTATTATGTGAAACAGATACAGAAATTGGCAGACGCTGATAAATTTGGTTTCTTTTTCATTATTCAGGGATTCTCTCCTATCAACACGAATTCCTGAAATATTCACTCCATATAAATGTATTATGCAAGAACAAGGGCCTGCTAAGCAGGCTCTATTGCATATATGGAGAAAATGGGGTTGATGTATCTGGAAAGCGGGGGCTTTTTCATATGGAAGACATTTTGGAATTATCGAATCGAATCCAACAACTGGAAATGGAACTGGAATCACAGAAAAAGAAATATGAGATTATTAAGGATTATTCCAACTGTGCGTTGTGGGAATATGAAATAGAGCAAAAGCGCCTTGTTCTGAGCCGGAAGCTGGACGGACAATGGAACAATACCAATATGGTGATTGAGAATTATCAGCAGGCAATGCATAAGTGGGGACTTGTACATCCGGATGACTGGGATATATTTGATGCCTATTGCGGCAGCATGGACAGGGGAGAAGAAAAATTCCAGTACGATGTCAGACAGGTAACTGATGAGGCCGTCTTTGCCTGGCTGCGTTATATCGGGATGACGGTTTACGATAAGAATCACAAGCCCGTCAAAATTGTCGGAAAGACAATGGATGTGAGCTGGGAGAAAAAAGAAAAAGAAGAATTGCTCGAGCGGGCCAGCAAAGATTCCCTGACCGGAATCTACAACAAAGAAACAACAAGGAAGATGATCGAAAAATACCTGAACAGTCCGGCAGGGGGAGAAGAAGGCGGAGCATTTGTCATTGTGGATCTCGATGATTTTAAACAAGTCAACGACACATGGGGACATCTGTATGGAGATCTGGTATTGACGAGAGTTGCAAATGTGCTGACGACAAGCGTCTTTCAGAATGATATTGTCGGAAGAATCGGCGGAGACGAATTTGTAGTGTTCCTAAAGGGGAAAACCTCCGCAGAAGAAATTCAAGAATATGCGGACAGAATGATGTTTAAGGCCGCAAATGCGGCACTCAAACACTCGGAAGGAATTGGTATCAGCGCAGGGATTGCCCTGTTCCCCAAGAATGCCTCAAGCTACACAACACTTTATCAGAATGCGGACATGGCTCTGTATAAGGCCAAAAAACTGGGTAAAAATAAATACTGTTTTTATGAAAAAAGATTAAATTATAAAGTCCGTATCGGTGAGCCTACAGGAAAACGCGATACGGTAGAAGCGGTAGGAGGTGCCGCAAAGGGATTGTCAAAAATCGAAAAAGAATTATTTGACTATTCTTTTGCGGCTGTCAGTGCGTGTGAAGATATGCACGAAGCAATCCGGATGATATTTACGGAAATAGGAATCTATTTTAAATTGAGTACGATTGAACTGATTTCCTTCCAGAAGCACGAGGGCAGGGCAAAACTGCTGCAGGGCTGGCAGGAGTCCGGACAGGCGGATGAACCGGATGAAACGGAACGTTTCTATATGAAATACTGGAAGCAGCTGGAAGCCTATTACAGGCAGCATGAAATACTGATCTATGAAATGGACAATGAAGAGGAAGCAATCTCCTTTTTTAAACAGCGGGAAAGAAAATCGTTTATCCAGATTCCGGTTTTTGACGGAATGGAATTGATCTATTTGATTTCCTATCATCAGAACGGACAGGAAGGGCTATTTCACAGTGGTGTCAGCAATACGTTAAATGCCATTACAAAAATGCTGGCAAGCTACCTCCTTCGGCTGAATTTGAAAAAAGAAATGGAGCTGGAGAACCGCTACATGGAGTACAGTCTTTCCGGGCACCGGATGGCATACTACGTCATAGATCCGGATGATTACCGGCTGATCTATGCCGGCTGTCAGACCAGGGAAATGTTTGCCGGCTGTCAGAACGGCACCCGCTGTTATGAATTACTGATGGGGCGCAGCGAACGCTGTACAAACTGCCTTTTGGATAAAGCGAAGGCGGGTCGTACGATAGATGCAGAGGTACATAATGACAGAACCGGACGGAATTATCATGTCACGGTGCAGCGCCTCCAGACCAGAGAGATGCGGGAGCAGATCCTGTTCAGTTGGCTGGATATCAGCGATTTTTCCCAGTATGCGGGAACGAGAGATGAACTTACCGGCACATACAAATACGACGGATTCCGCAGAGAACTTGGAAAAAGGATGGCCGACAGTTCCGGAAAATATGCACTGGCGTTGTTTGGAATTGAGGAATTCGCAAAGCTGAATGAGGTATTTGGATTTGAAATGGGGGATCGGATTTTAAAAGATTTTGCCTGTCATATCCGCCGCAGCCTTGCGGACGGAGAGCTGGTGTGCAGAATAAAAGGCGATGATTTTATCGTTCTGCTGGACGAGGATGTGGAGCAGCCATTTGAATGGGTGAATCACAGCATGGTGACGTTTGCAGCGAGGGTGGCGGACAACTATCCGGATGTATGTATCAATTTATATGCAGGTATTTATCATATCAGGGAGACGGACTGTCTTTTAAATGAAATCTGTGACAGAGTCATGTTGGCGAGGAAGAAAGCCAGGTCTGGAACGGAGAACCAACATGAATTATATGAATACTAAGTGCTTTTTAAGCGCTATAAAAGGAGGAATCATATGAAATATCAGGTCAATATGGAAAACGCAGTTGCAAACAGAGGAAATCTGGACCGCATGAAAAAACTGATGCAGCGGGCGCAAAGAGGAGAAAAACTGACAATCGGGTTTATCGGAGGATCTATTACGCAGGGATCGCTTTCGAGTACACCACAGCTGTGTTATGCATATCACGTCTATGAATGGTGGAAAAAGACATTTCCAAATGCGGAGTTTACGTATCTGAATGCCGGAATCGGCGGGACAAGTTCGCAGTTCGGTGTGGCACGTGCCGAAAGTGATCTGCTTTCCCAACATCCGGATTTTGTGATCACGGAATTTTCTGTGAATGATGACAGCGATGAGCATTTTCTGGAGACTTATGAAGGACTTGTACGTAAAATCTATGCATCTGCAACAAAGCCGGCAATGCTGATCGTGCATAACGTGTACTATCAGACCGGCGGAAATGCACAGATCCAGCATGCACGTGTCGGAAGACATTATCAGATTCCGTGTGTCAGTATGCAAAGCAGTATCTATCCGGAAGTCGTGGCAGGCAGAATCGCAAACCGGGATATTACACCGGATGACCTGCATCCGAACGATGACGGACATGAGCTGGTTGCTTCCGTCATCACCTATTTTCTGGAAAAGGTTCTGGAAGAAACAGAAGTGGCTGAGGTTCCTGCACCGGATTTGTCCGCTCCGCTTACACAGAATACTTATGAAAATTCCATCCGCTATCAGAACGGGAATACCCAGCCGCTCTCAGATGGATTTCAGGCAGATGATAGCGTCCAGAGGGATATTACAGACTGCTTTAAGCATGGATGGACCGCGAGCGTGAAGGGTGCTGCAATCACTTTTGAGATAGAAGGCAGAGGAATTGCCGTACAGTACCGCAAGTCCGTAAACCAACCGGCACCTGTTGCCGAAGTGGTCGTGGATGGAGATATGGAACATGCGGTGCGCCTGGATGCTAATTTTGATGAGACCTGGGGAGATAAACTGGAATTGACGACTGTCACGGAGCATATGAATTTCGGAAAACATAAGGTGGAAATTACGCTGATTGAGACACATGAAGACGATGTGGTTCCGTTTTATCTGGTGTCCGTCATCGGAGCTAATTAGACCAGTGTAGCATATGCAAAGAGTTGGAGGGTACGTATGAGAAGGAAAATTAGAACAGCAAACAGCAGAAAAATCTCGAAAAAAGGTGGAAAAAGCGGAAAGATCATCTACAAGCTTATCGGTGCGTTTCTGGTACCTGTGTTTTTGATCATTCTGCTTGGAATCTTCTCCTATCGGTCTGCGGCTGAGAATATTACAAAGCAGTATGAAAATTCGGTTGCGGGAAACATCGTGACAGTCAGTGAATATTGTCATCTTCTGTGTAACAATATTGAAGACAAGACAACGGAAATTATTACAAATGAAGACTTTTCCACTTATTATGCCAAATATGCCGGAGAAGGTGACACGAAAGCAATGGATTATTTTCGCTCGGCGACCACACTTTTAAAGTCGGCTAAGGGGACGTGTAACTATATGTACAGTTACAATGTCTTTTCAAAGAACGGTGGGAATGCATCGTCTACATCCGGAAGGCTGGACAAAGAAGCGTATGAGGAATTCTCAAAAACAGATGAGGCATCCGGGATTAACGGGAATAAAGGTTTGTGGAGCGGATATCATAAATACATTGATGACAAACTCTCTTTATCGGATGATTCTTATGCAGTATCTTACATACGCAAGCTTTCGAAGGGAGACGGCTATATCTGTCTGGATATTGCCTACTCTACCATTGACGATGTACTTTCTTCGCTGAATAACGGGAAGGGTACGATATCGGCACTTGTTGCGGCAACAGACGGCAGAGAGGTCATACATACGGATGCGGATACCGCAAAACTGTTTTCCGGAGAAACAACTGCTTTTGTTGGAACGGATTACTTTAAAAAGGCTGTTGCAGACGGTGATACCGGAAGTTTTTATGTGACTTTCCAGGGACAGAAATATCTGTTCGGATATTCTCCGGTCGGGAATACCGGTCTTATGATCTGTACACTGATTCCAAAGAGTACAATTCTTTCGGCGGCCGATTCCATTCGTAACATCACCATAATCATTGTGGTGTTTGCAAGTCTGATCGCATTGCTGATCGGCAGTATTATATCGAGAAATATCAGCAAAGAAGTAAAGACACTGACAAA
>JAEWCQ010000013.1 GCA_023390555.1 Bacillota bacterium | reverse complement strand
CCCCTGAAAGAGTATCAGGTAGATAGGGCAGAGGTGGAAGTGCAGCAATGCATGGAGCTGACTGTTACTAATCGGTCGAGGGCTTGACCAAAAGAAATCGGAAGTCATTCTGTATGAAGTTTTGAAGATATATGCAGTTATTATAGTGCAATTGCATAATGTAGGGGTGTAGTTCATCGGTAGAATAAGAGTCTCCAAAACTCCAGAGGAGGGTTCGATTCCTTCCACCCCTGTTAAAGAAGTCATGAGACTTCTTTTTTTGTATGTAAATAAATCGTTTTATCAGAAAGAACTTTTCTTAAGAAAGTGATATTTTCATCAGACTGAGAGTATAATGGCGAAAAATTGGTAGATAATATTCCAAATCAAATGTATATTTATGATATGAAATTCCTACTTCCTGTTTCCATTTGGAAAAGAGCAACCGGTTGCAGGAGCCGATACTTCGGTATGAAAAAAATTTATGAATAGGGTAACGAGAGAAGACGATGAATAATTATTAAGAAAAACAGTTCATAATAGAAAGAAATTGTAACAGAATAAATAAAAATGAATATTTATTATATAGGGCACGATAAATCTTTAAAAACAGTCAAAAAAGCCATAAATTTCATGCAATTTGCATAATATTCTATGGGAAAACAATGATATCAGGTGAGAATGTACAATAAATTGTATGTGAATGTAAAATTTCCAGGAAAATGCTTTTTTTACAAAATAAACGGAATCAAAAAAGTTAAAAACTTGTGTAATATGTGCATAAATGGTTCAGATATTCGCTTTTAAAAAAATTGACAAAATAAAAAAATGGTGTCATAATTCCAAAGATTTCTTGTTAATACAACGCATCCAGAGCCATACAACTGGATTTCCCATGTAGTTAGGAAGGTGAAAATATGAACGAAAAACGAATCAGACTGTCTGATACAAATGAGGTAAAAGAATTTGTAAGAGAAGCTGAAAAATGTGATTTTGACATTGATATTTTTTACAATCGGGTAGTAATCGATGCAAAATCATTTTTGGGCGTTTTAAGTATGGATCTTTCCCAGATACTGACTGTAAAATACGGTGGTGAAGATTCTAATTTTGAAAACGTTCTAAGACGTTACGCGGTTGCATCATAGATTATGGCACAGGGAGAAAGCTTCAATCCATTCCAGGATTGGGGCTTTTTTGCATGTGCGCACTATATTGTTTGATTTTTACTGCAATAAGAGTATAATTTATGCATGTGGGATGAATGAGTGAGAGCTAAGGTCATAGAAAAGATGGTTAGAGAACTGAAAAGGGGAAAATGAAGACGAGAAGGAGAACAAAAAGAATGATTTTGGCTGGAGTGATTATGGCAATGGCGCTGATACATATTCCGGCTACTGTTATGGCAGCACCGGGAATCTGGATGAGCACAGGAACGGCATATTCCCTGCTGTCAGGTTATGGCATCGTGTTTTTTCTTAGTTTGTGTATTGTATTACTTATAGTATCTCTGATTATGAAAATTCACAATGAATCTATACTAAAAGATAAAAATCTTGAATTGGAAGACAGTGTGTGCCGGCTGGAAATAGCCAGACAGGAAGCAGAAGAAGCCCGGCATGATGCGGATTGTGCAAACAGAGAGAAGAGCACTTTCCTTTCCAAAATAAGTTATGAAATACGTACACCGCTAAATGCAATGATTGGTTTGACGGAAATGACCAAAGAAGTGGTTCGGGATAATCCGGTTGCAGCGGATAATCTGGAGAAGATGATGTTTGCTTCCAATACCTTATTGAATATCATTAATGACATTTTGGACAGATCGGAAAACGATCAATTGGAATTGAAAAACGAACGATTCAACTTCAGACAGCTGATTACATCAATTGGAGAAATGTACGATCAGCTTTGCAGACAGAAAAAGATTGATTTTCATCTATATCTTTCCGGAATCACAGAGGAAATACTGATCGGGGATCAGCTGTGTTTAAATCAGATACTGAACAGTCTGCTTTCCAATGCATTAAAATATACTTCGGAAGGCGGGAGTGTAGAATTGATCGTATCGCAGAAAAAAGTAGAAGCAGAAAAAGTATTTATACAGTTTGAAGTGGTTGATACCGGTTGTAATCTATGTGACACGCCACAGCAGTGCGAATATGCCAAAGAAGGTCTCTCAGTGGCCTGCAGACTGGTAAATCTTATGCAGGGTGCGCTCCGGATGGAAAATACAGAGGAAAACGGAAGAATTTTTACCGTATCGGTTCCTTTTGGAAGAACTTGTATAGAGTCAGGGCAGAGATTTCTTTGCAGAAAGCTTTCCGCAATATCCTGCCTGATTGTGGATGACGATGCAAGTACACTGGAGTATGCCTCACAGGTTCTTGACCGTATCGGGGTGTCGCACGAGAGTGCAGACAGCGGTCAGGATGCTATCCGGCAGTTGAAGGAGGCTTATCATGGAGGACATGGGTACGATGTGTGTTTTATAGACTGGAAAATTCCTTCAATGGACGGAGTCTCTGTGACGAAAAAAATACGCGAAATATTTGATGAGGATACACTGATGATTATTGTCTCGGCGTATGATTTTAAGGAAGTATATGATGTGGCAAGACAAGAAGGGGCGAATCTGTTTCTCCCAAAGCCGATGTTCCAGTCGGCACTATTTGAGGTCTTTATGAATCTTGCAGGAGCCTCGACAGCGGAAGCTGTAAAAAAATATGGAGATTATGATTTCTCAGGGCACAAGGTTATGCTGGTAGATGATACTGCGCTGAATCTGGAGGTAATGGTAGAGTTGCTGAAACTGACCGGTCTGGATATCGATTGTGCAGTAAACGGGCAGGAAGCAGTCGATCTTTTTCTGAAACAGGAGCCCGGGACCTATGATCTGATTCTGATGGATATACAGATGCCGGTGCTTAACGGACATGATGCTACGAGAAAAATAAGAGCTTCCGCTCATCCGCAGGCGCAGTCGATACCGGTGATAGCCATGACCGCGAATGCATTTGCGGAAGACATTACAGAATCACTCGTGGCCGGTATGGATGATCATCTGATCAAACCAATTGGTGCAGACGTATTGTATCAGACATTAGAAAAATATTTGCAACCGGGTAACTGGAAATTGAACGAGGTACCGAAAAAGCAGCAAACAGGACGAAACATTTGATGCTCCCGGTAACGATTTTATATCTGAGTGAATTGATTTTTGGGAAAACTGTCGAATACCGTATCGGAAAAAACGAATCTGGCAGTAACGGATCTGTATCTACAAAACCGGATTGGGATGCATTTCCTTCAAGGTCTGACGGGCAATTGCGATAAAGGCTCTCGCGGCTGTCGTCAGGTCATCGGAGGAAACCATTCCGATACCAAGCGTACGCACGGCAGGGACAGAAAGTGGAATTTTCACAATATTCTGATCATAACCCTCTAAAATAAGAGATGGAAGCAGCGTAATGCCGAGACCATGTTCTACCATGGCGATAATCGAATGGTCATCCTTGCAGTAAAAACGAACAGGCGGATGGATTCCGGCCTGCTGGAGTGTGGCAGCCACATCGTTGTCAACACCGGATTCGGAAGTGATAAAAGGGAAATCCGCAAAGGCAGTGACTGGAAAAGAGCCATGGAATTCCGGTGGGACTATGAAATTTTTCGGAAGTACGGCATAAAGTGGCTCCTGATTTAACGTGATAAATTCAAATTTCTGATGCGGAATACGGCTGATAAAACCAAAATCCACCATACCCGCATTCATCCATTCTTCGATTTCTTCCAATCCACCCTCACGTATCTGCAGGGAAATATTCGGATAATCCGTTTGAAATTTTTTAATAATGACAGGAAGCCAGCGTATTGCGATACTGGAGTAAGTTCCGATTGTGATGGAACCACGCTGGAGTCCCTTGATGGAATCTGCCGCTTCATAGAAACGGTTGTACTGAACAATCAGGGAACGAACGTATGGCATTAGAATTTTGGCTTCTTCCGTAAGAGCTACACCACGGTTCGTTCGTTTTAAAAGTGTGATATCCAGTTCTTCTTCCAGCTTTTTGATGACATGACTGACACCGGACTGGGTGTATCCCAAATGTTCCGCACTGATTGTAAGATTTTCCGTTTCGGAAATGTCTGCCAGTAATTCCAGCCGTTTGATATCCATACGAGTAATCCTCCTAATAAAAAATAGATTGCTGACATGACAAAGTGTCATACCTGATATTAATAAACGTCTCTTTACTAATATCATACACTACCCTATAATGCAAGTATAACAACAGCAGACATTGATTGATACAGGCAAAGAAGTCCGTAAAACTTTTTTGTCTGTTTTATTTTCCGGAAAGATTCGTCTGACAGAGAGGAGGAACACCGCATGGAATATATATTTCCACTGAAACAGCATATCGGTGCGGCGTCAAAGGCAGTAAAGCAGATTGGTGACAGCGTAAAGCGCGGAGAGAAAATTGCTGTGAAGCCGGAAGGTGCACTTGGTGCAAACATTTTTACAAGTGTCAGTGGAACCGTAATTGCCGTAGAGGAAGACAAAATCGTGATTGAGGAGTCTCTGGCAGAAGATACGGGATATGTGGAGCTCACCGGAACATCTCCGCTTGAGCTGATAGAAGAAGCAGGAATTGTCGGACTTGGAGGAGCAGGATTTCCCACTTCTGTGAAACTGCAGACAAAGTTGAGTCAGAATGGAGCAGTTATTATTAATGCAGCAGAGTGTGAACCGATTCTTTCCCATAACATAGCAAGAATCGAAAAGGAACCGGAAAAACTTCTCCGGTCCCTGTCCATAATCCTGGATATTGTTCAGGTCAGGCGCGGTATCATCGCATTAAAAGAATCGCACAAAGAGGCAATTGCAAAGCTGGAAGCAGCAGATACCGAACATCGGTATGAAATAAAAAAACTGAAAGATCTTTATCCGATGGGAGAGGAAAGAGCTTTGATTCGGGAGACGATGGGAGTACTGTTGCCGGTGGATGCCCTGCCTGCCGCGGCAGATGTGATCGTTTTGAACGCAGAAACCGCATATCGAATTCGTGAAGCGGTGGAAGAGAAAAAACCGCTCATTGACAAGGATATGACGGTTGCAGGGAAATTAAAAGAGAATGCATTGATTCAGGTACTGTTCGATGTGCCAATCGGCAGAAAAGTAGAAGATGTTCTTACCATGGCAGGAGGAATCGGAAAAAATTACGGAGAACTGATCATGGGCGGGCCATTTACTGGAAAGCGCACGTTTCAAACGGCTCCTGTCTTAAAAACGACCGGTGGGATCATTGCCGCAGAAGAATTTATGAAAGCTCCAAAAAAACTTGGAATATTAGTGTGTGCATGCGGAGCAGGCAAAGAGAGACTGGAAGAAATGGCGGCAGCTATGGGAAGTGAAATTTCCGGAGTTGCATACTGCAAGCAGGCAAAAAATACCGGAAGCGCATGGAAGTGTGAGAATCCCGGACGTTGTCCCGGACAGGTGGAAAAAATTCTGCAATTGAAGAAAGCAGGAGCGGAAGCAGTTCTGATCAGTAACTGCACGGACTGTACCAATACGGTGATGTCCTGTGCACCGCAGCTTGGTCTTACCGTATACCATTGTACCGATGGAAGCCTTCGGGCTGTCAACAGCAAACTAATTCGAAAAATGCATCTATAGGAGGAAATAAGATTATGTCTATTACGAAGGAAACATTACAGGCACATTTAAAGGATCCGGCAATTTTTTGCTGCCAGAGGAAAAAGGGATTGGTGATCGGAAGTGATGATCTGGAAGATCCGTCATTATTTGAGGATATGGAAGAAGCGGGACTTCTGACATTGTCCGATGATGGTCTGACCATTGAACAGGTTCTGGGAGCGACACTGATGCAGGACTGCGATGCATTGACACCAATCAGGGCAGAGATGCTCGATCGGGTAAATGGGGTCCATGCGGAAACAAAAGGAACAACGGCGGTGGAAAAGAAAGAAGTTCCTGTAAAACCGACGGCCGGAGCAGGCATGATTCACATTGAGATTGCAAAGCTGGAAGGGTTGACCCTCGATATTCCGGCAGGAAGTACATTCGGATTAAACAGTCCTGTATCTCCGTTGCAAGCAGAGGAGCCGGAGGATAAGGTCATTCGTACGCTGACCAAAAAGATCTTTCCGGTGACGGATGTGGTATTGGGAGAGCAGACCTCTTTTGCCGGTGGAGTACTTACGATTGATGAAAATATCGTGGAAAAGGCCATTGCGGCAGATCCACTTGTAAAAAAAATCAATATTGATATCATAAAGCCGGCAGAGCGCCATATATACACGGATACAATTATGGATGTATGCCCGGTTGCAACGAAAGTGACGGGCGTACTCGGTGAGGGGGTATCCCATGTATTGGAAGGTGCCGTATTTATGCTGACTGGTTTGGATGAGGATGGTACACAGATTCATGAATTCGGTTCTTCCGAAGGGTATCTGGACGAAAAAATGGCATTTGGCAATCCGGGATGTGCGGATCAGGAAGACATTATTATCCGCGTAGAGACCGTGATCGAGCGATTGACTGGAATGGAGCGGCGTGGACCGTTTGCATCCCATAAATGTGAGGATGTGATCATTCAGGAAATCCGCAACGTTCTCAAAAAAACAACCGATCAGCCAATTCGGGAAGAAATCTGTAAAGATGTCCACAAGACAGGCAGACCGAGAGTCGTACTGGTAAAGGAGATTATGGGTCAGGGAGCGATGCACGACAACATTCTGTGTCCATCCGAACCATGCGGTGTTTCGGGCGGACAGAAAAACGTAGATCTTGGAAATGTGCCGCTCATGCTTTCACCGAATGAAGTGCGTGACGGAGGAATTCATGCACTTACCTGTATCGGGCCGGCAACGAAGGAAATGACAAGGCATTATTTCCGGGAACCGCTGGTAGAAGCGCTGGCTGAGGATGAGGAACTCGATCTCATCGGAGTTATTTTCCTGGGCAGCCCGCAGGTAAATGACGAAAAGGCATTTGTTTCCGAACGTCTTGGTGCCTGGATCGAATCACTGGCAGTCGAGGGAGCAATTGTCACGACCGAAGGATTCGGCAATAACCACATAGACTTCACTTCGCATATCGAACAAATCGGAAAGCGCGGTGTTCCGGTAGTCGGGGTATCGTTCTGCGCGTATCAGGGACAGCTGGTAGTCGGAAATAAATATGCGGATGCAATGGTGGAAATCAACAAGGATAAGGAAGGCTTTGAAAACGAAATTGCCGGTTGTTCGGAAATCTGTCCAAAGGATGCGGCAAGAGCAGTTCAGATGCTGAAAAACAAGATGATGGGTGTGGAGATCAAACCTGCACCGAAAAAGTGGATGCAGTCTGTCATCGATCATAATAACGGGCTTCTCGGTCTTTAAAAGATACCGGCAAGTTGGAAAGGATGGAAACCATGCAGTATATATTAACACCGAAATTGATGAGAGGGAAGATTGTACAGGTGAATGACACTGCCGTGAAAGTCGATCTGCAGGGAAGACTGGGCGTTATTACAGTACCCAGAAGATGGGTGTTTACCGATCGCCTTCTGGCAGCGGGACAGCAGGTGGAATTCTATTTCAGCTATATGCAGGTGCTGGATGAGGATGGTATTTCCGTAAATGAATATATCATGGAAGCTGAATAGAAAAAAGTGCAGGAAGTGGAGGAAACAGATATGAATTTAACAGTAGTAGAGGGAATGCAGTCTGAAATATTTGTACCGGTGACACCGGGACCGGTCTGGACACCGTTGCAAAAGCCGCTAAGCGAATGTAAGGTGGCGTTTATTACGGCAGGCGGAATACATTTGAAAACGCAGGAACCATATGATACATCCGGTGATTATAGCTATCGCGCCATCCCTTCTGATGTAAAAACATCGGAATTAATGGTAACTCACGGCGGTTTTGACAATTCTGATATTAACAAGGATGCAAACGCCATGTTCCCGTTGGACCGCCTGCGAGAGCTTGTGGAAGAGGGCTTCATTGGAAGTCTTGCGGATGAAATGTATGGTTTTATGGGCGGCGGCGGAAATGTGGAAAAATTCCGCAATGAAACAGGCCCGGAAATTGCCGGAAAGCTGAAGGCGCAAGGTGTCGATATTGTATTATGTACCGGCGGATGCGGTACCTGTCATCGTTCGGCTACCATCGTGACAAGATGCTGTGAAGCAGAAGGTATGTCCTGCTGCGTGATTGCGGCACTTCCTCCGATTGCAAAACAACAGGGGGCACCTCGTATTACGGCACCGCACGTGCCGATCGGCTCTAATGCAGGGGAACCAAACAATATTCCGATGCAGATTGCGATCCTCAAAGACACACTGAATTTTATCGCAAATGAAGCAGATCACTATGGTATGTGCAAAGTACTTCCTTATGAGTATAGACATAATGTCTAAAATCGTTTATAGTAATTAAAAAGTCGTTTGATTTCAGATGGTCAACAAGGGCGTTGCGCAGAGCAGTGCCCTTGTTGTGTTACGTTCTGAATGAGATAAATAATGAAAAAGTAGGAGGAAAAAACATGAGAAAAAAATTGATTTCAACACTTTTAGTGAGCGCTTTGATGGTGACGGCGTTGGCTGGATGCGGCAGCAGTAAAGAAAGCGGTGCGGATTCATCAGATACGGCAGATAAATCGTCCGAGGCAGGTACGGAGGCAGTCACTGGTACAGAGACAGGTTCTTCCGATGTGAAAGATGCTTTAAAGGGAGTGACTTTAACCATTGGTACATCCGGCACCTATGCTCCGTTTTCTTATTTTGCAGAGGACGGAACGACTCTGCAGGGATTTGACATTGATTTCCTGTATGCGCTGCAGGATGTATTAGGCTTTACGATTGCAGATGATACACTTCAGGATATGGATTACGGTCCATTGACGACCTCTGTTACACAGGGACAGCTGGATGTGGTAGCCGCAGCACTTTGTGCAACGGATGAAAGAAAAGAGAATATGAACTTTACCAAGACATACTACGACGCAGGTATCGTTGTTGCTGTTGCGGAAGACAATGATGACATCAAAAGTGTAGATGATTTAATGAGCGGAGATTATACCGTTGCAATTCAGTCCGGTACAATCGCACATGAATATGCAGCTGCAAATCTTCCGGAAGACAGCCTGCAGATGTACGATTCCCAGGCACTGGCTTATAAGGCAGTCGAAGGCGGTCAGGCAGATGCAACGATTTACGATGCACCTGGTACGGCATATTCCATTGGCACCGGTGATGTGAAATTAAAAATTGTAGGTGACGAATTCTACAATGGTCAGGCGCCATACGCAATTGCACTTTCTTTTGATATCTGCAAACAGTATCCGGATATCGTAGATGATTTTGATGCTGCGATCGATTACCTGACGCAGAACGGAACAATTGACAATCTCAAAGCTAAATGGTGTGAATAAATCTGGCTAGGGCGGACTGCTGTTTTGCGCCGATCCTGTATTTTCTGGTAAACGTGCAAAACAGCTCCTGCTCCCAAATTAGGAGGTAGAAAACATGAGTGTAGAATTTTTATCTGCAATTATACCCATGCTTTTTCGTGGATTAAAAATAACAATGGAAATTGCCATTGTGGGCATTGTTCTGGGTTTTTTACTCGGGGCTTTAAATGGCTATGCCCTGCAATGCAGGAACAGAATTGCCAGGGGGGTTGCAAATGTCTATATCTGGATTATCCGGGGCACACCGCTTGTAGTTCAGGCGCTGTATGTCTATTTTGTAGTACCGGCAGTAATCACGTTGATTCAGGGTTCTCGCTATACGTTAGATAGTACCGTGGCAGGTATTATCGTCATTACACTGAATGCAGGAGCATTCATTTCGGCAATTGTAAAAGGCGCCTTAGAGGGCGTGGATGAAGGTCAGATTGAGGCAGGGTATTCGTTAGGACTTTCCAAGGGTCAGGTGCTGAGGCATATTATTATCCCGCCTGCATTTAAATCGATGATTCCTGGTCTGTTTAACCAGTTTATTATATCTGTAAAAGACACCGCTTTATTATCCATGATATCTGTAAATGAGATTACGAGACAGACGCAGAATTATGTGATGCGTACATACAATACGATTCCGGCTTATACCGTATGTGCAATTTTTTATCTGCTGTTGCTATCGATCCTGATGATACTGCAGAGAGTCGTGGAAAAGAAAATCGGAAATAAGTAGGAGGTGCTGATATGGGCAAGGCGTTGATAAAGGTAAATCATTTATCAAAATCCTTTGGAGATTTAGAAGTGTTAAAAGATATTAATTTAGAAGTAAGTGAAGGAGAAGTGGTGTGCATTATCGGCCCTTCCGGGTCTGGAAAAAGTACATTTCTGCGTTGTATCAACCAGTTGGAGAAACCGACTTCCGGAGATGTGTTTTATAAAGATGCAAATCTGTGTGCGGAAAAAGCCGATATTCGTAAATTCCGGGAAGAAGTTGGTATGGTTTTTCAGAAGTTCAACCTTTTTCCGTTAAAAACCGTGTTAGGTAATGTTACGATGGCACCGGTTCTGACAAAACATAAAAACAAAACTGAGGCGGCAGAACTCGCGAAAGAACTGCTGAGCAAGGTGGGATTGGAGAGCAAGGCACAGGTGATGCCAAGTACCCTGTCAGGAGGACAGCAGCAGCGTGTGGCAATTGCAAGGGCGCTTGCCATGGAACCGGTGGCACTTCTTTTTGATGAACCTACATCCGCGCTGGATCCTGAGCTTGTGGGCGAAGTGCTCAGTGTTATGAAAGAACTTGCGGCAGAAGGGATGACCATGATCGTTGTAACACATGAGATGGCTTTTGCGAGAGACGTGGCAGACCGGGTTGTTTTCATGGCAGACGGTTATGTGGTTGAGGAGGGAACTCCGAAAGAGGTTCTGGAGAATCCGAAAGAAGAGAGAACCAAGACATTTTTATCGAGATTTCTGGCTTCCTGAGTAAGCAGAAAACGGAATGGAGGGAGATCGAATGAAGAAATTTGTTGTCACCATTACCAGGGAATTCGGAAGTCTGGGACGTCCGATTGCAAAAAGACTGGCAGAGTTATTGGAAGTAGAATATTATGACAGGGATATCGTAGAGAAGGCCGCAAAGAAAATGAATCTTCCGGTATCGGTCATCAGTGATGAGGAGGAAAAAAGCTCCGGTTTCTTTCAGATGCTGTTTCCGCTTGGAACGGAGTCACCGGAAATACAGCAGCAGATTTTTTCAACGCAGGTGAATATCATCAATATGCTGGCATCCAGAGAATCCTGTATCATTGTTGGGCGGTGTGCCGATTCGATTCTCGCCGATGAGCCGGATGTACTTCATATCTATATCTATGCCTCGTATAAGGATCGGCTCAGAAACTGCATGGGACCGCTTGGAATGCAGGAGGAAGAAGCAAAACGGATGATAGCGGAAGTAGATAAGGCACGGAAAAATTATCACAGGCGTTTTGCAAAATTTGCACAGGATGATCCCGAATACAAACATCTGATCATCAACAGTGCCAAATTCGGAGTAGAGGAAACTGCCGGCATACTGGCAGATATTGTACGCAAGCAGTTTGGAGAATAACAGATAAGAGGTGATACTATGAATGTGCAGCCAAAAACAGTACCTTATGCACATTTGTTTCAGACAATCGATTCCCATACGATGGGGGAGGCTACCAGAATTATCTACAGTGGATTTCCGGAGCTTCCGGGTAATACCATGATGGAAAAGAAGAAGTATGTGGAAGCACATTATGATCATTATCGTGCGGCATTGATGCTCGAACCAAGGGGACACCGGGATATGTTCGGAGCACTGCTGACAGATCCGGTTCATGAAGAGGCGGATTTCGGTGTGATTTTTATGGACAGCGGCGGCTATCTGAATATGTGCGGTCATGGAAGTATCGGGACAGCCTCCATGGTGGTGGAAACCGGAATGGTGGAAGTGACAGAGCCTTATACCGAAGTAGTCCTGGACGCACCTTCCGGGATCATCCGGACGAAAGTGCATGTGGTGAATGGCAAGGCAGTGGAAGTGAGTATCCTGAATGTTCCGGCATTCCTGTATAAGGAGAGTTTGGAAATCCGCATACCGGGCTACGGGAGAATCCCTTATGATATTTCTTTTGGAGGTTCCTTTTTTGCACTGGTGGATGCGGAGAAGATCGGGCTTGCGCTTACAATGGAGAATGTGGAAACGATTACTTCTCTGGGAATGGAACTTCGGCAGAAAATCAACCAGACCGTCGAAATCCGGCATCCGTATCTGGATATCACAACCGTGGATCTGGTAGAATTTTACTGTCATACGGAAAACGGGAAAGCAGATATGAAAAACTGTGTGATTTTCGGAGGTGCACAGACTGACCGTTCCCCATGTGGAACCGGAACCAGTGCAAAGCTGGCAGCACTCTATGCAAAGGGAGAATTAAAACTGCACGAGCCGTTTGTCTATGAGAGCATTACAGGGTCGATGTTTACCGGAGAAGCGACCAGGGAGATTGAGATCGACGGGAAAAAGGGAATTATACCGCAGATTACCGGAAGCGCTTATATCACAGGCATGAACAACTGGATTCTGGATGCGGAAGATCCGCTGGAATACGGTTTTCTGCTCGGAATGAGGAAAGAAGCGGAACCGGAAAGCGTCCGCGGCAGGATTGTCCGGGCGGCGTGGCAGCTCTTTCGGGAACGCGGCTGTGCGGATACCGCCATTTCCGATGTGGTCCGCCTTGCCGGGGTCACAGAGGATGAGTTTTATCAGAATTTTGAGAAAAAGGAAGAACTTGACGATACACTTGGAGAGCTGTTTGATCAGAAGTATGCGGAGTTGATGGTGGAGATGAATCCGAGGCTGAACCACTATGAAAAGCTCCTGTATCTGAATCGGGAACTGTTTGGCATGATCGAGACAGAGGTACCATTTGATCTGGTGAAGCATTTATACGTTGGTGACGTGGACAGCAAACGGAACCTTCTAAATGAAAATCGGCTGTATTACAAGCTGATTCCACAGATGATTGGAGACGGACAGCACAAGGGAGAGTTTAAACAGACGGAGTCGGTGGAAAGTCTCGCAGATACCTATGCCACGTTGGAGCGCGGAATGATTTATGACTGGTGCATCAAGGGCGGGCAGTACAGCCTTACGGAGCACAGCCAGAAACTGCTGCCAATCTATTTAAAAGAATTTCTCAGATAGGGAATTTGGCAGGATGCGTTTGAAAAACTTGACGGTCCGGCGTCTGTCTGGTATGGTACTATTGACCGAACCAGTGGGAGTGCGCAGCTAAAAGCGGCAGGCACGGAAATGGAAATGATGTGAAAAAATTAATAATTATTTTGGGCGTACTGGGTGCTGCTTTTTCGGCTATCTTTGTCCGGTTTTCCAATGCAGATGCAAATGCACTGGCTTTTTATCGGATGCTGTTTGCGGTACTGCTTCTGTGTCCGGCTTTTCTGACAAAATGCAGAAGTGAATGGAAACAGCTGAAGCCCGGTCAGTTCGTACTCTGTATGATAAGCGGTGCATTCCTTGGGATGCACTTCTCTTTTTATTTTGAAAGCTTAAGCTATATCAGCATTGCTTCCGCAGTCGTTCTGGTGGACATGGAAGTATTTTTTGTTGCCGTGGGAGGATTTATTTTTGCAAAGGAGAAAATATCCTGGAGGGGCTGCATCGGAATTCTGACTGCCTTTTTTGGAACTTTCATTGTGACGTTTACCGATGCGGGAGGCGGACATACGATGTTGAAGGGAGATCTGATTGCACTGGCAGGTGCCGTATGTGCGGCGGTCTATACCCTGATTGGCAAAAGATGCCGCAGGCATATGTCTACAATGCTGTATACCGGAATTGTCTATTTTTTTGCAGGAATTACGATATTGGGTAAAATGTTGATTTCGGATATTCCGCTGACAGGCTACTCTGCTTACAATTATCTGGTGGCGCTTGGTCTCGCCGTTTTTTGTACATTGCTGGGTCACAGTATTTACAGCTGGGGACTGAGGTATGAAAAAGCGGCTTTTATTTCTACGGCAAAACTGCTGGAGCCGGTTTTTGCAACCGTTCTTGGCGTTCTGTTTTTCCGGGAAATTCCGGGTATGGCTACGGTAATCGGGGGAATCATTGTAATTGTCGGGATTGTGTACTACATACAAAAAGGTTAAGAGCAGACAGGAGAGAATATGTTAAGAATCGGATGTCATTTATCTTCCTCAAAAGGATATCTTGCGATGGGGAAGGAAGCAGTAAAAATAGGGGCGAATACTTTTCAGTTTTTTACGAGAAATCCCAGAGGAGGTGCTGCCAAGCCTCTGAATCTGGAAGATGTGAAGGCATACTGCGATTATGCAGGGGAAAATGATATCGGCAGAATTCTGGCACATGCACCGTATACGTTGAATGCCTGTGCCGCAGTCGAAGGGCTCAGAGAATTTGCACGGAATGTGATGGAGGATGATCTCATGCGGTTGTCCAATATCCCTGGAAGCATGTATAATTTCCATCCCGGAAGCCATGTGAAGCAGGGAGTAACGATCGGAATCCGCTACATTTCAGATATGCTGAACTACATTTTAAAAGAAGAGCAGGAAACGACAGTGCTTCTGGAGACAATGGCCGGAAAGGGCTCGGAGGTCGGAAGAGAATTTGAGGAACTTCGTGCAATTATCGACAAGGTGGAATTGAAACATCATCTTGGCGTCTGCCTGGATACCTGCCATGTCTATGATGCCGGGTATGACATTGTAAATGATCTGGATTCCGTATTAAAAGAGTTTGATGAAATCATCGGGATAGACAGGCTGAAGGCAGTACATCTGAATGACAGCAAAAATCCATTTGAAAGTCATAAGGACCGGCATGAGAAAATCGGAGAAGGCAGTATCGGGCTGGAGGCCGTGGAGCGGATTATCAATCATCCGCAGCTCTATGATAAGCCATTTTATCTGGAGACGCCGAATGAGCTGGAAGGGTATGCACAGGAAATTGCATTACTCAAAAAAATGTACCATCACAAGTAGACGGAGGCATGAATGGAAACGGGACTGATTCATATTTATGAAGGGGACGGAAAAGGAAAGACGACGGCTGCGATCGGACTTGCGGTGCGCGTCGCCGGAGCCGGAGGTAATGTCTTATTTACACAGTTTTTAAAAGACGGAACTTCGAGTGAAATAAGTGTTTTGAATAAAATCAAGGGAATGGAAGTATATTCCTGTACGGAAAAACTGGGGTTTGTTTTTCGGATGAATAAAGAAGAAAAAGCAGCGGCAGCGAAAGTGTATGACCGGTATTTTGAAGAAATCAAGAAACGGCTGTTGAAATTGGACTATCATCTGCTTGTTCTGGATGAAGTGTTAGACGCCTGCAGCACCGGAATCCTGCAAGAGGAGATGCTGTATACATTTTTAATGGCAAAGCAGCCACATCTTGAAGTTGTGATGACCGGACATTCGTGTACGGAGCGATTGGAACAGCTTGCGGATTATTATTCTAAAATAACAAAAGTACATCATCCGTATGACAGGGGAATCAAAGCCAGAATGGGCATAGAAAAATAAAAGTGAATCCATCGATAAAAAATAAGCCAGAAGCTTAACGCGGCTGCTGTTATTGCGGCCGGTATGCTGCTGGCTTATTGAAACATTTCTACAAGATAGGCCAAGATAGAAAGCGGCTTCTCGTCGTGTGCTTCGGCTCTCTTTACATAGTTATCATACTCCGCTAAGAAGTTCGATAAACCGGAAGCGGCATCTTTTTCTAAGAACATATTCATCCCTCCTTTTCTTATCTAACCCTATTATAGAATATGAAATAGTAAATGTCAACAATTTTAATGTTAACAAATTGTTAAATATATACAAAGAAATTGTAAAAACAAAGTAAAGTCAAAAAATGTAGAAAAATGCAATGGTAATAAATAATAAAATTGAAATAAAAAATTTGTTCAAAACATCAAAAATGGTTGGACCATTGGAAAATTAATGAAAAAATAAGAAAATTGTGAAAGTCTGGATGTCCATTTGAATTATAATAGTATAGATCAAAACGTGCAGATGGGAGTAAGAAGGTAATGAATGGCAGAAACAAAAGAAGAAGAAACCGTCACAGGAGAAATGTGCAGATTGCAGTGAGGTTCGTCCTGATGATTATTGTAGTGGTGCTTGTACTGATTACGGTCGTACAGGTCGTTCGTCTGATTCAAAACAGAGGAAGCAGATCGGCGTCTGCTGAGATGAAATCACAGAAAATTGTGGAAGAAGCACCCGATTACGACGTACAGCTCCTGACGGTCAATGAATATTCCAGACCTGGAACGGCAATTGATAAAGTAACCGGAATTGTCGTACACTATACAGCAAATCCGGGAACGACGGCGCAGCAGAACAGGGATTATTTTGAAGGACTGAAGGATTCGCATGAAACATCGGCAAGCAGCCATTTTATTATTGGGATAGAGGGGGAGTTGATTCAATGCATTCCATGTAACGAAATCTCGTATGCTTCGAACAACAGGAACCACGATACGATTTCCATCGAGTGTTGTATACCGGATGATACGGGGAAATTTACCGATGAAACCTATGATACGCTTGTGCATCTGGTAGCCTGGCTTTGTGGCAGGTACGGTCTGACAACGGACGATGTGATCCGGCATTACGATGTGACAGGAAAGCTGTGTCCGAAATATTTTGTGGAACATGAGGATGCATGGGAGCAGTTTAAAGCGGATGTGGGCCAATATATCGAAACTTATGGCGTGTCACCGGAGGAAAGTACGCAGGATGCGGAATAATCTTGCCAAAATATGCAGAATAAAGTAAAATATGAGGTAATTAGAAAGCTTTTTAGAAAAGGAAGATTATGATAGATTTGGTTTGCAGAGAATTACTGGAAGATAAGGATATCAGAAGCAATCTGATAGCGATGAGACAGCAGATAAAGGCAGATGAGCAGGAACGGACAGAAGCCGCCCGATGGGAAGCAGAGAACGGCCGGCTTTTAAAATATCTGGGACATGAAGATGCGAAGGTACGTAAGAATGCGGCTCTGCTGCTGGGAGAGCTCGGAATCTCGGATGCACTCAATGAGCTCTGGAATACCTATTGCAAGGAACAGACACTGTTTGTAAAAAGTTCCTATCTGATTGCAATGGAGTATTTTGACTGCAGCACCCATTCGGAAAAGCTGCATGAAGAATATGCACATCTGCGTGGCATGGATATTCCGGAGGAACAGAAAAAGCATGTGCAGGAAGAATTACAGGTTCTGGAGCGGATGTTACGAAAACTGGACGGAGTCAGAAAGCATCGTTTTACCGGCTATGACAGGGAAGTGGAAGTCCTTTTAACGACCAATCCAAAATATCGTGAAGCAACTGCAGCACAGATTCAGCTTGGTCGTACCGCACTTGCTGCCCCGGGTGTAAAGGTAAAAACTGCCCATATCCGGGAACTGCTTTCCATACGTACCTATCGGGAACTGCTTTTTTTACTTCGGGCATCCGGTCGGATAGCTGCTGAACCGGATAAAATTGCGGAAGAACTGTGTACGTCGGACTTAATGGAACAATTGGAAGAACTCCATGAAGGAACACCACCTTTTTATTTTCGTCTGGAGATAAAAGGCGATATAGAAGAAAAGAAGAACGGAACTTTTATCCGGAAGGTTGCAGCGGCAATTGAAGAAAAGTCCGGCCGCAGGCTGATTAACTCCGCAGACGACTATGAACTGGAAATAAGGCTGATTTCCAATTCGGATCATACGCTGTTCCCTTGCATGAAGCTTTTCACCCTGCCGATGCAGAGATTTTCCTATCGGAAGAATGCGGTTGCCGTATCCATTCACCCAGTTTCAGCAGCGTTGCTGATGCAGCTGGCAAAGCCATATCTGAAGGAGCTGGCACAGGTTCTGGATCCGTTTTGCGGTGTCGGGACCATGTTGATCGAACGGGATCTGCTGGTTCCGGCGGGAGACATGTACGGAACGGATATTTTCGGGGAAGCGATTCAGAAGGCCAGAGAAAATACGGCTGCAGCAGGTATGGATATTCACTATATTAATCGTAATTTATTTGATTTTACACATAGATATTTATTTGATGAAATCGTTACCAATATGCCGGCACGCGGAGCCAGAACAAAAGAGGAACAGGATCGGTTTTATGAACGATTTTTTGAAAAAGTATCCGAGTTGTTA
Source organism: Bacillota bacterium (assembly GCA_023390555.1). Taxonomy (GTDB): domain Bacteria; phylum Bacillota; class Clostridia; order Lachnospirales; family Lachnospiraceae; genus Roseburia_C. Next base: position 41,303 of record JAEWCQ010000013.1, on the reverse strand, counting down.
AAAAGGGACGGCATCCTGATTATGTATTCCAATGAAAGCGGTTTTGTGAAGAAACAGCTGCGCTTGAGAAGTGATTTTAGTCTTAAAAAGGAATACTGTATCCGTGAGAAAACAGGCTATTATTTATTCGTAATCGCTTTTAAGGGGTAAAAACAGATGGCGTATACAGCAGAGAGAAAGAAAGAAGATATGGGTGAATTGGGAGAGGAACTTCTGGATGTTCTTCTTTTTCAGGGGCTGCAGGACCGTTTTTGTCAGGCAAATAATGTATACAGTGTCTGCTTCGGTAAAAAACAGGGCGTAGTGACAAAGGCATACGGAAGCAGGGAGGAACTGGATTATATACGTGGCAAGATTGGGATGGATCGCCATAAATTATTGCTGGACCGTCTGTTGCAGGCTAAGCTGGAGGATGTGGTAGAGGAGCCGCTGGAAGAAGCATATCTGAAAATGTGCGGAATCAGTATTCGGATCGGCGGTAAAATTGCAGCGATCTGGATTGTCATCGGTGTGATCCAGGAAGAAGGAATCCGCGGTGCCGATATTCCCGAATTCGTGCATACCACGACAGCGGAGCGATTTTATAAATCCATTGAGTTTTTAGAACTGCTCTCAAAACAGTATTTTGCGGTCAAACTGGATGAGATACTGGCGCAGGAGGCTTTTTTAAAAAGCCGTGAGGCGCAAAAGAAGATGGAAGAGGAACTGCGTCGAAATGAAGTCATGACTTCGGTTGTGCAGAAATTGGAGAGTGAGAACGGGTTTTCCAAACTGGTCGAGGATATTTTAAGTGAAGTGTGCGAGTATCTGGGGATTAGCTGCGGTGCTTTGATGCGGCTGAGCCGGGACGGAAAAACGATTGATATGATCAGCGAATATGCGCAGGAGGCCTCTGATTCCTGTCTTACAAAGATGCAGGAAATACCCGTCAGCCAGGTTCCGTATGTGACTGGGAAACCATATATGATATCGGCGGATTCCGCACTTCCAGAGAGTTTTCGGCTCTTTTTTGAACGGAATGGCTATAAGGCGTTCATCAGTCTTCCGGTGGAAGTGAATCAGATGGTTGGAATGTACCTGCTTTTTTATGAACTTTCGCAGGATCGTATCTGGGATGTCAGTGATGTGAAGTTTTTAAATGAAATCAAACAAATCGTCCAAAGTATCCTTGCACGGCGCATTACAAAGAATTCACTTGCGAGTTCCTATGCCTCGCTGGAGGCCATTCTGGAAAATGTAGGCTGCGGGATCTGTGTGAGGGATCCGCTGACGGAGAAAATTCTGTATCTGAACAGGCGTTTTCAGAAGCTGTTTCCCGGGAGTCAGGGAAATGAAACCTTTGAAAAGGTATTGAGAGGGAAAAAGAGCGGTTCGGACGGCGGTAAATTTGTGGAATATTATTCTGACGAAGAGAATCGCTGGTACGATATCTACCGTACGAAAATTCACTGGGTAGACGGGCGGAATGTCCTTCTTTCCACCGTATACGATGTGACGGATAAAAAGCTGTATCAGCAGAAAATTGAGAAACAGGCGAACAATGATTTCCTGACCGGTCTGTATAATCGTATGCGCTGTGAACATGACGTGGAAAATTATGTGCGTCAGGCGAAAGAGCACAACGGACAGGGTGCGCTACTCTATATCGATCTGGATGATTTTAAACATATCAACGACGGTCTGGGTCATCAATACGGAGATGTGCTGCTCAAGGCGATCTCTCACAGTCTTCAGAGGATTGTTGGAATAGAGACGACCTGCTACCGTATGGGCGGAGATGAATTTATCGTAGTCGTGACACATCACCAGTACAATATGCTCAATCAGATTCTGGATGAGATCAGTGCGATTTTTTCCAAGCCATGGTACTTAAAAGGTGCGGATTATTACTGTACGATGAGTATGGGAATCGTGCGCTTCCCGGGTGACGGGGACGATGTGCAGGAACTGATCAAGAAGGCGGATATCGCCTTATATGAGGCGAAAAAGGGTGGCAAGAACCGAATCAAATTTTATGATGAAAATGTGGAAACGAGTTCATTTAAGCGTTTGGATCTGGAAAAGAACATGCGCTATGCCACTTTGAATGCCTGCGACGAATTTGAAGTTTACTATCAGCCCATCATAGATATATCAAAACCAGATGATCCATGTGTAGGTGCTGAGGCGCTGGTGCGTTGGAATTCAACCAAGATGGGCTTTATTTCTCCGACAGAATTCATCCCGCTGGCGGAATATCTGGGACTGATCAATCCAATCGGGGAATTTGTTCTGCGGGAAGCCTGCAAGCGGTTGAAATACTGGAATGACATGGGCCATCCGGATTACCGGGTCAATGTGAATCTGTCGGTGGTCCAGCTGTTGCAGAATGATATGGTAGACCGCATCCGGGACATTATTCATGAGACAAATGTGAATCCGGGAAATCTGACACTGGAAGTGACAGAAAGTCTGGCAATCAATGATATGGGACGTATGAAACGGATTCTTGGCCAGATCAAGCAGCTGGGAGTATGGGTTGCACTGGATGATTTTGGGACAGGTTATTCCTCTCTGAATCATATCCGTGAAATGCCAATTGATATTATCAAGATTGACCGGTGCTTTATTATTGATATCGGCAAGGATAATTATTCTGAAATCTTTGTCAAAATGGTTTCAGAACTGGCACAGACCATCGGTGTACATATGTGTGTGGAAGGTGTGGAGGAGACAGATCAGCTTCAGAGACTGCGTGATATGAAAGTACAGTACATTCAGGGCTTCTTTTTCGGAAAGCCGATGCGTGTGGAAGAATTTGAACAGAAATATCTGTAAGAAAACAGAGCCGCCTGCTATAAAGTCAGCGGCTCTGTTGCGTGGCTGTGATGCTACAGGCGTATCGTAAGTTCGACCGGACAGTGGTCGGAGCCATAGATATCGGTATGGATCTTTGCACGCTCGAGCTTGTCTTTTAAACCGGCCGAAGTGAGGAAATAATCGATTCTCCATCCCGCATTTTTCTCTCTGGCCTTGAAGCGATACGACCACCAGGAGTAGATTCCTGTTATTTCCGGATAAAAATAACGGAAAGTATCGATAAAGCCGCTGGTAAGCAGCGTTGAAAACTTCTCACGCTCTTCATCGGTGAAACCTGCGTTTCGGCGGTTGGTGGACGGATTTTTCAGATCGATTTCCTGATGGGCAACATTCAGATCTCCGCAGACAATGACCGGTTTGTTCGTTTCAAGGTTTTTCAGGTAGAGGAAAAAAGCATCCTCCCACTGCATCCGGTAATCGAGACGCAGAAGCTCCTGTTTGGAATTCGGCGTATAGCAGGTGACAAGGTAATAATCCGGATATTCCAGTGTAATCACGCGCCCCTCTTTATCGTGTTCCGGTATACCGATGCCATAGGATACGGACAGCGGTTCCTTTTTGACAAAGATGGCGGTACCGGAATAGCCTTTCTTTTCTGCAAAGTTCCAGTACTGGTGATAACCATCCAGTTCCAGATCCAGCTGTCCCTCCTGCAGCTTTGTCTCCTGCAGGCAGAATGCATCCGCATTTATTTCCTGAAAAAATTCCATAAAGCCCTTTTTCATACAGGCCCGAAGTCCATTTACATTCCATGATATAAATTTCATAAATAACCTCCATTTTCAATTGCATATAGAGTTATTATAGACGTTGCCAATTTGTAATTCAACCAAAACATGGACAGGAAATGAAATGTTGAGAAAATGCATCGGAAATTGTATAATATTTAAAACGTATTGCTTCGAAAGAATCGGGAATGCTATGAAAAAGGAGAGTTTATTATGCTGGAAAAAATTGACTTAAACAGGAAAATGGGAAAAAAAGAATATAAAGCATACATGGATCATCTGCAGCCGCGGCTGGCTTATCTGCAGCGGGGCTGCAAGGAGAACCAGATTCCGGTTATTGTTGTATTTGAAGGACTTGGGGCAGCCGGAAAGGGTACGCTGATCAATCAGATGATAGAACCGCTCGATCCAAGGGGATTTGCCGTACATGCGACCGCTGTTGAAACAGGAGAGGAAACGATGCATCCGTTCCTGTGGCGGTTCTGGACGAAGCTGCCGGAGCGGGGAAGGATTGCCATCTTTGACCGCGGCTGGTACCGAAGAGTGCTTACGGACCGGTTTGATGGAACAACGGCAGAAGAGCAGCTGGAAAGTGCATATGACGAAATTTGTTCGTTTGAGAAGCTTCTGACCGATGACGGCGTGGTTTTGATCAAGCTGTTTACGTATATAGCGAAGGAAGAACAGAAAAAGCGGTTTGACAATCTGCAGTCTTCCAAAAAGACTTCCTGGCGTGTCACAAAAGATGACCTAAAACGCAATAAACATTATGATACGTATATTCAAATGAATGAAGATATGTTGGAAAAGACGGATACCGACTATGCACCGTGGAACATCATTGAGGGTACGGATCGGGAATACGCTGCCGTAAAAATGATGCAGACTGTTGTGGATACAATGGAATATGCACTTTTGAAAAAACAGAAGCAGGCAGACGGAACACAGGAGAGCGAAGAGGCACTGCCGCAGGAAGCTTTGCGGACCTCCGTGCTGGCCGGTGTAAATCTGGATCAGGAAATGGATAAAGCCGAATATCAAGATAAGATTGCAGATTTGCAGGAACGGCTGTCAGAACTGCACAATCAGCTGTACCGTTACCGGATTCCGGTCGTACTGGCCTTCGAAGGATGGGATGCCGCCGGAAAAGGCGGAACGATTAAACGTCTGACACAGGCACTTGATCCAAGAGGATATGTTGTAAATCCAATTGCCGCACCGAATGATATCGAACGGGAACATCATTATTTATGGCGTTTTTGGACGAAGATGCCCAAGGCAGGGCACATAGCCATATTTGACCGGTCCTGGTACGGACGTGTCATGGTGGAACGAATCGAGGGATTTTGTACGGAACAGGAATGGAAACGTGCCTATCATGAAATGAATGAAATGGAAGCTGAACTGGTCACAGCCGGGAACATCGTCATCAAGTTCTGGCTCCAGATTGATAAAGAGGAGCAGGGACGCCGTTTTCAGGAGCGGCAGGAGAATCCGGAAAAGCAGTGGAAAATTACAGAAGAAGACTGGCGAAACCGTGCAAAATGGGATGAATATGAGAAGGCTGTGGACGAGATGCTGGTACGGACTTCAACCAGCTATGCACCTTGGGTGATTGTAGAAGCAAATGATAAATACTCTGCGAGAATCAAGGTACTTGAGACCGTGATAGCGGCAATCGAGAAACGGATTGACGAGCGCAAATAGAAAGGTGCTGCAAAAGAAACAGGTAAGAGGAATACAGAATGATAAATTACAAGATGACGGTACAGTACGACGGAAGCCGGTATAAAGGGTGGCAGATGCAAGGGAATACGGAATGTACGATTCAGGGGAAATTGCAGGAAATCCTTCGGAAAATGACCGGTTCTGAAGTGGAAGTACACGGCTCCGGCAGAACCGATGCCGGTGTTCATGCAAAGGGACAGGTGGCAAACTTCAAGCTGAAGGAACATAGTGATGCGCAGGAAATAAGGGACTATTTGAATACCTATCTGCCCGAAGATATTGCTGTTTTATCAGTGGAGGAAGTTCCGCTGGAATTTCACAGCCGCCTGAGCGCGGTCAGCAAGATCTACCAATACCGAATCTGGACCGGTTTGATTCCAAATGTATTTGAACGGAAGTATCTGACGTTCATGGAAGAAAAGCTGGACATCGAAAGCATGCGGACGGCCGCGGATTATATAATTGGAACACATGATTTTACCGCATTCTGCGGCAATCGAAAGTTTAAAAAATCTGCGGTCAGAACCATCTATAAAATTGAGATCGAACAGAAAGAGGAAGAAATCTGCATCTGTGTTACCGGAAACGGATTTTTACAGAATATGATGCGGATTCTGGTCGGAACCTTGGTGGAGGCCGGAAGCGGAAAGATAGAGCCATGTGCAGTAAAGGGGATTCTCGAGAGCAGGAATCGGGAACTGGCAGGTATCACCATGCCGGCAAAGGGACTTTGTCTGCTGAAAGTGGATTACGAAAGATAGCTGGGACAATAGATGTGTGACAGAAAGATAAGGATGGTTAACAGGTAGAGCATATGGAAAAATGGATAGAAACGAGAAAAGGGGGGGATTTTGCAGGGATTGCCGCAAGATTCGGCATAGATCCGGTGATTGCGAGGATACTGCGCAATCGGGATGTGAACACCGATGAACAGATCGAAGCGTATCTGTATGGAAATACGGACCACTTTTACGATCCGCACCGGATGAAGGATGCCGACCTGGGCGCGGAGTTGATTCTCGAAAAGATCCGACAGAAAAAAAAGATACGAATTATCGGAGATTATGATATTGATGGTGTGAATGCAACTTACATATTGTTGAAAGCTTTACAGAAATTAAATGCGGATGTGGATTATGCGATTCCGGACCGGATCAAAGACGGCTACGGCATCAATGAACATCTGATTGAAAAGGCCCGGATAGAGCAGGTGGACACGATCATTACCTGTGATAACGGAATTTCAGCCTTTGCGGCGATCGCGTTTGCAAAACAGAACGAGATGACAGTGATTGTGACCGATCACCATGATATTCCCTATACCGAGGAACGGGGCATAAAGCATTATAAAGTCGTCCCGGCAGATGCAGTCATCAATCCAAAACAGGAAGACTGTGGTTATCCTTATAAGGAATTGTGCGGTGCGGCAGTGGCCTATAAATTGGTGCAGGTACTTTATGAAAAGATGCAAATGAAGGATTGGGAGGTGGAAGAATTTCTCGAAAATGCGGCGTTTGCAACCGTCGGGGATGTCATGAATCTGACGGGAGAAAACCGGATGATTGTAAAAACCGGACTGCGGGCGCTTCGCCAGACGAAAAATCCGGGACTGCGGGCGTTGATCGCCCAGAATGGACTGGAAGACAAAGAAATCAGTGTCTATCATATCGGGTTTGTGCTTGGTCCCTGTTTGAATGCAAGCGGCAGACTCGATACGGCAGCTTATGCGCTGGAATTACTGCGGAGCAGTCATGAGGTACAGGCGGCAGCGCTTGCGAAGCAGCTGATCGACTTAAACAGCCAGAGGAAAGCGTTGACCGGGCAGCAGGTGGAAGAAGCGTTAGCGCAGATACAAAACAAGAAACTGGATGAGGACAGAGTGATGGTTCTCTATCTGCCGGACTGCCATGAAAGCCTTGCGGGGATTATCGCCGGGCGCATCCGGGAGCGATACTACCGTCCGGTCTTTGTTGTTACAAAAGGAGAAGAGGAATTAAAGGGTTCCGGCCGTTCCATTGAAGAATATTCGATGTACGAAGAGATGAACCGCGTGGCAGATGTATTTACAAAATTCGGCGGACATCCGATGGCAGCAGGATTTTCGCTTGAAGAGAGACGGCTGGAGGAATTCCGCAGAAGAATCAACGCACAATGTATGCTGTCGGAAGATGATCTTACGGAAAAAGTCAGGATTGATGTACCGCTGCCAATCCGCTATGTGACGATACCTCTGATCGAACAGCTGCAGCTGCTGGAACCCTGCGGGAAAGGAAATGCCAAACCCGTATTTGCAGATCGTAGAGTACGCATAAAGAGTGCGCGGATTCTGGGCAGAAACCGAAATGTGTTAAAGCTGGAGCTGGCTGGAGAGGGCATACCTTCTATAAAAGCCGTTTGCTTTCGTCAGGCAGAAGAATTTTTGAAATATCTTGCAGAAAGATTCGGGCAGGAGCAGGTAGATGCAATGCTGCGGGGAAGCGGAAACAGCATCGAGATTTCGATCATCTATGATATGGAAATTGATGATTACAGCGGGCGCAGGGAGCCGCAGCTTATGATCCGCAGATATCGGTAATAAGATTTCATTTAGATGGGAAGCATAAGAAAGGGGGATTACAGATGGCAAAGGAAGAAGGTTTTAATTTTTTGTCCGGAGATGGAAAAACACAGATTCATGCGATAAAATGGATGCCGGAAGCAGGGGAATGCAGGGCTGTTTTACAGATCGTGCACGGCATGCTGGAATTCGTGGAGCGTTACCGGGAATTTGCAGAATATCTGACCGGCTATGGTTATATGGTCGTGGGGCACGATCACATCGGGCATGGTGCATCGGTCACATCGGAAAGCGACTGGGGATATTTTGCAAAAGAGCATCCGAGTGACCTTTTAATTGGCGATATGCACAAGCTTCATACGGTCATTTTAAAAGAGATTCCAGATAAGCCGTATTTCATACTTGGACACAGTATGGGCTCTTATCTGCTACGCAAATATCTTGTGCTTTACGGAGCGGAAATCACGGGTGCGATTCTTATGGGAACGGGTTATGTACCGGATAAAATGACAAGGTTTGGGATGCATACGGCAAAGTTTTTGTCTCTGTTTTTTGGCTGGAAGCATCGCAGCAGGCTGCTGACAAAAATGACATTTGGCAAACCCTACCGGAAATATGATCTTACGGGAGCCGATACCGGGAACAGCTGGTTGACAAAAGAGAAGGATATCGTGGATTTTTATTATCATGAACCGCGGTGCACCTTTGTATTTACACTCAATGGATATATGGGACTTTTTGAAACGGTTCTTTTTGGGAATCAACCGCAGCATATCGCGAAAGTACCGAAAGAACTGCCTGTTTTTATTGTTTCCGGAGCGCAGGATCCGGTTGGAGAATTCGGAAAGGGAGTCCGGCAGGTCTATACGCAGTATGAGCAGGCGGGTCTTTTGGACATCACGTGGAAGTTGTATGAGGACGACCGGCATGAGATCTTGAATGAGTCGGATCGGGAGACCGTTTATCATGATATTCTGGCGTGGCTCAATGTACATACGGAAATGTAATATTAAGAAAATCTTTCGGATATATTTTTGACAAATAAAGATACATGTGTCAGAATGAATCCATTGATGTAAATGGTTGAGGAGGCAGAACAATGAAAAGGCACTTTAAAAGGCTGGTATGTCTTGGGATGAGCATTATGCTCCTGTCACCCGGTATGAAAGTATCTGCCGGCAATACGGAAAGTGAGATTTCCGAAAGTACGCAACTGCAGAGCACGGAAAGCGGGGATACGGATTCGGCGAAGCCGGCAACGGTCCTGTCCGGTGATGCAAAGAAAAACAGTACGGAGGATACTGCCGCGGCGAAGGATACGGAAGACGATAACGTGGTGATCGAGGAAGATGACAAACCTTATCTGGCGCTTGGTGCAGATCTGTCCGAACAGCAGCGGGCGACCGTATTGGAATTGATGGGAGTTCAGGAGGCGGATCTTGGCAACTACGATGTTACGTATGTGACAAATACGGAGGAACACCAGTATCTGGATGCGTACATTGCCTCAAGTGAGATTGGTTCAAAGTCCTGGTCTTCTGTCGTGATTGTAAAGAGAGATAAGGGAAACGGAATTAATATTTCAACGAAAAATATCAATTACTGTACGGTTGGAATGTATAAAAATGCATTGGTCACAGCCGGAATTGCAGATGCCGATATCATTGTGGCGGGACCGCAGCAGATTTCCGGTACAGCCGCACTTGTCGGAATCTTTAAGGCGTATACGGATATGACCGGCAGTGAGCTTTCGGAAGACAGTATCGATACGGCATTGAATGAACTCGTATTAACCGGTCAGCTAGAGAGTACGACCGGAGCAGATTCGGATGAGATAGAGGGAATGGTCGCATATCTGAAGCAGCAGGTTGCTGCCGGTGCGCTCAAAGATGAAGACAGCATCAGCAGTGCAATTGACGATGCCTGCGACCAGTTCGATGTAACGCTTACCGATGAAGAAAAGAGTAACCTAATCGATCTGATGCTCAAAATTAAGGATTTGAATCTCGATGCCGACAGTCTTTTGAGCCAGGCGCAGTCGATTTACGATAAGCTTTCCGAGTGGGGAATTGATACTTCCGCAGGCAGCGGGATCGGAGAGAAGATCGGTAATTTCTTCTCCGGAATCGTAGATTCCATTAAGAGCTTCTTTCAAAATATTTTCTCTTAGATGATGTCTGTTTGAATAACAAATACAAAGATTTGGAATACAACAGCCAGAGCCTGCCTCCCTTAGGGAGGCAGGCATTCTATTCTCTGAGAACGATTCTTCCCGGACACCTTCCGGTCAGTGCATGCTGATTGTAGACCACCTCTCCATTCACGAAGACATGAACGATTCCCTCGCAAAGCCTTCTTGGATCGGAGAAGGTGGCGCAGTCCTTTAATGTGTCATAATCCAGTAATACCAGATCGGCGTCATATCCATCTGCAATTCTGCCTTTGTGCTTTAGCCCCCAGCGTAATGCGGTCAAAGAGGTCTGTTTTTTAATGGCTTCTTCCAGAGAGACCATCTGTTTTTCCTTTACGAAACGGCAGATTGAACGTACAAAGGTTCCGTAGGCCCGCGGGTGTACCGGAGCATTATTTAACGTGATGATTCCATCACTTCCGACAACGGTATGCGGGAATTGATAAATGGCGTCAATCGTGGCATCCGGAATTTCAAAAAATGCGGCAAGAACGTCACCGTGATTTTCAATCAGAAGGTCAAAAAAGGTGTCAAACGGGGACTTGCCGCATTTTTTTGCATAGGATTCTATGGAAAGTGAAATGGCATCCGGCGTACCTGGTGCGGACAGAATCGTGATATGCGCAAAACCCTGACAATTATAGTAGATATTTTCAAATGAGGTATGATCGTGCTCCATTGTAAAGGCAATTGCGGTTCTTACGGAGGCAGACCGTAGGGAAAGCAGGAATTCATCCATGGATTTCTTCATGTATCTGGGCGGAATCAGACTGTAGAGTATCGTTGAAGTAGCTGCATAGGGATATTGATCCAGCGTGATGGATACACCGCGCGCGATGGCATCCCCAATAATAGAAAGGCATTTTTCCTGCAGATGCTGATTGTGATGTCCGGTAATTTTCTGGTGTGACAGGATGAGCGGAACTTTTGCCGTTTCTGCAATTTCAATGGCTTCCAGGATGGCATCTGTGATAAAATCTGATTCATTGCGGATATGTGTGGCATAGATGCCCCCAAACGGAGCTATGACTTTACACAGTTCTATGAGCTCACTCGTATCTGCATAGAGTCCCGGCGTATAAAGCAGGCCGGAAGTCATACCAAGGCAGCCGGATTGCATGGCATCCTTTAAGTAGCGCTTCATCTGATCTAACTCCAATGCAGTCGGGCTTCGGTCTTCGAATCCCATAACGGCACAGCGCAGGTTGGAATGCCCGCAGTTAAAGGCCAGATTATGCGCCAGCGGCAGTTCTTTTATGTAGCTGAGATAGGCATGAAAGTCTGTAAAAAGTCCCAGATTCTGCCGAATCTCCGGTGAAAGAAAAGGGGTAAGCTGGTCCTCCTGCTGCTTTTTTGCATGTGCCGGAATCGGGAATGGGGATTCCCCGCACTGTCCGGTGATTTCGGTTGTAATACCCTGTGATATTTTCCCGAGAGAAAAACCGGCGATATCGTGACAGGCAGCCGTATCATTGTGTGAATGACTGTCAATAAAGCCCGGGGTGAGATATAATCCGGTGCCATCGATGATTTGATCGGCATCATCTGTTGGTGCGGTATACAGTTTCCCGTTTTTTATGCCGACCGTTCCGATATATCCCGGACTTCCCGTTCCGTCTATAATTGTAACGTTTTGAATCAAGGTATCCATTTGCATAGAGAGACTCCTTTCTCAGAATTGGATGCGTACGAGCAGCAGTGCCAGAATCTGGAATTCGGATTCTGTCTGGATTCCGGTAAGCGTCTTTATTTTATTGATGCGGTAACGTATGGTGTTCGCATGCTGAAACAGAAGCTGTGCTGTTTTATCGATGTTGAAATTGTTCTGCACATAGATCTGCAGCGTTTCCATCAGATGATTGTTTTGCTGCGAGCCCGACCGCTGAATCAGCTTTTGCAGATCAGACAGATATTCCCTGATATACATATTTTCTGAAAGCGGTAAAAGCAGATTGTTGATATCGAGCTCACTGTAGCTCTTTTCGTCAATTGCCTCATGGATACAGCACTCATTGGAATACAGACTTCGCTGAATGGCAATGGATAATTTTTTGACCGGAACCGGTTCATCGCTGATACCGATATAAAACTGCCCCTTTTTTAAATCAAAATCGAAAAATATGGTGTTCCATTTCTGCCGGATCAGAACATGACTGAGATGTTCTGCAAAAAAGTAGAAAAAGAGAATTCCCTTTTTGTATTTCAGTAAGAAAATTTCCGGCTCATATGAGACGGTGCTTTTCTTTTGTTGAAGTCCGTTGAGCATTCGCTGCAGGGAAAAATCATCAATCGGATGCTTGGAGGAGATATACATGCAGGAAACGTAGGCATAATTTTCAATATCCATGTCCGCGAGCAGATTGTTCATCGGGGTTTCGTCCTTTGTTTTGTGAAGAGCGATGTCAATCTGATTCTCATAATAATTGTATTTTGTTTTGGAACGCAGATAATCAGTAATGTTTAACAGAACATCCTCAATGTATATGCTGTGAAACAGAAAGATGGGAACGTTGCGCTCCTCTGCCAGTAGGACAACTTCCTGCGGGAGTTGGTCAAAAAACACGGTTTTGACTGCAATTGCGGAGACGCCGATTGACATTAAGGTAGAAAATGAGTCGTATATTTTGGAGGGGTCATTTTTGGCATAAAGCAGATTTGTAATCACAAAATCCCCCCGGTGAAAATCATTATATTCTCCGCCGACTCCTTCATAATCCAATATGACAACATTGGAAATCGTACGGTACACACCCTTTGCACCTGCATAGAGCGTGAAATAGGAAAAGAAATCAAATTGTTGTAAGGAAGCAACATCCAGCATAGATAACACTCCAATAATCTTAAATTTATTTCGGTTCATTATAAAGAATAATCTGTAAAAATACAACCTAAATTTGTAAATTATACAAAACATGGAAAATAAAAACGAAATGAGCTGAATTTCATCTTTCAATCCAAAAAAGAAAAACCCAAAATTTGGGTTAAAAAGTTAAAATATCCGATCATGAAAAAATGATTTTGTAAAAACTACAAAATCATTTTTATTTATTTGTTTGAATTACATAGACGGTTCTGTAGATGCTGGTATAATAACAACCATAACATTTCATGGAACAAAGAGCAAAGGTGCTGCGGAGAATACGGTGCCTTTGCTCTTTTTGCGTGTTGATGATACGAAATGGGAGGAAAAAATGGAACAGGAAATGCTGACCTATGAAGATATCCGCAGTGCGTATGAAAGAATACAAAAACACGTCATACAGACACCTTTGGAAAAATCGATCTATTTAAGCAGTGAGCAAAAGGAAGTATTTTTAAAGCTGGAATGTCAGCAGATTAGTAAGGCGTTTAAAGTACGGGGAGCATTCAACAGGATGCTCATGCTTACAGAAGAGGAAAAAAAGAGAGGTGTTGCGGCAATTTCCTCCGGAAATCACGGAATCGCAGTTGCGTATGCAGCTAAAAAGCTCAGAATGAAGAATGCGGTAATCCTTGTCCCGGAAAACACGCCTGAGAGTAAAATAGAAAAAATCCGTTATTATGGCGGCGAAGTGCATCTGCTGGGACAGTGCTTTGACGAAGCAAACCTGCTCGGGATGCAGTACATTGAAGAACACGGATTTACGTTTATCGATGGCTGGGATAATGACCCTCTGGTATATGCCGGGCAGGGAACTGTCGGACTGGAGCTGATGACACAGCTTGCGGATCTGGATACGATTCTGGTGCCAATCGGAGGAGGAGGGCTTTGTACCGGAATTGCAGTTGCAGCGAAAAGTATCCGGCCCGATATTCGGGTGATCGGTTTGTATTCCGAGGCCTGCACCGCATGGCCGGATTCCATTCGGGATCATACGATATACAATGATTATCCGAGCAGGGATTCTGTATGTGAGGCAATGGTCGGAGGGATTGGGCATCTTTCTTACCGGATGCACCATTGGATTGACGATTCACTTATGGTTTCCGAGCAAAATATAAAAAAAGCTATGCTTCACGCAGTATTAAATGAAAAAATAGTAGCGGAAGCGGCAGGAGCAGTGCCGATTGGAGCGATGCTTCAATACGGAGATCAAATTCCCGGCAAGAAAATAGCATTGATAATCAGCGGCGGGAATGTCAAAAATGAACTTTTGATTCATGAAATGAAAGCAACGACATGTTAGTGATACGAATGGAGATTCGTTTGCTATAAAAACAGCAGGTAAACATCAAAGTAAAGAGGATGGAAAGGATGAAAAAATGAAAATGAAAAAATGGATGGGAAAAATGGTATCGATGATGCTGGTAACAGGAATGGCAATCGGGCTGGCTGGTTGTGGAAGTACGTCAGGAACGGCCGCTGGAAACAGCGCTGCAGATGCGACGGAGGTTTCTACGCAAAGTGGGGATAAGCTGATTCTGGGTACATCTGCAGATTATCCGCCATTTGAATTTATTGTATTAAATGAGGATGGCAAGCAGGAGTATGCAGGACTTGATATTTCTCTGGCAGAACAGCTCGCAAAGGATATGGGAAAAGAGCTGGAAGTTGTAAACATGAGCTTTGAAAATCTGATGACTGCACTCCAAAAAGGTGAAGTTGATATGGTAATAGCGGCAATTGAAGATAATGAGGAGCGTTCGAAGGTAGCCGACTTCAGTGATTCTTATTATTCCGATTATCCGCCTAAGGTGCTGATCAAAAAAGATATGCTGGATACGTATACCTCACTGGACAGCTTCAGCGGAAAAATTGTAGGTGCTCAGATTGGAACAACGAAAGCGGATATTGTAACAGAAAAGATGACCGGAGCAACCCTGACATCACTTTCCAGCGTGACAGACCTTATTAACAATCTGGAATATGACAAATGTGATGCGGTAGTCTTAGATGGTGCAGTGGCCGAAAAATATGCATCGGAAAATGATGATATGGCGGTAGCAGATGTTGAGGTGGGAGACATTTCCAACTATGCGATTGCAGTACAAAAGGGGGATCCGAAGAATCTTCTGGATTCGTTTAATAAGACAATTAAAAATGCAGTCGATGAAGGTTTGATAGACAAATGGAGTGAGGAATCCAATTCCGACTCGGATCAGGCAGTGAGCAACTAAAGAAAGAGGAGAATTACATGTCAACAACAAGTTTCTTTAATTTTTCGTTTTTGCCAAAATATATCAGCTTTTTTATACAGGGAGTGGAATACACACTTTTGCTGTCTTTGATTTCGGTGCTGCTGTCTATCGTGCCGGCCATGCTTTTGGCATTGCTGCGACTGAGCAAAAACAGAGCGGTACGGTTTCTTTCCGGATTATATATTGATATTTTCCGTTCGACACCGTTGCTGGTACAGTTGTCACTGGTGTATTTCGGACTGTTTAATTTTATTCATCTTCCGACAATCTACATTTTCGGATTCATCAATATTGCGATGTTTATTCCGGGCGTTCTGGCACTGGCTTTGAACAGTTCCGCATATGTGGCAGAAATTTTCCGTGCCGGAATACTTGCGGTGGATGCGGGACAGAATGAGGCGGCAAGAAGTCTCGGATTGACAGCCGGAATGTCCATGCGCATCATCGTGCTGCCGCAGGCAGTTAAAAATATCCTGCCGGCACTGGCAAACGAAATTATCACCATGGTGAAGGAATCTTCGATCTGCTCCACACTTGGAATGATGGAACTGATGTGGGGAGCAAAATCCGTAGCTGCAACGACCTACATAACGATTGGACCTTATGTTCTCGCAGCCCTGATTTATTTTTGTATCAATTATCCGGCCAGCAAGGTAATCGAAGTAATAGAGAGGAGAATGCGCCGTGGAGACAAACGATAAGATGATATCCGTAAAAGATCTTGTAAAAGCGTACAATAACGGAGAAGTGCTTGCATTAAACCACTGTAATCTGGATATTGAGAAGGGAGAGGTCGTGGCAATCATAGGACCCTCCGGCTCCGGAAAGTCCACTCTGCTGCGCAGCCTCAATTTACTGGAGGAGCCTACCACAGGCGCCATTTATTTTGAAGGAGTGAATCTGGCGGATAAGAAGGTGGATATCAATCTTCACCGCAGGAGAATGGGAATGGTCTTCCAGCATTTCAATCTGTTTCCGCATAAGACAGTATTGCAGAATATTACGACGGCTCCGGTGCGGCTCAAACTGATGACACCCGCGCAGGCCAGAGAAAAAGCAATGGAGCTGTTGGAACGTATCGGTCTCGCAGACAAGAAGAATGAATATCCAAGCCGTTTGTCCGGCGGACAAAAGCAGAGAATTGCAATTGTCCGGGCGCTCGCCATGAATCCGGAGGTTATGCTGTTCGATGAACCCACCTCGGCACTTGATCCTGAAATGGTCGGTGAGGTGCTCGATCTGATCCGTGATGTAGCCGGTGAAGGCATGACAATGGTAATCGTTACGCATGAAATGGGTTTTGCAAAAGAGGTGGCAAGCAGAGTTGTCTTTATGGCAGACGGGGCAATCCGGGAGGACAATACCCCTGTGGAATTGTTCGAACATCCATGCGATGCAAGATTAAAGGGATTTTTGGCAAAGGTATTATAGAGCCTGTTTTGAGAAACAAAATGTGATTTGTAAAAACTACAAAAAAATAAAAAAACATTCAGAGCATATACATGGCAGATAGCACCTGGTTATTTTATAATGGGTATATCAGAGATGCAAGGGTGCAGGAATGGTCATTGACCGTTCGTGCACCCTTCTTTTTTATTCCATAGGAAAGCCCTTGTTACATTAAGTGTGAAAGTTATGAGTTCCCATCGGAATAAAAGTTGAATATACCGCTGCGATGCAAACGAAAGGAGGATGACATGAGAGAAAAAATGTTGGAACTGGCAAGACAGCTGGTTGAAATAGAAAGTGTAAATACGACAGCCGGAGAAAAAGAAATCGGCTTGTTTATAGAACGTAACATCCGGGAGATTCCGTATTTTCAAAAACATCCGGAGCAGGTAATTGTGCAGGAGTTAGAGGAAGATGTGCTTGGAAGGCGCAGTGTATTTGCACTGCTCATCGGAGAAAAGGAACGAAAGTCGGACACAATCTTATTTCATGGGCATACGGATACGGTCGGAATTGAGGATTTCGGCAGTCTGATCGATGTGGCATGTAAGCCGCTGGAGTTGGAAAAGCGGCTGTATGAGGTTCCGCTGCCCAGAGAGGTAAGGGAGGATCTGGAATCGAAAGAATACATGTTTGGACGCGGAGCCTGTGATATGAAAAGCGGGGATGCGGTATTTCTGGGGATTTTGGAAGAGCTGGCGGCAGATGTCGCTAATTTGAGCGGCAACATTCTGCTTTCTCTCAATCCGGTTGAGGAAAATCTGCATACCGGAATCATACAGGGACTGGATGTACTGCTGAAATTGCGGGAGACTTATGCGTTGGATTATAAGCTGGCAATTAATAATGACTATATCTGTCCGCTGTATGCCGGTGATACGGTAAAGACAATTTATACCGGTACGGTAGGAAAGCTGCTTCCATGCTTTTATATTCAGGGCAAGGAAACGCATGTGGGACAATGCTTTGAGGGCTTCGATGCCTCTCTGGCGGCCGCAAAGCTGGTAGAAAAAATCAGTCTGAACTGTGAATTCTGTGACAGTTATGAAGGGGAATCTTCATTGCCGCCTTCGGTATTAAAGGTGAAGGACTTAAAACCCTGGTACAATGTGCAGACAGCGGGTGACGCACTCGTATACTTTAACTATTTTGTGCACAACTCAGGCATGGAACAGATAACGGAAGCACTGCTTGGGGCAGCCGGACAGGTCATGCAGGAGATGAAAGACAAAATCAATGAGCAGCTGAAACGATTCAGCGAAATCAGTGGGCAAAGCTTTGAACCATGCAGTCTGGATACGCGGGTAATGACCTATCAGCAGCTTTATCAAAAAGTGCTGGAAACAGGAGCTTTGGATTCGTCTCATTTGAACGAGCAGGTTGCTGCAATGATACAACAGGGAATCCGGGAAAAAACCGATCAGCGTGAAATACCGATTGCTGTCATCCGGTATCTGCTGGCTGCGGCAAACCAAAAAGAGCCGACGATTGTCCTTTACTATGGGGCACCCTATTGTCCGCATAATACGCTTCAAAAAGAAGATGCCCATTATATAGAAGAAATCGAGACAATTGCGCAAAAGATCACAGCGGAATACAAAGAGGAGTTCCGTATGAGAAAATTCTTCCCAAGCCTTTCCGACAGCAGTTATCTGAAAATAGATGATGCGGAGACATCGGTAAAGTTATTAAAGGATAATTTCCCGGGCTTTGGAACGATGTATACGGTTCCGATTGATCAGATAAAACAATTGAATATTCCGGCGGTCAATTACGGCTGTTACGGAAAAGATGCACATAAATGGACGGAACGGGTTCATATCCCGTATACCTTCGGTGTTTTGCCGGAGCTGATTTTAGAAACCGTGAATTATTATATCAGATAAGAGGAGAACAGCTATGTTTGTAAGAAATGGAACAGGAATATTGAAAAAGGTTCTGGTGTCCAGACCAAGTTTTTTAAAGCCGGCACCAATCAATGAAATAGCAAGAAAATGGGAGAAATCTCAGCTGGATGTGGCCAGGATGGAACGGGAGCATCTGCTTTTGACGGATGCCTACTGCAAAGCGGGTGTTGAGGTTGCCTATCTGGATGCAGAAGAGGAACGGCCGAATTCTGTCTTCGCAAGAGATTTTGGCGGCTGCGTGAAAGAGGGCTATATTCTTGGAAGATTCAAGCTGCCGCTTCGCTACAAAGAACATACGGATTATAAGTCTCGCATGGAGGAACTGGGAGTGCCGGTGATTGCAAGCGTGGAAGAGGGATTGTTTGAAGGCGGTGACTTCGCTTTTTTAGATGAGACGACGATCGCAATCGGTATGGCGGACCGCACGAATGAGACGGGTGTGGCAGAAATCCGGGAACAGTTAAAGGCATATGGTTATCGTGTACTGGGAGTTCCCCTGAATCCGGATTACCTGCATCTTGATATGTGCTTTAATCTGGTGGACGATCATCTTGCGGTGGCGTATCGGGAAGGACTTCCGGAGTGTTTTCTGGAAGAGTTGAAAAAGAAGGAAATTGAAATTATCTCCGTTCCGGAAGAAGCGATTTTTGCGCATGGATGCAATCTCCAGGCAATCGGTGCGCACAGAGTGATCTCCCTTGCAGGCAACCGGCGGGTCAATGATGCACTGTGTGCGCATGGCATGGAGGTAATATCCCTTGATATTACGGAGATTTTAAAAGCTGGCGGCGGTCCGCATTGTATGACCTTCCCGCTGATTCGAGAATAGGAGGATAAAAATGAGCTATTTTTTCTTAGATGAATATGAAAACATGGAACCTTACATTCCGGGGGAGCAGCCAAAGGACCGGACGTATATCAAACTGAATGCAAATGAGTCCTCACTTCCGCCGTCCCCTAAGGTACTGGAGGCAGTATCCAAAGCACAGATCAATGGGATGTCGCATTACTCCGATCCGCACTGCATGCAGTTAAGAGAAGCGATCGGCAGGACTTACGGATTTGGAGCAGGTCAGGTGTTTGTCGGAAACGGAGCCGATGAAGTACTTGGCTTTTGCATGATGAGTTTTTTCAAACCGGGAATGAAGGTATGTTTTCCGGATATTACCTATGACTTCTACCGCACCTATGCCAAGACCTATCAGCTGGATTATGAACAGATACCGCTTCAGGAAGATCTGACAATCTGTGTGGAGGACTATGTGAATTCCAATCGGGACGTGATTCTGGCCAATCCCAACAACCCAACCGGATTTGCACTGCCGGTATCGGAAATAGAACGCATTGTGGCGAAAAATCCAAAGCGTATGGTGATTGTGGATGAGGCCTATGTGGATTATGGGACAGAGTCCTGTATTTCACTGGTACCGAAATATCCGAATCTTGTGGTAATACAGACCTTTTCAAAGTCCAGAAATATGGCGGGAGCCAGAATTGGCTTTGCAATCTCTTCCAAAGAGATCATTGATGATATGAATAAAATTAAGTTTTCCTTTAATCCATTTAATATGAGTTCGCTGGCGATTGCGGCAGGGTCTGCAGCAGTGCTTGACCAGGCGTATTTCAGGAGCTGTATCCAGACAATCATCGAGAATCGGGAATATTTTGAAGATAGACTGGAGCAGATGAATTTTAAAGTCATAAGGACCTGTACGAATTTCAGTTTTTTCCAGTGCATGGATATCGATGCCGGAACGTTGTGCAGAGCGTTAAAACAGAGGGGAATTCTGGTGCGCCATTACGATGAGAGCCGGATCGCAGATTACCTGCGTATTACGATTGGAACAAAGGAAGAAATGGATGCGGTATTCACAAATATCAAAGAAATTATGGAGCAGACCTATGCGTGTGTTGGTTAGTGATTACAGAGAACAGATGGAGGCGGATTACAGTCCTACGATAGCGGCAATCAAAGAAGTGCTGCCGGATGCGGTTGTCGTGGTTGAGCCGTATGACACGGAGAACTTTTACCGGGAATTAAAGGTGGCAGACGGCTGGATTACGGCTTTTGTTCCGGTCAATCAGATTTTGCTCGATCATGCCAAGCAGCTGAAGTGTATTTCGCTGAGCGCGGTTGGATACAGTAATGTCTGTCTTTCGGATCTGGAGAAACGAAACATTGCTCTTTGCCATATTGAGGAATATTGTACCAGAGAAGTGGCAGAACACGCCGTTTCTCTTATGATGGCGTTAAATCGCAACTTTCCGCAATATGAAAACAGTATCAGAGTTAAAAAAGAATGGAACTACCAGAATGCACCGGCACAGCAGACGCTGAATCAAAAGCGTCTCTGCATCTTTGGATTTGGGCGTATCGGAAAAACGACGGCTGCGCTTGCCGGCGGACTTCAGATGGAGGTTGCGGCCGTTGATCCGTTTGTCTCCAAAGAGGCAATGGCAGAACTTGGCGTGAAAAAACTGGAGAAAGAGGAAGCACTTGATACGGCGGATATTCTGATCAACCACATGTCACTGACCGGTGATAACAGACATTATTTTGACAGGGATGCCTTTGCAGCAATGAAAAAGCAGCCGATTTTTATCAATGTCGGAAGAGGAGGCTGTGTGGATGAAGAAGCATTGCTGCAGGCATTGGATTCCGGTCAGATTTATGCCGCAGGTCTGGATGTTTTGGAATCGGAGCAGCCCGATCTGAAACATTGCTCGTTTGTCGGACGTGCCGATGTGATACTGACCCCGCACAGTGCTTTCTATTCATCCAATTCGATCGAACGTCTGCACACGATCAGCGGACACAATCTTGCCTATGCTTTAGGTAAGGAGTATGACAGCGTGGAGGGGCTTTTACGAAGGCCGGAAGATGTATGATCATTCTAAGGCAGATGATTGTTTTCTTTTTAATTATGCTCATCGGTTATGTTCTGATGCGAAAAGATATTTTGGATAGCGGAACCTGTAAGAGAATTTCCTGGATCGTGGTCAATGTTTCGAATCCGGCCCTGATTGTTTCCGGAAGCTTTGACAGCGGCAATATTCGGGTTGAGGATCTGCTGCAGATGATGCTGATTGCGCTTGGCATGTACCTGGTATTGATGGTACTTGCCGGAATCCTGGTGCGGGTACTTCGCATCGAGCCGGAAAAAGAGGCATCTTATCGTATGCTTACGATATTTGCCAATGTGGGATTTATGGGAATTCCGTTGATATCTGCCATGTACGGAAGCAAAGCGCTGCTCTATGGTTCTATGTTTCTGATTCCATATAATGTACTGATTTATACTTACGGCGCTCATTTGGTTTCGGGAAAAAGACGGAAGACCTCTGGCATGAGCGGCAAAGGAAAAGAAATCTGCAACATCGGAGTGATTTCCTGCGTTATGGCAGTATTGATTTATGTGTTTCAACTGCCGCTCCCGGAATATCTGACAAATACAATACAGATGCTCAGTAATCTGACTGCACCGCTTAGTATGATGGTAATCGGTGCTTCACTTGCCGGGCTTTCTGCTAAAAGCATACTGGAAGATAAGAAGCTCCTGCTGTTTTCCATGCTGCGTCTGCTGATCATTCCGATGCTTGGTATCTGCCTGATTCGCCTGCTGTTAAGAGCGGATACGATGCTTGGTATCTGTCTGATCATGCTGGCGGCGCCGGCAGGAAGTATGAATGTGATGCTCGCGCAGCAGTATGACGGAGATGTCCAAACGGCGTCAAAAGGGGTGGCCCTGACCACGGTATTGTCTGTCGTCACAATACCGGCGGTCTTTTTGTTTGCGGGATTATAAAAAAGGAATGGAGAAAACAATGAAAAAAATCGTATTAAGCCGTGAAGGCATCGTAATCGGTGCCGGTTCATTGGAATATTTGAAAACGGTATGCTTTCAAAAAGCATTTATCGTTACCGGCGGGCATTCCATGCTGGCTTCCGGTGTGATTGCAAGAGCACGGGATTATTTAATGGAAGCCGGATGTAAGTCCGTTGTGTACTCCGGTATCTGTAAAAATCCAACAATGGAAGAAGTGGAGGCCGGTCTTTCGGTCATGCGGGAGGAGAAACCGGATGTAGTAATTGCAATCGGCGGAGGATCTGCGATGGATGCGGCAAAGGCTATGCTTTTGTTTTATGATTTTCCGATGCTGAATTTTGAAAATGTGCTGGAGAAAAATCTTGCAGGATTGATTCCGGCGAATCGATCTACCGGCCTGATCTGTGTGGCATCCACGTCCGGTACCGGCTCGGAGGTCACGAGAGGAACTGTTATTACCGATCCAAAACGGGAGCTTAAGATGCCGATCATGACAGATTGTCTGAGACCGGATATTGCCATACTGGATGCCGAACTTGCGATGACCATGCCGGCAGTTGTGGCAGCCGAGACAGGTATGGACGCACTGACGCATGCGATGGAAGCTTATACCAATCACAATCTGGACGATTTTGACGAAGTGATCTGTAAGGGAGCAATTGTAGGAATTCTGAACAATCTGGAGGAATCCTGCCTGAAGCCTTCACTTGCGGCCCGTGAAAAAATACATCATTATCAGGCCATGGCGGGCATCGGCTTTGCCAATGTTGGATTGGGCATGGTACATGGGATTGCCCATTCCTTTGGTGCTGTTTATAACATGGCACATGGTCTGACCAATGCGGTCATTCTGCCTTACGCGCTGGAATACAACCGCAGAGATCCTGTCGTGAAAGAAAAACTGGAGGAATTATCCTATCATTGCCGCTGCACAGATATTGTGGCAAGAATCTGGGAGCTTCGAAAGACACTTGGTATACCGGACTCTTTTTCGGAGGCCGGTATGACGGAGACGGACTTTCTGGAAAAAAGAGAACTTTTAATCGCGCATGCAATGCTTGGCGCTACGAAGGTCAATCCGGTGGATATGGCAACGGAAAGTATGGAAAAAATGGTAGATGCCGTTTATTACGGACGAAAAATGGAGGACTGAAATCATGAAATCAATGTATGAACGCTGTAATGCAGTGATGCCGGCAGTTGCAAACCGTGCAACTACCCTTGGCGTGGTAGACTCGGAGGGTTGTTATCTTTACACGGAGGACGGCAGAAAAATATTGGATTTTGCAAGCGGTGTGGCAGTAAATAACCTTGGGAATAAGCATCCGAAAATTGCAGAAAGTATCAGGCAGCAGTTAGATACCATGATTCATGTAGGACACAATGTCGTATATTATGAATCCTATGTGAAACTGGCAGAGAAGCTGGTTGCTCTGACCGGAGGAGATACAAAGGTGTATTTCAGCAATTCCGGTGCGGAAGCAAATGAAGGTGCCATCAAGCTTGCAAAATATGTGACCAGAAGACCTGGGATCATATCCTTTCGCAACTCCTTTCATGGAAGAACGATGGCATGCGTTTCTGTGACAGGCTCCAATTCTGCATATCGCAAGTATTACGAGCCGCTGATGCCAGGTGTATACTGGGCGGACTACGCCAATTGCTATCGCTGTCCGTTTGGACAAAAAGAAGGCAGCTGTAAGATGGAATGCGTCAGCCAGTTTGACGGTATTTTTGAAAAACTGATCGATCCCGAGTGCGTGGCAGCCATTCTCGTAGAACCTGTTCAGGGAGAAGGCGGCTATATCGTGCCCCCGAAGGAGTTCTTAAGGGGGCTGCGCCGCATCTGTGACGCACATGGTATCCTGTTGATTTTTGATGAAGTGCAGACCGGCATCGGCCGAACCGGGGAATTGTTTGCATACCAGACCTTTGGCGTGGAGCCGGATATCCTTACGTCGGCAAAGGCATTAAGCGGAGGGATTCCACTCTCCGCGGTAATTGCCAGGAGAGAAATCATGGATCAGTGGCCGGCAGGAGCCCACGGAGGAACCTTTGGAGGAAATCCGCTCGCCTGTGCGGCTGCACTCAAAACACTTGAGGTCATAGAAGAGGAAGGCATTCTTGAGAACTGCAAAAAGCAGGGGGCTTACTTTATTAGCCAGCTGCAAAATCTTCAGAAAAAGTACCCCGCGCGCATTGGAAGTGTCAGAGGCGTCGGGTTGATGGTGGCTATGGAAATCGTGGATGATACGGGCAATCCGGATGCAGAATACACTGCGTATTTGAAGGAAAAAGCGCTGGAGCAGGATGTACTTTTATTGAATTGCGGCAGTGATCACAATGTCATTCGTTTTATTTCACCGCTTACGGTTATCGAAAAAGAAATTGATATTGCCGTAACCGTATTGGATAAGATTCTGGCAGAAGCATAAAAAGAGACACAAAAAAGCTCATGTGGCAAAGATGCAGGGTGACAAACATTCCCTGTGTATCTCTGCTGCATGAGCTTTTTGCAGTCCATCGTGCTTTGGATGAAGTTGGGATACCATTCCTAAATTCGTTTTTTCAAAAGAGAGATCAGTTTTTCGAACTGCAGCGGTTTTCCCTGGATTTCCTGGACCTTCAGGCGGTTCTCCTCACTGAATCCCATCAGAATATTGTGATTGGCCTCGGCAAGATAATCCATAATACCGTCGATATCGGATTTTAAATTCTTTGGGCACTGGATATACAGATGCCGGTTTGCCGTGATATGCAGCGTATAGGAGATACTGAAATGATACCAGAAAAGTTTATGGAGTGTGGAGTGTTTGTAAATCCATACGATTTCCTGAATCGGAACAATTGCGATCCCAGAAGCGGCAATTGCAATAAAGTAGTGTTCCGTAATAAACATATCCTCCGTAGCAAGCTGCGGCAGTGTTGCAAGCTCTTCTTCCGCCTGTGCCAGAAGCTCTGCGGGTCTGCCAAACAATGCAAGCTGCTGGCAGGGCGGAGACAGTACCGGGAAGATCTCATAGATAATGTATATGAGAAGGGACAGCAGGGCATACAGCCCAGTGAGCGCAAAAAACAAGACCAGCAGAATACTTGGAATCCAGCGGAAGCCAGGTTCGCTGATATAGTAGGCATTGACCGTTCCGGAAATACCGGAGGATGTCCAGGACAAATCCTCGGATAAGCGTCCTAAAAGAGATTGAAAACCGGTATCACTTTTTAAAATCTTACCATGTATGGTAGTGCTGTCTATCGTAGGCAGTCCTTCTTCGCTGGTACGTGGGGAAAGCAGTACAATAATGCATTTTCCATCGGTGATTGTATAATAATAGTAACCGGAAGTGTATCCAAGAATGGTCTGGGTGTAGCCCGTAAATTTTAAATCGGTCAGAGTTGTTTTCACATAGCGGGTGTTCGCTGTGTAGAGATTCTCCAGATGATCCGTGCTGGCAACCACAGTCGGAAACAGGATGGAATTCACGGGAAAATAAATCCAGAGTACCAGTAACAGCAGCAGATATAGAATCGGAGAAAACAATTTCCGCCGGTAAACATTTTTTATGTTGCGGGTAATATAGTGTTCAAAATTCTCTGTCATAAATCCTCCAAAGGGTTTTGATAGCTTTCAGTATAAGGGTTTGGAGTGAAATAATCAAGCTTGCTTTTCCGAACAAAAGTTGTTAGTATATCATAGAAGCTGACAGGAGAAAACAGACAATCCGGAGGTGGGATGTGGAAGCATATACGGGGTTTGCACAAGTATATGACATGTTTATGGATAATGTGCCGTATGAGGCATGGTGCGACTATATAAAACGCGAATTAAAGAAAGAAAAGATAGAGGACGGTCTTGTACTTGAACTCGGCTGTGGGACAGGCAGAATGACGAGGCTTCTGGCAAAGGCCGGATATGAGATGATTGGTGTCGATGTGTCAGAGGAGATGCTGATGATTGCCAGAGAGGCGCAGGAAAGTCCGGATGATATTCTGTATCTGCTTCAGGATATGCGGGATTTTGAACTGTATGGAACCGTGCGTGCGGTTGTCAGTGTCTGTGACTGCATGAACTATATTCTGGAAGAAGAGGATCTGTGCAAAGTATTTGCACTGGTCAATAATTATCTGGATCCGGGAGGGATATTTCTCTTCGATTTAAACACATTATATAAATATGAAACTCTTTTAGCCGATCATACCATATGTGAGAACCGCGAGGAGGGCAGCTTTATCTGGGACAACTTCTATGACGGGAACGATCGGGTCAACGAATATGATCTGACACTTTTTATCCGGGAAGAGGGAGAACTGTACCGGAAATACGAAGAAACGCACTTTCAGAAGGCGTACGACCTTGCAACGGTGAAACGGCTGCTGGATGAAGCGGGAATGGAATTCGCCGGTGCCTATGACGTAGAGGACGGAGGGGCACCCCGTGAGGACAGCGAAAAGATTTACGTGATTGCGCGGGAGAGCGGAAAGCAGCAAGGAGAGAAAGACGGCACAAAAACACAGCCATAACGATAAAACAAACAAGACAGGAGAGAGAACATGTCCGATTATATTGTAAGAGCAACAGCGGCAGACAGTCAGATACGTGCATTTGCAATCACGTCCAAGACAATGGTGGAGACAGCAAGACAGGCGCACAATACAAGTCCGGTAGTGACGGCGGGACTTGGAAGACTTCTGAGTGCGGGAGCCATGATGGGAACTATGATGAAGGGCGAAAAGGATTTACTGACGCTTCAGATCAAGGGAGGCGGTCCGTTAAAAGGCATGACGGTAACGGCCAATGCACAGGGTTACGTGAAGGGATATCCGGAAGAGAGCCAGGTCATTCTTCCTGCGAATGCGCAGGGAAAGCTGGATGTAGGCGGAGCTGTTGGAAATGGCATTCTCCACGTGATCAAGGATATGGGACTGAAAGAACCTTATGTCGGACAGACGGTATTGCAGACCGGGGAAATCGCGGAAGACCTGACGTATTATTTTGCAACCAGTGAGCAGGTCCCTTCGGCAGTGGGACTGGGTGTTCTGATGAATAAGGAAAATACGGTAAAACAGTCAGGTGGTTTTATCATCCAGTTGATGCCGTTTACGGATGAAGAGGTGATCGAAAGGCTTGAGAAAAAGATTTCAGAAATCAAATCCGTAACGGAAATGCTGGAAGAGGGCATGACACCGGAGGATATTCTGGAAGAGATACTGGGCGATCTGCAGCTTGTAATTACGGATGTCATGGAAACGGGTTTTCGCTGTGACTGCTCCAAAGAACGTGTTGCAAGAGCGCTTGCAACCATTGGAAAAAAAGATATGGATGAAATGATTGCGGATAATGAGCCGATTGAGGTGAAATGTCATTTCTGTAATACGGAATATCGATTCGGCGTGGATGAGTTAAAGGAGATAAGAAAGTGAGAGAGGGATTTGTTAAGGTGGCGGCTGTCACACCGAAAACCGTGGTTGCCGATCCAAAGGAAAATGCGCAGAGAATATGTGATAAGGCGCAAGAAGGGGTTGCGGCCGGAGCGAAGATACTTGTATTTCCGGAACTATGCATTACGGGATACAGCTGCGGAGACCTGTTTTTTCAGGAGACCTTATTAAAAGAAGCAAAAGAACAGCTGCTTTGGATTGCAGACACGACAAAGAATCTGGATGCACTTCTCTGGGTGGGGCTCCCGCTTACCTGGCAGGGCAAACTCTACAATGCGGCGGCAGCGGTCAGCCACGGCAGGATTCTTGGGATTGTGCCAAAGATGCATATTCCGAATTATAAGGAGTTTTACGAGGCAAGATATTTTGAACGGGGAATGGAGCAGCCGGTCTCAGCAGATCTGGGATGCGGATATGAAGTTCCGATGGGATCAAACCTGCTGTTTCAGTGTGAAGAAATGCCGGAACTTCGGATGGCCGCCGAAGTATGTGAAGATATCTGGGTGCCGAATCCGCCAAGTATCGCACATGCACTGGCTGGGGCAAACCTGATCGTGAATCTTTCCGCGAGTGATGAGACGACCGGAAAAGATCTGTACCGCGAAAATCTGGTGACCGGGCAGTCTGCAAAACTGATCTGCGGCTATATTTACTGCAGTGCCGGAGATGGAGAATCCACACAGGATGTGGTATATTCCGGCCATAATATTATCGCAGAGAACGGGACGATACTTGCAGAATCCAGGCGTTTCACCAATGAGACGGCCTATACGGAAATCGATGTGATGCGTCTCGTGTCTGAGCGTCGGAAAATGAACACCTTTTCCAGCGATACAGAAGCAAAATACAGGAATGTGGAGTTTTCCATTCATCTTGAGGAAACGGAATTGACCCGCTATATCGATCCGGCACCATTTGTACCTGGAAGTAAACGAGACCGTGATAAGAGATGTGAAGAAATACTTGCCATCCAATCGATGGGCTTAAAAAAACGTCTGGAACACACCGGTTGTAAAAATGCGGTTCTTGGTATATCCGGCGGGCTCGATTCGACACTTGCGCTGCTGGTGACCGTACGGGCGTTTGATCTTCTTTCCATCGACCGGAAAAATATTACGGCGGTTACGATGCCGGGATTCGGGACGACGGACCGTACGTATGAGAATGCGCTGAGTCTGATTCAAAATCTAGGAGCAACGCTGAGGGAGATTGATATCAAAGAGGCGGTTCGTGTTCATTTCCGGGATATCGGGCAGGATGAGTCGGTGCATGATGTCACATACGAAAACGGACAGGCAAGGGAGCGTACCCAGATTCTGATGGATATTGCCAATAAAACTGGCGGCATGGTAATCGGGACCGGAGATATGTCGGAACTTGCGCTGGGATGGGCGACCTACAACGGCGACCATATGTCCATGTATGGCGTCAATGCCTCCGTCCCAAAGACACTGGTACGTCATCTTGTGGGCTATTATGCAGATACCTGCGGCGATGAAGTTTTGACCGGAGTGCTTGCGGATGTGCTGGATACACCGGTAAGTCCGGAGCTTCTTCCGCCGGAAAACGGTAAGATCGCACAGAAGACCGAAGACATTGTGGGTCCATATGAGCTGCATGATTTTTACCTGTACTATGTGATGCGGTTCGGATTTTCTCCGGTTAAAATCTACCGTCTGGCAAAGCTTGCATTTGACGGAACATATACAGAGGATACGATCCTGAAATGGCTGAAGATTTTTTATAGCAGATTCTTCTCGCAGCAGTTTAAGCGTTCCTGCCTTCCGGATGGACCAAAAGTAGGATCTGTTGCAGTTTCTCCGCGCGGAGACCTTCGCATGCCGAGTGACGCAGCCGTACGTATCTGGATGGATGAACTGAATGGAATCTCACAGGATTAAATAGAAAGAAGAAATTAAAAGGAGAAATAAAAGAGGCGGAGCGCTGTTGCGTTCCGCCTTTTCTGTCAGGAAATATTAAATCTGATGAAGTTGATTTTCGTATGCTTTCTGCCTGCTGAACTGGAAGTTCCTTCCATAGACGAAAGAGTACATAACAGCTGCCATGACAAAAGCCGTGATCACATCAAAGACCGAATGCTGTTTCAGAAACATCGTTGCAAGGATGATACTGGACATCAGAAGAAATGAGCCAAACCGAGCTTTTTTGTTCCCGCGGAAAGATTCACTGTTGCAAATTGCAAAATGAACACCGAGTGAATTATAAACATGGATACTTGGAAACAGATTCGTAGGCGTATCTGTCGCATAGAGCCACTGTACCAGCTGCACACAGAAATTATCCCGCTCAAACGTATGCGGACGCAAATAATGACCATTCGGATAGAGCGTCGAAATGATAAGAAAAATGGTCATTCCTGTAAATAAAAAGATACATAGTTTATAATAATCAGTTTTACTTTTAAAAAAGAAATAGAAAACGGCATAAGCCACATAACCAAACCATAATAAATAAGGCAAGATGAAAAATTCCACAAAGGGGATGTAGTCATCAATCGCCATATGAATGACATTGAAGTGGTTCGTCACGTGTTTTTCCAGATAAGCAAACCATGGAAAGTAAATAAAAACGTATAATAGGACCCAAGCGTGCTTATATTTTTGATAGAATTCCTTTGCCGCTTTTTTTGCTGTTTCGAACAAAAAAATCGCCTGCCTTATAATGAATTAGTATGTTTCTTGTGGGATTATAGCACAAGGGATTTCCAGAAACAATGGGGTTGAACAAACTTTCATGAAATTTATGAAAAAATTAATAAATAACATATATTTACCGAATTAGTTTGTGCAAAAAAATTACGGCAAATCTTACATTAGTATTACAATTCATCGAATCGGTTGACAAAGAAATAGCGGTCTTTATAATAAAGATGAACAGGAAAGGGAAGGACAGCAGAATGAAATTATTTTCTAAAATAAAATCAGAACTAAGTACAAAAGGGAAAATGAGCAGAAAACGGATTTTAATCCTGATCGCGCTTGCAATCGTCGTACTGTTGTTGCTTGTTTATCTGATCTGTGCAATTTATTTCCAGGGACACTTCTGTTTCCGGACTACGCTCAATCATGTGGGCGTATCAGGCAGTTCTGCCGCGGGTGCTGAAAAAAAGATTGCAAAAGAGCTGAACAATTATGAACTGATTTTAAAAGAGCGGTCGGATCAAACCGAGAAGATTACCGGTGAAGAGATTGGGATTGAACCGGAGTTCGATGATGAAATAAAAAAGATGCTCAAAAAGCAGAATGGATTTGCATGGCCGTATTATCTGATTACCGGGCAGGAATTATCGGCAGAAACCATGGTCACTTATGATGAAGACAGTTTGGATAAGGTCATTGCAGGTCTGGATTGTATGGATGAAAGTAAGTGGACAGAGTCGAGGGATGCCTCTATTTCGGATTATACTGCCGATGACGGTTATCAGGTGGTAGACGAGGTATATGGGACAGCGGTAAAGCAGGATGCATTGAAGCAGGCGATTACGGATTCGGTATCCAAGCTGAAAGATTCGGTCAGTCTTGCGGATGAGGATTGTTATCAGAATCCGGAGATTACTTCTAAAACAGAGGGACTGGTGGAAGCAGTCGATAAAATGAATCAGTATGCCGGCGTCACCATTACATACGATGTAGGGGATGATAAGGAAAAATTAGACGGTGATACCATTCACACGTGGCTGAGTGTCAATGATGCATATGAAGTAGCCATTGACGAAGATGCGATCAGTGAATATGTAAAAGGACTGGCGCAGAAATACAATACAGTATACCGCAACAGAACGCTTGCCACTTCTTATGGTCAGACGGTAACGATTGTCGGCGGAGATTATGGATGGAAGATCGACAAGGCCGGAGAAGCCGATATGATTCTGGAAGATCTGAAAGCAGGAGATAACGTGGAGCGTGAGCTTGTCTATGCACAGACTGCGAACAGCCATGGAGAACATGACTACGGAGATACGTATGTGGAGATCAATCTTACGGCACAGCACCTGTATTTTTATAAAAACGGTTCACTTGTCGTGGATTCGGATCTGGTTTCCGGAAATATTGCAAAAGACAACGGGACTCCGGTTGGCGCATACAGCGTGACCTATAAGCAGAAAGATGCAACATTGCGGGGAGAAGACTATGAATCGAAAGTATCTTACTGGATGCCATACTGCAACGATGTCGGAATGCATGATGCAACCTGGCGGAGCACGTTTGGCGGAAGTATCTATAAACGAAGCGGTTCTCACGGATGTGTGAATCTGCCGCTCAGTGTTGCAAAGACGATTTATGAGAATATTGAGGCAGGTTATCCCGTTCTGGTATATGAATTGCCCGGAACGGAAAGTGAATCTGGAATTGCGCAGGATGCGGCTGCAGCAACCGATAGTGCAATCAGTGCGATCGGAACGGTGACGCTGGACAGCCAGACTGCAATTCAGTCAGCCAGAGCATCTTACAATGCACTTTCCGATCTGGCAAAGACGTATGTGAAGAATTTGGACATCCTCACCGCGGCAGAGGCGGCAATTGCGCAGCTGCAGACAGATGCGGCAAATCAGGCAGCAGCAACACAGGCACAGCAGGCAGCACAGTTTGTTGTTGATAAGATCAACAGTCTCGGAGAAATTACAGCGGACAGCAAAGGAACCGTAGAAGAGGCGAGAAAGGCATATGACGCATTGACCGATATGGAAAAGGCATATGTCACAAATTATTCCGTACTCGTAGATGCGGAAAATACACTGAATAATTTGACGGAGTCTTAGGCAGATTCTTTCAGAAAGAGGAGACAGCGCGTCCCGGAACATGTTTGATGATCCGGGATGCGCTGTCTTTGCCTGTGTTTAGAATGATTCTTCTGTTTCAATGATTTTTACGTCCCATGGCTGAATTTCCAGCTTGCTGCCAGGTACGATGGCCTTTTGCTCCAACAGAAGCAGACCGTCCTCCTTTTCATAAATCACAGACTGAATTTCCTGTGAATAATTGAAATAGTAATAGACTTTTTTGTCAAAATCGTTTCTGCCCTGTTTGAGAATGACAGGGAAACGGATATCGGAAAGCGGAATACCGGCCTGCTTTGTAATATAGGCAGTCAGGGCATCCAGCGTGTCTTCATCAAAGAAACATCCGAGATAATAGGAAACACCGCTGCCATAGTGGTTTTCAGTAATGGCCGCATACGATTTCCAAGCGGGGGAGCGATACTGTGCCAGTGTTTTTGCAGTATCCG
Organism: Bacillota bacterium; assembly: GCA_023390555.1. GTDB lineage: Bacteria > Bacillota > Clostridia > Lachnospirales > Lachnospiraceae > Roseburia_C. Next base: position 8,256 of record JAEWCQ010000013.1, on the reverse strand, counting down.
GAGTCAGCAGTTCCATCCAGTCGTGCAGGGTGATGTCTGTGACGGACGGGTCAAAACTGCAGTCAAGTGTTACCTTTTTTGGAACGGTAAACTGGTTATAAGATACGCCCAGGCATTCGTGCAGAATATGGGGCTGCGTATCCGGATAGATTTTCAGGTGTTCATCCGAGAATCCGCTTCGGAAGGTGACAACGAGATGACCTCCGTTTGCCACATAAGAATCCAGCTCTTTTAAAATCTGTTCGGAAGCGGAATACAGCGAAGGTACCAGTACAAGCGCGTAATCTGCCAGATGCATATCCTGCGTATATACAATGTCATATTCGACATTGGCTCGGTAGAGGGAATCTGCAAGCCAGCGTACAACTGCGTTATAACTGCTTTCCGCAAGGGAACCGGTTGGAAATTCCTTCAGGCCGGTCAGGGATTCGTGATTCAGCAGGATTGCAACGGAATTGTTCTTTCTGAGGTTCTTTAAATGTGCACCGTAGTGGATAAATTCCTGTCCCGCTGCTGCGGCTTCCCGATAAGTAGCATTTTCTGATAAATCGTGGGAAAGAACGCCTTTCCAGTAGCTTTCAATAGCATTGTGGATGGAATGCCAGTGCCAGTACATGACACTGTTCGAACCGTTAGCCAGATGACTGTATGCGCAAAGACGCAGCTGACCAGGGTATGGAAGCCAGGTCAGATTGCCCTGTGCCTGTGTCTCCAGAATCAGATAATTGTCACGTTTCAGACCGCGGATCATATTTCCGCAGACGGTGATCTCGGCGCCGGTCAGTTCATCCTGTGACGGATGATAGATATCGGCTCCTGCAACAGTCATGCACTGAACGGCATCATACTGGTTTGCATCCGGCTGCAGTCCGTAAGAAGTACCGTACCAGTCGAAATCAAAATTATGCGTGATGAACTGATCCGGCCGCTTGTATTCACAGATGATGTCTGCCTGCCAACGGAAGAAGTCGGTGACCAGCCGGCGCTTGAATTTTTCATATTCTCCGGCAAGACTGCCGTTGATCGTTCCGCGGATATCCGGAAAATCAGACCAGTCGTTGACACGGTTTGACCAGTAATCCAGACCAAATTCATGGTTGAAATCATTGATGTCCGGATAGAGTTCTTTCAGATACGTGACAAAAAGTTCCTGTGCATGTGCACCTGCGGTATTGTAGTGCTTGGTTTCATTGTCAATTTGATAACCGATGACATTCGGGTAGTCCTGTACATGCTTTAAAAGTGTGCGAATAATATTTTCCGCATATTTTAAGTAGATGGGATTCGTGATGTCCATATTTTGACGATGACCATAGATTTCCTGTCCATTTTTCGTAAATGCCAGAATATCCGGGCTTTTTTTTGCAAGCCAGGTTGGAATGGCATAGGTAGGAGTACCGATGATAACCTCGATTCCGTGGTGTGCTGCTGCGGAGAGCATACGGTCAAGATGCTGGAAATGATAGGTCCCTTCCTGCGGTTCCAGTGTACTCCAGGTGGATTCCGCAATGCGGATGACGTTCATGCCCGCCCGCTGCATCATGGCCATATCCTGCTCGATGCGGTCATATGGCATATATTCATCATAATAGGCGGCTCCGAAGAGAATGTGATTTACTTTCATATTTTTGGCGTCCTTTCTACAAAAAGTGTTGACGTGGGCAACAAAAGTTGATAAATTATAAGAAAAGGGCAACCGATTGCGCATACATTATAACATGTGTAAAAAAATGTGTAAATACAGGAATGTTTGTAGTCGTTGGACGGGCTTCCAGAATCGGTGTATCAGAACTAAGAAAATAGAAGTAAGCGCGATTGCGCAGGGGGAAAGAAATGGATAACAAAAATATTACAATTGCAGATATTGCGGAAGCATTGGGGGTTTCCAAAACAACTGTATCAAGAGCGATTTCCGGGAAAGGAAGGATTGGTAATGCGACGAAGGAGAGAGTCATGCACTATATTACCGAGCATGATTACAAACCAAACGTCATTGCGCAGGGGCTTGCAAAATCAAAGACCTATAATATTGGTGTTGTGATGCCGGACGACTACTGTCTGGTGGATTTGCCTTTTTTTCAGAATTGTGTGGCGGGTCTGCATGAGATTGCGGCATCCCTCGGCTATGATATCCTGCTCACCATCTGCAACAATGTGGATATGACACATCTGGACCGCATCGTCTCCAATCATAAGGTGGATGGAGTGATTCTGATGCGTACGCTGGTAGAGGATAAGGCAGTACAGCTGTTGACGGGTAAGGAAATTCCGTTTGTGGTAGTGGGCAGTACCAATTATGAACATGTGATTCAGATTGATCAGAATCACCAAGAGGCCTGTAAAGAGCTCACTTCTATTTTACTGATGAAACAGCTGAAGCGTATTGCACTGATTGGTGGAAATGAGAATTATGTGGTTTCCCAGAACCGTTTGAAAGGTTTTTCGGAGGCATTTGAGGAATTGAAGATTCCATTTCAGCGGGATCTGGTGTACATGAATCAGGAAAATGCGGTAATGATCGAAAATGTGGTGGAAGAAGTTTTGAAAAAGAATGTGGACTGCATTGCATGTATGGATGACAGCATTTGCAGTACCGTACTGAACAAACTGAAAAAAGAAGATATTGGCGTCCCGGACAGTATCAGAGTGGCATCCTTTTTCAACAGTATGATTTTGGAGAATAACGTACCTTCGATCACCTCCCTCTCTTTTGACGTAAAAGAGCTTGGCATGGTTACCTGCAGGACCTTGATCGATCTGATTGAAGGGAAAGAGCCTGCTGATATTACACTGCTTGGTTATGAGGTGATATTAAAAGAGTCAACCAAGTAGAGCAGAAATAGGGAAAAACTGGAAATATTTGCGGAGAGCCGGATTTGTCATGCCTAAGAGTGTGAACCGGTTCTTTTTTGATTCCTTCGAAAGAGCGTTTTGCGTAAGCTTAGGTGTCGGAAAGAGAGCGCTTTGCACACTCTTTGTACCGGAAAGCAGGAGTGATTGAAACATTTGGTTTATCGGTTGCGTTAATGGCGCGACAGAGTGCGATAACAACCCAAAAGCACAAAAAAGTGTTGTGCAATATTTACAAAAATAAGAGCTCGTATCTATAGAATATTACACATTGACAACAACACGATACCTTGCTATACTCAAAACATAGAACAACCGATTGCGCACCGATAAAATGGTGAGGTTCTATAGAACAACAAAGACACTAAGAAAATGGGAGGATCTAGAAAATGAAGAAGAAATTACTTAGCGCAGTTCTTTGCGTGGCTATGACAGCCACAATGGTAGCAGGATGCGGAAGCTCAAACAAGTCTGATAATACAGCAGACAGCAACGCAGCAGGCAACAGTGCAACAGAGACAGAGGCAGCGTCAGGCCCGGTTGCATCCGATGAAACAGTGGCCCTTACACTTTGGGGAGCAGAAGATGACCAGTCCATGCTTCAGGAAATGGTTGATTCTTTTGAAGCAGCAAATCCGGATCAGAAATTTGACATCACAATTGGTGTTCAGTCTGAATCTACGGCAAAAGATACCGTATTGACCGATATCGAAGCTGCAGCTGATGTATTTGCTTTTGCAGATGATCAGTTAAATGAGCTGGTAAATGCAGGCGCACTCCAGCCGGTACAGGATGTAGATACGATTACATCTGAGAACTCGGATGGATCTGTAGAAGCAGCTACCTTAGACGGAACTTTATATGCATATCCGTATACCGCAGACAACGGATATTTCATGATGTATAACAAACAGTATCTGTCAGACGAAGATGTACAGTCTTTGGATCAGATGTTAAAAGTAGCAGCAGATAACGGAAAACAGATTGCTATGGACTGGTCTTCTGCATGGTACATATACTCTTTCTTTGGCGGAGCAGGTCTGGATGTTAATTTAAATGATGACGGTGTTACAAATACCTGTAACTGGAATGCTACAGATACAGATATCAAGGGTGTTGATGTAGCACAGGCTATGCTTGATATCGCTAAGAGCGGCGGATTCAAGAGCATGACAGATTCTGAGATTCAGACAGGAATGGCTGATGGAACCGTGATTGCAGCAGTAGAGGGAACATGGGCTGGAGAAGCAGCAAAAGCAGCTTGGGGCGATAACTACGCAGCAGCAAAACTGCCTACCTATACAGTAGCAGGAGAGCAGGTTCAGATGTCTTCTTTCGCTGGATATAAACTGCTTGGTGTAAATGCTTATTCCAAGAATGTTGGATGGGCAATGGAACTTGCAAAATGGATCACAAATGAAGAGAACCAGACACTTCACTTCACAGAAAAAGGAATGGGACCTTCCAACATTGCAGCAGCTTCTTCTGACGCAGTAAAGGAATCGGTAGCAATCAACGCACTGATCGAGCAGTCTGACTACGCTACCTTACAGCGTGTTGGCGCAAACTACTGGGATCCAGTTGCAACATTCGGCGCAATCATGGTTGATGGTAACTCTGACAATCAGGACCTTCAGACATTATTAGATAACACAGTTGACGGTGTTACGGCAGACGTTGTACAGTAATTCATAATTGATCGTACAAAACCTAATAATATGCATAACTCCCTGCACGCTCCGGTGTGCAGGGAACTTATGAAACAGCAACTCTGCAAAAAGGAGTTTTCATTATGAACGAAAAAACAAGTGAAAAAAGAAGCTTTTTCAAAAAAATTAGTGGTTTCTTTCAGAGATTCGGAACAGGTTTTACAAAAGGAGATTTATTTGTAAAATTATCCGCGCTGATTATGGGAGCGGGATATTTTCGAAGAAAACAGATAGCAAAAGGAATACTGATGACGATTTTTGAATTGGTATTCCTGTTATTTTCCGGAATGGTCGCAGTCCCTTCCTTAAGTAAGTTTGGTACGTTGGGTACTGTACAACAGGCCATGGTCTATAATCCGGCAACGATGAAAAATGAAGTAAATGATTTCGATAATTCTTTTAAAATTCTTTTGTATGGAGTAATCAGTATTATTGTAATTATTGCTTTTATAGTCATATATATGCAGAACATAATCAATGTCAGAAAACTACAGGTAATGGCTGAAAATGGAGAGCATATCAATTCCGCAAAAGACGATATCCATGATTTTAAAAATGAGAAGTTTCATATTACCCTTCTGACTCTGCCGATTGCAGGTATCGTGGTTTTCACAATCATTCCGTTGATTGTTATGATCGCGGTGGCATTTACCAATTACGATCAGAATCATCTGCCTCCAAGTGCATTGTTTTCCTGGGTCGGGTTTAAGAACTTTAAGACGATTTTTATTAACACTTCAACCAGCACCTTTGGTTATACCTTTGGAACGATCCTTGCATGGACGCTGGTATGGGCATTCTTTGCAACCTTTACCACATATTTTGGTGGAATCCTGCTTGCAAAATTTATCAATAGTCCAAAAACAAAAATGCAGAAAATGTGGAGAACCATGTTTATCATTGCGATTGCAGTGCCGCAGTTCGTGACATTGCTGCTGGTTCGTAATTTCTTCGCAGATACGGGTATTGTCAATACGATCTGCTCAAATTCTGGAATTACGGATTTCCTGAAGGATATTGGACTGGTCAAACAGAGTCTCAATTATATTCCGTTTCTGTCAAGTCCGGGATGGGCGAAATTCATGATCATCATGATCAATATCTGGGTCGGTGTTCCGTACCAGATGCTGATTGCAACCGGAGTCCTGATGAATATTCCGGCAGAGCTGACAGAAAGCGCAAAGATCGATGGAGCAAACAATTTGCAGTGCTTCCGTCACATTACCATGCCGTATGTGCTGTTTATCACGGGACCGGCGCTGATTACACAGTTTGTCGCAAATATCAATAACTTTAACGTGATTTATCTGCTGACGCAGGATGTATATACGACGCAGAATCAGAAGCTGGCAAATTCCAGCGGTAAGGAAATTGATCTTCTGGTTACCTGGCTCTACCGTCTGACGTCCGATAAATACAATTACAAAATGGCCGCGGTAATCGGTATTATGGTATTCGTCGTCTGTGCAATCTTCACATTGATTGCATTTAACAGAACGATCAAAGGAGATAAGGAGGAGAGCTTCCAATGATGAAAAAAGTTTTAAATCCAATTTTAAGACATTTAGTGCTGGCGATCCTTGCTGTTTTCTGGCTGATTCCAATTATATGGCTGGTATGTACTTCATTCAGCGATTATCCGGGTGTTAATATCAGTCATTTCTTTCCAAAGGGATTGACGTTGGACAATTATAAACTGCTGCTCTGGGATGCGGATTCTGTAGCGCAGTTCCCGATGTGGTTCTTAAATACGTTTGTAATCGCAGTCTTTTCCTGCCTGATTTCCAGTTCGTTCGTGCTGATGGTCAGCTACTCTATGAGCTGTATGCGGTTTAAAGGCAGAAAATTCCTTATGAACATGTCTGTATTGTTACAGCTGTTTCCGGGATTTTTATCGATGATTGCAGTTTATTTTATTTTAAAAGCACTTGGATTGACAAACAGCCATGTGGGAATGGTGTTTGTATATTCCGCAAGCTCAGGACTTGGTTACCTGATTGCAAAAGGATTTTTTGATACTGTGCCGGTATCTTTGCGGGAAGCGGCAAAACTAGAAGGTGCCTCCGAAGCGACCATCTTCTGGAAGGTGGTTCTTCCGTTATCAAGACCGATTATCGTGTATACCGTAATCAGCTCATTCCTGGTACCTTGGATGGATTTCGTATTTGCAAAAATCATATTGAACTCCGGTATTTCCAAGGATTGGACCGTGGCAATCGGACTTTATAACATGCTGGAAAAGACGCTGATCAATACGTACTTTTCACGTTTCTGCGCGGGCGGTGTATTGGTATCCATTCCAATCTCGATTCTGTTTGTCATCATGCAGAAGTTCTATGTGGAAGGAATTACAGGCGGTTCAGTAAAGGGCTAATCATAACATAAGGAGAAATAAAAATGGATAAATTTGTACTGAATCTTATTCATAGACCAGAAATGGTACCGGAATACGCGGAGAAAGTAACCGGACATGGGAAGACAGAAGATATCGGCAGAAAGGCGCTGCTGACAGAGTCTCTGGACATTTTTAAGACTCAGCAGGAAGCTGCGCATAAAAACGGTTTGAAAGCGACGATTCAGATGACATACGCAAGTCTTTTCAATGATGAAGCGGTTGCACTTGCAAAGGAGCATCATGAAACCTACGGCGATGAGATTGCGTTATCCCTTCTTGGACTTCCATGTGAAGAATTCCGTGAAAAATATAAGACAAAAGATTTTTGTATCTGGATGTTTTCCATGGAAGACAAAAAAGAAATTGTAAATGATGTATTTGAAAAGTTCCATGAGAAATTTGGGTTCTATCCGGAATCCACCGGTTCCTATTACATGGATGCGGAACTGACCAACTATATCAAAGAAACATACCCGATGGTCAAATGTGCGGTGGCGACCTGCTGGGAAGAGGGACCAAAAGCATACCATACCTGCAACAATTCCTGGTATACCCTGTTTGACGGAGGCCCATGGGCACCGTGGATTCCTTCCAAGCAGAATACCCATGCGCCGGCGGCAAATGAGGCGGAAGACAGTGGCATTGTAGCAATCCCGCATCTTTCCCGCGATCTGATCGCCTGCTATGACGGAAATGGCTCCAACTTCGGAACCCATCCGCAGAATGTCCTGCGCGGAATGATCTACGACAGTAAGACCTGGGAATATCCTTACTTATATAACCTGATCGACCAGTATCGTTCGCTGGAAAAATACAACAACGGGTATGCATATAACATGATGTTCGTCGGACCGGGCTGGATGAATAAGATGGGCCGCTGGGAGGCACCGTACGAGCTTTTGAAGAAGTCCTATGAAGACGGCTGCGCTTACTATGGCCAGCTGAAAAAAGAAGGCAAGCTCACCGATATGACCATGGCGGAGTTCGCAGATTACTATCGGCAGAAGAAATCTTACACGGAACCGGAGTGTGCACTCTGGAGAGATATTTTATACGGCTCCGACAAGCAGGTGTTCTGGTACTGTGATCCCTATCTGAGAGCCTGTGTCAACATGGACCAGGGCGGAGCAATCGTGGATCTTCGTCCGTATGCGGCAAAATTAAAATGGGAAGTCGGTATCGGAACCAAACATGTGCAGGATGCATCTTATCCGTTCCTGATCCAGGAGAAATACCGTGCAGGCTACTTTACCCATTATGCCGGCGAAGGAACGGTCAGAAGTGCAAAGGTATGTTACAATG
>JAEWCQ010000040.1:2500-55023 GCA_023390555.1 Bacillota bacterium | reverse complement strand
ACAGGTCCGAAAGGAGATACAGGCTGTCCGGGACCGACAGGTCCCAAAGGAAATGCGGGTTGTCCGGGCTCTACAGGTCCGAAAGGAGATACAGGCTGTCCGGGACCGACAGGTCCCAAAGGAAATGCAGGTTGTCCGGGTCCGACAGGTCCCAAAGGAGATACAGGTTGTCAGGGCCCAACAGGTCCCAAAGGAGAACAGGGTTATCCAGGGCCGCAAGGTATGCGGGGAGAATCAGGTCCTCAAGGCGAACAAGGCTGTCCCGGTCTCATGGGACCGAAGGGGAATCCAGGACCGGTCGGCCCCATAGGGCCGCCTGGTCCACGTGGTCCAAGGGGAGATGAAGGACCTGTCGGATGCAGGGGACCGGCAGGCCAGGAAGGACCACAGGGCGAAAGAGGTCCGGAAGGACCGCCAGGAGAAATCGGTCCAGAGGGATCTGCTGGTCCGATTGGGCCTCAGGGACCCCAAGGGGTAAGAGGATGTCAGGGACCGGAAGGCCCACAGGGTGAAAGGGGATATCCCGGCCCAACAGGGCCCACAGGACCAACAGGGCCGGCAGTAATTCTGGCTGGTGCGCAATATGCACAAAGGTATTCGGTGGAGCAGACGGAACGATTGTATTTATCAGGCAAAACAATGAAGTTTAATACTGAGGTAACAAGTGGAGCTCCATATATCGTCTATAATCATGCCAATGGGGTATTCACAATTAACCGTCCGGGAAAATATGTAGTTACCTATTTGCTGTATGCAACCAATATTGCGGATGAAAATAGAACGCAAATATGTCTTGAACGAAACGGGGTAATAGTAACATCACATGATATTATCTTAGCACCAAACAGTACTTCGCCGATGACCTTTACGGATGTCATACAGGTGAGTGGGAAAATTACAGAACTGTGTATTATAAACAGCCGTAAAAGTCTGCTTTTTAGTCAAGCCGTGGAGACTGTTTTCAGCATATCCATTTGGGGGCTTGTCTAATGAATCTGGGAAATAACAATCTTGAGTGCCGGTAGTAGGTACATGCAGTTCCTTAAAAGAGTTACTCGATGCACCATTTGATGCTGCCTCCACTTGCTGAAATGGCGATGTGGAGGCGGCATGTGTGCTGGTAAATGCGACTAGTTGTAAATATCATCATAATTTCCGAAAGAAAAGAAGATACGTAGGACAAAGTTGACAGATATTTTTTGTAAGCGCCCATTGGGCACTTACTTTTTTGTTCTATAGGAAATAACTTGTTGCATTAACGTGTGAAGCTTATGATTTTCCTATAGAAGAAAATTTAGATGCGCAGCTTCGCGCATGGAACAAAAGTTGCACACAAGAAATAGCAGAATGCGGGAGTATGCGAAGTACACTTTTGTTCTCAATACAGGAAAAGTGATGTGAAAAACAGTGTTATTATGGTAAAATGTTCCTGGTTAAAGAGTAAAAATAGGAATTTGGGGGAGATAAGATTATGGACGTATACAATGATAACAGTTTTACAAAAGGACGGGCATTATTAGAAAAAGACAAACTTGCCTATGCCGTTATGTACAATGTGCTTGGTGGGAATGTGAAGAAAATGATAACTGATTCTAAACGTATCATAATAGCTCATACCGCAAAGGTTTATCCGACCTGGATATGGGCTCCGGATGATGTGACGGAAATAGAACTTGATCAAATTTTTCATTCAATTTTAGCAGAGTTTGCACCTGTCAGTGCGTATCGTTTTAATACGAAGTACGACATTGCCACATACTTAATCCGACGACTTCGGGAGAGTGATTGGGGAGATTGGAAAATCACCGTAAACATTGCAGCATATGAATGTCACGAAGCTCAAGTACCAGGTAAAATTGTAGACGGTAATTTAGAACAGCTTCGTTCTTCACAATTGGAGCTGGCGGCAAAGATGATAGAAGAAGCGTCTATTGCAATTGGAGACAGAATACTTAGTCGGGCAGAAAGTCACCAGGCTGCCCGTGAACAGCTCAAACAACAGGTGCTCTATATCTGGAGAGATTCAGAGGGAAAAGCAGTTGCATTTTGTGATAGAAATCAGGATGATAATTATGTGAAGATATCACAGTGCTATACAGTTCCGGAAGAGAGAGGAAAAGGCTATGCGGCACAGATGATTTATGAAATCTGCCGGGACATTATAGAAAATGGACACATTCCTATGTTATATGCAGATGCTGACTATGCTTCATCCAACCGCTGTTATCAGAAAATTGGCTTTGAATTGAAAGGCAGAATAGCAACAATAGGAAAGAATTCTTCGTCCTTAGATTTATCCAAATAAACCGGTTTTTATGAAAATAAAAATACCGAGACCAATAAAAATAATCGGCACAGCAACATGCTTATACGTTTGAATTGCGGTCGTTACTTTCGGAAAATTTGTAATTGTGTTGCCTAATAAGCACCATATCGCCATCATAAGAGTGAATACAATGACAGTAAGAAATAACTGCATTGTTGAGTATCCAGTGAAGAGCGGAATATAGACGCCTATGTTGTCCGCTCCATTTGCAACCGCAACAATCACAACACGCAATATCTCAGGACTGATTGCGTTTGCTATTACGGACTTTGCTTTTTTTCGAACGTGTTGTAATTTGCGATTCTCGTTTGCAGGGTGAGAGGAAAGGTGCTCTATTTGTTCGTTCTTTGTTTCTTCTGCATGATCTGCTGCAATCCCAGCTTCTGATTTGACTGCTTTCATATTGCTTTCATCACATTGAGTATCAGATATATAATTTTTTTCCTTATATTTCACCCATTCTGTGATTCCTAAAGCAATCGGAAACAACCCGAGCAGACCGATATATTTTTGCGGAAAAAAGGTTAGACCGAATGCTCCCAGTATACTAATTGCTACCAATACAGCAAGTCCAAGATATTGTCCAATGACAATATGCTTGGTTTTTAATTTTTCATTCACCTGAGCATAAAGAAGCATTATGACAAAAATATTATCAATATTTGTGCTCACAAAGGAAATTATGGATGTTACAAAGATACCAAGCATTATGGAAACCTCCTTATTAAAAACAAATAAAAAAAGCCTATGCACACAAATCAAGTGTGTATATTCTTACTAATCCAATTCTAACCATTTATAACAATGGCTGACTTTTATACCAAAGGTATGAATTGCCCCCGCCCTATACGGTTAAAATAATGGTACCATAAAATATGCGGTTATACAATATCCAGACAGTATAAGAATGACAGAAATCAACGATATTTTTACAAAGCTTGTGTGAATATTGTTTCTGTATGAAAGAGTCAGCGCAAAATTTGCACTGATTCTATTCCTGTAAATACTTATGAAAACTACATATGTTATTACAAAAAGGTCATCCAGTTCGGACACTTTGTTCTGTTTCCGTCACAGTACTGTGTCAGAATTGGCTGCTTGACATTCGGTCTGGACAGGTAATTCCCAAACATCTCGTCAACCACCTGTGAAATGTTCGTGAAATTGTTTCGTCCATAGATAAACTTATGGTCATAGGCAGTGGAGGAAGTGATGGTAAAGTTGTAGCCTTTGCCCCGGTACCATTCCGTATAGACGCGGTTGAGCGTGAAAGACATGATTGCAAGTATGTTTGCACGCAGGCTTGCGTCCGGCCATGTTGCATAGATTTCGCTGGAGGCGACATTTTTGATATAATCCTTATACCTTACATAATAATTTGCAGCAGTGCTGTCCTCCGGTACGCCGTCGTGCACCACGATGAATTCCGGAATCACCACTCTGCTGAGTACGATCTCGCCTGTTTCCGACACGGGTTTGATTTCATCTTCCGGAATTTTTGGAGGGTACACGCCGTAAAGTGTGTGTGCACCGATTACAATATTGTTTTCCTGCTCCTCTGGTGGAGCAGCCTTAGTCAGATCCACCGGCTGTATCGCTGTGGATTCAGGAAGTACTTCAATGCCGGAAATATCAATCGGAAGGTATCCGTCTGCACTGACATTAATGGTATATTCCGCATACGGCTGTATTTCGGACGGTTCCATACTGTAATCAATGGACGGTGCATCCAGATCCAGAACGTCAGTCTGTCCGGATTCATTTGTTGTTATTTGTTTAAGCGAAGTCATTGGATCACCGGTGTATGAGAGACTGATTTTTGCATCCCGGATCGGTTCTGCCCCCTGCGCTGTTGTCACATTTATCTGTAGTTGACCTTTATCCACTGCTTCCTGCAGGGCTTTGAGACTGGACATGGCACAATATCCTTTAAGCATAAAGTCATATTACTATATGCAGGTGTAAAAGAAGTGTGCAAAAAGAAAAATTTTCAACACACGATTCTCAGGAATCCGTGATTGTCAACTTAGGAACATAACTGTATAATAATATATTAGAAAAATGATACAGAAGGTTTCGCTTCTGTCGGGAGGAGATTTTGATGCATACATTTCAGCCATATCCGGTAGAATTATTGGATTTTAACGCATTTAACAAAATCGGAAAAGATTGGACACTGATTACAGCTGGGGATAAAGAAAAGGTGAATACGATGACTGCGAGCTGGGGCGGTGTCGGCGTTATGTGGGGAAAGAATGTCGTGTTTATTTTTATTCGTGACACACGCTATACCAAGGAATTTATCGATCGCGGGGATCAGTTTTCCCTCACGTTTTTTGATCAGGCGCATAAGAGCGCGCTGAAGTATATGGGGGCTGTTTCCGGAAGGGATGAAGACAAAATCAGCAATGCCAAGATGAAAGTGGATTATTACAACGATCAGGTACCGTATATGGATGACGGCAGTCTCGTTATGATCTGCAGAAAAATGTCGGCGACACGTATAACAGAGGATCAGTTTATCGATACTGATATCAAAGGAAAATGGTATGCAGACGGCAATCTGCATACCATGTATATCGGTGAGATTGTAGAAATTCTGGCAAGATAAAGGATACCGGGAGGAACCATATGTGGAGAGGAACGGCTGGTTCCGGTGAAGAAGCCGGAGAATATTTATATGTTGCGCTCGGAATTGGAGAGCAGATGTTAAAAAGCGGTGCGGAAATCAGCCGGGTAGAGGATACTTTAAGGAGAATCTGCCTGTCTTTTGGAGCGGAGCGGGTGGATGTATTTACCATTACATCCAGTATTGTAGTCACAATTTACAGCGGGCAGTTCGGATCGATTACGCAGACAAGAAGAATCACAAGCACACAGTATGATCTGTATCGTCTGGATTATCTGAATAATCTGTCGCGGCAGATCTGTAAACAGCATCTGACTGTAGATGAAGTACGGCAGAAACTGGAGCAGGAGGAAGCGGGCAAGACTTATCCGCTGCCTGTACAGCTTCTGGTATTTGCGCTGATATCGGGTTCATTTTCCCTGTTTTTTGGCGGGAGTGCCATGGATGCGGTTGTGTCCGCTGCGATTGGAATGCTGTTGAAATGTTTGAGCAGCTTATTGAAAAAGCTTGCCATGAATGTTTTTCTGTCAGCGCTGCTCTGTTCCCTGCTGGGAGGACTGCTGGCAATTCTATCTGTAAATGCGGGACTTGGCGATTCTATGGATAAGATCAGTATCGGTAATATCATGCTGCTGATTCCGGGTGTCACGCTGACGAATTCCATGCGGGATATGTTCAGCGGGGATACCATATCCGGCGCACTCCGCTTTACGGAAGCGATTCTTCTGGCTATGACAATTGCATTTGGATTCGCAGTTGCCGCGAGGATCGGAGGCGGACTATGACAGAAATGCTATTGCAGCTGCTGACTGCCTTTACCGGTTCTTTCGGATTCGCGCTTTTGTTTAATATTCGGGGGAACCGGCTTTTACCGGCATCGCTTGGAGGTGTACTTGCCTGGGGGACCTGCCTGCTGTCCGGAATCTGGATTCCGGGCGATCCGGTGCGATTTTTCCTGTCGTCGATTGTACTGACCTTTTATGCGGAACTTTTTGCACGGATACAGAAAACACCAGCTACGATTTTCCTTGTTTCCGGTGCGATTCCGCTGATTCCGGGAGGGTATCTGTATCATACGATGAGCTATGCGGTAAACAGCGATTGGAAGGCGTTTTTGACGGAGGGAAAGGACACGCTGGTTCTTGCGGTGGCAATTGCGATGGGAATGCTCGTTGCAATGTCCGTTCTTCAGTGTGCAGGAAAAATTCACGGATATCAGAAAACGAAAAAAGTATTAGCAAAGGAGCAAAAGAAATGAAACAGAACAGAAAAACGGCAGCACGTGCAATTGCTGTGCTTGTACTGGTATTGCTTGCAGCAGGTTTGTTATACTGGATGTACGGACCAAAAACAGCAGCGGGACAGAAAGAAGTTACGATTCAGGTGCTTAATGATAAAGAGAAGGAAACGGAGTATGAAGTGAAAACAGATGCACAGTATCTCAAGGAGGCAATGGACGATGCGAAAGGTCTGGAATATTCCGGGGAGGAATCCGATTACGGTCTCATGGTAGACACCGTAAATGGTCTGCGTGCAGACTATGAGCAGGACGGTGCCTACTGGAGTTTTTCCATCAACGGCGAATACTGCAATTATGGAATTGACCAGCAGCCGGTGCAGGATGGAGATCAGATTACCATTGCATATACGCAGGCAGAATAAAAACGGGCAGCGCCCTGTCGAAGTGTTAGACAGGGCGCTGCCCGTTTCTTCTGAAAAAAGTAATAACTATTAATAGAAGAAAAAATTTCTTTTTTTCATCGGCTTGACAAAAAAAAAAATCAGCCCTATAATAAAAATACCCCATGGGGGTATGCGAAAGTAAGCTTTTGGAAATGCGAATGAAATCAGAGAAAGGTGAAAAAATGAAAGAACAGGAATTCCTTCAGAATCAGGAACATGAGGCATGTAAGTCCAAGACAAAGCACAGAGAAGAAAAAGAGTATGGAGAATTACTGACACGTCTGAATCGAATTGAGGGTCAGGTACGCGGCATAAAAAAGATGGTGGAAGAAGAACGCTATTGTGTGGACATTCTGACACAGGTCAGCGCAATTAATTCCGCACTGAATTCTTTTAACAAGGTACTCCTTGCAAATCATATCAAGTCCTGCGTGGTAGAAGATATCCGCGGCGGCAACGATGAGGTTGTGGACGAACTGTGCGTGTTATTGCAAAAGCTTATGAAATAGAGAAAGTGAGGGAGGAAACTTGAAAAAAGAAAAATATAGTGTAACAGGCATGACCTGTTCGGCATGTTCTTCCCGTGTGGAAAAATGTGTCGGAAAAATAGAAGGCGTGGAAAACGTCAGTGTGAATCTTCTGACGAACAGCATGCAGGTAGAATATGATGAGGGCCGTACGAGCCAAAATGGGATCATTTCGGCAGTGGAAAAGGCCGGATACGGAGCGGAAGTAGTCCAAAGCGGAGGAAGAGACCGCGCATCTGCAGAAGAATCCGGTGAGGATCGGAAAGATACGGCAGGAAACCGTGCGCAGACCGAAATGAAAGCCATGAAACGCCGTCTGATCTGGTCGGTCATTTTCCTTCTGCCGATGTTGTACCTGTCGATGGGAAGCATGTTCCATCATATGCTTGGGATGCCGGTACCGGGCTTTGTAAAACAGCTTTTTTACGGAGATGAAAATGCCCTTGCATTTTCTTTTGCCCAGTTTTTGCTGGTGATTCCAATCGTATATCTGAATCAAAATTACTTTAAAGTCGGATTCCGCAATCTGTTTCATGCAAGTCCGAATATGGATACGTTGATTGCCGTTGGTTCGTCGGCTGCCGTTCTCTATGGGATCGTTGCAATCTTTCAGATCGGTTATGGACTCGGTCATGGTGACCTGGAACGGGTAAGCCGCTATGGCAGTGAACTGTATTTTGAGTCGGCAGGAATGATTGTAACGCTGATCACGCTTGGAAAATATCTGGAAAGCAGATCGAAGGGAAAGACAAGCGAAGCGGTTGAAAAACTGCTGAATCTTGCCCCGAAGCAGGCGACCGTTTTACGGGATGGCAAAGAGGTCTCCGTTTTGGCGGAAGAGCTGGAAATCGGAGAGACAGTGATTGTAAGACCGGGCGAAAGCATTGCGGCAGACGGAGTTGTAATCGAAGGCACGGGCAGTGTGGACGAGGCGGTAATTACCGGAGAAAGTATTCCGGTGGAGAAACAGCCGGGAGACAAAGTGATTTCCGGAACCATGAACAAAAACGGATATCTTCGTTTTCAGACAGAGAAAGTCGGAGAGAATACGACCATCCGGCAGATCATCCGCCTGGTGGACGAAGCGAGCGCAAGCAAAGCTCCGATCGCAAAAATGGCAGATAAGATCGCAGGTATCTTTGTTCCTGTCGTGATGGTAATTGCACTGGCAGCATTTCTGATCTGGCTGGTTACTGGGGCGACGTTTGAATTCGCACTCTCGATTGGAATCGCGATTCTGGTCATTTCCTGTCCTTGTGCACTTGGGCTTGCCACTCCGGTGGCGATTATGGCGGGAACCGGTGAGGGAGCAAAAAACGGAATCCTCATTAAGTCGGGAGAGGCTCTTGAGACCGCACACAGCATCGATACCGTCGTTATGGATAAGACGGGTACGATTACGGAGGGCAAACCGGTTGTGACGGATGTGATCCCGGTGGGAATCACGAAAGAGGAGCTGATTTCGGTTGCAGCTGGAATTGAAAAGGGAAGCGAGCATCCGCTTGCAGAAGCGATTCTAAATCACGCGGTCAGTGAGCAGATCGAGCCGGCAGAGATGAAAGGATATCTGGCAGTATTTGGAAAAGGAATACAGGCAGAAGCAGGAATACACAAATACTTTGCCGGAAATCTTATCTTTATGCAGGAGTGCGGGATTGCAGTGGAGGCGTGGAATCCTTCGATGCAGGAACTGTCAGATGAAGGTAAGACACCGCTGCTCTTTGCGCAGGATGACCGGCTGATCGGTATCATTGCAGTGGCAGATGTGGAAAAAGCGACCAGCAGACAGGCAATCGGAATGCTGACAAAAATGGGAATTGATGTGGTCATGCTGACCGGAGACAACTATCGGACTGCGGAGGCAATCCGCAGGCGTCTTCAGATACCAAAGGTAATCGCAGAAGTTCTGCCGCAGGATAAGGCAGCGCAGATAGAGGCCCTGCAGAAGGCGGGGCACCGGGTGGCGATGATCGGTGATGGTATCAATGACGCACCGGCACTCGCAAAGGCAGATGTCGGAATTGCAATCGGTGCCGGAACGGATGTGGCGATTGAAAGTGCGGATGCAGTACTGATGCGCAATGACCTGCTCGATGCGGTAGATGCAATCCGGCTGAGTAAAGCTGTAATCCGCAATATCAAGGAGAATCTGTTCTGGGCATTCTTTTATAACAGTATCGGGATTCCGCTGGCCGCCGGTGCATTGTATCCGGCATTTGGCATTACGTTAAGCCCGATGTTTGGTGCCGCAGCCATGAGCCTGAGCAGTATCTGCGTAGTAAGTAATGCACTGCGTCTGCGTTTTTTCAAACCGGTGCTTGCAAATAAAAATAAAAAAGAAAAAAAGGAGAATACGACTATGACAAAGGAATTACAGATTGAAGGAATGATGTGTGAACACTGCAAAAAGCATGTGGAGGAAGCAATTCAGGAAATACCGGGCGTAACAGCAGTGGAAGTAAGCCTTGAAAAGAACAATGCAGTCGTGACATCAGAGCGTGAGATCGAGACAAAAGAATTTGACAATGCAATTGAGGAAGCCGGTTATAAATTGTTAAATAAATAACATTGTACTTGATTTTGCACACAAACCCGCTGGTCAAAAGTAAGTCCGTAGTGTATACTAATCCGCGGATATGAAGTTATTACTTAGACGAAAGGGGATTCGCATGTACGCAGATGAGAACGTAATACGAATTAAGCATGATGTACTTTATGAGGTGGCAAAGCATACCTTTGCCGGCGATTTGGAAGAAGCAAGGGATCACATTCCGATGGAGTTGATTCCAGGACCAACACCGCAGTTTCGCTGCTGTGTATATAAGGAACGAGAGATTATCCGTCAGAGAATTCGTCTGGCAGAGGGAAAGGCACCGGGAAATAACGACGACGGCAATGTGATTCAGGTCATCAGTTCCGCCTGTGAAGACTGTCCGATATCCAGCTATGTCGTAACGGACAATTGTCAGAACTGTGTTGGAAAAGCCTGTATTAACGCCTGTAATTTCGGTGCCATTTCTGCCGGAGAGGGTCGTTCGCATATTGATGCTTCGAAATGCAAAGAGTGCGGAAAATGTGCGCAGGCCTGTCCATTTAATGCAATTGCACATCTGAAGCGTCCATGCAAGTTCAGTTGTCCGGTTGGGGCAATTACATACAATGAGTATGGGATTTCCGTCGTTGATGAGGAAAAATGTATCCGTTGCGGACTCTGTATCCACAAATGTCCGTTTGGTGCCATCGGTTCCAGGACCTTTATCGTGGATGTAATCCGTGCGATTCAGTCAAAACGGCCGGTATATGCAATTGTTGCACCGGCGACTGAGGGACAGTTCGGAGCAGATATCACGATGGAAAGTTGGAAAGAAGCACTGAAAGCGGTTGGATTTACCGATATGATCGAGGCAGGACTCGGCGGTGACATGACGACCTGCAGCGAGGGAGAAGAATGGCTGGAAGCATATGCAGACGGTGAGAAAAAGACCACTTCCTGCTGTCCTGGATTTGTGAACATGATTCGCAAGCATTATCCGGATCTTGCAGACAGTATTTCCACAACGGTATCTCCGATGTGCGCGGTATCCCGTCTGATCAAGGCAGAACATCCGGATGCTTTTACCGTATTTATCGGGCCTTGTGTGGCAAAAAAATCAGAAGTAATGGATCAGAAAATTGAAAACAATGCAGATTACGTCCTGACTTACAGTGAAATTCGTGCAATCATGAGAGCCAAAGATGTGAAGCTTGAACCAAAGGCGAATACCTATCAGGAATCCAGTGTATATGGAAAACGCTATGCAAACTCGGGTGGTGTTACGGATGCCGTATTGCAGTACATGAAAGAGACAAATCAGGAAGTGGATGCAAAAGTGTGCAGAGCAAATGGCGCTGCGGAATGTAAGAAAGCCCTGCTTCTTATGAAGGTCGGCAGGCTTCCGGAGGACTTCATCGAGGGTATGGCCTGTGAAGGCGGATGTGTAGGCGGACCAAGCCGTTATGAAGATCCGGCAAAGGCAAAGAAATCACGTGATTCCCTGATCGGCCAGGCAGATGACCGGCAAATCACAGCGAATTTAAAGAACTATGATATGGATCGCTTTTCCATGCACAGAACGCATCATGCATAGTCAGTTCTGTGTTCATACTTTGAACACAAAATAAACATATTTTTTTCAATAGAAATCCATAAGTAAAACACATTACCTCTTTATAGTGTAAGCATAGTCAGTAAACAATACTTATCACGAAAGGGGTAATTTTTATGTATACAAATGAATATCAAAATTTATATCAGCCTCCGATAGAGGAACAGCCGCAGCAGGACCCGAAACCGGAAAAGCCAAGAAAAGAAAGAAAATTCGGAAAGAAAATGACAAAATGCGTTGCATACGCCCTTGCTTTTGGGCTTGTATCCGGAACCGCATTTCAAGGAAGCAGTTATGTATTGAACAATATAGTATCGGACAGCTCCGCAGAATCGACCGCGTCCGACAGTACAAAGCTGGCAGCCACAGCGGTATCAACCGGCAGCAGTTCAGCGGTAACTTCAACAGACGTATCCAATGTGGTATCGGAAGTTATGCCGTCTATTGTTGCAATTACCAATATGTCTGAGGTACAGTATCAGAGCTTTTTTGGACAGACAGAAAATTATGAAAGTGAAAGTGCAGGCTCCGGAATTATTGTAAAAGAAGACGATGATTATTTATATATTGTAACAAATAATCATGTGGTAACAGGAGCAAACAGCCTGACCGTACAG
This sequence comes from Bacillota bacterium, assembly GCA_023390555.1. Lineage (GTDB taxonomy): Bacteria > Bacillota > Clostridia > Lachnospirales > Lachnospiraceae > Roseburia_C. The sequence goes on along the minus strand of JAEWCQ010000040.1, from coordinate 43,096 downwards.
TTTTCCGATGAATCAACGGTCAGTGCGGAAGTGCAGGGAACCGATGAATCCAATGATCTTGCCGTAGTAAAAGTGAAAAAGTCAGACATCACCGCGGATACCCTGAGCACGATCAAAGTGGCAACAATCGGTGATTCCGACAGCCTTGCCGTTGGAGAAGCCGCAATTGCAATCGGCAATGCGTTGGGATATGGGCAGTCTGTTACAACAGGTGTCATCAGTGCATTGAACCGCGAGGTCACCATTTCGGATGAGACAACAGGAACCTCCTATACAAACTCGTTGATTCAGACAGATGCGGCAATCAACCCTGGCAACAGCGGCGGTGCTCTGATCAATACTCAGGGAGAAGTCATCGGTATCAATTCTTCAAAATATTCCGATACTTCTGTAGAGGGAATGGGTTTTTCCATTCCGATGGCAACAGCAGAACCGATTATTGAGGATCTGATTACAAATGGAACCGTAACGGCAAGTACACAGGGCGGTTATCTTGGAATCGCAGGTGTGGATGTGACAGATGAGGTATCTTCTGCTTACAATATTCCGGCAGGTGTCTATGTAACGCAGGTAATGGAAGATTCCGTGGCACAGAGTGCCGGACTTTCTCAGGGCGACATCATAACAAAAATTGACGATCAGGAAGTTTCTTCCATCTCCGGACTGAAACAGATTATATCCGGACATGAAGCAGGCGACAAAGTGACTATCACATACCAGAGAAGAGATACCAGCGGTTCTTATCAGGAAGCAACCATGGAAGTTACACTTGGAGAGTATCCGGCCGATGACAGTACGACATCTTCCGATACCGAGCAGTCCGGCAGCAGTAATCAGCAGGGAAGCGATAACTCTCAGGGAAGCGGTAATTCTCAGGGCGGCAGTAATTCTCAGGATAATTCTCAGAACAATTCCGGACAGAGTGGACAGAGTCTTCTTCCTGAATTGCCGGGAAGTGGAAGTCAGGGCGGACAGTCAGGCGGAACAATGGAATAGGGTATCGTGTATATAAACTGAACATCATGCGCAGAATCAGAATATGCCATAGCAATACGAAACCGTGTTGCTATGGTATTTTTTTAATTGACAAATAAGGGTTATGGTGATAGAATTCTTTAACATTGTAAATCATTAACAATGTTAACTATTAACAGGATCACAAAGGAGGTGTTAAAATGCATGAAAAGCATGGCTGCCATGGAGATCACAGCGAGTTCTTCCGGGTCGTGTATTCCTTCAAAAAGCTGAATATTTCAAAGATGATGCCCGACATAACCCACGCAGAGCTTGGCACAATGAGTATGATCTATCGGTGCAGGGAGGAAAGCAGCGACGGCGGAGTGAAGGTATCCGATCTTGTGAACCGCATGGAAGTAGCCGCACCCGGTGTATCCAGAACATTAAAAAAAATGGAGGAAAAAGGATATATTATACGCAGCGTAGATAAAACTGACCGCAGGAATACTTATGTGGAACTGACTCCGAAGGGAGAGGAAGTTCTGAAAGAGGCAAGAACTATTATGCATGATTTTGCAGAGGCTGTATTAGGCAAAATGGGCGTGGAAAACGTCAATCATCTGATTGAATATTTAAAGAATCTGCAGGTTTTGGCCCAAAATGAAATTGAAAAGAGAAAATATAACGGCAGAAAGGATTCGGCAGAAAATGAAAAGAATATTTAAAAACCTGATACCTCACTGGTATATGATCATTGCCATTTTTATCCTGCTCATGGTGCAGGCTTATGGCGATCTTTCATTGCCACAGTATACATCAGATATTATTGATGTGGGAATTCAGAACAATGGTGTGGAACATATTCTTCCGGAAAAGATTACAGCAGAGGAATTTGAACTGGCATCGATGTTTATGACAGAAAAAGAGCTGGATACATGGGAGAACAGCTATACGGAGGATGGTGATGTCTATCAGCGCAATGTGACAGACGAAAAGAAACTGGATGAGCTGGACGATCAGCTTATGACAGCCATTGTTCTTACGTATAAGATGGCAAATATGAGTGAATCAGATTTTAAGAAGATGATCTCTGATTCTATGAAACAAAATGAGCAGACGGCTGCTCTGGCAGATCAGATACCGGATATGTCCATTGATGATATTGCTTCTATGATGAAGGTGACGTTACAAACCTTCCAGGCAGAGGACAATGACGGCAACATGATCACTTATGTGGATATGCGGCCGATGATACAGCAGATGATTGCAAACGGGCAGATGACGCAGGAATCCATGCAGCAGTCGCGAGACCAGTTAGAAGATACCGTGGAAACCATTGGAGGCAATACACTTTCTTCCATGGGAGTCGCTTATGCCATTGCCTGTGATAAGGCCGCCGGTGTGGATGTCGATCAGATTCAGATGTCCTATTTATGGAAAGAAGCCGGGCTGATGTTTGGTATCGCATTTATCATGCTCGCGGTAGCAATCCTGGCAGGTTTTTTGGCATCCAAAGTGGGTGCGGAAATCGGAAGGGATCTGCGCAGCAAGATTTTTGGAAAGGTAGTCAGTTTTTCCAATGCGGAAATGGACCGTTTTTCTACCGCATCTTTGATTACCAGAAGTACCAATGATATTCAGCAGATTCAGATGGTGACGGTAATCATGCTCCGCCTGGTTTTGTATGCACCGATTCTGGGAGTCGGAGGAATCATCAAGGTTTATCAGACGGGAGCGGGCATGGGTTGGATTATCGGTCTCGCGGTTGCAATCATTATGGCCTTTGTGCTGGTGCTCGTATCCATTGCAATGCCGAAGTTTAAGGCGATGCAGACACTGGTGGATGCCGTGAATCTGGTATCCCGAGAGATTTTGACCGGTCTGTCGGTCATCCGGGCTTTCGGACGTGAGAAAACAGAAGAGAAGCGTTTTGATCAGGCAAATCAGAAGCTGACTGCGACCCAGTTGTTTACAAACCGTGTTATGACGTTTATGATGCCTGGTATGATGATGATTATGTATGGAGTCGTGCTTTTAATCGTATGGGTGGCTGCACATAAAATTGATGCCGGTAACTTACAGGTTGGTGCGATGACTGCATTTATCACATATGCGATGCAGATTGTAATGTCCTTCCTGATGCTGACGATGATGTCGATTATGCTGCCGAGAGCAGGAGTTGCTGCGGATCGTATTGAAGAAGTTCTGCAAACCGATTCTCTGATTAAAGAAGCAAAGAATCCAAAGAAGATTTCCGCACACAGAGGTTTCCTTGTATTTTCTCATGTGAACTTCAAATATCCGGGAGCCGAAGAAAATGTATTAGAAGACATTGACTTTACGGCAGAACCGGGGAAGACAACGGCAATTATCGGAAGTACCGGCTGCGGAAAGTCCACGCTGGTCAATCTGATTCCGAGATTCTATGACGTATCGGAAGGTACCATTACGCTTGACGGAGAAGATATCCGTGAAATTTCAATGGGAGAGCTCCGGGATGAAATCGGATTTGTACCGCAAAAGGGTGTGCTGTTCTCCGGAACCATCGCTTCGAATCTGCGCTTCGGCAAAGAGGATGCGACCGATGAAGAAATACAGGTGGCAGCTGAAATTGCACAGGCCACGGAATTTATCGAAGCCAAGAATGAAAAATATGAAAGCCCGATTTCTCAGGGCGGCAGTAATGTATCGGGCGGACAAAAGCAGCGTCTTGCCATTGCCAGAGCGATTGCAAAACAGCCGAAACTGTTTGTCTTTGACGACAGCTTTTCCGCACTGGATATGAAAACGGATGCGGCTCTCCGGAAAGCATTGGAGAATAAAGTCAAGGACTCTACTGTAATCATTGTTGCACAGCGAATCAGCACGATCCTGCATGCAGATCAGATTCTGGTACTGGATGAAGGAAAGATTGTCGGAAAGGGTACACATGAAGAGCTGCTCCGTGGATGTGAGGTATATCAGCAGATCGCAACATCCCAGTTATCGGAAAAGGAACTTGGATTAGACAGCAGAAAGGAGGAGAGCGATCATGAGTAATGAGAACGAAGAACAGTTTAAAGTACCGCAGCGGAAAAGCCGTGGTCCGATGGGACCGATGGGAGGCGGCATGGGTCCGGCAGAGAAAGCGAAGGACTTCAAGGGATCTTTGAAAAAGCTGCTTTCTTATATTGGTAAATACAAAATCGGCATTTTTATCGTAATCGTATTCGCAGTTGTATCTACGGTGTTCTCTGTTCTAGGGCCGAAGATCATGGGAAAGGCGACGACGGCATTGGCGGAAGGGCTGATGAAGAAAATTGCCGGAACAGGCGGAATTGATTTTGACTACATTGCGAGAATACTTCTGATTACACTCGGACTCTATCTGGTAAGTACCGTATTCAGCTTTTTCCAGGGTTGGATTATGACGGCAATCACACAGAAAGTCTGTTACCGGATGCGGAGGGAGATTTCCGAAAAAATCAATCGCATGCCAATGAAATATTTTGAAAGCCGCACCTATGGTGAGGTACTGTCCCGCATTACAAATGATGTGGACACTCTGGGGCAGGGCCTGAATCAGAGCGTTACACAGATCATCACGTCGGTGGCAACACTCGTAGGTGTCCTTGTCATGATGCTCTCCATATCCCCGCTCATGACGTTGATAGCACTTGTAATCCTCCCGGTATCGGCAGTTCTTGTTTCTGTTGTGATTAAAATGTCACAGAAATATTTCGGTACACAGCAGGAATATCTTGGACATATTAACGGGCAGGTGGAGGAGACATACGGCGGCCATCTGGTTATCAAGGCCTTCAACAAGGAAAAAGAGACCGTAGAAACCTTTAACAAGACAAATAATATTCTCTATGAATCTGCATGGAAATCACAGTTTTTATCCGGTATCATGTATCCAATCATGATATTTGTCGGAAATCTCGGCTATGCGGGCGTGGCTATCTCCGGAGGGATTCTGGCAATCCACGGAAAGATTGGAATCGGTGATATTCAGGCATTCATTCAGTACGTGAAAAACTTTACACAGCCGATTCAGCAGATCGCTCAGATCATCAGCCAGGTGCAGTCGATGACGGCCGCTTCGGAACGTGTCTTCGAATTTCTCGGAGAAGAGGAAGAGGATCAGATTGTGGAAAATGCGGTAATACTGAATCAGATCGAGGGTTCCGTAGAATTCGACCATGTGCATTTCGGTTACAATCCGGATCAGATCATCATCAACGATTTTTCAGCAAATATCAGAGCTGGGCAGAAGATCGCAATCGTTGGACCTACGGGAGCCGGAAAGACGACAATTATCAAACTGTTAATGCGGTTTTATGATGTAAACAGTGGCTGTATACGCGTCGACGGTCATGATATCCGGGATTTCAACCGGCACGATCTAAGAGATGCATTTGGTATGGTGCTTCAGGATACCTGGCTGTTTAAAGGCTCTATTATGGAGAACATCCGCTACGGAAGATTGGATGCTACGGATGAAGAGGTCATTGCAGCAGCAAAGGCCGCTCATGCGCATCACTTCATCCAGACCTTGCCGGGTGGCTATGAAATGGAGCTCAATGAGGATGCGAGCAATGTATCCCAGGGACAGAAACAGCTGCTTACGATTGCAAGAGCAATCCTGGCAGACAATCCGATTCTGATTTTGGATGAGGCAACTTCTTCTGTGGATACACGAACAGAGATTCGTATCCAGAAGGCAATGGATAACCTGATGCGCGGCAGAACCAGCTTTGTCATTGCACACCGCCTGTCTACGATCCGTGATGCGGATCTGATACTCGTCATGAGAGATGGCGATATTGTAGAGCAGGGCAGCCATGAAGCATTGCTTGCACAGAACGGATTCTATGCAGACTTGTACAATTCCCAGTTTGATGAGGCATCTTAAAAAAATACTTCAAAAGTTAAAAAACTCCTTGACAATTTTGTCAGGGAGTTTTATATTATATCTAAATCATATTTATCATATCAATTAACTATGAAATAAAACTGACTAGAAAACTAGAGGTTTTAAATTGCAGATTTGTGCTGCGGTTTAAAGCCTTTTTTGTTTTTAAAAAAATAGGAGGAGACAGACATATGTCAACAATCAGTTTGAAAGAAGCCGATGTTCCGATTCGTGAAAAGCGGCTTGGTTCCATTATCGGTTTTGACGGAAGTGCCAGGGAACTGGTAGACGCATCTCACAATGGAACATTAAAAGAATGTCAGAGAAAATTTTCGCAGTGTATGGGATGTAATTCCGGGCAGGCATTCTGCCAGCTGTCCATGATACAGGATGTAGCAGTTGTAAACCATGCACCGGTAGGATGTGCAGGAGATTTTTTCGGATTTAACTTTACGTATCGCGTGGAACAGTCCCGAAGAGATCTGCCGCCTGAAATCGGCAGATACTTCAGTACCTGCATCGAGGAAAAGGATACCGTTTTCGGAGCGGCAAAAAAGCTGGAGAACACCGTCCGGGAAGCTTGGAGAAGGGTTCATCCGAAAGCAATTTTTGTGACGACTTCCTGTGCATCCGGAATCATCGGAGAGGATATCGAAAGTGTTTTGGATCAGTTGAGCGAAGAACTTGGAATACCGGTCGTATCCTGTGTCTGTGAAGGATTTCGTTCCAGAATCTGGACGACGGGGTTTGATGCCGCCTATCACAGTGTTTTGCGCAAAATCGTAAAACCGGCAGAGAAGAAGACCAATAAAGTCAATATCGTTAATTTCTGGGGAAGTCATATCTTTGATGATCTGCTGGAAAAACTGGGATACGAGGCACAGTATATCATGCCGTTTGCAACAATCGAAGAGCTTTCGCATGTCTCCGAAGCAGCCGCGACCATTCACATCTGCCCGTCACTCAGCACTTATATGGGAGCCGGGCTGGAACAGGTATACGGCGTGCCGGAAATTAAGACACCGCCGGCCTACGGAATCGAAGCCACCGACCGCTGGATGAGGGAACTCGGAAAAGTGCTCGAACGGGAAACGGAAGTGGAGGAAATCATCCGGGAAGAGCATGATCGGATTCTGCCGAAACTGGAGGAATACCGGAAGGAATTTCAGGGAAAAACGGCCTATGTGGCAGCCGGTGCGGCACATGGTCATGCAATTATCGCATTGTTGCGGGAGCTCGGCTTTCAGGTGGAGGGAGCATCTATTTTCCACCATGATCCGCTCTACGATAATGAGGAAGTAAAGTCTGATGCACTTGCGCAGGCTGTCGATGTATATGGAGATGTTCAGCGGTATCGTGTATGTAATAAGCAGGCATTTGAATTGGTCAATGCTTTTTCCAAAATAAAGCCTGACATAATTATCGCCAGACATTCCGGTATGACTGCCTGGGCGGCAAAGCTTGGAATTCCGTCTCTTTTAATTGGAGATGAGCAGTTTGGATTTGGCTATCAGGGTGTTTTAAATTATGCACAGAGGATTGATGAAACACTGGATACCGTGGAATTCGTAACGAATCTGTCAAAGCATGTGGTAATGCCATATACGGACTGGTGGCTGAATCAGGAGCCGGGATATTACGTGAAAGGAGAAAAACAATGCCAGAGTATATAGAACAGCCTCGTTATTCGTGTGCATTGGGTGCATTTCAGAGTGTTGTGGCAATCAAACGGGGAGTACCGATTCTGCATTCCGGACCAGGCTGCGGCGGTAAGGTATGCGGATTTATGGGACCGGGAGAAAGTTATGCAGGAGGAAATACCATTCCGTGTACGAATGCGGAGGAGAAAGATGTCGTATTCGGCGGGGAAAAAAAATTAAAAGATCTGATTGAGGAGACCTTTAAAATCATAGACGCAGACCTGTATGTCGTGATTACCGGATGTACGGCGGCGATTGTCGGCGATGACGTTGCGAGTGTCGTTACAAAATATCAGGAACAGGATAAACCAATCGTCTATCTGGAAAGCGGAGGCTTTACAAGCAACAATTACGTCAGCCACAGTGCACTGGTCAATGCAATCATTGACCAGTATGTAGACAAATACTGGAATCATCAGGGAGTGACAAAGGGACTGATCAATGTTTTTGCGACTGTACCGCATCAGGACCCGTACTGGAACGGAAATCTGGAGGGGCTGAAACGCATTTTGGAAGATGTCGGATTGAAAGTCAATATTTTGTTCGGAAATGAATCCGAAGGCGTGGAAGAGTGGAAGACCATTCCGAATGCGGAATATAATCTGCTTGTGAGTGCATGGGAAGGACTTCCGATTGTTGAAAATCTGCAAAAGAAATATGGAACACCGTTTTTCCATTTCCCGTACCTGCCGGTCGGAGGCATTGAAACCAGCCGTTTTCTGCGGGAGGTAGCAGAGTTCGCACATCTGGAGAAAGAGCGTGTGGAGAAGTACATAGAAAGAGAAGAAGCAAAATATTATGCACACATCGAAAAGACTGCAGATTTCATGCAGGAATTCCGTTATGGTATTCCGCGCAAAGTCTACAGTATCACAGATGCGACTTATGCACTCAGTTTCACCCGTTTTCTGCTCAATGAGCTGGGAATCGTTCCGGCCATCCAGTTTATTGCGGATAATACGCCGGAGAAATATCAGGAGGAGGTTCTGAAACGTTTTGAACATATTTCGGAATATAAGAAACGGGAGGTAAGGGTGGTACTCAATCCGGATGCAGGCGCAGACGAACTTGAGATTGAAGAAGATCATAAGAAAAATCCGAACCGCAGGCCATTGATTTTAGGGAGCGGATGGGATAAGAATCTTGCGGAGAAACTTGGAGGTGATCTGCTCCCGGTAAACAATCCGGTGACTTACCGGCTTGTATTAAACTGCGGTTATACCGGATATGAAGGCGGACTTCGCGCAATTGAAGATATTTATGACAGAGTACTTGGTACTTATCGATAGAGAGAGAGGATAGAAAGATGGCAGAAAAACAGTTAAGACAGATTGCAATTTACGGAAAGGGAGGAATCGGAAAATCGACGACGACACAGAATCTGACGGCCGGTCTGTCCGAGCTTGGAAAAAAGATCATGGTTGTAGGCTGTGACCCGAAAGCAGATTCTACCAGACTGTTGTTGAACGGGCTGGCACAGAGGACCGTTTTAGATACTTTAAGGGAAGAGGGAGAGAACATCGAACTGGACACCATCATGAAGAACGGGTTTAACGGAATCAAATGTGTGGAGTCCGGCGGGCCGGAACCAGGCGTAGGCTGTGCAGGGCGCGGAATTATTACTTCCATCGGCATGCTCGAATCTCTGGGTGCCTATACGGAAGATCTCGACTATGTTTTCTATGATGTACTTGGCGATGTGGTCTGCGGCGGATTTGCAATGCCAATCCGGGAAGGCAAAGCCAAGGAAATCTATATCGTGGCGAGCGGCGAGATGATGGCTTTATATGCGGCGAATAACATCTGCAAGGGAATCGCCAGATATGCGGCAAAAGGCGGTGTACGCCTCGGTGGAATCATCTGCAACAGCCGGAATGTGGATCGTGAAATCGAACTGCTTCGTGTGTTTGCACAGGAGCTGGGATCTCAGCTAATTCATTTTGTACCGAGAAATAATGTGGTACAGCGTGCGGAAATCCGCAAAAAAACCGTGATAGACTATGACCCTGAGAATCCGCAGGCAGATGAATACCGGGAATTGGCAGAAAAGATAGAGAAGAATCAACTTTTTGTGATTCCGAAGCCGATGACGCAGGAGCGTTTGGAAGAAATCCTCTACACCTACGGACTGATGGATGATCTGGAAGATTCTTACCACATATAAAGGTTGTTTCAATTTAAGAAAGGCGATGGACTATGAAATACCGGGCAGCATTTGCAAGCAGCGACGGAAAAATTATCAACCAGCATTTTGGCAGGACGGCACAATTTCTGATCGTGGAGATCGATGAGGAAGAGAAAAAGTGGAAGTATGTGGAAACCAGAGAAAACGAACCGCCTTGTGACGGAGGAACGCATTCAGAAGATGCTTTAAAAACCGCTGTCTCTGTCATCGAAGATTGCCGCGCCGTATTTGCGGCAAGAATCGGCGCCGGAGCGCAGAATTTTCTGGCAGAAAAAAACATACAGGGAATTGAAGCACCGTATCCGATCGAAGAGGTTCTTCAAGCATTGCTGTATGCAAAGGTGAAGCTGGTATATGAAAGATAGGTGAGGGAATGGAAACGTTAAAATTTATTGATGAGTCAAAACTGCACAGTGTACTTTCCAAACAGGAAGCGCGCAGTGAAAAATTTGAACATCTTGCAAAGACACATCCGTGCTTTGGTGTGGATGCACATATGAATTATGGGAGAATGCACCTTCCGGTTTCTCCGAGCTGTAACATACAATGCAAATTCTGTAAGAGAGGATTTCATAAGTCAGAAATCAGACCGGGCGTAAGTTCACTTTTGCTGACCCCGGAGGAAGCTGTTGAGACCGTACGGAAAGCACTCGAACTCTGTCCCGAGCTAAGGGTGATCGGAATAGCAGGACCGGGCGATACGCTCGCAACCGATCACGCATTGGAGACATTCCGGCTGGTCCGGAAAGAATTTCCCCAATTGATCAGTTGTCTGAGTACGAACGGGTTTCGTTTGGCACAAAGGGCGGAGGAGATTGCAGAGATTGGAATTGAAACGATTACCGTTACCGTAAATGCGGTTGATCCGGCAATCTTAAAAGATATCTGTGCATTTGTAATCGATGAAAACGGCTATCGTTTTGATGGAGAAGAGGGCGCTAAAAAATTGATTGAAGCACAGCTGAAAGGAATTCAAAAGGTCAGCGAGCTGGGTGTTGTAGTCAAAATCAACAGTGTTCTGGTACCGGGCATCAATGATCATCATATTGAGGAAATCGCAAGAGTCACAAGTGAGCTGGGAGCGAGTATTTTAAATATTATCCCGTTGATTCCGCAGCATGAACTGCAGGATGTTCCGGCTCCGTCGTGTGAACTGTTAGACAGGTGCCGGGAGGAGGCCGGAAACTATTTGGAGGTATTCCGTCACTGTAAGCACTGCCGTGCGGATGCCTGCGGAATTCCGGGAAAGAACCAGGATTTACACAGCCAGTTATATGAGAAAGAGGTCGTAGAGACCTTTTCCCATGGATAGGAAAGGAGCATAACGGATATGAAAATGGAATCAAAGCTGGTACATGGTGCAGTCGATGGCGATCCGCGGACAGGAGCAGTCATTGTACCGATTTATCAGACTTCCACATACAGTCAGAAGGGTCTGGGAGAGTTCACTTATGAATATTCCAGAACGGGAAATCCGACAAGGGAAGCGTTGGAAAAAACAATCGCACAGTTGGAAAGCGGAACCGGAGGGCTTGCCTTTGCAAGCGGCATGGCAGCAATCTCAGCGGTTTTGTCTCTGTTCAAAAGCGGAGATACAATCGTAATCCCGGATAATCTCTATGGCGGGACGTTCCGCGTGATTGATAAAGTATTTTCAAAATTTGAGCTCAATTACGAAATCATCGATACCTCTGATCTTTCAAAAGTGGAAGAGACACTTGCAAAGGGAAATCAAAAAGAAAAGGTAAAAGCAATTCTGCTTGAGACACCGACCAACCCGCTGATGGATATTGCGGATATCAAAGCCATCAGTGAAATCGCACATGAGAACAGGGTGCTTGTGGCCGTGGATAATACGTTTATGACACCATATCTGCAGAGGCCGCTGGAGCTGGGCGCGGACATTGTGATACACAGTGCAACGAAATATCTCGGCGGACACAGCACGGTAGTGGCAGGACTGATTGCCGTCAACTCGGAAACGTTATGGGAAGACCTTCATTTTATCCAGAATTCAACCGGAGGAGTCCTGGGACCGTTTGATTCCTTCTTATTGCTGCAGGGAATCCGGACACTTGCAGTCCGCATGGACCGGCATAATGAAAATACGGAAAAAGTCGTGGAATATCTGAAAGACAGCCCATATGTGGAAAAAATCTATTATCCGGGACTTACGAATACAAAGGGATATGAGATTCAGAAAAAGCAGGCGGAGGGATTTGGCGGTATGCTGTCCTTTGTGGCAGCGGAGAAGATTGATTATAAAAAATTTGTAAAAACATTAAAACTGGTGACACTGGCAGAAAGCCTCGGAGGAGTGGAATCTCTGATCTGCCATCCTGCAACTATGACCCATGCGGCAATTCCGAAAGAGATTCGGGACCGGGTAGGAATCGTGGATTCCCTTCTGCGGCTATCGGTTGGAATTGAAAATGCGGATGACATTATTGAAGATCTGCAGCAGGCATTTGAACAGAGCAGAATTGCGGAATAGGAGGCCGGTCATGAAATATGCAGATGATATCAGAGATCTGATTGGCCATACACCGCTGTTGAAACTGAATCGTATCGAAGGAGCAGTTGGGGTAAATATTTTTGCAAAGATGGAGTATCTGAATCCGGGTGGAAGTATCAAGGACCGGATTGGTATGCAGATCATCCGGGAAGCGGAACAGGATGGTTCTCTTTTGCCGGGAGCCGTAATTATTGAAGCGACTGCCGGGAATACGGGAATCGGAATTGCGATTGCGGCAATCGGTTCCGGGCATCCGGTGAAAATTGTCATACCGGAAAAATTCTCGATCGAAAAACAAATTCTGATGCGGGCATTGGGAGCAGAACTGATTATTACACCGTCCGAAGGGGGGATTGAAGGTGCCGTCGAGCGTGCCGGGGAGCTGCATCGGCAGATACCGGGAAGCTTTATGGCAAGGCAGTTTGAGAATCCCGCAAATATACACGCACATCATAGAACGGGGCAGGAGATTTATGAAGATCTGGACGGAAAAGTGGATATTCTCGTGGCAGGAGCCGGTTCTGGTGGCACGATCACAGGAATCGCCCAGTATTTAAAAAAGAAGAATCCAGACATACGAATCGTACTGGCGGACCCGTTCGGTTCCATCCTCGGAGGCGGAGAACCCGGAACCTATAAGGTGGAGGGAATCGGTAATCACTTCCTGCCGGAAGTGTTTGAGCGGGAGCTGATCGACGAGGTGGAAAAAATACCGGATGAGGAGGCACTGCAGTATGTGCAGCTGCTCGCATCCAGAGAGGGGATCATCGGCGGTTCTTCTTCGGGAGAAGCGATGGCGGCGGCAGTCCGGCAGGCAAAAAAATCACCGGAAGGAACCAACATTGTAACCATATTCCCGGACCGGGGAGATCGTTATTTCAGTCAAAATTTATATTTCAATCAGAAGATTACTGACTAGACAACTAGAGGTTTCGGATGACGCAGTTCGTGCGCCCGAAACCTTTTTTGAATCGAGGTGAAAATGATGAAAAAGAAAATAGAGTGGCGCATGCTGTTTCCGATAGCGGCAGTTCTGCTGACGCTGCTTCTGGATACGGTAATTCCGAATCATCCGGAAGCCAAAAACAGGGATTATACGGATTTTCGCATGCTGCTGATTCTACTGTTTGCCATTTTCCTGACCGTATTCGTGCTCTTTATACTGCGGGAGAACTTTCGCAGAAAGTATGCTTCAAAATGCTGGCTCTGGGGAGGCGTCATCCTGTTTCTTAACGTTCTGAATCTTGTGACCGTTAAGTTCATGCTGCTTCCGCAGGTATACTTTCCAAGTCTGAATACAATTTTGCATGTGTTTGTGACGGACTACGCATTTTTGGCCAAAAATATGTGGAGTTCCTTTTTGCTCCTGCTGGAAGGCATGATAGTCGGCGGGATTGTTGGAGTAGTTACCGGAATTGCGGCAGGCTGGAGTAAGAACTGTAATTACTGGCTGGCTCCGTTTATCCGCTTTTTAGGACCGATTCCTTCTTCGACCTGGGTTCCGCTGGCGCTTGTGGTATTTCCGAAAGCGAGTTATGCGGCAGTGTTTTTGATTGCATTTGCAGTCTGGTTTCAAATGGCGATACTGACCAGTTCCGGAATTCAGGAGGTAAAAAAAGCATACTTTGAGATCTCCTCTACGCTTGGAGCGAGTGAAACGCAGAATCTGTTCCGGATCGCCATACCGGGTGCGCTTCCGGTCATGTTTCTCGGTCTTTTCAATGCGACCTGCGGAGCTTTTGTGGCACTGATGTCTGCGGAAATGCTGGGCTGTGATTCCGGAATCGGCTGGTACATCAACTGGCAGAAAAAGATGCTGGCTTATTCCAATGTATATGCGGGAATCTTGTTGATTGCAATTTTCTGTTACGCATTTTTGTCACTGGAAATGAAGTCGCGGGAAAGGCTGCTGAGCTGGCAGAAGGGAGTGATCAAATGGTAGCGCAGGAAGAGATCCAGGGTGAGATCCGTTTCGAAAACCTGACAAAAATTTTTGAAGATGCACAGGAAACCGTGCAGGCACTGAGTGATGTGAATGCGGTCATCCAGCCAGGTGAATTTATCTGCCTGATCGGTCCGTCCGGCTGCGGCAAATCAACGCTGCTGCGGTTGATCGCGGGACTGATTGATCCGACCGGCGGAAACGTGCTTTTAGACGGAAAGCCAGTGACGGGGCCCGGCTGTGACAGAGGACTTGTTTCACAGGATCCGACGTTATTTCCGTGGCTGAATATCGAAGAAAATGTTGCATACGGGTTAAAAGTCCGGCATGTATACCGGAAGCAGAAAAGCAAGGTAGATGAATTTGTGGAGCTTGTCGGACTGGGCAGATTTAAGAAATCCTATCCGCATCAGCTGTCGGGCGGTATGGCACAACGGGCAAGTCTGGCACGTGCATTGGTGAATCATCCAAGGGTTCTCCTGCTGGATGAACCGCTGGGAGCGCTGGATGCCTTTACACGAATGAATATGCAGGATGAAATCCTGCGTATCTGGAAAGAACGGAAGACGACAATGATCATGGTGACGCATGATGTGGACGAAGCGGTTTATCTGAGTGATCGGATTTTCGTTATGACACCGCGTCCGGCGCGGATTGAGAAAATCATTCCGGTGGAAATTGGAAGAAACCGGAATTATGGGAGAAAAAGAGATAGTGAAGACTTTGTCCAGCTTCGTTCCCAGATTCTGCAGATCCTTAATTTTACAGGACAGGAAGAAAGGCCGGAATATTATTTATAAAATCAGAACATGAAAGATCAGGAGGAAAAATTATGAAGAAATGGAACAAATTTGTGAGTCTGTTGAGTGTTTTTACGCTGGTAGTGTCTCTGACCGCCTGCGGTACAAAGGAGACAGGAAGTGAAACGGCTACAGAAGGGACAGAGGAGGCGCAGGCTGATACGGGTGCTGTGAAGATTCTGAACATGGGAGCACTCTGCTTCGTACCGATCCACATTGCAAAACAGCTTCAGTTTTTTGAAGCGGAAGGACTCGAAGAAGGAAAGGACTATGAACTGGTGGAAGCAAGCGGCGATACTTCCGAGATACTTGGAACCGGCCAGGCAGACGTGGCGATGAATCTGTTATCCGCAGAACTGGCACCGATCAGCAATGGGCTGGAAATTAAAACTGTACTGGGTATTCATACGGGCTGTATCAAGATTGTCGCAAAGGCAGATGAGGATATCTCCAGTGTGGCAGATTTAAAGGGAAAGAAAATCGGAGTGGCACAGCTGGCTTCTTCCGCGCATGTCGTAGCGCAGCGGGCACTGGAAGCGGCAGGTGTAGGCGCGACGACTGAGAATATGGAAGTAAATTTTGAGGTATTTGAAGAAGATGCACTGGGGCTCGCACTCCAGAACGGAGAAGTGGATGCGATCGCGGTAGAAGATCCGCAGGCAACGCAGCTCGAGAATGAAGGAATCGGCAAGGCAATTTTTGATTCGGCTACTTCGGATCTGCTGAAAGATGAATACTGCTGCTCATTGTGGGCAACGGACGATGCCATTGCCAATAAATCAGAAAAGCTGGCGAAAGTCGTGACGGCAATTCAGAAGGCAAGTCTCTGGGTAGAGCAGAATCCCGATCTCGCTGCCAAAATTCAGGTAGATAACGAGTGGATCGTGGGTGACTATGAAATTGATAAACAGGTCATCAGCAATTTCAGTTATTATCCGTCTGTAAGCAAGGTAAAGGAAGCGGTGGGACGAAATGCAGAGGCTTTGCAAAAACTGGGACTGCTCGGTGAGGATGTCGATGTAAAAGAATTATCAGATCGAGCATTTTATCAGTTAAAAGGAGTGGAGGATGAGATAACAGGAACCATAGATCCTCCGATTGATCCGCAAACGCAGGTGAAGACATCGTGAAAAAATATGAAACATTTCTTCTCTACGCTGTGGTGGGAATCTTACTGATTGTCGGACCCCACACAATTTTTCGGGTATGCAGCACGGAAACGATGATTATGAAATGTCACTATGCGACGGTTGCAGTAGGCGGGGCTGCGACGTTTCTGATTGTAACCGGTCTGCTGTCCCTATGGGCAAGGACTTCGGGTGAACGAATCCGGTTGCACATACTTGCCATTTGGGATGCAGTCATCACAATTCTGTTTCCGGCAGTGTGGATCGGAGGCTGTGACGATCCGGAAATGGCTTGCAAAAGCTTGACTTTTCCGAGCATCTATCTACTGAGTGCAGTCGTAGCGGTGTATTCCGTTATCCGGATTCTGCTGGAGAGAAAGGCAGTTGAAAAGTAGTGTATTTTGTATATCGAAATTTGAAGCATCAGAAGTGGAAGAGTGTTCTGCAGATCATTCTGATTGCCCTGGTGGCATTCGTTCTTTTTGCGGGAAGGCAGCTTGCCCAAAGTCTGGAAAACGGACTGCAGAGCACCAGCCAGCGGGCCGGAGCAGATATTATTGTAGTGCCGGAGAACTATGTCAGCAGTGTGCAGAACGCGCTGTTTACCGGAGAACCATGCACTGTGTATTTTGATTCGGGCTGGCTGGAACAGGTAAAGCTGGTCGATGGTGTGGCACAGGCATCTCCCCAGATATTTCTGGCGACCTTATCGTATGCAAGCTGTTGTGACAGTGCCGTACAGATGATTGCGATCGATACGGCCACGGATTTCACGGTAGCTCCATGGCTGCAGGAAGCGACAGGCGGCAGGCTGACAGAAGAATTGGGTCCCTACGAGATCATTGTGGGAAGTAATCTGAAATATCAGCCGGGGGATGAAGCAACGTTCTACGGACAGAAATTTCAGGTGATCGGAAAATTGAGCGAGACGGGAATGGGTTATGACAAGAGTGTCTTTATGAGCATTGATACGGCACGCGAACTGACCCATACGGACGTAGTGAAGAATTACTTTGCACTCAAAGAAGGGAGCAGCCAGATTTCTGCCATCAACATAAAAGTGGCAGATGGGTACGACAGAGCGCAGGTAGCAGAGGCGATTCAGGAAGCGGGCGGAGATGAGATACAGGTATTGACGTCACAGCAGCTGGTTGCGGGAATGAAAAGCAGTATTGAAAAATACCGGTATATTTTCGGAATTGCGGAAGTGATGCTCTATATCGTCGGTGTGCTGTCGGTAACAGCCGTATTTGCCTTGAATATCCAATCCAGAACAAAAGAGTTCGGAATCTGGTATACGCTTGGGGCAGGAAAAAAAATATTACTGTTCCAGATTATAAAAGAAGCGGCAGTGCTGTGTCTGAGCGGAACTCTGCTCGGAGCCGCAACGGCATCTGTTCTGTTGCTGGCATATGGAAATTATTTAAAAAGCAGACTGGATTTACCGTTCCTGAGTCCCGGACTGCTGGATCAGCTGAAAAATTTCGGAATCTGTCTTGGAATTATGCTGCCCGCAATCCTTATTTCAGCGGCTGCCGCATATGGAGTCCTTGCTTTAAATGAGCCGGATAAACTGCTGAGGGAGGGATAGTATGATTTTACAGGCAAAGAACCTGGGTAAGGAATACAGGCGGGAAGCAAAAACGTTTTATGCGGTCAAAGGAATCAACCTGGCAATACAGGAGGAGGATTTCATCGGCATAATCGGAGCTTCCGGAAGCGGAAAATCGACACTGCTTCGTCTGCTTTGCAATCTCAGCAGGCCCACGGAAGGCAATGTGAAGTGGGCTGCAAAAGATCCGTCAGATCAGAGATTGTCCGAAACGCCGGCAATTGCTCCGGGAATGATTGGATACGTTTCACAGGGAATGGAACTGCTGGAGGGTTTTACGGTATTGGAAAATGTATGTATGCCCTTTTTCCTGCAGAAGAAGAAAGCAGACCGCAGGAAGGCAGAGGAGATGATCGAGCGGGTCGGGCTGGGTAGTGTTATGCATGCGTCACCAGCAGGGCTTTCAGGTGGAGAGTGCCGCCGGGTGGCAATCATACGTGCACTTATTATGCAGCCCGTGCTGCTGATTGCAGATGAGCCAACCGGAAGTCTTGATGAGAAAAATGCAGGAAAGGTGATGGAACTGTTGCGGCAGGTTCATGACCAGGGAGTAGCGGTGGTAATGAGCACCCATGATACAAGGATGCTGTCCGACGCAAAGCGCATTTTACAGATGGAGGACGGCAGACTTTTGGAAGAAAGAATGGAGGGATAATGTGATTATCAGAAATGTAAGGGCAGAAGACCTGAGTGAGATTACAGAGCTGGAATTACGTGCATTTGAACCGGAAGCTGCGGCTGACAGGGAAAGCTTTGAGTATCGCCTGCGCGCTTTTCCCGAAAGCTTTTTTGTCGCAGAAACAGACGGCAGGGTCATTGGTTATGTCAATGGAGGGGCGAGCAATCGGAAATTCATAACGGATGATCTGTTCGAACCGGGGCAGCATTGCCCGATCGGAGAGAATCAGATGATATTCGGACTCGTTGTCAGTCCGTTTTACCGAAATCATGGAGTCGGAACGGCACTGCTGAATCAGATGATCGGATATGCAAAAAAGACAAAAAAGAAAGCAATCGTATTGACCTGCAAAGAGACACTGGTCCCCTATTACGAAAAATTGGGATTTGCATGTGCCGGAATATCAAAATCAGAAATTGGCGGAATCCTCTGGAAAGATATGGTGAAGAGTTTGCAGGAACAGGAAAATAACAGGAGAATTGAAAATGAGTATGTTGCAGGTACCGGGAAGTTATGAAAATGAAGCTGGAATTGTGAAAAAAGCAGGATCATACATCAAAGAATTCGCGGATAACGTGCTGGTCGTCGGCGGAAATACAGCACTCCAGGTTGTGGAGAAAGAATTGACAGCAAGCCTTGAGGCCGAAGGTATCCGGTATGAAATCATAGCCGATTCCGGTTATCCGGTCCAACAGAAGGCAAAAGAGCTTGCGGAAAAAATAAAAAGCAACGGTTTTCAGGCAATTGTGGGCACGGGGGGTGGAAAAATCATGGATCTGGTAAAAGCAGCCGGTTTTTATGCGGATATACCGGTTGTGACCATTCCAACCATAGCTGCAACGTGTGCGGCGTGGTCCGGTCTGTCCGTCCTGTATACGCAGGCGGGAGAGCAGGATATTTATCTGTACATAAAAGAGTTTCCGAGGCTGGTGCTTGCAGACAAGGAGATCCTGAGAAAAGCACCCGTCCGGTATCTGAACGCCGGGGTAGCAGATACGATTGTGAAATGGTATGAACTGTATCCGGATTTACGAAGGCATCCGGGCAATTTTCCGTTGCGGCTGCAGCTGAAAGTCTGTGAACTGGCATTGGAATATTTGAAAACAGATTACGTGCAGGCATGGCAAAAGGGAATTCTGTTTGAGTCCGGACAGGAAGAAATTGTGGAAAATGCAATCGATTCCATCCTTATGCTGGCCGGACTCGCAGGAAGTATTAAAGGCAGCATCCCCTATGGAGGGCTGGCGCATCCGTTCTACAATGCTTCGACATTTGTAAAAGAAACGCATTCCATGCTGCACGGGGAAAAGGTGATCTTCGGATTACTGGTTCAGTTGACACTGGAACATCGAAATGACGAAGAGATTGCGGATTTCACAGGCTGGATGCGGGAATTGCAGCTGCCGGTTTCGCTGGAAGAAATCGGACTTCACGGGCAGGATAAAGAGAAGGTCATAGAAATTGCCGAGCGTATGATACGTGCGGTCGGGCACTATGACGGGCTGGACTTTGAACTGACGGCAGAGGACATTGCCGGTGCCATTTTAACAGTAGATGCAAGAAGCAGAAAAAGGGGGGCATGACATGCGTGGATTGAGTAAGAAAGTAGAGCTTTTCACAGAATCCAGAATTCGTCTGATGACCATCCTTTCCAATGAATATCATGCCATTAATCTGGCACAGGGATTTCCGGAATTTGCTCCGCCAGCGGAGCTGTTAGAGCGGCTGTCCAAAGTTGCCCACACCGGACCGCACCAGTATGCTCCCTCCTGGGGTGCCTATAATCTCAGAGAGGCCGTAGCGGCAAAAAAATCACGCGAACTCGGAAGAAAGATCGATCCGGAAAGAGAGGTTCTGATTACGTGCGGCTCCACCGAGGCAATGATTGATGTCATGCTCACGATTTTTGATCCCGGAGATAAAGTGGTTCTCTTTTCGCCGTATTACACGAGTTATGCAGCAGATGCAATCGTTGCACAGGCCGAACCGATTTTTGTGGAGCTGAAAGGAGAGGATTTTTCCATTGACTGGGAGGAGCTGGAAGGGGCGTTCCGGCACAAGCCGAAAGCATTTCTTCTTTGTAATCCGCTCAATCCCTGCGGAAAGGTCTTTACCAGAGAGGAATTGGAAAAAATCGCGGAGCTTGCGATTCGGTATGACACCTTTGTGGTGACGGATGAGGTGTATGAGCATATTGTCTTTGAGCCGTACCGGCAGGAATATATGGCTTCACTGCCAGGCATGTTTGAACGGACCATCTCCTGCAGTTCGTTGTCTAAGACCTATTCTGTCACGGGCTGGCGGATCGGCTATATCACTGCAGATGCAGACGTGATTGAAAACATTCGTAAAATCCACGATTTTATGACGGTATCCGCTGCATCTCCCCTACAGGAGGCGGCGGTCACGAGCTTAAGCTTCGAACCGGAATATTATGAGGAGCTGCGCAGGATCTATACGAAAAAGAAGGAGCTGTTTCTAAACGGCCTGGATGAAATCGGTTTTCGTCACAACGATCCGCAGGGAACCTATTTTGTCATGGTGGATATTTCCGAATTTGGCTTTGAACATGATACGGATTTCTGTGAATATCTCGTAAAGCATTACGGCGTTGCGGCAGTACCCGGATCCAGCTTTTTTGCAGACGGCAACAGCCGATGGGCAAGGTTTCATTTTGCGAAAGAGGATGACACATTGCAGGAGGTATTGAAACGGCTGGCGAGGCTGAAAAAAGAGTGGGAGGTGCGCGCATGATTCAGTGCAGACATCTGAAAAAAACATACCATTTGAAGAATCAGGATGTGGAAGCTTTAAAGGATGTTTCTTTCGATATCAAAAAGGGAGAAATCTATGGGGTGATCGGCTACAGCGGTTCCGGAAAAAGTACACTGATCCGGTGTATCAACCTTCTGGAGCGCCCGGACAGCGGCGAGATCATCATAAATGGTAAGAAGCTGTCAGAGCTGCCAGAGAAGGAGCTTCGCAGGGAGCGTACGAAAATCGGCATGATTTTTCAGCATTTTAATCTTCTGTCCAATGATACGGTCTTTGACAATGTTGCTCTGCCGTTGATCTATCAAAAGATTCCGAAGAAACAGGTGAAAGTGCGGGTGGAGGAGTTGCTGGAACTGGTCGGGCTCTCCGACAAGAAAGATGTCTATCCCTCGCAGCTGAGCGGCGGGCAAAAGCAGAGGGTATCCATTGCCAGGGCACTTGCAAACAATCCGGAAATTCTGCTCAGTGATGAGGCAACTTCCGCCCTTGATCCGCAGACGACTCGCTCGATTTTGAATCTGTTAAAAGAATTGAATCAGAAACTGGGTCTGACCATCGTTCTGATCACCCATGAGATGGCTGTCATAAAGGAAATCTGCAGTCACGTGGCCGTATTGAGTGAAGGTAGAATTATCGAGGAGGGAAGTGCCGCGGAGATCTTTTCCAATCCCAGAGCGGAAATTACAAAGGATTTCGTGCACAGTGTGTTTCAGGATGAGAAGATTCACGGTCTGCTTGAAAATGAGACGATTTCCAGAATTATACGGAATAAAGGAATCATTGCAAGGCTTCTGTTTACCGGGAGCAGCGCAAATGAAGCGTACATTTCCCGGATATCCGTAAACTACGAGATCAAGGCAAGCATTATTCTCGGCAATATCGAAATTGTGCAGGGCGAGCCGATTGGCTGTCTGTATCTTGCGTTGGAAGGGAGCGGGGAAAAAATCCGGGAGGCAATGCAGTATCTGCGGCAGGAAGGGGTAAAAGTGGAGTATATCCAGGCTGCTGCAAAGAGAGAGGAGGGAAACGAACATGCTGGAGAAATATATACCGAACGTCTTGCAATTTAAAGACCGGTTGTTGGATTCTACCAGAGACACACTCATCATGGTTCTGGTTTCCGCTGTGATTGCCATCATTCTTGGAATCCTGCTGGGAATTCTGCTCGTTGTGACGGAGGAAGGGAAACTGTACGAAAACAGGAGAATCCATGACATTGCCGGAAAAATCATTAATATCTTCCGCTCCATTCCATTTGTCATATTAATCACACTGTTTCTGCCGTTCACCCGAATTCTTGTGGGAACATCGATCGGTGTGAAGGGAGCCATCGTGCCGATGGTTTTGGCAAACATACCATTTATGGCAAGACAGGCGGAGCAGGCGCTGGCAGAAGTAGATCCCGGAGTAATCGAAGCGGCACGGGCCATGGGGATGTCAAAGCCCTACATTATCTGGAGGGTCATACTGAAAGAAGGCATCGGAGGGATTGCCAGAGCGATTGTCATTTCTGTCATCAGTCTGATCAATCTTTCTGCCATGGCAGGAACAGTCGGCGGAGGCGGTCTGGGTGATTTCGCAATCCGATATGGCTATGGGCAGTACATGGCGGATATCACAATTGTAACGGTGATCATTTTACTGCTTATGGTAAGTGTGGTGCAGGGACTCGGTAATCTGGCAGTGAGACGGCTGACACATTGACGTTCAAATAAAAGAAATATGAGGAGAATTGATCATGAAAAGAAGAGAGAAAAGAAAAAAATGGACTGCGCTGATCGGAGTATTCATGCTCCTGCTTTTGGTCAGTGCATGCGGGAATGCGGCAAAGGAAAGCAGCGGTGAGGCACAGTCAGAGGCACAGTCTTCCGAGACCCCCGAAACAACAGAAAAGGGAGATCCGGTGCATGTGAAAATCGCAATCACAACCCCGGACGATATTATCTGGGATGCCGTTAAGAAAAAGGCGTTGGAGGACTACAACATCGAAATTGAGACCATCTGCTTTTCCAACGTAAATCTGAATCAGGTGCTGGCAGATAAGGAAGTGGATCTGAATGCATTTCAGCATTACGCTTATTTTGAGCAGAATATCAAGGATCTGGGACTGGATCTGGTATCTCTGGGTGATATGTATATCTTCCGCCTCGATGTCTATTCCGAAAAATACAAGAGTCTGGATGAACTGCCGGACGGTGCACAGATTGCAGTACCGAATGATGTCGTCAATGTGGGTAGATCACTGAAGGTTTTTGAGGAGGCCGGACTGATTACGCTGAAAAAGGATGCGGGTAATTCACCGACCGTAGAGGACATTGAATCGAATCCGAACAACCTGGAGTTTGTGGAAATCGAACATTCCCAGATTGTGCGCTCCCTCAGTGATGTCGATGCCGGAATTGTTTTTGTAAAGGATGCGGTCGATGCCGGATTAGATCCTTCTGCCGATCCAATCTATGTCAATGAGGTTAATCTGGAGGATCAGAACTTAAAACAGTATATCAACCTGATTGCATGCAGGGCGGAGGATCAGGATAATCAGGTCTATCAGGAAGTGGTGGAAGCATTCCACAGTCAGGAAGTCGCCGATGCCATTCAGGAACAGTTTCAGGGGGCAGCAATACCGGCCTTTGATGTCAAAAAGTAAAGCAGAAATAGAAAATAGCACGAAATCCAGGAAAGAGAAGAGAGGAAAAAAATATGGCAGATTTTGATACGAAAAGAATTCGCGCCGGTTATGATCCGGCACAACATAATTATGCGGTAAATGTTCCGATTTACCAGACCGCGTCTTTTGATATCGGTGATGTAGACCGTGCAGAACGTCTGTGGACCTTTCAGGAAACCGGTGCGCTCTATACGCGCGTGGGAAATCCGACCGTGGCTGCGCTGGAAGAGCGGCTTAGGATACTCGAAGATGGAACCGGGGCAATTGCGCTAGCAAGCGGAATGGCGGCGATTTCTTATACCTTTTTGTTTCTTGCACAGGGAGGTGGAAATATTGTGGTGTCGCCGGCACTGTATGGAGGTGCGGAAGATGCGTTATCCCATTTCCTTCCTCATTACGGGATACATGCGAAGTTTGTAGAAGATCGGTTTTCTCCGGAATCTTACGAGAAGGCAATCGATGAAAACACAAAAGGAATTTTTCTGGAAACGATCAGTAATCCGAATGCAGAACTCTATGATATTGAGGCAATCGCCGAAGTGGCGCACAGGCATGATATTCCGCTCATAGTCGATAATACGGTGGCGACTCCATACCTGTTCCATCCGTTCAATCATGGGGTCGATATCATTGTCTATTCCGCAACAAAGGGAATCAGCGGACATGGAAGTGTCATTGCAGGAGCGGTCATTGAGAATCATACCTTTCATTATTCGGAGGAAAAATTTCCGCAGTTTTATGAAAAATCCTACAAACTTAAGACGGCCGAGCTGGTGCCGAGAAGTCCGATCGAGGTCAATCCCGATGCGCCGCTTACGACTGCAATCCGTGGGTTCCTCTTAGAATTTATCGGAGCTGCACTCAGTCCGTTTGATGCCTATCTTGTCCTTCTGGGATTGTCCACAATCTCGGAGAGACTGACCAAACAGGTGGAAAATACAAAGAAAATTGTGAAATTTTTGGAAGGACGTAAAGAAGTCGCATGGGTGAAACATCCTTCTGCTTCCGGCAGCCCTTATCACGAGCTGGCAGAGACTTATTTTCCAAAAGGTGCGGGTGCATTGCTGTCTTTTGGTTTTAAAGGCAACAGGGAGCAGTTGAACCGCTTTATCAAAGGTCTGTCCTATTTTTCCTATCAGGCGAATCTCGGGGATGTGCGTTCCTTAATTATTAATTCTCCAAAGACGACACATGCGGAATTAGATGAGCATCATCTTGTGCGGGCGGGAGTTTCCGATGACACAGTACGGATCTCGGTAGGGCTGGAAGCAGCAGAAGATCTGATACAGGATCTGGAACAGGCCCTGGAAGCAGCATTTGCATAAGAAAATATTATTAATATGAGCTCTCTGATAAGGTTATCAGGGAGCTTTTTTTGGATTGTTCCCGAATCCATTGACAATGCGGAGTAACAGGATTAAAATCTAAAACATATAATTCATACAAAGATAGTATGAAAAAGAGGAGAGACCGGAAAATGAGATACAAAAAGAGAGAAATGAAAAAAGAAATAAGGCGAATGTGCTGCTGTGAGAGGATGAGATATGTCAACTAGAAGCGTTGGAAGATATCCGTCATTTAGGGAGAAGCTGACAGCTGATGACGGATATCCCGGACTGTGTCGTGGGAGGGAATATGGACAGAAAAATGAAAATTTCACAGGAAGAGATCAAAAAGATTTTGGAGTACCTGGAGACAATTCAGTATGGTTCGGTCACAGTAGTCGTGCAGGATGGAAAAATCATACAAATTGATAAAAATGAAAAAATCCGGTTACGTTAGCAAAGTGTTAGAAGAAATGCATGGGAGAAGAGATTATGGCAGGATTGTATGGAAGGAATGGAAGCCAGATGGAACTGATCAAACAGACTTTTGTACCTATGCTGCAGCAGGGGCTCCTGTATTCAGTCCCGCTTGCACTGGTATCTTTTGCAGTGGGTATGGTTCTTGCCGTTGCAGCGGCACTGGCCATCGTTAATAAAATACCGGTAATCCGGCAGATGGCAGGAATTTATATCTGGGTGTTCCGCGGAACACCGTTACTGCTGCAGCTTTTTTTGGTATATTGGGGAATCTGCCTTCCGCTTGGGATCAATAAATGGGCAGCAGGTATCGGGGTATTTTCACTTTATGCAGGTGCCTGTTCTGCCGAAACAATCTGCGCTGCAGTCCGTTCGATTTCAGATGGACAGTGGGAGGCGGGATATGCAATCGGGATGGATCGGCTGAAAGTCCTGGAACGGGTGATTTTGCCGCAGACCGTGAAAGCGGCGTTGTCTCCGCTGATTGGTATTTTTATTCACCTGGTGAAGGATACCGCGCTTGCATCGGTAATCCTGCTGCCGGAACTGTTTCAAAAAGCGCAGGAATTTGCAGGAAGCAGTTCGCAGTATCTGCTTATTTTCGGTGAGGCTGCAGTGATCTATCTGTTATTTTTTACTTTTTTGACCGGGATACAGAAGCTGGCGGAGAAGAAACTGCGGCTGGAAAAGTGTTAGGAGGAATCATATGTACGGTGTTCGCAATATTATGAAAACATTTGGCCAGGAACTTGTGTTAAAAGGCGTCACTCTGGAAATAGAGCAGAATAAGACAACCGTATTAATCGGACCTTCCGGTTCCGGAAAGACAACGCTGCTGCGCTGTATCAGTCTGCTGGAAATGCCGGATGGAGGTGTTGTGGAACTGGGTGGACACGCATACGAGTTTGGCAGAGGAAAACGGCTGCAGGCTGGGGACGCGGCGCTGTGTGAGGCGCGCCGAGAGACCGGAATGGTGTTTCAGAACGTTCAGCTGTTTCCACATAAGACTGCAATCGAGAATATTCTGGAGGGCCCCCTGATCGTCGACCGTCTGGATAAAGAGAGCTGTGTGCAAATAGCGTTGGAACTGCTACATAAGGTTGGGCTGGAGGAAAAGAGGAATGCTTATCCGTATGAACTCTCAAATGGACAGCGGCAGCTTGTTGCAATTGCACGTGCACTTGCCATGCATCCCCAGGTGTTGTTGCTGGATGAGCCGGCGGGCGTGCCGGACATCGGGCCGGAAGCGGAAGTTTTTGATATTGTCCGGCAGCTGATCGAGGAAAAACAGACGCTTTTACTTGTTACACACAGAATTGATTTTGCAAGGGAAGTTGCGGATAAGCTCGTATTTTTTGACAACGGAAGCATTCTGAAGCAGGGAACTTATAAAGAACTTTCAGACAGCGGCGATCCATGTATTACAAGATTTTTTGGCAAATGGAATGAAAAAGGGAATTTTACAGGGCTGTAAGCGGGACGGCAGATCCGCTTACAGCCTCTTTCTATTCCTCTTTATAACTTCTTAATACAGATGCCTCCGATCTTAACACTGTTTTTACAGAAATTGTGTTATGTTCTACACAGAAAAGGAGGAATCAGTTATGCAGATTATAATACAATATGTTTTTTATCTGGCGGTTCTGGTCGTACTTGCCATTCCGCTTGGTAACTATATCAGTAAGGCCATGAGTGGAGAGAAGGTCTTTCTCTCTTTTCTCTTAAGGCCATGTGAGAGAGGAATTTATAAGCTGTTTCATATCAATGAAAACGAGGATATGACATGGAAAAAATATCTGGTCAGTGTACTCTGCTTTTCCGGAGTCGGCCTGGCAGTCGTTTTTTTTCTGCAGATATTTCAGAAATATCTTCCGTTTAATCCGCAGGGAGTCGAAGGCATGAGCTGGGACTTATCTTTCAACAATGCGATCAGCTTCGTTACAAATACAGACTGGCAGGCATACAGCGGAGAGGCACAGATGAGTTATTTGACGCAGGCACTTGGGTTGACGGTACAGAACTTTGCGTCTGCGGGAACGGGAATCGCAGTCTTGTTTGCATTCTTCCGGGGATTTACGAGAGTCAGGGCAAAAGGAATCGGAAACTTCTGGACAGATTTGACAAGAGCCGTTTTTTATGTACTGCTGCCACTGTCTGTTGTGGTCTCGATTCTGATTGTATCACAGGGAGTGGTCCAGAGCGGCAGTGCAGCGGAAACCGTGCAGCTGATCGAACCGGTTGCCGTTGATTCGGACGGGAATCAAATCGAAAACGCGGTGATCGATGGAGATCAGGTTACGGTAGACGGTGTTACGGTAAAAGATGCCGTGGTTGTGACAAAAGAGATCGTTCCGCTCGGCTACGCCGCGAGCCAGGTTTCCATCAAGCAGCTTGGTACGAACGGTGGGGGCTATTATGGAGGAAATTCGGCATATCCGCTGGAAAATCCAACCTGGTTCTCCAATCTGATCGAAATGATATCCATTCTGCTGATTCCGGCATCGCTCTGCTTTTCCTTTGGGAGGGAAGTGAAGGACAAAAGGCAGGGAAGGGCAATTTTTATTGCGATGTTTCTCGTATTGACAGTTGCACTTGCAAGTGTGGCAGTATCGGAACAATTTGCACCGACCGCACTGACGGAGAATGAGGCCGTGAATACTTCCACAGATCAGCAGGCGGGAGGCAATATGGAGGGAAAAGAATCCAGATTCGGTATTGCCGCATCCGCCGCATGGGCTACATTTACAACAGCGGCATCGAATGGTTCGGTGAATTCGATGCATGACAGTTACACGCCGCTTGGCGGGATGACTCTCATGCTTTTGATGGAGCTTGGCGAAGTGATCTTTGGCGGAGCCGGCTGCGGATTGTACGGAATGCTTGCATTTGCGCTTCTGACCGTATTCATCGCGGGACTCATGGTCGGAAGAACACCGGAGTATCTTGGAAAAAAGATCGAGCCCCACGAAATAAAATGGACCGTACTGGCATGCCTTGCCACACCGATTGCGATTCTGGTTGGCTGTGGTGTTGCGGCTGCAGTTCCCTCCGTGGCAGACAGCCTGCATAATGCAGGTGCACACGGATTTTCCGAATTGCTGTATGCGTACTCTTCGGCAGGTGCAAATAACGGATCTTCTTTTGCCGGATTTCATGCGGACACGGGATATCTGAACCTGACACTCGGTGCTTGCATGCTGTTCTCGAGATTTCTGCCGATTGCCGGAATACTGGCGATTGCGGGGAGTATGGCACAGAAGAAAAAAATTGCAACGACGGCAGGAACACTTTCCACAAGTAACGGGCTATTTATCTTTCTGCTCATTTTTGTCGTATTACTGATCGGGGCATTGAGCTTTTTCCCGGCACTGTCACTTGGGCCGATTGCAGAATTCTTTGCCTGAGAAAGGAGGTATGGAACATGTCAGAAAAACAAAATACAGCACTTGCCGATAAAACCATGATCGCAAGGGCGATAAAAGACTCTTTTATGAAATTAGGACCAAAGACTCAGGCTGGGAATCCAGTTATGCTGCTGGTCTATGTTTCCGCAATCCTTACCACTATCCTGTGGCTGCTTTCCGCATTGCTTGGAATTGGGGACACGGCAGCCGGCTATACCTTTGCGATTGCGGTGATTCTCTGGTTCACCGTACTCTTTGCAAATTTTGCGGAGGCGATTGCAGAGGGAAGGGGAAAGGCACAGGCAGATTCGCTGCGTGCTACAAAAAAAGATGTGGAGGCATATAAGATTTCCTCTGTAAGTGAAAAAAATCACGTGCAGGCAGTATCATCGGTAACATTGAAAAAAGGTGACCTTGTCATTGTCAAAGCAGGTGAGCAGATTCCTGCCGACGGGGAAGTCATAGACGGTGCCGCATCGGTCGATGAGAGTGCAATCACCGGTGAATCTGCACCCGTCATTCGTGAAAGCGGCGGTGACAGAAGTGCGGTGACAGGCGGAACAACGGTACTTTCTGACTGGATCGTCGTAAAGGTAACAAATGAAGCTGGAGAGAGTTTTTTAGATAAAATGATCGCAATGGTGGAAGGGGCCGCAAGAAAGAAGACGCCAAATGAAATTGCACTTCAGATTTTTCTGCTTGCGCTGTCTGTGATCTTCGTGCTGGTTACCGTTTCCTTATATACGTTTTCCATGTTTGCGGCAAAGCAGGCCGGAATTGAAAATCCGACGTCGGTTACGACGCTGGTCGCACTGTTGGTATGTCTTGCACCCACGACAATCGGTGCCCTGCTTTCTGCTATCGGTATCGCAGGTATGAGCCGTCTGAATCAGGCAAATGTGCTTGCAATGAGCGGGCGGGCAATCGAGGCGGCCGGTGATGTGGATATTCTGATGCTTGATAAGACCGGTACGATCACACTCGGTAACCGGCAGGCCGATCAGTTTATCCCGGTGGACGGTATCAGCGGGGAAGAGCTTGCAGATGCGGCGCAGTTATCATCCCTTGCAGATGAGACGCCGGAAGGAAGAAGCGTCGTCATTCATGCAAAGGAGAAGTATGGAATCCGTGGAAGAAGTCTTTCCGATCAGCATATGACCTTTCTTCCGTTTACAGCGGTCACCCGCATGAGCGGAGTGGATTTTGAAGGAAATGAAATCCGCAAGGGTGCTGCAGACGCTATCCGGACTTATGTGGAACAGGCAGGCGGGGTATTCAGTGAAGAATGTGCAAAGATCGTAAAACAGATTTCGGGCAAGGGAGGCACTCCGCTGGTCGTTGCCAAAAACCATAAGGTATTGGGTGTAATTTATCTGAAAGACATTATCAAGGACGGGGTACAGGAGAAGTTTGCGGATCTGCGGAAAATGGGGATCAAGACGATCATGATTACCGGTGACAATCCGCTGACTGCAGCAGCAATTGCCGCAGAAGCAGGTGTGGATGATTTCCTTGCGGAGGCCACACCGGAGGGGAAACTCCAGATGATCCGGGATTTTCAGGCAAAGGGGCATCTGGTTGCGATGACCGGCGACGGTACAAACGATGCGCCGGCCCTTGCACAGGCAGATGTGGCAGTAGCCATGAACAGTGGTACGCAGGCCGCAAAAGAGGCCGGTAATATGGTGGATCTGGATTCTTCCCCGACGAAACTGATTGAGATCGTAAAGATCGGGAAACAGCTTCTGATGACAAGAGGAAGCCTGACTACGTTCAGCATTGCAAACGACCTCGCCAAATATTTTGCAATCATACCGGCCCTTTTCATGGGCTTATATCCGGGATTGAAAGCACTGAATATCATGGGCCTTACAAATCCGCAGAGTGCAATACTTTCTGCAATCATTTACAACGCTCTGATCATTATCGCATTGATTCCGCTGGCCTTAAAAGGGGTTCGCTACCGGGAGGTATCTGCGGGAAAACTATTGGCAGGAAATCTTTTGAAATACGGACTTGGCGGTATCATTACGCCATTTATCTTTATTAAACTGATCGATGTACTGCTTACCGTATGCGGTCTGGTCTGACGGAAAGGAAGATGATATCATGAAAAATTTAAAAACGGCGCTGCCAAAATCGATTGCAATGGTATTTGTTCTGACGGTTGTTTGTGGTATGCTATATACAGCATTTGTAACCCTGGTTGCACAGGTTTTTTTCCCGAATCAGGCAAACGGGAGTATCATTGAGGTAAATGGAACAAAATATGGCTGTGAACTTCTGGCGCAGCAGTTTTCCGATAAAACCCATATGTGGGGCAGGGTCATGAACGTCGATACGTCCACGTTTGTGGATGAGGACGGAACACCACTGCTGTATGCACAACCATCCAATTTAAGTCCCAAGAGCGATGAATTTCAAGAGATCGTGGCAGACCGGGTTGCCATGATACTGGAGTCCAATCCGGATGCGAAGGTGAATCAGATACCGGAGGATCTTGTGACCTGTTCGGGCAGTGGTCTGGACCCGGATATTTCAGTGGCAGCAGCCGAATATCAGGTGCCTCGTCTGGCGGAGGAGAACAACATGACCGAAAAAGAAGTGGAGGACATCGTTGAAAAATGTACGACACACAAACTGCTTGGTATACTCGGAGAGAATACGGTAAATGTATTAAAGGTGAATTTGATGCTTGAGGGCATTTTATAAGTTATTCATCATCTGAAAAGGGAAACGGGCTCAGTATAGAAATATATTTGGGCCTGTTTGAAATTCATAAGGAGCGTTTGGAATGGATATGCAAAGACCGGATCCTGAGGATCTGTTAAAATCGATTGCGCGGGAAGAGGCAATGCGTAAAAAGGGAAAACTGAAAATCTTTTTTGGTTATGCGGCCGGTGTCGGAAAGACGTATGCCATGCTCAAAGCGGCCCGCAATGTGAAGAAGGCAGGAGCGGATGTCGTCTGCGGCTACATTGAACCTCACAGCAGACCGGATACCATGCATCTGACAGAAGGGTTTGAAACAGTACCGGTGAAACAAATAGATTACAATGGGATTCTGCTGCAGGAAATGGATCTGGATGCAATTCTGCTCCGGAAACCGGAACTGGTTCTTGTGGATGAATTTGCACATACCAACGCACAGGGTTCCCGTCATGAGAAGCGATATCAGGACGTGGAAGAACTGTTGAATGCCGGAATCAATGTCTATACGACGGTAAATGTCCAGCATCTGGAAAGCTTGTGCGATATTGTGGCATCGATTACCGGTGTCCTGGTGCGGGAGAGGATTCCGGACAGCCAGTTCGATCAGGCGGATGAAGTGCAGGTGGTCGATGTTGAGCCGGGAGAATTGATGCAGCGTCTGTCAGAAGGGAAAATCTACCGGGAAAATCAGGCAAAAAGAGCGTTGAATCATTTTTTTACGGAAGATAATCTGACCGCACTGCGCGAAATCGCACTGCGGAGAACGGCAGACCGAGTGAATTTTATTACAGAGAAAACGAGACGTCTCGGAGGAAGTGCACATTCCACGGAAGAAAAGGTGGCAGTCGGAATATCACCGTCTCCGTCAAACCAGAAGATTATCCGCGCCGCCGCCAGAATGGCAATGGCATTCGGCGGAAGCTTTGTCGGAATCTTTGTTGAGACACCCGATTATGAAACCATGTGTGAAGAAGATAAAAAACGCCTGAAGAGCAATATGCATCTTGCGGAGCAGCTCGGAGCCGTGATTGAAACAATCTGCGGAGAGGATATTGCGTTTGTCATTGCGGAATATGCTAAAACATCCGGTGTATCAAAAATCGTCGTCGGCAGAAGCAATACCAGAAGAAGTCTGTTTGGAAAAGCATCTCTGGTAGAGCATCTGTCATTTTTGGCACCGGAGATGGAAATCTATATTATTCCGGACTATACGGTCGCGGCAAAAGATACCAGGCAGATCGTAAAGAAGGCATTTACGGCAATCAATATCGGCAAGGATCTGTTAAAGTCATTTCTGATACTGGCAGTATCGACTGCAATCGGCTTTGTCATTTATGATCTTGGATTGAATGAATCCAATATCATTATGATCTACATTCTGGGCGTACTGGTTTCAGGCATTCTGACTGAGAGCCGGATCGTTTCCGCCGGATTGTCAGTCTTTAGTATTTTTCTGTTTAATTTCTTCTTTACCGCTCCAAGATACTCGTTTGAAGCATATAATCCGGATTATCCGATCACGTTTCTGATTATGTTTCTGGTGGCGCTGGTTACCTCCTCGCTGACCGTCAAACTGAAACGCCAGAATAAGGATCTTGCGAAAAGTGCATACCGGACCAAGGTATTGCTGGATACAAGCCAGCTTCTTCACAAAGAAAGGGAAATCGATGGGATCGGAAGAACGGCCTCGGTGCAGTTGCTGAAACTGTTAAGCCGTGATATTATTTTTTATCCGGCAGACAATCAGAAGTTACTGGATCCGGTGGTCTATCCTTATGAAAACGGAGCAGAGGATTTCCGGTATATCAGCGAAAGCGAAAAGGCGGTGGCCGCATGGGTATTTAAAAATAACAAGCATGCAGGCGTGAATACCGGTACTT
The DNA here is from genome assembly GCA_023390555.1 of Bacillota bacterium. GTDB lineage: Bacteria > Bacillota > Clostridia > Lachnospirales > Lachnospiraceae > Roseburia_C. The sequence goes on along the minus strand of JAEWCQ010000040.1, from coordinate 9,441 downwards.
TGGAGAGTGCGGCCTGTTATTACCTTGCGATCCGCAGCGGAGAGCAGGTCTATGGGGTGATCGGAATCGGCATGAAGTCCGGTGAAGTGCTTGCCGGTTACGAAAATAATCTGATATTTGCAATTCTGGCAGAGACGGCGGAAGTAATGGAACGCGAGAATCTGCGGAAACAGCGGGAGAAGGCAACGGAGCAGGCAAACAGCGAGAAGCTGAGGGCCAATCTGCTCCGGTCGATTTCCCATGACCTTCGTACACCGCTGACCAGTATATCCGGGAATGCGGATATGATGCTCGCGAACAGACTGGATGAACAGAAAGTCCGTAAAATCTGTACCGATATCTATGATGATTCCATGTGGCTGATCAATCTGGTGGAGAACCTGCTGGCTGTTACAAGGATTGAAGAAGGCAGTATGCAGATAAAAAAACAGGCAGAATTGCTGGAGGATATTATCCGGGAAGCGTTAAAACATGTCAATCGAAAAAGCATGGAATATGACATAAATGTCAGGATGGAAGATGAAATGCAGCTGGTAAAAGCGGATTCCAGACTGGTCGTTCAGGTGCTGATCAACATGATTGACAATGCGGTCAAATACACCCCGGCCGGGAGCAGAATTGAGATTTGGACGAAAAAGAGCCGGAATATGGTACGCGTCGAGATTTCGGATAATGGGCCCGGCATACCGGATCAAAATAAAGAACATATTTTTGATATGTTCTATACAGCGAATGAGAGAGTGGCGGATTGCCGGAGAAGCCTTGGACTCGGTCTGGCGCTATGCAAAAGTATCGTTCATGCACATGGGGGAGAGATTGGTGTGACGGATGCCAGACCGCAGGGCTCTGTTTTTTGGTTCTCGTTGGAAGCTGAGGAGGTGGTTATTCATGAATAATATGAAAATTCTGGTCGTTGAGGATGATGCGGCGATCCGTAACCTGATCAAAAATACCCTTGAAATTGAAAACTATGCCTATGAAGTCGCGGAAAACGGAATGCAGGCAGTCGTTCAGACAATCTCAGGGAAACCGGATATTATCCTGCTGGATCTTGGCCTGCCCGATATGGATGGGGTGGAGGTCATTCGAAAAGTTCGTGCATGGTCGAATCTTCCAATTATCGTCATCAGTGCAAGAAATGAAGATAAGGATAAGATCGATGCATTGGATGCAGGTGCGGATGATTACATGACAAAACCGTTTTCCACCAGTGAACTGCTGGCGAGAATCCGAAGCACAGCACGCAGAATTCAGTATCTGGAGCATGCACTAAACCAGGAAAATCCAATCTTTTCCAATGGAAAATTAAAGATAGATTATGCGATGCAGACGGCATCGGTCGAAACAAAAGAGCTGCATCTGACACCTACCGAATATAAGGTGCTCTGTCTTCTGGCAAAAAACGTCGGGAGGGTATTGACGCATTCTTATATTACAATGGAAATATGGGGGAGTGCGTTTGAAAGCGATATTGCCTCGCTGCGGGTACATGTGGCCACCCTGCGCAAGAAAATCGAAAAGGAGATCCAACCGGATTCCGAAACGGAATCTTATATTCAGACGCACGTGGGAATCGGCTACTGCATGGTAAAAATGGAGGAGAACGTGTGAATTCTTATTTTATTTTATGTTTTTAAAAATAGGAATCCAAATCATTAAAAATCCCTGAATTTTCTGTGATATAGGTTGACGCTTTCCGATGAGTTACCTATAATGAAACTGTTAAACAGATGATTATGGTACTTAAGGAGAATAAAGATGTATAAAATAAATAGATTTCGAAAGACCATGGCGGCAGCTGCACTTGCCATGGTCTGTGTACTTGCTGCCGGGAACGGTGTTGGAGCAACCACCACCAATAAGACAGCTTCGGGGACAACCTCTGCTGGCACTACGACAACAAAGGACACTGCTTCTGCAGATAATTCACTGAAATCACTGAAGCTTTCGGAAGGAACACTTTCTCCGGCTTTTGTTTACAACACAGTGAAATATTCTGCAACTGTCAGTGCGGATACGACCAGTATTGATGTGAATGCTGTTGTTTCCGATCCGGGCGCCACGGTACAGTCTGTATCTGGCAATACCGATTTAAAGGAAGGTGCAAATACGGTCAAGGTCGTAGTTGCAGCTGAGAATGGAAATCAGGCTACCTATACAATTACGGTGACGAGAGAGGCACAGGGTGTATCTTCGGATGACAGTGCATCAGCATCGCAGACTGACGAAAATTCAAACGACGAAAAGGCCGAGAATACGGAGACAGCAGCTGTCAGCGGAGCCGATGGGTATACGGTTGCGGACAGTATACCGTCGTCCGTGATTCCGGAGGATTTTACGGAGACAGAAGTGACCTATCAGGATGCGACCTGCAAAGCACTGAAATTCGATAAAAGCGATGTTGTTCTTTTATATATGGTAGATGCGAGTTCGAATGGCGCATTGTTCGTATATGATCAGACAGCTGGAACAGTATATCCGTTTATCGAAATAAGTAACGGTGAGAAGTACATTATCCTTCTGCAGGCTCCTGCGGAGCAGGCACTTGGTGATTCTTATGCAGCAGCAGAACTTACCATTGACGGGAAAAGTGTAACAGAAGCATACCAGACCGGTGACGAGGATACCGCGGATTTTTATATTTTTTACGCAGTCAACAGTGAGGGGACCGGCAGCTGGTATCAGTACGATACGACAGAAGGCACTTACCAGCGCTACGTGGAGTCCGGTACCGGAGATGTGACAGCAAGCGAGGATTATCAGTATCTCCAGAATTCATACAAGGATCTGAATGATAAATATACCTCGCTGAAAGATAAGGATACCAAATTTATTGCGGGCCTGATCATTGCATTGGCGGTATTTCTGATCGTCATCGTCAATCTTCTGCTTCGCGGCAGAGGCAATACGGAAGAGCCGGAACAGACGGATGAGATCGTGGAAGCAGATGCACCTGTAAAGAATGCCGGAGCGGATCGGAAAAAGCAGAAAAAGGCCAAAGAACCGGAAGTCAGGGAGCAGGAACCGGATGAATCACCGGAGAAGTATACTGACAGGGAGGATGCGGCAGCCGATTTCGAGGAAGAGCCGGATCTGTTTGGCGGAAGAAAACACAAAAAAGAGAAAAAGAAAAAATGGAAAAGAGAAGATATTTTTGATAAACAGGATGAAAAAGAAGAGGATTATTACGATGACGAGGAGCCCTTGGAAGAAAAGAAAAAAGGATCTTCTCTGGACGATGATCTTGAAATCCTGGATTTAAATGATTTATAAAATAAAAGGCAACAGATACAGGAGGATTTATGCATAAACAATATACACAGAAAGCGAAAAAGGCATTAGAGCTGACCGGTAAAGTCTCGCGGATGATGCATCATAATTATATCGGCACAGAGCATCTCCTGGTTGGACTGCTAAAAGAGACAACAGGTGTAGCTTCCTGCGTACTTATGGATGCCGGAGTAGAGGAAGATAAGCTTTTGGAACTGATAGAAGATCTGATTGCTCCTTCTTCACAGGTGGCAGTCGTAGATAAAAAGGGATTTTCTCCCCGTATTGCACATGTATTGGATGCGGCAGATCAGGAAGCAGACCGTTTTAAATGTGAGGAAGTCGGCACGGAACATTTGCTGCTTGCGTTGCTGAAAGAGACAGACTGTGCGGCAGTGCGTCTTTTGAACACGCTGGGTATCAATGTCCAGAAAATCTATGCGGAAACACTGATTGCCATGGGTGAGGACGGAAGTCTTTACAAAGATGAGCTTCAGGCATTAAAAACAGGAAAGAAAAAAACAATTCAAATGACACCGACGCTCGACCAGTATTCCAGAGATCTTACAAGGCTTGCAACGGAGGGCGTGTTAGACCCTGTAATAGGAAGAGAAGATGAGATTGCACGTGTGATACAGATTCTCAGCCGCAGAAGCAAGAACAACCCGTGTCTGATCGGTGAGCCGGGTGTCGGAAAGACGGCGATTGCCGAAGGACTGGCGGAACGGATTGCATCCGGGCTTGTACCGGAGACGGTCATGAACAAGCGGGTCGTGACATTGGATCTTTCCGGAATGGTGGCAGGCTCCAAATATCGCGGTGAGTTTGAAGAACGTATTAAAAAAGTAATACAGGAAGTGATTCAGGCGGGAAATGTCCTTTTGTTTATCGATGAACTGCATACCATTATCGGAGCGGGCGGAGCAGAAGGAGCAATTGATGCATCGAATATATTGAAGCCATCTCTTGCCAGGGGCGAGATCCAGCTCATTGGAGCAACTACGATTGAAGAATATCGGAAATACATTGAAAAAGACGCTGCCCTGGAACGAAGATTTCAGCCGGTCAATGTGGAAGAACCAACGACAGAGCAGGCAATTCATATCCTGCAGGGACTTCGGAAGGAATATGAAAAGCACCATCATGTTGTGATTACAGATGAGGGAATTGAAGCGGCAGTTACGATGTCCGCACGCTATATCAATGATCGTTTCCTTCCGGATAAGGCAATCGATCTGATGGATGAGGCAGCATCCAAAGTCCGTCTGGACGGATTCAGGATGCCGCCGAATATCCGGGAACTCGAGAGCCAGATTGCGCAGCTGGAGGAGGATTTGGAGACCGCATTAAAGGAACAGCGGTTTACGGATGCCAGTGAGGCGAAAAAGAATAAGGCAGCAGCAGAAGAAAAACATGAGAAGCTGGTCAGTAAATATCACAGAGATGCGGATAAGAAGAAGCTTTCTGTCGGCGAGAATGAGATCGCCGAGGTTGTATCCGGCTGGACAAAGATTCCAGTGAAGAAGCTTGCCGAAGGAGAAGCCGCACGCTTAAACAGGCTCGAGAAAATACTTCATAAACGAGTAATTGGTCAGGAGGATGCCGTAAGTGCAGTTGCAAAGGCAGTCCGTCGCGGAAGAGTCGGACTCAAAGATCCGAACCGTCCGATTGGTTCTTTTCTATTCCTTGGACCGACCGGAGTAGGTAAGACAGAGATTACAAAAGCGCTTGCAGAGGCAGTTTTTGGAAATGAGCAGGCGATGATTCGCGTCGATATGTCCGAGTACATGGAAAAACATAGTGTTTCCAAAATGATTGGGTCACCGCCTGGTTATGTCGGATATGAAGAGGGCGGTCAGCTCAGTGAAAAGGTACGCCGCAATCCGTATTCCGTGATTTTGTTTGATGAAATTGAAAAAGCGCATCCGGATGTATTTAATATTCTTCTGCAGGTTCTCGATGACGGCCGTATTACAGATGCACAGGGCAGACGGGTTGATTTTAAAAACACGATTATTGTCATGACCTCGAATGCAGGTGCAAAATCAATTGTTGAGCCGAAGAAACTCGGGTTTGCTTCCGGAGATGATGAGAAGCAGAATTACGAATACATGAAAAACGGTGTTATGGAAGAAGTGAAGCGGATTTTTAAACCGGAGTTTTTAAATCGTATCGATGAGACAATCGTATTCCATGCATTGGGTCAGGATGACATGAAGAAAATAGTGACACTTCTGGCTACAAATCTGATTGAGCGGTGTAAAAAGCAGATGGATATTACGTTACTGATAAAGAGTAATGTGAAGTCCTATATAGCTCAGGAGGCATATGATCCGAAATACGGAGCAAGACCTTTGCGCAGAATGATTCAGAGCCGAATTGAAGATCTGCTCGCAGAAGAGATCCTATCCGGGAAAATTCACAACGGAGATACGGTTGAGATCAGACTAACGAAAAGTGAAATAAAAACGGCTGTTATTGCAAGAAACAGCTAGAAAAAATCGACAAAATATTATATAATTAGAATAGGCTGAGATACAGGCAAAGTTGGCAGAAGCTGACGGAGATAAAGGCTATAGGAGGAAAAATAGATGGCTGTGATTAACGAGTTAATTCGTTCAGAGGCAGACGGTACAATCAGTTTTGGGGATTATTCATTAGGTAGCAAATCCAAGTTGGACAATTTCGAACATGGTGGAGACCTTTTCAAGGTAAAGACGTTCCGTGAGATTACAAAGTTGGAAAAGAACGGCATGTTTGTATATGAGTCTGTTCCTGGAACGGCGGTCCTCAATATGGATGCGACAGAGGCTGGTGTGGAGTTTCAGGTAGAGGGGCCGGAAGATGCAGAGATTACACTTGGACTGCAGGAAGCAACTGCCTATAAAATCATAGTCAATGACAGTAATGTAGGTGAAATGAAAACAAATTTGGGTGGAAAACTTACATTGAGCGTAGAGTTAAATGAAGGAGCACCGGCAGGCGTTAAAGTAGTGAAATTATAAGAAAAACAGTTAACTGAAAATCAAACATAAAGAACCCATCTGATTTTTCGGATTGGGTTCTTTTCATATTTTATGCGAGTGATGGACGAGTAAAAGTGTTTTAACTCATTTTTATTCAACGAACACCGTGATAATCAGGGCTTTTATGCAAAGTGAAAAGCTTCTGGTTTGCAATGGGAGGAAATATGGCAAGAGGGAAGACAACAGTATATTTCTGCCAGTCATGCGGCTATGAATCCGCGAAATGGATGGGTCAGTGTCCGGGCTGCAGAGAATGGAATACGTTTGTGGAAGAGACCGTGGATAAGGGAAGTGTTTCAAAGGCAAAAAAGGTTTCAGAGGCGAAAGTAATGAAATTATCCGCAATCGAACTGAATGAAGAAGAACGTCTGACAACAGCGATGCCGGAACTTGACCGTGTGCTCGGTGGAGGCATAGTCAAAGGTTCTCTGGTTTTGGTAGGCGGCGATCCGGGAATCGGAAAATCCACGCTGCTTTTACAGGTCTGCCAGAATCTTTCGAGGCAGGCGGTGAAAGTATTGTATATATCTGGGGAGGAATCCTTGCAACAGATAAAGATCCGGGCAAGGCGGATTGGCGAATTTACAGATTCCCTGTCGCTGCTTTGTGAAACCAATCTGGGAATCATAGAGGATGTAATCCAAA
>JAEWCQ010000038.1 GCA_023390555.1 Bacillota bacterium | reverse complement strand
CCTGTTTTACTGGTCAGCAGTTTTTTTACTGCCTTATATTTTTCCGAAGAAACCTGGAATTCCGCCTTTTTCTGAATTCCTGAAAATGCCAAAGAGCCGATACTTGTGATATTATCACCGAGTTTGATTTTCTTTAGTTTTGTCATATCTTTAAATGCTCCGCTCTGTATTGCGGTCACCCGGAAGGTGTATCCGTCCAAACTCACCGTTTTAGGGATGGTAACCGATGTCAGCGATGTGGTTGTGGTCTCCAAAACGGTAACCGTTCCGTTTGACGATGCAGATTTTGTGACCTTATATTTTAAATTGCCCACTTTATACACCGCATTTTTTACCGGTACAGTTTCCTTTACTTCTGCCGGCTTACTCAGAACCGTGATCTCTATGGCGGCGGTCTTTGTGATTCCCTTTTCCGTATAGGAGACCGTCAGTGTCTTTTTTCCTGCCTTACTCATATCTATCTTGGCTGCGTCTGTCGTATAGGAGGAAGTGATTGTTTGATCGGTTCCGTCATCATAGAGAACGGTCAAACGGATATCGGATGCCCTAAGCGACTCTCCGGTAATATAGCTTCTTGTCGTCTTTCTCGCCGTAATTCCGGTCATGGTTCTCGTGTCTGTCACGGAAAAGGTGCATGCTTTGCTGTCCGGGTTCTGCTTTAAAAGCAGCTTTCCATTCTCCGAAGTCAGATAATAGCCCGGATATGCCACACTTTCAAATGTCACACCGGAACCCGCAAAGCCCTCTAACGTGCGAAATGTCATTTTCTGCGAGTCCGCTGTGATTCCGCTTGTATCCGATTTTCCGGAATCCTGTGTCAGCACGATATTGTAGGAGGCATCTACCGACAGGTACAACCCCGGTTTATTGTACGACTCAATGGAAACATAAGAAGACTTTGTCTTATCAGCCTTTCCTGCCACAATCGCCCACATTGCATCGCTTTTCTCCGCACTTGAACTGGTCAATACGGATTTCGTAATCGGATAATCCGAATCACTTGAGGAATTGCTGAAATTCTCATGCGCAACCGGTACATTGTTAAAATCCAAGATCTGGCTGCTGGTTCCGGTAATCCCGGTTGCCGTTTCCTGTATGTAATTTACGCTTCCGTCCGCGGCAAAGGTCATCTCCTCAATACAGGCGCTTCTCCGGTAACCGCTGCCCCACGGCAGAGAACCGTTGTGATAAATGAAATAGGTCTTTCCCTGAAAATCGAAAACAGCCATATGGTTTGTATTCGACGTTGCCGTCGGTTCCATCACCTGCCCGCCGTAACTCCATGTTCCGCTTGTAAGATCATCGGTTGTGGCATATGCCATCTCTTCTCTCCAGTTCATTGCATAGAACAGATAATAAGGACCGTAATAATTTCCGTTTTCATCCGCTCTGCGGTATAACCACGGTGCTTCCGTATAGGTACCGGACATACCGGTAATTGTCTGCGGCCAGAGGTCATCATTTAACTTGATCTGACCGTCTCCGTTCTGGTCCTTGACCGAAATCATATCGGAATTCAGCTCACAGAGGAACAGATGGGTGTTTCCCCAGCAAAGATAAATATGCTCCTCACCAGCTGTATCTGTTTCAATCCATACCGTTGGATCGATGTCTTCCCATTGAAAGGAGCCGTTATTGGTCTGTGCGCCTTTAATCAGCGCCTTACCAATATCTTGAAACGGTCCCGTCGGCTTATCTGCCACAGCGACACCAATCGATTTATCGTTGTTATCCTGCGTATTTGCAGCACAGTAATACATATAATACTTGCCGTTGTGTTTCACTACCTGTCCTGCCCATGCAGTGTCATTGGTTCCCCATGATACACTTGTCATATCCAGGACGACACCTTCATAAGTCCATTCCTCCATATCCTGCGTAGAATAGCAGAGATAATTCGGCATCACATAGCCGCTGCCGGTGGAAGTATCGTGTCCGACATACAGATACACGGTATCTCCATCCACCAAAACAGAAGGATCCCCTCCATAAGTTACATTTCCGTCTGCATCAAACCCCGCAATCGGATTCCCCAATTCACTTGTGGAAATTGTTGTTTCTTTGGCACTGTCCGCGGCCGATACCGCCTGCGGTATCAGCAGACTTAACCCGAACGCCATTGAAACCGCCAGAATACCCGGCATAAATTTCTTTTTCATACCATTCGTTCCTTTCTTTTTTCTACACCCTCACCTCATAGTCCTGTTCTATTATCGCTGAAATAACCTTTCTATAAAATTCATTAACTTCAGAATCTGATTGGTTTTTTTATTTATTTCAGTAAAACCGGTTTGATTTATTATGTTTTTTGTTCATTTTTTTACGCACAAAAAAAGACAATCCCTTTCGGAATTGTCCCTCTGTTATAATCAGTAACGTTTTAATGCTTATGCTACTTTTGTTTTTGCAAGTTCTGCTAATGTTGCAAAGCCTTCCGCATCATTTACAGCCATATCAGCCAGGATCTTGCGGTTCATCTCAACACCTGCTAACTTTAAGCCATACATGAATTTGCTGTATGATAATCCGTTCATTCTTGCTGCAGCGTTGATACGTGCAATCCATAACTGTCTGAACTGTCTCTTTCTCTGTTTTCTACCTGCATAAGAACTTGTTAAGGCTCTCATGACAGACTGTTTCGCAACTCTATACTGCTTTGATCTTGCTCCTCTGTAGCCCTTTGCTAATTTTAATGTTCTATTATGTCTTTTTTTGGCGCCTATGCCGCCTTTTACTCTTGCCATGTTTCAATCCTCCTTAACTAATTCTTATAAATATGGTAAAATCTTCTTCATATTCTTAACATTGGTTGCATCTGTGATTGCCGGTTTTCTAAGATTTCTCTTAGTCTTTGTCGTCTTCTTTGTTAAGATATGTCTCTTATAAGCTTTATTTCTTTTTAACTTTCCTGTCCCTGTTAATTTGAAACGCTTTGCAGCGGCTCTGTTTGTTTTCATTTTTGGCATGATCATTTCCTCCTTATAATAAAATTATTTTTTTTCTGTCAATACCATGCTGATACTTCTGCCTTCCAGCTTCGGTGCTTTTTCCAATACTGCGATATCTGCAAGCTGACCTGCAAAATCATCCAAAATATGCCTGCTGCTTTGCATATGTGCCATTTCTCTTCCACGGAAACGCAATGTTACTTTTACTTTATCTCCTTTGACAAGAAACTTCCTTGCAGCACTCATTTTGGTATTCAAATCGTTCGAGTCTATGTTTGGTGACATACGGATTTCTTTGAGTTCAACAGTTTTTTGTTTTTTCTTTGCTTCTTTTTCTTTTCTTGCAAGCTCATAGCGGTATTTTCCGTAATCGATAATCTTACATACCGGTGGCTTTGCAGTCGGAGCAATCTTAACCAGGTCAAGTTCTGCATCCTGGGCAAGCTTATAAGCTTCTTTTGCTGACATAATGCCAAGCTGTTCTCCGTCTTCACCAATCAGGCGGACTTCCTTATCTCTGATTTGTTCGTTGATCATTAAATCGCTAATGGTCGTGCACCTCCAAAATATTATTAAAAAAAGTGGATAGACAGACTATCCACTTTCATGATTCACATAATGATCTTCATATGCAGACGCTTAGTCGCTTATAGCGCTAAGGTGAGAGTGGATACTCTACTTTGCTTGTTACAACTCTGTTATAATAGCACAGGATTGAAACAGCGTCAACTATATTTTTACAATTTTATTCTTTTTCATTCACAGAAAAACGCTCCATCCGGTATGCCTTTCCGTCTCCTGCTACACATTCTGCAGATACGGAATCTCCCGCTTTCAGATAAATCAGGGACTCATCCTCGGAGAATTTCATTTTATAGAGATTTCCGTCATCTCCCGTCAGATATACGTACGTGTTGCCTTCCACATCCACATACTGAATGCTCGCTATGGTAAATGTATGGGGTTCGGTCTGAACATCGGCATCTTTCTCCCCGGTACCCTCGGATTCCTCTGCTGTTTCGTCCGAACCATCCTCCGAATCGCCGGATACCCCCATCAATTTGCGGTATTTTGCAAAACATTCCTCCAGAGAAGAGGCGGTTGTGACTTTGTTATAGGCCTCCACATTGACCATGGCATACAGCTTTACAATTCCGCTGGCATCTTTTAATACCATGATATAAGTCGGCTGGTCATCCACATTGATCAGTGATGGAAAGGAAGCCCGGTATCCCTTTTCCTGCACTTCTCCTTCTGCCGCAGACATCGCTGAGCTTTCATCTGCACCGGCCACCGTAAAGTAATGTGCTTCAGAGGTACGCTCATTTACCAGAATAAATCCGATATTGGATGCATCGTCATTGACCGATGTCACACCTGTATAAATCCAGATGTCTCCATCTTTTCCGACATAACCATAATCCGGCGCATAACCTGCATCGTCATCGGAGTCATCGTCATCCGAATCAGAATCTGTCTGTATCGTTTCCGTGCATTTTTTACAGCCCTTTTTCCCGAAGATACTGTTCCAAAAACCATTCGACAGTTCACCATACCAGTTGTACTGTTCTACCAGCAGATCCCCGTCAAACACATCATCGACCCAGTTTGGAACATCTGCCACTGCATAATACTGGCAGCTTCCATCGACCGGGTTGCAGATAATAACGCCCTGTATGGTTTCCCCCCCGAACACACCGATCGTAAAATCGGATACACTTGCAATATAGTAAGGATTTCCCTCTTCATCCACTTCAAAATGTACATTTCCAAAGATTTTCGTTGGATAAGTAACCCGGAGATGTCTTCTCAGATCCTTTGCGAAATAGGCAGAAGGCACATACTTCATGCTTTCCTTCAGAGGTACATATTCCGCATTCTGTCCGACTGGGTCCACTTTCACGTAGCCCGGAATTCCATTTTTCCGGTTGCCGATATATTTGAAAAATCCGGCATAATCCAGTGCGGATACCTTTACGGGACTTCCGGCAAGATCAATCTGTGTATAGGATTCCGAAACATTAAACTGGCTTACCACCTCAGACAGACTGCCGATTTCACGGTTACCAAGCAGGATCGCACTGCTGGTGTCCATCAATGCGATCTTGGATACTTCGGTTGCCTGATCCAGATCTTTCGTAAAATCAAATTCTTCCGGCTCAAGAATGGATGCATAGTCAGATGCATGGAACATGGAAGATCCAAAAAATAACAACAGGAAAAACAGCATCAGAATGACTCCTGCGATTCCAAAGCTGATCCCGGCACCCTTGCCCATTTTCAGATACCGTTTCTCTCTGGCGGCAATCACAAACCAGCGTACCAGATACAGGATACCCGCCGGTAGTGCACAGATAAATACAGCGAACAGCCAGAGCCCTACCGAGTGGATATTCCATGCAGGCAAAAGCAGATAATACATCAATGCCACCCATACAAGCCAGATGATTGCCAGTATCACGGCACTTTTTCTGCCGGAAGGCCGAGCAAACTTTTCTTTTTTCATATTTCATAACCTCTCATATTTCAATTGTATTATTACACTACTACAGTATATCATTTATTTAAAGAAACGCAAGCAGAATTCTCAATATCGTTTTTATTTTTGCTTTTTATTCTCATTCAAATTTTATTCTTTCTGTGCTACAATAAACAGTAGAATCTACTCGCATTATCATGGAAGGAAACAAAAGAGAATGATGACAACTACCAAAAAAATTGATCTGCATGTGCACTCCACTTTTTCCGACGGGACATGCAGTCCGACTGAACTTGTAAAAATGGCTGAAACAATCGGCTTAAGTGCGATTGCGGTCACCGATCACGATACCACGGACGGCGTGTCCGAAGCAAGGGCCGCCGCTGCGGAGAGCGGGATTGAAATTATAGCCGGTGCGGAACTTTCCTGTGACTATCAAGGAAAAGAGATCCACATGCTCGGTTTTTATCTCGATCCGCAAAATCCGGTTCTGATGGAGCATCTGATCGCGTTCCGCGAATCCCGCAATACACGAAATGAAAAAATGGTGCAGCTGCTTGCAGCAGAAGGATTTGATATTACTTATGAAAAAGTGCTCGCTGATAATCCGGACTGTGTCATTACCCGCGCAAATGTTGCCCGCTATTTGGTCGAACATGGCTGCGTAAAGGATATGGATACGGTATTCTCAAAATATCTGGGGGATGACTGCCGCTGTTTTGTGCCAAGAAGAAAAGTTTCTCCGGCAGATGCCATTGGGCTGATTCATCAGGCAGGCGGTCTTGCATTTTTAGCACATCCGCTTCTTTATCGTCTGAGCACCTCCGCACTCCGTGGTCTTCTGACGGAACTGTCGGCTGCTGGTCTGGACGGCCTGGAAGCTATCTACTCCACCTATCAGCCCGGGGATGAACGGAACATGAAACTGCTTGCAGCCGAATACGGTCTGCTCATCTCCGGCGGCTCAGATTTTCACGGTACCAATAAGCCCAGAATTAAGCTTGGAACAGGGATGGGACGCCTCTATGTTCCATATGAGGTTTTGTCTGCAATCAAAGATGCGAGAAATCGCCTTCACACTCAGGAACATTAATTTATGCCTTCACCACCCAGATTCTCAAAAGGAATCTCCGTGGTGATTTTTTTTCCGTCGAGAATCACGCCGGATTGATTTTCCCCGGAAAACCGTACCTGAATCACACTGCCCTTTGCATAATGTCCTGCAGGATCAAAGTAGTACTTGCTTTCTATAATATCTTCCAGATCAATTTCCGCCGAAAGAATATCTTCCGCTGTTTCCGGTATAGCCTGCGTAAGACACCTTCCCATCGGATCATAGATGGCGGAGCATCCCCCGCCAAGCGGCATGAAATTTATTTTGTATTCATCCGTTCCGCACAGCATATCCCGCATTTCCTCATTATATGGCTGGCTTGCCGCAAGAACAAATGTTCCCGTAACTACGGCATATTGCTGACTCGTACGGATAAAAGTATCCCGATGATAGAGATGCTGTTCATTTGTAGAGCCTGCCGGCCAGCACGCCACATGAATCTGCTCATTCATACCGGCCATGACAAGCTGGGCCGCGGGCATCATATTTTCCCAACACAGAAGACCGCCGAGTCTCCCAAGCATTGTATCATATACCTGCATGGTGCTGCCGTCTCCCTCACCCCATACGGTGCGCTCCGCATTGGTGGGTTTGATTTTTCTGTGCTGTCCGATCATATTCCCCTCTGCATCGAACCATATCTGCGCGAGAAAAAGGCTTCCCCCGTCACGGATGGTTGCAGACATACACACATACATCTGCTCTGCTCTCGCTGCTTTTCCAATTGCCTCCAGTTCCGCCGACGGAATGACAAGCGCATTTCGGTACAGCATTTTATAAAACGGCATTCCATAGACCGTAGGGTCGCCAAAATCGAGCCACCACGGGAATCCCGGTAAGAATGACTCGGGAAATGCCAATAATTTTACGCCTTCTTTTCCAGCATCGTGAATCCACCCAACTGCTTTCTCTACCGATGCCTTCAGATTTAAATATACCGGAGATGCCTGTATGACTGCCACTTTTAATTTATCCATAGAATCCTCCTGTTTTGAGCCTTTTTTCTTCCTGCAACTCATATTTCTCCTGTTGCATCCAGTAATCCAGATTCTATGCTATCGTGTTTCTCAGCTTTTTTCTATAGACTTTGCATACAAAAATTTTTGTATGCAAAACACAAAGATGCTGCCGCGCCTTAAGCACGGCAGCATCTTTCAGCGATAATCACGCATCCTGACCTCATTGATGAAACCCTTCGCATCTTTCGTATAGCCGGTTGTGTGATAAGCAATTTCGTCTTTCCGGCGGGCATCTTCATATGCCTCCTGAAACACCTTATCAAACGAACTGCTTGCCCGCTTCTGTCTTCGTTCCTGCTGTTCTTTCTGTTTTGCTTTTGCATCAACCATTGCCGTAACAATAATAACCGATGGTACTTTGAAATATTCACCATATCCGTATGCGTCTATCCCTCCCTGGATGTATATTTCTCTGGTTTCAATATTTATATCGGCAGATTTCCGGTTTTTCTTAAGCAATACGGCGAATTTCCTTCCTAAACAGCTGTTGTTTTGTATTAAGGTTCTGCCGGGATAAAGACACGTTCCTTAAATACATCCACCGTCTTCGGTGCGGCTGCGATAGCCTCTCTGCAGAACTGCTCCTGAGAATTGACAATTGATTTGCCGCGTTTATCAATCTTTTCATAGATTCCATCGGCATTCATAACCGTCGCCTTCGTATTGTCCCCAAGCTCTACCTCCAGAATGTGCATAACGCTTTTTTTCAGACTCTCGTCCTCCACAGGAAACATAATTTCCACACGGCGGTCCAGATTACGCGGCATCCAGTCTGCACTTCCCATGTAAATCTGCTCCATCCCGGCATTGAAGAAGTAAAAGATTCTGCTGTGCTCCAAAAAATTGCCGACAATGGAACGGACACGTATGTTCTCACTGATTTCCGGTATGCCGGCTCTCAGACAGCAGATTCCCCGGACAATCAAATCAATTTTCACCCCGGCGGCTGAAGCTTCGTACAGTGCGGCGATAATCTCCTGGTCACAGAGTGAATTCATCTTTGCGATGATTTTTGCGGCTTTTCCCTCCGCCGCATGCTTGGTCTCCCGTCTGATCAGGCGCAGGAATTTACTCCGCAGCCAGATGGGCGCTACCACCAGGCGATTCCAGGAAAGTGGCTCGGAATAGCCGGAAAGCATATTGAATACGGCCGTTGCATCCTCTCCGATCGGTTCCGAGCAGGTAAACAAACCACAGTCCGTATACAGTTTTGCCGTGGAGTCATTGTAATTTCCGGTACCAAGATGTACGTAACGCCGGATGCCTTCTTCCTCTCTTCGAACGACCAGTGCAATCTTACTGTGAGTTTTTAATCCCACCAGCCCATAAATGACATGACAGCCGGATTTCTCCAGCATCTTTGCCCATACAATATTGTTTTCCTCGTCAAATCTCGCTTTTAACTCTACCAGAACTGATACCTGTTTGCCGTTTTCCGCCGCCTGCGCCAAAGAAGCAATAATCGGCGAATTGCCGCTGACACGGTAGAGCGTCTGCTTGATTGCAAGCACATTCGGATCTTTTGCCGCCTGACGGATGAAATCAACGACCGGATCAAAGGTCTGGTAAGGGTGATGTAACAGGATATCTCCTTTCTTGATACTGTCAAAAATGTTCTCACCCGGCGTGATTTCCGGAACCCGCTGCGGTATGTAATGTACATATCGTTGACGGTCAAATCCCTCCATCCCGTATAGTTTCATCAGATAGGTCAGATCGAGCGGTCCGTTGATCTTATAGATATCCTCTTCGGAGGCAATATGAAACTCCTCTGTCAAGAACTCCAGCAAACGCTTGTCGATTTTATCCTCTACTTCAAGGCGGATTACCTCCCCCCATTGACGCATTTTCAGCTGCTTTTGAATTTCTTTTAACAGATCTGCCGCCTCATCTTCGTCGATCGTCAGATCGGCATTCCGCATAATACGGTATGGGTAGGCACAGAGGATATCGTAATTCAGGAACAGTTTGTAGATATTTCGCTCAATCATCTGTTCCAGCAGGATAAATGTCTTATCTGTTTCTTTTTCCGACGGAATCGGGATCATACGAGGCAACACGGAAGGTACCTGTACCGTCGCGAATTCGCAGGATGCCTTTCCTTTTTTGTCGCACTTATCCTTGCTGCGCCCTGTTTCCTCCAGACCTCCGCCATTTTTTTTCGATATCAGAGCAACAATATTCAATGTCTTATTGCGAATTAGCGGAAACGGTCTGGAAGCGTCCACTGCCATCGGTGTCAGAACCGGATACACATTTTCCTCAAAATACGCATCCACAAATTCCGCCTGTTCCTCCGTCAGTTTTTCGTGTTCATCCAGAATGTTGATTCCCTGATTATGGAGCAGCGGAAGCAGCGAACGGTTATAAGTGGAGTACTGAAGTTCAACCAGATCTCTGGTTGCAACATTAATTGCCTTTAACTGTTCCGTTGGTGTCATACCCGCCATATCCTTTTTCCGATATCCGGCATGAACCATATCTTTTAAAGATGCTACACGGACCATAAAAAATTCATCCAGATTAGAGGAAGTGATGCTCACGAATTTCAGGCGCTCCAACAGCGGTATGGACTTGTCTCGTGCCTCGTTTAATACACGGTTATTGAATTTGATCCAGCTCAATTCACGGTTTTCATAATATTTGGGATTATCAAAATCTTTTGCTTTCTCCATTTGCGGCTTCTCCTCTAACTATATACTCGTTTTTCTTTTATGACGGGCTTAATACTGAATATCTCTTCGAAAAATGCGGATTTACTGTCAAACAGACCTTTTTCCAAAATGATATCATCCGCCGTCTCAATTGTGATGACCAGCTTCTTTCCGGAAATTCCTGCCTTGACGTTTTTAAATTTCTGCCGATGGCTCCGGTCCATCGCATTGGACACTTTTAAAATCGCAGCCAGCTTTGCAACGGTCAGATAACTCTGTCTGTCCAGCTTATCCGCCACCTCGTCGTAATCATCCAGCGGCAATACATTATACAATACCGTTCTTGCTACAATCTCACGCTCCAGATGGCTCAGTCCGATGATTTCTGAAGCCATGATAATATCATAGGTGCACCATGCGCTGTTTACCAGACTGACATATTTCCCGCAGTCATGCAGGATTGCCGCGGTTTTTAAAAGCAGCCTTTCCCGCTTTCCCATACCATGGACTTTTTTCATCGCATCAAACAGAAGAACCGACATTTCCGTCAGTGCATTGATGTGTGTTTTATACCCCCAGTAACGGTCTGACATATTCCTTGCTGCCGATATGACATCTTCTTCAAAATCATGGTTCGCCTTTACAATATTATGCCGCTGTGCATAGTCGTAGGCAATTCCATCATTAATACTGACGCCGGGTACGTAAATTTCCTGTGCATTCAGCTCCTGTACCAGCCTTTTGTACAGTACAATCGCAGGAATGACCAGCGGATCACGGTCATTCGACAGATTCAGTTCATCCGCAATGTCCTCAATCCTCTTTCGGTTCAGCTTATCCATGTAACGGATAAAACTGTCCGCACCAATGGTCAATGCCTTACTTTTCTCGACCCGCTTCATCAGTTCCACAATATAGTCGCCCATCAGGATCACATATTTGATTTCACGATCCCTCAGGTACAGTGCTTTAAACACTTCCAGTTCTTTATCAATCAGTTCCTGAATCTGATCTTCTACATGGGTGACCACCTTCTCAATCGCAGAAAGCTTTTCCCGCACACGCATGGTTCCGATCATAAGATGCTGTGTCGTTACCACATTGCCTTTGATAAAAAGTGTAATCTGCAGGCTTCCTCCGCCCACATCCACGACAGCGGCTCCCTTCTGCGTCATCTGATCAAATTCTGTTTTGGATGCGACAGATTTATAGCTGATAAAACGGTGTTCGGAATTGCTTAAAATCTGGACGTTCAATCCCGTCCGCAGTTCGATCTGATCTAAGATAAACAATTCATTTTTTGCGTCACTTATGACCGGTCCGCAACAGAGACTGTAATCATCTACTTTATAGCCTTTCATGAGCGTATTGAATTCCTGCAGCACATTGCACATCTCTTCCGCAAGTTCGTAGCCGATATATCCGCTTCCGTATACGTCCTTTCCAAGCTCGATCCTGTGACGGATATGGTCGATCTCACGAATATCTTTTTTTGCCGCAAGCTCAAATATTTTCAGACTGATTTCATAAGAACCGACATAGATTGCTGCAAATGTTTTCATACGCATGTTTCCTTTCTCTATTCCTGCTTTCCAAGCAGATAATTGATGAATTGCTGTGCGGTTCTGCCCGAAAGTCCGCCATGGTAGAGCTCCCATTTGTTTGCTTCTGCAAGCAATTCTTCTTCCGTGATATGGACACTCTGCCTGTTTGCCAGTACCTTAACAATTTCCTGAAATTCCTTTTTATCCGGAGAGCCAAAATAAATGGATACGCCAAAACGTGCAACCAGAGACAGTTTCTCCTGAACCGTATCCGATGTATGCATATCCTGACGGATTTCTTCTTTGTCAGAAAAATTTTCACGAATCAGGTGTCTTCTGTTCGAAGTGGCATAAATCAGCACATTTTCGGGTTTTTTCTCAAGACCGCCTTCAATGACCGCCTTCAGATATTTATACTCAATCTCAAATTCCTCGAAAGACAAATCATCCATATAGATAATAAATTTGTAGTTCCGGTTCTTGATCATGGAAATGATCGCATGCAGATCCTGAAACTGATGCTTGTAGACTTCAATCATGCGCAGACCGTCTTCATAATACTGATTTGCGATTGCCTTGATGCTTGTGGACTTTCCGGTACCTGCATCCCCGAACAGCAGGCAGTTATTTGCCTCTTTGCCCTTTACAAATGCCTCCGTATTATCGATCAGTTTCTTTTTTGCTATTTCATATCCAACCAGATCATCGAGCTTCACATGGGCAATTCTGGTGACCGGTTCCAGATCCGGTCTTCCATTCTCATCGTGTAGGATGCGGAATGCCTTGTGCAATCCGAGCTTTCCGACACCGAAATCCCGGTAGAAGCCGGTCACAGTCTCTTTGAATGACTCTGTACTCTGCGACTGTTTCAGGCGGAGCGCCAGTTCACAGATCCGATCGCGGATCCGCTGATTAAATACTGTGCCGTTTCCGTTGATACTGGTAAAGTTTTCGATCATATCCAGTTCATTCACTTCAAGATAGGTAAGCATATCCTTCAGCGGAAAATCAAACAGTCCTTTCAGTATTGTAAAATCATGCAGTGCAACCTGATTTACGGTTCCTTCGACACTGCCTCTCATCTCACATGCC
Source organism: Bacillota bacterium (assembly GCA_023390555.1). Lineage (GTDB taxonomy): Bacteria > Bacillota > Clostridia > Lachnospirales > Lachnospiraceae > Roseburia_C. The sequence continues at coordinate 61,897 of JAEWCQ010000038.1, read as the reverse complement.
TTGCTGTAGGCATTCTCGTGATTCACCATAAGAAACGTCAGGTAGCAGTGAAATAAGTTGCCTTCGAAGCCATGGCTGACCGCAAGTTCCATCAGCTGGTTCAGACATTCATAATACAACGCCCGGATATCCGCTCTGTTGTAGTATTCGTTCTTGTAATTTTCCATGATCCAGGTAAAGTCTTCAAATAATGTTCCGTTTTCAAAATTTTTATACAGGATTAAATCTTGTGTACTTTCCATGATGTCTCCTTTTATTTATCCTTAATAGTTTCCCAGAACACGCAGCCGGGCTGCCTCTTCCACAATTCCCCGCAGTGCATTCTGTACCGCCCCGTCATTTAAGTTTCCTTCAAAATCGATAAAGAATCGATATTCCCAGTTCTTTCCCTGAATCGGCCGGGATTCAATCTTATTCATGTTCAGGTTATTGTAAATAATATGGGAAAGCATATGATACAGAGAGCCGCTTTCGTGCGGTATCTCAAAACAGATACTAATTTTATCCGCAGTGGTCACAAACAGTTTTTTCCGGCTCACAATGACAAATCTCGTGCTGTTATTTACATTATTCTGAAATTCTTCTTTTAAAATCTTAAGCCCATAGATTTCCGCATTCGGTTTGCTTGCAATTGCAGCCTGCGAGAGATCTCCGTCTTCTTTTATCTTTTTTGCAGCCACTGCGGTATTTTTTACACTGTGTTTATCCCAGCAGCGGTGTTCCTCCAAATATTTACTGCACTGCATCAATGCCTGCGGATGTGAATAGACACGCTTGATATCCGACAATTCTGCCTCCGGCAGTCCAAGCAGGCAGTGATCTATTTTCAAAATCTGTTCTCCGACTATTACATTGTCATATTCCATCAGCAGATCATAATTTTCCGATACGATTCCCGCAGATGAATTTTCAATCGGAAGCACGGCATAATCCGCAGTTCCTCCTGCAATTGCCTCCATGGCATCGCGCCATGTCTCCACATGACAGCTTTCCACGTCCTCACCAAAATACGCATGCATCGCAATCTGACTGTTTGCACCTTCCTCTCCCTGGAACACGATTTTCACCTGTTCCTGCGGAAGCTTTTCCACCTCGGTAAAATCTGTTTTGGCCAAAATCCCATGCTCCGTCAAAAGCTGGTACTGCCGCTTGCGGCTCATGCTCATAATCTGTTCAAACAGCTCCATCACACCGTTTCTGGCAAACGGATCTCCCGCAAGTTCCGCCACTTTTTTCAGCTTTGTCTCTTCCCTCTCCCGGTCAAATACTTTTTTACCCACGGAAATCTTATATTCTGCAACCTGTTCCGCCAATTTCATTCGTTTTTCATATAATGAAACAAGCTGTGCATCCACTTCATCTATTTCATTTCTTATCTCGAATAAGTCTCTCATGTCTGCCACCTTTAGTTTTTTACTATCATATACCATTCTCTTTTCCGTTTCAAGTTCCTGTCCCGAAAGTTCTGATTTTTTACAAAGAATTTACTTTCCCGGCAAAAAAACAACAGGTAAGCATGCTTTCATACTTTACCTGTTGCCAAAATGGACAATCTGCTTTTCTTTCGGGAAATCAGATGATAATACATACAAGCCCGCCATTGCTGTCGTTGACAATTTTCTGCATCGTATCCTGCAGTTTCAGCTGACTTTCATCGTCCATCATTGATATCTTACTGCGGATACCGTCTTCCATCAGTTCACCGACCGATTTGCCGAAAATATTCGTACTCCATACACCTTCCGCTGTCTTCTGTCCATCTTTAATATAATTGATAAGATCATTTGCCTGTTCCTCACTGCCAACGATGGGCGCGATCTCTGTTTCAATATTTGCCTTAATCATATGGACAGACGGTGAAATTGCCTTCATTTTTACGCCAAACTTGTTACCGTGGCGGATGAGTACGGGCTCCTCCATCCGAATATCCGATAATTGCGGTGTCACCACACCATATCCTTTCATCCGGACAGCCTGCATTGCATCTGCAACCTGCTCATATTCCTTATGCTTTGCGGCCAGCTCTTTGATCATGGAAATGAGCTGATATTCGCCGTTCACCTCAATCCCTGTAAGTTCACTCATATTTTCATAATAATATTTATCGTCGATGTCCATATGTACTGATGCCGTTCCATTTTCCAGCTGCATGCCGTCGAGTTTCATGCGCGTGATAAATTCGCCCTCCGGTTCGAAGTTGTACCCGACCGCATCCTTTGTATAGGTAATTTCATTCATTACCTTTTTGGCATTCTCAACCACATTCTGTTTGATCCGGTTATTTCCGTCCAGCATTTCCACCCACTTCGGAAGAAAGAAATCGATCTTTGCAACCGGAAATTCGTAGAGAATTCCCTTCATGATCGTATTGACATCTTCTTTGCGAAGCTGCTCACAGTTGACCGGAAATACACTGACCTGATACTTTTCTTTTAATTCATCCGCCAGTTTTACGGTCTCGTCGCTGTACGGCTTTACGGAATTGAGCAGAATAACAAACGGTTTGCCGATCTTTTTCAGCTCTTTAACCGTTTCTTCCTCCCCTTTTACATAGTTCTGCCTTGGAATATCGGTAAAACTTCCATCTGCTGTCACAACGATTCCAATGGTTGCATGGTCATTGATGACTTTCTTCGTTCCAATCTCTGCTGCCTGTGTAAACGGTATTTCATGATCGAACCAGGGGGTCTTCACCATCCGTTCCACGCCGTTTTCCAGATGACCGGATGCACCTTCCACCATATATCCGACACAATCGATCAGCCGTACTTTTACCTGCGCATCATCTCCAAGATTAATTTGTGCCGCATCCTTTGGAATGAATTTTGGCTCCGTTGTCATAATGGTCTTGCCCTGAGCTGCCTGCGGCATCTCATCAATGGCCCTTGCCTTACTGTTCTCATCTTCCATAAACGGAAGTACCATCAACTCCATAAATCGTTTGATGAAGGACGACTTTCCGGTTCTCACAGCCCCAATGATACCAATGTAGATTTCACCATTGGTCCGGGCACTGATATCCCGATACATATCATAGGTACCTGTATTAAAATTGTCCATAAATATACCCCTTCCATACAATCTTATGCCCTGTATTCTGCATGGCTATTTTGATATATTGTATGAAAAGGGTATTTCTTTTAGACCTTTTTATAATATGATTTTCAGCTTTTCCGGCAAACATGCGAACTTCATATCCTGCACCTCGCTGCAATACTCTCCATCGGCATGCAGAACCATCTTCTGCGCAATATGCACATCAAATTTCCGGCATTCAATCACTTCAAAACCTTTGATTTTCTCCTGCTTCCCGAACATCAGAAATGGAAGCAGGAAAAATGCTTTATATCTTGGAATTCCCCATACGCAACAGACGGACAGTTTTCCATCTGCCGCGGAAGCATTCGGTGCCATGGGAATCCCGCCACCCTCATAAGGCTGGTTCATTCCCGCAATAAATATCATCTTTTCAAAATGCCGGACTGTTGTATCATCAAATGTCACGCTTGCAGTAGTCGTCGGCATTGTAAACAATGACTTTACAGCCAAACAGAGATAGGTCAGAGAACCAAGCCCGATCTTATTGAGCACCTTTTTTAAGCGTGACTGCAACGCCTGCTTACATACATCGGCATCGATGCCGACACCGGAACTGATGGCAAACAGGCGTTTTTTTCTGCAGCCCTTCCACCAGACTTCTCCGATATCGGTCGGTACAATCTGCTTTTCTTCCAAAATCCGAATCAGATTTTCCTTTGGCTTTCCCTGAATCTTCATACCTCTTGCAAAATCATTGCCGGACCCGGTTGGGATATAGCCGAAAACAATCTTATCAAAATGATGCATACCATTGAGCACTTCATTGACGGTTCCATCCCCGCCGACTACAATCAGATAAATGCGCTCCTCTTCTTTTTTGCAGATCCGATCCGCCAGTTTCCCTGCATGCCCCTTATGATTTGTCTCATAGGCACGATAGTGGATTTTTCTGTTTTTTAACTCCTGTTCTACTTCCTTCCATACTTTGACTGATTTTCCGCTTCCGGACGTCTTATTCACAATAAAATAGTACATGCTTCCCCACACTTTCACTGAAATAATTCCCATACAGGAAAGGAAGACGATACTTTCCAGTAACGTCTTCCTTTTTCTATTTTACTGCTCTTCTTCTACTTTGTCATTCATTTCTTCCACTTTTCTTTTACGCCCATAAGCTTCCATATAGTGGTAGATTTTTTTTGCAAGTCTGTTTGTTATCTGTCCATCCACCGCACGCCACATCCAGTTTATTCCGAGCGTAGACGGTATGTTCATACGGCCCTCGCTTCCGATACCAAGGATATCCTGCATCGGAACAATTGCCATATTGCCGACACTCGACCACGCACCGCGCATCATGCCCCAGTTATAGCCTTCTTCTGTGCTGAGACACAAATACTCTTTTGCATATTTGACGCTTTGTTTCGGCGCTGTCTGAAACCAGCCAAGTATGGTATCGTTATCATGAGTGCCAGTATAAACCACACAATGCTTTTCATAGTTATGTGGAAGATAATCTCCATCTTCTCTCGTATCGAACGCAAACTGCAGAACCTTCATTCCCGGGAATCCGCAATCTTCCACAAGTTTGATTACCGAAGGAGTCAGATATCCAAGATCTTCCACGATAATATTTAATTTGCCAAGCTTCTTTTCCAGGACATGGAACAGATCCATACCCGGTCCCTCACGCCATTCTCCGTTTCTTGCGGTGTCATCCTTTGCCGGAATCGCATAATAGGAATCAAATCCGCGGAAATGGTCGATTCTTACAATATCATATAACTTAGACATAAATGCAACCCGATTGGTCCACCATTCATAACCGTCTTCTTTCATCACATCCCAGCGAAATAACGGGTTTCCCCAAAGTTGTCCGTCTTCGGAAAAAGCATCCGGCGGGCATCCGGATACATCGATCGGTTTGAGATCCTTATCCAGGTAGAACTGGGAAGGATTCGCCCACACATCTGCACTGTCCAGTGCAACGTAAATCGGGACATCGCCAATGATCTGAATTCCCTTATGATTTGCATATGCTTTCAGGATGTTCCACTGCTCAAAAAACAGATATTGCAGCATCTTCCAAAATTGGATGTCGTCCGCATAGGTCTCTGTGGCCTCTTCCAGTGCCTGCGGCTTACGGAATCTCAAATCTTTCTTCCACTCAAGCCAGGAGGCTCCGCCGTTTGCATCCTTTAATGCCATAAACAGTGCAAAATCCTCCAGCCATTCCTTCTGACTCTCACAGAATTGCGCAAAATCCCCCGGCACCTTCTTTTTGAATCGCGCGTATGCAATTTTTAAAAGCGGGAACCGATTTTCATAAAGTACGCCATAATCTATGTAATTCGGATTTTGTCCCCAGACAAACGAATCGCATTCTTTGCGGGTAAGCAATTTTTCTTTACATAAATATTCCAAATCGATAAAATACGGGTTGCCTGCGAAGCTGGAAAATGACTGATAGGGTGAATCCCCATAGCTTGTTGGATTTACCGGTAAAATCTGCCAGTATGTCTGTGATGATTTCTCCAGAAAATCTACAAATTTTCTTGCCTCTTTTCCCATTGTTCCTATTCCGTATGGTGACGGAAGTGATGAGATATGCATTAATATGCCGCTAGTTCTCATAACCAAATTTCCTCCTGCATAATCTTTTTCCTCATTTTAAAACTTTTCTAACACTTTCCCCGCAAGCTAATTCGAATGGTATTATCTCGTGAACTGCAGAAGTCTTTAAGTCTATTGCATTGAAAAGAATCTCAACGCTGCGCGATGCAATCGTCTTATACTGCTGTCGAATTGTTGTCAGCTTTGGATTCGCATAATCTGCCATTGCGATTCCATCAAATCCTATGACTGAAATATCTTTCGGTACCTCAAGATGTGCATCCAAAATTGCACGAATTGCTCCGATTGCCATTACATCACTCATTGCAAATACGGCCGTGATATCCGGCGCTTTTTCAAGTAAATGATTCATTGCTCGGTAAGCACTGTCATAGGCAAACCTCGCCTTGACAAACTGCTTCTCCTCCAAAAAAGGGATACGGTTTTTTTCAAAACTGTTCAGGCATCCCTGATAACGCTGGCTACTGGTATTAAAGGAGGATTTGTCACCCCCTATGATTCCGATCTTCTGATGCCCGCTTTGAATCAGATAATCCACCGCACACTCGGATGCGGAAATATCATCGGTTGTCACACTGGACAGATTCTGGAAACTCAGCCGGGAACTGTCTGTTGTCACGAGCACGCTCGGAACCTTAATACTTTTAAATCCCTCCTGAAAAAGCTGAGGGTTACCTCCAAGAAACAGGAGCCCAAGCGGTTTTCTCTCTCTGCACAGAATCAGTGCCTGTTCCACCTCGTTATCATCTTCATCGAGGTAAGAAACTTCCAAAGTGTATTTTGATTTTTCCACGGTCTTTTGAATCTCTTCTACGATATCAAAAAAGAGCATGTTGGAATGACCCTTGACCATGGCAATAATTGTTTTGGAAGTAATCTGCTTTAAATGCTTCGCATTGTTATTTGGCACAAAGTTATGCACAGCTACAATTTCATCAATTTTCTTTTTCGCTTCCGGACTTACATCCCGCCGGTTATTCAGAACACGGGATACTGTGCTGACAGAATAACCGGATTCCCTTGCAATGTCTTTTATTGTCACTATTCTATCCTATTCCGATGTTTAGCCCTTGACTGCTCCGGCTACGACACCTTCAATAATATATTTTTGACAGGCAATATAAAAAACAATAATCGGGATGATCGCCAATACCAGCATAGCCATCATGGCGCCCCAGTCAATCGAACCATATCCGCCTTTCAGATACTGGATTGCAATCGGAATTGTCTTGAATCTCTTTATATCCAGTACCAGATATGGCAGCAGATAATCGTTCCAGATCCACATTGCCTGCAATATTGCAACAGTAATTGCCGTAGGTTTCAAGATTGGAAATACAACCTGGAAAAATGTCTGAATCGGATTGCACCCGTCTATCATGGCAGCTTCTTCGATTTCAAGCGGAATACTTTTCACAAAACCGCAGAACATAAATACTGCTAGTCCCGCGCCAAATCCCAGGTAAACCAGAATAATTCCCACCGGATTACCGAGGTGAAGCATATTTGCCAATTTGGATAACGTGAACATAACCATCTGAAATGGCACGATCATGGAAAAAAGGCATAACATGTAGATTCCTCTTGTCAGGCTGTTCCGTACTCTTGTGATATACCATGCACACATAGAGGTACATAGTATGATTACAGCTACTGAGCATATTGTTATAAACAAAGAATAACCAAAAGCGCGAAAGAAATCAATCTTTTTTATTCCTTCTGTATAATTTTCTAATCCGACAAAGGCTCTTTGCACTCCTGCAACGAAGCGATCCCAGCCCTCTGCGATAGAATTTGCGCCGAAACGGAACGGATAACGGTTGATGTATGCCTTTAATTTAAAGGAGTTCATAATAACGATCAGAATCGGTAAAACATAGATGATGCTAAGCAGGGAAAAGATAACTGTCATAACACCGCCGTGTTTTGTTTTTCTCAAATGATTCATTACTGCTGCACCTCCTTACGTCTCGAAAGCGTATTCTGGATGATGGCAATTACGGCAACCAGAATAAAGAAAATAACGGCCTTTGCCTGTCCGACACCTTCCCATCCATTTCTTCCATAGAAAGTATCGTAGATATTGAGTGCCAGCATCTGTGACATCTTTGCCGGTTCACCGGCTGTCAGAGCCAGGTTCTGGTCAAAGAGCTTAAACCCGTTGGTCAGTGTCAGGAACGTGCAGATTGTAATAGACGGCATGATCATCGGAATCGTCACGCTTTTTAATACCTGCCAGTTTGTTGCTCCGTCAATCTTAGCCGCTTCAATCAATTCTCCCGGAATATTCTGAATCCCTGCGATATAGATGATCATCATATAACCCACCTGCTGCCAGCACATCAGAATTACCAGTCCCCAGAAGCCATATGTTTCACTGTACACAAGCGTGCGGTTGAAGTGTGCCAGAATTCCATTGAAAATCAACTGCCAAATGTATCCCAGTACAATACCGCCAATCAGATTTGGCATAAAGAATACGGTACGGAAAAGATTCGTACCTTTAATTCCCTTTGTTAAAAGCATCGCAATTACAAATGCAAAAAAGTTAATCGCAATTACTGATACAATCGTAAACAGTGCGGTATACCAAAGCGAATGTACAAATGTCGAATCACTGAATACTTTCAGATAATTTGAGAAACCAATCAGTTTTGCATCCGTAACAGTTGTAAATTTACAAAATGATAAATAGATACCCATAATAAAAGGAATTATAAAACCAATTGTAAATGCAACTAAGGTTGGAAGTGCAAAAAGGGGAAAATATTTTTTGATAGATTTTTCCATAATAATTTTCCTTTCTGTTTTAGAAAAGGGACGGACGATGCACGCCCGCCCCACTGTTACAAATTAAATTTTCTGCAAAGATTTATTGATTTGCTGCAGCGTACTCGGTAGCCCATCCGTCAACAAATGCAGTTTTCACGTCATCCCATGTACCTGTACCGGATGCATATGCTGTCAAAGCGGAGCCTACATTATTTTTCCATGTTTCAGATGGCATGGAAGTAAAGCACCATGATACAGGGGTCTTGCCATCTGCAATATACTGGTTTGCAGCTTCAATGAATGGGTTGCTTGCTGTGTATCCATCATCAAATGTATCAAACGGAGTTACAAATCCCATATCATTTGCTACAGAATCACGGCCCTCATCACTTGTGACTACCCAGTTTAAGAAGTCTTCCGTTGCCTGAATATCTTCATCCGAAGCATTTTTATTTACACACCAGTAGTTCTCTGAACCTGTACAAAGTCCCTGGTTCTCCTCACCGTCAGCACCGATATAGATTGGCATCATACCAAGATCTGCATCCTGTAATAAGCCTGCATCAATGATATCACCATAAGCCCAGGTACCATTCTGATAGAATACTGCATTTCCCAATGCAAATTCTGCTGTTGCATCATCGCCTGTCTTTGTAGCGATCATAGATGGGTCACAGGTAGAATCTGCCAGATATAAATCCCAGATATTTTTATAGTTATCAAGGTAAGTTCCTTTAATTGCATCTGTGGATGAAATTCCATCTGCTTTGTATTCATAGTAGATCGGAAGGTTTGCAAGATGTGTTTTAAATCTCCAGTCAGAGGAGGAATCCATACCAGCTGAAGTGAATGCACCCTGAAGGTCATAATCAGCTCCGGCTGCTGCACTTACATCAGCGAGACGTGACTGGATATCATCTGCTACTGCTTTTAACTTGTCAAAACTGTTGATTTCATCGACTGATTTCACAACAGCGTTATCCATTTTGCAATAAGCATTCAGGACCGTTTTGTTGTAAATCAGACCGTAAGTTTCGATTACGTATGCAATTCCATCTACTGCATCTCCGTCTTTTAATACGAAGTCATCGCTCTTCACATGTTTGTACAGTTCTGTGCCGGAAAGATCTGCACAGTAATCTTTCCATGTTGCCAGACCTACCGGTCCGTTCACCTGGAATAAGGTAGGTGCATCTGATTTTGCCATTTCTGACTTTAAGGTCTGCTCATATGTACCAGATGCAGCTGTTACTACCGTTACAGGAACACCTGTTTCGTCGGTATATTTCTTTGCCAGATCCTGCCATTGTTCATCCTGCTCCGGTTTAAAATTCAGGTAGTATACAGATCCATCCCCAGAAGAAGCTGTTTTGTCAGTTCCTGATTCCGTGTCTGCAGCTGACGAATTTGCATCATTTGCAGAATTGTTGTTCTTGCTACTCCCACATCCGGCAACCATGGCTGCTGTCATGGAAGCAATCAACATGAGTGATACTAATTTTCTTTTCATAGTACATCCTCCTAATATAATATGCTATCCTACCCGGCAACGTTTGCGGCACTGTTTCCGGTAACGTTTCCGGTGGATGATTAAAGTATATGACTTTCCAGATAAAATAGCAATGTTTTTTTATTATTTTGTATGGATAGATGATTTTCAGTTTGATTTTTTGTGCATTTTTTACAAAAAGAATTGCGTGCCTCCGTTCCGGATACACGCAAAGAAATAAGATGATCTATGAATCAGGAAAAAGATATTCTCCCGCAATTCTGACGGCATCCTCGATACAGCCGTCACACTCTCTTAACACCTCTCCCGTTTCGATTCCCCTTAGCTCACGACAGACTGCCGAATGATTCTTCTCTTTAAATCTCTCCGCGACTTCACGAACCAATGCATAAGTCTCTTCCTTGGTCAGTTTTTCTTCCACATCACCGGCACTGTTTACAATTCCGGCCAGCATAAACATTCCCGTAACTGCTCCGCAGGTATCCTGCATCGCCCCCATTCCGCCGCCAAAGCCTTCCGATATCTGAAACAGTGTCTTCTCTTTCACACCCGTCAGATCACTGTATGCACCCACAACTGCCTGGGCACAGTTATAGCCCTTATGATGCAGGTCATAAGCTTTTTTTACTCTTTCTTCCATATCCATGCTATTTTTCCTCCTCCATCCAATGGCGGCTGCATTCTTTACAACTCTGAAAATGCAGATTGCGATTCGAACAGACACTCTGCGGATTGCTCATACCGGCATTCTCACGCAGCTGACACAGACGTGCCACTGTGGTGCCATCCAGCTCCCGGCTGTTTCCAATCTGCATCGTACGATATAGAAGTCTTGCGTAAAGTTCTACGGATTCCATCCGGTAATAGGCCTCCGTAAGATTTGATCCCCAGGTCAATGCCCCATGATATTCGAGTAGTACGGCATCAAAATAAGACAGATAAGGCTCCAGTGCATCGGGTATCTCACTGGTAGAAGGAAGTCCGTATTCTGCAATCGGCACACAGCCGAGACTTACCACTGCTTCCGACATAATCGGCCGGTTCAGCGGAATTCCCTCTATCGCAAATGCAGTCGCAAATTCGGGATGTGCATGAACCACAGCGGTTACATCCGGTCTCTTCTGATAAACCCGCAGATGCATTTTTATCTCAGACGATGGCAGAAACCCATTCTGTGCTTCTAACACTTGTCCATCAAATGCGATTTTGCAAATGCATTCCGGTGTCATAAAACCCTTGGAAACACCGGTGGGTGTACAAAGATATTCCTTTTCGTTCAATTTTACGGATATATTTCCGTCGTTTGCAGCGACCATTCCTTTTTCGTAAATACGTCTCCCTATTTCACATATCTGTTCTCTGATCTGATTTTCTGTCATCGTTCCTCCATCTTTGCGTATCTCTTTTTATTTCGCATGCACACTGTGCAGTTAATCATCCTTGTCCTATCTATTATAGATTCTTTCACCGATTTTTAAAAGCTTCTTTTTTCATTTCTGGACAAACGATTTTTACGGTGCTACTATAGAATGCGGTTCTGTACTTTTGGAGGATATCATGAATGACTATGTAAAACATAAACTAAAACACAATCTTCAGAGATTACGTTCTTCTGTCAAATGGGTTCTGTTTTCTCTTTTGTCCGGCTGTCTGATCGGTTTTGTCGGCACCGCTTTCTTCTTTGCCATGAACGAGGTCACTTCCATACGTATCGCACATCCCTGGATGATTTTCTTTCTCCCTGCAGGTGGTGTGCTCATTGTCTGGTTTTATCGTGTTTTGCACGATGAAGCGGACACCGGTACCAACCTCATCCTTTCCGCGATTCATTCCGGGGAAGAAGTCCCGCTTCGTATGGCTCCTCTGATTTTCATATCCACTCTTGCAACGCATCTGTTCGGTGGCTCTGCGGGCCGGGAAAGTGCTGCACTACAGCTGGGCGGAAGTATCGGAAATACACTGGGAAAATTATTTCATTTTGACGAAAAAGACCAGCATCTTATGATTATGGCCGGCATGAGTGCTGCCTTTTCCGCTCTGTTTGGTACACCTATGGCAGCCGCCATTTTTTCCATGGAGGTGGTCAGCGTTGGTATCATGCATTATTCTGCACTGGTTCCCTGTGTTGTTTCAGCGCTGGTTGCGCATGGCATCGCCACCTACATGGGAGCATCACAGGAGGCCTTTCCGCTGACAGACGTACCTTCCTTTTCCATTTCCACCGCGGTTATGCTGGCTCTGCTGTCTATCTTATGTGCAATCGTCAGTATCCTGTTCTGTGTCATGCTGCACCGTTCGGAATATCTATACAAAAAATATATCAAAAATCCTTATCTGCGTGCCGCAGCCGGCGGCTGTATCATCATCCTTCTGACCCTGCTCGTTGGCAATCAGGATTACAACGGTACCGGCATGCATGTGATTTCCCAATGCATAACAGGTGACGTGCGTCCGGAGGCATTCTTTTTAAAAATGCTCTTTACCGCTCTGACACTGGGTGCCGGCTACAAAGGCGGGGAGATTGTTCCGTCATTGTTTATCGGTGCCACATTTGGCTGTCTTTTCGGCAGTATCACAGGACTTCCGCCTGCCATCTGTACTGCAGTCGGCATGACCTCCGTATTTTGCGGTGTCACAAACTGCCCGATCACGGCCCTGCTCATCAGCTTTGAATTATTCGGCTACCAGGGAATGCCATATTATCTGCTTGCAATTGCGTTCAGTTATATGCTCTCAGGCTATTTCGGACTATATCCGAGTCAGAAAATCGTGTATTCCAAATTTAAGACCAATTTCATCAACAAGCAGACGCATTAATACAATCCTGCCTTACGCAATGCCTTGCGGATCTGAGGTCCGATGAGCATTGCCAGGATGATCTTGATCAGATCTCCCGGTATAAAAGGAAGAACTCCTGCAGCCAGTGCCTGTGTAAATGTCATGGATGCCTGAAATGCCAGCCAGGAAGTGCCAAGCAGATAACAGACCGCCGTTCCAAGCACCATGCCCAAAAAGCACAGATACATCCGCTCCTGAAAACGGTCGATAAAGATTCCGGCAATCCATGCCATAAATAAAAACCCGATCAGGTATCCTCCGGTCGGACCAAACAGTTTTCCCGGTCCTCCTGTGAATCCCGAAAATACCGGGATCCCCACAAGTCCGATCAGCAGATAGATCAGACAGCTCAAAGTCCCTTTTTGTTTTCCAAGTGCATAGATTGAAATGTAAACCGCAAGATTGGTAAAGGTAACCGGAATAACTCCAATTGGAATGGAAAATGGCGCCAAAATGCAGATGACCGCAGTCATCACACCGATCATAGCAATCTGTCGGATGGTTAATTTCTTCTCTCTCATTTTTACTCCTTTTTCTGTAGGTTTTCCCCTTTTTCTTTGATTTCTGCGTTTCGGCATACGCATGTTCTGCATATTTCCGCAAAAAATAACCCATGGTAGTTTCATGGGTTATTATAATCATTGGTTTTTCGATTGTCAACCTTCATTTGTATATGGTTTACATTTTCAATTCCCTGTTTCTGTTAAGCAGCTGTCTCCGCATTGGAAAGCTGAATCAGTTTTTCCAGAACTTCCAGTGCCTTGCCGCTTTCAATCGTCTTTTGGGCAAGCCGGATTCCCGACTCTATACTTTCTGCAAGCCCTCCGACATAGAGTGTCGCACCTGCATTCAATACTACGATATCGCGTTTTGCGCCCGTTTCGGTTCCGCTTAAAATGGCACGGGTAATCTTCGCATTTTCTGCGCCTTCTCCTCCGCGCAGATCTTCCAGCGTCGCACGCGCAAATCCAAATTGTTCCGGTGAAATCGTAAATGTCGTGACTTTGCCATCCTTGATTTCGGAGATGACCGTTTCATCTGTCGTCGTGATTTCATCCATATTGTCTCTGCCGCCCACAACAAAAGCACGTTCCACACCGAGTCTGCTCATGCAGAGCGCAATTTTCTCCGTAAGAGATGCATCATAGACACCCACTACCATATTTTTCGCACGGGAAGGATTTGCCAGCGGTCCCAGAATATTAAATACGGTACGGATCCCCATCTCTTTTCTTGCCTGCCCCACATATTTCATCGACTTATTAAAGAGCTGTGCAAACATAAAGCCAATGCCGGCTTCTTCCACACATTTTTCTACTTTCTCCGGTTCTGCCATGATGTTGACGCCAAGAGCTTCCAGAACATCTCCTGCACCGCTTTTCGAAGATATGGAACGATTACCGTGTTTTGCAACCGGCAGCCCGGCTGCCGCTACGACAAATGCCGATGTAGTGGAAATATTAAATGTAAATGTACGGTCTCCGCCTGTTCCAACCAGATCGATGTAGTTTTCAACCTTTGGGGAAATAGTATCTGCCTTATCCCGGAGTACGGAAGCGAAGCCTACGAGTTCGTCCAGTGTCTCTCCTTTTGCACGCAGAGCAGTCAGCATAGCACCGATCTGAGCCTGCGTTGCTTCCCCGCTCAGCATGATATTCATAACTCTCTTTGCCTCTTCTTCGGTCAGATTCTGTCCATCTGCCACTTTTGCAATTGCCTCTCTCATATTAGGATCTCCTTTCCTATCTGATCATGCTATGTCTATGCATTCAGTTCCTGTTTAAAAGTTTCAATATACTCTGTTGCAACATCCGTATTGTAATCACTTTCTTCCATCAGCTGAATAAAATGGGAACCGACAATGCAGCCATCAATCATATCTTTCATCACATCCACATCCGCTGCCGTACGGATTCCAAAACCCATCATAACCGGAATCTTAGATGACTGTTTGACTTTTTCCAGATACTGGATGACTTCACGATGAAACTCTGCGGCCTGCCCGGTTACACCCATCGAAGATACACAATATACAAATCCTCTTGCATCTTCCAGAAGCATCGGAATACGATCGGCAGATACCGGTGAAACCAGCTGAATCAGAATCGGAGAAGTCTCTTCGACAAGATACTGTCCGATCTCGTCCTGTTCCTCAAACGGAAGATCCGGGATAATCAGACCGTCTACACCGGTCTCTTCACATTTTCGGACAAATGGTTCCACACCATAATGCAGTATCGTATTATAGTACATCATGAATACAATCGGAATCCGGATACCGTCTTCCCGCATCTCAGCCACCGCCTGAAACACGGTTTTGAGATTGACGCCCTGACAGATTGCCTTATAAGAGGCTGCCTGAATAACCGGTCCGTCCGCAACCGGATCGGAAAATGGAATTCCAAGCTCCAGCACGTCGGTTCCTGCCTCCTCCTGTGCACGGATCAGTGCTTTCATCCCATCCATATCCGGGAGTCCCGCTGTTAAATACGTAATAAATGCTTTTTCTTTTTTCTTTTTTACTTCCTGTAATTTTGCCTCAATGCGATTCATATGCTCCTCCTTAATTCTGGTAGCCCTTGCCTGCCAGATAGTCTGCGATTGTGTGAACGTCCTTATCTCCGCGTCCCGACAAACAGATGATCATACACTGCTCTTTCGTCATTTCTTTTGCCAGCTTTATCCCGTATGCGATGGCATGTGCGCTTTCGATTGCCGGAATGATACCCTCCAGTCTGCTCAGTTCCATCAGCGCATCCATTGCTTCTACATCAGTAATTGACACATATTCGGCTCTTTTTGTATCGCGTAAATATGCATGCTCCGGTCCAACTCCCGGATAGTCCAGACCTGCGGAAATCGAATGTGCCAGCTGGATATTCCCATCCTCATCCTGCAGCAGATAGGAGCGCATTCCGTGAAGCACGCCCGGCTCACCATGTGCCATCGCACTTGCATGTTTTCCGGTTTCAATTCCAAGCCCTGCAGCCTCTACGCCGATCAGTCTTACATCCGACTCTTCCAGAAAGTCCGCAAACATACCGATCGAATTTGAGCCTCCCCCTACACAGGCCATGACCACATCCGGCAGTCTTCCTTCTTCTTCCAGTATCTGCTTCTTGGCCTCTCTGCTGATGATGCTCTGGAATTCCTTCACCATCTTTGGATACGGATAGGGTCCGACCGCAGACCCGATGATATAAAACGTATCTTCCGCCGTTTTTGCCCAGGTTCGGATCGCCTCATTGGTCGCATCTTTTAAGGTATTGCTTCCGGATACAACTTTTTCTACCTTTGCTCCAAGCATCTCCATGCGAAGTACATTGAGCGCCTGTCGTTCCATATCTTCCGCACCCATATACACGGTACATTCCATATCAAAAAGTGCTGCTCCGGTTGCTGTCGCCACGCCATGCTGCCCGGCTCCGGTCTCTGCGATGACTTTCGTCTTGCCCATGCGCTTTGCCAGAAGAATCTGCCCGATGACATTGTTGATTTTGTGTGCACCGGTATGATTGAGATCTTCACGCTTTAAATAGATCTTCGTTCCATATTTTTCGCTCATGCGTTCCGCAAAATAAAGCGGTGTTTCTCTGCCGACATACTGTTTCATATAGTAGTGATAGGTTTTCATAAATTCCGGATCCCGGATTGCTTCTTCATACGCCTGGTCCAGTTCCTCTAACGTGTTCATCAATGATTCTGCTACATACTGTCCGCCAAATTTTCCATAATATCTCTTATCCATGTTTCCGCACCTTTCTTACAAATTCTGTTATTTTTGTTTTTTCTTTTCCCTGGTTTCCCTCTACACCGGAACTGACATCCACCACATCCGGTGAAAACAGATCCATTGCTTCGTCTATATTTTCTGCTCTTAATCCGCCTGCCAGAACAAAGGTCTTACGTCTGAAACGTACCAGGAGTTCTTCCGCCTCCCGGTTTCCCAGAAATGACTCCCAGGAAAATGTCCGGCCGCTTCCGTAGCTTGCCGCATCTACCACATAGCCCGTTATCTTTGACTCTTCCGGCTTTAATCGCTCTATCTGCTCTTCTGCATTTTTTAGATCTGCAATGTTAACTGCCCGCCAGATTGGAAGCCGGATTTCCCGAAATACCGCTTCATCCAGCGCTCCGTGAATCTGAAGAATGGAAAACCCGGCAGATTCTATCTGTCTGACAAGCCCAATATCCGGATTTACCGTTACCGCGACCCGACGGATACGCACATCCAGCTTCTGCAGTATCCGGTCTGCCTGCTCTGCCGTTACATTTCGCTTACTTTTCTCAAAGAAAACAAATCCCGCATAATCCGCCTGCGCCTCATTGAGATATTCCGCCTCTTGTTCAGAAGTAATCCCGCATATTTTAATCTGTGTATCCATTCGCTTCACCTACAGTGATTTCCAGTGATTTGCAAGTTCTTTCGGATTTGCCGCTTCCATAAAAGCTCTGCCAATCAAAAAGGCATCCACCCTGCACTCCTTTAAAAACCGCACATCGTCATCCGTTACAATACCGCTCTCCGCGACAAACACTTTATCCTCCGGTAACATTTTCGAGAGCCTTTTTGATGTCTCCAGATGAATCGTAAAATCCTTCAGATTCCGATTATTGACACCTATGATCCGTGGATTGAGCAGAAGCGCCCGCTCCAGTTCCGCTTCATCATGTGTCTCAACAAGTACATCCAGTTCCAGCTCTCTTGCCAGCTGATAAAAATCACACATCTGCGTATCATCCAGAATTGCTGCAATGAGCAATACCGCGTCTGCCTCCATGGCTTTTGCCTCATAGATTTGATATTCGTCGATCATAAAATCTTTTCGTAGAATCGGGAGATCTGACAACTTCCGTATCTGTTTTAAATATTCCGCACTTCCGTGAAAATGGTCTTCCTCCGTCAGACAGGAAATTGCATCCACGGAGGCATTGTATTCCTCCATCCGCTCAGTCAGAGGAATTCGGCTTTGAATGACTCCAAGACTTGGAGAGGCAGTCTTAAATTCCCCGATCATCGAAAGACCCGGCTTTTTCAACGCTTCATAAAAACTGCTTCTTTTCTCTCCTGACTTTTTCGCGGATTGCATCATCTCCTCCGCTATCCTTCGCTGTTCCTGCCGGGAAACCTGCTTTTTGAGTTCTGCAAGCCTCTTACGTTTATCTGCTACAATTTCATCCAGTATCATTCCATCACCTATGCCTTTCCGTTAATGAAATTCTCTATCATCCGTTTTCCATGTTCGGTATAAATCGATTCCGGATGGAACTGTAATCCCACGACCGGATATTTTTTATGACGCATCGCCATAATCTCTCCGTCCTCTGTCTCAGCAAGAATTCTAAGCTCCTCCGGAAGGTTTGCACGCTGTACCGCCAGCGAATGATATCTTGCAATTTTAATCGGCGTATCAATGCCGGAAAAGACGCTGCTTCCGTCATGCGAAATCGTGGACTGTTTTCCATGGAACAGCGCTTTTGCGTAGGAAACCGTACCGCCAAGTGCCTCTCCGATGCACTGATGACCAAGACAAATGCCAAGGATCGGAATACTTTCATAAAATTCTTTTACCAGATCCAAACAGATGCCTGCTTCTTTCGGGCTTTTCGGTCCCGGAGAAAGCACGATCTTTTCCGGCCGCATGACTCTGATTTCGTCCAGTGTGATCTTATCGTTTCGGACAACCCGGATCTCATCCGTAAAGATTCCGATATACTGATACAGGTTATAAGTAAATGAATCGTAGTTATCAATCAGCAGAATCATAAGTTTTCCTCCTCAACCAGCGTCTTCGCCAATGCCATTACCTTGTTGCAGCACTCCTGATATTCATTTTCCGGAACGGAATCTGCGACAATTCCGGCTCCGGCCTGCAGATAGACACGATTTCCTTTTTTGATCATTGTGCGGATTGTAATGCAAAAATCCATGTCCCCGCTGAAATCGATATATCCGGTTGCCCCTCCGTAGAGTCCCCGCCGTACACTCTCCAGTTCATCGATAATCTCCATTGCGCGTATTTTGGGTGCTCCGCTCAAGGTTCCTGCCGGAAGAAACGAAGAGACCAGATCCAGCGGATGATGTTCGCCTTTTTTCCTTCCCTCCACCATGGATACGATGTGCATGACATGTGAGTAATTCTGCACCTCCATAAACTGTGTGACTTTTACCGTTCCAAATTCCGCGATACGTCCCATATCATTTCTCGCCAGGTCAACCAGCATGACATGCTCCGCGCGTTCCTTTTCATCCTGCAGCAGCTCGTTTCTCAGCGCTTCGTCTTCCTTTGCATCTTTTCCTCTTTTTCTGGTTCCGGCGATCGGGCAGGTATAAACTCTTTTTCCCTGCTGTTTTACGATCATCTCCGGCGAACTTCCAATCACTTCAAAATCACCGAAATTAAAATAATAGAGATAAGGGGAAGGATTTAGTTCCCGCAGCTCTTTATAAAGTTCAAATCCCTTCTGCGCGGTCTCGATTGTCCACCGCTGGGATAATACAGTCTGAAAAATATGTCCCTCCCGGATATAGCGCTTTATCTGCTCCACCTTATCTCCATATTCTTTCAGGCTGTCAGACTTCCGGATAATCTTGCCGTCGTGGCAAAATTCCTTTTCTCTGTGCTGTTCTCCGGTTCTCGCTTTTTCAATCATGGCCTCAGCCTCGGCCAGTGCCTTTCTTCTTCCGTCCTCACTGTCTTCACCGAGTACAATTCCGGTCAGTGTCTCGGCAACATGATCCACAACGATAAATTTTGTCATCAGCATCATCTGGATTGTTTCGATTCCAATCTCATCCGGATTGTTGTCCGGCAGCACTTCGGTATAGCGTACGAAATCATAGCCAAGATTGCCAACAAGCCCGCCGGTAAAATTTAATTCGTCGTTTTCCTTTTGTACTTCGAATTCACTGTAATATTCTTTTAAAAGCTCCAGCGGATTGCCTTCTCTGATTTCCTGCGCTCCGTCTGCTTTTGTAATGATGAGGGAATTGCCTCTTGATGTCAGGATTTCCTCCGGTGATTCTCCGAAAAAAGTATACCTGTCATAATTTTTGTCATAACTCTCCAACAGAAAGCCCTTTCTGGTACCGACCAGATTTTCATACATACCGATTGCCGTCTCGTTCACGATACTCACCGTTTTTTTATAAACTTTTCGAATTCGCTTCATGGATTCTCCTCCTTATATTCACCTTTTTACAAAATGAGATATTTCCTGAAAAATGAAAAAAAACGCCCCTGAAACAGTCTTTCGACTGCTTCAGGGACGATATACTCGTGGTGCCACCCTCATTCCTTATACAGAAAACAGATCAGCCTTTTGATCAAAAATATCAAAAAAGCAGATACCTCCAATCGGAAATATCTGCCACCAATCCTATATAAGCTCTCTCGATACGGAATCTTGCCCCTGAAGATCAGTCAGAGTTCTGATTCGATATCTGTCCTCGATAACGTGAGGTCACGGCATCCGCTACTATTAGTTCACTTTGCATCTCACAAATCCATTCCGTCCAAATTATCTTACCGGTTTCCACCACCACCGGCTCTCTGTGAAGAATCACATGGCGTACTACTTTTGCTCAAAGATTTTAAATATTCAATTACTTAAGTTGTGGTAAGTGTAGCACAGTCAAATATTGATGTCAACCTACTATTTTTATCATTTTCGAAATATTAAAATACATCAAGTTTCTGCCCGTTCTACTGTCACATCCTGATTTCCCGGTCCCCCAGTTCCTTTGCAAGCTCCTCATTATGCGTTGCGATGATGATTGTCTTACCTGCCTGTTTCATGCATTTCAGAAACGCCACCATCCACTCCTGCGCCGCCAGATCCAGCCCGCTGATCGGTTCATCGAGCACAATTACTTTCGGATTTACGACCAATAAACTGGCAAGTGCCACTTTTTTCTTTTCTCCCGTGCTCAGGTGATAAGGTGCCCGGTATCTTAAATTCTCAATTCCGATCAGCGCCAGCATTTCTTCTACACGCGTCTGAACCTCTTTTGCATCTTTTCCCATCTGAACCAGTCCGAAAGCGATTTCATCTTCCACACAGTTATGAAACAGCTGGCTGTCTGCGTTCTGGAAGAGATATCCGATCTTCTGATGAAATTTTTTGGTAAACAGTGCATCGGACAGTGATTTCTTATGAATGGCCTCACCCTCGAACCAGTACTCTCCCTGTTCGGGAAAGAGCAGTCCGTTTATCATTTTTAACAGTGTCGATTTTCCGCAGCCATTCGGCCCTTTCAATATAACCGTCTCACCTTTTGTTACTTCCAGTGAAAAATGCGATAATACGACCCTGTCATCATAGGCGAAACAAATATCTTTCATTGCAATCATAAATAGCCCTCCATTTTCAAAAAGAACAGGAACACCAGAATTATACCTGTCAGATGCAGCAGATTCCATCCTGCGGATGTTTTTCTTTTCCAGATCACATAAGTTCCGTCAAATCCCCTGCACTCCATTGCCTGATA
Source organism: Bacillota bacterium (assembly GCA_023390555.1). Taxonomy (GTDB): domain Bacteria; phylum Bacillota; class Clostridia; order Lachnospirales; family Lachnospiraceae; genus Roseburia_C. The sequence continues at coordinate 40,613 of JAEWCQ010000038.1, read as the reverse complement.
CATTTCTTCCGACAACTCTTTGGATTTCAGAAAGGTAACACCTAAAATTCCGGACATTGCCTTTGATTTTGCCGGATTTCTGCCGATACAGCGAATCTTCAGTGCCTGCATCATCTGAAAGCAGATCTCACCCAGCAGTAAAATGTACTTTAATGTAATATCCATGGTAAAAATAAACAGATCCGGCAGGTGAAACAGCTTCAGTCCGGATGTAATCTGATTCCACGGCATAGTTTCCGACAGGACTCCAAGTAGTGTTACGCCTACGGCAATCTTTTCTGTAATATAAAAAAATGTGTGTGCGTTTCCTAGAATTGCAGCCGGCAGCAGAATCAGTCCGGAGATACAGACCGCAACCGCTGTATTACCAAGGATTGCCCGAATCTGCTTCCCTTTCAGCAGGGAAAGGCGAAGCAGAATTGCTACCAGCATCGTCACGGGAAACAGCGGATTTTTCGAAAGTGACAGCAGAATCAGCACGAATACAGCACCTGCGATACGTAGCGCAGGTGCTGTCCGGTTTTGGATCCCATATTCTTTTTTATTTTTCATTTTAGCCAGTACCGAAAGGATTGACAGAGTGGTCTTTGCAAGAAAACGGTCCCGATCTTTCGACGGCACGTAGTCCTCTTCTACCAGCAGCCATTCCGGCACTCTAACGGTATCTTCTCTTTTCTCTATCTGCATTTCATGAATTCTTTCCGTCACTGCTGATGCCGATTTTTTACCATCATGCCTGACTTGCAAACTTATCTCTGTCTTTCATAAACGAAGCGATGATCTTAAAAATAATGACCACAATGGCAACTCCGGCAGCGGCAGACAGGATATAGCCGAACCATTCCGGCATATTTGCCATGGTATAATCCGGGAAGATTGCCGTGAAAGAAAATCCCTCTGTCATCCCGGCAGGCGTATACCCAAGTGTGCTCCCTCCGGATACAACTTTGGCAATTTCTTCTGCACCCCATTCTCCCCAGGCTGTACCGCTGGCAAGAAGTCCGAGCGGGACGATTGCGACCAGAACCGCAAGCAGCACTGCAATCGGTTTCAGACTGGATTTCCTGCCCTCGTAGACGATACCTGGTGATACTTTTTTCACATAGGAAAATACTGCGACGGTAAAGATCACTTCTGCAATACCCGCTACTGTCAGATGTCCGATCATCATCGCAGGTATGGATACCGATAACGGATACGGACAGTACAGCGCCTGCCCGGAAGCATCGCGAAACAAAAGCGGCTGAATCCCAAATTCAATCGCAGCACAAAGTGCTGCTGCATTCAATCCGATATAGGCACCGAAACCGGCCGCAGCCAGTCTTCCCTTTTCCGATTTTGCATATCTGGAAAGCCAGCGATAAATCCCGTATCCCAGATACGGCAGAACAAATGCCATATTAAAACAGTTGGCTCCGAATGCCAGTATTCCTCCGTCTCCAAACAACAGTGCCTGTATCAGAAGTGCGATTGAAACTGCGATACAGGCTGCATTCGGTCCCAGCATCAGGGCAATCAGTGTTCCGCCTACCGCATGTCCTGTCGTGCCCCCGGGCAGCGGAATATTAAACATCATCCCCAGAAATGAGAATGCAGCTCCCACACCCAGAAGTGTCATTTTCTGTCTGGAAACCTCTGCCTTTACTTTTTTTATGGCATGTGCCCAGACCGGAACCATAGCGGTTGTCATGACCGCACAGGTAGCCGGGCTGAGATAGTTGTCCGGTATATGCATATGTAATCTCTCCTTTTCTTTTTCTGAGATGATTTTAATATAGATCAGACTATGCCACAAGCCACCCTGGGGGATATTTTTTTATCTTTTTACATTTCCATCAATACTTTGCCGCCTAAGAACAACTTTGCATTTTGCCCGCAAACCGCACACGAAAGGTGTTTCCCATCGAATAAAATAAGAGCCGCACAAACGTACGGCTCTTTGGAATCCAGCTTTTGACTAAGCTTCTCTTTCTCTTGCAACTGCCTGGAATCCCTCCATATCAGCATAGATATTATTGGTCCATGGATTCTTCTTCTTCTGGAATGATTTATAAATCATAAATGCGAATACTGCAACGTTGGAAGCCAGCGCAAGTCCGCTTACGATATTATAAATCACCGGATTGTAGGTGGAATTCACCACCACGATCTCATCCTGAAATGCCGGCCAGCACTGTGCAAAGAAGCACCAGATGGATAGTGTGCGTGCACGATTCTCCAGCCATGCGCCCCGGTTGATAAAGAAGGCTGCCAGTGTAGGTGCCAGTAAGAGCGCAAATCCGCAATACCATGCATGACTTGGCAGGCAGTTATATGTATATGCAAAGTTCCACAGATCGTATGCAACGATCCAGAACCACATCATATCCGGCCAGATCATATCACGGCTGTTGTCTTTTCCGTTTGCCTTCCGCACACACACGCCAAACCAGCCCACAATTGTAACAGCATTTAAAATACCGGCGATTCCGTTCATGATATTCCATGGTCCGCCTAATACAAACATACCAGCTTCATCGGACAGTTCCCCAATCTTTCCCCAATACTGCATTGCGACCTGAAAATCACGGGAACATGCTTCAAAAATATTGAGTGCAAGAATTGCCGGAATCAGCAGCATAAAGAATCTGTTGTTCTTCAACTCCCATGTTGTTCCGTCTTTCCGGGTACCTTTTACATAGCGGAAACACCAGAAGAAAATACAGCCTGCGGTCGCAGAATAATATTTTGCCATATGGAACCAGTCTGTGTAGGCAGTGCCTTTCAATACCGTGAACCATGCAACTGTGCCAATGACAGGCAGACAGAACCAGAAAAAGAAACCACTCCACTTCCATCTCCTGGAAACCTCATTCAAAAGAACGAGGGATGCAAATACAGCGACCCAGATTAAAATTACCTGAATTGCGGAAAAACCACTTCCTGCTGCCGATAATCCGGATGTGCCATCCACTGATTGAAACGTAAACATAATACCTTCCTCCCTTATTTTCATTCTCCTATCATGAATATCTGTATTCATGATTTCACCCTATGGGCTCTGGTCATACCAGATGTTAAGATTATAGTAACACTTTTTTTAGAAAGTTTCAATTTATTTTATTTTTTTCTTTAAAATTTAATATTTTCAAAGATTTTCTAAATCGAAATTTCTTGTTGTATCTACCATCATTCTCTGGTTTGACCAGATTCGGTCAGGAAGGCTGTTTTGTCTATTTAATTGTAAAAAAAGTCTCATTCCCCATCGGCACATCATACTCCGCCACATAATCAATCCGGATATAGCTCGCATGCTTTAAGGTATCAATAAACTGCTCGATATCTGCAAGCGGCCCCTGCACTTCCGCTTCCACCGTCCCGTTATAGTTGTTCTTCACATAACCGGTCAATCCAAGCGCAGTTGCAATGCTGTGCGCACGATATCGGAAACCGACTCCCTGGACTCTGCCGGAAAATGTCAGATGTTTTCTTACCATATTTTCTCCTTATTTCTGTTATTCCTGAATCAAATTCTTCGGCGATACCTGTTTGATCTTCCCGGAAGCCATCCAAGCGAAAAATGCTGTGATTCCGAGCAGGAAGAGCGAAGGAAACAGGATCAGTTCCGGATTATAATCCGTCGTGAATCGGGACAGTCCGATCTGGAAGAACAGCAATTCCACAAGACTGTTATTCAATAAAACATTCAGGATAATACCCAGCACCGATCCAAACAGAACTACGCACAGATACTTTAACGTAAACTGCCGCCGAAGCTCCTTCGCCGTATAGCCGAGGGATTTGTAAATTCCCAGATTTCTTCTTTCCTGTATAAAATTTTTTCTGCACAGCATCAGACTGATAATTGCAGCAAATAAAAATGCAAGCACATAGGTCAGCAATGTCAGGGAGTTGATGGCTGAAATCATGGTCTGATCCGATTCCTTTTGCGCCTTTGCCTCGTCTTTGATGACAAGGGATTCTCCCAGATCCTTATATTTGTCCGTCAGCTGATTCACAACCTCTGTAATATGATCCTTATCTTTCACCTGAAAGCTAACCTGATATTCATGATAGGCAGGTGCGAGCTTTTTAAATCCGGACCCAAGCAGGTTCACGGAAATCCCGGCATCAGAGGTATCCTGATAGGTTCCCACGATCATAAAAGGCTTTGTGACACCCTTGTACTTTAATTCTACTGTATCACCGATTTTCTTATGCAGCATTTCTGCTGTCATTTCGGTAACCGCAACTTCATTGTCATACTTTGGTGCCCTTCCCGCAAGGAGAGACTGCATATTTTCCGTCTTATCTATCATCTTCGCCAGAATTTCATTCCCATCCACCGAAATGTACTCGGAAAACAATACAAATTCCTTCTCAATGCCAAGTGACTGTTCTATCTTCTCCCGAATCTCACCGATGTATGTTTCTGTATCTTGATTATACGCGATGGAAATATCATCCGTATAGCCCCCAAAGATTTCTTCCGAATTCTCCTCATTGGAGATCTGCTGAATGGAACTGACCGTCATCGTAAAAAATACCAGCAGTGCAACAATAATCAGATTTGTCACATATTTCTTCCAACCGCCCAGCAGCTGTTTCCAGGTGAGCCTCCAGGAGAGATTTCCAAACCTTACCTTTGTGATATCAAAATCTGCCCTCCCGGAAAAATGTACCGGACTCAGTCCGTCTGCAATTGCCTGTACCGGTGAAATAGCTGCGACCTTTCTGGTCCGAAGCACGATATAGATGGCAATGACAAACAACACGGCCGCCAGGAGCAATCCCGTCTCTGCGAGACGTATTCCCGCATGCATCAGCAGGCCCGTAATCGGAATGTAGATGCGATCCAGAAAACCAATCAGCGGAATACTCGCCGCAACGCCCAGAACCGCTGATACCGCTCCTGCGAGAAGATATTCCAGCAATATGCTGCAGCGAAGATGTAACGAAGTAAAGCCCAGTGATTTTAAAATACCAAGCTCCCGGTATTCCATTTCAATCGTCGCATTCACATTGTGTCCAATAATGATCAGCACAACCAGAAACAGAAGAATGGAAAATGCTGCCATGACCGTATTGATGATATTAACAAATATATTGGTATACTGTACTGTCTGGCTCTGTATCATCGTATAAAAGCCATCATCAACCATGCCTGTCTTTTCATTGATTTCTTTTTTCACTTCGTTGGCATCTGCCTGATAGCTGTCCTTGAGATAGATTTCCACCAGCGGATAGTAAGCGCACCCGGTCACCTCCGGATCAGCCAGAAGCTGTGCATAATCCGCATCGTTGATCAGAAACAATTTCACGCCGAACATGCTGCCGCCAACCATTGGTTCCTCATAAAATCCTGCAATCGTCAATTCCTTTTGCCACTGATCCTTCTGAATGATCACTTTGTCACCAAGTGCACAGGGAATCTTGTCACGCATGGCTATCGGAAGATAAATCTGTCCCTCCTTCGGTGCCGGAAAAGTGTTCCCGGTATAAGCGGTTCCGGTCTTATCATACATCCTATACATATGTTCCTTCGCATTGTATTTACAGAAGATGGCCGAACTTCCGTAGTACTGCCCGCTTATGGTAAGATTTTTCGTGTCCATTGCAATCCCATCCCGGACGAGCACCGACTTTACCTGCTTCATGTCCCGTATAGTCTGAATCATATCATCTGTAACGTTTTCGCCGTTGATAAACGAACTGATATCCGCAACGGACGAATATCTGCAGCTCTCCATGATCCGTTCCTGATAGTTGGTCTCAATACTCACCACCGTCGAAAGTGACATGGCTATGATAATCAAAAGCACCACAATGCTGATGAAATTCCCCTTTTTACTCCGGATATTCGCTTTTACAATTTTCCATACTGCCATGTTACCACCCCCTAGCGAGCAACCAGGAAGTGATCTGGGTTTCCACGGATTTTGTATTCTCTTTTTCATAGCGATTGAGATTCAGTTCACCGACAATTTTCCCATCCTCCAGATACAGAATCCGGTTGGCTCTGGCTGCTGCCTTCACATCATGCGTGACCATCAGAATACTCTGGCCGCGCTCGTTCATCTGTGTCAGGAGGTCGAGGACTTCCGTTCCCGTCTGCTTATTCAATGCACCCGTCGGTTCATCGGCAAATACGATTTCCGGCTCATTGATGACAGCCCGTACGATACAGGTACGCTGCTGTTCTCCTCCTGATACCTGGGAAGGCAGACGTCTTTTCTGCTCCTGAATTCCGACGGAGGCCAGCAGTTCATCTGCTCTCTGATTCACTGCCTGCCGGTTGTACCCTTTGCATAAATAAGCAGGAACCACCACATTCTCATAAAGGGAAAGGTTCGAAACCAGATTCATCTGCTGAAATACAAAACCGAATTTCTCACGGCGCAGAGCGGCCAGCTGTTTTTCTGTCATTTTTGCGATATCTTTCCCTTCAAACATCACACTTCCGTTTGTGATCGTATCCATTCCGCTCAAAGAATAGAGGAGTGTCGATTTCCCGGAACCCGAACTGCCCATGATCACCGTAAAATCCCCCTCGTATATTTCCAGGTCAATATTGCTCAGCACATGATTTTGCACACCATTTGCTGCAAAACTTTTCGACAGTGCCTGCGCTTGTAAAATACAATCTTTTTTCATACTATCATCTCCTTAATCTGTTTTCTGTGCTTTCAGATTAACAGATAAGTTCTTAAGAAATCTTTAACTGATCCAATTACAGGATCTTTAACCGGAATGTCGCATCCAGACCGTCTTCCCGATTCTTTAATTCTATTTCCCCATTCAGCTGACTTAAGATATATTGAACAATGTAGAGTCCAAGACCTGCCCCCGGCTTATCTGCCGTATTTCTTCCGCGATAGAATTTGTCATAAATAAACGGCAGATCCTCATCCGCAATTCCCTGTCCATAATCACGAACAGTCACTTCCAGCCATTCTTGATGCTTTACGTGAAACACTTCTACCTTAGAACCCGGCGCATATTTTACCGCATTGGCAACCAGATTCTCATAGATCTGCTCCAGCCGCTTTGCATCTACATTGATCCTGCAGAATGGTATTTCTCCCATCAGACAGATTTTCGCATTCCGGCTCACGATTCCTTCTAATATCGTCGGAATCAGCTTGTCTGCATCGCAGATCTCATAATTCATCTGCAGCTTATCCAGATCGGACAACGAATGCAGAAACAGATCATTGGTCAGTGTGCTCACCTCATCGCACTTTTTCAGAATCACCCGCAGGTACCGGTCTTTCCGTTCCGGATTCAGATCCAGCCCTGCCTGTAACGCCTCACAATACGCACGAATCGAGGCGATCGGTGTTTTGATATCATGAGAAATTGTTGCTATAACGGTCTTATTGTTCTCAATTGCCGCTTTTTCACAGCTCCGTGCCCGCTTGATTTCCAGGCGCATACTGTCAAATGCCCAGGTGAATGCCCCAAACAGATTTTTCCGCTCATAGACAAGCGGAATATCCAGATTCCCTTCCGCAACCTGCCCGGCAAAATCCTCAAGCCGACGGAATGGCTTTAAAATAACCATTTCGATATAGAGGAAGATCAGGAAGAGAAACGCGCAGACCATGAGATACAGGGTCAAAAGTGCTCTCATGGCTGAATTTCCATTTTCCTGTTCACTTTCCAGAATCAGCCGCTCCTCCAGATCGCCGATCGCTTTTTGCAGCGCAGCGTTATCCGGCTGAGCTGCCAGCTGTTCAATTTCATTCAATGCCACAACATTTTCCCTCTTTTGCCCGGACCTGTCTTCGTACGTCTGTGCCAGAAAGAGTACAAACAAAGCGGTCAAAAGCATCCAGAACAGAAACGTAATCTTTAAGACACTGCTTTTGAAGTTTCGCTTTTCCATTCTAATCCTCCCGCCTTAGCTGGTAGCCGATTCCCCAGACCGTCTGCAGCAGTTTGGGCTTTGCAGGGTCTGTTTCGATTTTTTCCCGGAGCCACCGGATATGTACCGCAAGTGTCGCTGGCTCCACTTGTGAAAAGGTTCCCCACACTTCCGCCAGCAGCTTTTCTTTTGAGATCGCAATACCCGGATGTTCCAGAAAATACAGTAACAGATCGTATTCCCGCAGGGAAAGGCTGATCTCCTGTTCGCCCTTTTTTACCTTCCGTGCCGCAGCTTCGACAGTGATATCTCCCAACCGATACACCTTTTCTTCTGTTTCAAATCCGTACGCTCTACGGAGATTGGCCTTCACCCTTGAAAGCAATTCCCGCAGGGAAAACGGCTTTGCGAGATAATCATCTCCTCCAATTTCCAAACCCTCTATTCGGTCGTTTTCACTTGTCCGTGCACTCACAAAAATAACCGGAACGGTAGAATGTCTTCTCAGCTCTCTGCAAAGCTCAAAACCATTTTCTCCGGGCATGTTGATATCCAGTATTACCAGTTTCGGCGTCTGAAATTTCAGAAAATCATAGGTTTCTTCCGAAGAAGCGCAGCATTGTACCCGGTAACCATAATCCTCCAGCATATCCTTTAGTACCATTGCAAGATCTCTATCATCATCTACAATCAAAATATCCGTATTCATTCAAAACCTCCTGCCTCTGTCTTCTCAGAATATCATGTTTCCCCCCAAAGAAACAGGGGGGAAACTTAAAAAGTGTGAGCTTTGCTCACACTCCGTGGAATCGTAAGGTTTGCACCTCAACGCAACAAGATCTTTCCTGTGAATCAAAAAAGATATCTGCCAAAGTACGGCAGATATCTTTTTTGAACGATACGATTATGTGAACTCATCACAGGTTTTCTTTACGAAATTTCAAAACGTCTGAATCACTGTGACTTCCTCTTCCTAAAAATGAAATTTGTGTCGTTCTAACAAACGTTCTACCTCTTCTCTGGTCGCGAGTGTATCTGAGAATGCGCTTGCGCTTCCGGTACAAACCCCCATCTGAAAAGCCTGGGCATAATCTTCTGTCTGCAGATATCCGGCAAGAAACCCTGCCACCATCGAATCCCCTGCACCTACGGAATTTCGGACTATTCCGGCGGGTGCCTCGCTCTCATAGATACTTCCATCTTTCGTAACCAGTACCGCCCCTTCACCGGCCATCGATACCAGCACATTTTCTGCACCCATATCCTGAAGCTTCTTTGCGTATACGATGACATCTGTCTTTCCGTTTAACTCCACCTGAAATATTTCCGCAAGTTCATGATTATTCGGCTTAATCAGGAACGGATGGTATTTCAGCACATTACACAGCAGATCTTTTGTCGCATCCACAACAATTTTCAATCCCCGGTCCTGCAGGTGTTCCATAATATCCATATACATGGATTCCGGCATCACATCCGGGATACTTCCTGCAAGTACCAGTACATCGCCTTTTTTCAAATTGTCCAGCTTCTGATAGAGCTTGCGGATATCATCCGATGCGATTTCCGGACCCTGACCGTTGATCTCCGTTTCCTTTGCTGCCCGAAGCTTCACATTGATTCTGGAATATCCCTTTTGTACCTGAATAAAATCTGTCGCAATGCCTTCTTCTTTTAAAAGTCCTTCAATATGTTCTCCGGTAAAACCCGCCAGAAATCCAAATGCCGTATTTTCGTATCCAAGATGCTTTAACACGATGGAAACATTGACGCCCTTTCCACCCGGATAAAGAATCTCCCGCTTGGTGCGGTTCACTCTTCCAACCTGAAAATCCGGCACATCCACAACATAATCCAGTGATGGATTAAACGTTACTGTATAGATCATTCGTTCACCTCCACAATATTTTTGTATTTTCGATAGGTTTCCTGCTTGAGCCTACTGGTCAGAACCGTTGCACGCTCGAAGGGAGCAAAGGTGACACAGGAGGTTTTTGAAAATTTACTGCTGTCGCAGAGTATATAACGCTCCTGACAATTTTCCATGGATTTTTTCTTAATCATTGCCTCTTTGACATCCGGTGTGGAAAAGCCATTCTGTACGCTCACACCATTCGCACCCCAGAAACCTTTGGTAAAATGATACTTGGTAAGCGATTCCATCGCTTCATCACCTACAATTGCTTCTGTCGCAGCTTTGAATTCTCCACCCAAAATGTAAACTTTGCATCCCATATAGGCAAGCTTCTTTGCATGTGACACCGCATTTGTCACAAATGTTGCTGATTTTGACAGAATGAAATCGATCATCAACTCGGTAGTCGTTCCTGCGTCCAGATAGACAAAATCTTCCGCCGCAATCAGCGATGCCGCATATTTTGCAATCTTGCTTTTCTCTTCCCGGTTCATCTCTTTTCTCGAAAATACGTCATCCTCTCTGGTGCTGTACGTAGTTGCCCTTAAGACCGCACCGCCAAAAACTTTTGAAAGTTTTCCTGCGGTATCCAATGTATTCAGATCTCTCCGAATGGTGGATTCTGATGTATTCAGCTCTTTCATCAGACTATGGACCGTCACACTGCCGCTTTGTTCCAGCATATTTAGAATGATGGCAAACCGCTCTTGTGCCAGCATAATTATCCCTCCGCAACTGATTCTTCCTTTTATTATTTTTTTATTATACGTTCAAATTCGTTCAAAGTCAATCGTTTTCATTCATATTCATTCACGAAGGTGCAGAACACTTTTTGTTTATTATTACCAAAGCTCTTTTAGCTATACCTGCCTGCAGACGGCACACCTTAGAGTGAGAAAAGCAATTCCGGTAAAGTTCTGCTCAGAGAAATGTACTTTGTATTTTATTCCCATCCGTCAAAATGCCATATAAAGAATGGATTAAAATGCACGCATCAGATTAATCATTTCAATGGCGTTTACAGCACTGTCAAATCCTTTGTTGCCGGCTTTTGTTCCGGCACGTTCCAATGCCTGTTCCAGATTATCGGTTGTAAGTACACCAAACAATACGGGAAGATCATTGGCAAGCGCTATTTGTGCGATACCTTTTGAAACCTCATTGCACACATAGTCATAATGGCTGGTGCTTCCACGAATGACTGCTCCCAGACAAATAACAGCATCATATTTCCTGCTTTTTGCCATTTTTGACGCAATCAGCGGAATTTCAAACGCTCCGGGAACCCACACCACATCAATATGATCCTCCGGCACATCATGCCGCTTTAACCCATCCAATGCACCGGAAAGCAGCTTAGCGGTTATGAATTCATTAAAACGAGCAACGACGATACCAATTGTCATGTCCTTTGATACAAATTTTCCTTCATAGAGATTCATCATTTCTTCTCCTTCCTTTCATAATTTAATATATGACCCATTTTGGATTGCTTGGTTCGGAGGTAAAACAAATCATGCGCTGTAGCACGCATCTGAATCGTTACCCTTTCTGCAATTTCCATCCCGAAATCGGAAAGCTGATAAACTTTGTCCGGATTATTTGTTAACAGCCGCAGCGTTTTTGCACCCAGATCCCGAAGTATCTGGGCACCGATAAAATATTCCCTCAAATCACCGTCAAATCCCAGCGCCAGGTTCGCTTCAAGCGTATCCAGCCCACTATCCTGCAATTCATATGCACGCAATTTATTCATCAGTCCGATCCCGCGCCCCTCCTGACGCATATAGAGAAGGATACCGCGTCCCTCCTGCTCAATCTGTGTCATTGCCGCCGCAAACTGCTGACCGCAGTCACAGCGGAGAGAGCCAAAAGCATCTCCCGTCAGACACTCCGAATGGACACGGCACAGAAGATTCTTCCCATCTCCAATATTTCCGCGGACCAGTGCAACATGATGCTCCCCATTCAGTTTGTTAATATACCCATACGCTTCGAACTCTCCATATTTGGTCGGCATTCTGGTGACCGCAACACGTTCCACCAATTTATCATGCTTTTTACGATAATTTTGCAATTCCCTGATCGTAATGAACGTTAAATTCCATTTGCGTGCCAGTTCGATTAATTCGGGTGTTCTCATCATTGTGCCATCCTCCCGCATAATCTCACAGCACAGACCACATTCTTTTAAATTGGCAAGCCTTAGCAAATCAACCGTCGCCTCCGTATGACCGTTACGTTCCAGTACTCCGTTTTGTTTGGCAGCCAGCGGAAACATGTGCCCGGGCCGGCGGAAATCTTCCGGTTTTGCAGTTTCGTCTGCACAGGCACGGGCTGTAATACCGCGTTCTTCTGCAGAGATTCCCGTTGCGGTATTCCTGTGATCAATCGAAACCGTAAATGCCGTTTCGTGGTTATCCGTGTTGCCATTTACCATTTGTGGGAGATGTAACTTCTGGCAAAGCGCAATGCTCATGGGCATACAGATCAGCCCTTTGCCGTGCGCTGCCATAAAGTTTACATTTTCTGTAGTGGCAAACTCGGCGGCACAGATAAAATCCCCCTCATTTTCTCTGCTCTCATCGTCTGTTACTATTATGATTTTTCCCTGACGCAAATCATCAAGTGCGTCTTCAATTGCATTGAATTGAAACATGGTTCCTCCTAATATCCGGCTTCTGCGAGGAAGCCTTTTGTTATTTTTGTTGATCTGGGCGTTTCACCAAGAAATTTCTCAATATATTTTCCAACACAGTCATTTTCCAAATTCACCGTATCTCCTACCCGTTTTTGGAGCAATGTGGTATTTTCTGCGGTGTGCGGAATCACTGATACACCAAAATCAGCATCCGATATGTTCGCAACGGTCAAACTAATGCCGTCAACCGCAATCGAGCCTTTTTCGACTATGTAACGTAACATTCCCGCTTGCGCTCTAATGCGATACCAAACTGCATTCTCATCCCTCTGAATCGAACGAATCACACCTGTTCCGTCAATATGTCCGGTAACCATATGTCCTCCAAACCTCCCGCAGGCCGGCATGGCACGTTCCAGATTGACCGCCGCACCAGCAGAAAGACTGCCAAAAGAAGAACGAAGGATTGTTTCGTGCATAACATCTACTGTAAATGCAGCATTTGTATGAGACGTAACCGTGAAACAAATGCCGTTTACCGCTATGCTATCGCCCAGTTTCATATCTTCCAAAACGATAGTTGCAGCTATGGTCAGGACCGCAGAGTGTGTACCTTTTTTTATATTCCGGATGATTCCGGATTCTTCAATGATTCCGGTAAACATGTAATCACCTCACTTTCCAAAAGAATATCCTCCCCCAATAAAGTAACCAGCGGCGGCATAAGCCGATAGGCTTCCTGCGGTGCCCAAACACCGATCCCTCCAATCGGAGATTTCGCTTTGGTGCCCCCAAACAGCTTTGGTGCAAGATATACCTGTACTTTATGGACGATACCACCAGAAAGCGCAGACCAGTTCAACGTTTCGCCCCCTTCTAACAGAATACTGTCAATTCCCCTTTTTCCCAAAGCAATCATCAGCTCCTTCAAATCAACATGACCATCTTTCCTTGACACAACCAGAACCTCACATCCCATTTCCTGATATGCCCGTACTTTCCTGCGATCCGTACAGCAAGTTGCCAGAATTGTCTGGTACTGCCTTGCCGTTTGCACAACATTTGATTGAAACGGTGTTTTCAGCTGTGTATCACAAATAATACGTACGGGGCTTTTGCAGTCAGGCAGCCGGCAGGTCAACAGGGGATTGTCCGAAAGAATCGTGCCAGCCCCCGTCATTATCCCGGAATACCGATGTCTGTCTTTCTGAACACGTTCACGCGCTGATTTCCCAGTGATCCATTTCGATTGTCCGGAACAGGCCGCTATTTTCCCATCCATTGTCATTGCATATTTCATTACAACATAAGGTGTTTTTCTCTGCATAAAGTGGAAGAATACGTCATTGAGCTGAATACACTCTTCCTGCATCACTCCCTCTGTTACCTCAATTCCATGCTGGCGTAAAATTTGAACTCCCTTGCCTGCCACGACTGGATTCGGATCGAATGAACCAATTACCACACGCCGGATGCCACTTTCAATAATGGCTTCGGTACATGGCGGTGTCTTTCCAAAATGACAGCATGGCTCCAATGTTACATACAGGACTGCTCCCTGCGGAGACTCTGTACAGTTGGAAATGGCCTGACGCTCTGCATGAAGTTCACCATAACGCTGATGATAACCCATTCCAATCATATAGTCGTCTTTGACAATCACTGCTCCCACCATTGGATTCGGATTCACCCATCCACATCCCTTTTCAGCAAGCTTCAGAGCTGCTTGCATATAATCTTCGTCACTCAAAACGCACCTCCTATCATATAAAATGCCTTGAACAATATCGTTCAAGGCATTTCTCCGCGTTACAATATTCCTATAAAGCTTTTATTCGATAGGAAAATCATAGCTTTCGCACGTTAATGCAACAAGGTATTTCCTATAGAATAAAAAAACTCTGAAACGATAGAATCATTTCAGAGCAATTATACAGGATACATAAATATGTACGTGTTTATCTTCTTTCATCCAGACTGTACTGTCGGCTTCGGAATCTCACCGAATCATGCCTTACGGCTCGTGGGCTTTACCACCGGTAGGGATTTTCACCCTGCCCTGAAGATATTATTCAATTTCATTCATTATACATAGAAGCCATGGCATTGTCAACCAATAGAACTCGATACAGCAGTATCCGGCTCAGACTGTCAGTCATGACCGGTAATTCATTTATTGATCTTTGAATCTGCTCTGATGCTTCCCTTAGAACCAGTTTATAATATTATTCAGCTTTCTTGCATCCTGAATAATATTCTCTTTTTCCTGCACCAGGTAGGCTTCCATCTGCTCAATCTCATTCGGTGTAAATCCCTGCTGCTTTTCTATTTTACAATCCGGAATCGTCCCCTCTGCATAATCGATTCCCAATTTCTTTTCGCGTTCGAAGCGAACACGAATGATTTTTTTCTGATTCTTTGTCAATATCCCCGAATATGTAAATTTCACTTCACCCTGCTTCATATTCACCCTTCCATTCCCGGACATTTTTCTGTCTCTGATCTGTTGTGGTCTTAAAAACCTCTCAGTTTATCCGTGCCGTCATCAATGGTATTCTCAATTGAACGAATGACAACATAATAGCCATACGTTTCGTTCACCTGTATCAAGACCCGGTCGCCGGCCTTGTGTCCCAAAAGTGCCTTGCCAAGCGGTGATTCTATGCTGATTCTACCCTCGAGGGAATTCCCGCGGACAGTCGTAACCAGCTTGTACGTTTCTGTGAGATCGTCTTCCTCAAAATATATCTCTATGGTATTATTCAGTCCGACCTCATCCTCTTTGGAATCCTCTTTTACAATGACCGCCGTTTTGATCATACGCTCCAGATAACGGATTCTGCTTTCATTTTTATTTTTATCTTTTTTGGCAGCATGGTATTCGAAATTTTCACTCAGATCTCCATGTGCTCTGGCCTCCTTGACTGCTTCAATCGCCTGCTTTCGTACGACCAGCTTCCGGTATTCAATCTCTTCTTCTATTTTCGCAATATCTTTTTCCGTCAATTCATCATGCATTGGTTCTACCCCCTTCCACCAGTCCTATCATACCATATTTCTTTCCAGATTTTATATATATTTTGTTAAGAAAAAGAAAAAACAGATGATTCAAATCATCTGTTTTTTTGCACCGATCCGTATTTTTGTACGAAATGCAATTTTTATATCTTTCTGACTTCCGCTGGTCACACTTCTATTGAAACTACGTTTTCTTCAAAGGAATCATAAAACACCGTATGTTCGACAGGATATTTTTCACTGTGCATATTACCTGGCTTTGCATCCGCAGCCGGATAGCCAGCCGGCATCAGACTCAGGATTTCGTAATGGTCCGGTATGCAAAAAGATTTCCGCAGCAGCTCGGGATTAAAAAGGCCAACCCATACGGTTCCAAGGCCCAGATTATGAGCCTCCAGCATCATGTATGTGAGTACGATACTGGCATCCACCTGTCCGTAAGGACGCTTATCTCCATAATGATTGTTGTTTTCTACCGACTTGTCATAGCACACCAAAAACAATAAAGGTGCATCAAAATGGCAGGGTGTGCATTGTTTCATCTTCTCCATTGCTTCCTCTCCCTCAACCACAACAATCCGCTGCGTCTGCCGGTTTCCGGCGGTCGGGGCAAGTCTGCCGGCCTCCAATATTTTGTTTCGTTTTTCCTGCTCTACAGGTCTTTGGCTGTATGTTCGGACAGAGTACCTTGTGCGAATGATGTCATCATAGTCCATCTTTTTCCTCCAGTCTTTGATTGACTTTTTTCTATCTATTTACAATAATGATTATAAACATTCGAAAAGAAAAAAGAAGTACGCACATTTTTGTTCCTTAAAATGAAAGGATGTCTTATCACATGCAAAAACAATCTGACAAAATCGTACCCTATTATCCGGAAAAATGTCCGGTAATACGCGCACTTGATATCTTGGGCGGAAAATGGAGACTGGCTATTATATGGGAACTTTCCCGCTATGAAAACATGCGTTACAATGAACTCAAACGCCACCTCTGCGGCATTACGAACCGGATGCTGACCCGGTCACTGCAGGCTCTGGAGTACCATGGCCTTGTGACCAGAAAAGAATACGATCAGATCCCGCCCCATGTGGAGTATTCGATTACAGAAAGCTGTAAATCCCTTCTCCCTGCACTGGAAATCATCAATGAATGGGGAAAAACAAAGTCCACTATTTGACCTTTGAATTCCGGTACTGCACTGGTGTCATTCCATACTGCTTTTTAAACAGACGGTTAAAATGTTCCACATTCTGATAGCCGACCGTTTCGGCAATGCTCTCCACCTTCATATTTCCATTCTTCAGCAAAGTCTTTGCTTTTTTCATACGGATCTTTTTTACATTTTCTCCGAAGGTAAGACCGGTCTGTTCCCGGATATATTTGGAAAGATATGGTTTGGAAAGATAAAATGCCTTGGAGAGCTCATCTAACGTAACGATCATGTAATTGGTCTGCATATAATTGATGATTTCATTCATACGTGCATCTTTGCTTTCCGATACACCTTTGATCAGCTCAATCTGGTTGACAGCCGCCATAAGTGCCGCAACAGAGGAGGTGATAATATCCTCTTCAATCCCGACACCCCAGTATTTTTTCCCGTTGCAGCTGATTCCGACATAGGAAACGGCCTTTGAGGAGGAACCGCCCGACAGAGCATGCTCTTCATACACCGAAAGTTCATAGCTGATATTGAAATACTGTTTGAAGGCATTGCTTACCGCATCAAGGCGGCCGTTGCCGTTTGCCTTGATCTCATGGGCCGCACCCGCATGGACTATGGAGATCGAAGCAAGGATTCCGTCTTTCTGCGTGAAATGGCATTCCTGCAACTGAAATACATTGTTGTTGTTCACATATTTATCTTCAAATATCTGGTAAATCTGCTTCGGTGTCAGCTCCGCATGCTCTTTATCCGATACGCCCTTCACCGTATATCCGATCTCCTCCTGCATCATCTTCGGAACAGAGAGACCAAAATTCTGTTTGAGGATATAGCTGACCCCGCCTTTTCCGGACTGGCTGTTGATTCGGATTACATCACCGTCATATTCACGTCCGACATCTTTTGGATCGATTGGAAGATATGGAACGTTCCATTTTTCGGACTGATTCTTCTCATGATAGGAAAACCCTTTGGAAATGGCATCCTGATGCGAACCGGAAAATGCGGTAAACACCAGCTGTCCGGCATATGGCTGACGCATATGTACCTGCATGCGTGTCAGACGCTCATAAGTATCACTGATCTGTGCCATATCAGAAAAATCCAGTTTCGGATCTACCCCATGGGAATACATATTCATCGCAAGTGTAATGATGTCGACATTGCCGGTACGTTCTCCATTTCCGAATAATGTACCTTCGATCCGGTCCGCACCTGCCAGTATACCAAGTTCTGCATCACTGACACCGCTCCCCCTGTCATTATGCGGATGAAGACTCAATACAACGGCATTCCGATATTTCAGATTTTTATGAATATATTCTACCTGTGTAGCAAACACATGCGGCATCGCATTTTCCACCGTTGTCGGAATATTGATAATTGCCTTGTTCTCCGGCCTTGGCTGCCACACATCAAGCACGGCATTGCAGACTTCCAGTGCGTAGTCAACTTCTGTGCCCGGAAAACTCTCCGGTGAGTATTCAAAGGAGAAATTCCCCTCTATTTCCGATGCAAGCTGATTCAAAAGCTTTGCTCCATCGACGGCAATCTGCTTGATCTCCTCCCGGCTCTTTCCAAACACCTGCTCACGCTGTGCAACCGAAGTGGAATTGTACAGATGGATCACGGCATGCGGTGCGCCCTTGACCGCCTCAAATGTCTTTTTGATAATGTGCTCTCTCGCCTGTGTCAATACCTGGATCGTAACATCATCCGGTATCATATTTTTTTCAATCAACGTACGCAAAAACGTGTATTCAGTTTCCGAAGCTGCTGGAAATCCAACCTCAATCTCCTTAAATCCGACCGCTACAAGCATCTGGAAAAACTCCAGCTTTTCCTCCAGGCTCATCGGCTCGATTAACGCCTGATTGCCGTCCCTTAAATCCACACTGCACCAGATCGGTGCCTGATCAATATAGTCTTTTTTTACCCAATCGTAAGTTGGGTTCTCCGGCATAAAATACGCTCTTTCATACTTGTTGTAATTCTTCATTCTGCTGCTTCCTTTCCCTGTTCAGATTCGATTTTAAACTTCCGCCTCCGATTAAAGGCAAGAAAAAACGCCTCTATCGTAAATGCGGACATTTACAATAGAGACGAAAGAAATTCTTACGCGGTACCACTCTATTTCCCGATATACTCGCATATACCAGGCTCTCACAAAGCACAATCATGCTCTTCCCCTGTAACGGTGGGCTTCCGTCTGTGCCTACTGAAATGTTCAGCCAGCAGCTCCAAGGCGAGTTCACAATCTTCCATCTGTCATTTTCCACCAGCCAATGACTCTCTGTCTATCCGGACGACTGCTACTATTCCTCTTCTTCGCTTTTCCTTAACTTGTTTCTTATGATAGCATACTTTCAGCCAAAATAGTAGTGATAAATATAATCATTTGTATTGATATTTTTTAATATTTTTTATTAAAATTGTCCATATCTTCTTGATTTTTATTATTAAGGAAGCTGTATCTGGGATAGAATTCCAGTTAAATGGGCAATTACGACACCGTAATTCGTCATCGGCACCTGCTGCAGTTTTGCACGCTCAATGCGAGACATCACATATTTTCGATTAAACATGCAGGCACCGCACTGAATGACCAGATCGTACTCCGACAGATTTTCCGGATAGTCCGTACCGCTGACCACATCAATTGTGATTCCCTCTTCGGCACGCTGGCGCAGCATGCGCGGTATTTTTTCTCTTCCGATATCTTCTGCCAGCGGTGCATGCGTACAGCATTCGGCAATCAGGACTTTTGAATCGGCAGTAAGGGCATCCAGCTGCTTTGCGCCTTCCACATAATAGGGCAGGTCCCCTTTATATGCTGCAAACAAGACAGAAAATGAAGTCAGCATGCTTTCCTTTGGCTTATTTTCAAAAATATAGGAAAATACCTGTGAATCGGTAATAATCAGTTTTGGCGGCTGGCTTAAGACCTTTAAGCAAGGCAGGAACTGATCGGTTGTCACGCTCATGACCAATGCTTTTTTGTCAAGCAGCTCCCGAAGTGTCTGTACCTGCGGGAGAATCAATCTTCCCTTCGGTGCCTGAATATCCTGTGGCATGACAAGCATGACAAGGTCACCTTTTTCTACGAGTCTTCCCGTGATAAACTGCTCTCCGTAATTCTCGGGCAGGATACGAACCAGCTCTTCCTTTACACGATCCATACCCTCTTTCTGCTTCGCACTGACGATGATTGGAACAAGCTTTGTAGCTGACTCGATTTTCTGTCTGATTTCTTCCACGTTCTCAAGTACATCCGCCTTATTGATGATTGGCAGAACCGGTGTCTTTTTTTCCTGAAAGAGACAGACCCATTCCAGTTCCTCTTCCATCTCCAAATCGGAAAATACCACAACCGCCACATCTGCTTTTTCTGCCGCAAGTCTCGTCTTTTCCACACGGATCTGTCCGAGTTCCCCCTCATCATCAAATCCGGCGGTATCGATCATAATACACGGTCCTAACGGATAGACTTCCATTGCCTTATAGACCGGATCTGTCGTGGTTCCCGCAACATCAGACACAATCGACACATCCTGATTGGTAAATGCGTTGATCAGTGAAGATTTTCCACTGTTTCGCTTTCCAAAAAAACCGATATGGAGACGGTTCGCACTTGGTGTTTCATTTAAAGTAACTGCCATACTTTTTCCTCCTAAAATCTGAAATCACGTTTTCCCTCTGCAATGTCATGGATATGTTCATAAGCAATCGTCCTGACCTTTTCATTTGGGATTGTCTTCAACTCTTCTTCAATCATCTTCATTCCGATTTCTCTGGTTTCCGTTTCCGCATAATCCTCCAGATATTCTTTCAACGTCATCAGCGCATTCGGATGACAGCAATTTAAAATCTGTCTGCTCTTGCACAGGCTCATAAAGCGGTCTCCCGTACGTCCTTCCCGATAGCATGCGGTGCAAAAGCTTGGGATGTAACCGAGTTTCATCAGCCAGTTGACAATCTCATCCAGCGTCCGCTTATCGCTTACATCGAACTGTTCGGATTTTTCATCCTCTTCTTCCGGTTCAAAATAACCGCCGACACTCGTCCTCGAACCTCCGCTGACCTGGGATACACCAAGCGGCAGCACTTTCTCCCGCACGTTCTGGCTTTCTCTTGTTGAAATAATCATGCCCGTATATGGTACGGAAATTCGAATCAAAGCACAGAGCTTGGCAAAAATTTCATCGCTGATGCTGTTATCAAATGCCGATGGGTCAATATCATCTGCATGCTTGATTCTTGGAACACTGATCGTATGTGGGCCGACACCGTGCACCGCCTCCAAATGCTCTGCATGCATCAAAAGCCCTGCAAACTCATAACGGTACAGTTCCAGTCCAAACAGTACACCTAAGCCCACATCATCGATTCCTCCCTCCATGGCCCGATCCATAGCCTCCGTATGATATACGTAGTCATGCTTCGGGCCGGTCGGATGAAGGTTTTCATAACTTTCCTTATGATAAGTCTCCTGAAACAAAATATAAGTACCGATTCCCGCATCTCTCAGTTTACGGTAATTCTCTACTGTAGTCGCCGCAATATTCACATTGACACGGCGGATTGCCCCATTTTTATGCTTAATGCTGTAAATGGTCTGGATACATTCCAGAATGTATTCAATCGGATTGTTCAGCGGATCTTCTCCTGCCTCAATCGCCAGACGTTTATGTCCCATGTCCTGTAAGGCAATGACTTCTTTGCGAACCTCTTCCTGCGTCAGCTTCTTACGTGCAATATGACGGTTTTTTCCATGATATGGACAGTAAACACATCCGTTGACACAGTAATTGGACAGATAAAGCGGCGCAAAGAGCACGATGCGGTTTCCGTAGAAATCCTTTTTGATCTGCTCTGCCAGCTCATAGATCTCTTCCAGCTTATCCGGCATCTGACAGGCCAGCAGCACGGAAGCTTCCCGATGGGTAAGACCTTTCCTGCCTCTTGCTTTTTCAATGATACTGTCGATCAGTGCAACATTTTCCTTGTTGGCATCCGCATAAGCGAGTGTCTCTTCAATCTCCTCATGATTGATAAATTCCTCTGCCCTTAGTGATTTTACGTTATACATGTTTTTTCCTCTCTTTCAGGTCAGCTTTGCTTCCCTGTTAGTCATATTCGGTTATCAGTCTTTGAAATCTCCTCTGTCTACGACCACCTGATAACCAATGCTTTCCATCCTCTTTTGCATGCAGTATCTGCATTCTGCCGCTTCATCCCCGGTACAGATCTTATTGTCGTACAGCAGATATTTCGCCCTGACATTTGTTGGGGAAAGGTTCGGCATCACCACGTTTGCTCCCGCAAGAATTCCTTTTTCCCTGCCCTTGGGATGTATGGTTCCCAGTGCCGTTGTGGCCGGGAGCAGTACATGGGGATGTATCAGACGGATCACACTCAAAAGCCGCAGTGTCTGATCCAGTGTACCGGCCTGTTGCTCGTGAAACGGTGTATCTTTGTGTGGTATAAACGGACCGATTCCCACCATATGCGGCTGCAGCTCTTTGATCAGTAAAAGATCCTCATAGAGCGTGTCCACGGTCTGGTAAGGGGAGCCGACCATAAATCCGCAGCCCACCTGATAACCGATTTCCTTCAGTGTAACTAAACATTGCTTCCGGTGTTTAAGCGTAAGGTTCTTTGGGTGAAGCTTTCCATAATGAACTTCATCGGCCGTCTCATGACGGAGCAGATAACGGTCCGCACCGGCTTCATACATGGCCTGATAGCTTTCTTTGCTTCTTTCTCCGACAGACATGGTAATGGCACATTCCGGAAATGCTTCCTTTATGGAACGTATGACGGCACAAAGCCTTTCATCCGTATCATAAGGATCCTCTCCCCCCTGCAGTACGAATGTGCGGAATCCAAGTTCATATCCTGCTTTGCAGCAGTCAAGAATCTGTTCCGCGCTCAGCCGATATCGGTCAGCCTTTTGATTGCTGCAGCGGATACCGCAGTAATAACAGTCGTTTCTACAGTAATTGGTAAATTCAATCAGTCCACGCATATAAATCTGATTCCCATAAATGGTCCTTCTTACCGCATCTGCGCGCTCCCGCAGTTCTTCCAGAAGGGCCACATCCTGTGTCTGCAGCAAATATTCCAACTCCGGCTTTTCAATGGACTGCCTCTGTTCTATTCTTTTTACGATTGTTCCTGTTTCCATGCTTCTCCTGTCTATTGGCTGATATTCGAATACACGGTCTTTGCACCGATTCCATCCAGACGCCCGATTTTACCGGAGAGTGCATTAATTACATCCTGTGGTGCATCGATTGCAACACTGATAATATTAATTCCGCGCTCTTTGTACGGAATTCCCATTCTTCCGATGATATACGCTCCATATTCGTGAAGCAGGTGATTGAGTTTTTCCACCGAATCTGTTTTCTCAACAATAATTCCAATCAACGCAACTCTCGTTTCCAAGTTTCGCTTCCTTTCTGAATCAAAAAACTGCGCCACAAAAAGGCGCAGTCTTTTTCACAACGTATCCAAATTGCCTGAGCCTTTCACTTCAATCTCAATTTCAGTGTCAGTGGACAAATATTCTTTTTCTCCGACTCGACAGCAGGCAGACCCGTTATCAAGTGTTTTTATCATAGCACGGACGCCTGGGTTGCACAAGCTATGTTCCTCAGAAAATACTTCCGACCGCCAGCAGCTGCTCTGCAAGATCCTCCCGGTAATCAACCGCATCCGGATTCAGACTGTTGACTGTCACATGGTGACATCCGGCTTTCGCCGTTGCATGCACATAGCGATCATTTCCCAGATAAATCGCGATGTGTCCGGGGAAATAGAGCAGATCACCCTGTTTTTTTGCATCTGAATCAATTTCATGGACTGGGTAATCCGGTTCAAGCCTGGCATCACGGTAAATGACAATTCCATTGATCAGATATGCCATCTGCGCCAGTCCGGAACAGTCAATTCCTGCGGGGCTCTTTCCTCCCCAACGATATTGCACTCCCATATAGCCGGTTGCCGTAACCGCGACTCTCTGACGGATCAGCGATTCGTTATTCTTCCATACATCCGTCGAAAGGCTGATAAAATCCCGTAAAAAATTGGATGGCACAAATCCGCATTCTCCATTCCACAATGCAACTTTCTGCCATCCATCTTTTGCACTTCCAAGGGCCATGATCAAACTTCCCCTCGGAATCGTAATTCTGATTTTTGCCTGAACTGCAGGTGACTCCATAACGTCTGCCCATGCAGCTGCCACGTATTTCCCCGTTCCGAAAGCAGTGTCAGTTTCCTGACTCAGATATCTGCTCTGCATCCATCCCTCATATCCGTAATACATGCGAACATAACTCCAGCCTTCTTCTTCCTGTAAAACCTGTGCACGCATACCATATAATGCCTCATCTGTCCTTTCATCCTCCGAAGGTTCTTTCCAGAGAGATACCACACTCTGATTCACATACATATTGTTGTCCTTTTTTTATTATGTATATGAAATATTCAAATATGTTATGCTCATTCGAATGGACATTCCATCACTTACAGGCTCTGATTCCGGAATCTTGACAAAAACTCGGTTGTCGCGGCTTCTTTTGGATTTCCAAAAATCTCTTCCGGACTCCCCTGCTCTCTGATCACACCGTCCGCCATGAACAGAACCTCAGTAGAGACATCTCTGGCAAATGCCATCTCATGTGTAACCACAATCATTGTCATACCTTCCATTGCAAGAGAACGCATAACGTTTAAAACTTCGCCTACCATCTGCGGATCCAACGCAGAGGTCGGTTCGTCAAACAGCAGAATTTCCGGTTCCATTGCAAGAGCTCTCGCAATGGCCACGCGCTGTTTCTGTCCGCCGGAAAGCTGCCTTGGCCTGGCATTGATATAAGGTTCCATACCTACTTTTTTCAGATACAGCATCGCCTTTTCTTCTGCTTCCTGCCGGGAGGTCTTCGCCACTTTCATCTGCCCAATCATACAGTTTTTCAGCACTGTCATATTTTCAAACAGATTAAAGCTCTGAAAGACCATGCCTACCTTTGCGCGATATGCGGGCACATCCACTCTTGCATCTGTTATGTCCTGCTCATGGTACAAAATACTTCCACCGCTTGGATCTTCCATTAGATTTATACAACGAAGCATCGTTGATTTGCCGGAACCCGATGCTCCGATCACCGATATCACATCTCCTGTGGATACACCAAAATCTATGTCCTTCAAAACTTCATGTGAACCAAAGTTCTTCTCAAGATGCGATACGCTCAATATCATATTCTCTTTTTTCATTCTCCGTATCCTCTCTAACGCATCTGATCGCCAATTCCCATTGTATCTACCATTTCGTAGTTATCGTCGCCATCCAGCTTACGCTCCCAGAGACGAAGCAGCTTCGATGCGGTAACTGTCATGGTCAGATAAATCAGCATTACAATCGTCGCAGATTCAAAGTATGTATATAACGCACCTGTAACACTCTTATGAACAAAGAACAGGTCTACAATTGCGATAATGGACAATACGGACGTATCTTTAATGTTAATAATCAGGTTATTGCCGATCTGTGGCATAATATTCCGAAATGCCTGCGGCATAATCACATACAGCATGGTCTGTATATGATTCATTCCAATTGCTTTTGCGCCTTCTGTCTGACCAATATTAACGGAAATAATACCACCCCGGACAGATTCTGCCATATAGGCACCGGTATTGATGGAAACGACCAGAAATGCAGATGCCCACATTCCAAGCTGAATGTTAAATATCTGTGCGAGGCCATAATAGATAAATACAGCCTGTACGATCATCGGCGTACCGCGAAAAACTTCCACATAAACGCGAAATATGATCTGCAGCAGACGAAGTGCAAATATTTTTACAAAAGAATCTCTCTTTTTGTCCACCGGAATTGTCTGCACAACTCCCACGAGAAATCCGATCAGACATCCGATTGCTGTCGATACCAGAGCGATTACCAGAGTCGTTCCTGCACCTTTCAAATAAGAAACACCGTATTTTTCGAGAATATAGATAATTCTCTCAATAAAATTCATATTTGATATCACGTCAACAACTCCTCACTACTCGGACAACGGCTGAACCGAAATTGCTTCATTCATCATCTGATCAAAATCATCTGTTGTCATTTTGTCGAGCACACTGTTAATTCCATCTAACAATTCGGTATTGCCTTTCTGCACAGACACACCGATGTTGATTTCCTCGTCGGATACTTCAAAGTTATCGTCAGAGTCCGTGAAATCCAGCATCTTCATATCTGGATATGCCGCAGCGGCCGCCATTGCAGTCGGTTTATCAGTTACAACAAGGTCTGTTCTTCCGCTCTCCAGTGTAACAAGCATGGCCGGAGCAGATTCCTGCGCTGCCTGAATATCTGCATCCTGAATCTGTGGAAGACAGGTATCATACCATACGGTTCCAAGCTGTGAAGTACAGGTAGCTCCTGCAAGATCAGAAATTCCCTTTGCATCCGCATATTTACTGTCCGATTTCACAAGTGTTACAATCGATGCATAGTAATAAGGGTCTGAAAAATCTACCATTTCCAGTCTCTCTGCAGTAATGGACTGTCCTGCGATGACACAGTCTACCGTGCCGGACTGTACAGCCGGAACAAGTGAATCCCAGTCTAATTTAACAATCTGTAAATCATAGCCAAGTTCATCTGCAATTTTCTTTGCAATCATGACATCATAACCATATGCGTAGTCGGAACTGTCATTGATTTTCACGGCTCCGTTGGAATCGTCGGACTGTGTCCAGTTATACGGTGCATATCCACATTCCATGGCCACTTTCAAAACTTTCTTTGCACCGGTTTCCGTACCGGTAGCTCCCACATCCGTACCATCTGATGTTTTATTGGAAGTACTGCCGCACGCCATCATAGTTACTGCCATTGCCATCGTCAACAAGGCTGCCAAAATTCTTTTCTTCATCTCTAACCGCTCCTCTTTGCTTATCGTCTCTTACATTTTTATTCTATAGATTTGACAAAACTATAATAAAGAGGAAGCATTTATGCTTCCCCTTTGAAGTATGTCTATTATGCACCCAAAACACAATTTCGTCAAGTATCGTTTTGTTTTCCTGTTGCTTCTTGCATTTTGATTCTACAGTGCTATAATATCTTTATGGAAGTATAGCTCAGCCGGGATGAGCGTTCGCCTCACACGCGAGAGGTCATGGGTTCGAGCCCCATTACTTCCACTTCTTTTAAAAAGCCCAGGATCTTCCTCGTTGTTCGAACGATCAAGATTCTGAGCTTTTTTATATCTCTTGGGAATTAGTTTCCAGCCATCTGTGCTGCAACTTCTGCTGCAAAGTCTTCCTGCTTCTTTTCGATACCTTCGCCAGTCTCAAAACGTACAAACTTCTTCACTGCAACAGTGGTTCCAACTTCTTTGGATACCTGTGCAAGATACTGTGCGACGGTCTGTTTTCCATCTTCTGCCTTGACGTATACCTGATCTACGAGACAGATCTCTTTTAATTCTTTGCTTACACGACCTTCGATCATTCCGTTGATTACCTTTTCCGGTTTCTGGGATTCTTTCGGATCATTCATGATCTGAGCGAGTAAGATCTCTTTTTCATGTGCAATATAATCTGCACTGATTTCATCTCTGGAAACATACTTCGGATTCAATGCTGCAATCTGCATTGCAATGTTTGAAAGCGCTTCTTTTACCGCATCATTTACCGTTGCTGTAGCAGCTTCTACGATAACGCCGATTCTTCCGCCTCCATGAATATAAGATACCACACAACCGTCTTCTGCAACTACTTTTTCAAAACGACGGATTGACAGGTTCTCACCAATTACAGAGATTTTTTCGATTAATGCATCTTTTACCGTTTTGCTGGAATCCTGATTCCATGCTTCTGCCATAAACGCATCTATATCTGCCGCATCTGAATTTACTGCCTGCTCTCCAACTGCCTTTACAAACGCCTGGAAAGTCTCATTCTTTGCAACAAAGTCTGTCTCGGAATTCACTTCCACGACAGCTGCTGTCTTCTCGTCTTTTAAAACAACCGTACAGAGACCTTCTGCTGCAATTCTTCCAGCTTTTTTCTCTGCTTTTGCCTGTCCGTTTTTTCTCAAATATTCAACAGCTGCATCCATATCGCCTTCTGTCTCATTTAACGCTTTTTTACAATCCATCATACCTGCGCCAGTCAGTTCACGCAGTTCTTTTACCATTGCTGCTGTAATAGCCATCTCATTTTCCTCCGATATATTATATTCTATAAGATAGGACAGGCATATAATGTCTGTCCTATTTCAATCTTTTCAAAAATTATGCTTCTACTGCTTCTGCTACTTCTTCCGGAACTGCGTCTACTTCAACGGTTCCCTGATTTGCTTCAATCACAGCATCTGCCATTTTGGAAACAATTAATTTAACGGCTCTGATTGCATCATCATTACCAGGAATTACATAGTCCAATTCTTCCGGATCGCAGTTTGTATCTGCAATACCGATTAATTTAATTCCCAAAGAATGTGCTTCCTGTACGCAGATTCTTTCTTTCTTCGGATCTACGATAAAGATTGCATCCGGAATCTTCTTCATTTCCTTGATTCCGCCAAGATTCTTCTCTAATTTATCCCATTCCTTCTTTAACTGAATAACTTCTTTTTTCGGAAGAACATCAAAAGTTCCATCCTCTGCCATACGTTCGATTTCTTTTAATCTTGCAATACGGCTCTGTATTGTCTTAAAGTTTGTAAGCATTCCGCCTAACCATCTCTCATTTACAAAGTACATACCGCAGCGTTCCGCTTCTGTCTTAATTGCATCCTGTGCCTGCTTCTTGGTACCTACGAAAAGAATGGTGCCGCCCTCTGCTGCCACTTCTGCAACTGCATTGTAAGCTTCATCCACTTTTCCTACGGATTTCTGTAAGTCGATGATATAGATACCATTTCTCTCGGTATAGATGTATGGAGCCATTTTAGGGTTCCATCTTCTTGTCTGATGTCCGAAATGCACACCGGCTTCTAATAACTGTTTCATTGAAATAACGCTCATTTTTCGTCCTCCATTTGGTTTGTCTTCCATATGCGTCCACCTGCCGAAAAACCTTTGCGGCACCCTTCCGACCATCGGCATATGTGATTTGTCATTTTTACAACGTTCAGATTATATCATAATATGGAAATGTATGCAACAATTTCTTTTCACCTACTTTTTCCCTGTCAGCAGTCCACCGATTTCTTCATAAGTCGCCCCCTGCGGAATTGTAAAAGTTCCGGGCTGAATGGAACTGTCGACCTTATTGTCGACCAGATATTTATTGAAGGCCGACGCATCGTCAACAAGACCTTCCTGAAACAATTTGTCTGCAACCGTATTGGAAGAGTCTCCTGCTTTCACGGTAATCTCTTTTTGTGTCTCTGCTTTTGCCTGGTCCGTCGACTCTGTCTGGCCTTGTTCTGTCATCGGAGTCTGTTCCGTTGTCTGATTCTGCTCTGATGTTTGGTTTTGTTCTGTCGTCTTTTCCGGCTTCTGTTCTGTGGATTCCGTCAGATTATCTTCCGTTCCCTTTGGAATCGCATCTTCCTTTTCCTGTTCTGTCATAACCATTCCAAGTGCTTTGGCACGGGCAATGATTTCTTCGTCGGATATATCTGCCTTGTGTCCGGAAAAAGCAATCATCAGAATAATTGTAGTTACCAGTATCCCGATACCAAGACCTCTTAAGTAATATTTTAATTTCACTTTATTCTTCTCCTTTAAACAGTTCTACTACAAGCCTGACTTCACCCTGTCCAAGTCCAAGCTCCCTTGCAATATCCATATAGGATTTGCCCTGTTTAAACAATTCCAAGATTTTTTCATTGTGATTGCCATTTTCATCACGGGATTCTTTTCGGTCTTCCTTTACAGATACGTCCTCTGCTGACTTTTCTGCTCTTTCCTCTTTTATCTCTTCCCGGTCTGCCTCCGCAAGCTCGATATCCGCCTCTACCTTTGCGGCAACTCTTGACAGTTCACCCGACAGTTCCGTCAACTCGATGTGCTTATCGTTCAGCATACTGTAAAGAAACATAATTTCATTATGAGTCTTGTTCATATTTTCCAAAACAGTGTCAGAATATTCACTGATTGCCATGATCTTTTCATTTGATTCCTTATCCAGCGAACGCTCCACTTTATCCATGGATCCGTCAATCACATCATCAACCTGATTTTCAATGTGTTCGGATGCCTTTGCCAGCTCTTTGTCAACAATCATCCCTATCTCTTTTTCACTTAATTTCGCGATTTTATCCAGCTCCGATGCAGATAACTTCTCTGTCACCATAAAGCTTCCTATCATGAATACGATTCCTATCAGGATAAGAATAATTTCAATACCTGTCATTTCAAAACTCCTCTATATTTTTATATCAAAACCCGCAGACTTGTTTTTTACAATTACCCGGTCTGTTTCCTGTTCTTTCTTTTTTTTCTGTTTTCCGCTACTTTCCTGGTAGGACGAATTTCCTTTTTCCTTTGCATCATAGCGATATTCTTCCTGATCTGCATTATCGGCATGATTCACCTGCTTCGCCAATTTCGTCTCTTCCTTAACAAAATTACTTTGAATATTCTGCTGTTCTACTACAGGTCTTGTATCTTCGTGCTGTTTGATGCTTCCTACATCCTGGGAGCGCTGAATCATTCCATTGAAATCAATTGGCCGTATTGTCATTTTTATCACCTCAGATTAAAATCGTTTTATAAATTTTGAATCACAATCTCTCCCTGTTCTTTTAACAGCTGGCAAAAGCTGCGTTTCTCATGTAAGGTAATACTAAGATCTGATATACTGACCGTAACACCTGCATAAATTGTATTTTTTACTTTTACCCTTGCGTTGCTGTCCTGCATCATCTCTGTCTGCAGCTGCATGAATTCCTTCTGCTCATCGCCGATCTCGCTCTGTTTCGCCTGCAGTGTAACCGCCAACTGCTGGATATAATGCTGTTTGTCTTTATTGAACCGTTCTCCCCGCGCCAGTTTTTCCTTGCATGCGATTAAGATTGGTTTTATCTGGGCAATATCCTGACTGTTCTCGCGAATCAGTTTCTGCAGCTCTATAAAACGCTCTTTCTTCTCCGGGTCTACACCCACCTCAATGCGCGTGACCGCTCCCATCTCAGAGCCAATCGTCAGTGCCTCTACCAAACCTCCGGCACGTACCACTCCTCCGGTGATAAATCCCTTTCTTCCATCTACATGCACCTCACTGGCTGCAGAAACCTGACTGAGGATCACCGATTCCGTTTCAACGTAACCGCCCGCTATCACCGTGGCATTTTCAATAAATTTACAGATTACGTTGCCGTCAGCCCTTAAAATGCCTCTTGTCATACCATGTATGCCGCGTTTTACGATGATCTGCCCTTCCGCCTGTAACACCGCATCTTCTACCACGCCGTCTACAACAATATCTCCCTTTGCATAGATCTGAAAGCCACCCTTGACATTTCCATGGACATGAACATTCCCCTGATAATTGATGTTTCCTACGGAATTGTCCACATCTGCAGGCACTTCAAAAAGATCCGAAACAAATACTTTGCCGTCTACCAGGCTTGCATGCCCCGTTACATTGGAATAAATCTCTGTCTCATCTTCCGACAGGGTAATGTTGTTGGCATAAATCAAACGCATGCCCTTTACCGGCTTTGGTTTTATTTCCTGCCCAAACACATCTTTCCCAGCTTTTCCCTGATCCTCCTTTTTCAGTCTTGCCAGAAGATCTCCTTCTTTTACATGACTGATCGTTCCGAGTTCATGATAATCTACGGTTCCGTCTTCATTTTTCTTTGGTTTCAGATTGACATCTGTATTAAAATAATAGCAGATATCCGCATCTTTTCCCTGCACCGGAAGCGTTCCTTCTGCAATGACATAATCCGTGCAGTAAAGATGTTCCTGAAGAAACCGAATGATTTCTTCCTGCCTGATACCAAACCTTATGCCCCGAAATTGTAAATCTTTCACAATCTCCTGTGCATCCATTTTAGCCCCGTTTTGACTCGGCGGATAAAACCGGCATATGACCTTCATATTATCGGGCGATATGCGCATAACCATAGATTCATTTTCCGCAACATCGGTGCCTTCTCCCACCCGAATCTCTGATTCCTGCGGCAGGTACAAAGCCCTGTTCAATTCCTTCAGATCATAGTTATTCCATTTTCGGTTATTCAGATAGTTAATCACTTCCGGCACCGTAAGTGTTGCCCCCTGTTCCTTCGGAGGAATCACTTTCAGAAATACACCTTCGTTACGAATGTCCAATTGAAAAAAAGAATTCATCTGCCCCATACCGTTTCTCCTATCAATCCGTAAATATGCCCATATAGGTTCCCATTTTCCCCTTCATCTTCAGCAGTGCTTTCGTGTGAAGCTGTGAGACCCTTGACTCCGATACTTCCAACACTTTGCTGATTTCCTTCAATGTGAGCTCCTCATAATAATAGAGCAGTATCACTTTTTTTTCCTTTTCTGTCAGTGCATCCAGCGACTGATTCAAAATCTCTTTTAATTCATTTTCCTGCATCGCATCTTCCGGCTGCGCAAAATGTGAATTGCAGGTTGCATCCATAACCGGCTCGCTCCCCTGCTCTACAAATTCATTCAGTGAAACAACATTGGTCACTTTCATCTGTGACTGCCAGCCCGTAAACTCTTCTTCTGATATCCCCAGTTCCTTTACAATTTCTTCATCCGTGGCAGATTTACCGGTCTTCATTTCAATGCTTTTAATGGCAGCTTCTATCTTTTTCTGCTTCTGCCGTACCGTTCTCGGTATCCAGTCCATCTTACGGATCTGGTCCAGAATTGCCCCTCGGATTCTCAAACTTGCATAGGTCTCAAACTTCACTTCTTTTTTGGTATCAAATTTATCTATTGCATCAATCAGTCCGAATATTCCATAACTGACCAAGTCCTCATATTCCACATTATAACCAAGGTACATACTCAGCCGGCCAGCTACAAGCTTAACCAGCGAAGCATATTCAATAATGATCTGTTCTCTTAATTGCGGGTTAGGATCTTTGCGATAAGCTTCCCACAGTTTTTCTCTATCCACTGTCTTCATTCAAGCCTCCAACTTCGAATTACTTCTCATCAGCCTTTGTACGACTGACGTCTTCGTTCTTTGTCTCCGCTTCCTGCTCGTTATTTTCGGCATCCTCTCCCGATTCTTCAGATGCTTTCTCCTCCTGTTTCACCGTAAAATTCTTATCCAGAACGACCTGAATCAGGCAGCCAAGTATGTAAAAACATACAAGAACCACCAGTAATATTTTTAGAAATTTATCTACTTCCAATCCCTGAAAGATAGATACAATGCATGTAATAAATCCTGCAGCCAGCATAATGATTGCCGGCACCTGTTTTGTCTTCATATTATGCCCCCAGGCTTTTTTAATACGTCAAGTAGTATGTAATCGTCTTTCCGTTCAAAGTACTTTTAATGGTTTACCAACGGATTTGATATAAAACTCACCCGTTTCACAATGTAATTCCACAGTCCTGCCGTAATTTAATCCGGTATCCTCCGCAAGGAGTGGTATTCCAAGTTCCTTCAGTTTTCCCCGTGATGCTTCCGCATTTCTTGCCCCGATATTTCCAACATCTGAAAGTCCGCTGACTTCAAACATTTTGGCACCGCCGGCAATTTTCGCCACCATTCTCATCCTGGATGCTCCCGCTTCTGTCATTCGTCGAATCAATTCCGCTATGCCGGAATCTGCAAATTTTGCAATATTTGAATTGTTCTTTATCTTGGTACTGTCGGGCAACATGATATGTGCAAGTCCTCCAACTTTTGTGATCGGGTCGTATACTGCAATCCCAATACAGGAACCCAATCCCAGAGTTGTAATAATATCCGGCGACTTACAGATATTTAAATCCGCCATTCCAACTTTTATCACTTCGCTCATTGTACTTTCTCCTTATATGGAAATCCCAAGTGATGTCAATATCTTATCATATGATTCCAATTCCGGCAGAAGGATAAAGTACCCATTAATCATTACATCATCACCAAATTCTGTCTCTATCAGCAATGCATTGTCACCATACTGTCCAAACTGTATCGCCGGTACACTTAAGATTGCCGCTGCCATATCAATTGCAATGTACGGCACCGACGGTACAATGGTAAGCTGTGTCATAGTTGACAGTGCATTCAGATAAGAACCGGCTATGATATTACCGATTTCCTTCAATGCTGACATATCCATGTCATCGAACTGTTCGCTGTAATCTTCCGGCCGTCCCATCAGCCGGTTAACCAGATAGTGAGCAGAATCCAGCTTCATCAGAAACATCATGCTTCCGTTGATATCATCCTGCACTTCCAGATAGATTCCGACAATGATCTCATCCTCCGGACACACTGCCGATCCAAGCTCCTGAAATGTAAGAAGCTGGACTTTTGGTACATTCATATTGATTCGAAGCTGCAACATACTGGCAATTGCAGTTGTTGCATTTCCAGCACCGATATTTCCTATTTCCCGCAGCACGTCCACATACATGCTGTTTACTTCATCCAAACTATATGTTGCCATATGTTCCCCCTCTTCACCGTAATAAAATTTCCCGCCAAATACATCAAACAGACCGCAACTTCCTAATTAGTGAATATAGTGAGGCAGAGTTTGCCTCACTATATCAACACACCTTATACGTTTTCCCTATCTTCAAGAACAGAATTAATATCCAGCAAGGAAATGAGCTCATCTCCATTTTTACCAATGCCGTTGATGAACGTCTCTTTTCCATCCTTAATCTGGCTTGTACCTTTTTCGATCTCACTGGAACCCAGTGTCACAACTTCTTTTACTTCATCCACAATGATTCCAAGTGCTCCCTGCTGATCAATCTTTAAAATGATAATTCTGCTCGCATTGGTAAACACATCATCTGCAAGCCCCATTCGGATTCGAATACTCATAACAGGAACAACTTCCCCACGGAGGTTAATGATTCCCTTAAAATAAGACTGTGCTTTTGGAACCCGTGTAATCTTCTGCATACGGACAATATTATCCACGTAGCTGATATCAATCCCGTACTGCTCATTGCCGATTTTAACGACTATGTACTGTTTTTTTACGTTTTCTACTACTTCTAACTGTTCTGCCACTTTGCACACCCCCTGTTACATTAATGTATTCACATCTAAAATCAGCGCAACTTCGCCATCACCCAGAATGGTCGCACCACTGATCAGTTTGTTGTTATTGATGTATTTGCCGAGAGACTTGATAACGATTTCCTGCTGACCCATCAGATTGTCAACGACAAGTCCCGCGAATTTATCACCCTTCTTTACCACTACGACAGTCAGACTTTCCGGTTCTTCCTCCATAGGCTGGATATCCAGCAGCTTATCCAGACGGATAAGCGGAATGACCATACCGCGCAGATGAATTACCTCTTTTGCTTCCACATATTTGATATCCTTAACCGGAATATCTTCGATATTCTGAATGGAACCAAGCGCAATTGCATATTTTTCGTCCCGGATTTCAACCATCAGTGCCTGAATGATTGCAAGTGTCAGCGGAAGTCTCACACTGAATTTTGTTCCCTCACCCAGTCTGCTCCGAACCTCAACGTCTCCGCCCAAAGCCTCTATGTTTGATTTTACGACATCCAGACCAACACCACGTCCGGATACATCCGTAATCTCTTTTGCCATGGAAAAGCTTGGCATAAATAAGAAGTCGATGATTTCTTTCTGGCTTAATTTCTCCGCCTGCTCCGGGCTTACCAGACCTCTTTCAATCGCCTTAACCTTCACTCTGTCCGTATCGATACCATTTCCATCATCACTGACTTCAATGATGACATTGTTACCTTCCTGAAAAGCATTCAGGTGAATGGAGCCCACTTCCGGCTTTCCTCTTTCCGCACGGACCACAGCACTTTCCAGACCGTGGTCTGCAGAATTACGAAGCAGATGCTGCAGCGGATCGCCAATCTGATCAACTACCGTACGGTCGAGTTCTGTATCTTCACCTGTCATGTATAATTCCATCTTTTTATCCAGCTTTCTTGCCAGATCACGAATCATACGCGGGAATTTATTGACAACGCTCTCAATCGGAACCATTCGTACCTTCATAACGGATTCATGAAGGTTTGTCGTAATCCGCTCGAGGTATTCAATCTGTTCATGGAATGACTGGTTCTGTAAATTACTGCTTTCGGTAGAACTGATCGAAACAAGACTGTTCTTTGCAATAATCAACTCACTGACCTGATTCATCAACGCATCCAGTTTTTCTATATCCACACGAACTGTCCGGTTGGTAACCGGTTTACTTACGGTCTTTCCTTTGGCTGCCGGCTGCTGTTTGCTTTCTTTGACGGTAATAGCTGCCGACTGTTTTGCATCTGCACGTGCCGCTTCTGCTGCAGTTAATGCCATATCTTCTTTCGCGGAATCTGCCACAACAGATGCATACTGTATCTGTTCTCCAACGACTGTCTCTATCTCCGAAACCCCGTTTACGGCTTTTAAAACTGCTGCCAGATCTGCATCGGCCGACAGATAAAAGCTGAAATCAAGATCGAATTTCTCATCTTCAATGTCCTGTGAACTCGGGCTGTAAACCAAAATCTGTCCCAGTTCTTCTACTGCCTTAAATACCAGAAATGCCCTTGCTGCTTTCAGCAGACACTCTTTCTGAATATAGACAGTGACACCGTAAATGTTTGAGCCCGAATCTTCGGCGGCTCTTAAAGCTTCTCTTTCTGCATATGTAAAGGAAATATCCAGATACTTCTTTTCATATTCCGCTGTTTTTTCTTCTTTGACTTCCTCTTTCGGAGCCTCTTTTGGCGTTTCGCCATTCTCTGCTTTCTCCAGGAAACGGTTCAAGCCTTTGATGATTGCTTCATTATCTTCCGTTCCTTCGTCAGAAGTGCTCTTGATGATATCAAGATACCCTTCGATTGCATCCAGACACTGAAACAGAAGATCAATCAGATCGCTTGTTACCTTTACCTTATCACTTCGAACTTCCTGAAATACATCCTCCATGTCATGGGTCAGATGCTGCATCCGTTTAAATCCCATTGTTCCGGCCATGCCCTTTAAAGAGTGTGCCGCACGGAAAATCTCATTGATCGTATCCTTGTTCTCAGGCTCTTTTTCCAGAACCATGATACAGTCACTCAGGCTTTGAATATGTTCTGCTGTTTCATCAATAAAAATCTCAAGATATTGACTTACATCCATCTTACTTTACCCCCACATTTTTCATTATAGATTGCGCAACTTTGTCCAACGAAACGACCTCGTCTGCCACACCGGATTCTGCAATTGCTTTCGGCATTCCATACACGACACAGCTGGGCGCGTCCTGCGAAATAACATAGACAGGGATTTTTTCCCGCAGGGATAAGATTCCCTTCGTTCCATCCGAGCCCATTCCGGTTAAAATCACACAGACAACTTCGTCAAAAGAACTGTCCCGCAAAGATTCATACATGGTATTCGCACATGGTCTCAATCCACCGATTGCGGGATCGTCGTTCAGGGATATCCGGTGTCTGCCGTCAGCCGTCTTCTGCACTTTCATATGCCTGCCTCCCGGTGCGACGTATACGGTTCCCTTTTCAAGTATTTCGCTGTCCTCCGCTTCTTTTACGTGAATCTTACTGAGTTCATCCAGACGTTCTGCCATTGACTTCGTAAATCCTGCCGGCATATGCTGCACTAAAACCATTGGTGCATCCAGATTTGCTTCCAACAACGGTATCACACTCTGCAGGGCTTTCGGACCTCCGGTAGAACAGGCAAGCGCAACCAGTTTTTGTCCCGCTGCCAGCCGCTTTTTCACTGTCCGCTCCACCGCCTTCTTTGGAATGATCTCGACCGGTGCCGTTTTCCTGCTCTGCTCTGTTTCAAGCACTGCAGTCAGCACACGAATCAGCTGTTCTTTGAACTGTTCGCCCTTTGCTTCAATGATATTCGATGGTTTGGCCACAAAATCAACCGCCCCGCGCTCGATTGCCAAAAGAGTTGTCTCAGCGTCTCTGGTCGTCATGGTACTGACCATGATCACGGTTGCCCGAATCCCATTCTCCTGCAGTTTTTCCAGCAGTTCCAGTCCATTCATTCTCGGCATGTTCACATCCAGAATCACACCTGCATACTGTGTGGTTTTGAGTTTTTCAAATGCTTCGAGACCATCCCGGCAGACATCTGTCACCTCAAATGTATTGTCTGTATTGATTATATCACAGATAACCCTTCTCATGAGTGCAGAGTCATCGACAACCAGAATATTTTTCTTCTTTTTGCTATCATTTATCATTTTTTCTTGACCTTCGTTCCTCCGCAAAAATAAATTTTATAATTTCTTCCTGCATCCTTGGATCTTTTAATACAAATTCCACGCGATTTTCATATCTTATATCTTTACTATCACTGTTTGCAGCCTTTTCACAGTGTATAATATGACCGGGAATCAAATATTGCTTTTCTTCCCGTCCATTGTTCAGCATGATAATCATCAGTACATAACTGTCGGAAGAATTCTGCTCCTCCGAAACAAACCTGACACCGCCTCCGCTGATATCGACAATATGCGCCTTTTTCTGCTTTTTGAAAAACTCAGAGTCCCGAAGACTGTCTACAATCTCCGTCGTAGATGAGAGCTCTGCCTGCTCTTTTGAAATGCTGAAATATTTCATGTCAATGATACATTCCAGACGATAGAACTGCCTGCGCTGAAATTTGCTCAGGGGTGTGTTCAACTCGATTCGAACCATATACCTGTTATCTGCCTTATACCGCTCTTTTACCTGTCCAACTGCCTTATAGAGTCCGTTTTGGGTGTAAAAAAGGAATTCGAACCGGATGCCGAGCGGAAGCAAAATCAGTCTCCCGCCCTCTGTCGGCATCAAAAGTTCCAGTTCCCCGTTCTCCAGTATCTCATATACCTGGCTTTTGTAGGTATGGACATCCTCTCCATTTTTCATTGAGCGCTCAATCTGGCTCACCATTCGAATATCTGTTTTCGCTCCAACCTCTACTATTTTTGAAACCATATCAATCACCTGTTACCTGTTCATTAAGTTTGAGAAAAGCTGCGTAATTCCTTTTTTCATAATATACTGCTCATGACTGTTATTCAGTAGATTACCTGCCAGTATTTCAAACGCCTTTGCAGATTCCGAATTCGGTGCACTCAGTGAAACCGTTTTCTGCTGACGTACGGCTTTCTCCAAAATAACGTCCTGCGGAATCATTCCAAGATAGTTGATGTTTCCATTCAGGAATTGTGAAACTACCGTATTTAATTTATCAAAAACCATCTGACCATCTTCGGCCGAAGTCACTCTGTTTGCAATGACATTGATCTGCGTCCCGGCTCTCATAAAATTCGGATTCCGATGAAGAGCCTTTAACAGCGAATAGGAATCTGTCAGTGAACTCGGTTCCGGTGTGGAAACCAGAAGCACCTCCGGACTTGCAATTACAAATTCCAAAACACTGTCTGCAATACCCGCTCCCGTATCAATCAGTATCACATCTGCCAGTTCATCCAGTTGGGTCAGATTATGTACCAGGTATGCAATCTGGTCTTTGGAAAGATTATTCAGCCCCATAATTCCGGAACCGCCGGAAATAAAGCCGATCTCCAATGGCCCCGGCGTAATGATCTCTTTGATGCTCTTCCCGCGGTAGATCAGATCACTCAGGTTAAATTTCGGTATCGCACCAAACATCACTTCCACATTTGCCAGACCAAGATCCGCATCAAATATAATGACGCGTTTTCCCATTTTCCGCAGTTGAATGGCCATATTCACAGCAACATTTGATTTGCCCACTCCGCCCTTTCCACTGGTAATCGTAATCACTCTTGCCTTGGAAGCCATTTTCTGATTTTTCAATTTTATAACATTTCTCAGCTGTTCTGCCTGATCCATCTGCTACCTGCCTCCCAATAACTGCTTCACGATCTCTTGTGTGCTGAATATTTGAATATCATCCGGTACATTCTGGCCATTTGTCGTATAAGACAAATCGGCGCCGGAATACAGCTTGATATTTAAAATATTGCCATAAGATGATGTTTCATCCAGTTTTGTAAATATGACTTTATAGTCTGCAATCCCATGGTAAATGTCCGCTATCTCCAGTAAATCTTTATATTTTGTCGTCGCACTGATTACCAGGTATACTTCTTTTTCATATTTTTCATCCAAGCTTTCAATCAAATGCTTGATATCATCCCGCTGTTCTTCATTCCTATGCGAAAACCCTGCCGTATCCACCAACACGAGATCATAATCATTCACTCTTTCAATTGCCTCATTCATTTCCTCAGATGAATAGATGATTTTCAGTGGTGTA
Organism: Bacillota bacterium; assembly: GCA_023390555.1. Lineage (GTDB taxonomy): Bacteria > Bacillota > Clostridia > Lachnospirales > Lachnospiraceae > Roseburia_C. Next base: position 604 of record JAEWCQ010000038.1, on the reverse strand, counting down.
TCCAGTATGTTCGCATACGTACGCAACTGTTCGGCCGCTGCAATCCGATAGGTGTCCGCAGTGAGAAATGCCACTCTCTTCCCCATATCGACTTTATATTTTGAAGCTATTTTTGCGATTGTAGTCGTCTTTCCGACACCAGTCGGTCCGATAAAAAACACAACCTTCGGCAGACCTGCAGATAATTCGATTGTTTTCGGCTGACCGAATTTCAGAATCATCTTCTGATATACATTCGAAAGGAGGATATCCATACTGGAGCCGCTCCTTGCAACTTTTTCCATATCATCCATAATCTGATTTACGTATTTCTCATTTACTTCATTTTCCAGCAGTATTTCATAAATCATTTTCATGCAGCGAAATCCCTCTGTCTGATTCTGCTGTCTGGCACCGAGTTTTTCAATGACCTCTTCCGTATCTTTTTTATCTTCGGGCGTCAGATTTTTCTCAAGAAAATTCTGAAGATTCTCAAGTTTTTCTTCCAGTATCTTCTCTTTTTCGAATGAATGCTTCTTCTCTGTCTCTGCCTTCAGCAATTCTGTCACAGATTCATTTCCGGAAAGAACCGGTTCCTCTTTCTGGCTCTTCTGCACCGGTATGC
>JAEWCQ010000035.1 GCA_023390555.1 Bacillota bacterium | reverse complement strand
CTATAATGTTGTTGTGGTGACTTTATTATAGAGGAATCCAAGACCTATGCCTATTTATTTTTTGTTTACCCCCAACTATAGTTTAGAACCTTTTTTTATTCTATAGGAAAGACCCTGTTACATCAACGTAGGAAAGACCCTGTTACATCAACGTAGGAAAGGCCTTGTTACATTAAATTCAGGAAAGCTTTTCTGTCTGTGAAGTGAAAAGAAAAATGCAATAATGCATCAAAATGAATTAATTTTGTAATAGAAAATAAGAATGAGAGAAAAATGCACAAAAGGTTCTTCCGATATAGTCTGTATGTGAACAAAAAGATGTTAAAATATACAAATATGAAGAAATACACATCATTTTATTGTAAATATAATATAAATATAGTATATTAAACATATAAATGCAATATTGCAATATTAAAAAAATAATAATTCAAAAATGCAACAAAACAAGGAGGTAGATTACTATGGCACTAATGACAGGAGAACAGTACATTGAAAGTATCCGTAAGATCAATATGGAAATTTATATGTTCGGGGAAAAGGTGGAAAATCCGGTGGATCACCCAATTCTGCGTCCATCCTTAAATTCCGTGAGGATGACCTATGATCTTGCACAGGACCCGCAGTATGAAGAGCTTATGACCGTTGTATCACCGTTCACTGGAGAAAAAATCAATCGCTTCACACACATTCATCAAAGTACTGAGGATTTAAAGAATAAGGTAAAGATGCAGAGACTCTGCGGACAGAAGACCGCGGCCTGTTTCCAGAGATGTGTAGGAATGGATGCTTTTAATTCTGTATTTTCGACGACATTTGAAATCGACAAAAAATACAATACCACCTACCACGAAAACTTTAAGAACTTTATGAATAATTGTGCAACCAATGACCTCACGGTAGACGGTGCCATGACAGATCCGAAGGGTGATCGTTCCAAAGCACCGCATGCGCAGGAAGATCCGGATTTATATCTGCGTGTAGTGGAAAGAAGAGAAGACGGTATTGTGGTTCGCGGTGCAAAAGCGCATCAGACCGGTATTTTGAACTCACATGAAGTAATCGTCATGCCGACAATTTCCATGGGGCCGGATGACAAGGATTATGCAGTCTCCTTTGCGGTTCCGCTCGATGCAAAAGGGCTGTTCATGATCATAGGGCGCCAGTCCTGTGATACAAGAAAGCTGGAAGGTTCACAGCTCGATGTTGGAAATTCGGAATTCGGAGGCGTGGAAGCACTTGTGATCTTTGATGATGTCTTTGTGCCAAACGACAGGATCTTCATGGATGGAGAGACGGAGTTCGCAGGCCTGCTGGTAGAGCGTTTTGCCGGATATCACCGCCAGTCATACGGTGGATGTAAAGTTGGCGTTGGAGATGTGCTGATCGGTGCTGCAGCGGTAGCGGCAGAATATAACGGTGCGTCAAAGGCATCTGCGGTAAAAGATAAGCTGATTGAGATGACACATTTAAATGAGACATTATACTGCTGCGGAATTGCCTGTTCAACCGAGGGATATCCGACAGAGTCCGGGGCCTATATGATAGATCTGCTTCTTGCAAATGTCTGTAAGCAGAATGTGACAAGATTTCCGTATGAAATTGTCCGTCTGGCGGAAGATCTGGCCGGAGGGCTTATGGTTACCGCTCCTTCCGAAAAGGATTTCCGTGACGAGAAGCTCGGCAAATACATTGATAAGTATCTGCGCGGTGTGGCGGATGTTTCTACCGAAAACAGACTCCGCATTTTAAGACTGATAGAAAATCTCTCACTGGGAACAGCGGCAGTAGGATATCGGACGGAATCCATGCATGGAGCAGGTTCTCCGCAGGCACAGCGCATCATGATCGCACGTCAGGGAAATCTTGGATTTAAGAAAGAACTTGCCAAAGCAATTGCACATATTGAGGAATAAAATGCAGGAGGTTGTCTCTATGAGTGAGATATCAGTAGAAGAGATAGATAAGATACTGGAGGAGAAGATTCGTCCGAACCTGGCACTTCATGGGGGCGATATCAAAATAGAAAGTATTCGGGAAGGTACGCTTTCTATGCGCATGCTCGGACAGTGCAGCGGATGTCCCTCTGCAAATTTGACGATGGAAAATCTTGTGAATACGGAATTGAAGGAAGCGTTTCCGGAACTGAAGCAGGTTTTTCTGGTCACAGGTGTCAGTGACAGCCTGATTTTGGAAGCAAAACAGCTGCTGCAGAAAAAACATAACAGAAATAGTATGGTAGATAAGAAATGAGGAATGATTATGGATTGGAAAGAAAAATATGCCGATCACATTTGTTCGGCGGATGAAGCAGTTTCTCATATAAAATCAGGAGATCGCGTCGTAGTGGCGCACGCATGCGGAGAGCCGGTGATTCTGACCGATGCCATGGTTGCGAATGCCGAGCGATACGATTTCCGGGATATTGAAGTCGTGCATATGGTGGCCATGGGAAAAGCAGGCTACTGTGTACCCGAAATGTCAGACCGTTTTCGGCACAATGGACTGTTTTTGGGCGGAACGACGAGAGCTGCCGTAGAGGAAGGACGCGGAGATTTTACACCGATCTTCTTTTCGCAGATTCCGGAATTGTTCCGGAATAAACTTCGTGCAGATGTGATTTTGTTTCAAGTGAGTGAGCCGGACGAACATGGTTATTGTTCGTTTGGAATTTCCTGCGATTATACAAAGCCATGTGCGGAGACGGCAAAGCTTCGGATTGCCCAGATCAATAAAAATATGCCGAGAGTACTGGGAGATAATTTTATTCATATCAGTGAGCTGGATTATATCGTTGCGGAGAATACGGAGCTGATTCAGCTTAACCCTCCGAAAATCGGCGAGGTAGAGTGCAAGATCGGAGAAAATATCGCTTCTCTGGTAGAAGACGGAGATTGCCTGCAATTAGGAATCGGGGCAATTCCGGATGCGGTGCTTTTGTTTTTAAAGGAAAAAAAGAACTTGGGCATTCACTCCGAAATGATATCCGACGGAGTTGTAGAATTGATCCGTGCAGGGGTGATTACCAATAAGTGTAAGCAGATTGATAAAGGGCAGAGTGTCGTTACCTTTTTGATGGGAACTAATAAATTATATGATTATGTAAGAGATAATCCGACGGTGAAAATGCTTCCGGTGGATGTGGTCAATGATCCGAAAGTCATCTGTCAGAATGACAATGTCGTTTCCATTAATTCCTGTGTGGAAGTGGATCTGATGGGGCAGGTATGTTCGGAGTCAATTGGACTGAAACAGATTTCGGGTATCGGCGGGCAGCTTGATTTTGTGCGAGGCGCCAATATGTCTAAGGGAGGCCGGACGATTATGGCAATGCCAGCCACTGCTGCAAAGGGGACCATATCTAAAATAGTTCCGTTTTTAGCAAATGGAGCAACGGTCACGACTTCACGCTGCGATGTGAATTACGTGGTGACAGAATACGGAATCGCGCAGCTGCATGGGCAGACCTTAAAGGAGCGTGCACGACAGCTGATTGCGATTGCTGCACCTCAGTTTCAGGAAGAATTGAAGGAAGAGTTTATAAGACGTTTTCACTGTGAATATTAGAGAAGCATTTGTCATGGGTGTATTGGAGAAGGAGGATTTTCAATGAGATTATATATTTTGAATACAGGATATCTGGAGACAGATAAAAACTCTGTGGTAGCATGCAGTGTGGTGGGGACCAGAAGCAATCCGCAGGTGGAAAATGCGTGGATCAAACTGCCGGTTATGGCATTCTTAATCGATACGGGGGATGGTTACATTTTATATGATACCGGAAGCAACCCGGAGGCGATGAACGGATACTGGCAAAATATCATGCAGGAGATCTATCCGCTGCATCAAAAAGAGGAAGAACGGCTGGAAAATCAGCTTGCATTATGCGGTGTAAAACCGGAAGAGATCAAAACAGTGGTGTTATCTCATATGCACCTGGATCATGCAGGGAATCTGCAGTTATTCCCGCATGCAGATATCTATGTTCCGAAGGCAGATTATCTGAACGGGCTTGCAGCGGTACACATGAATCCGGATCCGGAAACACATGGAGGATATATCAAAGGAGATCTGGAGAGACCGGCAAAACAGTATCATCTGATAGCGGATGATTTTGAACTGGCACCGGGTATTGAAATCGTGAATCTGCCGGGTCATACGGAAGGTCTTCTCGGCATTGTTCTGCATCTGGATGGCGGAACGATGATCCTGCCGCAGGATTGTGTCTATACGAGCGAAATCTATGGACCGCCGGCAAAAGCATCCGGGTTACTTTACGATTCCATCGCCTTTTTCAAGTCAATTGAAAAAGTGCGCAGATTAGAAAAAAAATATCAGGCAAAGGTAATATTTGCACATGACTACGAATTCTTCCAGACATTGAAACTGGCACCGGATTTTTATGAATAAGTAATAGCAATACCAATTTTGTATAAGCCGATTTCCATCGTGGAATCGGCTTATTGCCAACAATAAAATAGACCGGAATACCGGTCAGAGAACCTGCATTCTATTTTAATGTCAGCGTGATAATGCCGGAGGCAGCCTGATCTTCGTGAACCGATGCGGATACCTTAAAATCATACATTCCGTTTCCGGCATCGGATGTCAGTACAGCCTTCAATTCCATCACATCACCTGGAACGACAGGACGGATAAAGCGCATCTTCTGAATCTGGAAAAGCAGCGGAAGATGTCCCTGATTCCCGCCAGTCGAAAGAAGGATTAAGGCAGCTGCCTGCGCCATGCTTTCCGTGATATAGATACCGGGCAAAAGGGGCTGGCTGGGAAAATGGCCCTGAAAAATCTGCCAATCCGGTCGAATCGTGACTGCGGCGGTAACGGAATTGCCCGGAATCAGTTCGGATACCGAATCCAAAAGCAGAAGCGGTTCCCGGTGCGGTAATAATTGTTTGATTTCTGTTTGATTTAGTTTCATATGGCATCCCCACGGTTTCGATAGATTTATAGGACCAAGTATAGCGGAATGCAGTCCGAAAGGGAAGATAAAGTGTTAAAATAAATGAGTCTGCTTGCAGACGGAAAGTTTCAGGAGGAAAAAATGATGACGAATCTGGAAAAATATCATAAAATTCTTATAATTAATTTAGGAGTAACAGAAGAAGACTTCAACGATGAGGTGCTGGTCTATAACCGCTATAAAAAATGGGATTCTGTGTCGCACGTAGGGATGGTTGCAGATCTGGAAGAAAAATTCAATATCATGTTTGAAACATTGGATATCACATCTTTCAACAAATACAGCAAAGGAATCGAAATACTGGAAAAACTGGGTGTGGATATGAGCCGTTAGACATTGTTTTCTCTTATTGATTCCATTGCAAGCCGCTCAGTACAAAGCGTAAGCAAATGGAAAAGAGCTGGAAAAGGAGGCAGGTCATGCTATTTTCACTGGAACAAAAACCCTCGGAACAGGTTGCCCTGTGGGAGGATTCCGGGGCACAGATTACATACGGAAAGCTCCGTCTTACGGTAAGGGAATTTGGATCATGCATAAAAGAACGCAGTCTTGTGTTCTGCCTATGCAAAAACACGATCGGATCGGTGATTGGCTATCTGGGGTGTCTGCAAAACAATCAGGTTGCTCTGCTGTTGGAGGCAGGGATGGAAGAAGAGATGCAGCAGGAATTGTTTGATACCTACCAGCCGGCATATGTATGGATTCCACTGGATAAAAAAGGCGAAATGCAGAAGTTCATACAGGATCAAGTCTTTTCGGCGGCAGGGTATGGGCTGTTTCAGACAAAAAATCACCCATATCGGATGTATGAGAAGCTGGCCCTGTTACTGACGACCTCGGGAAGTGTTGGAAATCCGAAGCTGGTTCGGCTGAGCATGGATAACATTCAGGCAAATGCGGCTTCGATCATGGAGTATTTAAACTTGAAAGAAACGGAACGCCCGATTACGACGCTTCCGATGCAATATACCTATGGGCTGTCGGTCATCAACAGCCATCTGCTTGCGGGAGGGTGCATTCTGCTGACCGAAAAAAGCATCGTGCAGCAGGAATTCTGGCGGTTCTTAACGGATGCAAAAGCAACCAGCTTCGCCGGAGTTCCGTATACCTATGAACTACTTAAGAAGCTGAAGATCTTACAGCGGGCATTGCCGGACATTACTTCCATTACGCAGGCGGGAGGCAAACTTCCGGTATCCTTGCAGCAGGAATTCGGCACATGGGCAAACGAACACGGGATAAAGTTTACGATTATGTACGGACAGACGGAGGCGACGGCTCGTATGAGTTATCTGTTTCATACGATGTGTCTTAAGAAACCCGGGAGTATCGGAATACCGATTCCGGGCGGAAGGTTTTTTTTGAAAGATACGGATGGAACGATTCTGGAAGAACCGGAGAAGACAGGAGAACTGATTTATGAGGGAGCCAATGTCTCTTTGGGATATGCGCAAAGCATGGAGGATATGAGCAGAGGGGACGAGCACTGCGGAATTCTGGAAACAGGCGATATGGCAAAAAGAGACTGTGACGGATATTACTATATTGTTGGAAGAAAGAAGCGGTTTATTAAGCTGTTTGGTGTTCGGATCGGGCTTGATGAATGTGAACAGCTGCTGTTCAATCAGTTCCCGGGAGTGGACTTTGCCTGCACCGGGGAAGATAATCAGCTTCGTATCTATACGACCGGAGAAACGCTGGCAGATACTGTCTGTGACTGGCTCTCAACGATGCTTCATCTGAACCGGAACGCATTTTCAGCCGTTTATCTTGCGGTGATTCCAAAAACAGACGCCGGAAAAACACGGTATGCCGCTTTGCAATAAAAAAGATAACCAAAAGCCTATTAAATGTCAAAAAAAGGATATGAGAGAATAGAATCAGAAAGGATGTGTGCAGCATGGCACTGTTTCAACTGGATTTTCAAAAACCGCCCTATCAGATGGCGCGGAAGGAAAAAGATGAAGTCCTGACCGGACAGCTCATGACTTTGCTGAAATATCACAGGGAACGCTGTCCCTCCTATGCGCGGATCTTAAATGCGTGCGGTTTTTCTCATGCCGGCGTCACGCACTACCGGGATATCCCATTTCTGCCGGTTGGACTTTTTAAGAGGCTTTCGCTTGACAGTCTGCCGAAAGATCAGGCGGATTATAAAACGGTAACATCTTCGGGCACTTCGGGTACGCAATCCCGGATTATTTTAGACGGTGAGACAAGAACGCTGCAACAGCAGGCACTTGCCGCAATCGGAAGTGACTTTATTGGGAAAAAGCGAGTTCCGATGCTTGTCATCGATTGCCCCTCTACGGTGGAAAAAAGGGATCATTTCTCTGCAAGGACTTCGGGTATTTTGGGATTCTCCCTGTTTGCGAGGAAAAGGATTTTTGCTCTGCGGGAGGATATGTCCCTGAATGAAGAGGCTGTAAAAGCGTTTCAGGAGCAGTACGGCAGTGAGCCGTTTCTTATCTTTGGATTTACCTTTCTGGTATGGAAGTTCTGCACGGAATTACAGAGACGCAATCTGCATCTGGATCTGTCCCATGCGGTTCTGATTCATGGCGGAGGCTGGAAAAAATTGTGGGAACAGCGGATTTCAAAAGAACAGTTAAAAGAACTTTTGCATGAAGTCTGCGGCGTAAGCAGGGTGTACGATTATTATGGAATGGCGGAGCAGACGGGCAGTATTTTTATGGAGTGTGCGTGCGGGCACCTGCACTGTTCGGATTATTCCGGAATCCTGATTCGCAGGGCAGAAGATTTTTCCCTGTGTGAAAAAGGAGAAAAAGGAATCATTCAGGTGCTGTCAGTACTGCCCCACAGCTATCCGGGACATAGTCTTCTGACAGAAGATGAGGGTATTCTGCTCGGAGAAGATGACTGTGCCTGCGGCAGGAAAGGGGCATATTTTCAAGTGCTCGGCAGACTTAAAAATGCAGAGATCAGGGGGTGCAGTGATACCTATGCAGAATTTTGACAAATTGAAGGTACTGCTTGGAAGCGAAGCGGTTTTGGAACGGCTCACACTGCAAAGCCCGATGGTTCCGTTTGCAGAGGAAACCATCCTGTTTTTCGAACAGTTTTCAAAAGAAATCCGGAATCATCCGGAGGCAAAAAAGATGGCCGACGCCGCGGCTTTTGGTTTCTGGTGCAGGAAAGCACATCTGCTGCAGCTGAAAAAATGGTATGGAGAGCAGATGCAAAATGCTCTGGGAAAAGGCGTCACACTGCATTTTGCACCTTCTAACATTCCGGTATTGTTTGCATATAGCATGTCTGCTGCGCTGCTGGCAGGAAATTGCTGTATGGTGAGACTTTCTTCCAGAAAGACACCGCAGGAGGAGGCTCTTTTGGAATGTCTGTCACATACGCTGCACTGCCTTCCGGAGTGGAAGAACCGGATCGTACTTTTTCGCTATGAGTATGACAGGAAATTGACGGATGCGTTGTCTCTTATGTGCGATGTACGCGTAATCTGGGGCGGCGATGAATCTGTTTCGGAGATTCGAAGATCGCCCCTGCCGCCGCGAGCAGTCGAATTGCCGTTCCCAGACCGCCGCTCGGCTGCGGTGATCAATGCGGCTGCGGTCTTACATGCAAAGGATCTGGAGGAAATGGTGCGGGGATTTTACAACGACACCTATCGGTATGATCAAAATGCATGTTCATCGCCGGGACTTCTATACTGGATCGGAGAGGAGTCGCAGGTGAAAGCCGCAAAAGAACGGTTCTGGAAGGAACTGTTTGCATATATAAAACCGCTCTATACGCTTTCTCCGGTTTTGGCAGTGAAGAAATGGGAGGCGGCAATGTATCTGGCGGCTTTCGAACCGGATACAGAGATTTGCGCGGAGGAAAATATCATCGTGCGAGTAAAGGTAAAAAGGCTTCTGGAGACATACTGGGACATGTTTGTGCCCGGCGGTTTTTTCCTGGAAGCACAGGGAAACGATCTGCGGGGACTGCTTCCCGTTCTGACGAAGAAGTGCCAGACGTTAACGTGTTTTGGCGTATCCGGGAAAGAGACAGCAGACTTTTTGATGGAAAACCGGGTGACCGGGGCAGACCGCATTACAGAATTCGGTCATGCGCTGGATTTTTCACTTGTCTGGGATGGGATGGATCTGATAGACTTTATGACAAGAAGAATTTCATTAGTTTAAGTATGTACAGGCGGCAAAGGAGATTTTTATGGAATTTAGGATTGCACGGGAAGACTGTCTTTTGTTTTGCAGAAAAGAGGGGGAGGGCCCGTTGCTGCTCCTGATTCATGGTGTCGCCTGTGACAGCGATTATTTTCAGGATACCATAGCGGTTCTTTCCTTGCATTTTACGGTTGTTTCCTACGACAGAAGGGGTTACAGCAGAAGTACCATAGTGGAAAAGGCAGAGCGTGGTCATGCAGATTTTTCAGTGGCTGTGCAGACGGAGGATGCAGCCTTTCTGATTGAACAGCAGCAGATGGGACCGGCCTTTGTTGCAGGCTGCAGTGCCGGAGGCATTATTGCTGTTTCACTTGCTGAAACATATCCATTTCTGGTTAGAGGACTTTTTCTGCACGAACCTCCGCTGGCAGGAGACGAAAAGATGCGGCGGTGCATCGATGACTGGTTTCAGAAACTCTGCGCTGCGGCAGAAAAAAAGCGGATGAACAAGGCACTGCTGCTGTTGCTTCAGGCGATGGGAGGCATGGAGAAAACGTCAAAACAGAAAAGCCTCGAAGCGATAACGCAGGACCTGAAGAATCTGGAACGGTTTGTGTATGACGAAATGGAAGATTTTCTGCACTATCCTTTAAAAAAGGGGAATTTTTGCATCGCGGCGCCAAACCCTGTGGATACCGGGAAGACGGCAGGGAAAAGCAGACAGGTTCCCTGTGTGATTGCAGCCGGAGCATGTGACACGGAGGGCTTATTCGCGTGCGCAGCAAAGTCTGCGGCAGAATACCTGAACCTTCCGCTGCTTTCGGCCCCCGGTTATCACAATCTGCCGGCCGATCTGCCATATGAATTTGCCATGCTTGTTCTGGACAGTATCCGGCATATGTGACAGGAGAAGAGAGAATAGGCACAAAATCAGGAACAAAAAGATCATAGCTGCGAATACAATCACGCATGACGACATGTTGCGCTTATTTTCGAAGAATTTCCATCTAACGATTGATTTTGTGATGGGTAATCAGTATACTCTAATCAAAATGCTGCATCAATGCAATTGATGTTAGAAGGAGATTTTTATGGAAAAAGAACATCAGAGGATATCTTCTTTTTTGATACAGGATTATCTGGAAGCAATTCTGGAAAATTTTCATGATGGGATTTATATCACAGACAGTGAGGCGAATACCGTATACCTCAATCACAGCTATGAATTAATAAGCGGACTGTTCAAATCGGAAATGTTGGGAAAGAACATGCGAGATCTGGTGGAACGGGGCGTAATTTCAAAAAGCGGTACACTCACTGTATTAGAGACAAGGGAAAGTTATACCGCAGAACAGAGTTTTCGAACCGGAAAGCGGGCAATTATCACAAGTAAGCCGATTTTTGAAGATAATGAGGAGAACCGGAGCATTATCATGGTTGTGACCATTGTAAGGGAGATTACGGAGATTTATGCCATCCGCAAAGAGCTGCGCAGAAAAGAGCAGCTGAATCGGAAGTATCTGCAGGAAGTGGAACGTATCCGCAGTGAGATGAACGGAAATATGGAGATGGTAGCCGCAGATAAAAAGTCCGTCAGTCTTATGCGGATTGTGGAGCGTGTTGCAATGGTCGATACGCCGATACTGCTTTCCGGAGAAAACGGAGTCGGAAAAGAGAAGCTGGCTGATTACATTCATAACCATTCCGAACGTTCCGACTGCTCGTTTATCCGAATTAATTTTTCCGTCATACCGCAGGGAAATCCGATGGGTTATCTGCTTGGGTACGTAGATGAAAAAAGTGGAGAATACCGGATGGGTATCCTGGAAAATGCGGACAGAGGAACGCTCTACATTGAGGAACTCATGGATATACCGGCCGAGCTGCAGGGCGTAATCCTGTCTTTACTGAAAGAAGGAACCTGTGTGATGGGAGATGGTGTTTTGCACCGGCTGAATATCAGGGTGATTGCCGGCAGCAGATATTCACTGGAAGAGTTGAAAAGCAGACATTATGTAAACAGAGAAATCCTGGATATGTTTTCCTCATTTCCGCTGGAGATTGAACCGCTCAGAGAAAGAAAGGAAGACATTGTTCCGCTTCTCGATTTTTACCTGAATCAGCATAACCGAAAGACCGGGGAAAATAAGAAATTTGACCGTGACAGTTATAAAACATTACTGGAATATCACTGGCCGGGGAATGTTTTGGAGCTTAAGAACCTGGTGCAGCGTTCGGCAATCATAAGCTCGGAAGAGGTTATCCGCCCGCAGGATCTGTTCATTGAAGAAAATATTGAATTTGTCAACAGGGAACAGGAAGAGCTTCTGGATCAATGCGATCTGAAAGAGGAAGTTTCAAAATTAGAAGCGGGATATATGGAAAAGGCCTTCCGGAAATATCAGAATGTGCGTGAGGCGGCGGAAAGCCTCGGCCTGGACAGTTCTACCTTTGTCCGGAAACGTCAGCGCTATGAAAAGATGGGGTTGATGAAAAAGCAGAAGAAAAAGAAGAAAGCGGAACAATACCCATTATAAGTAATCCTATGATAGTATTTGAAAGAGAGAAGTCATGATACTGAGTGTCAGCAGAAGAACTGATATTCCCAATTATTATTCGGAATGGTTCTGTAATAGAATCAGAGATGGATACCTGTATGTGAGAAATCCGGTCAGTATCCATCAGGTAAGCAAAATAGATATTTCGCCCGATGTGGTGGACGGTATCGTATTCTGGACAAAAAATCCCGAACCGATGCTGCATCGGTTGGAGCAGTTTGGGGATTATCCGTATTACTTTCAGTTTACGCTTACCGGATATGGAAAAGATATAGAGCCCTTCCTGCCACATAAAAAAGAAAAAATGATTCCGGTATTTCAAAGGCTCTCTTCTATGATTGGACAAGAAAAAGTAATCTGGCGATATGATCCGATTATTTTTACGGACATTTATACGGAGGCGTATCATCGGAAAGCATTTCGGGAAATAGCTTCCCGATTAAGAGGGTATTGTACCACCGTCATTATCAGTTTTGTGGATTACTATGCCAAAAATCAAAAGAACATGAGAGCGATCCATGCCATGGAAAGAAACAGGCAGGAACTGTACCGATTTTGTTCCCGGTTGGCTGAGATTGCGAAAGAAAATGGAATGCAGATACAAACGTGTGCGGAGAAAATAGATCTGTCCGCCTGCGGAATTGTGCACGGCAGCTGCATTGATAAAAAACGGATCGAACAGATCACCGGTTTTTCCATAAAGGCAGAAAAGGACAAAAACCAGCGGGAAGAGTGCGGATGTATGGAAAGTATTGATGTTGGAGCATATGACACCTGCTTAAATGGCTGTAAATATTGTTATGCGAATTCCAGCGAGCAAAGGGTGAAGATGAATGCGGCATTGTACAATGCACATGCGCCTATCCTCTGCAGCAGGATTACAGAGGAAGATCGGATTACGAAAAGAGTCGTAACGTCTGTAAAAGAGAGACAAATCAGTTTGTTTGATTGATTCTGGCTGCGCAGAAAGAGCAGGGGCCGGAAATGACGTATAGCTATTGACATCTGTTTGTTGTTGCTGTACTATATACTCAGCACTGAGCAATGAGGGAGAGATTTATAGCGTATGAAAGTTCCTTTTTATGTGCTGGGGCTGCTGTTGCGGTACGGTCCTCAGCATGGATATAAATTAATGCAGATGCTGGAAGAACGGATTTCAGATTTTGCTAAGATTAAATTACCGACGATATATTATCATTTGCAGAAAATGGATGATCAGGGATACATTCGTAAAACGATTGATAAGGATGGAAACAGGCCTGAGAAATATATTTATACGATTACGGAAGAGGGGATTCGTTATTATCAGGCACTGTATACCAAGCTGCTGGATGAGGCGTATTCACCGGAATTCGCGATTGACGGTGTTTTGTTTTACAGTGATGGAACAAATCAGGAAGTATTGTGGAATAAGCTTGAAAAAAAGAAAGCCGATCTGGCAGTTAAAATTGACAGGTTGAAAAAGCATAAGGAAAGGGCTTTGAAACAGATCGATGGGCAGGGAAAAATATGTGCAGAATTGATTTTTGATCATCACATAGGTCATATGGAAACAGAATATGCATGGCTGGATAAGGCGATAAAGGGATTAAAGAATTAGTCTCTTTTCTTTTCACCATATACTCAGTGCTGAGTAATCGAACGCAAAACAAGGTTGAACAGAGAAAATTGGAAAGGAGCGTAGGCGGGAAACATGAAGAAAATTACAAGCAGAAATTTTACCGTTGATTATTACGAGAAGGAGGATGAAATCTGGCTGGTAAAAACCCATTTATCCGATGAGGAGCATGAGATCGAAGTAAGTGCAGAAATTGATATGAGGGAAATGGTGGTGCAGGATGCAAAAATCCTATTTCAAAGGAATCCATCCGAGTACTGTAAAATGGTGGAAGAACTTGCCTCCAGGATGAAGGGAACGAAAATTGACAGGAATTTTTCAAGAAATATGCTGCAAATTTTTATGGGAGCACAGGGATGTCCGAACATTATGTCCTTATTAACAATCTCAATCCCCGGGATTATCTACTATTATTATCCGTATTTATTAAAGACTGGAAAGATGAAGTATGAAGAATGGGATCATATGATTCGAACGGAATTAAAGAACGACTGCATTGCGCATACGATGCGGTAAAGGATGGGATTTCGCCTGACATATCAAAGGCTGGAGTATGAACTGTCTTATCAGAAAAGCTGAAAGCGTCTGTCTGCCGGGTTATGCATTAAAAAAAGATTGAATTCGATAATCCAGATATGATATAATGAGTCGAAATAAATAGCAGACAGAAAGACAATAAATGTCGCTTATCCAATGTCAGACGGATAAGCCGAGGTTTATTGTCTTTTTTTGATTCCGGGAATCGAAAAACCCTGTGTGAGCCTGGCACACACGTTGTTCTATGCAGAAGAAAGGAGGAAACACGATGGAGCGAATGGGGAGGAAACGGGTGAATGATAGAATGTTACGAAAAAGAAAAGGAGTAAAAGAATATGCCAAAAAGTAAAAAAGAGGGAATTTTGTTAAGTTTGATCATGAGTCTGATTATGATTTATGTAATGGCAGCGTTAAATAATAATGTAAAGATAGAAGCGTTTTCAGCTACTTCCTGGGTCATTGCATGGAAGCGGCTCCCGCTGGGGTATGTCATTGGAATTCTGTGCGATCTGTGTATCTGCACCCCGCTGTCCCGAAAAATATTGTCCGTGATCGCACACGAGGAAGATCGCGAAATTTATCTGACCTTCCTTTTGAGATTCTGCATGGTCGTTTTCATGACCATAGCAATGACAATTTTCGGAACGATTGCCGGAGGAGAACTTGGGATGGAAGGCGTCATTTCATTTTTTCGGTATCTTCCATATAATTTTACGATTGCACTGCCGATTCAGATGCTAATAGTGGCACCGGTATCCTTGCGGCTGGCACGTAAAATCGCCTCGGTGAAAATTGCTTGACAGAATGAAAAAAATTGTGCATACTTAAACAAATGTTTTAAACAACCATTTTAAATTAGCGTTTGAATAAAACTGGATAAGGTGCAGAGATGGAAGATAAAATGCGGGATGCGATTACAAAAGCAACATTCTCATTATTGGAAAAAAAGGATATGAATTCGATATCGATACGGGAGATTGCGAAGGAAGCCGATGTAAATGTAGCTGCGATCAGTTACTATTTCAGCGGGAAAGCGGGTTTGTTTGCCAGCATGATGGAGCAATACTGGGAGGATCTCCGTTCATTATGCATGGAAATACTTGCGAAAAAAGAACTTTCCAAAGAAGACGCAAAAGGTTTTTGCCAGCGCTTTCTGGAAAAGGAATTGCGTTCAACGGGTATTCTGCGGTCGGAGCAGATCATGTATCAGAACTATGAGATTGACGAAAAGACCAAAGAGAGAATAGAACTGCAGTTTCAGGCATTTACCTATCTTATAGGGCAATGTCATCCGAACTGCAGTGAGCAGTCTTTAAAAATTAAGGTTTTGTCGCTTTTGTCATCTTTGACGCATCCGGCATTTTGGAGTGAAATTGCAGAAAAAATGATTGGAGATAAAGAAACTTTCATAAAGGCATATGTCAGCGAATTAGTCGAAAATCTGTAGTTAGGAGAAAAACGATGAGAAAATATTATATTGATAATATCCGTATCTTATGTATTCTGCTATTGTTTCCATTTCATTCTGCCATGATATTCAATAATTTTGGAGAAAGCTGGTATATACACAGTCAGAACAGTATATGGGCGTCCCTGTTCATTGTTTGTGTCCATCCGTGGTGGATGTCGCTATTATTTGTATTGTCAGGTATGTCAACGGTATATGCACTCAAGAGGAGAAGCACCAAAGAATATGTAAAAGAGCGGTTTCTCAAACTGTTTGTTCCGCTGGTATCGGCAATCCTGTTTTTAATACCGGTACAGACGTATCTGGCAGACCGCTTTTTTTATAACTATACGGGGAACTATTTCGAGCATCTTTCCATCTATTTTACACTGACAGACTGGAGCGGGTATGACGGGCATTTTACGCCGGCCCACACCTGGTTCCTGTTGTATCTGTTTCTGATATCGATTGCATCTTTGCCGCTGCTGATCTGGTACCGGAATCGGGAGAAGAAGATTGATGGAGCATCGCTTACGATGGGAAAGATACTTCCGATGTTTCTGATTATTCTGATCTGTACCCCCATACTTGCAATCGGCGGAAAGAGTATCGGAGAGTATGCATCCTGCTTTCTGCTGGGGTATTTCGTGCTGAGTATCGAGGAGGTACAGGATAGGCTGGAGAAATACAGAATACCGCTTGGAATCATATGGATCGTTTTCACGGCTGCAGGCTGCGTGTTTTATGAAGTACATAGTTCCGGTGGCCTGATTTGGGATACGGGACAGAGGATTTTAGGCTGGATTGGTATATTGGCGATTCTTGGACTGGGGAAACATTATCTTGCGCATGAGCATGCATTTACAAGGTACTTTGCAACGGCGGCATTTCCCATTTATCTATTTCATCAGACAATCGTCGTAATTGTGGGATATTTGATTGTCCGCCATCTGCATGGAGCCTTGCTGCAATATGTTTTGATTGTGGGAATATCGTTTGTACTGACCATTTTTATGTACGAGATTTGCAGAAGAATCGGGGTTACACGTTTTTTATTTGGGATCAAGAAAAGGCAGGTCAAAGCGTAACATGAAAATCGAACGATTGCTTGGAATTACCAATTACTTATTAAATCACAAAAGAGTGACAGCACAGGCGCTTTCTGCTCGCCTTGAGGTGTCGACCAGAACGATCATGCGGGATATTAATACGCTGTCTCTGGCCGGTATTCCGGTCATGACGGTCTATGGGCCGGAAGGAGGATATGAGCTCCTAGAATCCTTTCAGTTGGATCGACAATTGGTAAATGAGAATGATTATTCGTATTTCATTACCGCATGAAAGGGATTACGGTCCGCATTTGATCAGAAAGAGTTAAATGATACCTTGGAAAAAATGCAGGCTATCTCACCGGGTTGTAATATGGAAATGGTATTGGATCTTGATACGCTGAAAGAAAACACAAATACGAATAAAAAATTAATTCTTCTGCAGCAGGCAGTCAACAGGCGTCAGAAGGTGCCGTTTTCCTATACAAATGCCAAAAACGAGGAGAAAGAACATGAGGTTGAACCGGTGGCCACAATGTATAAGTGGTACGGCTGGTATTTACTATGTTACTACCAAAAGTATGAGGATTACCGGATATTCAAGTTTGTCAGAATGAAGGACATATCGATTACAGAACAGAAGAACAGCCGGATACACAGTGTTGCAGAAGCCAAAAGACAATGGGAGCAGTCTTCGCATAAGCAGGAGTGTATCCATGTAAAATTATTATGCAGTAAGAGCATTCGGTCAAAGTGTGAGGAATACCTGAATGGAAGCGTAATAGAAGAATATTTAAATGAAGAGTTTCTTTATGATTTCAAAGTGCCTGCGGAGGAACATTTCTGGTATGGAACCGTGCTGGCATTTTCGGATGATGCAAAAGTTCTGGAACCGCCGGAGCTGATCGAGCGAATCCAGTCGAGCTGCAGAAACATATTAAAACAATATGAGGGAGTATGACATACAGGTGTCATACTTTTTTTGTTATTTTATAGGAGGTAGTCGATCTGAGGGGGATTCTATGAATGCGACTTTTAGAAATCCAAAAAGGAGGAACAAAATTTTATGAGTAATATCAAACGATCTGATGTGAACGAGGAATATGCCTATTCCGGAATCGTAGAAGCCGGAGATTATGTGTTTCTTAATTTTTGTGTAGGAAACGTAGGCGGATCGGTGGAAGAACAGGTGAACGGTGCACTGGATGATATGGAAAGGCGCCTTGCAATGTTGGATCTGACCTTACAGGCTGTCGTGAAAATCGACGTCCTTTTGAAGGATGCCTGGAATATTCCTGTGATGGAAAAGGTGTTTCATCAGCGCTTTCAGGGTACATACCCGGCCCGAAAAACAATCCAGACGGAGTTTGCGCACATAGGAGGCCCGGAGGGGCTTCACATGCAGATGGATGCAATCGCATATAAAATGAAAAATTCTTGACAAATTCCCATTTGAGATTATAATAGTTGATTGTGCAACAATTGCACGTGCAACTAATATAATAACAGATGTGGAGGCTAACTATGAAAAACCTGCTGCGTTACGCAAAAAAATACCAAAAAGAATTTATACTGGCAGTGATCTGTATTGAAGCCGAAACGATCTTTGAACTGATTATCCCGCTGATCATGGCCGATATCATCGATGTGGGAGTGGCTACCGGAGACAGGCGTTATATTCTGATGAAGGGCGTTCAAATGGTAATCTTTGCCGCAATCTCCCTTGTCCTTGGTCATGCGTGTGCACGCTTCACTGCCCTGTGCGGCAACGGGATCGGTGCGCAGATCCGTATGGCAGAATTTCAGAAAATGCAAACCTATTCTTTTGCAAATACAGATCATTTCAGTACCCCCTCTCTTGTCACCAGACTTACCAGTGACATTACTACCATCCAAAACTCCATATCCAACGGAATGAGACCGGGATTCCGTTCTCCGGTCATGATGCTGACAGCCATGATTGTTTCTTTCCGTCTCAATGCCAGGCTGGCGGTGGTCTTTTTCATTGCCGCCCCAACACTGGCCGTTATCCTGTTTTTTATCATAAAGCATGTAAGGCCGCTGTACGCCAAAATGCAGAATTCCATGGATATGGTAAACCGGATCATTCAGGAGAATCTGATTGCGATCCGGGTAGTAAAAGCCTATGTCCGGGGCAATTACGAAACAGAGAAATTTGAGGAAGTCAATACCAATCTGCAGAACTCCTCAGAGCGTTCTTTTTCTCTGGCAGCTTTAAATATGCCGGCCATGCAGTTTGTCATGTATGGGACCATATTAAGTATCCTCTGGTTCGGGGGAAATATGGTCATCATCGGAAATATGAAGGTCGGTGCACTTACCAGCTTCTTAAGCTATGTACTTCAGGTTCTGAACTCTCTTATGATGTTCTCCAATGTATTCCTTCTCTTCACCCGCTCCCTCACTTCCTGGAAAAGAATCTCGGAAGTTCTGGATGAGGAGCCGGTCATTAACGATGACAGAGCTTCCAATCTTAAGATTACAGAAGGTGCCATCCGGTTTGATCATGTTTCATTTAAATATCGGGAAACAGCCAGGGAATATGTACTGTCTGATATTTCCTTTCGAATTGAACCCGGCCAGACTGTGGGAATCCTCGGGCAGACCGGTGCGGCCAAAAGTACCCTGGTACAGCTGATACCAAGACTTTACGAGGCGACTTCCGGCAGCATCTACATCGACGGTCATCCCATCTATGAATACACGCAGGCGCAATTACGGGATTCCATTGCTATGGTGCTCCAGAAAAACACACTTTTTTCCGGTACGGTAAAAGAGAATCTCTACTGGGGAAAAGAGGATGCTACCGATGAAGAAATTCAGGAAGCATGCCGCATTGCCTGCGTAGATGAATTTCTTGACCGACTCGAGCATGGCTTGGATACAGAACTTGGCCAGGGCGGAGTCAACGTTTCCGGAGGGCAGAAACAGCGTCTTTGCATTGCAAGAGCAATCTTGAGGGCACCGAAAGTCCTGATTCTCGATGATTCTACCAGTGCGCTGGATACTGCAACCGAAGCAAAAATCAAGGATGCTCTTGAAAAGGCACTTCCAGCCATGACGAAAATTATCATCAGCCAGAGGATCACCTCCATCATGCATGCTGACCAGATCATTATTTTAGATGACGGAAAAGTAAATGCCATGGGTACCCATGAACAGCTGCTGGCCGGCAATGAAATCTATCAGGATATTTACGATTCCCAGCAGAAAGGAGAGCATCAGGCATTATGAGACGCGTAGGATTTGCAAAACCAAAAGACACAAAAAAGACGCTTGGGCACCTTTTGCATTACATCGGCCATTACAAGATTTTCATGCTGCTCATCACAATTTTTGTATGTATCAGTGCGTTTTCCGGTATCATAGGCACATATCTCTTAAAGCCGGCAATCGATAACTATATTATGCCGGGAAACATACCGGGACTCATCCGGATGATTTTTCTCATGGGACTCATTTATCTGGCCGGGGCATTGTCCTGCCTGTTTTATAACCGCATGATGGTTCACGTTTCCCAGAAAATCGTAGGTGAGATTCGTATGGATCTTTTTCGACACACGCAGAAACTCCCGCTGAAACACTTTGACAGCAATACGCACGGAGAGCTGATGAGCAATTTCACCAACGATGTGGATACGATTTCCGAGGCATTCAATAACAGCTTTACGCTGCTGATCCAAAGCTTTATTACGTCCGTGGGAACCGTTGTCATGCTGATTTTACTGGATGTCCAGCTCTCGCTGATCGTTGTATTCTTCCTTGTCGTCATGTTGCTCTATATCCGGCATAATAGCAGGCTGAGCAAGAAGTACTTTACGGAGCAGCAGAAGAATCTTGGTAATATGAATGGATTTGTGGAAGAAATGGTAGAGGGCCAGAAAGTAGAGAAGATATTCCGCCATGAGAAACAGGACTTCGAACAATTCTGTGCACTGAATGAGAAATTACGGGTTTCTTCTACCAAGGCGACTACTTACACCGGTATTACCGTCCCCACCATCGTTTCTCTTTCCTATGTCAATTATGCCATCTCTGCCTGTGTCGGAGGGCTATTTGCACTGTCCGGACTGATTAACCTCGGCACGCTCGCCTCTTATCTTGTTTATGTACGTCAAAGTGCCATGCCGATGAATCAGTTTACCATGCAGATTAATTTTCTTATGGTGGCACTTGCCAGTGCGGAACGGATTTTTGACAGGATGGAACAGGAACCGGAACTGGATGAAGGCACGGTGACCTTGAGCCGTATCACAGAAAAAGCGGATGGAACCCTGGAGGAAGCCGATTCCTACACCGGAAGCTTTGCATGGAAGGTGCCGGACGCATCCGGCGGATGCCATTTGGTTCCGCTAAAGGGAGATGTTCGTTTTCACGATGTGGTATTTGGCTACAACAGGGAGAAAACCATCTTAAACGGAATCAGTCTGTTTGCCAAACCGGGCCAGAAAATAGCATTTGTGGGATCAACCGGTGCCGGAAAAACCACGATCATCAACCTGATCAATCGTTTCTATGAGCTGGACGGGGGGAGCATTACCTATGATGGCATTGATATCCGGGATATTAAAAAAGATGATCTGCGCCGTTCCATTTCCCTTGTTATTCAGGACACTCACCTCTTTACCGGAACGATTGCCGATAACATCCGGTACGGACGTCTGAATGCAACGATGGAAGATATACTGGAAGCCGCACGAATCGCAAATGCAGATTCTTTTATCCGGCGTCTGCCAAATGGCTATGAGACTTTACTGGAAAGTGACGGGGGCAATCTCTCGCAGGGACAGCGACAGTTGATTGCCATTGCCAGAGCTGCCATATCACAGCCGCCGGTTCTTGTTATGGATGAAGCGACGAGCTCCATTGACACGCGGACAGAAAAACTAATTGAAAAGGGCATGGATGCCCTGATGAAAAACCGGACGGTATTCATTATTGCCCACAGGCTTTCCACGGTCAGAAATTCCAATGCGATTCTGGTTCTGGAAAAGGGAGAGATCATTGAAAGAGGAGACCATCAGGAACTTCTTTCTGAGCGGGGGAAATATTATCAGCTGCACACGGGACAGTTTGAATTAGAATAACAGGCGAAGCCACAGGGAAAGGAGGAAATTATGACCAAGAAGAACATAAGGGAATTGATGGTCCGGGGAGAAAAAGCCAGAAAACAGATTTTTTCCCCGCTGCTGTCAGATTTTGGATTGACACCCGGGCAGGGACAGGCCCATATTTTATACTGTCTTTCACAGCGGGATCATATCACACAGAAGGAACTGGCAGATAATTGCCGGTTTGAGGCAGCTACCATGTCCAGGAATCTGGATAAGCTGGAGGGGATGGGGCTTCTGACACGGGAAAACAATCCGGATTGCAGACGCTCTTTCCTGATTTGCCTGACAGAAAAAGGACTGGAAGAAGCAAAGGAAATTCAAAAAGTTTTTGACCAGTTTGAAGATATTGTCTGTCAGGGAATCTCAGAAGAAGAGGTTGGAATCTTCTGCAGGGTTCTGGACAAAATGTGTGATACACTGGAAGCCTATGTGGGAAATGAAAAGAAGGAAGTACGTTAAAATCCTATATGACCGTAAAAAGAGATGCTGCTTCATGACGGATGTTTCGTCATGAAGCAGCATCTCTTTTATGCAGTAAAAATCAAACAGTGACGACAGAATCGTTCCGGAAAAATGACCTTTTATCCATTTCGATATTGCTGGAGTAAAGATTGAAAGTTCTTATTATCACGCAGAAAGCCATATTTCGTACTAGTTTCAATTTCGTTTAGAAGTGCAGGCAGAATCGAAATACTCCCGCTTTCGGAACCAAATTTCTCGGGGATATGCCGGAATAAGACTGAGTCTGAAGCATTCCATGTTTTTTTTGCTGATTCCAATAAAGCTTTTATGAGTGGCAGACTTTCCTCTGCATCCTCTGCCGCAGCGGCAAGCTGGAATTTCGGGACAATCTGATAATAATCGGACAGTTGAAAAAGTGCTGCGCTGTTGCTGCAGATCGTGGAAAGCAGGGAGGCATTTTCCGTATTTCCCAGTTCCAGTTCCATTTCAATCATTGCAAGAAGGTGATTCCAGATGTCGGTAATGCTCATGAGCAGTATCCGCTCATGTATTTTTTCCGCCTCCACCGTATCGCCCTTCTTAGACAGGAGATTTGCCTGTAAAACCCGTTTGTCCAAAGCATTCCGTTCGGGCAGCGAATCGAGCAGTTCCTGTGCTTTATCAAAATTTTCTCTGTTGATGTGTTTGGAGGCAAGCATAAAGGTGGCGCCGTTTCGGATATCCGTGTCGTCACACCGGGTGGCGCGTTCATAGAGAGCGTCAATCTGTTCTTCATACTGTTCTTTTTCAGCGTACTGCATACCCTGCATAATCATTGCACCGTCCAGCAGCAGGGCTGTCGTATGGATCAGTTTCGCGCTGTTCGGATATTGTTCGATTTTTTTCTGAGCCAGTTCCAATCCGCTTTCGAAACCATCCTGATGGATTGTTTCCATGATTTTTTTTGTAAATAGGCGAATCTCCTGATCCGTCAGTTCTTCCTCAAAACAGAGCAGGGTATTCAGGTCGGTGTTCAGCAGGCGGGCAAGGGGGGCCAGCAATGCAATATCTGGGTACGTGGCACCGTTCTCCCATTTATTTACCGCAGGAGTCGAGACGCCCAGATAGTTCGCAACCTGCTCCTGTGTCAGCCCAATTTCTTTTCGTCTTTCTTTTATCACATTTTGAATTGGCATAATAAGCTCCTTCCAATTGGATTTTAGGAGGATCCTTCCTATATCTTCAGTTTAGCAGACTGGGGCGGCGGATACCATTGAGTAAATCTTAAATAACAGATAAAAAAATAAACCACAGGTTAAATTTCAATACTGTTACAGGTGATACTGGAATGGCAGTAGAAAAGTATGTTATAATGACTGCAGAAAAAAAGATGTTATAGGAAATGAAATGGAGGAAATAGAAATGGTACTATTGTGTTATCCAAAGTGTTCTACCTGTCAGGCGGCAAAAAAAGAACTGGATGGACATAAAGTTGTTTATGAGGAACGGAATATCAAAGAAGAGAATCCGACTTATGAGGAATTAAGAGACTGGTGGAAACAGAGCGGAATGCCGTTGAAGAAATTTTTTAACACTTCCGGTATTTTATATAAATCTATGCAGCTGAAGGACAAGCTGAGCGAGATGAGTGAAGAGGAGCAGCTTCGGCTTCTGGCAACCGACGGAATGCTTGTAAAACGACCGCTGATGATAGACGGCAGGCAGGTTCTGATTGGCAAGAAAGATATTCTGGAGACGTATTTGTGACAGAGGGATTCCATCAGGCAGAAGTAAGGCAGGCTTTTCTGAAATACAATCTACGAATTGCGGCACAGAAAGTCGGGAAGGCTTCGATACGCTGCTCTATAATAGGAA
>JAEWCQ010000023.1 GCA_023390555.1 Bacillota bacterium | reverse complement strand
CGCCGCCCTGTCACGGCGGAGGTCGCGGGTTCGAGTCCCGCTTGGGTCGTTTTGGGATCTTAGCTCAGCTGGGAGAGCATCTGCCTTACAAGCAGAGGGTCATAGGTTCGAGCCCTATAGGTCCCATATGCCGGCGTGGCGGAACTGGCAGACGCGCAGGACTTAAAATCCTGTGGTGGCGACATCGTACCGGTTCGATTCCGGTCGCCGGCAGTTGTATCTGATGAGAAACAGAAATGTTTTGATTCGGTACAGAAGTAAATTTATATGGTATGTGTGTGTAGCTCAGCTGGATAGAGCACTTGGCTACGGACCAAGGTGTCGGGGGTTCGAATCCTCTCACGCACGTTAAAAGGACTATGGATTTCTTTTTGAAGAGGTTTGTAGTCTTTTTGTTATAGAAAAAAGCCGCATCATCATAGAATGATTAGGAAGACCAACAGAATTTTTAAGGAGAGAAAAATGATTCAGGATATAGGATTGCAGAGATATCATTGTGAATATCAGAGAAAAGAACCGAAAGATAGCAGCTTGATTTTATGTTTTTACCAAAATACGATATTAATGGCAAAAAACTCCGATAAAATGTTGCCGGAATTTGGAGAATTGCAAGAAAAGCAAGCCATTTCGACTTCACAGGTGCAGTACCTTTTTTCAATTGACGAAACGGAATATTTTCTTCTCAATGGAGAACCCAAATATGAAGACAGTAATTATACATATTGCAATGTGCGTGAAGTGAGAGATTTCGCAGCATTGGAAATTTGCTTTGCAGTATCTACCGGCTACCAGCTTTTTATTTGGTACAGAGACAATCATTTCTGTGGCAGATGCGGAAAAGAATTGAGAAAAGGCGAGAAGGAGCGAATGTTTTATTGCCCGGCGTGCGGAAATGTCGCTTACCCGAAGATCGCACCGGCTGTAATTGTCGGTGTCATAGACGGAGAGCGGATTTTGATGACGAAATATGCCGGAAGAGAGTATAAAAAATATTCACTGGTGGCAGGCTTCTGTGAGATAGGTGAGACGGCGGAAGATACAGTAAAAAGAGAAGTCATGGAAGAAGTCGGACTGAAAGTGAAAAACATTCGTTATTATAAGAGTCAGCCATGGGGATTTGACAGCAATCTTTTAATTGGTTTTTTTGCCGATCTGGATGGGGATGATACCATAGTGAGAGAGGAAGAAGAGCTTGCTGTTGCGGAATGGATAGAACGAAAGAACGTCATAGATATGGATGACGGAATCAGTCTGACACGTGAGATGATGGATGTATTTAGTCGAAATGAGTTACGAAATTGAGTTACGTTCCTTTGCTTTCTTGACAGTATATCCAAAAATGTTTATCATTATATTACAAAAGGGCGGGATTTGAGATAGAAAGTTGGAGGATTACAAAATGAGGGGCTTACAAAAAGAAGGAACAATGGACAAGCGTAAGATAGTTATCCTGGCGTCTGTTGTTGTGGCGGTGTTACTGATCGCTGTAGTGATACTGGTTATTTTTCTGAACAGAAACAGCAAGGATGTCGGTGGGTTATATTCAAGTTACCGAATGGAAGTGCAATCAGGGAGCAGCGACGAGACTGTTTTCCGTATGAATTTTGACAAATCGGCAAAGACTTATGAGGAGACACTGAAAGTGTCGGATAAGGCAGTTACTCTGTCGGAAGGCAGTTATCGGGAGAAGGACGGAACGATTTTTCTTACATCCGATGAGGATAGTACGGCCGACAGTGGAGAGCAGGCTTTTGCGACAGAGGGAAAATATCTGATTGCAACCGATTTTCTGTATGATGGCGAGATTCCGGACAGTGATACGTTTGATGTAAAATGCTCTTATGTGAATGAGAACAATGCGGAATATTCCATTACTTTCCGTGAGGACGGTACATATACACTGGATTCAAACGGTGATGTTTCGGAAGGAACCTATAAAAGAAGCGGGGATCTGATTACAAGAACCGATGAATCCTCAGAAGGAACCATTGATTATCTGATATACAAAAATCAGATCACAAACTCTTATTATATTGCAGAGTAGTATTTTGGAAACTGATAAAAGTGATCGTAGGAGATAATATGACTAGAGCAGAATTTTTGGAAGAACTTCGTTTGGCGTTGCAGGGAAATGTGAATCAGGTGCAAGTAAATGAGAATCTGCGCTACTATGAGAATTATATTATCGAGGAATCACGCAAAGGAAAGACTGAAGAAGCGGTAATCGCAGAACTGGGCAATCCAAGATTGATTGCTCGTACCATTATTGATACCAGTGAACATGTAGGAAACGCATACGATGAATCTTATTATGAAGACCCAAAAGAGGAGAAACATACCCACCAAAAGGGCTTTCATATCAATCAGGAGGAAAATGGAAGCTGGGATATTCGATATGGCAGATTTAAGATCAATTCGTGGTATGGAGCATTATTGGGAATCATCGTTCTGATAGCAATTCTGATTGTTATCGGACATCTTTTGATTTTCTTATTACCGGTAATTATCGTAGGGATTCTCCTATGGTCGATTGTTATGCTGTTTCTGAGGATAAAAAGATAGTGACAGGGGTACAGAGTAGATGGCTATGGTAAAAGTGCCAAAAGGACAGCGCTTTATTAAGCGTGGAGAGAAAATGAATAATCTTTTTCTGATCGTACAGGGAAAGATACGGCAGATTTCGGAAAGTGATTCGGTCTATATAGAAAATGGCAATCTCATCGGTATTATGGAATGCAGAGATGGGATCTTTCTGAATGATTATGTGGCAGAGGAAGAGAGCATTTTATTTCCTTTTTCCTATGAAAAGATGGATGACTTTCAGACGATTTTTGAAAGCCAGCCCAAATATGCGGTGGCATTTTTGCAGGCAGCGGTCAGACAGACAGTCGGACTGCTGGAGCGATGTGAAAAACTTACCCGTTTTACGATAAGATTTTATCTGTTCGTGATGGAAGCATATAGGGAATACAGCAATTTATGCGGTAGCTGTAAGGTGCAGGAGCGCACACTGCATCAGCTCGAACCTCTGGAAGAAATTCAAAGGGAAAAAGAACATGGATTATGGGAGACCCGCTATTTCAGAGAACTCTACAATCTGACCGCAGAAGAGTTGGAGAAATTTTATGGAGACAGGTATGCACTGATTATCGGAGAGCTTACCAGAGCTTCCGATGACATGGAGACGGCTGTTCGTCTCATCGATCGTATGCGGGCTTATCTCAAATATAATCAGGAGATTTTATTTGGAGATAAAAGAGCCGATCTGTTTGGACTCTATGTGGAGCTTGCCATAAATGGTGCGCGGAATAATGCGGAAATACAGCCTGTTTTGACTAAAATTGAAGAGCTGAAGACCTATATTTCCGAAGCATATATCTATGACAAGACTACCATCGCCAACAGATTCGGGGAATTTGACGGTTTGGATTTTGAGGCGATTCGGCAAAGTGCACTGCAGGAAGAAGCAGAGTCTGAAGGTGATGATGAGGAAGAAGACGGTGAGGACTGTCTTGCACTTATTTTAAATTATGCCACTTACAAAGAGGATGAGACCGAGAAGATCAGAGAAATTGTTGCTTCTTACCGTGACATGGATGACTTGACAATGACGGAAGATTCAGCAAGAAGAATCCGGAGAGAGGCTACAAAGGTATTTTATGATACCTATAAAAGAGTGTTCAAAAATTCACTTGAAGATCCAGATATTTCACCAATTATAAGGATGTTCCTGTGTTTTGGGTTTATGGATGTTCAGACAGCGGGGGAGGAAAATTCCAACAAGCTGTATGATCTTACAGATAAGCTTTTTCAGTGCAAATCGGAACATGTCTACACGATATATGACTGGCTTCTTGAGATTTATTATGGAAGACAGGAACCGTGCCGAAATGAATTTGATCTGGATTATAACGGATACCTTCATGAAGAGAAACGAATGGGACGCATCCGTGAGGAACAGGAAAGAGAGTTAAAAAATAACAATTGGGAAAAAGTGCTCTTTGAGATAAACAATATGTTTATGTCTACGAACAGGGCTACGTATGGCCGTCTTGGAACATTCTGCCCGATTCTAAGCCAGCAGGAAATCGGCGGCAATATTGAAAATATGCTTGTGACCGTTTCGAAAATTGAGGAGACGATCAATCAGATTCGTAAGATAGATTTTTCTCTGTTCTATCATGAAGTTATTTTTTCTGATACGGATCATGGAATCAACAGGGAATTCCTGCAAAAAGAAATTCTGCCGGATATCATATTGATGCCAAACATCGGTATCAGAGCTATGATGTGGCAGGAAACGGCCGGAATGAAAAGGGATACTTCTGCCAGATTTGTACTTCCGATTTTTGCTTTGACGAACATCGATGATATGATGCTTGAAACATGCGGCCGTTATCGCTGGGAAATGTGCCGTAAGATACAGGGAATGCGCTGGAATGATATTACGGAACGTTCGCTGACTTCGGAATATTGTGACTACATACAGTTTTACAAGAAGAACCATGATCTTTCCATTGATGCAAAAGAGAAAATTAAAAATGCACTGTCTCGTGCAAAAAATAACTATCGAGAGGTATTTGTAGCGGATTATGTAAACTGGATCAGGTATGAATCCAATGGAAGTTTCCGCTTAAACCGCGTAGCACGTGACATTATTTTCCGCTATTGTCCGTTTAACAAATCGATTCGGGAAATGTTTACGGAAAATCCTGCATATAAGGATATGTTTACAAGATATCATATTCAATTGGCAAGAAAGCAGAAACATGTCAAGATTTTTACGGATAAGTATTTGAAAAACGGCGGAGAAATGACCGTAGAGCTGCAGGAAAATATAGATTTTTATCAAATGTAAGCAGATTGGATGAGTCGTTTCTTTTTAAGGCAGTAGGAGGCACAGGTGCATTATAATTGTTTGATCGTAGATGATGAAGCCGATTTGGCGAGAATGACTTCGGAATATTTCGAGATGTTTGATGTCTCCTGTGCATTCGTGGAGACGGCAGCAGCCTGTGAGATTTTTTTGCAGGAGCATCAGGTGGATGTTCTGCTGATGGATATCAATCTGCAGGATGAAAGCGGATTTCAGGTGTGCCGGAAGATTCGTCAGGAATCGGATATTCCAATTCTGTTTGTCAGTGCGCGGCAAAGTGATGACGATGTGCTGATTGCACTCAATATAGGCGGGGATGACTATGTGAAAAAGCCATATTCACTGAGTGTTCTTCTCGCAAAAGTGAAGATTATTTTAAAACGGATGGTTCGTCAGAACGGACAAAAGCCGGATGAGAATGGCGGAATCGTTCTGGATGAAGGGACTATGCGTATTTATGTAAGAGGAAATGAGGTACGTCTGAGAGCGAAAGAGTTCCGGCTTTTCCAGTATCTGTTCGAAAACCGAAACAGAATTGTGACAAAAGAGCAATTGTTTCATAAGGTTTGGGGAGACTCCTATTTTAGCGATGGGACACTCAATGTACATATCCGGAAACTGAGAGAAAAGATTGAGGAAAATCCGAATGAACCGCAGCTCATTAAGACTGTCTGGGGAACCGGATATATGTTGGAACTATGAAAATCAGATATCTTACGATCCTTTTTACAATAGTTATGGCCGTATTTGTCGGCGTCAATGTCCAAAAGATCTGGAATGAATCGTATCCTGTCATTGACAGTTCCGCTTTAAACGGAGTCTATAAACAGATTGTGGAGAAACTGGATGATGGAAAAGACAGGGGCAGTCTGGAGCAGTTCTATGATTGTCGGATTTATTTGAAAACAGATGCAGACTATCAGGGTGAGGTCATGGCAGCCATTGTAGACAGCAAAATCATACTGGATTATGAAGCGAATGATCGTTTGCTCGGAAAAATCGTGCTTTCCGGAGAGGGAGATCGGTTTGATGAGATATGTCTTGTTGTTAAAAACCGTATGATACAGGCGAGTATCGCTTTGCTGCTGGCCGGTTATCTAGTCATAGGCTTGATCTATTATTTTTATATCCGGCCTTTTCAGAAGCTGAAGCATTTTGCAGAAAACATTGCAAAGGGCAATCTGGATGTACCGCTTTCTATCAATCAGAATAATTATTTTGGTGTCTTTACGGAAAGTTTTGACCTGATGCGCGAGGAACTCAAAACTGCCAGAGAAAACGAGTATCAGGCGAATGTCAGTAAGAAGGAGCTTGTGGCAGAACTGTCGCATGATATGAAAACACCGATTGCAACAATCAAAGCAACCTGTGAAGTCCTGAAAGTGAAGGCATGCAAGAGTGAGAACGAGTCGGAAAAAAGAGATATACTGGAAAAAGCCGAAATTATAGAACAGAAGTCCGATATGATTGACCAGCTGATTGGAAATATGTTTCATGCAACATTGGAAGAATTAAATAATCTGAAAGTTGAATCAGTGGAGGAACCGTCTACGCATATTCTTGCGATGTTTGATGAGTTGCAATATTACGAGAATATCCGGGTCAAAAATCAAGTCCCCGAATGTCTGATTTATATGGATGAGCTTCGATTCAAGCAGGTAATCGATAATATTATCAATAATTCTTTCAAGTATGCAGGAACGCAGATCGATGTCTCATTTCAGGAACAGGCTGAAGGAATCGTACTTGAAATCAGGGATTATGGAGAAGGAGTCTCAGAAGAAGATCTTCCGCTTATCACAGAAAAATATTTCCGGGGGTCCAATGGAAAAGGAAAGAGCGGAGCAGGACTCGGTCTTTTCCTGGCAAAGTATTTTATGGATCATATGTATGGCGGAATGGAATGTTACAATGATCAGGGTTTTGTCGTGAATCTGTTTTTACGCAAAGTGTGACAGATTTAAGGATTGGGTAAGAATCTGATTGGATTCAGATTAAGACTTCTTTGGAAATGATTGTTATAATAAAGTCATGGTTGAGAGATCAGGGCTTTATTTTTTTCCTTAATTGGGCAAATTCTGATTCTCAGAAAGTAAGACATAATCTATGTTTTCATAGGAAGGAGAATCAGGTTATGAAAACGATTTTAGAAGCAAAAGATTTATGTAAAACATTTTCCAATGAGAGTGTTCAGCAGCATGTATTAAAAAATTTGAATATATCGATTCATCAGGGAGATTTCGCCGTCATCATGGGGAATTCCGGTTCCGGCAAGAGCACTTTGTTGTATGCACTTTCCGGTATGGATCGGCCTACCCTTGGAAGTATCTGCTTTGAAGGTGAGGATATCTCAAAGTATTCCAACGATAAACTGGCTGTTTTTCGCAGGAAGAACTGCGGATTTGTATTTCAGCAGAATTTCCTGAATGATACCATGAGCGTACTGGATAATATACTGGTCAGCGGATTGCTGATGAGTAAAGACCGGAAAAAGATTGTACAGCGAGCGAAGGAGCTGTTAAAAAAAGCCGGGCTGCCAGAAGAGGTATACCAAAAATATCCGGCGCAGCTTTCCGGCGGAGAGGCGCAGAGAGTTGCACTGGTGCGCGCAATTATTAACCAGCCGTCTGCTCTGTTTGCAGATGAACCGACAGGTGCTTTGAATTCTGGAAATACTGCACATGTTCTGGATATTTTAACAGAGATGAACCGGCAGGGGCAGACGATTCTCATGGTCACACATGATATTAAGGCAGCAAGAAGAGGAAACCGGGTGCTGTATCTGCAGGACGGCGTGATCCTGGATGAAGAGAATCTTGGCGACTATATACCGGGGGATCGTGCCAGACATGAAAAATTGCACCGTTTCTTAGCTGAAATGGGGTGGTAGAATGGGCCTTTTCTTAATTGCAAGAGACAATATCAAAAAGAAAAAAGGAAATGCAGCAATTCTGTTTCTTCTGGTGGCACTGGCAACACTTCTGCTCTATACCGGCATTTCCGTGCTCTCGAACATGAACAGAGTGATTGACAACCGGAATAAAGTGGTAAACGGAGCCGACTATTTCCTGCTTACCATGAATGCGCATACGGATGAAATTGAAACCATCCTGAATCAGAGGAAAGAAACAGCATATGAGGAGAAGGAGAAGGTGATTCATGCTAGCGGAGTAAAATTCTATGATGGAGAAGAAACAGAACAGGAAGCAGACCAGCTGGATTTCTTTTTTCTGAACAGGGAAGCAGACCGAAAGCTTTCCACGATTCAGCTGATTGATGAAGGAGAGAAATGGAAAACGGATTCGATTATCCTCCCGTATTATATGGAAGCTGGTTTGGGATACAAGACGGGAGATATCATTTATCTGAATTATCAGGGTCAGACATATACTTTTGAAATCTATGGTTTCACTGAGGACGTTATGTTTTCAACTCCAATGAATATGTCGGCAGTAAAATGTTTTATTTCTTCAGAGAACTTTCAGGCATATGGAAAAGAATGGGGAAATGAGGGAACCATATATCGTACAAAACTAAGAGGCGGTTATGATACGGAAAACTTTGAAGAAACAATATCAATGATTTTGAAAGAAAAGATACCCGACTTTACTTATACCGTAAACTGGTCTTTAAGTTATGATATTATGAAATACGGAACTTCTGTTACCGCAAATATGTTTATGGGTGTTTTGACCGTTTTTTCCATATTGTTGATTTTTATTTCACTGATTATTGTGCATTTTAATGTAAGCAATTCCATTGAGATGAATATCAAAAATATAGGCATGCTGGAGGCCTCCGGATACACAAGCCGTCAAATGATCATAGCCACCGTGCTGGAGTTCATGATAATCAGTGTATTGGGGGCCGGTGCAGGATTATTCGGCGCTACCTGTTCGGCAAATTATATTGGAGGTATTTTATCTGCCTCAATCGGATTACGCTGGGAAATGGGCTTTGATCTGAGGAGTGCCGTATTCAGTATTGCCCTTGCAATTGTCCTTATGTTATTGGCAGTGCTGATCTGCGCCAGAAGATATAAAAAAATCGCTCCGCTGGATGCGCTGCGCAATGGGATTTATGCGCATAATTTCAGAAAGAACCGCATTCGACTGGACACCGTGCGTTTACCGTTGAATCTGGCAATCGGAATCAAGAATATCGTATATCATAAAAAAAAGAACATCGTTGTCTGCCTTATGATCGTATTACTTTCTTTCTGTGCAAATGAGGCAGTGGTAATCTATCAGAATTTTGCGATTGAAAAGGATAAGATGATTGAAATAACCGGGTTTGAGATGCCGGATATCACCGTGGATGTGAACGGAGAGGATATCGGTTCTTTGCCTGAAAAGGTAAAAGAAATCAAACAAAAAGCGGCTTCTGCAGATGGCATCCATCAGATTATAGAATACTCCTCAGAGGATATATCCTGCAGATACGGAGATAATAAGGTCACCGTAAACTGCGATATCTACGATGATACGAAGGATTTGAAAATCGACAACGTAATTGACGGCAGAAGGCCGGAATATGACAATGAGATCATGCTGACCACGCTTATGATGGGGAAACTGGGTGCAGCCGTCGGAGACGTGGTATATCTGGAAATGAACGGAGTGAGCAAAGATTATCTGGTTGTCGGTCTCAGTCAGGGGATTAATCATCTGGGGAGAAAAGGGATGATTACGAAGGAAGGTATGCAGCGGCTGAATCCAGGTGTTATTCCTGCCAGCCTGTATCTTTATACAGATAATAATTCTGATCTGAATTCTGTCATGGATCAGCTGCAGGAAATACTGGCAGATGAATCTGTGACAATTACAAATTATCAAAATTATGTTTCAGCCACCATGGAGTCTATTGTAGCCGTTATGAAAGTGCTCTGTATTGTCATGATGACAGCTGTCATACTGGTCATTGCAATGGTTCTGATGCTTCTTATCCGGATGCAGTCAGTGCGTGATCAGAGACAGATCGGTATCTATAAAGCTCTGGGGTATACGACAGGACAGCTGATGATTCAGATGACGATGAGCTACATCCCGACTGTATTGGCCGGAGCCGTGCTCGGATGTATTCTTGCATGGTTTGGTGTGAATCCTTCCTTTATACTGTGTCTGGGAATGTTTGGAATAAAAAGGTGTAGCATGTACATCAGTATTGTATATATGGGAGGGATCATCTTTGGAATTGTCCTTTGGGCAGTTTTGATTGCAATTTTGTCTTCTGCAAAAATCCGAAAAATCGTACCGTGGGAAATGATGCAGGAATTATAAGACATATTTGGACAATTGCAGAATTAAAAAAATAAAAAAATGGTAAATCTGTATGAAATTTGAATAGAAAAGCAAGAGAAATCATGAATAATATGACCTCAATCCTGCCATAATATTTTTGTACCAGACAAGAGTAAAGAGAAAAAAGAGATTCTTGTGGCATCAAAAAGGAGGCAGCATTATGGCAAAAAACAATGAATATGCAAACAACAAATCAAGTAACAGCTATTCTAATTCTGTAAGCAGCAGTTCTTCTAAGAACAGCTATGACAGCTATGGCGAAAACGCAAAAGACAGCTACAACTCTTACAGTTCAAAGAACAAGTCCTCGAATAAGACATCCGATAAGTCATCAGACGGTTACAGTGACAAGTCATCTGACAGTTACAGTAACAAATCATCTGACAAATATTCGGGAAAATCTGACAACTGCAGAGATTAATCTGACGCAGGGACCAAAAATGTTGTACAGCATATAATAAGGCAAGAGAACAGATTACAAAGAACATCTTTGTAATCTGTTTTCATGTAAACAGAAGGGACCTGGATTTTGATACATAAATTTATGCTTTTAAAATCAGGTTGAGTCAGCAGGAGGAACTATATGAATTTTAAGACAATTGGAATCAGTGAGTTGTGGAACATGCGGGCAAGGGCAGATACGTATATCATAGATCTTCGAGACAAAAGCGACTACCAGAACTTTCATATTGAAGGCGCACAGAATCATCCGTATGATGAAATGTCAGGATGGGTAAATTCCCTTCCAAAGGATAAAAAGATTGTACTTTACTGTGAACACGGAAGTCTTAGTATGATGGCATCGCGTAAGCTTGCCAGAATGGGATATGAGGTGTATACACTTGTCGGAGGAATCAGTTCATTAAATGGCTGAAACGGTTGATTTATAGGGAAAAATGAGATTGACAGTCGACGGTCTAAAAGATAATATAATAGTATTAACAGAATGGAGAAACAGAATGAAAAAAGAAGAACTGATTGCACCATGTCATTTTGGACTTGAGGCAGTTTTAAAAAAAGAGATCTACGATCTTGGATATGAAATAACAGAAGTGGAAGACGGAAGAGTCTCCTTTGAGGGAGATGCGGAAGCAATCTGCCGTGCTAACGTATTTTTGCGCACGGCAGAACGTGTTCTGCTGAAAATCGGAAAATTCCGTGCGGTTACCTTTGATGAACTTTTTGAGGGAATCAAGGCACTTCCATGGGAAAACTATATACCAGAGGATGGAAAATTCTGGGTGACAAAGGCATCTTCGATTAAGAGTAAACTCTTTAGTCCCTCCGATATTCAGTCTATTGTGAAAAAGGCGATGGTGGAGCGTTTGAAACAGGAATACCATGTGGACTGGTTTGCAGAGAACGGGGCGGCATATCCGGTCCGAATTTTTCTGTTAAAAGATGAAGTAACTGTTACCCTCGATACATCCGGAGAATCTCTCCATAAAAGAGGTTACCGTACACTTTCAAGCAAAGCACCGATTACGGAGACGCTGGCAGCAGCATTGATTCTGCTCACGCCATGGAGAAAGGACCGCATTCTGGTGGATCCTTTCTGCGGAAGCGGTACGTTCCCAATTGAAGCAGCTATGATCGCTGCAAACATGGCACCTGGAATGAACCGGGAATTTCTGGCAGAACAGTGGACAAACCTCATACCGAAACAACTGTGGTATGATACGGTTTCGGAGGCAGAAGAACTTGTGGATACGGATATTGAAGTAAATATTCAGGGCTATGATATTGACGGAGAGATCGTGAAGGCAGCACGGGAGAATGCAAAGCGGGCCGGAGTGGAGGAGCTGATTCATTTCCAGCAGCGGCCGGTTGAGCAGCTGAATCATCCGAAAAAATATGGCTTTGTGATAACGAATCCGCCGTATGGAGAACGTCTGGAGGAAAAGGCTGCATTGCCGGGGCTGTACCAGCAGATCGGGGATGCATACCGGAGACTGGATGACTGGTCCATGTATCTGATCACCAGTTATGAAGATGCGCCAAAATACATTGGGAAAAAGGCGGATAAGAACCGGAAAATCTATAATGGTATGTTAAAGACTTATTTTTACCAGTTTATGGGGCCGAAACCGCCGAAACGTGAAAAGCAGTAGTGGGGAAGAGAAATGCGTTATTCAAAAAGATATGTAGTATTCACACTGATACTGGCAGTCGTATTTTTCTTTAAATTTTATAACGGAATGCAGACCTACGTGTCAATTGATGAATTCCGCGGCGCGACATTGGAGTCGGCCGACTGGAATCCGATGATTGCGCGCAGTGTAAATGAAAAGACACTTACGGCAGCGATTGATAATAAGTTATTTACAAACAAAGACGGTTCCATCTATATGGATAATAATCTGAATATTATGATGGCAACCGATATCATCCGGGACAGTTTTAATTGCAGCGTTCATCTCTATAATTCGGTGCAGCTTCTGGTAGAAAAATATGATGATCAGCTGACGATGACAGTTGATAACCCGGCTGCATTGTTTGACGATCAGGAGATCGACCTGCTCTCACCAATGACGGCTTCCGGCGGAAAAAATTATGTGCCGATGCAGTTCATTGCCGAAAAGCTTGGCTATTCTTACAGTTGGGACATTAATACCAATCAGGTCACCGCAGCCAATACTTCCGGTGAGACCAATATTCTTCCGGTTTCCTACGACCTGCGGACAAAAGGACGAGATCCGTTGGTGAAGAATCAGGGAAACCGCGGAACCTGCTGGGCGTTTTCCGCATTGACAGCGCTCGAATCTTCCCTTTTGCCGGAAGAGAACGATACATTTTCGACCGATCATATGACGCTTGCAAACAGTTTTTCAACGATCGGGGATGAGGGCGGACAGTATACGATGAGCATGGCTTATCTGATGAGCTGGCAGGGACCCGTTTATGAGGCAGACGATCCTTATGACGGAGTGGCTGTTGATGGCTTAAGTGCGGTAAAGCACGTGCAGGAGGCACAGATTATCGAGAGCAAGAATCTGGATAAGATCAAAGAGGCCGTATTTAAATACGGAGGAGTCCAGACTGCTATTTACAGTACGCTTCGCAATGCGGACAGCCAGTCTTCTTTTTATAACAGTGAGACAAACGCATATTGCTATCTGGGACAGGAAAAACCGAACCATGATGTGGTTATTATTGGATGGGACGATAACTATTCGAAGGACAACTTCTCTGTCGGGCTGGAAGGGGACGGTGCATTTATCTGTCAGAACAGCTGGGGAAGTGATTTCGGACAGGGAGGCGTGTTCTACATTTCCTATTATGATACCAATATTGCGGTTCACAATGTGGTATACACAGAGGTGGAAGACGTAGATAATTATGACCAGATCTATCAGGCCGATTTGTGTGGATGGGTAGGTCAGCTTGGCTATAATAAGGACAGTGCATACGGTGCAAACGTCTATACGGCAAGAAGCAACGAAACGGTGGAGGCAGCAGGATTTTATGCTACCGGAAAAAACACGGAGTATGAAATTTATATGGTGCCTCGGTTTGAAAGTGTGGATTCACTTGGAAACGGACAGAAAGTGGCGGAAGGGAAGCTGGATAATGCCGGATACTATACCATTTCCTTTGACCAGGATATTCAGGTGACGGCCGGTGAAAAATTCGCAGTCGTTGTGAAAATCCTCACACCGGATTCGGTTCATCCGCTTGCAATTGAATACGCAGCCGATGAGAGTACACAGGACGTGGATCTGACGGACGGCGAAGGTTATATCAGTCCGCAGGGTACGAACTGGGAGCATGTAGAAGAGTCTCAGAATTGTAATCTGTGCATTAAGGCATATACAAAGGAAAGGTAAAGAGGGTAAGTATGGAAAAGAAGCTGATTCGGTTCGTAACGGCTTTTGTCGGTATTCTTGCGGCCGTAACTGTCACAGCCCTGTTTTATTTTCCGGATATCCATCTGAAGGCAGAAGAGGCAGCGGCTTTAAAAAAACAGAAAGATACGGAGCTGGCGGCTGACATGACGGGGCTGGAGATGCTGGATTACAATACTGCGAATGCACAGGAGATTGACGAGGAGGAGACGTTTTCCCAGCAGCTTCGGCTGGAACTCCCGCAAGGTGTTTCGCAAGGCGATGTTACCATAGAGGATTCCTACATTACCCAGACGATTAAGATCACCATTCCCAATGCAGGAGGAGAATATCTGTATGACTATCCGATGATTGGGAAAAGCGATCATATCGACAATCTGAATTATGAAAGCCAAAATGGTGAAGGCGTGCTGGAGATTGCGCTGGATCAGGTATTTGAAGTAGACAGTTCATTTGATGGACAGTATCTCTATCTGGATTTTTTGACACCGCAGGAAGTGTATGATAAAGTGGTTGTGATTGATGCCGGACATGGAAGCAAGGCGCCGGGAGCTGTGAAACAGGGAATTTATGAAAAGGACATAGACCTTGCAATTGCAATGCAGCTGAAAGCGATTGTGGATGAAGATAAAGAGCATAA
The DNA here is from genome assembly GCA_023390555.1 of Bacillota bacterium. GTDB lineage: Bacteria > Bacillota > Clostridia > Lachnospirales > Lachnospiraceae > Roseburia_C. Next base: position 72,636 of record JAEWCQ010000023.1, on the reverse strand, counting down.
TATAGGAGTGTATTTCACCCGCACGGATGACAGCAATCCATCCTTTGAGCAAAGGGTTCAGCTGGCGAATAAGTCCCATGCGGACCTCTTCATCAGTATACATAACAATTCTACGAAGAGCGGTAGATTTTCCAGTATTTGCGGAACTGCCGTTATGTATGATGAGCAGAAATCAGAGGAAGAATTGGGCACCAAACATCTGGCTGAGATCTGTCTGGAGGAAGTGACCGGAGCCCTGGGCAGTGCCAATAAAGGACTGGTGTCGGGAAATGACATTTACATCATTCGGGAATCAGAGGTACCGGTAGCGTTGATTGAAGTTGGATTTATGACAAACCAGCAGGAGCTGAACCGCTTGAATACACCGGAATATCAGAAGCAGGCTGCAACCGGGATATACAATGCAATTTTACGTGCAATTGAGGAAGGATATTGAAAATGAGCAGAAGAATTGTTTTTGCAACAGGGAATCAGGATAAGATGAAAGAGATCCATATGATTTTATCGGATCTGAATTTGGATATCGTATCGATGAAAGAAGCGGGCATCCAGCTTGATATTGAAGAAAATGGAGTAACTTTTGAAGAAAATGCTGTTATAAAAGCGAAATCTGTGGCAGAATATACAGATGATATTGTTCTGGCAGATGATTCCGGTCTGGAAATTGATTATCTGAATAAGGAGCCTGGAATTTATTCAGCCAGATATATGGGAGAGAACACCTCTTATACGATTAAGAACCAGAATCTTCTGGATCGTTTAGACGGCGTGCCAAAGGAACAGCGTACGGCACGTTTCGTCTGCGCAATTGCGGCCGTGCTTCCGGACAAAGAAGTAATTGTGACAAAGGAATCAATTGAAGGTTACATCGGTTATGAGCCGGCAGGGGAAAACGGCTTTGGATATGACCCGATTTTTTATGTTGATGAATATAACTGCTCTACAGCACAACTTCCGGTGGATTTGAAAAACGAATTGAGCCACCGAGGCAAAGCATTACGTGCAATGAAAGAGGCACTGAGGGGAAAATGCCTGTAAAGGAAGATTGTCGATGAGACCAATGAAAATATTGATTGTGAGTGACACACACAGAAAGCATGGGAATCTGGAAAAGGTTCTGGAGCGTGAAAGGCCGTTAGACCTTATGATTCATCTTGGGGACGCGGAGGGCTGTCAGGACTATATCGCGGAACTGGCCGGATGCCCGCTGGAGATTGTGTCTGGTAACAGTGACTTTTTTTCCGTGCTGCCCAGAGAAAAAGAGATTGAAATAGCCGGTTATCATATTTTGCTCACACACGGGAATTATTACTATGTTACAGATGGAGTTGAGGATATCAAGAAAGAAGCAAAAGGACGGGGCATGGACATTGTGATGTTTGGCCATACCCATCGCCCTGTACTCGACTATGACAAGGGTGTGATTGCCGTAAATCCCGGAAGCATCACAAGCCCAAGGCAGGAAGGAAAGCAGCCCTCCTATGCGATTATGGAAGTTGACAAAAATGGAAAGGCATATTTCACAATAAAGTATGTGAATGTATTTTGATTTTTGTATAAAAAATAGTCGCAATTTGGTGTTGACAATTGGGACGCGCTAAGATATAATATGTCTTGCGTCACGAAAAAACACGGTATGAAGCAACCGATGTTTGCGTAACGGGGTGTGGCTCAGCTTGGCTAGAGCGCCTGGTTTGGGACCAGGAGGCCGCAGGTTCGAATCCTGTCACCCCGATTACATGCGGGTGTAGTTCAATGGTAGAACACCAGCCTTCCAAGCTGGATACGTGGGTTCGATTCCCATCACCCGCTTTTTGTGTGTTCGTAGCTCAGTTGGATAGAGCAACGGCCTTCTAAGCCGTGGGTCGGGGGTTCGAATCCCTTCGAGCACATTTCCCATTATGGGTAGGAGATGACGGGAAACCGGAATCTTTATGGTGGGTATAGCGCAGTTGGTTAGCGCGCCAGATTGTGGCTCTGGAGGCCCAGGGTTCGAATCCCTGTATCCACCCTGATGCGATAGTTTCTTTTTAAGCATCCACTGTTAAAAGTAATGGGCTATCGCCAAGCGGTAAGGCACAGCACTTTGACTGCTGCATACGTTGGTTCGAATCCAACTAGCCCAGTTCATATGCAAAGCCTTACGGCGTGAAATAATTGAAGATATGGGATATTAGCTCAGTTGGTAGAGCACTTGACTTTTAATCAAGTTGTCCGGGGTTCGAATCCCCGATGTCTCATTAAAAGAAAAAGGCAGACAGGTCTTTTTTTTTGCCGTTTTTTAAGATAAATGTATCTCAATTTTTACGCTGCAGAAAGCTGATCACAAACTGCAGCATAAATTTATGAGATACAAGAAATTAATAATCCTCGCCTTTCAAACAGCCATTTCTATAAAGTAAAGCTGCGGAAGATAGAACAAGATATTTATCATGATCAGATAACTCTCTAAAATCATCATTACAATGAGCCAATTCTAATACTTTGTGTACAAGATAAATTCTTAAATTTTCAATATCGATATCAATCATAGAATCCTCCTTAATAAGCACTTTTAAAAAACATAGCATCCAGTTTGTAAATGCTGGCACCCATCATGCTGTATTGATTTGCAAGATGAAGATACCGCCGAGTGATATTATAATCACTATGTCCCATGATTAGACGCAGGAACTCAAGATTGCCACCACCCATAATGTACGAAGTCGCGAATGTATGCCGGAGCAAGTGCGGATGAAGCCGATCTATACCAGTAGTATTTTTAATCCGCCGGAACAACTGATTGATAGTTGACTTGTTTATATATTCCTGACTGCCAATCTTTACAAATAAATTCTGATCAGGTATGCATTCAGAAGAAATAAACGAACGGTAAATTACACAATACCGATAGAGCATGCTCTTAAGCTTCGGGCACAAAGGAATAATTCTATACTTCCCACCTTTTCCGTACACATAAATGATATTCTTATCAAACATAATATCTTTAATTTTTAAATTAATGACTTCACCACGACGACACCCAGCATCTAACATAAGGTGTACAATACATAAATTTCTAAGACCTGTTTCCGTCTTATTATTGAACATTGAATCAATCTGGACTGCCTCTTCCTGATACAGCGGAATCACAGAATCAGAATCTTGTTTCGGCAGCTTAATCGTTTTGAAAATATCATTTTGTAAAAACTCTTCATTAAAACACCAGCACATAAAAATCTTCACTGCACGTAAGTATGTATTTATCGAAGTATTCTTTATCCTGCGATCAGAAGAAATGAACGGATGACCGGAATATTTATTCAATGACCTCAAATTCAAGATAAATTCATTCACAATAGATTTGTCCACTTCATTCAATTCGATTTCATTTGCTGGACGTTTCGAACGTTCCTCGAGGTAATCTATAAACTTCTCAATATTATATGAATAATAAATAATTGTTTCATTGGAACAGGAAACACGTTTGTCATTAATAAAAATTGAATACGCTTTTGCGATTGTCATAAGTCCTCTTTCCGTATCTCAATTTTTTCTCCAGGAATTAAGCAGCTGAAAAATTATGAGATACATATAAATTTTCATTTGCTATTTTGAAATATCTGGTGTATTATAATTGTAAATTTCTCCAGTATCATTATTTATGAGTATAATATTGTTATTGGATGTACGATCAGTATCTTTCATTACTTCCGCTAATTCATTCGCGTTGAATTGGCGGACTTTTTTATTTTTAAATCGTAATGCATCCTCAATATCATTGTCATTCATCATACAGAGAGCTTCTAACGCATCCTGCATCGGATTATCGTTATTAATTCCTTTTGCATAAATTCCAAACGTAACCATAGCCTTAATTGCACGAGATTTCACAACCTGACTATTCATTTTTCTGGAATAAAGACGAGTAAGTGATTGTTCCTCTTCTGGAATAAATGCATCACTGATCTTACAAGATCGAAGAGATTCCCAGAAAGCACAATTTTCACGACGGCTTTTATTTGAATCATTCATATTCTCAACATGCGGTTCGACAAGTCTCAGTACCCTACTGGTTAAATAATCACAAATCAGCTTTCTGTTATCCAGATAATCATAAATTCGTTTGGATGTCAGCTTATCACGATTATCAAAGAAAGGTATCAGCTGATACGTCTTTGAATGTTTCCTCATTGTCTGAAATTCCACATTCATAATCAAATTAATCTTAGGTGTGAGCCGATCGGCAAATTTCCGAAGTTCATCCGGAGAAATCGTATCAATCTTATTGAGCAGCCGTCCACATTTCTCTACATACCTTTGATCATGACCATATTCGTAATAATACTTAATCCGTCCCATATCAATTTGTTTCCAGCTATGATGCAGAAAAGCATGTTCGTAAACGTACATGTCATAGCGATTAATTAATCCATTAAAGAGCCATACTTTAAAAAACCACGGTTTATAACCTTTCTCAATGACTTCCTTGCTTTTCAGATAGATACGGATAAACACCTTGTCAGATCGTTTCCCCATGGCAATATAGTCAACTTCGTAGCCGTCCATGCCATCTTTTGCAGTATGGAAAAGAGCATCCTTAAAACGGTCAACACGCATCTTATAAAAATTTTCCATCGTAAAGAACTTTTCCGGGTTACTTAAGTAATTTGTATGCCAGCAATAATCAATACGGTTTTCCTGTGTGTAAGCTATCTCAAGATGAAAATAATGCGCAATAGCCTTGATATACTCGTAAGACTTTTCATAAGCAATTTTTACTCCATACATCCAAAGCATGTACGATCTGATCTGCACGACACATTCACAGGTGACAGATTCCCCGCCCTCATTCCCATGCGGAACTTTTGGCGCAAAGAAGATATCAAAGTATTCTGGACACTCCAAACAGATTGTAAAAAATCCGGCAAAATTGTAAGGCTTTAAATTTAACAACGTATCACAACCCGGAAACGAAAGCGTTATGTTACTGTTATACTTATTGACCTGTTCCATTTCACGGTATTTCCAGTCAAAAAAATTACGAAAATTCATGACAGCCTTATCTTTAGAATCAAAAGTAAAATCCTGAACAAATTTGACGGAATAATAAAATGTGTCTATGTTATGTAAAAATTTTGATTTCTTAAAATCGAACCAGTAATTTTTTTCGACTTCGTCAAAATCATTGTATATCTGGGTATCAGATAACACTCTTTTATCTAACATTTTATACCCTCACTTTAGTCAATATATTTTTTGGCGAAAACGCAATTTCGCCAAACGGCAAAAATCGCTATAACCCTAGTATTTATTACTGTTACCGGATTTTTACTGTGTATTTTCAGACCACGTATTACAGCCACGTGGTCGCCCCTGCCAAACTCCGGCAACATGCGCTGCGCTACTAAGCGCTGTGCTCATGTTGCCGGAGAAGATCTGGGTTCTTCCTCTTGCTCCAAATGGTTACCAAACAATAAGTCAAAAGCTGCTTTCTTTTTATCCTGTTCATCCTTTGCCTTAGTCGTCATATTTTCAACTTGCTGCAAAGTATCATACAAAGCATATAATCTATCGTCTGCAACATATTCACGAAGAAATTGAGCTTTAGCACGCTTACCAGAAAAAGACGATTCATAGTTATTTTTTTCATAATAAAAATTTTGAAATAACCGATCAGCTTTCCAAACATTTTTGCAGATAACAGTGTAATTAGCTATATCACGAATCTTTTTCGGAATACGCTCATAAATCTGTGCGGAACATAAAAATTGCAAAGAAAATTTACGGTTAAAGGATAAAAGCGCAAGTAACTCTGCAGGAAACTTCTGCCAGTCAGCAGCATCAAAGGTTACATGAATTTCATCCATAGCAATAATACAAGGATAACCTAACTTACGGGCCTGCATTGCAATTTTAATAATATCCGACCAATGATCTATTTGATATTGCTGGTGTTTGTAATTAAAGTTTGTGCCGATCATCACATCAGGATGGTTTACAAGAGCACGCTCCATGTGTGCCACCATGGATAAAGTCTTTCCCTCTCCAGGCAAAGCGACAAATTGATAAATACCCCAAAATCTATGTTCTTTACCCCGTAAGTTATCAATGATAAGCCAACGGATGAAAGATAGGTGAAGCGGAAGTTTCATCTTTTCAAGTCTGGCAATCCTTCTTTTACTTTTCATACGGTAGCGGTAAAAAATATAATACTGATAATACCATTTTTTACGCTGCTTGATATTGGGATGATTGAAAAAGTATTCTTCCTTTTCCTTAAAAAATTGATATTCACTTTCAGGAATTCGGAACAAATAGTTATCAAGGTTCAGACTATTTTCTTCCATCTGGCAACCTCGACATACCGATCAGCTTCATGATCAGTCCCCAAAGGAAATTAGCAAAGCGCAAAAATATGTAAATAAAAATTCCAGAAAGAAAACTGGCGAATAAAGAACAACCGGACACCCAGAAGCCGAAGAATGATAAAAAACCGACAAAAATAAAAAAAGCATAAGTCTCATTAAATTTAAAACTTTGAATTTTCATGAAAAATCCTCCTAAATTTGAATGTGTTGTATCTCGATTTTTCCTGACGGTTGCAGCTGCAGCATGAATCATTGAGATACATTTTTCTTTTTCCCTAAAATAAAAACCTTTCTTAAAACGATAAAGTTTGCCACAATACCAAGAAGTATAAAATAATAGCAATAAAGTTTCAGGTGCGTAAGAACAAAAAAGTTATAGGCATAAAATGAATACTTCAAATAATATAAAACGATAGAGATAAAATCACCTCACAATCAAACTATATGTATCTCAAAATTGAAATCGATTACCAGGGCAGCTGGAAAATAATGAGATACACATTACGGAATAACGTCTGCGACTCTGCGGATAACCCAGTTTGCTGCAAACAAAGCAAGTTTAAAAATACGTATTCCTAAATCAACAGAAATAATAACAGCGATATCCGGCAAAGGTATAAGAAAGTTAGCTTGTGCAATAAAATCGGATATGGTTATTAAGCTTGACGAAATGTTATCGTAGTAGGATGAAGATATGTCATAAACAGGCATAATCTTATCAATAAAAGAAGCAATAAAACCAAGAGCACCTGTAATCAAAGAAGTCAACGTAACACCCCCTAACCAATATGAAAACGAACACGAAAGTGCTTAAATATAGAATAAGCAAATCCTACCCACAACATAGCTCTTACGATCCTCCTGGCCCATAAGAAATAATATGAATAATCCTTAAAGTCCAGTAAAACGATATAATTCTTATCATAGAATGATGTTAAAATAGTAGGTGTCTGTATCTTGATTACAGGATAATCATATGTATTATCAAATTGAAACGTTGAAAGTATAGCCTGTAATTTAGGTATAAAAGGTAAATGATCATCCCAGATATCCTTTAATCCATTTGCAGATTCACCGATTGCAACTGTATCTATAACAAACATATTTTTTATAGCAGTTAATATATCATTCAGGATATCCAGATAATTTGGTATAGATGGGAAATTAATCTCCGGCAATTCAATTTCTGGTATCTGAATTTCCGGTATTTTAATTTCAGGAATGTTAATTGTAGGAATTTCAACATTTATATCTGGCCAAACCAATTCATTATTAAATGCTTCAACAATTTCTTGAGGATTGATTTCAGGAATTTCTATAACATCACCGATAGCTTTGGGCAGGCCGTCAACTGCCTTTTGGATTTGCCCTACATATGAAACAATCGAAGAAAGGGAAGTAAAAATATTTCCCAAGTATAATTCTCCGGCTTTATCAAATAACTGCGGTAAACTAGAAACAGAATCCATAATTTTATCAAGAAATTTTGTTATCTCACTCAACGGATTCCCAAAGTATTCCATCAATGGTTTTAAAAATGATACTGCGAAGAAACCAGGAGGAACCCAAATCTTCGGATCTTCATCATTGTTATTTCCTGAATCTCCGCCACCCTCAATGACTTCGAATTGATCTGCAAGATCTCCAACATTTTCTTGTAAAGCTTCACTTCCAGAAATATATCTCTGTTTAAATTGAGTAAGAGTATCAGTAAGAGTTTTTATCGAAATATAAACGTTGTTAATAAGACTATTTGTATCAGTCAGATCAATTGTTTCATCCGTTGTATCATCTGTAGCCGTATCAGAAAGTCCCTGAATTACCTTTGCAGCAATTTCATCTAACTGCTCGTCTGTAAGGGTAACACCATCAACCGTAGCCGATTCTATTGCCGTTTGAACTTTCTTTGTTGCTGAATCGTCAGTGACAGTAATCGAATCTGTTAAATCCTTTGTACCTGAAACATTACCGACAATGCGGCCTGTAATAGTATATTGTGACGTTATAGCAGCTACTTTGGCCCACGCATCATATGAGGAATAAATTGGTATATCATAATAAATAGAATAGGTAAGAGGTATTGATGTAAGATTACCTTGGCGACCATAATATGTAGTGCCATTAACAGAATATGTAGCTTGGGGAACTAAGGATGTAGAATCAGCATATTTTTTTAATAATTTTACATAGTAAAATCCTGTAGATAATGAACCAGTATTCTTATTAATACAATTCAAATTATCGCCATTTTTAACAATAATATAAGGACATGTTGAACTCGTAAAATCATACATGGCATAGCAAAACACTTTTGCATATGCATATGTTGAACTATATGAACTCCAATCAGAACAAGCAAGAATACCATATTTATACATAGTGCCATCAGGAGAATATGAAATATCATAATTACCACCTAATAGTGTTGTAATTGTCGATACAGATAGTTCTGCTTTTAATAAAGATGCATTATATAAAGTATCAGTAGTAGTAGTAAAGGAAGATTTCCCCGCCATCTGGTTTTGAATGTACTGTTTTACATAAGTAACTAATCCCATATGATCTGTAACATCATCAAGAGTATCACCAATCTTTTTCCCAGCTACCCAGTTGAAAAGTCCTGTAAGAGTCGCAGCATCCTCAAAAGAATCTGAATCTTTATAAGAATCAATGATGTTCTGCAAACCCTTTGTAGACAAATCCAAATCGGTTGTTGTTGAATAAGAATATCCCTGACTTAACATTACTGTCTGGATAAGCGCACGTAATCCGTAATATAAAGATTCTTCCACCCCAGTCGCATAAACAGGCTTTTGATAATCAGCAATAATAGTTGTAGACAATAGGAAAGCGGAAAGCAGAATTGCAATTCCTCTGGCACAGATAGATTTCAAACGTTTCAAATTTTCACCCCCTTGTATCTCATTAAAATTCCTGATCGGAGCGGCGCAGCATAATTTTTTTGAGATACATTTAATCATTTTGGATAAAGAAAAAGACAGCCATTAAAATGACTGCCTTTCTCTTAAGGCAATTAAGCAGCCTGTGACATAACACCTTTGACTTTCTTCAATGCAAAAGATACGCCAGCAGTCAAAGCAATAATTCCAACTGTAACAGGAATCGTCAAAAGAATAACATCACTAACAGTTGCACTCATGTTAGCTAAACCGCTTTCGATTGCTGTTTTAATAGAATCAGTAATCAAACTTGTTCCAGTAGATGCAGCTAAAATAGACATATAACTTCCTCCCTTCTTAAATTAAATTTGTTACATTATGTTTGATGAGCCGATAGAGAAATGATATAACGATAGCTATGAGAATAAAAACCAAAGCCCCGACAATATTTCCCAACAGCGCATTTGTAACCTGTAGTTCCTGTATTACCTGTTCCTGATATATAGTATCTGTTCCGGGAACCGGAACATCTGAATATACGGTAACTGTTTCGGTATCCAAGATAACCTCTGTACTAGACATGTGCGTTACCGTTTCGCTTCACATCCTTTTGTTTTTTCTTTCCTCTGGCAAACAGATTGCCAAGCAGTGAACCGATAAAGAAAAATGCTATAGCAACAACAATTGTAATAACTATTAAGATTATAATTTTCATGTAGGAACCTCCATTCGTGTTAGATTATGTGTGTATCTCATTTTTTCGGATCAGGAAGATCTTCCGGGATCACTTTTGAGATACACTAATTTGTTTTAACAGTTTTCACCGCTTTTATTGAAACATCTATGGATGAATCAATTTCGACATGTTTCAGAGACATGACTGGTTTTCCATCAGCACCAACTTTCATTTCAAAATCACCGTCATACAAAGCCGGAACACGAACAATATTCTTAAACTCTTCCAAAGATAAGTTGGCTTTGGAACGTCTCGTGCCTGCTGGCTGATTCTCGGCACTGTAATTTGTCTCAAGGGTTTCTCCGTTTTCGCCCCAGAAATAATACTCAACGCTGCAACCGGAAGTTGCAGCTTGCCCGTCTCTGGCAGCAATTTCATACGGTCCCGCAAACATTAATAAGATTTTGGCTCTGTTCATAATTTATCTCCTTTTCGAAACGGCAGCGGTTTGGCTTCGGAAAGTTCCGGCTTGCACAAGATCGGTACAAGCCTTGCGCCCGCTGCGCTATTGATATTTTGTGAGGTTACGGCTCCGGTAGCTTCGGGCGACTCCGCAGGGTATCGGCTGCCCGGTAAGCTCCGGCTCCGTCAGTTATTGATTGAGTTTGTAAGAGCGTGCATAATATGCATAAGTTCGGCTTCATTGTATCGATAAGTTGTGCAAAAGCCATTGATAACGCGCAAGGGGAGAATGGATCGTAAGATACCAAGCGTTACCAACAGGCTTTTACACAGCTTACCGACAACAATTCAGAGATGCCGACTTATACACATTACACACAGCTTCGGTGACTGCTGGTTCTGTCCTGCATCATAAATATTAGCTATCATCAACAAGCTTCTGGATGTTCTTTTGTATCTGATGTATGTTGTCAGACAGACGAAATATCTGGTCAACCTGAACGTCCAGCGTATTCACTTTTTGCGAAATTTTCTCAAGCTGCATCTGCTTCTTTTTGATTTGCTCATCCAAATACTTAAGCTTCTCTTGAAGTCTCGGCTCGTCTTCTTTTGCATGTAAGATAATGTTTTCAAATTTCTCGTTGAATCCATTACCCTTTGATTTTTCGATATAAGCCATGACTTCATCACTTAAGCGGATAGACTTTGAATTTGATTTTGCCATATGCAATCGCTCCTTTCTGCAACAAGTGCAATATTTATGATAAATGCCATATCATACAATTTCAGTTGTATCTCAAAATGCGTTTCCAGGATCAAAGCCGACAGTAAATTTTGAGGTACAGTATTAATAAATTGGGGGATAACGTCAAGAAAATAAAAGAATATTAGATATTCATAATTCACAACCCCCGGCATAAATGCTATAATAAATTCAAATACATTTGAATAAGTGTATCTCATACACCATAAAAATATAATAAATCAAATATATTTGAAATGCAATAGAAAATTCAAATTAATTTGAAATGAGAGAGGGTGAGAAATGTTCCCAGACAAACTTTTTGAAATTTTATCAGAAAGAGGTAAGAACACAGTCTGGTTAGCAGAAAACACTGGAATAAGTCCAGCTTTAATATCAAGTTGGAAAAAAAATAGTAATCCTAAAATTGATAAGATAATTATAATAGCAGAATTTTTAAATGTCTCAGTAGATTACTTATTGGAAGTCCAACCAAGAGAACCAGATATATTAACACCAGAAGAGAGAATATTAATTGAACACTTTCGAAGAATCGAAGATGATGTAGGTAAAGAGATTGTTTTAGAAATCACAAAAAGGGAAGCATCCAGATACATGCCCCCCGGGGAAGGAAAATCATACAATTCAAGGATAGGATAAAATATGATTGATGAGTTAGAACATGAAAAATATCACGATTATCAGAAATATGTTGAAGCAAGAAGAGACTTAGAATTAAAACAAAAAGCCTATGAAGAAAAACTAAAAGAGATTGCCCAAATCAATAAAGAACTGGAAGATAAAAAACAAGTATTCAATAAAAAATATCAACCACAATATACTAGGCATATCACTCAAAAAGAATACGATCGGCTTTATGGAAAAAAGAAAAAACAAAATTTTATAACAATATTACTAATAATAATTCTAGGAATATTATTTTACAAACTCTACTTCACATTATAAGAGGATAAATCAATGACTTTATATCAGCTTATTGAAATAATTTTAGCTATTACATTTTTCATATACATCGTCAAAAGAGACAAAAAATATCATCCAATTGTAAAAAGGAATAAGAAAAAAGATTATCATGCTATTACTGGCGGAAAAGGAATTAAATATATTGACCCAAATAAGAAGTATAAAAAGAAGTCCAAAAATCCTTTTAAGAAAAAGTATAAAATAGCGGATAAAAAAAGCGATTATATACAATGTTGCTGGGATGAAATTGAAAAAGAAAATGGTATGAAAAAGTAAACGGAAATGAATAAAGATAACGGATTTGAGGATATCTTAAGTCTTTGACTTTTAATCAAGTTGTCCCGGGTTCGAATCCCGGATGTCTCATTTGCAAAAAGGTAGCGGAAGCACTGATTTTACTGGTGTTTCCGCTATTTTCATGTCTTGAAGTGATACTACCGAATACCCTGATTTTGACCAAAGTGAATGTCTCATTTTCATCTCAATGTCTCAAAAGTGTCTCATAATGCAAGGGCATTTTCGACTACGGAATGGGGCTTTTCTTTTTTCTCGATGACGTGGTTGTATACTTCAATAACCATCCTATCAGTATCGCCCAGTAGTTCCGCAATTTTGCCGATACTTATTTCGGGAATCATATAACAAAGGCTTGCACAATAATTGTGCCGGAAGATATGTGCAGTCAATCCAGTGATGGGCTCTTTTGCTGCTTGGTTTAGACCTTTGATAATTCGTTTCCACATTTTAATGTAGGACGATTTGGTCATATAGCCTTTACTTTTCGATGGAAAAAGAATGGTTCCTTTTAAAACGTCAAGGTATGATTTTAAAGTATCAATAACAATATCTGGAATGGGAATTGTCCGTACTCCGTTTACGGTTTTTGTGTCTTTTAAATACGGAGTGTTATTATCAAAAGCTAGGGAATTGTTTACAGTCAACTCTTTGCGTTCTAGGTTGATATTAAAGCGTGTCAGGGCGAGGGCTTCTCCGCGTCTTAAGCCGCATCCGTATAGAATATATAAGAAAGTCTTGTCTGGTAATGAAAGATTATTTGAAAAGACAGCTTGTTTTTCATTCTCGGTGAGCGCTCTTTTCTCTGGTGATTTATACTTGATTTTCACTGCATCGTCAAAAATTTCATCTAAGACGCTGGCGGGAAGAAGTTTATCCTTGATCGCACTCTTTATAATCTGTTTAAAAGTCATGCTGGCTTGTTGTTGTGTTCGCGTGCCTGATATTGCATTAATAAGCATAAAGTAATGTATTCTGTTAATATCAGAAATCTTGCAGCTTAGAGTAACAAAATGCTTTTCGATAATATTGTCATACATTGCTTGTGTATTCTTAGAAAGATTGGCTTTATAGACTTTTTTCCATTCTTTGGCGTATTCAATGAAAGTAACATCAGACTTGCGAATATAACTTCGTTCTTTCATTCGCTGGTTGTGTTCTATGACCATATTTTCTAGTTCTTTGCTACTTTTCTTTGTTCGCAGTGATACACGGTGCTTTGTACCATTCACATAGGTTCCGTCCCAGACCTTAGTCTGAAAGTAACCGTCAGCTCCGCGTGCATATTTTGTATTTGCCATAGTATCATCCTCCTGTAATATGAATAAATGGGTATAAAAATAACAGTCTGTCTCTTGCAGGCTGTCACCGAAGATGATACAATATATTTGTGTAAAGGTGTATCTCTTCGGAGTATACAGACCGTCTTGGTATTGCAGTACCAGGGCGGTTTTTAATTGAATATTTTAAGAATACTTAAAGGTTCAAAATAAATAATATAATTGTCGACTATGGTATATAGACCATATTTTGCTTTGTAGGCATTTATGGCATCGGAAAGAAAGGGTTCTGTCACATTTAAAAATTCAGCAATTTCATATCGATTTCTGCATCCATATAGATAGGCATTTATAAGTCCAATTAAGCCAATTTGTTTATCGTATGCCCATGCTCTTGCACGATGTTCTTGTTTACGATTTTCTGTTTTGGTTTGATCTAAAATATTTCCATATGTGGTAATATGGTGCCCGATTTCTTCTGCTAGTGCACAGGCTTTTTTAGGGGTTGGTATATTTGAGCGAATAGCAATACGATTTCCTAATATTCGCCCGTCATTATTTTCTAGCTGTTTTTCTTTTACAGTAAGATTTTGAGCTTCAGCTTCTAATAATAATTCTTCATATGTCAATAAAGTGTCACTCCCATTCACTATCGTCCATCATAATATTGTCGTCATGCTCCTGTCCTTCCTTTGTTAATTTTACATCGGTTCGTTCGTGTGCTGCATTAACAATATTATCGTCTTTTTTGTATGTTGGATTTGTTATTAAGTCATTAGCATAATTCAAAACTTTGTTTTTGCCGATATCTGTTAGTTTGTCAATATATGCAAGGAGCCTCATATCGTATGTTGATAAGACACGTTCATTGCAATCAGCTTGAAGCACAAATTGAGGGGAAACTTTAAGAGCTTTTGATAATTTGATAATTTTATCTCTTCCCATATTATTTATTTCACCAGTTTCCCACTTTCTAACTGTACTTTTACCGACTTCGCATAGATCGCCGACTTGTTCTAGTGTTAAACCCAATTCTTTTCGTCTATTGTACAGTTGATTTTTCATATGCTCACCTCTTTCTAATAAGTAATATATCATAAAAGTGTCATATATGCAACTATTAAAAACAAAAAGTAAAAAAATGTGTCATTTATGTGTTGACATTGGAAAATTATGGTGTTATATTAAAAGTGTCTTAAATGACACAATTTAAGGAGGTGGTCAGATGCAGGTAGAAGAATTAAAAAAAAGAGTATCAGAGTATGGCGGTGTAGAAAGATTATTGCTGAATTTAAACAAAAAGGGAATTGTTATGAGTAGAACATCTTATTTTAGGAAATTAAAAGGTAAAACTGAATTTACAAGAAAAGAGCTTCTTGGAATGGCAGATGAATTGAGCCTAAATGATAAAGATATTTATATTATTTTTTTTAGCAAAGAAGTGTCGTAAAAGAAACATTTTGATATAAGAAAGGAGAAAAAGATGAAGTATGCGAAACCTGTCATGAATATGTCTCAATTGAAGCGGATGGGAATAGCAGAATCGTTTTTAAGAAAGGCATATGCAGAACCAGATCAGACATTTGCATGGCAAGCAAATGTGACAGCACAAAATAGTCCGATTCTATTTGATACGGCGGGACTAGAGGAATATCGTCTTAAGCAGATTAAGATTGAAAAGAAAAGTAGGATTCGGTGTGGAGTAGTTTAGAAAGACGAGAAATGAATATAGAAAAAGAGTTGGAATTATATGAAGACCTGCAAAGTCAATAAGATTGCAGTACAGGAGTACATAAAAGAAAGGTATGGTGTGAACATGGGATATGAACAGATTTGTTCGGTATGTAAAGAGCATTTCGATGCAGGAGAAAGGTGTGATTGCAGTGAGAGAAGAAAACAGGCGGTTACGCTCATTCGGGAATGCTTGGAAAATGAAGCAAGTTGTGTAATGAATCTTGAAACATTGGATCATGTGTATTTTGAAAATGCATCCGTACAAAAGGGAAGTAGTGATTCGATAAAGGTTTTCTGCGCTGGCAGATTTGTAAATGTTGATCTGGATGCGGTACTAGAAGCCAAAGTGATCAGATAGTATTTGTCAGGAGGGATGAAAGATGAAAAGTCGTGAATTGCTTAGAAATGAAGTTATTGCAAAAAGCGTGGAACTGGCACTAGAATATTCCGAATCGGAAGATTTAGAAGTTGATAGAAAGCTTTATATTGATGAATATGTGGATCAGTTTAAGGATGGTTCGTATCTGCTTTATTTAAGAAGTTGGCTTGGGTATATGATCGAGTGCGGAAATAAGCAGGCGGTTGATATTATGAAAGATCTGATAAGATACAAATTGTCTGCATAGAGGTGATTGTATGAGCTGGAACAATGTGAAAGAAGAAATTAAGCCAGTGTATGGATTAATCAATTTCCATGAAACACGTGAAATGGCAGAGGGTTCTTTTGAGTATATCTATCGTGACATATTGGATATCAAATCTAATTTTATTCGTTTAGGGTTCCATCTGGCAGAGTGCCGGGATATGGAATATTATCATGACTACGGTTACAGTGATTTTTATGAGTTCGTGGATAAGAATTTTCACATGGATAAGTCAGAGGTGTCACGATGCATTAATGTGTTTATGGCTTTTTCTGGAACTTCCGGTGAATATGGAACGACACATGGTATGTGGCTGGATGATAAATACAAAGACTATTCTTATTCCCAGTTAAAAGAAATGCTTTCACTGGACGAAAAGAAACGGCAGCAGATAAAGCCAGAAATGACAATTAAGCAAATCCGAGATTTGAAAAAAAAATGGAGTGGAAAAGTGCCGGAAGTTGCGACATCGCAACAGCAAAAAGAAGTTTTTTGCACCAGCTTTCCGGGTATTGTCTGTAATATAGAAGAAGTTATGAAGAAGCATTTCACAAAAAATGGAAACATTGAGGGTTGTGCCGGGTGCTGTAGAAGTTGTTTATGTGTTAAGTCTTGTAAATATGTATGTGGTGTTGGGCTTTATACAAGAAATTATATCGGATTAGAGGATCATCTGGATAAAAAGGATCAGACACTAGAGCCGGAAACGGTTGAGGAAAAAACATCGGCATACGGCACATCGAAGAGAGTTTACCCGGACGATGATTCATTTAACGTAGTGGGATGCGAGGGAGATCATGACTGTTTTGATTGCTCGATGGATTGTGACATTCGCCAGAAAAATTGTTATTGCCGTGAAGCTCCGTTGTCGAATCCGTTTGATTGTACGACAGTCAATGTACTAAAAAATTTGCAGTCGGAAGTGGGAAATAAATGTCAGTTCGTGAATCGTGATCTTGCAATCCAGAAAGCAGGACAGATCCCAGATCCATGCTGTAAGTTCTGTGAGGATAAATGTGGTTATCGTTGTAACAGATCAGTGCAGCAAAATTATGAAGAAGAGTTAAAAGTGGATATTGTACAAACGGTTGAATATCAAGAGGTACAACAACCGGAAGAAGTGAAGCAACCGGAGCTGCCAGTATTGAAAAATAACGAACAAAGAAAAGATTTTATAGATGGTTATAGAAGCTGGCCAGTATGGATTGATCAGCAGCTTACAGGAGAAAAGTATTATCGGTACGATTTGAGCAATAAGGTGGCTATTGTGGTAAAGGTAAACCGGAAACATGCATGGAAAGATTATAAGGAGTCTAATGACTATGAATATGCAGCAGAGCAGTATTATCTGCTTGGAATAAAAACAACATGGAGTTCAAAGGGTACAAAAATCGTTGAGGATGAATCTAGGACTTTCTACGAATGCAATACGAATAAAACCGCTTTGGTCGATTATTTAAAGGAATACCAGAAGAGTCATTGATTAATAAGATAAGGTCTGTCCCGGTGTATAAGGATTTCAATAAGTCTTTGTAAGACCGTAGTGTCAAAGCAGGACGGACAATCGGCTTAAAATAGCCGTAAAATAAAAGGCTCCTGCGGCTGGAACCGCAAGAACCTTTCGGGAAACATCGAAATGCTTCTGCTAAAAACTAAGAACACTTTTAGCTTAAGTCATTTCTTAAAAATGTTCAACTCTGAACATTTGTTTCCTATTATCGGACAACTGAATAAAGATAAATGCCACAGGCAGCATCATGAAATTGTGTGATGACGTTCTTTGAGATCAGAACGTGACTAAAATATCTCTCAAGTTGTTATGATAGCTTGCCGCTAGGGTGGAACTCCTAAGGCGGTTACGATCGAAGATTGTTGACATGTCCGATCAGGGAATCGTTATAAAATACGAAAATCATAAACCGCTGATCGTCAGGCGGTTAGTAAAAAGCAGATGCAGTAACTAGTTGTAAAAAATTTTTATAAGGAGGAATTGAAGTGGATATTATTATGAAAGAACACGGCCCTTTGGTTATTGCGGCTTTTGTTGTTATTTTATTGATTGTAATTCTCGGTGTTATTCTGGCTACAAACGGCCCAGCGTTTCAGGCAATTATGAATACTATTAACTCGGTACTTTCAAAGGCTGGGATTGCAACGGTGGGCTAGGTGGCTTTGTGCAGAAGTGGCCTTTTATTAGACCATTTCTGCTTTTGAAAGGAAGGAATTGGAATTGAAGAAAAAAGAAGAATGGTTTCAGAAGGAAGATTTTGGAGTTCTGCTTCCATTCGTGGAAGATAAGAACGTTACAGACATTGACTGGAATGGATATGCATTGTGGATCACGGATCTAAGGAAAGGAAGATATTATTCAAATCTGGAAGTACCAGAGAAAGTAGTGAATGATCTAACTGATCGGGTAGCAAATTATAATAATAAGCATCTGAATAAAGTGGATCATGTATTGGAAGCACAGACAGAAACGTTGCGGATCACAGTCACTCATGAATCAGTTGCGGTAACTGGAAGATCAATCTGCATTCGAAAAACACCGCCTGAAATGCGGCTTACCTTAGAGTCCATGCGGGAGGAAAATTACTGTTCCGATGAAATTTTGAACTTTTTAATCAACTGTGTAAAAGCAAGATTAAATTTTGCTTTCTGTGGTGAGCCGGGCGTAGGAAAGACGGAGTGTGCGAAATCATTTGTAAAGTACATACCGGAAAGTGAGCGTATTGTTACGATCGAAGATACACTGGAAATGCGGCTGCATGAAATCTGTCCGTACCGGGATGTGATTGAGTTGTTGATTAGTAGGGGGTTTTCTTATACAGATGCAATTAAACATTGTTTGCGCTTGAACCCAAAATGGGTGATTTTATCCGAAGCCCGTTCCGTCGAGGTAAAATATCTCTTGGAACAGTGGTCAACTGGCCTGCGGGGATTTACAACACTGCATCTGGATGATCTGCGGAATCTCCCGGATCGTGTGATGAACATGCTGGAAAAATCAGAAGATGCTGACCGTTTGGAAAATAACATTTATGAGTACATCAGTGTAGGCGTATTGATTCGGATGCGGCCAGATGGTCTGACGCGTTTCATTGATCAGGTGGCTTTGTATGACCGGTCGAATGGAGAGAACAGTATTGTCCTTTTGGTAAAGGAGGGAAAGATACAGGACGAAGAAATACCGGAACGGATCTTAAACAGTATGCGGATTGCTGGCATCAGAGATCCGTTTTTTAGTATTGAAACGGCTTTTTAATTTGGTTGCGAAGTCGCAACAGAAAGGAAGATTTTAGGTGAACGAGAAAAAGAAAAAAAGACCGGGAAAACGAAAACTGACCGAATTATTAAATCCGAAGAATCTGGTGAAAGAAATTGACGGGTACGGATATAAATTCTCTATGGGGCGTTATGCAGCAATGATCGTTTTATCTTTGCTTGCTACCGTTGCTCTTGGGATTGTATTTTCCCTCGGTTGGGAATATATCCTGTTCTTAACCTTATCATTTCTGCTGTTTCTTCCGGGCATGATCATTGACGGTTATAAAAATATGTATGAACACCGTCGCTTTTTAGATTTGGCGGATTACATGGAACAGATCCTGTATTCTTTTAAAACGGATCAGAAAATCCTGAGTGCGTTACGTGATACGGAAACGCTATTCGAGGGAAATATGAAGTCAGTAATTTCAGAAGCGGCAGGCTATATCGAAGCCGGGCATTCGGAACATGATCTGTACCGGGAAGCGTTTGAAAAAATTGAGCAGGAATATCCTGATAAGCATTTACGGGCGGTGCATGATTATATGCAGACCGTAGAAAGAAACGGCGGTGACAGTGATGCATCTGTGGATATGCTGCTACATATAAAGAACATCTGGGCGGATAATATTCTGCTCTTACAGGAAGAGAAGAAACAAAAACGCGGGCTGATCTTGGGTGCGCTGCTTATTACGATTGGCTTTGCGGCTATGTTTCACGGAGTCTATCGGCAGATGCCGGAACAGTTTTCTATCGTACATCTGCCTGCTATGCAGATTGTAACGACCGTATACTTATTTTTAGATCTGCTGATCTACCGGAAAGCGAACCGGGCAATTGCAAGAAGCTGGACGGAACGTGACAGTGAAAAAGAAGAACAGAAGATCTGTGGGTATTATGATATGATCCAGAACTATGATATGAAAAAAGAACAGAAAAAAAGTGTACTGTTTGCACTTCCGGCTTTGGCGGGTGCAGTGCTCTGTTTTGTGTTTGGAAGAAATATTCCAGCGGCGGGATTTTTAGCATTTGCCGCCTTTTTATTTAACCAGCACAGGATTGGTTACCGGATCGCTTATGATAAAGTTGTCGAAGAGATTAATGCAGCTTTTCCACAATGGCTTATGCAGATGGCTCTATTGTTACAGAGTAATAATGTACGTCGGTCAATCGAAAGTTCAATTTCCGGCGCGCCTAAGATATTAAAACCGGAACTGGAAACTCTGGTGAACGATTTGAAAGGAATGCCGAATTCGGAAAGGCCATATCTGGCATTTTTAAAACGTTTTCATCTTTCCCCAGTACAATCGGCTATGAAGATGCTCTATTCCATTTCAAGTCTTGGAAGTGGAGAGGTGGCAACACAGGTAAAGGCTTTAGTCGAACGAAACAGTAAGATGCTGGATCAGTCGGAAAAGCGGAAAAACGAAAAGAATCTTGCGGGAGTCACCAGTCTGTTTTATCTTCCGCAGGCAACCGTATCTTTGCAGCTGCTGGCTGGAATGTTTATTATGCTGCTGACATTCTTTACCGGCCTGGCATCTTATTTTTAAGGAAGGGGGAATTTTATGGGACAGATCGTAAAAGGTATGTTGGGAATCTTTTTCCTTTTCCTTGTTGCGGTGACTGGCTTTGGAACTATGATGGCACAGGCGGAGACGACTGCGGCACAAAACTATCACACGGATGTGATTACAGAGTTGGAAAATAGTAACTTTAACGCCGCTGTTATGAATGCCTGTAAGGAACAGGCTGCCGCGAATGGATATACCCTTACAATCAATCCGATTGAAGCGGATCATGCACAGATGGCAGAGGTTATATTGACTTATCCGTACCGTATTGGGATCTTTGAGCTGTCACAGGAAAAACAGATCCGTGGTTATGCAGAATAAGGAGGGATGGCAGCATGGATATTTTGATGGAAGAAATTGGATTAGGCGGTGTTTATATGGTGGTCGGAGCATTTCTCATGGGGATGTTACTTTATCTGCTGGCTTATCTGACGATTTAGAAAGGCGGTAATAATGAAAGAACTGTTTAATGAACATGCAGATCTGGTGTTTGGTGCATTTGCCACAGGTGCGATCATTTCGATGATATTAAAAATGATCGCTCCGGGAGGAAGTATTTATATGGCGGTATCTGCATTTACATCCGGGATCTGCTGAAAGGAGTAGAAATTGCGTATTATTTTATTGCAATTAAAAGATATGCTGATTCCGGGTCTGATCTTTGTTTTTATGGTAAGTGTGATTGTCGTCCCGAATCTGCCGGCTGTAGGGTCTAGTCTTGCCGATGCTGATCAGACGACGGACTATACAGCTTATCTGGATAGCAGTGCATATCGGACAGTCAGTGAGCGTGCAGCTCCAGTCATATCCTGTGATACTGATCAGATCTGGAAAACTGAAAATCCGGTTATCGTCGGTCAGGCGTTTACAGCTTTGGATGCAGTAGGAAATTTAGTGTCTTTACAGGTACTTAAGATCGAGGATGCGGCGGAAAATGATCTGACTGAGTCATACGAAAAAGATACGGACAGCGTCACTTTTTCAGATGCAGGCGTGTATTATTTCACGTTGCGGGCAATTGATACAGAGCAGAAAGAAACGGAGCTGGTGATCCCGCTTGTGATAGATAAGGAGGGCATATGAAACATACAGTATTCGGTGTGATTCTAACGATGGTGTTTCTGCTCTTGTTGAGTTGTGAACTGTCGATAGAGAGTAGAAGCGTCCGACAAAATGAACTTGACCGTATGATTGATACCGCTGCGGAGCAGACTATAAAGGAGCTGAAAGATTCTGACACTGGAATTAGTAAAGAAGAGTTTCAAACGGATTTCATTGTCAGGCTTGTTGTGAAGATAGAAAGTGACTCTTCTTTAACCGTAAACAGTATGACATTTGATGAAGAAAAAGGGCTTTTATCTGTTGAGGTTGAGGAACATTTTATTTATCCAAACGGTGCCGATGGAACGGTGAAAGCAACAAAAAATATCGTGATAGAATCTTAAAAAATGCCGGAAAATCAAGACATTTCAGGGAAAATGTGGTATAATAAAAGTAACTTGAAGAGGATATCAGGAGGGAAATCGTTATGAAAAAAACAGTTGTATGGATGTTAGCAGGAATGATCGCAATGAGCAGTTTTACACTTTCGGCGTATGCAACACAGGCAGACACAGAAGTTGTGACAGAATCCAGTACGGAATCTGACACTGTGGAAAAGGTGGTTGGAATGGATGAAGTAGCTGCGACTGGATCGGATCAGGACGTAATACCTACAACAGAACAGGCGGTTCCCACTGAAACAGAACAGGCATCCGAAGTAGAATCGGAAACGCAGAAAGTTGCAGTTGCTCCGGTGCCAGTAACAAAAGTAAAGGCTTCGGTTCGGAAAGCAAATACAATTACTCTGACATGGAAAGCACAGGACAGTACAATCCACTATCTGGTCTATCAGTATGATACAAAGAAAAAGACCTATAAGAAATTAGGCATTGCTACAAAGAATTATTATACCGCAAAAAGCCTGAAATCTGGTACGCAGTATAAGTTCTTGGTTCAGGCATTTAACCCGGAGAACATCAAGGCGAAAGGTGTTGTCATTAAGGCTTCTACAATTGTTGCAAAGGTAACCGGAATCTCAACAAAGGCTGCAACGACAAGCAGCGTAACTCTTAAGTGGAAAAAGACAACGGACATCAGCGGTTATGTGGTTTATCGCTATGATTCGGCGAAAAAGAAGTATGTGAAACAGGCTACGGTGAAAAAGACAGGTACGTCCTATACCGCAAAGAAACTGACTGCTGGTAAGTCTTATAAGTATCAGATCCGAACGTATAAGATTGTAAACGGAAAGAAAGTCTACAGCGGTGCGACAACTTATACCGCCGTAACGAAGCCAGCAAAGGTCACAATCGCTTCTTTGACACAGAATACTATTAAGTATCTTTCAGATTATGGCGGATCTTCCTATTATGCAGCGATCACGTTAAAATGGAATAAAGTCAGTGGTGCGACTGGATATCAGGTTTATATGTATGATAATGGCATAGACAAATATGTCAAAGTCAGTGATACAAAAAGCGTAAGCTATAAACCGAAAAATATTGCAAAGTGGCATACCTATAAATATAAGGTTCGCGCTTATAGGACAGTGAACGGAAAGAACATTTATGGTAGTTTTTCCGATGCGTCTACTACGTCGACAACGAGATATGGAAGCAAGGATAATAAATGGTTCTATAGTTGGAATGGATATAGTTATGCTGATTTGGATCTTATTATTGGTTCTTGGCTGGATGGAACGTGCACAAAAAAGGAAACTCTGGCGGTATTGAAAGAGCAGTTTCCAAAAGTCAAATCATGGACATTGATGAAATATTCTACCAGTGAATACGATTATGGAATTCAGTTTGCAGGAAGCATTGACTATACTAGATATTTTGTTTCGACCTTTACCGGAACAAGTGACGGTGTTTATGGATTTGCCTACGGTAGATAAAAAGTTGCGATGTCGCAAAAAGAATGAGAGGAGATATCTAATTGGAAAAAAATAGAATAAGAATCGGGAAGAAACAGATTGTTACGGTGCTGGCACTTTTGCTATGCACCGTTTTTCTTTCTCCATCTGTCGCAAAAGCTGCAGAGACGGTTCTAAATCCGGATGCAACAAAAACCGGGTATCATCTGGAGGTAAAAGGTGAAAAAACAGGTACTCTAAAACCAGAAGAAGCAGTGGATATTTCTTGTAGTTGGTCTGGTTTAAATCCGACAGTACAGGAATTAAAAGACAAAAATAATATAATAAATGAAACCAAAATGGAAATATCCACTCGTGTTGAAGATTATACTGCTGGTGGCATCAATGATACGGTGACGCATAAACGGCTTGTATTAGTTTTGGATGATGGCAGAGAATATATACTTTCTAGTCCTTACGTGGATGCAAATAATGGATGGGCTGGTTATGCTTATTATATTTTGCATTTTGGGTATGCAAAGGACATCGACAAGTGGTTTTTGGTGGGAAGTGCTCATTATTGGCTAGGAACAACGAATGGAGATTCTGGATATCCAGAGGTACATGATGCGGCTTATAGCTATTCCTATACTTTGTATCAGTTCGTTGCCAATGATTATACAGTCAAATATGATGGCAACGGCGAAGACAGCGGAAGTGTGACAAAGCAGAGCTGCACCTATGATGAATCGTTTACGACCAGAGCAAACAAATTTGTTCGTGCCGGCTATACGTTTGCCGGATGGAATACCAAAGCGAATGGTAGTGGAACTTCGTATGATGCAAGTAAAAGTGTTAAGAACCTGACTACAAATGATAACGGGACGGTCACGTTATATGCGCAGTGGGAAATAAATGCTGGAACAATCACTTACCATGCAAACGGTGGAACAATCACGGATGCACCGCATCAGAGTGGCAGTAAGTATTATAAGCTTGCATCTAGTATTGTTCAGAGCAGTACCAGTGAAAATGGAACCTATGAGACAACGACAAAGACCGTAAAATACACCAGCTCTGCCAGTGATTTGATAAGTCCGAAAACGCCGAATTTATCAAAGACCGGGTACCACATTGAAACTGGAAAAGAATGGAACACGAAAACGGATGGGAGCGGTACCACGTTTGATCAGGCAGTTGATTATGATCCAACGGAATATTTTTCTACGCTTGCTACGAAAACCGATTTGTCGATGGTGTTGTATGCAAACTGGAAAATCAATACCTATACAATAGCCTATAACGGCAACGGGGCAACGGCCGGCTCTGTGGCATCACAAACAGCAACTTATAATACGGCGATTACCATTAGCAATAATGCTTTTGTAAAAAGCGGTTATGAGTTCACAGGCTGGAATACAAAAGCGGATGGAAGCGGAACGTCGTATAGTGCTGCGCAATCCGTGAAAAATCTGACCACGGCCAATGCTGCAACCGTTACACTGTATGCGCAATGGAAAGCAAAAAATTATACGATCCATTTTGATGGTAATGGTGCTACAGCTGGCAGCATGAAGGATTTGGCGGCTACGGTTGGAATAGGAACGCAGCTTCCGGCAAATGGCTTTACAAGAACTACGGATCAAGGGCAAAGCGGATTTAAAGGCTGGAATACAAATAAGGATGCGGTATCAGCAGATTATCTAGATCAGACCAGTATAACAGATCTGACGAATCAACCGGAAACGACTGTTACGCTGTATGCGATCTGGGACGACTGTCCGCAGATTACAGCATCAGACCGCTACTTTACACTTGCCTATGCCGTAGCCGGAAAAATCACCGAAGCGGAACTTCTTAACACCGCAACCGGAACAGATAAAGAGGATGTAACCTTAGAGAACCGGACAGCAGATCAGGCGAAGCAAAAAGGAATTGCTGGAAGTCTGACAATATCAGATTATCAGTCTGGCAGCTTTACAAGCTTAACCGGGGATGCAGAAGTGATTATTACGTATCTTGCTACGGACAGCTACGGGAATACCTATTCGGAGCCTGTGACGGTACATATCTATAGCACAGAAGCCAAAACGGTGGAAGAAAAGACGATCCGTTCTATCGATTGGAAGTATTTCAACAAGAGTTATGAAGAGGGCGGTTTAAGTCCTGATTCGATCTGGACGACTGATCCAGAATATCACGAAGAATTGAAAAAGGCTCTTTTAAATCAGGAAAATGAAACGCCCGAACAAACTTATCAGTTCTCTCATGAAGATATTTTGGAAATGAAAGCGTATATTGACAGAAACGGGTATGAAAACTTTGATCAAGAGAACGTCTGGAAGGGATTTTATAATCAGTTCTTGGCAGTTCGAGAATAGGAAAGTCTGGTGAAAAATTACATATGAGTGATATTTTAAAGCAGTTAGAAGCAGATTCGTTGCAACTAGCTGCTCTTTTTATGAAGTATGATCGTATAGCAGAAAAGGGAAGCACAAGCCCGATCTGGACCGATGGTCATGAACTGAATGTGATTAGAGATCAGATCATTGCAGTTAAGGAAAAGATTGGAGACTATGTATCAGAAAGATTTCGCGCTTATAGTGAGCGTGAAGTTCCTTCTTTCGTGTCAGAATTATACATGGTTCATGGGGATGAAATCCTGGAGAATGCAAAAGAAACATTGAAAGTGTTTCGAGAAGATGAAAATTATCAGTATCTTGTAAAGAACAGTGCAAAGGTAAGCATTGAACAGCGGACAAAATTAAAAATAGATGCAAATATCTATGAACCGGTAGTATTAGAAAAGTTGATCAAGCGTGATCGTTTGATCAAGTTAAAACGGTATATGTACCGAGAAAAATATTTAAACGAATTTTTAGTTTGTCGAAAGAAACTGGAAAGTCTGTTGGAAGAATTAGAAGATTTAAAACCGCCAGAACCGGAAAAACCGAAAAAGGTTGTTACTGAATTTCGTCAAGCAACTATTTTCCCGGATGTTCCAGACGAACTTGTGTGTGTGGAAGAAAAGGAATTAGATGAAAAAGAGGATATGCATAAGAATCTTTTACGATATGGCCGCATTATTGCAGATGTTTCCTGGATAGGAGAAAAGAACGTGCGTATTAGAATTTTTCTTTATCAGGATGAAAAGTATCTGGATTATATGAAAGATGGTGCGGTGCTGGATATTCAGCGTTTGGATGAATTAGAAACATTTCAGTTCCAGAAGCCGGAGAAAGGGAGGAATGAAACATGAGAAGAAAGAAACCGTATGAAAAAGGTGCAGATCTTCCTTACTGCGCTTTTATTATTTGGTGTGAAAAAGGGGAAAATCTTGGACGGTGGTTTTGTTTCCCATTAATGGAAGAAACGATTCGTGAAAAGGCAGAGATATTACCGGAACAGTCCTTTTGGATTGGAGAGTGGTCGCTGCCGTTCGAATTGGATGAACATATTAGTATTGAAGAAGCCAATCAACTGTATGACTGCATTGTCAGAAGAGAAATTGTTTAGAGGTAAAACGGAAAGGAGATCAAATGAAAAGAAAAATTGCTATTGTAATAGTAGAGTTTTTAGGAAATATTGCAACTGGATTTTGGAGTTATATTGCCTGTATATTTGTGGCAATAGGTATGTTTTATGTCAGTTACTTGAGTGGGAACGTGCCAGTGTCAGTGTATTCAGAAGTGGAAATTCGTGAGTTTTTTTGGGCAATCGGATATTTGTTCGTTGTAATTAAGTTAATGGCACCAATACTTGAAGCGATAACATGTGGCAGGTGGCGGCAGATGTTTTCTGAAATGGCAGCGGCTGCTGTGGTAATGGTTGTTATGTACGCGGTACCAGAATTAACGCATTGGATATGTACAGCGGGCATAGATGGAAACTTCTGGTGTATTGTGGATCTGATTGTAATAAGTACAATTTTAAAATATGTATTACGGGCTTTAGATAAAGACCGCAGAATATGGAAGACTGCTGTATTACATGGAGGTATTGCGAAAAGTAATGAATAGAGCTATACGTAAGCAAACAGGAGTGATCCTGTTTTTGTTTACCTAAAATCAGAAATAAGGGAATAAGGGAGGGGGAAAAAGAATGGGATATTCCCATCATCATAGATTACTTATTAAAAATAATTCAAAGAAAAAGGAGAAAGACAAATATGAAAATTAGACGCGTAGTACCGAAAATGGATGGAACATTTGGCAAGCTGCTTTATGCAGGAGAGGGAGAAGTTGAAACAAGACGTAATAACGGAAATACAAAAATAACAGCAAGAGAATATCATCTGTTTTCCAGCCGTCAGCGTGCGGATGATATTATTGTAAAAATTGTTGGAAATGTGGCAGAGCACGAATTGTCTTACATGGATGAAGTGAAGCTGGTAAATCCGCGCCTGATCGTAGAAGGCAAAAAAGCCGGAGATACGGGATATTCGGATTACATGTTACTTGCAGATGATATTGAAAAAATTCAGTAAAGAAAGTGGAGGAAAATTTTATGAGATTAGCAGAAGGAATTGTGGTAGATGAAAAAGCAACATTCGGGGAAGTAAAGTTTTCGGCAATGCGCCGTGCGCGTTACGAAGTGGATGGCGACGGGAAACAGACAACCGTGATCAAGGAAAGGACTTATGATCTTATGTCAAAGGAAGCCGGTATGATGATCCAGGTCAGCATTCCGGGGGATGTTCCGGAGAAGGAATTTGACTATATGGCAGAGGTTGAGTTGGTGGAGCCAATGATTGATACTGTTGCAAATGCGACTTATCGCGGTGCGGATGTAGACTGGTATGTAAAAGCAAAAGATATTGTCTTAAAGAAAGCTTCTTTTTCCCAGCCTGTAAAAGAATCTGGTGTGAAGCTGAATGATGAAAAAGGAAAAGATACGAAGTAACATTGTAAGACAAACGGAACAATGAGCGTTAGCGCAGCGTAGTCATTGTGAAGTGCGTCAGCATCCGAAGGATGTAAGGAGGAAGTAAATATGAATTTATTCTGGCGAAGGGGAAGGAGAATCCGGCCGTGGAATAAAAATCTGGTTTCCTACTTTGTATGGTTTTCCTTTTTAGGAATATTCACCGCTGTTATGCTGTGCTTTTATGCAGGAAAGCTTTTGCGGACGGATTGGAAACATCTGAGTCTATCAATGATAAGGGGTATTCATATTACCCCTTATTTTTTTGTTAGTATTTTTGTTTCCCTGGTCGTTTATTTTCTGATTGCTTTCCTTTATGTAAAGTATCGGGGGCAGGCAATGAAACAGCGGATTCACAGACAGAAACTTGCAAGGATGATCTTAGAAAATGGATGGTACGAAGTGGAAGTAAAAGAGGATAGCGGACTTCTAAAAGATATGCCAAAGAGGAAGAAAGAAGTGATCCGCTGGTTTCCTAAGATTTATTACAAAATGAAGAATGGGGAGCTGCGCATTGAGGTCGAAGTCTCTATGGGAAAGTACCAAGAGCAGTTGCAGAATCTTGAAACAAAGATGGAACCCGGCCTGTTCTGTGAGCTGACAGCAAAAGAATTGTGTGAGAACTTTTTGGGATCTTATCTAGCCTACACCATGCTTTATGACATG
The DNA here is from genome assembly GCA_023390555.1 of Bacillota bacterium. Lineage (GTDB taxonomy): Bacteria > Bacillota > Clostridia > Lachnospirales > Lachnospiraceae > Roseburia_C. Next base: position 43,244 of record JAEWCQ010000023.1, on the reverse strand, counting down.
GTGGCGAACCGGATCACCATTGAAGAGGTGGAAGCAAATCATGGAGCATTGCGCTTAATGCAGAATGTGTGGTGGGAATATGATGCTTTGCCGCATATGCTGATTTCTGGCGGCACCGGCGGCGGTAAAACGTATTTTATCATGGTCTTGATTGAAGCATTATTACGGACAAATGCAGTTTTATTTATTCTTGATCCGAAAAATCTTGATCTGGCTGATCTGGCCGCTGTGTTGCCAGATGTTTACAGCAAGAAAGAGGATATAATTGACTGTGTAAAACGGTTCTATGAAAACATGATGGAGCGAAGCGTAGAAATGAAGAAAATGGACGGATATGAACCCGGAAAAAATTATGCAGCTCTTGGGCTTCCCCCACACTTTCTGATTTTTGATGAATATGTCGCGTTTATGGCTATGCTTGGAAACAAGGAAAATGGTGAGGTCATAAATTATTTGAAAAAAATAGTCATGCTTGGCCGTCAGACGGGATTCTTTTTAATCCTTGCGTGTCAGCGTCCAGACGCAAAATATTTTGAAGATGGAATGCGAGATCAGTTTAATTTCCGTGTAGCCCTTGGTCGGACTTCGGAGCTTGGCTATAATATGATGTTCGGTGAGACAAATAAGAATTTCTTTCTTAAGCAGATCAAGGGAAGGGGTTATGTGGATACCGGAAAGAGCGTAATCAGTGAATTTTACACACCACTTGTTCCACCAGGGCATGATTTTCTGAAATCAATTGATCAGTTATGCCATCCTGTGGCGGAACAGGTCATAGAAATGAAGCTGGAATCGAAAGGAGGGAATCAGGAGAATGATCCGGATCATGGGGTATGACGAATATGTCAATGACTTTCATAGCTTTTCATTATTGCTTCCTCCACTTACGGAAAGTGAAATAGAAGAAAAAGTGAAGGAAATGGAAAATCATCCCGAAGTGTACTGCTGGTATTTTGATTTGCTTGCAAGGAATTCAAAAGATAAAAAGAGTCATTGGTTTTGTTTTGAAGCAGAGAACGAAGATGAAGTAAGGAAGTGTTGTCCAGATGGAACACTTCCTTTTATGCGTTATATGGGACACGATTAGGTTAAAGAAAAGAAGAGAAGAAAGGAGAAGAGGAATGTGCAGGTGATGGGGTATGACTATTACGTCAAAGACTTTAAGGAAAAGAGCCTGAGTCACAATGAATGTTTTCGCCGTGGCATAACGCCGGAATCGCCGTGGTCAGAGGATTTTTTAAGGCAATATGCGGATGAATGGCTAAAGACCGCCGGGGACATTGATATTGTGCATGTGTTAAAACCGCAGTATAGCGAAAGCGGAGATACGGAGAGATTCTATTTTTCGTATGTGCTTTCAAGATACAGCAGACCGTACATCAGATATACAGGGATGTATTGATTCTGGTTATGCAATACATTTTCCACGGAAGATAATACGCTTTTTGTCCACTATTGGGGAATGGAATAAATATTTGCCGCTGCCACTTCCGGCGCGGCGTGCGGAGCGGAAGCCGAAAGCCGGAACGTGGCAGGCGTGGCGAAGCCGCGCTTGCCTTGAGCCCCCGGTATCTATCAGGGGGGCACATTTACACCTAATAACTGATTCCTGATTCCGGGAAGTACCGGAAATCCAGTAAAGTGTAGAAATCACATGTGTAAACTGAAAACAGAAACAGTTTACACATAGCAGAAATGCTGTAATTATGATGGGATTCCTGTTGCAAAGCAGGACGATATCCCAAAAAGAAAAGGAAATGGAGCGTGTAAACTAGAAATTACTCTGGTTTACACCGGACAGGGGGCACGATGGAATATGAGGAAATGATCTGTGATCTAAAAGAAAAGCGGGCGGTCTATGGAGTATCGCAGCAGCTTCTTGCAGAGCGGGCAGGCATTACAAGAGTATACTTAAATAATATATTGAACGGCAAAAAGAGAGCTTCGCAGGAGGTCTTGTGTAAACTGGATGCGTGCATCCGTTCTTTATCACCGGAAGATCCATTGGAAATCTTGTTTGATTATGTCCGCATCCGATTCCCTACAACGGATGTGAAGTGGGTGATACAAAAACTATTGCGTGTCAAGATCGGTTACATGCTGCATGAAGAACATGCCTTTTATGGTTATGCGGAACAGTGTGTGCTTGGAGATATTTCCGTGATGTTTTCGCCAGATATCAAAAAAGGTGTTCTGTTGGAATTAAAGGGTAAAGGATGCAGACAGTTTGAGCGGTATTTGGCTGCACAAAACAGAAGCTGGTTTGATTTTTTAAAGCTGGTAAAGAAAGCGGGCGGGATATTCAAGCGAATTGATCTTGCAATCAATGACCGTGTTGGAATGATCGACATTGGAGAGCTGATCCATAAATGTGCAAAGCGAGAATGTATCTCTGTATTTCGGAGTTTTAAAGGTTATCAGAATGGCGAACTGACCAGTATTGAAGAAGATAACCAAACGGAAATGGCAAACGGCCTTTATATCGGTTCCATGAAAAGTGAAGTTTACTTTTGTGTTTATGCGAAGGACTATGAACAGTATGTAAAAAATGGAATCCCGATGAAAGAGACAGAGACAAAGAATCGTTTTGAGATCCGCTTGAAAAATGAGCGTGCGGAACATGCCATAGAAGATCTGATTACCTATCAGGATGCAGGAAGGACAGCTTTTGCAATCATCAACCGGTATGTCCGGTTTGTAAAAGCGAAGCCAGGGAAACGGCGCAGCGAATGGGAAATGACAGAAAGCTGGAAGTCGTTCGTTTCGATGGAAGATCGTAAATTGAAACTTACTACTGCACCAGAACCGTATACGATTGACCGGACTTATCGGTGGGTTTCACATCAGGTCGCGCCGACATTTAAGGCACTTATGATGCTGGATGAAGCAAAGAATACAAACATTATCGGTAACATGTTAAATAATACGGAACTCAATGCCCGTCAGGAGAAAATGATTGAACAGGAACTTGCTGATATTGCAGATATTATTATGATCGAGTGATGCTATTAAACGTAAGATCGGACGGCGCGCCAATATGTAACGGGTTGCCATTGTCTGAAAAACGCGCGGAGATCCGCCACTGGTTCTGTGAGCGGCATTTGTCCGTTGTCACGATGATTGCTGCGGCAATAACGAAAAGACAGTCAGATCGCTGATTCGCTCCTTGATCACAATTGTACGTGAAAAAGTAAGGAATGGAAACGTTTCTTAAAAAGAGTATATCGGATCAGATGTTGCATGTAATTGAAACTATGAAATATGGGATAGAAGGAGGAAATAAGTATGAATTTTGGACAGAATTTTTTGACCTGGTTACAGACAAATTTACAGCCGTTGGTATTAGCTGGGATTGCCATTTTTGGTGTGTATCTTATTATGAAACGGGAAATGACAAAACTAATTGGATTTGTTATCGTAGCTGTGTTTGTTGTCGTGATGGTATTTAGCACGAGCGGCTTTAAAGATGTTTTGTTAGAAATTGGAAAAAAAGTCTTTGGAATTGCTTAAATAGAAAGCTGTTAGAAACAGCGGAAAGGGGCATGTATGAAAGAAATGCGTGTTTATATTAAGAAACGGAATGGGGAAGCTGCTGGTATGTGGTTTGTGCTTCCAGTAAATGAAGAAGATTTAAGAGAACAGCTTGAAATGGAAAACAGCCTGGAAGAAATTGAGATCTGGGATAATTCGGAGCTGCCGTTTAGTTTTTCGGAAACGGCCACACTGGATGAAGTCAATCATCTGTATGATCTGGTGTGTGAATTGGCAGATACGCCGATTGAACCTGAAATCCGTACAATACAGTCCGTGTGGTTCACTAGTCTTGAAGAATTGGTATCACAGAAAGATCATATCCGTTCTTATCCAGGATGTGAAACGATGGAAGATGTAGCAAGTTACCGTTATGAAAATATGAGTGATGATGTACCTGAGTCTGTACCAAAAGACGGTTCCGGGCATATTGATTGTAAGGCATACGGTGATTATCTGGATCATACAGGACGATATCTTTCTACCAATCATGGAATTTATTCCTATGAGGGTTAATCATGTTTCTGGATGATATGACAGTTCGAAAAGGACTGTCATTTTTCGTTGCGACATCGCAACAGAAAGGGAATGTATGGAATATAATTGGATCGCGATTGCGGTTGTGGCGTTGATTTTTCTGTTTTATACAGGAGCGTTATTTTGTTTCTGGCTCTATATTTTAAAAGGTTACCAAAAGCGCAAATTGCTTGCCGTGGCAATCAGTATTTGTTCTACGGCATGGTTTTTTACTTTAAGATGGTTTTCTATCGGTGGTAATATTGCTAATTTGCCGTTCTGGATCATGGATGCTGCGCTTGTGGTTCACTGGATTCAGGTGATTCGGAAACATAAAAATAAAAGCAGAAACGATGCATCAAGTGTGGTAAGTAAGGAAAAGAAAACAGAATAGAAATTTTAGAATCGTGCGGCTTGTATCGAAAGATATGAGCCGTTATTTTATAAAGTTGCGACGTCGCAACAGAAAGGAAAAATATGAAAAAGATTAGAAGTTATACTGGTATCTGGAACGTGGAAAAAGTGATTTATGCAATTAGTGATATTAATCTGCCGTTTCCGGTCACCTTAACACAGATAGCATGGTTTGTTGGTACTTTTCTTTGTGTGATGTTCTTGCAGCATGTTCCGCCGTTGTCTTTTACGGATAATGTATTGTTGAAGTACCTTTGCATTCCGGCTGGTATTACGTGGTTTATGTCGCAGAAAACATTTGACGGCAAACGTCCAGATGGTTTTTTGCGGTCAGCGATTGCTTATCTGTGCCGGCCGAAGGTTACATATGCCGGAAAGCCGGTGAAACTGAAAAAAATAAAAATAACGGAAGCGGTGACCGTAGTAAGGAGTGAAATGTATGTTCCCAATTAAATATATTGAAGATAATCTTGTGTTTAATCATGATGGAGAGTGCTTTGCCTACTATGAACTAATTCCTTATAATTATTCCTTTTTATCTTCTGAACAGAAAATGCAGCTGCATGATTCCTTTCGGCAACTGGTCACGCAAAATCGGGAGGGAAAGATCCATGCGTTACAGATCGCGACGGAAAGCTCCATCCGGGCGGTGCAGGAACAGTCAAAGAAAGATGTAAAAGGAAAGCTGAAACAAAAAGCATGGGATCTGATTGATAATCAGACGGATTATCTGGTGTCTTCCCCAGAAGGAGATAATCAGATTGATTACCGCTTTTTTCTGGGATTCAAGTTGATGGTAACGGATCAGGAAATCAGTCTGGAAAACATTAAAAAGACGCTGTTTCTGACTTTTCAGGAGTTCATTCAGGAAATAAATCATACCCTCATGGGAGATTTTGTTTCTATGAGCAATGAAGAGGTGCAGCGTTTTACAAAAATGGAAAAATTGCTGCGGAATAAGATTTCCAAACGTTTCAAAGTGCGCCGGTTAAGTAAAGATGATTTCGGCTATCTGATTGAACACGTCTTTGGTCAAGCTGGTGTGCCGTATGAAGATTATGAATACCCGCTGCCTTATATCAAGTTAGATAAGAAAACGTTGATCAAGCGGTATGATCTGATCAAATTAACGCGGTGTCTGATTAACGAACATCAGAAGTACCTTGAAATTGATCGTGAGGATAAAAAGACGTATGTCACGTATTTTACGATTAACAGTATTATTGGAGAGCTGGACTTCCCATCATCTGAAATCTTTTATGATCAGCAGCGGCATTTCAATTTTCCCATTGATACCAGTATGAATGTCGAAATCGTAAACAACAAGAAGGCGTTGACCACGGTAAGGAATAAGAAAAAAGAATTAAAGGATCTGGATGATCATGCGTACCAGTCTGACAATGAAAGCAGTGATCAGGTCGTGGAAGCACTTGACGCAGTTGGTGAGCTGGAAGCCGAATTGAGCCAGACAAAAGAAGCGATGTATAAGTTGAGCTATGTGATCCGAGTGTGGGCGGATGATCTGGAAGATTTGAAACGCAGATGTGAAGAAGTTCGTGATTTTTATGATGATCGTATGGTGCAGCTCGTGCGGCCGTTTGGGGATATGCTTGGATTACATGGTGAATTTCTTCCTGCCAGTAAGCGATACATTAATGATTATATCCAGCATGTAACATCTGACTTCTTGGCGGCTCTTGGCTTTGGTGCATCCCAGATGTTGGGGGAAAAACATGGAATATATATCGGTGTGAATCTTGAGACTGGAAAAAATGTGTATCTTCGCCCGGATCTTCCGGCACAGGGTGTGAAGGGGTCAATCACGAACGCCTTAGCAATGGCCTTTATTGGAGCATTAGGCGGTGGAAAATCGTTTCTGAATAATCTGATCTGTTTTCTTGCGGTTTTATTCGGTGCAAAGGTGATTATTGTAGATCCGAAGTCAGAGCGCGGAAACTGGAAAGATGATTTCCCCTATATTGAGGAAGAAATCAATATTGTAAATCTTACGAGTGAAGAAAAGAACCGGGGATTACTTGATCCATATGTAATCATGGAGAATGAAAAAGACGCGGAAAGTCTTGCTTTGGATATCCTGACATTTTTAACCGGGATATCTGGCCGTGATGGAGAAAAGTTTCCTGTGCTGCGTAAAGCTGTGCGTGAAGTAACAAAGAGTGAAAAACGTGGGCTGCTTTGTGTAATTGAAGAACTACGAAAGGATGAAAACCCGCTTGCGGAAAATATTGCAGATCACATTGAAAGTTTTACCGATTATGATTTTGCGCATTTATTATTTTCCGATGGAACGGTGGAACAGTCCATCAGCATTGAAAAACAGTTAAACATTATCCAGGTGGCAGATCTGGTCTTGCCGGATAAGGAAACAGAGTTTGAAGCATATACCACAATGGAGCTGCTCTCTGTAGCAATGCTAATTGTGATCAGTACCTTTTCCCTTGACTTTATCCATTCTGACCGTGGCATTTTTAAGGTTGTAGATCTGGACGAAGCCTGGGCGTTTTTGCAAGTTGCACAGGGAAAAGTCTTATCAAACAAACTGGTGCGTGCCGGTCGTGCCATGAATGCCGGTGTGTATTTTGTAACACAGAATACAGATGATCTACAGGATGAAAAGATGAAGAATAATATCGGACTTAAGTTTGCATTTCGAAGTACGGATATTGTGGAAATTAAAAAGACACTGGAATTTTTTGGTCTGGATAAGGAGGATGAAGGGAACCAGAACTGTCTAAGGAATTTAGAGAATGGACAATGCTTAATGCAGGATCTGTACGGACGTTCTGGTGTGATTCAGGTTGATCCGATCTTTGCTGAATTTTATCACGGATTTGATACCAGGCCGCCGGAAAAGAGTGAGGTATCGGAATGAAAAAGAAAAAAATAATTCGGATTATTCTTGTAATCCTTTTGGTGCTTGTGGGAATCCTACTTGCGCTTTTTTTATTTGGAACCGTTGCGCAAGCTGCGGGGCTGATTGATGATACCATTAATGTACAGAACCTTTACTCACAATATTCCATACAAAATTATCAATTAGATTTTTACGTGGATAATTCCTGGGCATGGCTTCCGTGGAATTGGAAGAGTGGAATCGGAAAATCGGTGATGTATGGTTTATATATCATTACAAACGCTATTTGGATGTTAGGTTGTAATATTTCTAGTTTCACTGGATCAGTTATTCAGGAAGCTTATAATCTCGATTTTATTGGTGATATGTCGAATGCCATCGGGACGAATATCCAGATTCTTGCGGGCGTTTCTCCTGCTGGATTCTCTGCGGATGGGTTTTATTTAAAGACCGTGAAACTGATTATTTTGATTGTTGGCGGTTATGCGGCCTATACGGGAATGGTGAAGCGTGAAACAAGCAAAGCCATTCATGCGATTTTAAATCTTGTTGTAATCTTTGTAGCTTCCGCTGGGCTGATTGCCTATGCGCCAGGCTATATTGATATGATTAACGGGTTTTCCACGGATTTAAGTACCGGTGCGCTGGATGTTGGAAGTAAATTGGTAGTGCCCGCAAGTGGAACGGAAGAGACAGACAATGAAGCAGAAACAAATAGTGTGGATCAGCTTCGTAATAATCTGTTCGCAATTCAGATCAAACAACCCTGGCTCCTACTACAATATGGAACAACGGATGTTAATGCGATTGGAACGGATCGAGTAAACAGTCTATTATCTGTCAATCCTGGGACGAATAACGGAGAGGATAGGGAAGATGCGGTAAAAACGGATATTGAAGATAACAATAACACTAATCTTTCTACTGGCGGGGTAGGAAATCGTTTTTTTATGGTGCTTTTCATATTCTTTTTTAATATTGGGATCTCGTTTTTCGTGTTTATGCTGACTGGCTTAATGTTATTATCACAGATCTTGTTCATTGTCTTTGCCATGTTCCTTCCGGTCAGTTTTTTGATTTCGATGCTACCAGGGCAGGAAGGTAAGTGGAAACAGGGTGTGATCAAGTTGTTTAATACAATTATGACAAGGGTAGGGATCACACTAATTATTACAGTTGCCTTTTCGATTTCCAGTATGCTTTATAGTCTCTCGAATACGTATTCATTTGCTATGATTGCTTTTCTGCAAATCGTCGTTTATGCGGGAATTTATTATAAACTTGGGGATTTGATGGGACTGTTCAGTTTTTCTGCGAATGATGCGCAGGGCTTAGGACATCGGATGCTCATGCGTCCGAATATGTATATGCACCGTAAGGCAAGGGATATCAAACGTCTTGTAAAACAGTCGGTCGGATCTAATTCACGTAGCGGGGGGCAAAGAAGGATATCTGCAATGTCGCAGCAAACGTCGAAGCAAGAACCGGCAAGTCTTGGAGAACGGGTTGGACGTACTGCGGCGAAAGTGGCAAATGTACCAGGTAGTGCAGCTCGTAAGGTGGGGCATATGGGAAAACAGATCAAAGATGCACCGGTGAATGCGGCATATGCTGTATATAAAAATGCATCGGATCTGAAAAATAGTACGAAGGACGAATGGGAAAGTCAGAAAGAGAACCGGACAGCAAAAATGGAAAAGTATCAATCAAGGATGGCGCAAAAGCGCGCGACACTTTCTAAGGTTATGGGGGCGGGACGTACAGAAAATGAAGCTGATCGGAAAGAAAGACCGGATCGAAAAGATACTTCGTATAAACCTTTCCGCAAACCTGATTATAACGAAGATCTAAAAATGTATCAGAAGAACCGGAAAGCCAGGGAACAGATGAAAGATACAGGACCTAAAACTGAACCGGGGCGTAAACATGTAAAAATGCAGTCGGAAAAAGAACATCTAGAAGCTGGAATCAGAAAGAAAAAGAAAACCATGTTTTCTAAGGCAGATTATAACGAAGATGTAAACGCTTACCGTGAGGGATTAAAGAACAGGGAAAAACAGAAAAAAGCCGACCTGAACCGATCGACGGAAGGAAAACTGTATGTGACGCGAAGAACACCGACACTTCAATCTTTTGAAAGAAGAAACGTACCGCAAATGAAGAAAAGTTTCAAAGAGGAAAGAAAACAGGATGTACATACAAATAGGGAAAGAAGGAATACGACATGAAGCGGATGATATTGGTTGGTGGATTGTTCGTATTCTCTTTGTTTATCATGATTTTTCTTGTTGTGCTTACTTCGGAAGAGGAAGAAACCGGAAGTGAATCGCCTTCCGGTTCTGTTGGACTGAATCTTTCTTCGGAGGTACTTTCCTATCAGTCATTTGTGGAACAAGCCGCGATGGAATGTGGTATTGAAGATCATGTAAATGAGCTACTTGCGATAATGCAAGTGGAATCTGGCGGCATTGGAAGTGATGTTATGCAGTGTTCGGAATCATTGGGACTTCCGAAGAATAGTCTGAGTCCGGAGGAATCCATCCGGCAAGGATGCTCTTATTATGCCGGTTTACTTGCAAGCGCAGAACAACTAGGGTGTGATAAAAACACCGTGATCCAGGCGTATAACTTTGGAGGGAAGTTCATTGATTATGTGGCAGAAAATGGAGACAGTGGGGCTTATACGTTTGATCTTGCGCAGTCGTTTGCAGAGAAGAAAGCAAATGGAAAGAAAGTGACTTATAGCCTGCCGCTTGCAATACAAACGAATGGCGGCTGGCGATACGACTATGGAAATATGTTCTATGTGCAGCTAGTATCACAGTATCTATATGTTACCGCCTTTGATGATGAAACGGTGCAGGCGGTATTTGATGAAGCGTTGAAGTATCAGGGTTGGAAATATGTGTATGGCGGTTATAAGCCGGAAACATCGTTTGATTGCTCCGGCCTGACGCAGTGGTGCTATGGTAAGGCTGGGGTTATCCTGCCACGTACAGCGCAAGAACAATATGATGCAACGCAGCATATCCCGCTTACCGATGCAAAGCCAGGGGATCTGATCTTTTTTACCGGGACCTATGATGCCGGGACGTATATTACACATGTGGGAATCTATGTAGGGAATAACCAGATGTATCATGCGGGCAATCCAATCGGCTATACCGATTTAACAAGTACATACTGGCAGGATCATCTTGTCAGTGCAGGAAGAATTATTCAGTAGAAAGGAAGGAAAATATGCAGTGGAAAATATTAAAAGAAAAAATCAAGGACTTGTTTGAAAACATCAAAAAGCATCTTAAGGAGAGGAAAAAGCCAGAAACACTTCCGGTCATGAAGGTAGGGGTACACCGGAGATCTGTCCGTGTGATGTGGGTGCTTTTAGTCTTAAGCATCTGCTTTGGAATTTATAAGAATTTTACCGCAGTAAATGTACATACCGTACACGAAAAAGAAGTTATAAAAGAAAAGCTGGTTGATACCAATGCAGTAGAAAACTTTGTGAAGAATTTTGCAGAAACATATTACACCTGGAACAATGATAAAGATTCCATTGAGAAAAGGGCGGTTGCCATTGGGAATTATTTGACAGATGATCTTACAGCTCTGGATGCAGATACGATCCGCAGTGATATACCAACGAATTCCAAAGTGGAGAATGTGCAGATCTGGAACGTGGAACAGACAACCGATCAGGAAGTGAAGGTAACTTATTCTGTCACACAGCGGATTACAGAGGGAGAGGATGCAACTACCAGCAGAAGTTTTTATACCGTTATTGTTTATCAGGATGAAGAAAATAATCTGGTGATTATTCAGAATCCAACGATTACCGCAACCGTTGGAAAATCTTCCTATGCACCGGAGAGTATTGCAGTTGATGGAAGTGTGGATGCAAATGAAAAAGAAGAAATCACGGATTTCTTAGAGACATTTTTTACCTTATACCCAACGGCCGGAGAAAAGGAACTGGCTTACTATATCAAAGATGAAACCTTAAAACCTGTAGACTGTGACAGCTATGTATTTTCAGAACTGGTCAATCCCATTTATGTAAAGGATGGAAGCCAGGTAAAGGCAACGGTGACTGTGGAGTATTTAGATCAGACGACAAAGGCAACGCAGATATCACAATTTGATCTGGTGTTAGAAAAGGATGATAACTGGATGATTGTTAATGCAAAGTAAAGAAAGGGCTCTAGGCAATTTGCCTGGAGTCTTTTTTTTATGAGTTATCCATAAATACGTATCTAAATAATTGTTGAAAATTTGATGGAAGAAATTAAATGTGTTATAATTATAAAAAGTTATTGAATGAGGGGGAAAGTTTTATGAAAAGAGTGAAAGTATTTGTTGGAATTATGTTATTTGCGATTTTGTTAAGTGCTTGTAAAAAGACAGACTATGGTGCTGTCATTGACAAGGTGATTTCATATAATCATGAAGTTTGTGAGAAGTATTATAATGACAGTGGTAATGTTGAGGATGGGAAGTATTGGGCAACGCGTGATAATAGTGATTTTACCGTATGGGAAGATAATAATAACTATTATGTTTTAATACAAAAGAGTTATGAATATAACGATAAGACGTATACCTGTGCGGATGGGTATAAGATTGGAAAAAATGATGAAAGTGTATCTTCTTCGCCGGATGATAGATCGTCAATTGTAAGTTATTATGAAGAGAATGAGTCGCCTGTTTATAATGAGAAGAATGTTAGTGTTGATAGTAAATCTATTGAAAGCGATATGAGGTAATGAAAATAACATGTCTCAAAAGTGTCTCATTGAAAGCCTTAAGATACTGATAAAATGGGGCAAAAGTGGCATTTTGTAACTTGACTTTTAATCAAGTTATCCGGGGTTCGAATCCCCGATGTCTCACGAATTGGTGCTCATCCGAACACCGAAAGATATTAGGATTAAATTCAACAGAGTGATTGTTGTCAGTGTAATTGCAGACAATAATCACTTTTTTGTTGTACACGTATACGGAGTGAACAAACACGTCCATAAGGCGCTGCTTAAATCAGGATCAGCGGCATTACCCCTTTTAAAGAGATTCAACCAATACGGAAAGGATGGGCAAAAACCCAAAGATAATTGCAAAAAGATATTGTCTTAGGAAAATCTTAATAATATCTCATTTAAAAAATTAGAAATGGCTTACGGATTTTTGCTAAAATAAGATGTTAGTTACAATGTACAGGAAAGGAGCATTATAGTTATGTCTGAAAAAATACTTATTGTGGACGACGAACACGAAATTGCGGATTTAGTTGAGTTATATTTAAAAAATGAAGGATATACTGTTTATAAATTTTATTTAGCAAAGGATACTCTTTCCTGTATTAATAAGACTGAACTTGACCTTGCAATATTGGACGTTATGCTACCAGATATGAACGGATTTAAACTATGTCAGAAAATTCGAGAACAATATACGTACCCTATCATTATGCTAACAGCAAAAGACGAAGAAATTGATAAAATTACAGGCTTGACGTTAGGAGCAGATGATTACATTACAAAGCCTTTTCGTCCTCTTGAAATGGTAGCGAGGGTAAAGGCACAACTACGAAGATATAAAAAATATAATCCGTCACATTCTGCAGATAATGAAGATACCGTAATCGTCCATTCCGGTTTACTGATGGATATTAAAACTCACGAGTGTCTCTTGGACGAAAGGCCGCTTGCCCTTACTCCTACCGAATTTTCGATACTTCGTATTCTTTTAGAAAATAAAGGTAACGTTGTTAGTGCAGAGGAATTATTTCATAAAATATGGCAGGACGAGTATTACGCGAAGAGCAATAATACAATTACTGTTCATATTCGCCATTTAAGAGAGAAAATGAACGATACGTTAGAAAGTCCGAAATATATTAAAACGATATGGGGGGTGGGATATAAAATTGAAGGATAAAAATAAAGCTGACTATTCTCAGCTGAAATCAAAAATGTTTCTTCAGCTGTTAAGCATGGTAGTAATTGCTTTCATTATTATCTCTATCCTATACAAGTCAACCTGGAATGGGAAAGGAGGAGATTGGATTGTTTCGATATTTCAAAAATATTTCCGAATGGACTATGATAGTGCTCTGAATTTATATCAGCACATATTTCGTAATTATACAAACATGATTTGGTTTATCGCAATTGCAGGAGTATTTTTTGTGTTTTTGATACTTTTCCTTAACTGGTTCACCCGATATTTTAATGCAATCAATCAAGGTATTGATGCATTATTAGATGACACTGCTACAATCGATTTACCGACTGAAATGTCAGCCATAGAGAAAAAATTGAATGCAGTAAAACAGACTCTAACAAAGCGTGCATTAGAAGTACAATTAGCAGAGCAGCGAAAAAATGATTTGATTATGTACCTTGCTCATGACATAAAAACTCCACTCACATCTGTAATTGGATATTTAAGTTTATTAGAAGAAGCTCCTGATATGCCAACAGAACAGAAAGCTAAATATGTTCATATAACACTCGATAAAGCATATCGTTTAGAAAAGATGATAAATGAATTTTTTGAAATTACACGTTATAATCTGCAACAAATCAAAATAGAAAAAAAAGAGATAGACCTCTATTATATGCTCGTACAGTTAACAGATGAGCTTACACCTATTCTCTCGGCACATGGAAATACTACCATACTTGAAGCTGATGAAAATCTTACCGTCTATGGTGATTCTGGAACATTGGCAAGAGTATTTAATAATATATTAAAAAATGCGGCTGCATATAGCTATCCAAATACTGAAATTTTGATTTCTGCGGAGGAACAAAATGGTAATGTAGTAATTTCTTTTCATAATCAAGGAGAGACTATACCGCAAGAAAAGTTAGCTTCAGTTTTTGAGAAGTTTTATCGAATAGATGAAGCCAGAGCTTCGAACACAGGAGGATCTGGCTTGGGTTTAGCAATAGCAAAAGAAATTGTGACCTTACACGGTGGAAACATTCATGCGAAAAGTCAAAACAATACGGTCGTATTTACTGTTACCTTGCCGCAATCGGCTTACGAAAATATCAATCCAAACTTAGGATTTTCTTAGGAATTAAACAACGAAAAATTAAAATTAATACAGCTCCTGTTCGGTAAAATAATTACTGAACGGGAGCTTTTTATATCTGCATTTATCCAAAAGCGAAAGGAGGATTACTGTGAAAGAGTATTCAAACAAGGAGGATGTTGACAGGTATAAGCTGTACAAAAAGACAAAACATAAGACTCGATTTATACGGATACGTTTATTTGTAATTGTGTGCTGCTGCCTTGTCATAACAATCTTGGCTTTCAACCTGTCCTCAAACAATTTACCGTTTGGCGTAGAAAAACAGCCTGAAACCCAAGATTCTGTTATTGGTAAAAACGATTCAGGTTTTCCTATCAATTCAACAGATGATTTGGAAGTCGATTCTGATGAAACTGTATGGTGTTTGATTTTGGTAAATAAATGGAACTATATTCCAGATGATTACAAAGTAGATCTAACAGAATTAAAAAATGGAGAATCTATAGATAAACGGATATATCCAGCACTACAAAAAATGTTTGATACCGCAAGAAGTGATGGCGTTTATCCTATTGTAGCGTCTGGATATAGATCGACAGAAAAACAGCAAAGTTTTATGGACGAAAAAATTGCTGATTACGAAGCCGAGGGTTATGCGCACAAAGAAGCAACGGACAAAGCGGAAGCATGGGTAGCGATTCCAGGAACAAGTGAACATCAATTAGGTCTTGGAGTTGACATCAACGCAGACGGGATTCACTCCGCTGGAGAAGAAGTATACAAATGGCTCGACCAAAATAGCTATAAATTCGGATTTATTTGTCGTTATCCGGCCGATAAAACAGAGATAACAGGGGTAATGAATGAGCCTTGGCACTATCGTTATGTTGGAATTGAAGCGGCTACTGAAATACACGATCAAGACATTTGTCTTGAAGAATATCTCAATAAGATACACTGAAAGAGGAGTTGCTATGAGAAAAAAATGTTCGGGTATAGCCTTCTAGCCCTCGCTAAGTGCAAGACTCTGGAATGCTTTTAAAAGCTTTCAGAGTTTTTTTTGTGAAATGATAGAAGTAGTACTCTAGGCAAAATATATGTGAAAGAATAGTACGGAGTTTCAAAAGTTATTGTTGACAGAATATAGATAGGGTGGTATATTAAATGTAACGAGTGCAAACGTTTGCACTCTAAAATTTAAAGGATTAATGCAAACGTTTGCATTAAGGAGATAAAATGACAACAATAAAGGATATTGCAAAGCGAGTAGGAGTTAGTCCTTCAACCGTATCAAGAGTAATTAATGGAACAGCTAGTATTTCGGAAGAGACAAAGAAAAAGATACATGCTGCAATGAAAGAAATGGATTACCATCCAAATAGTCTGGCCAGAAGCCTGGTAAATGGAAATTCATTTACAATTGGATTGGTAATAGATGCTGGCGACAGGGATGCATTCTCAAACGCCTTTTTCATACAGAGTGTCTCTGCAATTGAAATGGTTACGCAGGAAAGAGGTTATAACCTTTTGATCACCAATGATACAAATGGAGAGAATAACAACACGGTTAAGAATCTGGTACTGGAACATAAAGTGGATGGAATTATACTGCCGGTCTCCAGTATGAAACAGGAGTTGATTGAGCTGATGACAAGTAATCATTTTCCTTTTGTAGTGATGGGAGAGCCGAATGACAATGTGGAAAATATTTGCTGGGTCGATATGGATAACGAACAGGGTGGCAGTCTTGCAGTTGATCATTTGCTACAGCAGGGATATCAGCATCCCGTACTATTTGTCGAAAATAAAGGCACAATGTTTGAAAAAAAGAGAATCATGGGTTTTAAAAACGGTTATGAAAAAAACAACATGATATGGGATGCATGCAATATTGTCGAATGTGGGAGCGACAATCATTCTATCATATCGCAGGTGAAAAAAATATTAAATGGAGAGCAACATGTTGACAGCATTATTTGTACCAATAATATTGTCGCCTATCATGTTCTTCATCAATTAAAGAAAGGAGGGAAAAAGGTACCAGAGGATGTAGGAGTGATGACGTTTGATAATTTCCCACTTGCAGAATATATGGAACCTGCGTTAACGGTTGTGGATGTCGATACTTATAAACTTGGAGAACAGGCAGCAATTGCATTGTTTGATGAGATAAAGCAGGAAAATGAGCAAAAAGAAACGACACGTATATCAACGAGAATCATTCCTCGAAAGTCAACGATACATGGAAAGGAGGCGTGTAGATGATAAAAGAAGCGGTATATCATATCAATACTGAAAATTATATCTATCCAATCGCAAGAAATCAGCTTGTTGTAAAAATTAGAGTAGCCAAAAAAGATATCATAGAATGTGAATTGATATTCTGGAACCGGACAACTCCGGACGTAAAAGAAAAAGTAGAGATGAGATGCAGAGAAAGAGATCAATTATTTGACTATTACCAGGTGACGATTTCCTTCCCGAAAGTTGCCAGATATCAAAAATATTATTTTCGGCTGACTGACACAAAAGGAAAAGAGTATTTTTATACATCAGTAGGGTTAAAGGAAGCAGTACCAGAGAGTAATTTCTTCGAATTTTTATATGCCAATAAAAACGATGTTCTGAGAATTCCAGAGTGGTCAAAAGGAATGATTTATTATCAGATATTCCCGGAAAGGTTTTGCAATGGTGATAAAACGAATGATCCGGAAAACTGTGAAGCATGGGGAACGGAGCCTACCCGAACTAATTTTATGGGAGGTGATCTGGAAGGGATCAGATCGAAGATCCCGTATCTGAATGAATTGGGAATTGAATGCATTTATCTGAATCCAATATTTAAGGGTGAATTTAACCATAAATATGCAACAACGGACTATTTTAGCATTGATCCTATCTTTGGGACAAAAGAGGATTTTCGTTTACTGGTTGAGGAGTGCCACCAGAATGGGATCAGAATCGTTCTGGACGGAGTTTTTAATCATACCGGTATTGATTTTGCACCATTTTATGATGTTAGGAAGGAAGGTGCAAATTCATCTTATAAGGATTGGTTTTTTGTAAATAATTATCCGATTTCCATTTCGCATCATGATTATGAGTGTGTCGGTGCATACAAATACATGCCGAAGCTGAATACTGCGAATGCAGAGGTGCGAAAATATATTCTGGATATCATGGATTACTGGATCAGAGAATTTAACATTGATGGATGGAGACTGGATGTAGCGGATGAAGTAGATGCGACAGTATGGCAGGAAGCAAGGGCAGTTTTAAAGGAAAAGTATCCGGAGTGTCTATTACTTGGAGAAACCTGGGGGTTTGGTGGAAAAATGCTCTTAGGAAATCAAATGGATACCGTCATGAACTATATGTTTTGTGATACGATGAGAGATTATTTCGCATATGAGAGCATTCCCGTGGAGGAATTGGACCATCGAATAAATCGTATGCTCGCTTTGTACAGGGATGAGATAACACAAGGCTTATACAACTTACTGGATAGTCATGATACAGAACGATTCTTATTCTGTTGTGGCGAAAATAAATCAAAGTTCCTGTTGGCAGTCGCTTTTCAAATGACATTTGTGGGCGCTCCTGCGATTTATTATGGGGATGAAGCGGGAATGACAGGGGACAATGATCCGGACTGCAGGCGCTGCATGATTTGGGATGACCACACAGATGAAAATGTATTGAACTGGTATAAAGAACTAATACAGCTAAGAAAGCAGTACAAAGCATTAAGGTATGGAGACTTTCATACGGTTGTAGTTGATAAAATCAATGAAGTGTATGGGTTTGTCAGGATATTTGAAGAGGAGGCAATCTATATTATTTTCCATCGGGGGAATGAAACAAGAGATATCGATTGCCCGGTTATTGGTGAATCGCTGCTATATAAGGACATTTTTGGAAATAATAGTTGTTCGTACAGCAAGCAGGAAAAGGAACACCAATGCTTAAATGAAGACATAGTAGAATATGGTGGGGTAATTAAGGTAAAAATGGAGCCGTATTCTGTGAAAGTCATAAAAAACTAAAGGAGGACTATTCGTATGGGAAAGGGGAAAAAAATACTGGCAATTTTACTCACAACTGTAACATGCGTGGTGGCAATGTCGGGATGTGGAAAATCACCAGTAAAATCTGAAACCGACTCGGGGAGTCAGGAAACAGCAACGGAAGCAAACTCCAATAAGGAGGAAGTAACAATCAATTTTTGGCATCATTACAGTGCAGAATCTGCAGAAAATGAAACATTGATGAATGTTTTGATTCCAAAATTTGAAGAAGAAAATCCTGGTATCAAAGTAAATGCAGTATCACATGAATGGGCAGATCTTCACGAAAAATTATTAATTAGTGCACAATCAGATACATTACCTGACGTTGCACGACTTGATAGTGCGTGGGTACCTGAATTCGAAGAAGCAGGTATTTTAGTACCATTGGATGAAGAAATGTCTGATTTTGAAGAAGTGTCCAGCGGCTTATTGGAAAGTGCAATGAGCACAGCCGTGATTGGTGATCATACTTATGGTTTGGCGCTCAATACAAGTACAAAAATATTATTTTATAATGTTGACGCATTCAAAGAAGCTGGTATAGAAGTTCCAACAACGATGGATGAATTTGTAGAGGCAGCAAAAACACTGGCAGGTACCAATAGCAATGGACAGCAAATTTGGGGTTATGATGAACCAGCATTAGCAGGCTGGAACCTTTGCCCATTTATTTGGAGCATGGGTGGTTCAATCACAAATGAGGAACAGACTCAGGCATCTGGTTATATCAATAGTCCGGAAACAGTAAAAGCAATCGAAACGCTGAAAGAACTTTATGATGCAGGAGCAATTACTGGCTGGAACAGTGGTGATATTCCAATGACAGATGGATTTGGTACAGGTAGATATGCCATGTTATTAGAGGGACCATGGAAGGTAGCTGAAATGGAAGGTGCATATCCTGATTTCGCATATGAAACAGCCGAAATTCCTGCTGGTGATGGTGGATCCATATCTGTATTAGGTGGCGAAGATATCGCAATGTTTCAAGGTGGAGCACATACAGAGGAGTCATGGAAATTTATGAAGTTCATGACAAGCGAGTATGCACAGGAAGAAATGGCCAAGTGTTCACAGATACCAGTAAACAAAGCGGCGCTGGAAAGTGACACTGTGAAGGAGGCGGATTTCGCACCATTCATCAGCACTCTTTCAACTGCAAAATCAAGACCAACCGTTGCCTGCTGGTCCGAAATGGATAGCGAACTTTCCGTAGCTGTTACGGCTGTTATGAATCATGAGAAAACAGCACAGGAAGCAATGGATGAATTAGCTGAAACATACGATAGTTTGCTAGCTGAATAATTTATACTCATTATATAATGCGAAGAACGTAAAGTCAAATACACACTGGGCAACGTAAAATAGTTGCCCGGTGTATAAAGAAAGGCTGATATATGAGATTAACTAGAAAGGGTAAAATTCAGGTCGGACTGCTATTATTACCAGGATTGATCGTTTTTGGAGTATTCACATTTTATCCAATTGTAAAATTGTTTCTTATGAGTTTTTTTGAATGGGATTTTGGAAGTATCTTGAACCAGCAATTCATTGGATTTGAAAATTATAAAAAGGTATTGATGGATGGTTATTTCCGTACTTCTTTTGTCAATACAATCGTATATACACTTGTAACCGTACCGGGACAGATGATCGTAGGTTTGCTTATTGCATTGTTGCTGAATCAGATTTCAAGATTAAAGGTAACCTATCGCGTGCTCTATTATTTGCCGGTCATAACGTCATGGGTAGTTGCATCGTTAATTTTTAAGTATGTATTTAACACAGAGGGTTTATTGAATTATTTTTTGATGAATGTCTTGCACATAACAAGTGCTAATATACATTGGCTCGACAGCAGATGGGGCGGTTTGTGTGTCGCTATGCTTTTGGGAATCTGGAAAGGAATCGGATGGAATATGGTTGTATTCCTTGCTGCGCTTCAAACAGTTCCTGCGGACTTGTATGAGGCGGCATCTATCGACGGAGCGGGTGCAATAAAAAAATTTTTCTCGGTTACATTACCGAGTATCAAAGGAACCGTATTATTTGCTTTGGTCATGCTTACAATCGGAGGATTTAATGTATATACATCCATAAAAATGATTACCGGAGGAGAACCTGGGCATAAAACAGATATGATCTTAACCTGGATGTATTATAAGGCTTTTAGTACAGGTGAATTCGGTTATTCGGCAGCATTGTCGTTTATCACAACATTCGTGTTAGCAATACTCGCGGTGCTTCAATTTAAATTAATGCAGCAAAAGGACAAATAGGAGGCTGAAATATGAAGAAAAAAAGACTGACTCAAATAATCCTACATTTGATCCTCATAGCAGGTCTTATCATAGTAGTTCTTCCAATGCTGTATATGATCAGTACATCTTTGAAACCAAATGGAGCATTGTATGATTACCCGCCGAAATTTTTTCCTGCGTTGAGTGAGATTACGATTGAAAATTATAAATATATCATTGGACAGGGGAAATTTTATCTAAACTTTCTAAACAGTGCATTTGTTTCTATAGCAGCGGTGCTTGTCACAGCAATGATAGCATCAGCTTTAGGGTTTGTCATCGCGAGATTTGATTTCCCCGGTAAGAAGTTTTTGTTTGCTTTTATTGTACTTACCATGATTATTCCGGGGTTGACACTCATTGTTCCGCAATATGAACTTGCCGTGAAACTAAAGGTGATCAATTCACTGGTTGGTCTTATTCCATTTTATGTGGCATGGACGATACCATATTCCACGTTTATGATTAAGGGATTTGTAGAAAGTGTACCCCGCGAATTGGATGAGGCTACCTACATTGATGGCGGAAGTGTTTTAACGGTATACAGCAGAATTATAGTTCCATTGGCAAAACCGGGAATTGCCTCGGTATCCATTTTTAATTTCTTAACCGCATGGGAAGAATATCCATGGGCAAATACAGTCATCAATGATAATTTAAAAAGGACGCTCCCAATCGCGATTTCCGGATTTTTTGGACAGCATAATTTTACACAGTGGGGCTATGTATTTGCATTATCCGTATTTAGTCTGATACCGATCCTGATCGTATTTATTTGCTGCCAGAGATTTTTTGTTGCCGGACTAACAGCGGGCAGCGTGAAAGGATAACAGTTCCGTTTGTGATCATATCATTCTTTTTGATATTTTCCTATATAATAGGGCCAGGAAGCTAGATTGCTTTCTGGCCCGTTGCTATTGTATAAAACAGAAGAAGAACTTATAATCTTATTCCATCAAATACCGTTGCTATGAATCCTTCCAACTTCACGATAAAAAAATCTGATAATCAGGAATAATAGTAAGATCCAAATGAGAATGACAGGAATGGCGTAATACCACTTTTTTGGTTTTCCATCTTTCCGTAGACCCTCTGCTTTTTTTCGATTCCGATCCCATACTTCTTTTGGAATGCATTTCATGGTGATTGCGACAAATGCAGGTACCAGAATGAGATCATCTAAATAACCGAGGATAGGGATAAAATCTGGAATTAAATCAATGGGAGATAAGGCGTAGGCAACGGTTATTCCTGCTAAAATCTTCGCAATTACGGGAGTCTCTTCATCTTTTAATGCCAGTAAAAGAACAGGAATATCCTGTTTCATATTATTTGCGCGTTCCTTCAAATTCATGGTACATTGCCCCTTCTTCCAATCCTGATTTATAGGAGCACCTGTTACTTACTCTCTATTGTGCTTGATTCGCAATTCAATTAATTTTTGATCATAGCCAATCAGTCTTGCAAATTGCTCTGTCGTAAGATCTTTATTTTCGAAAACTTCCTCATCAGAAACCAATAATTCAATTGCAAATTGATTTGCCTCAATTTCAAATTTAGTGGTATTAAACTCTGTTCTGGTGTCCAGATAAATCGCATTGGACTTTTTGTGCATCAGCATGTGGCCAAGTTCATGGGCGCAGACCAGTTTCTGATGATTTTCAGCTAAATTTTCATTAATATAAATAATATTATTTCTTTGAAAATATTGATAAAATCCACGAACGTCAGAAAGCGGAGCGTAAATTAAGATGACATTCATTTCTTTTACCATTTCAAAAGGATTTCTAGTGTGGTATTTCTTGATCATGTCATTTACCAGGCATCTAATATCCATTTACTCAGTCCTTTTTGTATTTTTTAGGAGTATATCGTTCCTTATTCTTTTTCTTGGCCAACTCCATACCGATCTGCATTGCGGATAAAATCGATTCAATGGATTCCTGGCTGGCCGGTTTCCCATCAAACATCAATCCATCCTGTTTCAAAAGATTTTCCGTATGGAGGAGAATCTTTTTGATATCCTTCTCATCTTTCGAATTCAGAGGTGTCTCTATTTCAAAGGATTCCTGTTTTCCCGTCATTAGGTATTCCAGAGAAACTCCAAAATAGTCGGCAATCTTCTGCAGCTTTTCCTGTTTGGGGTTGCTTCGGCCGTTTTTCCAATCTGAAAACGTGGATGCACCGATACCTGTTTCCTTGCCTACCTTATATGCAGTTACGTGATACTCTTCCAATAATTTCAAAAATATGTCATACATAGGATACCTCTCAAAATATTTATGAAATCAAAAACAAAGTGCTTGACTAATTATGAATTCAGTGATAATATACAACTATAGCACTTATGAAATCAGAAATAATTAATTTTGTTTTTGAGATCAGAAATTGATTTATTGTTTTTTCATAAATCCGTTGTATCACATTTCCGAAATAATTTCAATATTTATTTATGATTTTAGAAATAAAAGTGGTAAGGCTCTTCAAAGAGGATAACAAGAAATATGTCCAATAAGCAGGACTTCTATTTGAATCAGAAAAGCAGACAGTAACCACCAGGAAGAACAATAAAAAATGTGAGAGTTACGGAACATAGCCCGGGAGCGGTGTACAAGACTGGTATCTTGTACCTGGCAGGTTCGATTCCTGCTGTTCTGTTTCCTGATCGCAGAAAATGCGATTCATAAATTATTTTAAGGAGAAAAGAAAAATGAAAAACATATTTAAAATCATGAAAGACTATGGCCTGAACGTTCCGGAGAATCAAAAGAAAGATTTTGAAAAGACTGTTCTTGAAAACTACAAAACCATTGCCGACTATGATAGACAGACAGCAAAGCTCTGTGCGGCGAATGAGAAAATGAAGGCAGACAGATTCGTTCTGGATAGCCTGAAGGAGCAGTGGAATGAAATTGCGATCCGGGCACTGGCTGTGGCAGAGGACAGTAAAATATTATTTGAGGAATCCACGGAAATAACGGGCAGGGAAAATCCGAACGGGAGGTTAGCCAGCTGGAAACCGAAAGCGGAAAAAACAGATGCAGAATCTGCATGGGGAGATTCGAAAGTAATGGGGCAATCTGAAATACTGTGAGCAGAGAGGCGGGTATAGCATGACGGTATCAGAATGTATTAAGACATGGCTGAATGAGTATGGCATGGATTTTAGCACAATCTCAACAGATTTCGTGGAAACAGATGTTGGAAGTTATGCCATGTTCAAAAGCCCAAAGAGAGAAGTTACACAATTTATTGACGGAACAACAACAGAAGTAAAAGAGTATTATCAGTTTTTCGCAAGGCGTTCCACTTCTGAAGATGCAGCACGTGTGGAAAGTGCGCAGGTGCTTGCTGATTTGGAGAACTGGATAGAATTGCAGAATGAGATTGAAAATCTGCCAGATTTATCCGGGGTCGGAAAACTGAGGTGTGAAGAACTCAGCATTGAAGAATCCTACGCATTGACAAAACAGGAGGAATCCAGTGCAGTTTATCAGATAACAATTGCAATTACATATTTGAAAGAGAGGGAATAGATATGTCTCAGATGGTAAAAAAACATAAAATTGGTTTATTTTTAAATAACGGTACTTCCTACGTTCGGATTAAAAAGTCTACGGCATTTACATTAAGCATGAATCCGGTGGAGACCGAATATGACTACATTGCGGATGAGCAGCCGACCACAGAGGTGGATCAGTACAAGCCTTCCATCGATCAGGACTTAACCATGTTCAAGGGAGAAGAAGACTATGAGATGCTCTGGCCGTATTTTTATGAGATGAAAACTGGTTCCGATGCACATACCGGTTGCATGCTCGTGTTTATGCAGCAGCCTGTTGATGCAGAGGGGAAGGATATTTCACTCACAGATGCAGCGACAGAAGTTGCCGGATACCGCGCATGGCAGACAGATGCGGTCATTTCCGTGCAGGATCTGAACGCGGTTGACAAAAAGTTAGATTTCAAAGTGCTTTTTGGCGGAACCATCAAAAAGGGAATTGCCAAAATTGAGGACAGTGCACCGGTGTTCACAGAAGCCTAAGGGGGAAAAAGATGCAGTATACATTAATTATGAATGGGATTTCTTACGACCTTCCTCCCTACACACTTGCAGTGAGTGACAAGGTGGATGAAATCAATGAACAGAACAGTAATCCAAACGTGAAGAAGCGGGCGAATTATGAAAATATGCTGAAATTCATTATTTCTTCCGTCGGTACAGAGAGTGCCGAGGAAATTCTGGGCAGTACCACATTGGAAGACATGGATTTGCAGCAGATTGCGATCTGCTATCTCGGAATCTGCAAGGCTTATGACAAGCCGTTGTCAGAGGCGCAGAGAGAGAGTAACCGTGAAGCACTGAGCAGTGATGAGATGAAGGTCGTGCTGGAAGTTCTGAAAAATGCAGACAATGTTGATAAAATCATGAAGCATGCTGGAAAGAGCAAGGGGATTTCACATAGATGATTGATTTAATCAGCAGAAAGGCTTTACCCAATACCGTTTTGGTTGGCGGTAAAGCCTTCTCTGTATATACGGATTTTTCGATATGGATGCGGTTCGTGAACGCCTATGAAAAATGGGATAAAAAAGGAGAACTGGATATTTCCTATCTGTTTAAAAATGAGCTGCCGGTATTTCATTCCATTGAGGATTATGCCCCTGTTTTTGAATTTGCCTACCCGAAGAATCAAATTCCCAGAGGGGAACCTTCCAGTGAACGGATTCTGGATTATGAGATTGATTCTGATTATATCTACGCTGCATTCTATCAGCAGTATGGGATTGATTTGCTGGAAATAAAGGAGCTGCACTGGCATAAATTCAAAGCACTTTTGAATGGTCTGTGCGAAGAAACGAGGCTATATGAGATTATGGGACATCGTTCCTATACCGGCGAAAAAATAAAGAGCCAGGAAGAAATATATCGTAGATTAAAGGAAGCATGGTCACTTCCGGAAATCGAGACAGAGGAACAAAAAGAAGCCGAAGATCGTTTTGACGACTTTTTCGGTTGAAAGAAAGGGTGGGTGCTATGGCAGATGACCAGGTGAATGTAAATATACAGGTAGACATCACACAGGTAACACAAGAATTTACGCAGATCAAGCAGGAAGCAAAAGCAGTAGGGGATAAGGTATCAGAGGCCGCGGCTGAGACAGAAAAAAAGACATCAAAAGCGAGCGAAACGGTATCAAAATCATTAGAGAGTGTAAAAAAAGGATTATCCACGCTGACGGACGGATTAAAAAGCGGAGTGGAAGCTGGAATCAATTATAATGCCACAATCGAAAATTACGAGACGTCCTTTGGCATTATGACAGGAAGTGCCGAAAAAGCGGCTGATATGGTGGATCAGTTAAAAAATATTGCCTCAAACTCGCCGCTGGAGCTGAGCGGTCTGGTCGATACGACGCAATCGCTCATGAATTATGGGCTTACGGCAGACGAGGCGATAGACAGGGTCCAGATGCTTGGAGATGTGACACAGGGAAATGCGGATAAGTTAAGTGACATTACAACTGCCTATGGAGAAATGACCATGGCAGGGAAGGTATCACAGGACGGTATTGATCAGATGATTACTGCCGGTTTCAATCCTTTGCAGGAAATCTCGGAAGCCACCGGGGAATCCATGGAGAGTTTAACAGAGCGAATCGGCAACGGAACATTTTCCGTGGATGAGATAACGTCGTCACTCCAACGATCCACATCGGAAGGCGGTAAGTATTTTGATTCAATGGAAAAACAGGGAGAGACCTTTGACGGGCAGGTAAAAACATTAAAGGACAGTGCAAATTCTCTTCTCGGTGAAGTCGTGCAGCCAATCTCGGACAGTCTGGTAGGGGAGCTGCTGCCGGCTGCAATTGATTCAATCGGAGAACTTCAGACGGGATTTGAGCAAAATGGAGTACAGGGATTAATTGATGCGACAGGAAATATTATCGCTGGAATTGCAGAAAATGCGGCAGAGTTTGCGCCCCAGATTTTCAGTCTGGCAGGGGAGATTATTTCACAGCTGGCACAGGGCTTCATCGAAAACCTTCCACTGATAATAACTTCCATTCAGGGAATTGCAGATACGGTACTGGGAGGAATCGGTGATATGATTCCCGGGCTTTCACCAATTACGGATTTCTTACAGTTTCTGGTTGAAAATTTAGACACGGTACTGGCGATTGTCCTTCCGTTGGTAGCGGCGTTTGCTGCGTATCAGGCGGTAGTGTCATTGACTACAGCGGCTTCAGCTGCGTTGAGCACTGCACAAGATGTATTGACTGTAGCAACAAAATTATTAAATGGGGAGCTAAGTCTTAATCCGCTAGGTATTATAATAGGTCTGGTTGTGGCTCTGGTAGCGGCTTTTCTCTATTTGTGGAATACGAATGAAGGTTTTCGTAACTTTTGTATAGAACTTTGGAATAGTATTTCATCGTTTTTTATAAATGCATGGAATGGAATTGTAACATTCTGTACGAGTACCATTCCAACGCTGGTCAGTAATATTGGGACCTGGATTAGTGATTTACCGGGGGTGATATGGACTTGGTTGCTTAATACCATACAAAAAGTAAGCGATTGGGAACAGAATCTGGTCGATAAAGGTAAATCAGCGATAGTAAACTTAATAAGCAATATCACCAATACGATAAAGTCACTTCCGGATACATTTGTAAATATAGGCGGTCAGCTGATATCGGGACTGTGGAATGGAATCAACAATGGAATAGCGTGGCTTAAGGATAAAATAAAAGATCTTGGAAATGACATTCTGAGTACTGTGAAAGGAATATTCGGTATTCATTCCCCATCCAGAAAATTTGCCTGGATTGGAAAAATGTGTGTGGAAGGATTTGAAGAGCCGTTTGAGGACTATGATCCTTACGACACACTAACACAGTCGATGAAAGAGAATTCGCTGACCATGAAAATGAATTATGCGGCAGGGCTTTCTTCGGCATCCGGTTCCTCAAACGGATTTAACTATGAGAAGTTCGGCTCAGCAACGGTGGATGCATTTGAGCGGGCGGGACTAAAAATTGATGTGAACAGCAGGGAACTGGGAAGAGTTATAAGAGGGGTGGTGACAGCTTAATGAGTATTTATTATAGAAACAGTGAAGGAAAGAAAATTTATCTGGACCGTGTACCCTATAAAATGCTCACGGATACGGATTTATTTGATTATGAGTGGAGTTACGACACAAAAAATGAAGTGAATCCGGTCATTACGGGATTTTATCGCAATATGGTCAAAAAGAAGCTTTCAATTGCGGTCACAAATGACGCAAATTATGAGCAGGCGGCAGCCTCTTTGCTGGAAGCAGTAGAAAAGGATATTGTGAATCTGGCACCCGGAAGGCTTTATGTAAATAATTCCTATATTTCCTGTTATATCACAAAAAGTGAAAAAGAAAATTGGAAAAGGAATGCAAAAGTATTGCTTGTTACATTTACACTTGTGACAGAGAAGGGTTCCTGGATTACAGAAACAAAAAGTCTGTTTCGTCCGGAGCTGTCTTCCGGGGATGACGGGCTGAATTATCCGTTTCAGTATCCGTTTAATTTTGCCGGCAGTACAGTTGGGCGAAAAATGAATAATGAGAGTTATGCTGCAAGTGATTTTGAAATGATCCTGTACGGCTCCTGTCTCAATCCCACCGTTGCGATCGGTGGTCATATATATGGGGTTGATTGTTCGCTCGAAACGGGTGAATATCTGGTTGTAAATTCCATCTCCAAGAAAATCTACAAGGTGAAAACAAACGGAGAAACAGTCAATCAGTTTAATCTCAGAAATCGGGACTCCTATATTTTTAAAAAGATTCCATCCGGGAATTGCGCCGTTACATGGAGCGGACTGTTCGGATTTGATGTGACACTGCTGTCCGAAAGGAGTGAGCCGATTTGGATTTGATTTATATGTCAGATAAAAAAATAGACATCGGCATTTTACATAATTATGATTTCGATCTGGCGTTTGGTTCCGATGAAAATGACTTTACCTGCAAAATAGATCTGGAAGATCATTGTTGTGAGGCGGGTTATATGCTTTATGTGGAGGATACGGAATACGGGGGGATCATCGATACGATCAGCCCAAACACCGAGGCAAAAACGATTACATACGGCGGGCGGACCTGGCACGGTGTCCTGGAGAAAAAAATATTGGAACCGGAAGAAGGAGAAGATTATCTGATTCTTTCCGGGGAAGCAAATACAATCATAACAGAATTGATTGCGCGGATTGGTCTGACAGACTTGTTCTCCGTTTCAACAGCGGATTCCGGAATTGAGGTTATAAATTATCCGGTAAGATATGGGTCCGCATATACGGTACTTCGAAACATGCTGTATGAATTCGGGGGAAAGTTAAAGGTCTCGTTTTTAAAAGGTTATGTCATGTTATCGGCAGTTCCTTATGTGGATTTCAGTCAGGATGAGGAATGGGATTCTTCACAGCTTGCATTTCGGATCACAAAAAATTACCGCCCGGTGAATCATCTCATCTGCCTTGGCAAAGGAGATTTAAAAGACCGCCATGTCATACATCTTTTTACAGAT
Source organism: Bacillota bacterium (assembly GCA_023390555.1). GTDB lineage: Bacteria > Bacillota > Clostridia > Lachnospirales > Lachnospiraceae > Roseburia_C. The sequence continues at coordinate 13,929 of JAEWCQ010000023.1, read as the reverse complement.
GAAAACGGGGGACTGCAAACCTACACAAAAGCAGATAATCCAGTAAAAAATGAGGACTATATTCTGGATACCTCACAGCGGCTTTTGACCAGTGAACGTGAAGTCACAGAACTATACGAGAATGCAAATGCGGAGGATACGTATAATTACATCTTACTGGAAAAGGAACCGGAAGATTGGCTTCATACATATGGAGACTACTTTCAGCAGAATGAAAATGATGAGTTTGAAAATCTGGAAAGTACAACGGAAGATGTTTATACCCTGCAGGTACAGCAGCCGAATGACTGGAATACAAACTATACGGATTACTATTCTTTATCGGATGAGACTTACGAGCCGGTGTCGAAATTGTCCACAACGATATACACCGTGCAGACGGTCAAACCTTCCGATTGGTCTACAAATTATGGAAGTTATTTTACAAAATCCAGTTCTGCTTATGCAGCCGTAGCCGGAGTCACATTGGAATCATATCGGAAGCAGCAAAAAAAACCTTCGGACTGGGGAAAAAGTTACGGAAATTATTACTATTATTATAGTGACGGGGTTACCGCTGAATACAGAAGAGTTTCAGGAAACACAAAATATAAGTATGTGCCGCAGACCATGAAGCCCAGCGACTGGTCGGGAAATTATAAAAATTATTATAAGAAAGGCAAAGCCGGAAACGGTTATACGGCTGTCAGCGGTGATAAGGCCCCTGCGTGGAAGGCGAAGCGCTATTTTACTAAGGAAAGTGAATCGGTTGCTCCGAAATGGGTAAAGAACTTTTATTACACGTACGTGAAAACTGTTTCAGAGCCGGCCTGGGTAAAGACAACCTATTATACGAAGGGAGTTCAGTCTGTTCCAACGTGGTCTTCCGGTACATACTATACGAAGTCATCAGAAACATTGATACCGGAATTTTTAACGGACAGCTATTACGAGAGGTATATTGACAGCTACGCCGATCTGGTGGAAGGCGGAATCGAACAGCTCAAGGACTCGTACGATTGCGATAAGATATCAATTGAACTGAATCCGGATATGGAATACGACATCAATGATGTGGTGGGCGCAAATGAAACGATATCCGGCATCATGGTATGGCAGCCGATTACAAAGAAAATTGTCAAAATAAGTGAGAACACAGAAACCATAGAGTATGAGATAGGAGAGTGATACATATGAGTATACATTTAGTGACAGGACGCGGAACAGGAGATCATGTGACATCGGCGGATGCCGGTTCCCTGCATGCCGGGATTGTGGGTACAGGCCGCTATGTATTAAACCGCGGCAGTCAGTTCGCTTACGAGGTAATATCGAATAATCTCGTGAAAATCAAAGACGGGGATCTGCTGAACCAGGGCAGACATGTGAACATAGCAGTGAATGATTATGAGGAATGTACGATTGAGAATGGATTGCAGTCGGTGAAACGAAACGACCTGATTGTGATCCGCTACGAGAAAAATACAGAAACCGAAATAGAGACAGCTTCCGTTGTGGTAATTAAGGGAACATCCGGTGATACGGCAGTTGATCCGGAATATATAACAGGAAATATTTTAAGTGGGGACACGACGGATGATTTTCCACTGTACCGTGTGCGGTTGAATGGAATTAACATTGAAGGGGTAGATGCACTATTTACAGTACAGAAATCAATAAAAGATCTGGCTGATAGCCTTGGCAGCACAGATATATCCGCAATCGGGAGTGGAAGCGTAACAGGCGCAATTAATACACTAAATTCGAGATTCTCTTTAGTGCCTGAAATTGCAAATATGTTTTATCCTGATAATCCATATGGAACTAAAGTGATAACAGACTTAAATTCAATAGCCATATCTGGTTGCTATGTAGCTGATGTAGGAGCGGTTGGATCTCCCAATGCGGCATATGCTTGGTTTGTATATCATCATAATTCTGCCTCTAATACCAATTATTCATATCAGAAAGTAATAGCATTTGCGCCAAACTTAATTATCTATGAAAGAATAAAATCTGGTGGTTCATGGAATGCATGGCATGATGGCGGCAACACATCTGTAAATGTTTTCTCATCACTCGTACCAACCAATTGTACATTAGCTGGAACAGTCATAAAAAAGAACGGTGTAGCTTATGTATCACTTTCTATTCAGCCAATAACTACTGGTGCAGTTGTAGTAAATGGGTTTCCTTTAAAAGTAAATAAATGGGCACACAATTTTTTTATTGGAAATTCAACAGAAATGTTTGTTGGAATTTTGAATTCAGCAGGTTCAACGGGAGGATATTCGTTTACAGCTAGTAATACTGCTGCAAAGTATACTTCATTCGAGTATCCATATGAGTAATTTAAATGATGTGAAATAATGACTGTTATATAGGCTTGCATAATGCTCGTTTCATGGAAGGTGATTTATGGAAAATGAATATACAGAAAGACTTATCAGGGTGGAGGAACGCGCAAAGTCAAATTCTCATCGGCTGGATGAACTAGAGCCTATTGTAAATGAGATACATGCTATGTCAAACACTATGATACAGCTTGTCGAAGAGGTCAAGCATACCAATGAGACAGTTGGTACACTTAATAAAAAAATGGATAAAATGGATAACCGGGTGGACGCAATCGAGCGTTCCCCGGCAGATGATTACAAGGTGTACAAGCGCAGTGCGGTGACTGCAATAATCAGCACTGCAGCAGGATCTATGGTGACGGCGCTAATTGTTATTTTAGCAAATTATATTTAAAAAAATGATTTTATGTGAGTTCAGAAAGTGAGGTGATCGTATGAATTTACAGATGTTTTTGACATTGCTGTTACTTGTATCGGCATTGACCGTCTTGACGGTAGAGGGAATAAAAAAGCTGCTGAACGAAAGCGGAAGGAGTTATCATTCCAACCTGCTGGCTGGAATGACGGCGATTGTTTTAAGTTTTTGCGTTGGTATTGGCTATGAAATTTTTATAAGAGCGGGTGTGACAGGACAGGAAATTCTTTATCTGATTGCACTGATATTTTTATCCTGGCTTTGTTCTATGGTCGGTTATGATAAAGTGGTGCAGGCAATCAGACAGTTTGGCATAACGGAAAGTGAGGACAAATAGCATGGGAAAATCAATCGGTACCGCAGGATTAGAGCTGATTAAAAAATTTGAGGGCTGCAAGCTGGAATCATACCAGGATGTTGCCGGTACATGGACAATCGGATATGGCTACACGTCCGGCGTTCTGACCGGGCAGAGCATTACACAGGCACAGGCAGAATGTTTTCTGAAGTCGGATTGTCAGAAATTTGCAGATTATGTTGACAATGCATCGTATGTACCTGTTACTAATAGTTTAAATGTGAATCAGAGAGATGCATTGATTTCTTTTGCGTTTAATCTTGGACAGGGTAATCTCAAAAAACTGTGTACCGGAAGAACAGCAGATCAGATTGCAGAAGCAATACCACAGTACTGTAATGCTGCCGGGAAAAAAATACAGGGACTTGTAAACCGCAGAGAAGCAGAGGTCACGCTATTTCGAAAGCCATGTGTTTCCGGGATATCAGTAAAAGCAGCGGAAGTCGAAAATGAAATTGTTCGTGTACATAAAAAAGGAGAAACGGTTACGGTATCATCTTATTATGCGAGCTCCACAGAATCGATCAATAAAGCCATTATCAAAACGTTATCAAATGTCCAGATCGGCAAGGTACTCGGTACGGATGTGCAGAATCCTTACCGCCTGGATCGAAATGGAGTCGCCGTGGGATGGTGCAATGACGGAGATATTCGAAGTGTCGGTGTTGCGCAGGAAACTGTAAGAACAACGGAGTATACAGTCAAATCCGGAGACAGCTTGAGTAAAATTGCAAAGCAATATGATACGACCGTAAGTAGTCTGGTAGCTCTAAATGGCATTGCAAATCCAAATAAAATTTATGCCGGACAGAAGTTGAAATTGAATTAAAGGTGAGCCGATGCAGAAAAGCTGTATCGGCTCGTATTGATACAAGCCCTGAAGGATTGTATTGAGAAATATAGTCTGGAATGTTATGATAAGAAAAATAGGTTTTTGCAGGGAGGGATTACATGAGTGTGATCGGATCGATCGTTATGTTGGTCTGGCTCTTAGGTATAATCGCAATAGCCGGATGCCTTTTGTTTCTCGTCTATTGGGTGATAAAGAAGGCGGTCAAAAATGGAATGATAGAGGCTCACAGAGAAATTGATAACAGGAGCAGGGAAGAAAACGAAATCTGATTTACCGGATGGATACGGCAGCGCTGGGGCAGATTCGGATGCAAAAAGCGGAAAACATTGATTTTGCGGTGTTTCCGCTATTTTTAACGAAAAGAAATAGAAGTGAGAGTATTTTATGAAAGAAAAATTTCGGAAAATAAGAAAAACAAAATGGAGTTGGATTTCTGCGATTGTCTTTGTAACCGCAGTGCTGTTTACATCCTGTGGGAAATTGTCTGAATTGGATACGCAGGATAACCTTCAGTCAGTTGAACTGATCTCTACAGAAGAGAGCACGGAGACTGGATCACAGCTGCAGATTCATTATCTGGATGTCGGGCAGGGAGACGCAACATTGATTGAATGTGATGGCCATTTTATGTTGATTGATGCGGGAAATAACGATAAAGGAACCGCGGTTCAGTCATATCTAAGCAAACAGGGGGTGTCGAATCTGGATTATGTGATTGGAACGCATCCGGATGCGGACCATATCGGCGGGCTTGATGTCATCATCACAAAATTTGACTGTAAAGCTGTATTTTTAGAAAATGAACAGAAGGATACCGCTACGTATCGGGATGTGCTGGATGCCATCAGCTATCGTGGTTACCAGAAAACCGCACCTGCGGTTGGTGAACAATATCAGCTTGGCGATGCGGTATTTACAATTGTGGGACCATCAACCATCGGAACGGAATCCAATGACAATTCCATAGCGCTTGTTCTGCAGTACGGGCAAAATAAATTTTATTTTGAAGGAGATGCAGGAGAAAAGGAAGAGGAAAGCATTCTCGAAACCGGGATTGATGTGTCCGCAGATGTATATAAAATCGGTCATCATGGAAGTAAAACGTCAACGGGGGAAGATATGCTGGCAGCAGTTGATCCGACTTATGCTGTAATCAGTGTCGGCGAAAACAGTTACGGACATCCGAGTGCGGATGTTTTAACGAAACTGCGTGAAAAGGATATTTCTCTGTTTCGGACGGATGAACAGGGGACATTGATTGCCACTTCAGACGGGAAAAATATAAGCTGGAACTGTTCGCCTACAGAAACCTGGCAGGCTGGAGAGGCTGTTTCGGATAGTACTGCATCAGAACGCTCTTATTTCGATAGTAAGGCTAAGGTATCTGATGAGAAGAACGGGGATGTGGTAGTACATGTAACAGAAAACGGAAAAAAGTACCATAATGCGGGATGCAGCTATCTGGATAAGAGTGATATTGAAATTTCACTGTCAGAGGCGAAAGAGCAGGGATATGAGCCATGCGGTGTATGTCATCCGCCGGAATAAAAACAGAAAGGCCCCATCTTTTTCATAAAACGTTTCTGTTTCCAATGCCACAGTCACACACTTCCGCGAAATACATATAATTTATAGAAATAAAAAGAAGGAAAAAAATATGTATTGCGCAAAAAATATTACACATACGGTAAAGCAGGGAGACACCATATACCGGATTGCAAAAATGCATGATACAACCGTGCCGGATATTTTAATACGGAATCCGGGTGTCAATCCATATAATTTGCAGGTCGGAAACGAACTGCTTGTATGTGAAGCAGATGAGACCGGAAATTCGCAGGGGGATAACATGGAGTTGAACCAGGATATCCGACTTGCGTGGGAGCAACTGGCATATTGGACGAGGATGTATCTGCTGGCCAATAAGGATAATCAGGAAGAGGTCAACAGCAGTGCAGAAAGGCTTCGGCAGATTCCGGCAGTTATGGCAGACATTTTTGAACAATACTATCCAGCAGATGTTACCACACAGCTCCAGCAGTCCCTTACGTCCTTTGTCGAGAATACGATAACGCTGATTAATGCTGTAAAAAATTCAGAACGGGAAACTACAGATGCGACAGAAGTTAAACTGGAGCAGGATGTAAGTAATCTGGCAGAGATTCTCAGCAATATGAACATTAATTATGACAAGAATGCATTGGAAACAGAGCTTGGGGAATTTCTGGTACTCACAAAGAGGGAGATCGTTTCCAGGGTTTCTGGTCAGTATGCAGATGACATCGAAACATTTGATAATTTAGAGCAGCAGGCAATGAAAATAGCAGAATACCTCTCGAGTGGGATTATGAGACAGTATAATAGAAATCAGAATGAGAGCAATCAATCTTAGTGTGGTGCGGGTAGCAGTTATAGTTCATAAAGATCAGAGAGGGATAAGACGTGTTGCGGTTTGATGCGTCTTATTTCTATTATAAAAGTCACCCAAGTAACAAGGTATGAGATGAGAGAACTGATGTTGTAAAAATTCTTGACAGTGGCTGAAAAACATATTATGATAGTTCTTGCTTGCGGGCATGGCGGAATTGGCAGACGCGCTAGATTTAGGTTCTAGTGGGAGACCGTGCAGGTTCAAGTCCTGTTGCCCGTATAAATAGAGAGATTCGAGACTTTTGAAAGAAGGTTTTGAGTCTCTTTTTTGTGCTTTGACATCAACAGTGACATCAACCAGAAAAACTTCAAAAATATATATGGAAAAATAATGCGTATATGGTTGCTCCTATAATGGAAAAAATGTAGAATTATGTAGATGGATAAGAATGGAAAATGGAAATTACAAATAATACTAGTTTCCATTTTACCATTTTGAAAAAAATCACTGCTCTTTAATTTAGTATAATACGTTATGCATAAAGGAGAATCTATATGAGATATATATCAGAGATTATTGGAGAGGAATATAAAATGTGGGAGCCGGGACAGGTTGTTTTAATAACAGCTCCTACGGGATCGGGAAAGACAACGTTCATTTTAGAACAATTACTAAGCTTTGCTGCTCATAATAAGAAAAAGATACTGTATCTTGTGAATCGAAAGATTCTGAAAAAGCAGCTAAAAGAGAAGGTTACAAGTAATATTAGGCCGAGACTAAGACGTAACAATATGGATTACTATGTACCTAATGATATAATAAGAATTGAAACATACCAAACAATTGAAAGATATATACAAGATAACATGAACATGTCATTTTATAATCAGTTTGATTATATAATTGCCGATGAGGCTCACTATTTTTATCATGATGCAACCTATAACACGTCAACATATTTATCTTATAGTTGGATTACGAGTCAGAGACGGAGGTTTTTTGAACCAATATTTATCTTTATTTCTGCCACCATGGACAAGGTCAAAGATCGAATAGTCAGAGATATTGGAGAAAATGGAATTTTTGATAAAGAAATGAAAGAAGAAATTTTGTTTCGTAGAAAAATAAAAGAGTTTCATCACGAAGCGGATTATTCATATATAGACCTGCATTTCTTTGATAAAAAGGATGAAATTATTAAGATAATTCTATCAAAGAGGAAAGAAAAATGGCTCGTATTTGTTTCGAGCATAGAACAGGGACGCTTGTTAGAAAAACAATTATTGGATGATGGGATGGATGCGGTATTTATTGATGCAAAATACGATAAAAACATTGATTCAATGACAGCGGTCGAACAAGTTGCAACTGAGAAAAAAATATCAAATCGTGTGCTTATTGCAACAAGTGTTCTGGACAATGGAGTGAGCATAGAAGATGAAAATCTTAGAAATCTTATTGTAATGGGGGAAACCAAAGAGGATTTTATGCAAATGATAGGTAGAAAACGCGTTCAAAATCAGGAAAGAATAAAGTTATACATCTGCAAGCGCTCACAGAATCATTTTGAGCAACGTTTAAAAACTTATGTATTACCACTTTTAAAATTTATAGAAGAATACGAAAGATTAAATAAAAATTATGATGATTCCTTAGACCCGTATGCATTTGATCGATTGCTAAGAAGAGTTTTGCAAAATCAGAAAACATATGATTATGTGAAAGGGACATGTTTTCTATATCAAGGATATTTATATATGAATGAATTTGCAGTGGAGCAAATTGATTATTTAAATGATTATTATCAAAAATTGATTCAAAGATTTAAAAGTGAGGGTGAGTTAGCTTTTTTGAACCAGCAAGCGGAATGGATTGGAATTTTAAATATAGAAGAGAACTACGAATCCTATGTTGTAGATAAGCAGGCAGAATGTCGAAATCAAATTGTTCAAGCGTTAAATCCAGTACTGGAGAAGGAATTAATGACAGAGAACAGTAAGGAGTTAAAGAAAAAAATTAAAGAGAGTCTTTTATATTTACTTGAGATAGAGCATTTAGAGGAAGATATGGAAACAGAAGTTGATAATTTAAAAAAAACGGATCGCCCATTATCTTATAAGGTATTTAATAGTATAATGTGTGCGCTAGGTATTGAATTTCGGATGAAAGAGAACAGAGGAGCGCCGTATATTATCCAAAAGACAGGTCATCAGGATTTGACAGAATAAAAAAATACAATGCTCCCAACAGGAAGGTAAAGAAAAAGTGAAAGGAGCTAAGACGATGGAAAAATTAGTGTATAGTGTGGATGAGGTTTCCCAGCTATTAGGGATAAGTAGGAGCTATGCGTATGAGCTCGTGAAAAGGAAGGTGATTCCTGTACTGGAATTAGGAAACAGACGTGTCATACCTAAGAAAAAATTTGAAGATTGGATAAATGAAAAGGGAGGGCCGCAATAATGCGGTTCTTTTTTTGCGAAAGGAGCAATCTTTTATGGGAAAAAGAAGCAATGGAGAGGGAACCATATATAAAAGAAATGACGGCCGCTGGTGTGCTGCATTTTTTGATGAATATAATAACAGACGCCGATATGTATATGGAAAAACACAGGCTGAGGTTAAGAGTAAACTAAAAAAAGCACAAACTGACAAAACGTTTGTTTACGTGTCTGAAAAAGAAAAAAAGGGAAAGGAAGATAAGCTTTTACTTGGTAACTACATTAAGAATTATCTCGAAAATTATAAAAAGTTTGAGCTGAAAGTTACGACATATAATACCTATCAGACTATGTTTCGAAAGCACATTGCGGAAAGTAAATTGGCTGGAAAGAGTGTTTTAAAACTGTCTATGGATGATCTGCAAGAGTTTTATAATACGAAGATTCAAGATGGGTACAGCAGTAAAACTGTAAAACACATGGAAGTTATTATTAACAGTGCATTGGATCAAGCTGTTAAATCACGATTGATTGGATCAAACCCTAACCATTATACCGTTATACCAAAAAGAAAACAGTATGAAGCAAAGGTGCTTTCGAGAAATGAAATCGAGGCTATTATTCATGATGCCAAAGATGAACCATTATATCCCATTATTGTGTTGTGTCTGTTTACCGGAATGCGTAAGGGTGAAATTATGGGATTGAAATGGAAAGATGTTGATATGAAACACCGGGTAATTTATGTTAGAGGAAGTCTGTGCAGAGTAGAGCAAAAGCCTGATGCAAATGGAAAACGAAGAGCTACATATGAAATACTGGAACCTAAGACACAGAAAAGCAAAAGATCAATCCCCATATTGGATAATGCATATGCCGCTTTACAGTTACAAAAAAAGAGACAGCTAATGGATATGCGAAAGAATAAGGAAATATATCATAATAATGATTTTGTTTTTGCGCGTGAAGATGGACAATATCTGGATCAACGGGAATTTATGAATCAGTATCATGCTTTTCTTAAAAAGTATAACGTTACAAATATTCGCTTTCATGATTTGCGTCATACATTTGCCACACTCCTGCTGGAGGAGGGAATATCAGATAAAACGGTACAGGAATTGCTGGGGCATTCTACGATTTCTACAACAATGGATATTTATGCTCATATTAGCGAAGGTATGAAGAAAGATGCAATACAGAAAATTGATATAGATTTTAAGTGAGATAATAAAATATATTAAGATGAAGTAATACCAGTATGGGGATTAATATAGTCACAAGATTGACTGTAAATAATCCTATTGAGTGAGGGGAAGATTTGAATTTTTATATAATGAAATTTTTGGCTATGATGTTGCAATTAATGATACAGCGATTGCCATATTTGAGTAAAAACCTATGACCGATACAAGGGATGGTGGGTGTTCAAACGACAGTATTCGATTGTTTCATTCCTTATATTTTGTATATTTATTTAAAAAACATCTCAGTGTTTGATTTATTTCCTTATGAATTAAATCTTGATTTACAATACGAATGAGTCGTTCTTTTATGATTCTCATTTCATGTATCATGGCATTATAAGGGATATTTGAAGATTCCCTAAGCATCCAAAATACGAAGAGGGCAAGGTATATGGTGTGAGTATTGGCAGAAATATTAGAAGGTCATAGGCGCCGAATATCAGAAACGTGGCAATTATGAGTATTTACACTCCGTTGCCGTCAGGTGGTAAAGGTGATAGAATTAAAATCATTTACCTTTCTTGCTGCGATTAGGGATTATGAAATAGAACTGTATTCATAAGGAAATCGCAAAAAGTGACGTACCGAAATTCGGTACAAAAACTGGAATGCACGAAAGGATTACTCCTGGTTACTAGTTCCGAAAGTGGGATAAAACTGGTTATTCATCCCGTTTCCCGTGTCGTCTGTCGGAAAATGCAGAAAATCAAAAAAAGTATGCTATAATCGTCTTTAAATAAATTGCATACGAGGGAGGGATAACATGAGTTGTGAAAAGTATCTGCCGATCGGGACGGTAGTCCTGTTAAAAGAGGGACAGAAACGGATCATGATCTATGGAAGGAAACAGGTTGACAGCGGTACCGGGAAGGAATGGGACTATGCAGCCTGCCTGTATCCGGAAGGAAATATCAGTGGAAACCACGCGTATCTGTTTCAGCATGATCAGATTGAAAAGATCTTCTTCATCGGCTTTCAGGATGAGGAAGAGTTGGTTTATGCCGGTCAGTGTCTGGAGGTGGCAGACGCATGAGCGAGTTGTATATCAATCTGCCGCAGTTGAAGAAAGTGCCGGCGGAGCTTTCCGGCATACCACAGGATATACGCCGCAAAATCCAGAGTCTGGACAGCATAGAACAGTATGTCAAAGGCCAGATCTCCGGAGGCGGTGAGTTGCAGCGTCAGATCCAGAGCATCCGGGAAGAACTGGAGCGAATTGCAAACAGTATGGGCAGTTATGGAGATGCTTTACAACAGATCTGCGTCGTATATGAATCCTGTGAGGAAGGAATTGTAAAATGTGGGCTTAGCGGTTATGCCAATGCAAAGAACAGTCTTGGAGAAGATGTTCCGTGGTATAAGACCGATACCTTCAAATGGGTAGTTGGAGCTGCTGTCGTAGTCGGAACAGTTGTGGCGGCAGCCGTGGTTCTGACAGTGGCAGCACCTGCTATTTTGACTGCAGTTGTAGTAGGAGCTGCCATCGGAGCAGCGACTGGCGCCATTGCCGGAGGTATTATCGGAGGATATACAAGCGTCAAGAGTGGAGGAACCTTTGAAGAGGGAGCCGCAGACGGCTTCTTCTGGGGAAGTATCGGCGGAGCGGTCTCTGGAGCTGTAGCTGGTGTAGCAACCGCAACTGGAGCTGGACTGATTAGCATGTCCGCTGCGCAGGGAATCGTAAATGCCGGGATGTATACGGCAGAGACCACTTATGATGGCGGACAGGTCAGCGCAGCTGGTGTTGCATTGAGTTTTACGACCGGAGCGGTGGTGTCTGCCGGTAGCGTGGTATTAGCCGGAAAGGCTTCGCAGGCGCTTGGAAAGCTGTCTGGAGTGTTGAAAAATGGAAGCAGGCAGACGGTGAGTGCGGCTGAAAGTGCAGTTGATGGTGCTGAAAATGCTATTAAGACCAGCTATGCGAAGTCAACTCTAAGTGAATTAAAAAATGCAGAAAATTTTACGGATTCATCAATAGAGCATATTTTTGAAGGTCAGGTCAATGGAAGAGGAAAAGCAGTAGGGTATCATTATGAAGGGATTGAAGGAACAGCAGGTAAAACGATTACGGGATCAGAACTGCCGGCAAACGAATTGGGAGTATATAAAGCACAGGTTGAAGTGAATGGAGTTCCCAAAACTGCAAATGGTGGTTTCTCTTCGTTTTTTTCTAAAAACATGAGCCCGCAAGAGGTTGTGGATGCGATTAATGAGGCTTATAGCAATCATGTTTTAAAAACAGGAAATGAATACTATGGATATTCATCAAATGGTATGAAGATAACTATGTATCTGAATAAAGAAGGTAAAATAATTAGCGCATTTCCGGAACGATAAGGAGTAAAGTATATGGAATATAAAATAAAATATATTGAATATGAAAATAAAATCGATGATATTGTATTTGAATTTTCGGTAAAATATGAATTGTTAGCAACTTTTTTATCTAGTGACGTGACCCCATTCGAAGATTGGATAAAAGAGGATTTTGATAAAGTATTATCGGGAGAAAGTGAATACGAAGAAGTGAATGGAAACGTCTGCTGTGCCGAAATAAGCCCAAAGATAACGAAGGTATATGACAATCTGGCGGAAGATGCCATGGGCAACTGGTGTGAAGTGGATACAAAGGAACTTCGCCAATTGATTGATGAATGGTGTGATAAAGTAAGAGAGTTTAAAAAAGAGCATCACAAATAAGCCATTGAAAAATGACTTTAATAGCAATATGAATGCCATATACTACTCGAGCTAGTATCAACAAAGCGACAGGAAATGCAGCTACGGTTTTTTATACACAGAAAGGTTCTTATGTCATAGTAGATGATGTTACTAAGGTAATTGTTCAAGTAAGCGATAATATTAATCCATCTACCTGGGTGCCTGATATGAGCATAATAAATCCATATATTCCAAAGTGAGATATTAAATGATTAAATTTGAAAATATTATTAATTCATTAGAGACAATTAATATTTCTAATGAAAAATACTATAAACTTTGTGATTTAAGAAGAGGTTTAATACCATTAAAAGATGAAAAAATGGAAGTAACTGATTTTATACTGACACCATATTACATTTATCAGGGTAAACGATTAGAGTTATATGAATATGAGTTTAATATGGTCTTAGTGGAGAAAAATAATTTGGAAGAGTATTTACTAACGTTAACAGGGAAGAAAAGTATTGAAGAGGTGCCTAATAGTATAAAAGAGAGACAGAAATTCTGTTATGTGGAAGTTATGCAAGATAATAAAACTGTAGATGTTTTCTGTTTAATAAATTATATTGATTATCTTTTAGATAATAGTGAAATTAGATACCAAATAGAAAAAGTTTTTGGAATTTTTAATACTGAAGAACTTTTCTTTGAATTATTCTAAGAGTAAACTATGGGAATTGAATAAGATTGTCTCTATTTTTTGGCACCGTAATTATTTGGATTAGTATGCAAAAAACAAGATATTGGAGATATTCCGCAGTTTTAGACTGTGATATATCTCCGGTTTTTGATTATTGTTTTAGATTTGCCAGTTGTATCAGTAAAGAAAAGCAGTACTGCATTTCCATACGGAAAAATTTTGCTCCAAACATAATTATTATTAAAACAATATATAAATTAAGACAAACATAATGTGATTTTTTCTATTTTTCTTGACACATAAAAAAGCCCTATGTTACCTTGGTGCAACCAAGGGTATAAGGGAAAAAATCATTATTTCTACTACTATATAAAAAATAAGATGTCGGAGATATTTTGCAGTTTCAAGCTGAGAAATATCTCGAGACTGTAAAAAATTTTGTGTAAACTAGATATATCATATATATCCTCTTGGATTGATGTTAAAATAAATATTAATCCAGGAGGATATTTTTATGGCAAGACAAAGAAAACTTTCACCGGAACGC
>JAEWCQ010000004.1 GCA_023390555.1 Bacillota bacterium | reverse complement strand
TCCAGGCAGCAATAATGTTACTGCCAATATCACCTGTATCATCACGTTTCACAGACATAACAGCATACTTACCGCCGCTTAGAATCCGGCGTTTTACTTCATCGTATGTGCCCTTTACAAAATCTGCTGAAACGTCATTCAGTCTTAAAAACTGCTCATCAGATATGGTTACACAGACTTCATAACCGTAAATCTCTTGAGAATCATCTACGTTGGACGGATCCGGATGATTGTATCCAAAGATTCGATAGGACATATCGTGGAAGTATACATCATTTTCATTCGCCCACTTTTTCATTGTATCAAATGCATGATGTTCGGGATCTTTCCCGCAATAAGTAAAGCATGCAACTTTCATATCTTCCAGTTCTTTGATTACCTTAATATCCGGATATTTTTCTTCTAACTCCTTATTCCCTGTCTCAAAATACTTCTCCATAATATTAAACCTCACAAATTCATTGATGCCATGTTGTGAAGTAACAGATTTCACCATGGAGGGCAGCATACCAAATTGTTTTTTAAATGCCCTGGTAAAGCTGTCAGCAGAATTGTATTCATACTTTATGGCGACTGAAAGAACTCCTTCCTCTGACTGCAATAAGTCGTAATATGCGGCTGTCAATCTTCGCATACGAATATATTCTTTGGCATTATAGCCAACTACTGACAGGAACATGCGGTAAAATCCTGAAATACTCATGCATGCTTCCTTCGCACATAATTCTATGGTAATCGCCTGATCTAAATGATCTTCTATAAAGTCAATAGACTTTTGGATCCGTTGGTAATAATTCATATCTGTTTACTCCTGTTCCTATAACTTGCAAGTTATATTTGTATTATAGCTTTTGGTTAATAACATTACCCGACTTTTTTTCCAAACATTAGTTCCAATAAAATACCTTAGAATAACTGTACCATAATATAATATATAATTATACATGTAAAGCATCGTACCTGTTGTACCCAATGCAGTTTTATGTGAAACATGATAATCATTAAAAGCCAAATGACAGATATGCATAACAATGGTACAATGGAAATCGAGAATGTGATATGAAAAAACAATGAAGTATAAAGGAAAAACTCATGAATTATAGAAATGATATAAAAACAGAAAAAACAAAATTTCAGAGAGAGCTGGAGAAAATGGTATCCAAACGGATTATCATTATCATTCTGATTGGCTGCCTGTTTTTTTCGGTTGCCATTATAGTCATTAATTCTGTGAGTCGGGAAATAAATAGTGAAAGGCATCTGGAGGTTATCAGTACAAATTTTTCTGATGTATATCAGTCCACTGCAGGTTTTTTAAAAGACAAGGACAATATTCAAAGTTTCTTATATTGTCTTAAAGGAGAGAAAAATCCAAAGGAAATTAATTATTTGGTCAGTAAATATGATGTAGAAGCTAAGGTGGATATTAATTTAATTCTGATCAATCAGGAAAATCAGGTTATGATGACAAATTTTTCCAAAGAAGATATGAATCTACACAGAATCGAATTTAATCGGATAGCCGCTGACAATGCAAGAGAAAATGGAGGGGATATCTATACTACAGTTTATTTTTTCAAAACCGATGAGCCAGAATATCTGATGATGCTTCCGCTATACGATCAGGAAATCTATTGTGGAACAGTGGCAGCTTACTTAAAAAATACAGATTGGAATAATTGTCTTTCGCAGGGGCAGTATGATACGATTATTACCAATGAAAGGAGTGATATTATCTATTGCTCCAACAACAGTCTGATGGGAAAAAACACTGCAAATAAATACATTGGAACAGATGGCAGAAAATATGTAACAATAAATGGAAATCGTTATTTCAGAAGAAGCAAAGTTCAGGAGAATGAGAATATTTGTATTTATTCTTTTATTTACTCACCTGAAAATTCTGCTTATCTGTTAATCGGTGTTATTACAATCCTTGGATTAGGCGCAGTCTGGACCATTATGTTTTTTCATATGCTGGGTGTGATGTCAAAGAAGACTTCGGAATCGGTTGAACTTCTAGTCAAAGAAATCCGCATTATTCGAAAAAAAGATACCAATCATGAGATTACACTGCGTACTGGCGATGAGTTTGAAGAGATTGCAGAGCAAATTAATAAAATGGTAAAGAGTATCAATGAATTGAATCATAAAAATGTTGAATTAATACAAATAAACGGACAAATGGAGATGCAGAATCTTCAAGAGAGGATGAATCCTCATTTTATTTATAACACACTGGATAATATTAAATATCTGATTGTATCGGACCCAATCAAAGCAGAGAACATGATTGAACGTTTTACGCATATTTTAAGATACAGTATTAACAATACGAAAAAGAAGGTACTTCTTCAGGAGGACAAGATTTATATTGAGGATTATCTGTATATCCAAAAGATTCGTTTTGGAAAACGCTTTGATTATACAATAGAGATTGAAAAGGAGTGTGAGCAGTTCTTTATTCCCAAGCTTCTGCTGCAGCCACTATTAGAAAATTCCATTAAATATGGGTTCCAGAAGAAAACAGACATACATATTAAGATAGGCGGTTATATGCAGAAGGAATATCTGTATCTTATGGTAGAAGACGATGGAGCGGGACAGCCAAAAGCCACGATTGAGATGTTAAAAAGCATCACAAACAGAGAAAAAGTAGATACAAAACATAATGGCTTGCAGAATATTAACCGAAGAATTTCACTGGAGTATGGAAAAGAAAGCGGAATGATAATTGAGAGTCAGGAAAATGAATTTTTTCGGGTAGAATTAAAATTGTGGATGGGAGAAAATTGTGTATAGTGTGTTGTTAGTGGAAGATGAGGATATCATCAGAAAAGGAATTCGTGCTTCCGTTCCATGGGAGAGCTGTGACAGCTACGTTGTTGGGGAGGCTTCCAATGGAATAGAAGGGAAAAAACTGATCGAAGAGTTAAAACCGGATATTGTAATCACGGATATAAATATGCCGGTTATGGATGGGCTGCAGATGATTGCCAATACAAAAACTGTGTTTGATTACGTTGCAATCATTCTTACCGGTTATTCAGATTTTGAGTATGCCATGGAGGCGATTCGGAATGGGGTATCTACTTATGTATTAAAGCCCTTAAATATGGAGGAAATGAAGGAAGCTTTAGAGCAGGCAGTTTTAGAATCTAAAAATATACACTATTTACGGGAGCGCAATGAAAAAACTAAAGAACTGGAGAGCATTTCTCTGATAGAAGAAAAGACAGGTCTGGATCCGGTCATACAGCAGATTCTACAATACATAGAAGAACATTATCAGGAAAAAATTGTATTATCAGACTTAGAAGAGGTACTGCATTACTCAGAGCGATACATTAACCAGAAATTTCGAAAAGCGTTAGGAACAACAGTGATCGAATACCTCAACCGGTTCCGGATACAGAAAGCACTGGCAATGTTAAAAAACAAGAATACTGTCATTTCAGAGGTGGGTTTCCTCTGTGGAATCGGTGACTACAAATATTTTAATCACGTATTTAAAAAATATATAGGGTGCTCTGCCAAAGAATATCAGAACAGAGTGTTATAAAATACCGGACAAAAATGTTCGGTATTTTTTCCATTTGTTCGGGATAAAGAGTGTGAAACAGAACTCAGATCTTATATGATAAAGCTATCTGAAAAACAATATTTTATGGGAGGAACAAAATAATGAAAAAAGGTATGGGGTTACTAATGGGATTGATTACTGCAGTCTCTCTTACAGGCTGCGCAAGCACAGGGGCTGAATCAACGACTGCCGCACAGACGGAAACAACAAAAGCGGCAGAAGAAACAACCGCAGCAAAAGCGGCACCGGGAGGCGGAAATCTGGTTATTTATTCCCCTAACTCCGAAGGACTTATGAATGCAACCATTCCTCTGTTTGAAGAAAAATATGGAGTCAATGTGGAGGTAATCCAGGCAGGTACCGGTGAATTGGTAAAAAGAATTCAGTCAGAAATGAATGATCCGTATGCAGATGTTCTTTTTGGTGGTTCCTGGTCACTGGCATATGACAATAAGAATCTTTGGGAACCATATGTATCTGTAAATAATGATAATGTGATAGATGCTTACAAAAATACCTGCGGTTTTATTGCGGGTAACGTATTGGACGGCAGCGTATTAATTGTGAATACGGATCTGATTGGAGATATTGAAATCAATGGCTATAAAGACCTGTTAAATCCTGAGTTAAAGGGGAAGATTGCTACCGCTGATCCGGCCAATTCCTCCTCCGCTTTTGCACAGCTTACCAATATGCTGCTGGCAATGGGAGGCTATGAGGATGATGCTGCGTGGAAATACGTAGAAGACCTGTTTACCAATGTAGATGGTAAAATCTGCGAAAGCTCCTCCGCAGTTTACAAAGGAGTTGCAGATGGTGAATATGTAGTGGGGCTTTCCTATGAAGATCCGTGTGCACAGCTTGTGAGAGATGGCGCACCCGTTAAAATCGTATATCCAAAAGAGGGAACCGTATATCTTCCTGCATCAGCAACCATTATCAAAGGTGCAAAAAACATGGATAATGCCAAATTATTTATTGATTTCATCTTAAGTGATGAAGTACAGAATATATGGGGGAGTACGTTAACAAACAGACCGGTAATTAAAGATGCAAAGACAAGCGACTTTATGAAACCTATTTCTGAAATAAAAGTAATAGAAGAGGATATTCCATATGTAAGCGGAAACAAACAGAAAATTGTAGACAGATACACAGAAATTTTTACTGATTTACAGAGCAAATAAAACTTAAAATAATATATGGCATTCACGTCTGAAGCATGGAGCAAAACCCATGCTTTAGACAATCAAGGGATCAGTTTACAGCTTTTGGAGAGGGTAAGGTTGAATAAATGAGCAAAATTTCAATTAAAAATGCAGTAAAAAAATATGGAGAAAATACGGTGATTCCCCAGCTGAATGCTGAGATAAAAGATGGGGAATTATTTACGCTCCTTGGTCCTTCCGGTTGTGGAAAGACAACATTACTCAGAATGATTGCAGGATTTAATTCCATTGAGGGGGGAGATATTCTGTTTAATGATACCCGTATCAATGAGATGGATCCTAGTAAAAGAAATATTGGTATGGTGTTTCAAAACTATGCGATCTTTCCCAATCTGTCAGTGCGGGATAATGTAGCATTTGGACTAAAAAACCGAAAAATAGAAAAGGACACAGTAAAGACAGAAACAGATAAGTATCTAAACCTGATGCAGATTATGCAATATGCAAACCGCATGCCAAATCAGTTATCCGGCGGGCAGCAGCAGCGTATTGCCCTTGCAAGAGCGCTGGTTATATCCCCCGACGTATTACTGATGGATGAGCC
>JAEWCQ010000019.1 GCA_023390555.1 Bacillota bacterium | reverse complement strand
TGTTAAGTTTATCACTTTTTTTGTCGCTTGTCAACAACTTTTTTTATTATTTTTTGTCGATTGCTTGTTTGTCGCAATCAGCTTGATTATAATACCGCTTGTCGACTCATTTGTCAACAACTTTTTTATTTTTCTTTTCCACCGGACTGCTTGTCTTTTGCGCGGTGGATTTTTATAATAACATGATATATTCACTGTGTCAACAATCTTTTTTACTTTTTTTGACCTTTTTTCTCCTACAAATAGATATAGGGGTTGAATGACCATTCAACCCCTATATCTTCCATACAAACCGGTCTCTCTTTTATCCCAAAATTCTTCTATCCGAAAAACATCATGATAACATAGAGCACCAGATTATGATTATATAAATAAGAAAGCAATTCACTCTGATTAATGTAGTCCAACATCTTAATACCAAAAGAACTTGTACAGCAGATTGCAACCAGATACAGGAACAGCCAGAGCAGCACCATTCCCTGAACGAAACCTGCCAACACACCGAGAAGATGATTGACATTCCGGATCAGCGGCAGCATTGCAATCACATTCAGCACTCTCGCCAGGATGAAAAGTGCAATCGATGCCAGCACCAGTGCTGCAAAAAACGCAATTCCATTTACAATGAAATGGGATAATGAATCGGCCAGCACCTCGTAGGTTCCTGTTTTCTCCAGCGCGGTATCTGCAGCTCCGACTCCCTGCGCTATGATCTTCTCCCAGATTGCGCTCGGCAGAGTAATCCCTGCATCACTCAGAGCATCCTGCTGGTCCTCAGCCTTATCCTCCATATTCTCTTTCGCAGAAAGTTCGATATGGGTCAGGCACTTTTCTTCTATTTTTGCCTTGAGCGGCGTATTGTTTTCTAAGAAACTACATATATACGGCGTTGCAATTGTTACAAATACAATGGCCAATATGATGGATACCAACGAAAAAAGGATGCGCAGAAAGCCCTTTCGGTATCCATGTAAAATGCACAAAAGCATTCCTACTATTACAATAATTAATAACCAGTTCACTTTAACTTCACCTTCTCTGTTGTTCCTTCTAAAATAAATGTATAGTTACGGGAGGAAGATCCGGAAAGGATCTTGTAAATCGGTACGTCGAATGTGTATGCAAAATGTTTCACCCCATAAGTATTATAAATCAGACATTCCGTATCGTTTCTGATACAGATTTCATTATCTGCAAGAAACTCTATCGTATCGTAGTCCAATACAAAATCTTTGCTCAGAACATGAGAACCTTTTGTATCATAGATTTCCATATGCCTTGTGTTCTTTTCATCCTCGTTGTTGCTGACCAGTCCGAAATAATTCTCATTGTAAAATACGCTTTTTATCTCCGTATCCACTTTGATTTCTTTTGAAACGGAAGGCTTCTGTGTCCCTTCAAAGATCAACACCTTGGAATCTCCAAATGCCAGCATCCGATTATTGGAAACAAATTCTATTTCCGGTATCACCGTATCTGCATAAGAATAGGTTCCTACCATATGATCGATTTCATTCTGTCCCACTGAGCCGAAATTGTAAAATGCAATTGTGGACTTCACACTTCCCTCTTTGATATCGAGCATCGTAACCGCCAGCTTGATTGCATCGTTCGACAGTGCAATATCCATCGGGTATCCGGCCTTTTCCACATGAATCTCTCCTCCGGCAAGATTATTACCGTCCTTATCATACAGCTTGATATTGCTTGACTCGTCATCCTCCATAAGAACCGCTACCGTTCCCTGACTCGCCACCTGTATGTCCTTAATCTTCATCGTGGTTTCTATATTCCCCTGGAGTCCTTCCTGATTCAATATGTAAATATGCGTACCGCCTTTTTCTGCAAAGGCAACATATCCCTCACAGATGTCAATCAGCGGTTCCTGCATCTCATAGGTCTGATTCCAGATCAGTTCATCCGAATCATCGGTATAAGTTGCTCCGTCATTGCTGTATTTGATTACACCTCCATGAAATGACACAAATTTGGTCGCGATGGTGTCGGAACGTTCTGTGCTCTCGACCACATCAAAATTCTGGTACTGTCGTAATCGCATCAGCAGCATGAAACCGGCCGCTGCGAGCAGCAGTATTCCAATGATAACCAACAGATATTTGATAATTCTCAGCCGATGAGCACGAATCTTACTGTTCAATTCCTCCTGATCGGTTTCTATCGTTCGGAAATTTCTCTTCTTTATCTCTTTGTCTGCCATCCGTATTTCCTTCTGCATTATTATTTCTTCTGTTCACCACAAACATTATAACATATTTCAAACCTGCGACAACACCTATGGTTATTTTTAAGGAAGCATTAATTTTTGTCCTGCATAGATCTCATCTGAATTTTCAATGGCGTTTTTTTTGCAAATATCCGACATCTTGTCTGTAGAACCATATATTTTACGGCTGATTGCCGCAAGATTATCTCCCTTTTGCACTATATAATAACCCTGCAATTGAATGGTCTCCGCTTCAGTCAGAACCTGTGCAGATGCATCTGTCTGTGCGGTCTCTGTATCCGCATTCTGTGCGTCTGTATTCTGGGTATCTGCAGACTGGGCAGATGTCTGTTCTGTGGAAGACTGTGCATCCGATCCCTGCCCCGTTGTTTCTGTCTGACCCGTTTCTGTCTCTGTTTCTTTCGTCACATTTCCCTTAACGGATTCTATGATAACCGAGCTCTCTGTTGCTTCCGTTTCCACCAGAGATTCTGTTGCATCCTGCGTCCGGTTGGACATCACGGTAATTGCATCTTCTATATTTTTCATTTTTTCATAATTATTTAGCATATTGACACCCAGCACACATACGGTCAGAACCAGCAAAAACCCGGTCGAATACCATGCCAGACGCCAGCTGTGCGAGTGACCGTCTTCTTTTTGCAGAAGCAGTTCCCGGTAGTTCTTCAAGGCTTCATCCATGACCTTCTCCGGCTCTATGGTGTTCAGGCTTTGCTCTCTGGTACCGATCATGTATTCCTGCATCTTTGGATTTTTTTCATAATATATGTAATAACCGTCTTTCTGCCAGATTGCATTGTTGTCACAGGCAAATATTTTTTCTTCCCGGTTCAGGGTATCTGACAACAGAAAAATTTTATCTCTTCCTCCAAAAAAGTTCCGGTGCAGCCGTTCGAATTCCGGCGTGAGCTTTGGCGGATTTCCCTTGATATCAAGATACCAGCCAACCAGATAACCTCCTTCAAAATGCTGTCGGATCATATTACAGATCATTTCTCTTGTCCGTTCCGAAAAGATCGGTGTGATTCCTGCAAAATTGATATCCGGAATTTCCATTGCTCCATTTACAAATATGTAGTGACATCTCTCGTCTTTTTCCACTCTACCGATCAGGATACAAACACGCATTTCTTCTGTCGTTTCCATCGCCGGGTGCAAGTAGGTATAGACATAATCTTCAAAATAGATTTTTTGACTGCCCTGAGGACTTCCTATCTGACGGAAATTTTTAGGCTGGCAGGAGGATTTGCATTCTTCGAATCCGATTTTTTCCACTTCTTTTTGTTCTTCTGATCTGTTTATTTCCTTATTTTCTGTCGCATCTAATCCATTTTCTTTCCTGCTTCCCTGTCTTATTTCTATCATTTCAAATCTGCCGCCTTTCCGAAATATCTTTTTCCGGACAAGCGTATCACACGTACCCTGATTTTTTTGACAGTTCGTGGCAGGCGTTCTATTTTTTTTCCGACAGCATACCTAAAAAAAGCTGCCGCATCCTAGCGACAGCTTTGTTTCCTTGTCTGATTTAGTTTTCTTTTACAAAGGCTTTGACTTTTTTGTAAATATTTTCTGCATCCAGACCATATTTTTGAATCAGTTCCAATGCCGGGCCTGACTCTCCAAAGGTATCATAGACACCTATTTTGCATACTTTTGTTGGTGCTTTTGCAGATAAGCAGTCACAAACCGCACTTCCAAGGCCCCCGATGACAGAATGCTCTTCCACCGTTACGACTTTGCCGGTTTTTGTTGCAGATGCAGCCACCAACTCTTCATCCAATGGCTTTATCGTATGAATATTGATGACTTCTGCATCGATGCCGTCTGCTTCCAGCAGCTTTGCAGCCTCCATCGACTCAGAAACTTCCAGCCCCGTTGCAAAGATCGTGACATCCTTTCCTTCTTTTAAAACGACACCTTTTCCAATTTCAAAATGGTATTCTGCTTCATCATTGAGTATCGGAATCGGCAGACGTCCAAAACGGAGATATACCGGCCCTACATACTCGAAAGCTGCTTTGACCGCTGCTCTTGCCTCCACATCATCGCACGGATTAATGACTACCATACCCGGTATGCCGCGCATCAGTGACAGATCTTCCAGACACTGGTGTGTTGCTCCGTCTTCACCAACGGAAATTCCCGCATGTGTTGCACCGATCTTAACATTGAGATGCGGATATCCGATTGTATTGCGCACCTGCTCATACGCACGTCCTGCTGCGAACATGGCAAATGTGCTCATAAACGGCACTTTCCCGCAAGTAGACAGTCCCGCTGCAATTCCTGTCATATTGGCTTCTGCGATACCGCAGTCGATAAATCTGTCCGGAAATGCTTTTTTAAAGATTTCTGTCTTGGTAGCTCCCGCAAGATCTGCATCCAGAACAACCAGGTTCTCCTGTGTTTTTCCTATTTCAGCCAAAGCATTACCGTAGCTATCTCTTGTTGCAATTTTCTTTACTTCTGACATAATGCTTCACCTGCTTTCTCCAGATCTGCGATTGCCACTGCAAACTGATCTTCATTGGTTGCTTTTCCATGCCAGCCTGCAACGTTTTCCATGAACGATACACCTTTACCCTTTACCGTCTTTGCAATAATTGCGGTCGGCATACCTTTTACTGTCTTTGCTTCCGCAAAGGCTGCCTGAATCTCTTCCATACAGTTGCCATTGATATTAATCACATGAAAATTAAATGCCTCGAATTTTTTATCAATTGGATAAGGGGAACATACTTCTTCTACGGTTCCATCTATCTGAAGATTGTTGTTATCCACGATTACGGTCAGGTTGTCCAGTTTGTGTGCACCTGCCCACATCGCAGCTTCCCAGATCTGACCTTCCTGAATTTCACCGTCTCCGCAAAGCGCATAGACACGGTAATCCTTTTTGTCCATCACAGCTGCCTGTGCCATTCCGACTGCGACGGAAAGACCCTGTCCCAATGATCCGCTGGACATATCAACACCAGGAATATGTTTCATATCCGGATGCCCCTGTAAATAAGAACCTGTGTGACGTAATGTTGTTAAATCCTCTACCGGGAAAAATCCTCTATGCGCGAGTACAGAATAATAAACAGGCGCCACATGTCCCTTCGAAAGCACAAAGCGGTCACGTCCCTCCATTCTCGGATTCTTCGGATCTACGTTCAGCTCTTCAAAATAAAGATATGTCATAATATCTGCTGCTGAAAGTGATCCACCCGGATGTCCGGACTTTGCACTGTGAACCGCTCTTACAACGCCTTTTCTGACTTCATTGGCCTGCTTTTCTAACTCTAAAATCGTCATCGTTCTTATCCTTTCTTCTCTTATAACTCTACTCTGCCTTCCAGCGCACGAAGCAGTGTCACCTCATCTATATATTCCAGATCTCCTCCCACCGGAACTCCGCTGGCAATCCTCGTCACCTTGATTCCGGTCGGTTTTATCAGTTTACTGATATACATTGCTGTCGTCTCGCCTTCCAGGCTGGAATTCGTTGCTATTATAACTTCTTTCACTTCACCTTGCAAGCGCTGCATCAATTCTTTCAGCCGGATATCACCCGGGCCGATTCCAAGCATTGGTGATATTGCACCATGCAAAACATGATATACCCCTTCGTATTTGCCCGTTTTTTCATAAGCCGCAAGATCTCTTGTGTCTTCTACTACCATGATTACACCATGATCACGGTCTTTATTTCTACAAATTGGACAACGTTCCTCATCTGTTAATGTCAGACATTCTTTGCAGTAGTGTACATTCCGTTTTGCCTGTATAATTGCATCACCCAGTTTTTCAACATTTTCTTCCGGCATGCTCAATATGTGGAATGCAAGCCGCTGCGCTGACTTTGGTCCGATTCCCGGAAGCCCTGACAACTGCTCTATCAGCCGGCTGATCTGTCTGCTGTAATAATCCATGTGATTACCTCACTTTACTGTACCAAACGTTCTTTTGTATATCAGAACGGAAGTCCGCCGCCCATTCCGCCGAGGCCGCCCGTAATTTTGGACATGGACTGCTGGGAACACTCTTCCATCTGGCGTAAAGCTTCGTTGCATGCTGCCATAATCAAATCTTCCAGCATTTCAACATCATCCGGGTCCACTGCTTCCGGATCGATTTTAATCTTTGTAATTTCTTTTTTCCCTGAAACAGTTACCTCTACAACTCCGCCGCCTGCTGCTGCGGTAATTTCCTTTTCTTCCATTTCCTTCGTAGCTTCTTCCATCTGACGCTGCATTTTCTGCGCCTGCTTCATCAGATTGTTCATATTACCAGGCATAGCACCGCCTGGAAATCCACCTCTTTTTGCCATTGTATAATCCTCCTATTCGTCTTCAATGGTTATTTCCATATTAATAATCCTGGATAAGTCTACATACGACTCTTCAAACGGCCGGTCAGACTGGTTCAATTGTACCGAAATTTCTATCTCCCGGTCAATACGTTCTCCGATAATTCTTTCAATTTCTTTGCGGTGGTCTTCTCTTCCCACCATTTCCGCACCTACCGGATCATCCAGTACGACCATCAGGCGGTTATCTCCGCCAAGACTTAAATGTGCCTGCTTTAAGTATATTTTAGTCGCTCCCGGCATATCCTGCAGAATTGCACTCCAGTTTCGAACCACCTGCTGCACCTCTTCCGGTATTGCCTTTGGAAGCTGGGGTTTCGGAACCGGTTCCAGTGTTTCCTGTTTCACGCTTCCGACACGGGAGACAGGCGCTGTCATCGCAGGAATTCCCTCTTCCATCCGTTTTTCCAGCTTGGAGAGCCGGTCTGTAATACTATCCGTATTCTGCTCCATAGCCGGCTTACACAATTTTATAATGGCAATCTCAATCAGAATTCTCTTCTGAGAAGCATACTTCACCTGATTGGACAGCTCTGAAAAGATTCTTATGTAACGCATGAGAATCTCTGCGTCGACCATATCGGATTCTTCCTTTAACAATGCCAGATTTTCACTGGAAATATCGAGGACCTCTTCCATCTCATCACAGCCTTTCAGCAAAAGAAGGTTCCTGAGATACCAGGTGAAATCATTGACAAACTGCCCTAACTCTCTGCCTTCCGCAACCATTTCTTCCAACAGACGGACAGCTCCTACGATATCCTCCTTTAAGACCAGGCGCAATAACTTTGAGAATATCTCCGTATCGACTGCTCCCAGCACCTCCAATACGTGATCGTAGGTCAGTTTCTCCCCGAGATAAAATGCAATGCACTGATCCAGCAAGCTGAGCGCATCCCTCATCGAGCCGTCAGCGGCTTTTGCGATATAACGGACCGCACGGTCTTCTACCTCGACCTGCTCCTCTGCCATCAGTTCATTTAAACGGGCTGCAATTGTATCAATGGAAATTCTGCGAAAATCATAACGCTGGCACCTGGATAAAATGGTAATCGGTATCTTATGAGACTCTGTCGTCGCAAGAATAAAAATAACATAAGACGGCGGTTCTTCCAGCGTCTTCAACAGTGCATTGAAGGCACCTATCGATAACATATGCACTTCATCTATAATGTAAACCTTATATTTTCCCTCTGTCGGAGAATACGTCACCTCTTCCCGAATCTGCCGGATATTTTCCACACCGTTGTTGGAGGCTGCGTCAATTTCGATGACATTCATGGAATTTCCTGCTGCAATAGCCTGACAGGATGGGCATTCTCCGCATGGGCTTCCATCTACGGGATGCTCACAGTTCACTGCTTTCGCCAGTATTTTTGCAATCGTTGTCTTCCCAGTTCCCCGTGTTCCGCAAAACAGATAAGCATGTCCGATTCTTCCTGCCTTTATTTGATTTTTCAACGTTGTTACGATATGGTCCTGTCCCTTAACATCTTCAAATTCCTGCGGGCGAAATTTTCGGTATAACGCCGTATAAGACATAGTTCTTTCCTCTTTCTATCTATCTCTCTCATTCATCCCCGAAACTGATTCCAATTGTCTTTGCTTCCTGTATCATCTGGCAGTTCGGATCTACAATTTTCAGCTTGCCGGCTACCTCTTTTAACGGTACCCGCTTGGTGTTGCCATTGATCATGGCAATCATGTTTCCATAATCCTCTTCCAAAATTGCACGTGCTGCGGCGGCACCGAGTCGGGTACAGAGCACACGGTCAAACGGACATGGACTTCCGCCGCGCTGTGTATGTCCCGGAACTGTAACACGGACTTCCGTTCCGGTCACCTTTGTAATCTGATCTGCGATTTCATAGGAAACGGAAGGGTATTTGCTGTTCTTCTTTTTTTCTTTATATTCTTTCTTGGACAAATCTGCATCTTCTTTGGAAATTGCTCCTTCTGCAACGGCCAGAATCGTAAACCCTTTGCCGGCCCGGGTCCGGTTATTGATTGCATCCACCACGATCTGTATATCATACGGTACCTCCGGCAGCAGAATAATATCTGCTCCGCTGGCCACTCCCGCGTACAAGGTCAGCCATCCCACCTTGTGTCCCATTACTTCTACAATAAAGACGCGGTTATGGGAGGCTGCCGTAGTGTGAATGCAGTCGATGGCATTGGATGCCACATTGATGGCACTCTGGAAGCCAAATGTGACATCCGTTCCATAGATATCGTTATCTATCGTCTTCGGCAGATGAATGACATTCAGCCCCTCTTCGCGCAGCAGATTGGCTGTCTTCTGTGTTCCGTTTCCACCTAAGATGACCAGACAATCCAGCTTCAGTTTAAAATAGGTCTGTTTCATTGCCTCTACTTTGTCGAGTCCATTTTCATCCGGAATACGCATGAGCTTAAATGGCTGTCTCGAAGAACCCAGAATCGTTCCGCCCTTCGTAAGTATCCCGGAAAAATCTGCTGATGTTAAGATCCGATAATCTTCATAGATCAATCCCTTATAGCCGTTTAGGAATCCATATACCTCAAGTTCGTCTACATTTCCGCTTAACCCCTTTACCACTCCGCGCATAGCTGCATTTAATGCCTGGCAGTCGCCGCCGCTAGTCAACATTCCGATTCTTTTCATGACGTATCCCTTTCTCAATCTCCATCTTCTTGTGCTATTTGCATTTTATAACTTCCAGTATATACTCCCAGACGCGTTTTGTCGAAGATATACTTAATTTTTCTTCCGTTGTATGAATTCCGGATATATCCGGCCCAAGAGAAATACAGTCAAGGTCCTCTAATTTGCCCGAGAGGATTCCACACTCCACACCGGCGTGTATCGCCTGGATTACCGGTTCCCTACCGTACATTTCCTTGTAAATCCGGATGACATCCTCACGAAATTCCGAATCTTTTTTATATTCCCATGCAGGATAATCTCCCGTACGTATCAGACTTCCTCCCAAATATAGAACAAGTGCTTCGAGTCTGGAAACAATATATTCTTTTGCTGTCTTCACGGAACTTCGGACAGAATAGCGCAGCGAAAGCTTTTCCCGGTTCAACGCCAGCACGCCAAGATTCAGAGACGTCTCCACGAGTCCTTCGATATTTGCACTCATACTCTGGATGCCGTTTGGGAGCTGCGTGAGCAAAAGAACCACTTTCCGGGCAGTTTCTTTCTGTAACACTTCTCCCGTCACCTCTCCTGCACTTGAGACAGTGATCCGGATTTTCGGGTCGCACACCGAATATTCACCGGCAATGTTTTTTCCGGTTTCCTCTACTGCTTTGATCAATGTTTCTGCCTGATCCGGTTTTACAAGTATGCGTGCCTTTGTCTCCCGGGGAATGGCGTTATCTTTCGAACCTCCCGTCAATGACACAATTGCATATTCCGCCGTTCTTTGTGCCTCCAGCAGGAGTCTTCCCATCAAGATATTTGCGTTGGCACGGCCCTTATCAATCTCTACCCCCGAATGTCCCCCAAGAAGTCCGGTCACCTTGATATCTAAAGCTGTCCCCGTTTTCGTCTCCCATGCAGTCGGAAGTATACATTCCGCACTGCATCCTCCGGCACAACTTGCAAGCATGTAGCCTTCTTCTTCGGAGTCCAGATTCAAAAGCTTTCTTCCTTCCAGCATTGACACATCAATTCCTGTTGCACCTTCCATGCCCACTTCTTCACAGACGGTAAATACTACTTCCAGTTTCGGGTGCGCAATCGTATCAGAGGCCAGTATCGCAAGCGCATAGGCAACCGCAATCCCGTCATCTCCGCCAAGCGTAGTTCCTTTCGCTTTTACAAAATCTCCGTCTACTGCCAGTGTAAGACCATCGTTTTCAAAATCAATGGTACTATCCTGCTCTTTCTCACAGACCATATCCAGATGTCCCTGCAGGATGATCGGAGCCACGTCCTCATAGCCCGGTGCTGCTTCCTTTCTAATAATAACATTTTTGAGCTCATCCTGATAAACCTTCAGATTATGCTCCTTTGCAAATTCCAGACAGTAATCACTCAGTCTTCCTTCTTTATAAGACGGATGCGGGATACTGCAGATCTTCTCAAAGTAGTAAAATACTTCTTTTGGCTCCAAATTGCTTAATACTCCCATATCAGTTCCTCATTTTGCTTCTTTCTTTTTTATTGTTCCGTTTATTATTTACCTAGTCAACCATTTTTAAGCTAGTATATCACAAATATCGGCTGCCTCATACAAACCGGCCGATATTTTTCGAATTTTTGTTTTTCCTTTTCCTGTTCACTTCTGATATCCAGAAAAATCCATTTCCTTCATCCGTTTTATTTGACAAAATTCGCGCAAGGATATAAAATAAGCCATTATTACGACAACGGTGCCGGATTTCATAGCGCCTGTTTTTTTTGATAAAAAGCAGAATGCAATCAGAAACAGTGCCCGAACTTACAAATGATTTGATCTACGTATGCGGATAAGGAGGACGGAAAATGAAATCAATTCGAGGAAAAATTATGCTCCTTTTCGGAGCAATCGGTGCCATCTGCCTGCTGGTTTCTCTTGGAATCAACAGCAGGATAGCTTATTCGCTCCTGGAACAGAGCCAAAAGGAAAAGTATACAAATGAGTCTCAGGAGTATGCAGCGGAAGTGGATGCATGGTTCAGCAAAAACGCGCAGCTGATCGAGACCATACGGATGACGCTTGAAACCATGCCGGAGATGGATGCAGATAATATCAAGACCTATCTTACCGGAGCCACAAAAAATTATACAGATACCTCTGATATTTACATAGGCTACGAGGACAAGAGTTTTATCGACGGTTCCGGCTGGGTACCGGACAGTGATTATGACTGTACGCAAAGGTCCTGGTATCAAAAGGCAGTCGACGCAGACGATGTTACGATCGGAACTCCTTACTTTGATCTTGTAACCAGTTCCATGGTCGTGTCCATCTCTGCGCCTGTCAAAGACAATGACAAGCTTGTGGGCGTTGTGTCGATGGATTTGAGTCTCAAAGTCTTATTGGAACATTTGGATGAAATAAGTCAGAATAAGGACGGCATTTATCTCTTTCTGTTAGACGACGCCGGAAATATTGTTGTTCATCCGAACGATGCTTATCTGCCGACAGAAGAGACCAGCATCAATGCAAAAGATATTCTAAGCGGTGCCTATCAGAAGGCGTCTGCCGACGATCTGCAGGAGACAAGGACCATGACCGACTATGACGGAAACCAGAAGTTTCTTATTTTAACTACGGTCGATTCTGCGGGCTGGAATGTGGGAACCGTGATACCAAACAGCATCTTTCAGGATAACTTAAGCTATCTTGTGACGGTTTCAATCTTCATGATCGCAGTTTCCATCCTTATTATTATTCTCTTGTCTTTCGTGATGGGAAACAGCATTGCAAAGCCGATCCTCTCTCTGTCCGATATTATTAATAAGACAAAGGATTTCGAATTATCCCGGCAGCAGAATACCAGATATCAGAAACTGCTGAAGGATAAGACGGAAATCGGCGTGATTGCAAACGCCGTGGACAGCCTTCGGAATAATCTTTACGATATTTCCATCAGCCTGAAAGAGGCATACCAGCACATCCAGGAACAGTCCGAACGTGTCAATGTCTCATTGGATGCGAGCATCCAGTCCATTACCGGCGTTACAACTACAATCGGAGAAATTTCTGAGGCGATCGAAAGCGAGGCAAACAATTCACAGGAGGGTATTGAGAAATTAACCATCCTGTCCGATGAAATTGCGAAGGCCACCGGCGCAGTAGAAGGACTCCAGCTGAATTCGAAGGAAACTAAACAGCACAGCAAAACCGGCATGGAACAGCTGAATCTCCTTTCCGAAAAAATAGAGAACAATGGCAGCGCACAGAAAAAAGTAACGGAAAATATTTCGATTTTATCTGATAAATCTCTGTCCATTGCTTCGATCAGCGTCACCATTACAAAAATAGCCTCACAAACCAATCTGCTTGCGCTCAATGCTTCCATTGAAGCTGCAAGAGCCGGGGAGGCAGGAAAGGGATTTGCGGTCGTAGCAGATGAAATCCGAAAGCTTGCGGAGCAGACAACCGAAGCCACCGATACGATTTCGACGATCCTCTCCGATATACAGAATGAGATTGAGCAGACACAGAAAAATATTAACATCGCAGAAGCCACAACGAAGGACTCTGTGGAAAGCATGGCGGAAGCCAATCATGCCTTCCACGAAATCAACGGCCGCATCGAAGATATGACCACAAGGGTGGATACGCTGACCTCCTCCATTGAAGAAATCAATACAAATAAGGATCGGGTGGTCATGACGTTTTCTGATATTTCCTCCGCTACCGAAGAGATATCTGCATCCACACAGGAAATCTTAAATTCTGCAGACCGGCAGAAAAACAGTACGCTGACCATTGGAGAACTGGTGGATTCTCTTGGTAACGTCGTTGGAAATCTCGAAAGTATTGTTTCCAGACTTCACACAGATTAAAAAAATCAATTGCATTTGTACATTTTTATGGTATAATACGGGATATGCGGTTTATTTTATGCATGTCCCGCATTTTATTCGGAGACGTATCGAAGCGGTCATAACGGGGCGCACTCGAAATGCGTTAGCCCTCCGGGGCACGCGGGTTCGAATCCCGCCGTCTCCGCTCTAAAAAGAACCCACGTAAATTAATGATTACGTGGGTTCTTTTTTGTGTCTTTATGGTGCTTGTCATACCGGCTATATATACTGTATACGCTATAAATGTATAGTGCCGTGCCCGGTACTATCAAAAATATATATAAAGTAGCATGTATCTAATGAGATATACATTTACCAAAGCTTCGCTTAGTTGCTTTTTTAATATTTTCTGAAAGCTTTTTATATTCAGCGTGAATTATTTACTAGTTTTTCTTTTTATGACATCACATTCTATTTATAAATGTAAGAAAAGCAGCGCCTTTAGATAGAGTATTTTTTATTGTGTTAATTTCTCTTTTATAAATGGTGGTATTGCACCTATTGGCGGCACAACATCACAATCGAATAAGTATAAAAGAAGTTCCTTAAACTCTTTGTCAATTTGGCTCTCATCAGCCCAATTCAAAGCATATTTGGATTTAACATAAATAGGCAGGCTTTGATCTATGTCTTTATCCCTAAGTATGGCAACATATTTATTTTGTTCTTGCTTTGATAACATATCGCCTTGTATTATCATCGTTTCCCAACCAACACCGCCTTTTCTGTTATCCGCTTTTTCAGCGTAATATTTGTCACATATAAGCAGGACCTTATCGGCCATTATAAGCTCGTTAGTCATCCATTGTGGTAAATCCTGCCCCGGCTTCAAGTGGAATATATCGATGCGGGCATCTACTCCATTATCACGCAACCTACACGCAAAGTTCTTCACCCAATTTCTATTATTAATATCTGTCCCTGTATAACTGATAAAAACTCTTGGATTTTTAATGTTGCTACCAGAGTTAGTTGCCTTTTCATCTGAAAGTTCATCATAAATGTCATCAGAAAAAACGTATACACATAACAGAATATTGGAGTTGCTTTCAAGTTCAGATCTCATTATTTCAAATGAAGATTTAGCCGGTAGCCCACCAGCACCTGTTCCAAGCAATGGAATGTTAACTTTGTTCAAAGATTGCTCTTGACAACAAAGTCTTATTTTTCGAATTATCTTTTTAATTATTTTCTCACCTGTCTCTTGCCTGCTCACATCGACCGAAGCAGCGTAGCCAACCATTGAAGCATTGGAGAAATTCCCCGTGTTTTCAACAAATAAAACATCACCCACTGACATATTCTTATGAAAATATGGTAAATCATTAACCATAAGTTCATCTTGAATTGATGATGTCACACCTCCCATATTGTTGCAGGGTATAACTATCAAATCGCACTTTGAATGAAATATACTTCCCTTGATTAATTGTATCATAAACTCACCCCTTTAATATATTGTACCATATCCTTTTACATCATACAGTAGATCTTATAAATTGAATTCTCTCGGTTTTGATGTCATAATGAATTAAAGATCTATATCCTTTTATCATTTTTAGATTATTGGTTCAGTCGAAAAGATAATATACTTCATCTTTTCGGATCCTTACAGTCTTTGAATTGCTGACTTCCAACATATTTGCTCCGCTCTGTCTTTTAGAACGCAGCAAAGGACAATCCTTCTTATTCGGAGACCCACCCCATACCTTTAAGACACATTTTCTGGCATCTCCACAATTTCAAGTGCATACCAGTTTTTTCTGGAATTGATTCATAAACTACGTCCAAGTACTTTAGAGGGATGTGTCATTCGTATAAGTGACATGATTGCTTATTTTGGTAAAGATCGGCAAGATGCTACAAAAATCAAGCCTCCAACTCCTTAGTATATCAGCACTATTTAAAAAGAAATGTGACCGCAAACATCCTTGTTATTCCAGAAGTAAAATATCCTCCGGCTTTACGTACAGTGTCTCTGGCATTTTATCAATTTGAAAATTCCAGATGTTTTTGCTCATTTTCCACTGCAGACTCTGATTCTCCGTGGTTCTCTTCTCTTCAACTCCTGTTTCAAACGACATGGTCCATTCGAATGGGTCTTCTATTGCGCGATATTTTTTTACGGGAAATACGAGATCCTGTTCACTGGTCGGACTCTGCCGGAAATTATGCGCCCGGATGGCAGCATAGCTGATTTCCGGCTTTAAGGCGCGATCCAGCCTCAACCGGATAT
This sequence comes from Bacillota bacterium, assembly GCA_023390555.1. Lineage (GTDB taxonomy): Bacteria > Bacillota > Clostridia > Lachnospirales > Lachnospiraceae > Roseburia_C. The sequence continues at coordinate 31,435 of JAEWCQ010000019.1, read as the reverse complement.
TCCAGTCGTTTGCCCAAAGGGTATGTTCATCGATGAATTCCACCTTAGATATATTCTTGCAGCCGGATAAAATGGCAGCTGTTTTCGTCTTGGGATTCCGAAAAAACTCTTTTACCGGTTCGATGACTTCCAGATGCCCCTCATTCATGCAGGCCACGGTGTCACACATGTGATATACTTCATCACGGTCATGTGATACAAAAATAACGCTCTTCTTTACATCCAAAAGCAGATCCTTCATCTCCTGCTCCAGTTTCCATTTCAGATAACTGTCCAAAGCGGAAAACGGTTCGTCCAGCAGAATCGCTTCCGGTTCCGATGCCAGCATTCTCGCCATTGCCACCCTTTGTTTCTGCCCGCCCGATAACTCCCGCGGATAGTGATGTTCCAAGCCCGTCAGCTGAAAGCGCCTGACAAAAGAATCCACTTTTTTTTCATCTGCATGTTTCCCCATCCCGGCCGCTATGTTTTTTCGGACTGTCATCGTCGGAAACAGTGCAAAGTCCTGGAACATATAGCCGACTTTCCGTTTTTGCGGCGGCAGATTGATGTGCCTGGCTGAATCAAATAACACCTTGTCATTTAAAATAATCAACCCTTCATCCGGCTGTTCGATCCCAGCAATGCACTTTAACGTCATACTCTTGCCGCAGCCGGAGGCACCGAGCAACGCAAAAATATCTTCCCGCACCTCAAAGTCCGCATCCAGCATAAAGTGTTCAAATTTCTTTTTGATTGAAACCTTTAAGTACACCGTTACCATCTCCTTATGTGTTTCATGCCTCTTGCCGTAACCAAATTAATTCCTACCACAATTACAAACGAAATGACCACGACAATAAACACCCAGATTCCTGCCGTGGCATAGTCTCCGTTTTGAATGACCATCGCTATTTTCTGGGAAATCGTTCCTGTCTTGCCGGGTATGTTCCCCGCCAGCATGGAAGTTGCACCGTATTCCCCCATCGCTCTTGCGAACGTAAGGATCGTGCCGGACATGATTCCCGGGCCCGCAGTCGGCACGATTACTGTCCAGAAAATTTTTATTTCCGGCATCCCAAGTGTTCTGGCCGCGTAGATGAGGTTGATGTCCACCAGTTCAAAGGCTCCTCTTGCATTCCGGTACATGAGCGGGAATGCAATGACGGTCGCAGCCAGAACACAGCCCAGCCATGTCTGGACTACTTTAATTCCAAGTTCTTCGTATAAAAAACTTCCAAAGGCACGGTTCTTGCTGAAAATCAGCAGCAAAAAGAAGCCAGCCACCGTGGGCGGCAAAACAATCGGCAGAGAGAGAATACCGTCTGCGACTGCCTTTGCCCTGTTTCCGGCATGCATGGCCCTGCTCGCCGCAAAGACCCCCAGAAAAAAGGAAATGATGGTGGCTACGATACCCGTTTTAATGGAAATATACAGAGGACTCCAATCCAGTTGTGAAAGAATCTCAATCATTGCTTTCTCCTGTTAGTCTTCGACATCCGTGTCAAAGTTATAGCTCTTATAGACTTCTTTCGCCTTATCCGAAATCAGGAATTCCACAAAGTCTTTCGCTGCCTTTGCCTGTGCATCGTCCGCTTCCCCATTGACGGTCTTAGCAATTGGATAAATTACATTTCCGGTCAGATCGTATGGAATCACTTCCAGGATATCCAGTTTGTCTTCGTAGCCCGTTAGATCAGAATAATAGATGGTTCCTACCTCGTTAGAGCCTTCTGCTACCGCAGCGGTAACCGCACCTACGTTGGCACATTCGTTAATCTCAACTCCGCCGAGTGCATCTGAAATTTCTGCAGTTGTAATTAGGGAAACATCATCCTGCGTCTGTTCAAGCATGCCCGCATTCACCATCGCCTGTCTCGTATATTTTCCAACCGGTACGGAACCATCTGCCAGCGCAATGCTGGAGGCTGTTGCGATGTCTTCCAGTCCTGTCACCTTCGTATTGCTTCCTTTGTAGGTAACCACACAGACCTGATTATTTACAACGTTATGTCTGGTTCCGTCTACAAGCAGACCCTTTGTTTCCAGTTCATCCATCTGGCTTTGTGCTGCGGAAAAGAACACATCACAGGATGCACCTTCTTCAATCTGCGTCATCAGAGTTCCGGAACTGTCATAATTTCCGACGATTTTTACATTTGGATTTTCCTGCTCATATTCTGCAATCAGATCTTCCATCACACTGTTTAAACTCTTTGCCGCAAAAATAGTAATTGTACTTTCGGAATCGACCGATGCCTCTGTACTTCCTGACAGCTCCGTGGCCGTCTCCGTACCTGTATCTGCCTTGCTGCCGGAATTGCTTCCACAGCCCGCAAGCAGTGCTCCTGCCGTTATCGTTACAAACAATAATCTCGATACTTTCTTCATTTTAAATTCCTCCTGTTTTTTCGTTTTGCTTTTTTTTGCAATTCGCTGTTAGTTTCAACCAATTCTCATTTTTAAAATAAAATGTTTTCTTTAGTAATTCCCATAAATTTCATCAAACAGTACCCGGACGGCCTGCTCCGCCCGCTCCTGCAATTCATAATATTTTCGCAGAAACAGACTTCCGGCCTCCGTAAGTTCCGAGTATCCACCTGATATACCGCCCGGGTGCCGGATAATAATCGGAAAGCCCAATTGTTCTTCGAGGCGGTTTAACATCTCCCATCCTTTCCGATAGGACACCTTCATTTTCTCGCAGGCGGTGCGGACAGAGCCGCTTTCCCCGATCAGACTGACCAGTAATGCGGTCCTCTGGTCAAAGAATTCCTGCTCCTTTGCAAGTGTCAGTTTCAGCTTTGGGCGCAGCATCTGGCTGTTATGATGATCCAGCAGCCTTTTAAAATCCTCCTGTGTATCCGCATCAAACAGGATCCCCTCATCGCCGACATCTACTCTTGTGATTGGACAGCCGCAGCCCGTGACTGCCCCTTTCAGACCACCAGTTCCGTTATAGGTGATCAGACCCGGCAATAAGGAGGCATCGATCAGCAGCGGATGCCCACCCTTTCCCTGACAGACAGGCTTCGCCAGCAGTGCACTGCAGTTCATCAGAAGTCTTACGGTCTCTACCGTAAAGAGAGGGATGTCCGCGGGTGTAAATAGAATCTTATCGCATTTATCCTGAAGGTAGTTCATGCCAATCTTCACGGATTCAAACATTTCCGTATGCTCATAAGCTTCATTCTTCAGACAGATCACATTCATTTTGGCAATGTGCTTTTCCAACATTTCGGCTTGAAATCCCGTGACTACGACAACTGTCTTTACGCCCGCCTGCTGCATGGTTGAAATCACGCGCTGAATCGTTGAAATAGAACCTATTTTCATCATAGGCTTAAAATCATTCATCCGTGACGACATGCCCGCCGCCACGATCAATCCACCGATTTTCACCGCTCCATCCCCCTTTTCTTATTTACGGTAAGCCGTATGCTCCAATGGAAGAGTAGTACGGAATACACCATCTCTCTTGTAATAGGCTGCCTGCGCTGCAGGAGAAGTAGGGATCAGCGGTATCTCGCCAATGCCTTTTGCCCCGCATGCCAGTTCAGCCTGATTCTTCTCTACGAGTATTGTCTGAATCTCCGGTATATCGGTTGCTCTCCAAAGACCGAGCGTTCCATATCTTGCCTGCGGTTTTCCTTCCACCATCCTGGTATCTTCGGTGAGACCGTAGCCAAGTCCCATCACAACACCGCCTTCGATCTGGCCTTCCACATTGGAAGGATTGATGGCGCGACCGACATCATGTGCTGCGACGACCTTTTTTACCTTTCCCGCCTCATCCAGTATGACGACCTGTGTCGCATAGCCATAAGCCAGATGACTCACTGGATTTGCCTTATCACTTCCCATCGGGTCTGTCACACCGACAAATTCCTCATAGTACTCCCTGCCTTCCAGTTCCTTTAGCTGACAGCGTTCAAGATCCTCCTTTAACTTTAGGGATACTCTTCTTGTCGTCTCACCGGTGATGACCGTCTGGCGGGATGCCGTACTTGTACCCGAATCCGGTGTGATATCTGTATCCGGCCGCACAACAATTACATCGTCAGCCGTAAGTCCAGTCACTTCACAGCAGATTGCGCGCATCGTGGATGCAATGCCCTGTCCCATACAAGCTGCACTTGTCCGCAGGCTTACCTTTCCATCAACGATTTTGAGCCTTACTCGTCCGGTATCCGGAATTCCAACGCCAACACCGGCATTCTTAATTGCACAGGCAATACCAGCATACTCATAATTGTCATAGTACGCTTCCTTCACTGCCTCCAACGTTTCTACGATTGCGGTTCCTTCATCCGCAATCTGACCGTTTGGAAGCACCTGCCCCGGTCTTAGGGCATTCCGGTGACGGATTTCATAAGGGTCAATACCGACTTTTTCAGCCAGCTGATTCAAATTGCATTCCGTGGCAAACATCGTCTGCGTCACACCGAAGCCCCTGAAAGCTCCTGACGGGACATTATTGGTATAAACAGAAGTCCCGATGATGTCAATGTTCTGATAATTATACGGACCGGCCGCATGCGTACAGGCTCTTTGCAATACCGGACCACCAAGAGAAGCATAGGCACCGGTGTCTGCAGTCAGGCGCAGCCGCATTGCAGTCAGTTTTCCGTTTTCATCACAACCGGTGGTCAGTTCCATGTCCATCGGGTGACGTTTCGGATGAACAAACAGACTTTCTTCTCTCGTGAGCGTAACCTTCACAGGAATCTTGGTCAGATATGCCAGCAAAGCGGCATGGTGCTGTACACTCATGTCCTCTTTTCCACCAAAGCCCCCTCCGACATAGGCACTCTTGATATGAAGCCGCTCTTTCGGTATTCCAAGCAGCATCTGAATCTCCCGATATTCGTCGTAAACAGACTGCCCGCCTGTGTGGACATAGAGATCCTCGCCATCCGGAATCGCAAGCGCACTTTCCGGCTCTAAAAATGCATGCTCTTGCGGCGGAGTATGGTACGTATTGGTTACCACATGGGCCGAGTTCTTCAGAACTTCCTCCACATTTCCTCTCTGTATCTTCTCCACACGATACACATTTCCGGTCTCATGAACCTGATAATCCTTTGATTCCAAAGCTTCCTGTGCGGAAAACAGCGGCTTGCGCTCCTCATAATCCACTTCGATCAGATCCTTGATTTCCTGAAGTGCCTTTTTTGTCCTGGCTGCAACAAGTGCAACCGTATCGCCGACGTAGCGGGTCTCTTCTCCGACTGCGATCAGTGCGGGCCAGTCCTGTGTCAGATGTCCGATGGTTCTTTCTCCCGGCACTTCCTCCGCAAGCACAATCCGGATCACATCCGGATGCTTTAAGGCTTTTTCAATACGGATTGCTTTTACAAGTGCACGCGGATATTTTGAACGTAACGCACTGCCGTAGACCATGCCCGGCGCTTTTAAATCATCTGCAAACTTGCCGGTTCCAAGAATTTTTTCTTTCGCATCCGGCCGGATACTGCGTTCTCCGACTTTTCCGGAGCAGGACGGCAGCACCGGTTCCTCTTCGCCGCGCAGGCACTTTGCCGCCAGAAAAATTGCCTCGATAATCTTTTTATAGCCGGTGCACCGGCAGATATTTCCCTTGATTGCAACCTTGATATCGGCTTCAGCCGGATTTAGATTCACATCCAGCAATGATTTTGCACTGATGACCATACCCGGGATACAAAAGCCGCATTGTACGGCTCCTGCTTTGGAAAAAGCATATTCATAAATATCCTTTTCTTTCTGGGTAAGACCTTCCACTGTCAGAATCTCTTTTCCGTCCGCTTTCGCGGTGGTAAGCACACAGGCACGCAGCTTTTTTCCGTCTGCCAGCAGCGTGCATGCACCGCAGGCGCCCTCTCCGCAGCCATTTTTTACCGATGTAATATCCAAATCATCCCGCAGATATTCCAACAGGTTTTTTTCCTCTTCTGTCTGTATTATCCTATGATTTACCTTAAACTGGTACATCTTTGCATGACTCCCTTCGAATAACATGTCCTGCACGTAATCCGGTTTCTTTCCCGTCCCTCAGGGCGACCACACCGTTTACGATGACATGCCAAATTCCCTCCGGATATTGTTCCGGCTCCACAAAAGTGCCTTTATCCGTAATTTTTTCCGGATCAAACAGGACTATATCCGCAAAATTACCCTCCGCCAGGGCGCCTCTTTCTTTTAAGTGAAATGCTTCGGCCGCCTTTAACGTCAGTTTATGAATCGCTTCTTCCAGTGAAAACAACTTCTCTTCGCGTACATATTTCCCGAGAATCCTTGGGAAGGAACCATACACCCGCGGGTGCGGTTTCCCGGCTAAAAGTCCGTCGGTGCAGGCATTCATTTCCGGCCGCTTCATGATCCGTGTCACATGCTCTTCCGTTCCGTAAAAATCTACCATGCCGACTGCATTTTTCTCTTCCATCAAAAGATCAAACGCTGCCTCCAGAGGTTCTTTCTCCCATTTTGCACCAAGCTGATCCAGATTCAATCCAATCACATCGCGATTCTTTTCACTTGCCACACTGGTGATAAAAATCCCCTCTGTACCCGCAAACTCAATAAAATTGTCCCAGCCTGCAATTCCAGCCCGGATATCATCCTTCATCTTCTGCCGCAGCTTCGGATTCTGCAACCGTTCCACCAGCTGGTCTGTTCCGCCGTCATGTACCCATGGCGGCAGTATCACACCAAGCATCGTGCTTCCGGCAATATACGGATACTGGTCGAACGACACCCGGATACCTGCTTCCTTTGCCTGATCCAGCAGATCCAGCATTCCGTCCAATTTGTCCCAGTTCTGTTTTCCGCACACTTTAAAATGTGAAAAATGAATCTGTACGCCGGACTCTTTCCCGATCCGTATGATCTCCTCCATGGACGGCAGAATCGTATCCGCCTCACTTCTCTGGTGCACCACAAATAATCCCTGATATTCTCTGACCACCTTGCACATCTCAATCAGTTCTTCGGTTTGCGAATAGGCACAAGGCATATAGATCAGCCCGGAAGAGAGCCCGATCCCGCCTGCTTCCATTTCACGCCGGACAATGCGGCACATGTTTTCGATATCTTCTTCGGAAGCAGGCAGATCCTGCAGTCCCATGGCCTCCATTCGCACATTTCCATGCGGAATCAGGTATGCCTCATTCAGTGCAGGTTCCGCCATTTCGATCCGTTTCAGATAATTTTCCGTATTCTCGTAGCCCCAGTCCAGGGATTCATCTTTCCCGTCCAGTCCGGCAATATTTTTCTTCCAGGGCTCGATATATGCGGTTGGCAGGGGTGCCATGGAAACACCGTCCTGTCCGAGCACCTCTGTTGTAATTCCCTGATGTAGTTTTGGAAGCAGCTGCGGCTCCGACAGCACTTTCAGGTCGCTGTGACTGTGCGTATCGATAAAACCCGGTGCACACACCATACCGTCTGCATCGATCACTTCGTCTGCAGCCTCCTCTAAACCTGCTGTATCAGACATCCTGGACGGAAGGATCTTTTTAATTTTTTCCTGTTCAATCCATATGGAACCCAGGAAAGCATCTTTTCCGGTTCCATCTATAATCTTTGCGTTTTTGATCAGAAGATGCAACTTTTTACCTCCTTTATTTTAATAATGCCGTTGCGATTCCATAATAGCACTCCGTTACTTTCAGTAACTGCTCGACCTCGACATATTCATCAATAGTATGTGCAAGACTTTCCACGGACGGTCCCATTCCAATTGTGGGAATGCCTGCTTCTCCGGCATAGTGGCTGCCGTTCGTGCAGAAATTATACTGTGTGATTTCCGGTTCAAAACCCATCTCCTGCAGAGAAGCCAGAACATCCTGAATATAAGTTTCGTTCCGGTCAAACAGCCAGCCCGGGAAAAACCGTTCCCCGTGAATTTCATTTCCCGTATAGCATTTCTCAGTTCCGGTCGCAAATGATACCTTTGCTCTGACCTTGTCATCTTCTTCCATCAGCCGGTCAATCACCGCCTGAATCGGAGCCAGCACACTTTCTTTTGTCTCACCCACAAGCAGCCGGCGGTCATAGGTTGCCACACAATATTCCGGTACGACAGAAGCTCCCGGATATGGGCTTGATTTGATATCCGTCAGTTCCAGAATTCCGTCTCCCAGAACCTCATGATGATTTGCCTTAATTTGGCGGATGGCATCGATTACCTTGCACATACTGTATACCGCATTCACACCCTTTTCCGGATTTGCGGAATGTGCCGGCACGCCAAAGGTCTCCACCTTTATCTCTCCTCTTCCTCTCTGACCAATCTTCAGATTCAAATGAGAAGCCTCTCCAATCACAACATAATCCGGCTTTACAATTTCACTGATACTGCGCGCTGCGACACCTTCAAAGCACTCTTCATGCACCACACCTGCCACATAAATCTCTCCTGCGAAATCTCTGTCGCTGTCAATTGCAAAGTTAACGGCCGCATTTGCCATCGCTGCAACCGCCCCTTTCATATCACTTGTTCCACGTCCGTATATCCTGCCGTCACTGATATTTGCCGCGAACGGATCATGTGTCCACTTTGACGCATCCTGCACAGGTACGGTATCGATATGTCCGTCAAACAACAGCTTTTTGCCTGGTCTTTTTCCTTTGATACATCCAATCACATTTCCGTAATCATCCACTTTTACGCTATCAAATCCATTATTCCGGAAAAAGTCGCCCAGAACACGTGCTGCCCCTTCTTCTTCCCCGGAATAACTGCGTTCCTTAATCAAACCCCTGCACAGTGCGATGACTGCATCTTCTCTTTCCTCATTCAGCATAGTTCCACACTCCTTACTTTTCTTTGCAATAGGCGCCGTCCCAGACAATTTTACGGTAATTCTCCAGGTCGGTATCCCCTTCCGTACTGAAAAACAGCAGTACAGAATCCTCATTGATCTTTAATTTTTCTTTCAGCTCCTGATAGTCGGGATTTGTTAAAATCTCAAAGGCACATCCGAAACCTGCCGCACCGCTTTCACCGGAAACAATTCTCGAATCTCCCTCCACCGGGGAAGAGAGCACCCGCATTCCCTGTGCCGCCACATAATCCTGACAGGACATTGCAAAATCCGTGTAATCTCTTAATACATCAATTCCAACCGTAACAGGTTCTCCGCAGGCCAGACCTGCCATAATTGTCTGCATATCTCCGGTTACCGGATGGAGTTTCCCATCCTCCGCCTTTAATGTCTGATAGATGCAGGCTGCGGCAGAAGCTTCCACGATGGTAATGACTGGCTTCGCATCCGGATATGCATTTGCAAAAAATCCGGTTACTGCCGTTGCAAAAGAACCCACACCGGCCTGCACAAAGATATGCGTCGGCTTTACACTTCCCAGCTGTTCATAAGCTTCCGAAGCCATGGTCATATAGCCCTGCATGATGTGTGTCGGAATATCCTCATAGCCCTCCCAGGAAGTATCCTGCACCATGACCCATCCGTTTTCGTTTGCCTGCCGGGCCGCAAGCCGTACCGCATCATCATAATTGTAATCGGTGATGCTCGCTTCTGCTCCATGCGCCCGGATATTCAGCAGCCGTTCCTGTGAGCTTCCCTTCGGCATATAGATCACCGATTTCTGCCCAAACTGCTGCGCCGTCCAGGCTACGCCTCTTCCATGATTGCCGTCTGTTGCCGAGATGAACGTGATTTCACCGAGTTCGTCTCTGATTTCTTTGGAAATTATGTTTTCATACGACAGTTCCTGAATTTCTTTTCCGAGCTTTTCTGCAAGATAGCTGCCAATTGCATAACTTCCGCCAAGCACTTTAAATGCGTTCAGTCCGAACCGGTACGACTCATCTTTTACATAGATATCCGCCACATGCAATTCCTTCGCAAGCTGTTTTAGCTCCGCTAGCGGTGTCTCCTGATACATCGGAAAGCTTTTATGAAAACTGCGGACCTTTGCTGCCGTCTCAAAGTTTAGAAAGCCGATATCTGCCTTTTCTCCCCTTTTTTTGTGGTTATGGTAAAATTCGATATCCATTACAATTTTCCTTTCTCAAAACCTATTCTGATGATCTGTTCTATTTCCATCGGAAGATCACCGATTTCGCCGTTCTTCCGGTATCTCTTTGCTGTATGTGTATACAAAACACCATCTGCCTGACTTTCGAGAAAATCTTCCTCCATTTCAAACAGTGTAAATTTTCTCAGATAAGGCACATATCCCTGAATACAAAAATATGCGCAGTTTCCACATTCATTACACAGACGATCCCTGTGTATGACATAGCTCTTTCCGTCTACCGAAATCCGGATATTTGCCCGATTCGGGCAGACATCCACACAACCGGTGCATTTTGCGCAGAAACAATCATATTGCTCTGCTTTTGCATAGACCACGTGTTCCTTCTTGTTATATCGGACATCTTCCAGTGCCTGCTTCGCAAGCGCTTTGACCGCCTCCGGACAGATTCCCTTTTGTTTTGTTCCTTCCGCCTTTTTCAGCAGCTGCGTAAGATTTTTGTAGCCGCCGCGTTTCAACAGCAGTGAGGATACCGTAACCGGTGCGATTCCTGTCTCTAAAATATCCCGTATGTTATGCATATCTGCTCCGCCGGAATAGGAAATTGGAATCCTTCCCTGCGTCTGCTCCGCAAGCAGTGCCGCAGCCAGAATGGAGATTGCATAAAGTGGCGGCCCGGACATGTACATCTGCGTACCTTCCAGCTCATTTTTCTGTATTCGGACCGGAAGTGTATTGGTCATCTTGACACCGAATATCTTTCCGTTTTCCCGCGCCGTCTGCTCTGCATGCAGGATGATTTCAAGCGCCATGGAAAGGTCAATGTCCTGTGTAAAACTCTCCTCGTCAAATACGAGATCGTCATAACCTTTTTCCAGACGTATCCGCTCTAAATTTTCTTTTCCTATTAACGTCGGATTCATCTTCACATAGGTATGTAACTGTTTCTCGCGGATCAGATAAACCGCTATCTTTTCAATTTCCGTGCTTTTGCAGCCATGCATGGTAGAAAGTGTGACCGTATCGGAAATCACATCGGAAATCTGTGCCAGATCCTCTTTTGTAACCTGTTCCAGTAAGTCCGAATGCTCCATTAAGCAGTTGATGTCCCGCTTCCACTCTTCGGACGTTGAAGCGTGCTTCATGAAATTAATGTATTGATCGACGGTTTCCGATTGGATACCCTTTAGATCATAGCCGACACTCATAATGAAGCGGAGCTGCCCGGCATCCTCAAACCCAAATTCTTTACTCAGCACCTGTATCAGCAGATAGGCTTTTATGTACTCTGCCAATGCCTCCGGTACGGATAATTCCGTAGACCACTCAATATTGAACACTTCATTCCCCGTATAAATGCAGGGTTTCTTAATGTCCAGATCTTTCCCGGTCAATTGCTGGACGGTCTTTAATTCCATGCTGTTTGCACCGGCAGCATATGCCGCCACAATATTTCCCGCCAGCTGCGTATGCGGTCCGGCTGCCGGCCCAATCGGTACATTTCCATGACTCCGGTCAACCGGAACCCCATAAAAAGTGCCGCTGTCCTTATATTCTGTGATACATTCCCTCAGCATGTCGGCAAAGGGAACCGGTCGCATCCTATCGCTCATAATCATAACCTCTTCCATAATTCTTTCGCAGATTCCCTGCATTTTGCATGTAGCTCTTCCACATCGACAGAAAGCATTTTCTTATCCTTCATCAAAACCTTTCCGTTAATGATCGTCGTATCCGTCATGGCACCCTGCATGCCAAACATCAGGTGTCCGTTCAGATTCTCTTCCGCAAGCGGCGTCACCGGATCATAATCCACCAGAATGATATCCGCGTATGCCCCGGGTTTTAGAATACCGGTCTTTTTCCGCAGATACCGATTTGCAATTTCTGCATTGTTTTCAAACAGCAGCGTGCAGGCTTCCCCAAAACCGCGGTCGGGCATTCCATGCAGATGTTTCTGCAGGATATTTGCAACTTTCAGGGATTCCAGCATATCGTTGGTATAGCCGTCTGTTCCGAGTCCTGTCAGAATTCCGCGGTCCAGCAGTTTGAAAACGTCCGGTGCACCGACGGCATTTCCCATATTGGATTCCGGATTGTGTACAACCGCCGTATCTGTTTCTTTTAGGATCTCCAGATCCGAATCATCGATATGGATACAGTGTCCTGCTACACTTTGACTGCCGAGAATTCCGAATTTCTGCAGCCGCTCTACAACGGATATTTCATAATGTTCCCTGCAATGTTCCGCATCATACTGTCCTTCTGCCACATGGACATGATATCCAGCGCCGCAGGTGTTTTGTTCCTTTACATAATCCAGCGTACTGTCGGACAGGGTAAACGATGCATGCAGGCCGAACAGGCCGTTCAGCATGTCGCTGTTTTTTGTCTTAGCATATTCCAGGAAGGCTCTGTTTTCATTGACGGATGCTTTCATTTTTTCTTCGCCGTCTCTGTCCGATACTTCATAAGCCAGAGAGGTTCTGACATGGAATTCCTCCGCCGCCTTTGCAATCATAAAAAGGCTGTCGGTTACCGCCCCATAGCTTGCATGATGGTCAAACACCGTTGTGACACCGTACCGGATGCATTCCAGATAAACTGCAACTGCACTGTAATAGGTGTTTTCCAAAAGCAGCTGCCGGTCAAGGTGCCACCATGTACCATCGAGGATTTCCAGAAAATTCTTCGGCGGTCTCCCCGGAAGAGAAAGCCCTCTTGCAAATGCACTGTAGATATGTTCATGAGCATTGATAAACCCCGGCATGATAATCTTTCCACGGGCATCCAGCAGACTTGCATCCTTATATTTTTCTTTCAGTATGGCATAAGTTCCGACTTCCCGAATCGTATCGCCGTCAATCGCCACCGCACCATTTTCCTCATACGGGTGATTCGTATCTCTTGTATACAGTTTTCCGTTTCCGACAAGAATCATTAAAACAGCCTCATTTCTATTATTTTATCTGTTCCAGAAAATCTGTCAGCAGGTTCATGCAGACTTTCTTGCGGTATTCCGCGGTGGATCTCTGGTCACTGATCGGGTGGATACAGGCATCGTACTGCTCCAGAATGGCTCCCGATTTTTCTTTCAATTCCTTCATTGTCAGGCCCTTCATTTCCCCTTCCAGCTCTTCCCTTCGGATTACGGTGATTCCGACAGAACCAAATGCAATCCGGATATCCAGAATCCGGTTTTCCTTCGTTTCTGCAAGTGCCGCAAAAGAAAGTTTGGATATTGCCTCGGATTGTCTCGCTCCAACCTTCTGATAGTAGACACTCGTAGCATTTTGATATACAGCCTCTCTGATCTCAATAGCGGTAACCAATTCCTGTGCTTCCAGCGCAATTTTTCGAATTCCAAGAATGAATTCCTGTATCGGAATTCTCTTTGTACATACACTGCCGTTTTCACCCAGAAAAGACTTTACGACAACGGCTTCCAGCGCATATAAAACAGGAAGTGTATCACCCGCCGGGGATGCATTGCAGATATTTCCTGCAACCGTCCCGGTACTGCGAATTGCAGGGGATGCAATCTGAATCATCGCCGCCTTTAAAATCTCCGGTATATCGGGTTCCTGCAATAATTCCGTGTAGGTACAGCCGGCTCCGATCGAGAGAATGCCGTCTTTTTTCCGGATCTCTTTGATCTCCGAAATCTGATTTACAAATATTACATGGGCTGCCTTTTTATGAATGACCATGATATCCGTACCGCCGGCAGCCAGCATGCAGTCCGTATGCTCTTTCAACAGGGCAGCGGCTTCTTTTACCGTCTTCGGATAAAATCCCTCTACCATAATCCATCCCCCTGTTCTGCCGCCATCTGTATGGCATCGATAATCATGTTATAACCGGTACAGCGGCAGAGATTCCCGGATATCGACTCCCGGATTTCTTCTACCGTCGGATGCGCATTCTTAGACAATAGGGCCTGGGATGCCATAATCATACCCGGTGTACAAAATCCGCACTGGACTGCTCCTGCTTTTGCAAATGTCTCCTCCAGCAGTTTATACTGGTCACAATCACGGAAACCTTCGAGCGTCATGACCGACAGGCCATTGATGCTCCCCACAGCCGTAATACAGGAATTCACGAGATTCCCATCCACAAGAACGGAACAGGCTCCGCATTCTCCTTCGCCGCAGCCTTCTTTTACAGCGGTCAGTCCCATTTCATTTCTCAAAACATCTAATAAACGCTCCGTCGGATCGCAGTCCACAGAAACTTTTTTTCCATTTAATTCAAACTCTATCATGCCAAGACCTCCATTAACCTCTCCGGTGTGACCGGTATCTGACAGATGGACTTCTGCACTGCCTGCTCCACAGCCTCGGCATAGGCAGGTGCTCCTCCAATAATCGTCAGTTCTCCGGCACCTTTTGCACCAAATGGTCCTCCTTCGTAATAGTTATCCACAAAAGCAATTTCAAACGGAACCGTATCGTTTGCAGTTGGTATCATGTAGTCTGTGAAGCTTGGCTGGTAGATCCTGCCGTTGATATTTTCCATTTTCTCCATGGAACCGTAACCAAGCGCCTGCAGCATACCGCCCTCCGCCTGACCGCGCATTATGGTTTCATCAATCACTCTGCCGACATCGAAAATGCCCCAGACGCCTTTCAGTCTGGTCGTAGCCAGCAGTGTATCCACTTCTACCTCAACTACGTTAATCCCATAGGAATAGGTCGGATACGCATCTCCCTGGAATTTCTCCATATCCCATGGGATCATCTCAGGATGCTGGTATTTTTCTTCCAGTACAAGTGCTTCCTTCGGTTTCCACTGCTCCTTCATCCGCTTAGCCGCCCGCTCCAGCAGCTTTCCGACAATCATCAGGGATCTGGATGCCACCGTCGGCCCCGAATTCGGTACCCGGTCTGTATCTGGATTTACAATCACGACCTGTTCCAGTGGAATCTCAAGGATCTGCGCAACAATCTTGCTGAAGGTAGTCTTAAGCCCCTGTCCCATGTCCGTATTACTTGCAAGAATCTCTACCGTATCGTCTTCATACTTCACAAGCTTTACCTTTGATTTGATAAAGTCCTTTTCGGCAGATCCCGTAAATCCGCATCCATGCAGGAAAAAAGAAATTCCGATTCCATTTCGGTATCTTCCGCTCTGCGGTCTGGAATATGCCTCGTATTTTCTGCTGTAATCGGAAAGCTCTTCCGCTTTTGCAAGCATTTTCGGAAGAGACACATAATGGCGGAACTGTCCTCCGGTCGTCGTCGGGTCTCCCTGCTTTACAAAATATTCCTGCTTGAATTCCAGCGGTGTCTTTCCAAGGTGTTTTGCGATATGATTCATCATGGTTTCAACTGCAAAAAAGCTCTGCGGAGCCCCGAATCCACGATAGGCGCCGTTTGGCACTGTATTGGTCAGCATCGCATTGCCGGTAATATCCGCATTTGCAATGTTGTAAACGCCAGCTGCCGCGATAATGGAACGTTGAAGCACCACGCTGCTTAAGCCCGCATAAGCACCGGCATCCAGTTTAATATCCGCTTCTATTGCGGTAATCTTACGGCTTTCATCGAACGCAACACGATAGTGCAGTTTTGCCGGATGCCGCTTCGGTGTGACCGCAAGATCCTCCCTGCGGTTTAAAACAAGCTGAACCGGCTTTTTCATTTTTGCGGCAGCCACCGCAACCTGACACCCCATAAGCGAAGGATAATCCTCTTTCCCGCCGAATGCTCCGCCGGTTACCGTCTGAATAATCTGAACCTTGTCATCTTCCAGTGCCATAGTCTGTTTGACTGCTTCTTTCACATAATAAGGACACTGCATGGAACCGTATATCGTCATCTTTCCGTCCCTGCAGACTCCGATTGCTCCCTGCGGTTCAATATAGGCCTGTTCCTGATATCCGGTCATATATGTCTCTTCAAAGATTTCTGAGGCCTCCGAAAATGCCTTTTTCGGATTACCCTTTGTATAATGGTAGGAAGCAGCTTTCTCCACCGCATCTTCCATGGACAGTACCGGTGTTCTTTCCTCATAGGTGATCTGAATCTGTCCCGCCAGATATTCCACCATTTTTTTATCCGGACCCGCCAGCATGCCGATTGCTTCTCCCAAAAATGTAATCGGACCTTCCGAATAGATCGGCTGTTCACTTGTTACAACTTTTAACAGATTCTGCCCGGGAATATCGTTTGCCCCGACAAATGTATACGCTTCCGGCAGCTGCGGCAGTTTAATCTCTTTGAACTCTCCGCACGCAATCGTAGAACGGATGATCTTTCCATATACCATATCTTCCGGATTCATATCAGACAGATAGACCGCACGACCGCTCATCTTCTCATCATGATCTTTTTTCTTAACTGATTCACTGATATCCCTCATTTTTTCTCACCTCTTCGAATATATCTGCCCTGATGCGAAAGTACCTTTCCGTCCTCAACCACCAGACTGCCTCTGGAAAATACTTTTTCAATCTTTCCATTCAGATTTTTTCCGGCATAAACGCTCATCGGGTCCGCTACCACCGTCGTTCCATCCGGATCAAACAGCACTACGTCTGCATCATAGCCCGGCAGCAGCTTTCCTTTTTTTGGCAGCGCATATGCCGCAGCCGGTCCCGATGTGAATTTATCAATAACAGAAAACCCGTATTCCTGATACATGTTTAAAAAAGAATAGCGGATTCCTCCGATTCCCATCGGAATCTCACTTGTATATCGATGCTTTTTCTGCGCTAAGGTATACGGACAATGATCGGTTCCAATCGTTGAAATAAAATCCCGATATTCCCGCAGTAACAGACGTTCCTCCTCCGGCCGGATCGGCGGTGTCATCGTATATTTATATCCGTCTTCCCGCTTTAAATATTCACTGTTGAGTAAAAAATAATGCGGACAGCTTTCCAACGTAATCTGTCCTGTCTTTAATGCCTTCGGAAATACCGCGGCAAGCTGCTTTACACTGCTTCCGGCGCTGACGTGCACAAGATAGAGATTACCGCCTGTTTTGACTGCCATCTGCCCAAGCTTCATCACTTCTATATTTTCTGTAACAGCCGGTCTCGCCTGTTCATGGTCGGCTACTAAAATATCCCTGTCTTTGCGAATCAGCGCATCGTGTTCGGCATGGACGACAACCACAGTACCTTCTTCTTTTGATGCCGCAAGAAGATCAAAGATGTAGCCGTCATATGTCCTCCGGTCCGTGTCCGCATAGGTGGTAAAAAGTTTCACAGAATTGATCCCATATTCTTTGCCTGCCCGAAAAATCGCTTCCGGCGAATCCGTCGGATTTGCAATTGTCGTATGAAAGGCATAATCTACCACGCTTTTCTCTGCCATTTTGTTCCTTTTTTCAAATTCATATGAGATTTCATCCGCTCTTTTCACTGGGTCCAAAAAATCAATGTAGGTTGTCACCCCTCCCAATACGCCTTCCATAGAGCCCGTATAAAAATCATCCTTGGAAATACAGTTACCGACACCTAAGGCGAAATGTACATGCGGATCAATGAATCCGGGCAGGATGCACTTTCCCTTCGCATCCACAACATTCTCACATTCCAGCTGCTCCTCTGTAACAGCACAAATCCTCTCCCCTTCAAAATAGAGATTCAAGGGATGAAAACTGCCATCCACATATAATTTCCCGTTTCGGATTCCCAATGTCATCATTGAAACTGCCTCCTCTTTTCCTTTTTGTTTGATTAGTCAATCAAATTTTAGGATAAAAAAAGAGGAGAGTACCCTTAGGACTCTCCTCTTTGAGATTTTTGTTATTTTTAATCTTATCATCCGGCAACGAAAAAGTCAATCCATAGGATTTTTTTCCCGTGCGTTATGCTACCCTGCAAAATCCTCAAACAGCATTTTCACACTGCCGCCGCAGGCCATTCCCTCTGCCATCGCATCCGCTCCTGCTAAGGAAATGTCCCGAACCTCATAGGCCCCTGTGCCGATAAAGGAGACTGCCTTTTCAATACTCCTTAATTCGACTTTTCCTCCGCCGATTGTACCGACAATGCGTTTATCCGGATAGACCATCATTCTTGCCCCCGCATAGCGTGGTGCGGAACCGACAGCCTGCATAATGGTGACCGCACAGAATGGTTCTTTCTCCTTTGCCAGCTGCTCAATCACATAGGAATCTCCGTCAGAACGGCTTATCAGGATATTGTCCTTTGACTCAATTCTTTTTCTCCGGATCACTTCTGCCATAATGGATATACCGATTTCCTCTGTTGTCATCGCACCGATTTCAAGCCCGATCGGTGCGCAGATACGGTGAAGTCTTTCTCTGTCATATCCTTCTGCTTCCAGTTCCTCCAATACAATCTTTTTCCTGTTTTTGGAACCGATCATCCCCGTATAGACAGATTCTGGATATTTCATGAGTTCACGGATGCACACGCTGTCACTCACATGCCCTCTGGTCACAGCTACAAAGTAATCACAGACCGTGGGTTTTACGAATTTCAGACATTCAGTATATTCCGAACAGATGACTTCATCTGCATCGGGGAACCGTTCCCTGTTTGCGAATTCCTTCCTGTCATCGATGACAACGACATACATGCCTGTCATCTTTGCAAATTTTGCAAGCGGCAGTGCCACATGCCCGCCTCCGAAAATGACCATCCGTTCCTTCTTGTAGTATGGTTCCGCATAAATGTCATACGTATCCCGTGCAAAGATGCCGGGTTTTCCGCTCAACAGAAGCTCTTTTTTTTCTTCTTCGGTCAGGTAAGCATCAATTTCCCGTTCAAACTCCGCAACATCTCCCCTGCCTTTTTTTGATAGTTTCGTCGACAAAATGTGGCTCTCTGATGATTCCTCCAGCCGGCGAAGCAGCTTTTGATAGACATTTTCCATTTGAATCACACTCCTTTTAGTTTCGTCCGCACTCACCATCCGTGCCGCGCAGGATCGCAAGTCCATGGTCCAGTGTATCTATGATGTAGCCAAGGCTTTCCTCTACCGCTTTCTGACTTCCGGGAAGATTGACAATCAGCGTTTTGTATCTTATCCCGGACATGGCTCTGCTTAACATGGCTCTTTTTGTAATCGTCATACTAAAAGCGCGTATTGCCTCTGCGATTCCGGGTGCCTGCCGGTCAATAACATTCCAGGTTGCCTCCGGTGTGCAGTCTCTCGCGGAAAATCCGGTTCCTCCGGTCGTCAGGATCAGATCACAGATCTCCTGATCTGCAAGTCGGATCATCTCCTCTTCCAGCCGCGCCTGATCGTCCGGAAGCAAAATCATTTCGACAACCTCATATCCATGTTTTTCGGACAGTTCCCGAATCTTCGGCCCGCTTGTATCGATTCGCTCTCCTATACTTCCCTTATCACTCAGGGTAATAACCGCAACACGAAATTTATTCCACATGCAACACATCTCCCGTCTTAAGTATCCCGCCTGTCAGCACTTTTGCAAAGACACCTTCTCTTGGCATAATGCAGTCACCGACCTGACGGAAAATTTCACACTCCGTATGACATTTCTTTCCAATCTGCGTAATTTCCAATGTGATGCTTCCGCTTTTGAGGATTGCCCCAACCGGAAGTTCCTTAAAATCAATTCCTTCCGCCAGGATATTTTCTCCAAATGCTCCGTCTTCTACATTGGCACCGCGTCTGCGGAATTCCTCAACACGCTCATAAGATAACAGGCTGACCTGTCTGTGCCACTTTCCGGCATGTGCATCGTTTTGAATTCCATAATCTTCTACAAATACTGCCTGTGTTACTTCTTTTTTACTTGTACCGCGTTTCTCGCTGATACAGATTGCTTTTACCACGGCCTCCATATTTTTCCACCTATCCGATCAGCCGCCGATCTGTGCCATGAACCGCTGATCTTCCGTATTGTTTTTGTTTTTATCGTTAAAATTATGCCGCATCGGTTTCTGATAGATACAAGCCTTCAGCGCGTTTGATAATTCTGTTTCTGTCTTATTCTCTTCCAACAGCTCTTTTAAGTCTGCGCCTGTCTCATAATTGAGACATAATTTTAATTTCCCGTCTGCCGTAAGTCTTACCCGGTTACACTGGTCACAGAAAGCATGTGTCCTGGCACTGATGAATCCGACATTTCCCTGAAAGTCCGGAAACCGATAGTAAACAGCGGGTCCATTTCCTCTTTTTTCAGCAGTCTGGACCGCTTTTCCATAAATGGCTTCCAATTGTGCAAGCAAGGTATCCGAAGAAATCATCTGATAGTGCTTTCCCTCTCCAATCGGCATCATTTCAATAAACCGGACATCCACTCGGTTGTCCCTTGCCAATGCAGCGACATCTTTCATGTGCTCCTCATTCATACCCGGTAACGGAACGCAATTGACCTTCGTTGGAATTCCATTCCGGACACACTCCAGAATACCCTCCAGTGCCTGATCGCTCTTCCCGCCGCCGGTCAGCCATTCATATTCTCCCGCATCCGTGGAACACAAACTTACATTGATTCCATCGATCCCGGCCACTTTCAGCTGTGCAAGCTGACTCTTTAACCGTATGCCATTGGTCGTCAAAAATACCTGTTCCACACCATCTGTCCGTTTCATCTTACCGATAAGCTCTGCAATCCCCGGCCGCATGAGCGGCTCTCCTCCCGTAATACGAAAGCGTCGGATTCCTAACGGCACCACCGCTCTCACAACCTTTAATATCTCTTCATAAGAAAGCAGTTTTTCATCCGGGAGAAACGAATAATTTTCTTCCGGCATACAAAATCTGCAATGAAGGTTGCAGCGGTCCGTAACGGATATCCTCATATAATGAATATCTCGCTGATATTGATCTAACATGAATATTAACCCTCTTAGTTTATCTTTGGAACCGGTAATCTCCGCTCTTTCCTCCTGATTTGGAAACCAGATGAATATCGGAAATCACCATATTCTTGTCCACAGCCTTGCACATATCATAGATTGTCAGTAATGCGGCAGACACTCCCGTCAGTGCTTCCATTTCCACACCTGTCTTACCGACTATCCCTGCGGTGCAAATCGCTGTGATCGATAAATCCTCTTCTTTCAATTCAAAATCCACCGCACTTTTCGTAAGCATGAGCGGATGGCACATCGGAATCAGGTCAGCAGTATGCTTTGTTGCCATAATACCCGCAATCCGAGCCGTTCCAAGTACATCACCTTTTTCAATTTCACCGCTTTTTATACGGTCAAAGATTTCTCTGCTCACAAGAATTTTTCCCTGTGCGACAGCTGTCCGTTTTGTTTCTATTTTTTCGGAAACATCCACCATTATGGCATTTCCGTTTTTGTCAAAATGATTCAATTCCATCCGATCCCTACTTTCCAAAGCCGCAGTTCGGGAAATGGCATGGCTCACATCCCAGACACAGGCCGCCTTCTCCCAGACAGGCCAAATCTGAAAAGGACAATTTCTCATCTGCCAGAACGCGCGGCAGTATCAGATCAAATATCGTCCGTTTGCTGTACATGACGCATCCCGGGAGTCCCATGATCGGAATCGTTCCGTTGTAATATGCCAGAAGAAACATCGCCCCCGGCAATACCGGAGCACCGTAGGAAATCACCTCTGCCCCTGTATTTCGGATTGCAGAAGGCGTCGTATCATCAGGATCGACACTCATACCGCCGGTACAGGTGATAAGATCTGCTCCGTCCGCAACGGCTTTTTCAATTGCGGCCGTAATCTTCTCCGTATCATCGCTTAAAATCTCCTGATACAGAACTTCCACCTCATATTCGTCCAGTTTTTTCCGGATCACCGGTCCAAATGCATCCTGGATCCTGCCGTAGTATACTTCATTTCCTGTTGTGAGAATGACAGCCTTTTTTTTCTGAAACGGAAGGATTTCAAACAGCGGGCGCTCACCTGCCACTGCTTTTGCCCGATCCATTTTTTCTTCTTCGATGACCAGCGGAATGATTCTTGAGCCTGCAAGCTTGTCACCTGCTTTTACTGGAAAGTTCCCATGTATTGTCGCAATCATCATCTCACCGAGACTGTTGATTTTATTCAGCCGCTCCGTATCGACCTTAAAAACTCCGTCAATGGATGCGGAAAGTTCAATCTTTCCCTCTTTTACCTCAGAACCAGTCATATACTGATTCTTACAGATTTGAAATAAAATCTGAGCAGCTTCATCTTCATGAAGTATGCCCTCTTTCTTTTCCCATACATAAAGATGGTCTTTTCCCATCGAAAGCAGTACTGGTATATCTTCCTCCGTAACAATATGCCCTTTTCGGAATGCTGCATCTTTTTTCACACCCGGAATGATTTGTGTCATATCATGGCACAGTACATGCCCGACTGCATGTTTCGTTTCAATTAGTTTCAAAAAAATCGCCCCTTAATTTTGTATATATCTATCTTTCCATACTTCGTTCAATTAAATCCAAAAACATTTTTTTTCCAAACGCAAAGTACTCATCTAAATCAAAACTTTCTTCATCAATCAGATACTGTATCGTTGCGCCTTCCAGGTAAGAAACAAACTGGTACGGAAGATTCCGCCGGTAGGTCTCCGGGAGCCCCGGAACATATTCGTCTAAAATCTCCCGAATCTCTTTTCTCCATCCGGAAAAGGATTCTGCAAATCCCAGCCGGATCTCCTCTTCAATTCTTCCCTGAACCCAAAAATCAATTTCCGCATAGTCGTAATCCCGATATGCCAATATAAATGCTTTTTTCTGTGCAATGAAAACATCCAACTGGGATTCCAGCGTGTCTTCCGCATCATTGCGCAGATCATCCCGAATTTTCAGGCACTTATCCAGTACCTTTTTCTGAAGTGCAAGCATAAGATCTTTCTTGGACTTATAATAATAATGGAGATTTGACTGTACCATTTCCGCTTTTTCCGCAATCAGGTGCATTCTGGTTCCGCTGATTGTATTTTCTTTTACTACCTGCAATGCCGCTTCCAGTATTCTGTCTTCATTATTCGTATTCATATCAGCGTTCCTCACGGAAGTAGGACATACCAAGGTATGCAGGACCCTGATTTCCCTTGTTCTTCATCACGCTTCCGACAATTAATACAATAATGGTGACCACATACGGAAGCATCTCTGCTATATCGGTATTGATACTGATGCCAATCATTCTCGGAACAAACGCATATGCCCAATAGCAAAGTCCAAAGAGGTAGGATCCCCAGATGGCGTGTAACGTATTCCACCGAATGAAGATAACAAGTGCCACGGACAGCCAGGCCAGACTTTCAATTGCATCACCTGCGGCTGTTGCCCAGGTCGCGCTGTTATAGTCAAGTACATAATAAACTCCGCCAAGTCCCGTAATTCCGGAGCCGATACAGATTGCAAGATATTTATATTTTGTGACATTGATACCGGCTGCATCTGCGGTAGCCGGATTTTCTCCAATGGCCCGGAGATTTAGACCGGTTCTTGACTTTTTCATAAAGAAATAGGTCACAGCTGCAACCGCGATTGCAAGATACATCATGAATCCATAGGAAAATACAACCTGACCAACAAATCCAAGCTCGTTCAGAACCGGAATTTTCGCACTGAATACGCTGTTTGCAAAGGATGCTTTTGTCGTAATCGCTCCTTTTGGAATGACATAAGTACCAAAAAATTTACCAAGCCCAACACCAAAAATGGTCATGGTAAGACCCACTACATTCTGGTTTACCTGAAGGGTAACGGTCAAAAATGCATAAATCAGCCCCGCAAACAATGCCGACACGAATCCAAGCGAAAGGGTGATTAAAATACAGAGCACTGCATTCGGATTGGCTGCATTGTTTTCATAGACGTAGGCTCCGGCAAAACCAAAGGCTCCTCCGATACACATGATGCCCGGAGTTCCCAGGTTCAGATGCCCGGCCTTTTCCGTGATTGTCTCTCCGACCGCACCGTATAATACAACCGTTCCAAATACGACGGCACGTAAAATCCATGCAATTAAACTTGCCATATCAGTTCCCCTCCTTTTCGTCTGACTTGCGGAAGCAGAGTCTGTAATTAATAAAGAATTCACTGCCAATTACAAAGAATAACATGATACCTACGACAATC
The DNA here is from genome assembly GCA_023390555.1 of Bacillota bacterium. Taxonomy (GTDB): domain Bacteria; phylum Bacillota; class Clostridia; order Lachnospirales; family Lachnospiraceae; genus Roseburia_C. Next base: position 7,455 of record JAEWCQ010000019.1, on the reverse strand, counting down.
TTGGATGCACTGTCGTCAAAGCCCGCATACGTATCGGTTATATGATTTGTTCCTTTTTCCAAAAATACGATGAACAGGGAAATAATTACCATAAAGAGTGTATTGAATTTCGCGAGCCATGCCACAATGATTGCCGTAAATCCATAACCGCCTGCCGTGGAGGAGGAAATCGAGTGATCCTGTCCCGAAACAGTCATAAAACCGCAGATACCGCAGACCGCACCGGAAATAATCATCGTACGTATAATGACACGTTTTACATCCATGCCCGCATATTTTGCCGTATTCTCAGATTCCCCGACAACCGCTATCTCATAGCCCTGTTTTGTTCTGCTTAAGTACAGATACATCAGTATGGTCAGCGCGCCTACAACCAAAAGCATCAGTGCATTGTCACTGCCAAAAAGCTCCGGCAGGTAACCGGCCTTGGTACCTTTGTTTAATTTACCGAGCGCAGATGCACTGCCTCTCCATCTGTTATAGTAATAGTCGACAAGCTGAATTGCCACATAATTCATCATTAACGTGAACAAAGTCTCGTTGACATTCCACTTTGCCTTAAAGATTGCCGGAATCAATCCCCAGATTGCACCAAGTGCAACTGCCGAGAGAAACATAATCAAATATAACAACGGCGCCGGGAGCTTGCCGCAGTAAACCATAACCACTGCTGTTGCAAGAGCTCCTGCAAGTACCTGACCCTCCGCACCGATATTCCAGAAACGCATCTTAAACGCCGGTGCCAGGGCAACTGCGATAATCAGCAGTTTTGCCGTAAAAAATATGGTATCACGCAGATAAATCTGATTGCCAAATGCACCTTCCCACATTAGTACATATACCTGACCGGGATTTGTACCGATGACCAGAAATGTAAATAACGCCACAGCGATCAGTGCAAGGATCACTGCTCCGGCACGAATCATCCAGCTCTTCCATTTTTCGATTCCGTCTCTTTTTACGACGCGGACAAAAGGCTGTTTTTTATTCATGATCGGCACCTCCATCCTGCTGTATTTTCGTCATAAGTAAACCTACTTCTTCTTTTGTGGTTGTTCTTGCATCTAACATTCCGTTCATCCTTCCGCCGCACAGCACCATGATCCGATCCGACAGTTCCAGTAAAACATCGAGATCCTCTCCGACATAAATGACTGCCGTTCCCTTCTTCTTCTGCTCATTCAGCAGATGATAGATGGTATAGGACGTGTGGATATCCAGCCCGCGGACTGCATATGCCGTCATCAAAACGGCCGGATCACTTGCTATTTCCCTTCCGACCAGCACTTTCTGCACATTCCCGCCGGAAAGCCGTCTGACCGGCGTATTGATGCTCGGTGTTACGACCTTTAGCCGATCCTTAATCTTTAACGCCTGCTCTTTTGCAGCCTTCTTCGTACTTATGAAAGCGTTTCCATCCGCGTAGCTTCGAAGCAGCATATTGCCTGTCATGCCCATGGAACTGACGAGTCCCATGCCCAGACGATCTTCCGGAACAAAGGACAACGCGATCCCCAGTTTTTTGATCTGTTTCGGCGGCATACCGACCAGTTCCATCACCTCACTGTTTTCCGGTGATGTATAGATAACACTGCTGCCTTTGGATACGTCCTGCAGTCCCGCGATTGCCTCCAGAAGTTCCTTCTGTCCGCAGCCGGAAATACCTGCAATACCAAGGATTTCTCCGCCTTTTGCGGTAAAGGAAATGTCATCCAGAATCTTAACACCCTCTTCATTGACACAGGAAAGATTCTTCACGCAGAGACGTTCCACCGGATTCTGCGGTTTCGGACGTTCGATATTGAGCTCTACCTTTTTCCCGACCATCATCTCTGTCAGTGACTGCTCACTTGCGTTTGCCGTAGGCACGGTTCCTATGTACTCGCCTTTTCTCAGAATCGAGACACGGTCAGAAACACTGAGAACTTCATGCAGCTTATGTGTAATGATTATGATTGATTTACCGTCTTTTTTCATGTTTCGTAAGACTTTAAACAGCTTCTCTGTTTCCTGCGGTGTTAAGACAGCCGTAGGTTCATCCAGAATCAATACTTCGGCACCGCGGTATAATACTTTTACAATCTCCAGCGTCTGCTTCTGTGCAATCGACATCTCAAAGACCTTTTGGTTCAGATTTACTTCAAATCCATACTTACCGCAGATCTTTTCAATTTTTTCCGAAACTTCCTTCAGGCTCTTTTTTTCTTTCAGGCCCAGTACCACATTTTCCAATGCGGTAAAAACATCCACCAGTTTAAAATGCTGATGAACCATTCCGATTCCGAGCTCAAATGCGTCACGCGGAGAACGAATCAGTACCGGCTTGCCGCCGACATAAATCTCTCCTTCATCCGGAAAATAAATCCCGGAAAGCATATTCATTAAAGTCGTTTTGCCGCTGCCATTCTCACCTAATAACGACAGAACCTCTCCATATTGAACATCTAAATCAACATTTTGATTTGCTACAGCAGAACCGAATCTCTTTGTTATATTTTTCATCTGAATTGCAACTGTCTGTTCCACGTCTCTTCACTCTCTTTCCTTTCCGCTCTCTTTCACAGGATAAACGTATCCACTGCAATTACGTGTTCCAATAGATACGTTTATCCTGTATGACATCTTTAAAATAAAGGGAAGCCGCCCATGCAGCTTCCCTTTCCGGCATACTGTAATCAAGAATTACTGTAATTCGGTAATTCCGTCGATTCTTAATGAGAAGTATGGAGCTGCACGGAAATCCGATTCATCGAAGTAAGAAACTCCGTTATCATCGGTTGCGATCGCTTCTACGGTATCACCCTGATGTACCAGCACAGCATCTCCTGTTGAGTAATCATAGTAAGACAGATCAACCGGAGCAGTTGTAACTGTTTTTCCTTCAACGGTAAAGGTAGATGTATCAAATACATGTAAGGTGCCAGCCTTTAATGCAGCTTCAACCTCTGCAACTTTATCGGCTGTTCCTTCTGCACAGGAATCACCAAGCGCTGTAATCGCTACAGAACCGTCATCATATCCCTCTGACCAATCCTGTGGAATCTCATCTCCATTAATGAACGCTTTGAATAATTCGGTATAGTATACAGACCAGACATTGGTAGCACTTGTTAATGCTGCTTTCGGAGCAACGTCCAGCATATCGATGTTGTAGCCTACCGAATAAGCGACGCTTCCGTTTTTATCCTGTGCGGTCTCAACTGCAGTTGGTGCACCGGTTGAATCAGCATGCTGTCCGATGACCACACAGCCGTCTGCCATTAAGGATTCTGCTGCCGCACCTTCTGCTTCAATATCAAACCAGGAATTGGTATAGGAAACTTCCATGGATACCTGTGGGTACACGGATTTAATTCCAAGGAAGAATGCCGTATATCCGGAAACAACTTCTGCATACGGATATGCACCTACATAGCCAATTTTCACATTACCATCTGCATCGTATCCGCTATCCGGCACTTTGCCGTCTTTTACTAACTCAGCAATCTTCATGCCGGCTACGACACCGGATACGTAACGAGCTTCATATACGTCTGTAAATGCATTGTAAAAATTGTCCAGACCGGAGATTGCTGCATAATCACCTGTCATAGCCACAAAATCTACATCCGGATATTCCTCTGCTGCTTCCGCCATATAATCCTGATGTCCATAACTGTTTGAAATAATTAAAGTACATCCGTTTGCCACAAGCTCTTCTGCTGCCGTAAAGCAGTCGTCTGACTCCGGAACACTGTATTTCCAGATAATATTGTCTGCTGAAATTCCAAGAGAATCTGCGGCCTCCTCGATGCCGTCAATGTGCGCTTTGGTATAACCTTCTGTCTCATCACCGACAAGGATCACACCGATTTTCGCATCTGTTGCGCTCTCTGCGGCCTCTGTTGCTGAGGCTGCTTCGGAATTTCCGGAAGCTCCTGATTCTTTTTTCTCTGTTCCGCATCCTGCAAGCAGAGAAACTGTCATGCCCATTACTAATAATGCGCTTAGAACTTTTTTCATAAATTTTTCCTCCTAAAAAATTTGTTCTCATATCCGGCTATGTAAAGCATCTGATATAAGTAAGTACAAGAGTTTTTCATGCAAAAAAAGGGAGTCGAATGCACGCAATGTACAAACAACTCCCTTGTTGCCATAATTGATATGCTTGATTATAGCACAGATTGCTTCAATGTCAATGAAAATTTGATTGACCAATCAAATTTTTTTGCCGGCCGTATACTTTTCGAGGATACGATGCTCTTCCGGCAGATAAATCAATCGTTCCAGCTGGTCCCTTAATGTAAAGTTCTTTATGGAGGTATTTTTTTTCACATCAACTACGACTGCGTCAAATTCATACCCCTTCTGAAAGCTTCCGACTTTTCCGAAGAAGGCACCGCCGCCCCGTGTTGCCAGATAAAATGCTTCTTCCACTGTAAGCGGCTTTTTGGAGGAATCCACCAGCCTCCAGTACAGCTTTGAGACCTGAATGGTGTGCTGTATTGCTTTTAACATGGAAAGTGATGTGCCGCCTGCCACATCCGTTCCAAGCCCGACGTTGAGATTCCCTTCCAGATAGCTTCTGACCGGTGCAATGCCGGAAGCGAGATTCAGATTGGATTCCGGACAATGTGCGATAAATACTCTGTTTTTCTCCATTAATGCAATTTCCTCTTCGGAACTGTAAACACAATGTGCCATGATAGCTTTGTGATCTCCGCCGAAAAGCCCGAACATATCGTAGGCATCTCCATAAAACCTTGCTTTTGGACTCAGTTCGTGGACCCAGGCAATTTCCGATTGATTTTCAGACAGATGGGATTGTACAGGAAGATGGAACTCCCGCTGCAATTTTCCCAATTCCAGCAGCAGCCGGTCACTGCAGGAAGGCACAAACCGCGGGGTAATAACAGGCTTAACATTCCTGAAATTCTTGTTTGCGGCTTCAATCCATTTGCGGGTATCCCGGATTGCCTGCTCTACACTCTGCTCACACAGGTATTCCGGAGAGTTGCGGTTCATATTGACAAGTCCGACATAACAGTGCAGACCCGAATCCTCCAATAATTTCATCAACGCAAGCGTAGCCGGTCGATGCAGGGTTGCGAAAATACAGGCCCTTGTTGTAAAGCCCTTTTTCAGGTCATCTACAAAAAGTCTATACGCTTTTTTTGCATACCAGATATCCTGAAACTTCGCTTCCTCCGGAAACGTGTTCTGCTCCAGCCAGTCCAGCAGTTCCAGATCCATTTTCGTGCCGCGGTACAGGTATTGCGGGGCATGCACATGCAGATCGACCATTCCCGGTATAATCAGACTGTCCCGATAATCTTTACATGGATAGCTGTGGTATTTTTCCGGAAGCTCTCTGAAAACACCTTCTGACTTTCCGTTTTTGCAGACGAGATACCCCTGTTCCACGATTTCCAGCGACTTATCTTCCAGCGCATGTATGATATTTCCTTTTAATATAAATTTTTCTTTTATTTGAACCAGCCTCCTCTTATCTTAATATCGAACCAAAATGTAAGTTTTTCCTACGTTAATCTAACAGGGTCTTTCCTAATTAGAATAAAAAAAAAGATGAATGACTCTTCATCATGCATCTTTGCCAAAATCTCTTCTTTTTTGTTCATTATAGAATGCTTTTTGTCTTTCGTCAACATGATTTTGATCATATGGTCAAACTTCCTCTACAGGACCTTATTTCCATTTACGGTAAATTTAAACTGCATCCCCAAAAGCTCCGACGCGCGTCTGCACATCAACATTCTCTCCAGAAAAATCTCAAAATAATCCAGTACGGAGCAGCTGTTTTCGTCGAGTTCAATATCCAGATGAAGGACTTTCTTTTCTACATTTGTCGTGAGTCTGGAGGAAAGTACCGCATAATTGACACGGTCATGCTTGTCAAATGTCGATATTTCTTTGTTTCTGACCCGATTTCTACGCACATCTGATTTATCTGCGAGAATGATAGCTGCGGAAATCGGATTTACTGCGCCGCCCGTTGCCTCATCGTGATTACCGATGGCAGATACAATCAATGCAATATCTTCTGCGTTCATCCCAAGTCCTCGTAAAATCTGAAAAGCCATAATTGCGCCGCTGTGCGCATGATCGTGACGATTGACAGAATTTCCGATGTCGTGCAGGAAACCTGCGATTCTCGCCAACTCGATTTCCCGTTTGGAATAACCCAGTTTTCTCAATATTTTCGCCGCATTTTCTGCTACAATGATGGCATGTTTCCTGGAATGATCGGTATAACCCAGCACGCCAAGCACCTGATTTCCCATATCTAAATATGCGTTGATTTCTTCATTTTCAATTATTTTTTTATAGGTGATATTCATTTTCACTCCCACTTTCTCTACATCCGATTTATGGCATCCATTGCGAGCTCTGACCGCTCACACTCCTCACCGGACAGTGTGATCTGACAGCACAGGGGACTGCCCTTCATCCGCTCTGACGCATAACTCAATCCGTTTGTCTTTTCATCCAGATAGGGATTGTCAATCTGCTTCGGGTCTCCGAGCAGAATCACTTTGGTTCCCTTTCCTGCTCTTGTGATGATCCCAATGACCTGCTTGGGTGTCATATTCTGCGCTTCATCAATAATCAGATAGGTCTGAACAAAGGAGCGGCCACGGATATAATTCATAGCCTCTGCCACGATCACGCCTCTTTCAAAAAGCTCCTCGATTTTCCCACGCAGTTCCTGTTCATCTTTATAACGTTCTTTTTCATCCGAATCGATCAACTGCTCTAAATTATCTATGACCGGGCGCATAAGCGGTGAAATTTTCTCCTGCTCCGTTCCCGGAAGAAATCCGATGTCGTTATCAAACTGAACATTGGGTCTGGTGATTAAAATCTTCCGGTATTCCGTATGTGTCGCATTGTATACTTTCTCCAGACCGACGGCGATGGAATAAAAGGTCTTTGCTGTTCCGGCCATACCTTTTACAATTACAAGCGGCACTTCTTCGGGATCGCTCATCAATGCCTCCTGCAAAAAATACTGGCCCACATTTCTCGGACTCACGCCATAGGGCTTGCTTTTCCGGTAAAGCAGCGGAACGACCTTTTCTCCGTCAAAACGACCGAGCTGCGTCTTTTTTACGGACTGGTCAGATTTTAAGACAACAAATTCATTTTGCTCCAGCGTTACTCCAACCCGCTTTCCGTCCTCATCGGCAAGGTAGATATGCTCCGGCCGGATTCCTTTTTTCTTGAACTCCTTAAAGTGTTCCTCTTCCGCATAGACTTCAATTCTTCCGGTATACTGGCTGCGCTCCTCCGGTGCCTGATCCTTCGTATAGTCCTGTGCCACAAGTCCGAGCATCTGTGCCTTAATTCGCAGCAGGATATCTTTGGTCACCAGAATGACGGACTTATCCGGATTGTCCTTGCGGATGCCAAGGCATACTTTCAAAATCCGGTTGTCGGTCTTACTTTCCGGCAGAT
>JAEWCQ010000017.1 GCA_023390555.1 Bacillota bacterium | reverse complement strand
TGTTAAGTTTATCACTTTTTTTGTCGCTTGTCAACAACTTTTTTTATTATTTTTTGTCGATTGCTTGTTTGTCGCAATCAGCTTGATTATAATACCGCTTGTCGACTCATTTGTCAACAACTTTTTTCGATTTTTTCAAATCTTTTTCGATGTTATAATCGAGCGGAGAAGGAGGGATTTGAACCCTCGCGCCGCTATTAACGACCTGCACCCTTTCCAGGGGTGTCCCTTCGGCCAGCTTGGGTACTTCTCCGAATAAAACACTTCTATCATTATATTTATATAGTGCAATATCTGTGTTACTCCAATGATGTAAACAGCAGATATTGAAGCGGAGAGGATGGGATTCGAACCCATGCGCCCTTTCGGACAAACGGTTTTCAAGACCGCCTCGTTATGACCACTTCGATACCTCTCCAAACAACGCATTTCAAATCAGCGCAAGAATGATTCTACCATCAATATTGGTTGATGTCAATAAGCATTTCCAATATTTGTACAAATTATTTTCTTCTCACAATATGAATGTCAAAATCTGCTCAGATTATCTATTTTTGCCGCCCATTTTCCAGCTTAAAATTGCCTCGGCCAGTACCATATCTTCCGGTGTCGTTATTTTTATATTCGTATAGCTTCCTTCCACCATCATGACCGGTACTCCGCACATCCTTTCCACTACCATGGCATCATCTGTAACCGTATCATCTTCCTGCTCCATCATTCTTTGATACGCATCACAAATCAACGAATAAGAAAACGCCTGGGGAGTCTGCACCATCCAGACATTTTTCCGGTCAGGTGTCTCCTGTACCTTTCCATATAAATCCGTGATTTTTATCGTATCCTTCACATGCATGCCCGCCGCGCAGGCCCCACTTTCTCTGACCGCATCCATGACACGCGATATTATGGTCTCTGTAAGAAACGGTCTTGCACCGTCATGAATGAATACGTAATCCGTCTTACCTGCTGCCTTTAAGCCATGAAAAACAGAATGATATCTTTCTTTTCCGCCCTGCACGATTGCTTTGACTTTTTTCAGTCCATATTTCTCAACAATGCTGGTTCTGCAGTATTCCACTTCCCCCTCACCGACGACCAGTATAATATCTTCCACACAGCTTTTTTCAAAAGCTTCCAATGCGTAGACGATAACCGGTTTCCCACCCAGTTTCAGGTACTGTTTGTGAACCTCAATGTTCATGCGGCTGCCTCTGCCAGCTGACAATACGATTGCGGTATACTTTTCCATCTATCTCTCTCCCAGTTTCAGGTTCGGAACGGCGTTCAGTTCCAGTCCGGAGCGTACACCCGCCCTGTATTCATAATATGCCGCTGCGCCGATCATGGCTGCGTTATCCGTACAGAGTACCGGTGACGGATGGTAAAATTCTACCCCCCGTTCTTCACATGCCAAACGCATACCCTCACGCAATGTTCCATTCGATGCAACGCCTCCGGCAATTGCGAACTTCTTCATGCCGTATTCCTCGATTGCCCGCATCGCATTTCCTATCAGAACATCTGTCACCGCCTTTTGGAAAGAAGCAGCCACATCAGCCTGCACAACCGGAATATTTTTCATCTGACAGCCATTCAGATAATTCAGTACCGCTGATTTCAGACCGCTAAAACTGAAATCATACGGTCCGTCTGCGATCTTCGGACGCGGAAATTCCATCGCATGCGGATTGCCCTCATGTGAAACCTTTTCAATCTTAGGGCCTCCCGGATAACCAAGCCCGATCGCTCTGGCAACCTTGTCAAACGCCTCTCCTGCCGCATCATCGCGAGTCCTGCCCAAAATCTCATACGTTCCGTAGTCCGCAACTTTCACCAGATGCGTATGTCCCCCGGAAACGACGAGACATAAAAACGGCGGTTCCAGTTCTTTATTTTCAATATAGTTCGCACTGATATGACCTTCAATATGATGTACTCCGATCAGTGGTAAATTTTTTGCGTATGCAATTGCTTTTGCCTCCGCTACGCCGACCAGAAGCGCACCTACCAGTCCCGGACCATAGGTAACACCAATCGCATCGATTTCTTCCCAGGAAGCTTCCGCATTCTGCATTGCCTCTGTAATGACCTGATTGATTTTCTCAATGTGTTTTCTGGACGCAATTTCCGGAACGACTCCTCCATATAAGGTATGCAGTGCGATCTGCGAAGAAATCACATTACTCCTCACATCTCTTCCGTTTACAACAACCGCTGCGGCTGTCTCATCACAGGAACTCTCTATCGCGAGAATTGCAATATCTCCTTCGTTCTTTCTCATTTTTCGTCCTCCTCAAAATCCAGTTCCACGGATTTCCCATCTTTCCCAAGAATGGAATTCGGAAATATTTTTGTCACTTCCGGCATATAATTTTCCGCATGCACCAGTGACGGGCTGAAATGAGTCAGCCACATTTCTTTTACGCCGGCCCTTTGTGCCATATCTGCCGCTTCATAAAATGTCATGTGCTTATACTGCTTCGCCTTTGCAATTTTTTCCTTTTCCGCGTACATCCCTTCGCAGATGAAGAGATCGGAGTTTTTCGCATTCTCCACAATGGAATTTGTAGGTCTGGTATCGGTACAATAGGTCAGCTTGATTCCTTTGCGCTGCGGTCCCAGGACCATCTGCGGCGTATAGCATTTACCGTCCGCCTCCACACTTTCTCCTTTTTGCAGACGGCTCCAGTAATTCTTCGGTATCTGGTGCGTAAGAGCCGATTCCACGCAAAAACGCCCGGACCGCAGGATTTCCAGTGTATAACCATAACATACCACATTATGATTGACACGGAATGCATGTATCCGGTATCCGTTGATATCAATTGTCTGTTCGGGTTCGGTAAGCTCGATGAATTCAAGTTCAAATGGAAGTTCCGGTGCGATCGAACGCAGTGCTGTCACTACCCGTTCCAGCCCCTTCGGTCCGATCATTGTGAGTGGCTCGGTACGCTCTGCATTGCCCATAGTCAGTAAAATTCCAGGCAGCCCACTGATATGATCTGCATGATAATGTGTAAAACACATGATATCAATCGGCTTAAAATTCCAGCCTTTTTCCTTAATTGCAATCTGCGTTCCCTCGCCGCAGTCAATCAGCAGATTACTTCCATTGTATCTTGTCATCAAGGAGGTGAGCCAGCGATACGGCAGCGGCATCATGCCTCCGGTTCCTAATAAACAGACATCTAACATTTTTATTCCTCATTACCGCGACCCCTCTAAATCAGTTCTGTCGCTTTTTTATTATCCGGCGGAATTGCAAAATTTTCCAGCCATTTATCGTAACATTCTTCGCACACATCAAATTCATGAATGATTCCATCTCTTTTTGAAAAATATCCCCATTGTTTTCTTATGTGCAGAAAATCCTTTTCAATTACAGTTCTTTCCTCTACCGCAGGCTCTACGATGAATTGTTTTCCACAGCAGCTGCATTGTATTGTTCTTTTCTGTTCCATCCTGATCTCCTCCACTTTGACGTTTTTTCTTCTATTATAGAAGAATATTTTTTTGTCGAATAGTGGGAATTACTGGCGAAACAGCATAATATAGGCATCTTCTATCGGACGCTCATAGAAATTCTTCCTGATTCCGCAGGAAAAAAAGCCAAGCTTTTCATACAGCCGCATTGCTCCCTGATTTGATACGCGCACTTCCAGTACAAACTGCCGCGCCCCGCGTTCTGAGCCTGCTTCGACCAGAGCCCTGACCAACTTTTCCGCGATTCCCTGCCTGCGGTATTCGGGTGCTACGGCGACATTTGTAATCTCTCCTTCATCCGCTGCGAGGTAGATACCACAATATCCACAGACGGTATGTTCTTCCAGTGCAACCAGAAATATCACATTTTCCATGGCAAGTGCATCCGAAAAGCCCTGTCTGCTCCAAGGCATGGAAAAGATCTGTTTCTCCAGCTCCGCTACAGCAGGAACCTCCTGCTCTGTCATTCTAACGATCCGCATGTTCCTGCTCAAGACGCTCCCGCTCTGCCTGGGATAAGCGCAGATAATCCGGGCGGTGTTTGGCCGCTGTCTCGATCCTGCCCTTTCTGTAATATTCACCTGCCAGCACGGCAACTCCCGCCGCACGCTGTTTATTCATATGCGCCGGTGCAAAACTGTACGGCACATTGCAGTTTTCCCTGATATATGCGGTAAATACCGGAACCCCGTCTCCCAAAAATACGACAGGCCTGCCCAGTTCATTGATCTTTGCCAATATCTCATCAATCCCAACTGCACACTGTTCCTGCAGAATCTGCATCTCTCCACCGTCAAACTCATACAATCCGGTATAAGTCTGATTCCTCCTTGCATCCATAAGCGGACATATCAGATCCCGGTGTCCGAACAGGTTATAGGCCAGTGCATCCACCGTTGGTACCGAAATCAACGGTTTATCAAGTGCCAGCCCCAATCCCTTTGCCGTAGCCGAGCCAATACGAAGACCGGTAAAGGAGCCAGGCCCCCCTGCAACTGCAATTGCATCGACCGTATGCAGGTCGAGTTCAATCATTTTTGCCAGCTCATCCAGCATCGGGAGCAATGTCTGCGAGTGCGTCTTCTTATAATTCATCGTAAATTCTCCGCACAGGTTCTCATCCTCTACAACCGCTACACTCGCAACCAGCCCGGAGCTGTCTAATGCTAATATTTTCATTTTGTTACCTCTTCTATGGTGATTCTGCGATAATCAAATCCCTTTTCCAAATCCTTCTCTATGGTAATCTGCCGGTAAAACGGAGGCAGAATCTCTTCTATCAGGTTTGCCCATTCAATGATGGTAAGGCCATCTCCATAGAAATAATCTTCATATCCAATCTCATCCATTTCTGCAATATCGGCAATCCGGTATACATCAAAATGATAAAACGGCATTCTGCCTTCCTCGTATACCTGTACGATCGTAAAGGTCGGACTGCAGACAGGCTCTTCAATTTCAAGACCTCTGGCGATTCCCTGTGTCAGCACAGTCTTTCCCACGCCAAGATCACCGATCAGGGTATATACAGCCCCCGGATCTGCCTCTCTTGCAATCTTCTCACCGAGTGCCGCAGTATCTTCTGCAGAAAAACTTTCATAAACCATCTCTATATCCTCATCCGCAAATGCATTCTATCCCAGCAGGTGCTTTTTAAACAAAATAAAAAAACAATGCTACTTCTGCATAAAAGTATAGCATTGTTTTTTCGTTTAGACAAATCCTTTTCTTCCCTTTGCCCGTTTTCTTATTTCCGTCTGCTGTTTGTTCCTTTAATAATCGGAGAAATATGCTTATAGATCAGGAATGTGATCAGTACATTTGCCATTCCCTTCAGAAAGGTAAACGGCATGTTAAAAATCAGCAGATACGGAAGCATTGTATTCCAGGTAAGATCGATATTCAGTACAGATATTGCTGCTTTATAGGCTGCAATGATCGTTTCCATCGGCATAAAGTTATAATAAATCGGATACACCAGAAAATTATTGGAAATCACACTAAACAGTGCCATAAATACAGATCCGATGACCGCTCCTGCCAATGCATTTTTTCTGCCCCTTTTTCTGCGGTATAACAATCCTGCCGGAAGCACAAATGCCGCTCCAAGAAGGAAATTGGAGAGTTCTCCCACCCCCCCGGTCGAGGACATCATAAGGTGCAGCAGATTCTTGATCAGGCAGATGAGCACACCGCTTGCCGGGCCCATCGCAAATGCACCGATCAGCGCCGGAAGTTCTGAAAAATCCATCTGGATAAAACTCGGCATAAGCGGCACGTTAAAATCAAAAAACATCAGAATAAATGCAATTGCAGACAGCATGGCCGTCATCGTCATATAACGGACATTGACATGCCCGGCTGCCTTCCGTTCTGTCTTCTTTCCTTTTTCTGTTTCCTTTGTCGTTACTGTTGCTTCGCTGTTCATAGTTTTTCGCTCCTTTTAAATGAAAAAATTGATGAAAGGAATTTCAAAAAGAGCTGGCGCACAGGCTGTGCAGGAAATAAGATGGTAAAATCCTTTCCTTGAAATAAAAAATCCCCGGATAAACTACGATCCGGGGCACCTGATATTCATGCACATCACTATGCTTTATCTTCTCTCATCCAGACTATACTGTCGGTTTTGGAATCTCACCAAATCAACTGCACTGCAGCTCACGGACTTACACGTCAAGCGTGATCACCGTCGGTCGGGAATATATGTATTGCAGATTCTGTTCTGTCCGCAACATCATAGCACCCTGCCCCGAAGAAATTCGATTCAATTGTCTCTTACATTGTATGCAGACAGCTGCATTCTGTCAATACTTAATTTTTGCCTGCATGCAGGAACTAGAATTTCATGGTCAGCTGGATCCTCTGCTTTTTCAGATCCACACTCATAACCTGCACTTCCACAATATCCCCGACACTGACGACTTCGAGCGGATGTTTGATGTAGCGTTCACTCATCTGCGAGATATGAACCAGTCCGTCCTGGTGTACCCCAATATCCACGAATGCCCCAAAGTCAATGACATTGCGCACAGTTCCCTTTAATACCATTCCAGGTGTCAGATCCTTCATCTCAAGTACATCACTGCGCAGAATCGGTTTCGGCATATCTTCACGCGGATCTCTTGCCGGCTTCTCCAGTTCTTTCACAATATCCTGCAGTGTCATCTCACCCACGCCAAGTTCTGCCGCAAGCTTCCGGTAGTCACTGATTTTCCGAGAGATTCCGTCCAGATTACGACTTGCAATATCTGCGGTGCCATACCCCAGTCTCTGCAGAAGATTCTTTGCCGCATCATAGCTTTCCGGATGTACCCCTGTGGCATCCAACGGATTCTTTCCGTCTGTAATCCGCATAAATCCGGCACACTGCTCATAGGCCTTAGGTCCAAGCTTTGCCACTTTCAAGAGCTGCGCACGCGTAAGAAAACGACCGTTCTCCTCCCGATATACCACAATATTTTTTGCAATCGCCTTACTGATCCCGGAAATATATTCCAAAAGGGATGCCGATGCGGTATTGAGATCTACGCCCACTTTGTTCACGCAATCTTCCACCACTCCGCTCAGTGCTTCGCTCAGCTTTTTCTGGTTCATATCATGCTGATACTGACCGACACCGATGGATTTCGGATCGATTTTGACCAGTTCTGCCAGCGGATCCTGCAACCGTCTTGCCATGGAAGCCGCACTCCTCTGTCCGACGTCAAAATTCGGGAATTCTTCTGTTGCAAGCTTACTCGCCGAATAGACAGATGCACCCGCTTCATTTACGATAATATACTGGAGTCTCTCCGGAATCTCTTTCAGAAGCTCCACGATGATCTGTTCCGATTCCCGGGATGCTGTTCCATTGCCAAGTGAAATAAGTGTAATACCATATTTTTGTATTAACTTTTTTACTACACGTTTAGATTCTTCTACTTTATTCTGGGGAGCCGTCGGATAAATAACGGTCGTATCCAGTACCTTTCCCGTAGAATCCACGACTGCCAGCTTACATCCGGTACGAAATGCAGGGTCCCATCCAAGAACAACCTGTCCGGCAATCGGAGGCTGCATCAGCAGCTGATCTAAATTCTTACCGAATACCTTTATCGCACCATCTTCCGCTTTTTCCGTCAGATCACTGCGAATTTCCCGTTCGATGGCCGGAGCGATCAGACGCTTGTAACTGTCTGCGATCACTTCCCGCAGCACAGGGGCTGTAATCGGATTCTCCCTCGTGATTATCTTTTTTTCCAGATAGGAAAGAATCTGCTCCTCCGGAGCCTCTGTCTTCACGGTCAGTATTTTTTCAGCCTCTCCCCGATTCAATGCCAGCGTACGATGCCCTGCCAGCTTTGCAATTGCTTCATCAAAATCATAATACATCTCATAGACAGATTCTGCTTCCGGGTCCTTTGCAGCAGAAGTGATACGTCCATGCTTTACGGTCAGTTCACGAATTCGGATACGGTAATCCGCTTCGTCTGAAATATATTCCGCAATGATATCCTTTGCTCCGCCAATGGCATCCTCTACTGAACAGACTTCTTTTTCTTCATCGAGGTACTGCTCCGCTTCTTTTTCCAGAGAAGTCGTCAGCATCTGCAGCGAGATGATATTAGCCAGCGGTTCTAAACCTTTTTCCTTCGCTATGGTCGCCCTGGTCCTGCGCTTTGGCCGGTATGGGCGGTACAGATCTTCCACAACCACCAGTGTCTCTGCAGCGAGTATCTGCTTCCTCAATTCCTCCGTCAGTTTACCCTGTTCTTCAATACTAGCGATTACCTGCGCCTTCTTCTCCTCGAGATTGCGCAAATAGTTCAATCTGTCAAAAAGATTACGAAGCACCTCATCATTTAAGGCTCCTGTGGCTTCTTTTCTATATCTTGCAATAAACGGAATTGTATTGCCTTCGTCAATCAGTTTGACCGCTGCCTCCGTCTGGTTTTTCCTGATCTTCAGTTCTTCTGAGATTTTACTGATAATATCCATTTCTGTTACTCGTTCCTTTCAATAATCCGTTTTCAAATAATAACTTCTCATATCTTAACATTTTCCCCATTCTGAAACAAGTTTCTTTTCTCCTGCCAGCGGTATTTATTTGTATTTTTTTTCTTCTCATGATATACTCTCTAAAGGATTATTTTTAAGGAGGTCATTCCATGGATTACCAACCAGATTCATATCAGCAGCATTCGGAGAACGATCCGTCTACTCCTGATTACAGCGAGTTCCGTCAGGAGCCATCCAACTATGAAGACAGACATTCTTCGGAATTTGCAACTGCTTCTATCGTAATGGGTATTATTGCAATTGCAACCTTCTGCTGTATCTACTCTGCAATTATATGCGGCGCACTTGCCATCATCTTTGCACTTTTGTCTAAGGGCGGAGAGATGACGATGGATCACCGGGGGAGAACCGGTCTGATCCTCGGTATCATTGGTCTGGTTGTTACAATCGTTGTATACGCCGTGGTTCTTATAAATACAATCAGCGATTATGGCAGTATCCAGAACTTTCTGGATTACTACCGGCAATTTTCGGAACAGTATATGAGCTATTATCAATGATGAATCTTCTGTTTTAATTTAAAAGAGCAGTCCGAATATATGGACTGCTCTTTCTTATTTATTCAAGTTCTCCGGATACTTCCAAATAGAAAAATGTCTGTGTTTCCATCATATAAGGACTGATCCATAAAAATCCGATGCCGATGGACAAAATTCCCAGAATCGCAAGTCCGATAAAGGTTAATAGCAGATAAAACATCCTTGCTTTATTTCCATTCATCAGCCGTCTGCTGGTCCGAAATGCTTCCAGGACGCCCATATCCGCATGATCGACCAAAAGGAAAAAGACCAGAGAATAGCAAAGTGACAGAATCACTACGCCAACGAGCAGCAACACGATAGCGATGGTTGTCAGTATTACCAACAGCAGAAAATTTTTCAATAAAACACCGATCAATACTGCAATCACAGCCGGAATCACAGGAATCAGAAACATAGCGATCAACAGCAGATAGGAAAGAATATATCTGTCCGGATGGTTGCGGAATCCATAAAATAAATTTGTGAATTCATAGGACTGTCCACGCGCCATATTCAGTAATATTCTTAAGACTCCCGTACTCATTACAACACCTAACAGTGTTATCGCAAAATTTGCCACGTAGTAAATCACCCATTCGGAAACGGAAGAATTGATATTCACATTCCATGAAAAAGGGATTGTCAGCAGCATCAGTATAATCTCCGATACTACCAAAGCTGCCATTGGTATTCCGTAATGTTTCGTGAGTCTCGCCCTTGCAAGTCGCTTTAATTCCGCCGGTTTTCTTTTCATTCTACAAAATGCTCCTAACTTTTTGCTTATGCTGTATGATCGATGAACGCGCCGGTCATCCAAGCAAGCGCTCCCCTTCACAGTCTTTTGAATCAAACACGTTTATTGTATCACGCAGCCGCCGCAAAAACAATATTTTTTGACATTGCTGCTTTGGGTTGTTATACTTGCATAGTACGGATTAAATTTATGCAAAGGATACCAATTTTATGGATAAAAAGAAACCTGCTTCCATTGAAACTACACTCTATATCACGGGCTGGTGCCTGATCGGACTTTTTCTAATGATATCCCTTTTTCTGTCCATAACAGGTTTTCCTATCAGAAACTATCTGCTCCCATGTATCTTTCATAGTGTTACCGGCTACTACTGCCCGGGCTGCGGCGGAACCCGTTCCTCTTTCTATCTGCTGCATGGACATTTTATCAGATCTTTTCTCTATCATCCCTTCGTCATATACGTTGCCGTTCTTGGATTATGGTTTATGCTGAGTCAGTCAATTGAACGAATATCCCGGCACCGCATCCGTATCGGGATGAAATACCGGGACATTTATCTTTGGATTGCCATCGTCATCGTGGCAGTTAATTTTATTGTAAAAAACCTCTTCCTGCTTGTTTGGGGAATCGACCTGCTTACATTTTGATCGATCGGACTACGATTCCTCTTCTTTAGCCCATCCAAATGCGTACTTGACAGCTTTATTCCAGCCTTTCATCTTTTTCTCACGCTCTTCCTGCGTCATATTCGGCTGGAAGACCCGCTCCATCAGCTGATTCCGAATCACTTCCTCCTTGCTTTTCCAGTAGCCTACTGCAATTCCGGCCAGATAGGCAGCTCCGCGGGCCGTCGTCTCGATACACTTCGGGCGGTTTACCGGCGCATTGATCATGTCTGCCTGAAACTGCATCAGAAAGCTATTCGCACTGGCTCCTCCGTCTACATTCAGGAAACGCAGTTCAAATCCGGCATCCGCCTCCATTGCGGCAATGACATCCCGCACCTGATAAGCAATCGATTCCAATGTTGCACGAATAATATGATTTTTAGTGGTTCCTCTTGTAATTCCTACAATGGTTCCTCTTGCATACTGGTCCCAGTGCGGTGCACCAAGTCCTGTAAAAGCAGGCACGACATAACAGCCATGCGTACCGTTCACCTTGCTGGCCATATATTCCGAATCTGAGGCAGAATCCAGCAATTTCATTCCATCACGAAGCCACTGAATGGCAGCTCCTGCAACAAAAATAGAACCTTCCAGTGCATAGGTAACTTTACCGTCAAGTCCCCACGCAATCGTCGTAACCAGACCGTTTTTTGAGAAGACCGGCGTTTCCCCGGTATTCATGAGAAGAAAGCATCCGGTTCCATAGGTGTTTTTTGCCTCTCCCTCCAAAAAGCAGTTCTGTCCAAAGAGTGCAGCCTGCTGATCACCTGCCGCACCTGCAATTGGTATGGCATGCCCAAAAAAGGATGGGTCTGTATACCCATATATACCGCTGGAAGGCATTGGTTTCGGAAGCATGTTTTCCGGAATATCCAGTTCTGCAAGAATATCCGGATCCCATTCCAGATTGTTGATGTTAAAAAGCATGGTTCTGGAAGCATTGGAATAGTCTGTCACATGTACGCTTCCCTTTGTCAGTTTCCAGATCAGCCATGTTTCAATTGTTCCAAAAAGCAGCTTTCCTTCTTTTGCCTGCTGCCTGGCACCTTCCACATGATCCAGAATCCATTTCACCTTCGTCGCTGAAAAATAGGCATCGATCATCAAACCGGTCTTTTTCCGGTAACAGTCTTCCAGGCCTTTTTTCTTAAGTGCATCCGCAATATCCGACGTCCGGCGGCACTGCCATACGATTGCCGGATATACCGGTTCCCCGGTCTCCCTGTTCCACACCACAACCGTCTCACGCTGGTTGGTAATCCCGATGGCTGCGATAGTTTCCCCCGTTGCCCCGATCTTGGACATTGCTTCCACCGCAACACCCAGCTGGGTTGACCAGATCTCATTTGCATCATGCTCCACCCAGCCGGGGTTTGGAAACATCTGGCGAAATTCTTTCTGCGCCATGCTGCGGATTTCCCCATCCTGATCAAACAGAATACAGCGATTGCTTGTGGTTCCTGCATCAAAAGCCATAATATACTTCAATATCAAATCCCCTCCTGCCCAAGCAGTAAGACGATGCTTACCGGCTCAGATATTCTGTCATTTTCCTATTTGGAAAACAGATAATCAATCAACGTATGCCCTTCTCCTATAAAATGACCTGTCTCAGCTGCCTCTTTTTCATTGTAATGCCAGTCATGAACCTGCGGAGCCGTACTGTCATAGAGAATATACGGCACGTTTTCAGATGTATGCGTACGGATGCAAACTGGGGTCGGATGATCCGGAAGTACAACCATGCGGAAATCTTCACCCGCTGCTTCAAGACCTTCTACCACCGGCTTGATAATTCTGGCATCCAGATTTTCAATGGCCTGAATCTTTCTCTCATAACTTCCCTGATGCCCCATTTCATCCGGAGCCTCCAGATGTACATAGACAAAATCATAACCCTCTTTTGTCAGTACATCCACAGCCGCCTGCGCCTTTCCTTCATAGTTTGTATGAAGTCCGCCGTTTGCGCCCTCTACGGTAATTACTTTCATGGAAGCCCCAACTGCGATTCCCTTTAACAGATCTACTGCAGAGATCATAGCTCCCTTTTTGTTCGTCTTTTCCTCAAATGAGGACAAAGCGGGTCTTGTACCTGCACCCCAGAACCAGCAGGAATTTGCAGGATTCAAACCCTGTTTTTTTCGTTCGATGTTAATTGGATGATTTACAAGGATATCATAGCTCTTTTTCATCATTTCCCGCAGTGCTTCCTCTTTCGGAAGATTTGCTCCGATCTTCTGTCCCAATACATCATGCGGCGGGACAAGATCTACGACCTCTCCGTTCTCCCAGATCAGAAGATGACGGTAGCTGGTTCCGACATAGAATTTGTAAATATCGGATTCAAGTTCTTTTCGAACTGCTTCAAGTAAGACAGCCGCATCTTCCGTAGAAATCTCGCTTGCACTGTGGTCGATGATCGTACGTTCCTCATAAGTGCCGTCTTCTTCCGACAGTGTTACAATATTGCAGCGAAGTGCGACATCCGTATCCTTCATCGGAACCCCGATACTCAATGCCTCAAGCGGAGAACGTCCCGAATAGTATTTCCGCGGGTTGTATCCAAGCACCGAAAGATTTGCCGTATCGCTTCCCGGATTCATACCGTCCGGGATGGTATGTACCATACCGATTTCCCCTTTTGCTGCCAGTTCATCCATCTTTGGGGTGGACGCATATGCAAGCGGTGTCTGATTTCCAAGTTCTGCTATTGGCATATCTGCCATTCCATCTCCTAATATTACTACGTATTTCATTTTTTATCCTCGATTCTTTTTTAAAATAGACCGGAAGTTTCATGCTCTGCGTGAAGGCTCCGGTTATGACGGTGTTCGCCGAATAAAAATGTGCAGACACAATTTTACTCTCCGTATTCCTTGCATAAACTAAGGGAAACACGACTTGCGGGTTTCCCTGATAAACGATTGTTTTTATTAATTTACGCGAATCATCTGAAGGATTCCGGAAAGTTTCGCAGCTTTCTCTTCATATTCGGCTTCTGTCATCTG
The DNA here is from genome assembly GCA_023390555.1 of Bacillota bacterium. GTDB lineage: Bacteria > Bacillota > Clostridia > Lachnospirales > Lachnospiraceae > Roseburia_C. Next base: position 102,712 of record JAEWCQ010000017.1, on the reverse strand, counting down.
CTCTGTGACAAAACCCAGCTCACCGGATACACCTTCTGCTCTGATCCATTCGACATTGCCAAATACTTCACTTACAGCCGATTCCTCTCCTGCCACACGTACAAAGAAACGGTTCGAAGCTTTTTTATAATCCACAAGATCCATCTTCTTTGAGCTCCACTCCACCGAAATGTTCTTGTTTAAATGCTTTGCAATTTCTACCATATCGGCAACTACCGCACTTGCAGTCGGAAGTTTTCCTGCTCCGCTTCCATAGAACATTGCGTCTCCGAGCACATTTCCATGTACGAATACGGCATTGAATACATCATTTACCGGATAGAGCGGGTGCTCCTGGCCCAACAGATATGGTGCTACCATTGCGTAGTAGCTGTCACCGACTTTTCTGCTTGTAGCAAGCAGTTTGATTGCCTTGCCCATTGCTTTTGCATATTTGATATCCGTTGCAGAAATCTTTGTGATTCCCTCACAGTGAATATCATGAAAGTCCACCTGCTTACCACATACCAATGAGGTCAGAATCGCAATCTTACGGCATGCATCATAGCCTTCGATATCTGCGGTCGGATCTTTTTCGGCATAGCCTTTTGCCTGCGCATCTTTTAACACATCATCAAACTCAGAGTCTTCCGTGCTCATTTTGGTCATCATATAGTTGGTCGTTCCATTCAGGATACCGGTGATTTCTTCAATCTCATCTGCAGTCAGACAGGAATTCAAAGAACGGATGATCGGTATACCGCCGCCGACACTCGCCTCAAATAAGAAATTTACATTCTTCTCTTTTGCCAGTGCAATCAATTCCGCACCCTTATCGGCAACCAGTGCCTTATTGGATGTCGTCACGTGCTTGCCTGCCTCCAGCATCGCTTTAACAAATGTATAGGCCGGTTCCACACCACCCATGGTCTCCACAACAATCGATACTTCCGGATCTTCTGCAATTGTCTGATATTCATGCACGATTTTATTTCCAATCGGATCTCCCGGAAAATCTCTTAAATCCAGTACATATTTTACCTCTATCCCCTCACCCGAACGTCTTGCTATGCTGTCATAGTTGGTGTTTAATACTTCTACTACTCCGGAACCAACGGTTCCATATCCCATTACTGCTGCTTTAATCATCGTTCTTTCACTCCCTAGCTAGTATTTTTACGTAATGTATGCCGTCCGTGCCATCAATGGCATCTACCATAAGTGCAGGATCACCTGTCTCCGGCAGTATATCAATACTCAAAGTCAATGATGCAATTCCGTTGACCGGGATGGACTGATGTATTGTCAGAATGTTTGCATGAAACTCTGCAACGATATTCAGCACCACCGACAACAGCCCCGGTTCATCATCTAACTGTATGACCATGGTAATTGTTTTCCCCTTCACGTTATCATGAAACGGAAAAATGTCGTCCTTGTATTTATAAAAGGAACTTCTGCTGATGTCCACCTGCTCAGCCGCTTCCTGAACGGATGCAGCGCGCCCCGACTCTATCAGCCGCTTGGCTTCCACTACTTTCAGAAGAACTTCCGGAACAGCCTTCTCTTTCAGCACATAATACTTTGTATTCTCAGCCATAGTTTCCCTCCAGTGTATGTCTCACAAATACAGTTGTGCTCACGAGGAAGATAATAGCACAATACCCGTAACGGCGCAAGCTTTTTTGCCGATTTACTGCAATTTTCCTGCCATTGCCAGAACTTACAGCTTACGGCCACCCCCGCCAAAACTTCTTCCGCCTGCTCCTGTATGTGTCGAGCTTCCACTGCCTTTTCCCGCCGGAGGATTCCTCTGAATGTGATGGTGCGTGACAATTTGATTGACAAACTGATCTTCCTCTCTGGAAACAGCAATGTTTCCATTGGCATGGAAATCGTATTTGTAAAGCCCCCATTTCAGGCGGTATTTTCCGACTACCGAACCGAAAGTGATACCTCCAGCCGCCAGTGCCAGTATGGCTGCGATCAGAATTTCATAGGGCTTCAGGGATTTCTGACAGTAATCGGTCGTCTTTTCCAGCATACCGGTGAATGAATTCCCATATTCCCCGTTCTTCGCCTGCGAATACCCTGCATCAATCACAGACTGGATCCGTCTGTCCGTAAAGACATCGACTGCTGTTCCTTCTGTTGCAATATAGATCTCACCGTTATCCAGATCAATCAGATAGACCACTGCGTCATGTCCCTTTACATGTTCATCAAACCAGTCTTCACAATATTTTTGTGAGGACCAGCCCTGTGCATCATTTATCGTAAGCGCATATACTTCCCATCCGGTCACCTCTTCCAGATGCTCAATCGCAGCATTCACCGCTGTGACCTCGTCATCGTCCATAAGTGCCGCATTGTCATAGACACTTCCTCTTTCTGCCGCAAACACTCCAGAAGACATCAGAATTGCCAGAAGGAAAGTCAGGCAGATGGCGTTCCCGATTCTTTTCCTATATTTTTTCATAGCAGATACCCTCCGATCATTCCGATTACCAGAACTGCTGCCGTTATAATCCCGCTGAGGAATCCCAGTTTTCTGTAATCGATTGGAAGTTCTCCGCAGACCTTTCCGGTCTGACCATTCATCGAATAATAATAGACTTTTCCGCTGCGTGCCTGATAGGTGAACGTCCAGACAGGCAGCAGCACATAATTCCAGTGATCTTCCCGGATCTGAAAATCACAGTTTTTGACCACCACACCGTCATACCCTTCGATCGTTTCCCGTAAAAGCCGCTCTGCATATTCCTCGGTCTCCTGCTGCAGGGATGGAGCCAGCGTTTCCTTTTCAATATCCCGCTTTTCAGCCAGAAAACCGGACAGATATCCCATCTTAAATTCTTTCATTTCATCAAAACGATACGGAAGAACCCCCTCCGACAGCGTTTTATTGGCCTTCTGCAATGCGTTTTCGGACAGATGGCTCAGATCCACCTGTCCGCCACGCTCGACACGATAGAACTTCGTCTCCGTGAACTCTTCATCCCCGGTCATCCAGATACGTACTCTGGTCGCCTCTGCCTCGATCATACCGTCCAGGGTAGTGTCATACAGCCAATACGGAAAATAGACGCCGGTCAGCTCATGGATCTGTTTTTTCTGGAAAAAAGCACGCGGTACAAATTTTTTGCTTCCGACATATGTAAGGAACTGTTCTTCCGCCTCTTTCTTGTCAATTGCAAACGGAATGATCTTATCCGGCAGGAATTCTCCCTCCAGTCTGCCTCCAAGCACAACCGGATTGTGGCAATAATAACAGAACGTCGCTGCGGTTGTCGTATCGGTCACGATCTGGGCACCGCAGCTCGGGCAATGATAGAGGACCGCCTCTTCTTCCCCGGAATCCGACGGCTTCATCGCATCAAGCTCCTCCTGTGAAAACAGAGACGCGCAATACTCGCACTTGTATTTCCCGCTCGCCGGATCAAACAGCAACTCTCCATCACAGTTCGGACATTTAAAACTGATGACTGACATAACTGCTCCTTCCCCTTATGGACGCGGTTTTCCGCAGTTACTGCAGAATTTGCCGGCATTGACATTGCCGCATTCACAGGTCCATTCTCCGGATGGTGCCGGTTTCCCGCATTCGCTGCAGAACTTACCGGTGTTCACATTCCCGCATTCGCAGGTCCAGCTGCCGGCCTGCGCTGTATTTGGCTGTGCCTGGCCTTGCTGTGCCGGATTTCCAGCCGGCATACCTGCCGAAGCCTGATTCTGCTGCATCTGCATTTGCGCAAGATTGGCCTGTGAAGCGTTTCCTGCCATATTCCCCGCTGCCTGCATACCGACTCCCATACCGAGAAAACCGGCCATGCTGCCATTTGCATTCGATCCGGCCGCCTCAAATCCTCTCGCCATGGCTCCCTGCATATATCCTTCACGTACATTCGGATCGCCCAGCATAGCACCCTGGTTACGCATATTGATCAGCTTTGTCGATTCCTCATCATAGGAAATGCTTGCAATACCGACCGCCTGAATCTCCATACCACGCATCTGGTTCCAGTCCGCATCGAGGGTCTGCGCCATGTATTTGCTTAGTTCACGACCTTTGGACGGTACATAGGAAATACGGGTTCCCTCTGCGGAAAGCTGATTGATTGAAGTCTGCAATGCCTCCAAAAATTCTGCCAGATACTGCTCATTGATATCGCCGATTTCCACATGCGCCTGGTTCCTTGGTACTGCCTCCGCATAGAAGCGGATCGGATCCACGATTTTAATGGAGTAGGTTCCATGTGCGCGCAGGAACAGTTCTGCATTATAGAAATTGTCAAAGTAGTTGATCGGATTTCTCGTGCCGAATTTAATTCCTTTGACTTCCTGTAAATTCATATAAAATACTTTTTGCGCCGTCGGAGTCTGCCCGCCGAACTTAATACGGCTGAAAGAATCTTTCAGGGTCTCTTTCAACTGGCCGTTAAACAAAGACGGAAGAGACGAGTTATCTACTTTATAGTAACCCGGTTCTGCAGTATAATCCACAATCTTACCACCATCTACCAGCATCATGAACTGGTTGTCGTATACATGAATCACAGAACCGTTGGATACGGTATTTGGCGTTCCTTTGGTATTTTGTCCCCGTCGCATCATGATACCGTCTGTAAATACAGTCTGGTCTCCCATGTCATTGGGTTCGTACACCTCAAGCCACTGGTCTGCCAGTGAACCTCCGATTGCCTCTGCTACTGCCTTAATTAATCCCATTGCTTTCCTCCTGTTTTCGCGTGTTATGTATTTGACTGACTTTCATACATTCTCCGTGTTTGTCTCTTATTCTTCGTTCATGCTCTTCGGACACCCAAGCGAGCACCATTTCAAATATCCATTAATAAAGAGATCAATATTTCCATCCATAACACTGTCCACATTTCCTGTTTCGGTACTGGTTCTGTGATCCTTGACCATTGTATACGGCTGCATGACATAAGACCGTATCTGATTGCCCCATCCAATCTCGGAAACTTCCCCACGGATGCCTGCCGCTTTGTTTAAATTTTCCTGCTGTTTCAAAAGATAGAGTTTCGCTTTTAACATCTGCATTGCCTTATCCTTATTCATGTGCTGGGAACGTTCATTCTGACAGGTCACCACAATTCCCGAAGGGTAATGCGTAATACGGATGGCCGAAGATGTCTTATTGATATGCTGTCCGCCGGCACCGCTGGAACGGTAGGTATCGATACGGATATCTTCATCTTTGACTTCAATGTCAATATCTTCCTCAATATCCGGCATTACATCGCAGGAAACAAAAGAGGTCTGACGCTTCCCCGCCGCATTAAACGGAGAAATGCGAACCAGCCGGTGTACGCCATGCTCTGATTTCAGATAGCCGTAGGCATTTTCTCCATTGATCTGAAAAGTGATGGATTTGATCCCAGCCTCATCGCCGTCAAGCGAATCCAGAACTTCTACGGAAAATCCCTTATCTGACGCCCACCTCGTATACATACGGTAAAGCATGGAAGCCCAGTCACACGACTCTGTTCCGCCTGCACCTGCATGCAGCGATACAATTGCACCATCCCGGTCATATTCACCGGACAGCAGTGTCTTAATTCTTATTTTTTCAAAAGATTCCTCGTATTCATTGATCTCCTGCTCTACTTCTGCCACAATTTCCGAATCATTTTCTTCATCGCCCATTTCAATGAGCGTGGCAATATCATCAATCTTCTGCTCCAGATTCCTGCAGATCTCAACATCATCTTTATAGCCTTTTAATTCTTTCATTTTCCTCTGGGAAACTTCCGGATCATCCCAAAAGTCCGAAGCTTCCATCTCGCGCTCCAGCTCTTCAATCTTCTTGGTCTTATTCTCTAAATCAAGCGCTCCCTTTACCTCCTGAAGCGGCCCTTTATATGTCCCTAATTTCATGCGAAACGGATCTAATTCTACCACGGATATACCTACTTTCTACCTTTTCTCATACTGTTTTCTATTTCCAGACTATGCTAAATATTATAAGGGTATCACTGGCTTTCGTCAATGACACCCTTATGACCGTTTTCTCTTCCTAGACAAATTCCAGAAGTTCTTTTGAGAAACTCTGCTCCAGCTTGATTAGTTTGCGGACCATTCCAATACTTGCAATGTCTGCCTGCCTGTATTGGTTCAGATCTTCGGCCAGGGATTTTACGCCCATATTGCAGCCATCAATCAGCAGAGAAGCAATCTGATGTGTATCATCTTTGATCAGAAGTTTCATCTCTGTCGTAACCCAGGAAAATGCACTTGCCATGGCAGGCGGATCTTTTTCCGCCTTTCCTGCCTCATTTAACAGCTCATGGCATTCATCCCCCGTTTCAATGTGGCGTTCGTTGTAGGAATTGATTACTGTTTTCATTTTTTCATCTCTGACGTAAGGTATCACCTGCTCCATGCTGTTCGTAGCCATCTTACAGCCTGCGTTGCATTCCTTTAACAGGGAGATGGTGTCATCGTTCATTCCGTTTCTCCTTTTCCTATTTTTTACAGGATGTGCATTGCACATTCTTCGTGAAGTGCGTACCTTTAGTATATTGCAAATTGTCCGTTTTATTCCAGATTATGCTTCTACCACAAAGACAGAGATATCCTGATTCAGTTGTTCTACGGATATGGTGCATTTTTCCACCTCTTCCGTTACTGTTTCCGACATCAGCATGACATTTGCCGTCCGCTCTGCGATGTTGGAGGTTCCATCTGCACCCTCCGTTGTTGCATGGCTGATTTCTGAAATTGCATTCAAAACTCCGTCAATGGATGCCAGAAGTTCTTCCGATGTCGCACTGAAATCTGTAATCAGGGAATCGACCTCTTCTGCGTCCTGATTATATGCCATCGCGACTTCTTCAAACACATCATAGCTATGTACCACATCTGTTGCTACAAAATGCAGGAGACGCTCAGAATCCTTTTTAAGATTGTCCACGGCTCCCGTGACCTTTTCTGTCACTTCCTGAATCTGTGTCACCGCCTTCTGTGACTGATCCGCAAGATTGCCGATCTCTCCGGCAACGACTGCAAAACCTTTTCCTGCCTCTCCGGCTCTGGCGGCCTCTATGGATGCATTCAGTGCAAGCAGATTGGTCTGTTCCGTAATCTCCAAAATAGCCGAAGACAATACCCGAATCTGCTCCACTACCTTTACATCCTCCAGTGCTCGCTCTAAACTGTGCTGTATTTCCCCATGTACTTTTTCTGTCTGCATGCGCTGCGTTGTAGTCTCCGCCTTTGCATGTGCCGCACGTTCATGAATATTGGAAGCCTGTTCTGCGCCTTCCTGTGCACGAACTGCAATATTACGCGCCGCTTCTTCAATTTCTCCTGACATCGTATGAATGGATTCTGAAGAGGCTGCCGTCTGCTGCATGCTGGCTGCAAGCTGCTCAGTCGTTGCAGACACCCCTTCAATATCTCCGTTCAGTTCAAAGACATTTCCCTTAACCGCAGTCACGACCTGGTTGATTGTCTCGCCCTGATTTTTGACTGCTGCTATCAGACTGCTGATCTGTTTACGCATCGTCTCGAGAGAATTGCCAAGTTTTCCGAAATCATCTTTTCTGACCAGCAGCTTATCAGGAAGCTGACAGGTAAAATTACCCGTTGAAATCTGCCGGATATAATCTACGGTTACTTTCAGTGATCGAGTGATGGAATTTCCGATACCGATACTCAGCACTGCCATCAGAAGAATGAGTACCGCGCTAATTGCATACACCAAATACAGTGTTTTCTGAAGATTGCTGGCAGCCTGTTCCTGATAAGACGAAACCGCCTTGTCGATGTAATCCGTATAATTTCCGGTTCCGATCACCCAGCCAAACGGTTCGAATGCCTTACTGTAAGACCGTTTCGGAGAGGATTCCGTTTCTCCCTCTTTCGGAAATACATAATCCGTGTAACCGCCCTCCGGCTGCTGTCCCACTTCGATGATGTTTTTTACCATGGCATATCCATCGGCATCGGTCGCATCCATTCGATTCGTTCCCTCCGTATCCTGCCCAAGTAATACCACATTTGTCCCATCATAGGTATCCGCCCAGAAATATCCTGCCTCACCGTAGCGGAGTTCCCGCAGAAGATCTGCGCCCAGCTCTTTTGCTTCTGCCATCGTATAATCACCCGATTCATATTTGGCATATACTCCGTCCAAAAGAGAAATCGCATTCTCGACCTGCTCTTTGATATTGGTATCGTAGTCCTTACGAATCGTTTCCTCAAGGAGATCAGAAGCATTCCTGTTCACGTTCTTCAGACTGATAAATGCCAGACCCGTCACAATAAGCATAGCCACCACGATACAAATTTGCAGAATCACCATTTTAACCCTTACCGCCACATTTTTCATATGCATATCCTCCCTGCTTTTATCTTTTCATGTTTCTGAGTACAGCTTTATCATCAGCGCTTACGCGGTGTGATTCCATGATCTTTTGAATCGCTTTGTTGTGTGTCCAGTCGTCGAGATGGTTTGATTTCAGAAATGCCATTGTCTTTTCCGGAAAACGGACGTAACAGACAGACAGATTCCATGCAACCGCCATTTTCACATAATAGCCGGGATGACAGACCGCATCGAGCTGCTGCAATACATCGTTGATATATTCCGGTTTCAAATAGTGGTCAAGAAGCATGACCACACCAAATCGGATCTGAAATTCCGCTTCCGATTCCAGAAATATCTGCAGATATTTCCGCACTTCCTCCGGCTCTTTTTCTGCAATTTTCAAAGTTGTACAGGCACTGTCACAGACAGACCAGTTATCAATTTTCGGAACGAATCTGTCCAGATAGGGGCTTATCACAGCAAACGGTTCCCTGATATAGCCAAGCGTCATCCCCTGAAGCATGGTTTCCTCCATACAGTGATCTTCCGCATGTTCCAGATAATCGCGCCAGTCTCCTTTTGCCAGTTGTTTTGCCAAAGCCCGTAATTGCGGCAGTCGTATCCCCATGACCTTTCCCGCGCCCGGAATCAATCCGGCGGAAAAATCAGCGTATTTTTCTTCCGCATGTTTCAGTAAATATTCCCTGATCTGCTGATTCTGTTCTTTTCCCATTCAGTTTACCTGCCTGCTTTCCACGTAATGATGTATGTTATTTCACGGTGATTTTCTTTACCTTGGAATAACTTCCGTACACCTTACTGCCGTTACTTCCTGTTGTATAAGCCTGCACCTTTACCTGGCAGTTTGTACCAGCCCGCAGTCCCCTGATCGTCAGTTTCTGTTCTGTTTTTGTTCCGGCAGACACGTATAGCTTCTTGGTAGTGCTCGTACTTCCATTTTTGTAGGTCACTGCAATCTTGTAACCGGTGGCTCCGGCTATTTTTTTCCAGACCGGCGTAATTGATTTATCTTTTGTAGTGAGGCTGCTGATCACAGCCTGTGCCGGCACCGCTTTCCCGCTTAAAACTGCCGAATAGCCGCTCTTTGCACTCGTCAGCAGATTGGAATAGGCCCGCACCTTAAAATAATAGGTCCTGCCAGGCGTAAGACCCGTGACATTTAAGGATGTCACGGCTCCCCCTTTTACTTTCTTCGCCAACGTATAGGTACCGCTTGGACTGACCGCATAATAGACATAATATCCCACTGCGGTATTTACTTTGCCCCAACTCACTTTCAGTGAATTGTATCCGGTAGAAGCGACACTTTTTAACACCGGTTTCCCTACCGATCCCGTATAAGAAGCGGAGGTCATCGGATATTTGCTGTTAAAAGCGGTTATCTGGGTGGAGGTCCAGCTTCGGAAACTCCCGAAGTCCCTGACATGCCCTGTAAAACTACTGTTATTTTTCAAAAAGAAGGTATAGCTGACCCCGGACGGATAGGACGGCTGACTGTCCCATGTCGTGTCGATGTTATACCATTTACTCCCTATCTTTACGATATTCCACAAGTGATTTTCCCATCCATCAGACCCATATCCATATCCGGGAATACACCGGACGGAAACACCAGACTGCAGGCACATCGCATAAAAGAGCGTGGCATATCCCTGACATACGGCACTTCCGTTTATCAATGCATTATATGCAGTATATCTCGATTCCGTATTGTCATACGTGGTGTTTTTGCAGATGTAATCATGTATTTTTTTTATCTTCTCCGTATCCGAGCATTTTGTAAGTCCAAGGGAAGAAACGACCTGCTTTATTTTCGCAAGAACCGTTTTCTCCTGTGCAGCAGTACTTCGGTAGGATACATTCCATGTGATAATTGCCTCACTGGAAGAGTAACGGTAACTCTGTGTCACCTTCTTTAAATGAAAATACAGATAATCGCCTTCCTGAGGATCTGATGTCGTTTCACATGCCTTTTCCAATATATCTTTCATGAGTTTACTTAATTTAGCCGAGGTCAGGCTGGTTCCCGTATAGTGAAATTGAAAAGATGTATTTCTCGCTTTCAGCTGCTTACGCACATATTTGCCTGCCGACGATGCCGAAGCATATGAATTCAGACCTGTCGCATCTGTCCCTGTCTGTGCAATAACATCCTTTGGTAACTGCCCCTTCTCTTTTTCACTCAGCGCCGGATTGATCCAGTCAGAGCTTCCAGACTGCATACCGTTCTCCGTATCTGTATCCACTTCGGTATCCTCTGACATCTGCACCATTGCCGGCTCTGCCGCGGAAACATACTCCAGTCCTGACAGCCCCACGCTTTCAAAAAACAAGAGTAAGGACAGCAGAAGTACCAATATTCGTTTTTTTCTCATATTTTTTCTCCTGATCACAATCTGAACTCACGTAAAAATCTTATAAGAATTATACCATGTGCCATTTTTAATTGCTACCGGCTATAGATAAAAAATTACGCAGAAATGAGTTCATTTCTGCGTAGCTTTCTGTTCTTTTCAATTTTATTGAATCTGACTCTGTAAGGTCTCAATTGCCTTTAATACCTGATTATCTTTCATCTGATCATAATCTGCATCCTTGTCTCCTGAGTATTGGTATTCCAGTTCAATATCCGGTTCAATACCCTTGCCGTGAATATAGTCTCCGGATGGCGTGTAGTATTTTGCAACCGTTACTTTATAGGCGCTTCCATCGGAAAGCTGCTTGATGTTCTGCACAATACCCTTTCCAAATGTCTTTGTTCCTATCAGGGTTCCATAGTTGAAATCCCGAATGGCTCCTGCAAAAATTTCCGATGCGCTTGCTGAATTGCCATTGACCAGCAATGCAATCGGCAGACTCATGGAATGCTCCGCATCCGATGTAAAATCCTGTCTGTTTCCGTATTTATCCTCGGTGTATACGACCGTTCCCTCCGGCAGAATTTCATCCAGCATCGTCTGGCAGGAAGAAAGCAATCCGCCTCCGTTATCGCGAAGATCAATCATCATCGCTTTCATACCCTGCCCGTTCAAATCCTGGATTGCAGCATCAAACTGCTCCGGCGTATTCTCTGCGAATTCAGCTACCTGAATATAGCCGATGTTATTCTCAAGCATCTTATATTGAACGGTTGGGATATCCACCTTTGCACGTTCTACATCATATTCGAGATAATCACTCTCTCCCTCACGATAGATTTTCAAATGGACCGTAGTTCCTTCTTCTCCACGTATCTTTGTGACCAGATCTGACACTTCCATACTGGTTGCCGTAATGTCATCCACCTGAACAATGATGTCCCCGGCCTGAAGACCCGCTTTCTGCGCAGGGGAATCATCGTAGATATGGGTAATGGAGACCTCCATTGTATCCGGATCCTGCTTTAATCCTGCACCGATTCCATAGTAATTCGCATTGGTCGTAATCATCAGATCTTCGTATTCCTGTTTTGTATAATAGGCACTGTACGGATCATCCAATCCCTCAAACAAACCTTTGTAAAGTCCGTTTGCAAGTTCATCTGCGTCCACATCCTGATAGTAATACTGATCGATCTGACCAATCAGCTTATCCAGCTTGGCAACCACTTTATCTGTCAGCACGCTATTGCTGCCTGTTCCCGATGCTGCGCTGATCTGCATCACACCGAGTCCGGAAAGTAGAAGAAACAGCGCCACAATCGCTACACAGCTCCCCAAAACACCGGTAAGTACACCGGCTCTAAATCCTTTTTTCTTCTTTTCTTTTTTCTGTTCCACTATCCCCTGTTCCTGCTCAAACTGTTTCTCGTCCATTCATTCTGCCTTTCTATCTGCTCAAATAATTCCATGGGCTGACATAGCTTCCATTCTGCGTCACCCCAAAATGAAGATGATTTCCTGTAGATATTCCCGTACTTCCGACCTGGGCAATCGTCTGCCCTGCAGTTACCTGTTGTCCTGCAGATACCAGCAACGCGGAGCAATGGCAATAAATCGTATAAATTCCGCTTCCATGACTGATCATAATATAGTTTCCGGTTGCACTTCCATAACCCGCATAACTCACCGTTCCGTCTGCCGCCGCAACAATTGCCGCACCATAATCCGCACCTATGTCTATTCCCTTGTGATTGCTGGAGGCTCCTTCCGTCGGTGAAAGCCTTACCCCATAATCACTGGTAATTCTGGTACTGCTCGGACACGGCCATGTGAATACACCGCCATTATATGTATCGTCCGGCTCCGTCTCATTTGAGCTGCCATCTGATGTATTGCCGCTGTCGCTGCCTTCCGATGGCTGTTCGGTGTTCTGTTGCGCCGCCTGCTGTGCTGCCTGCCTTGCTGCCTCGGCTGCAGCCTTCTCTGCTGCTTTTCTTGCTTCCTCTGCCTGGATCTGCGCAATAATCTGATCCTGGGCTTCAATCTCCGCAGCGACTGCGTCCGCACCTTCCTGCGCGTCTGACAATTCTCCGGATACACTGGTCAGTTCCTGTTCCTTAGCAGCCACCAGCTGCTTTACGGTATCCTGCTCTTTTTGTACCTGTTCTTTCATTGCCGTCAGATCCGCATAATCCGTTTCCAGTGTTTCTTTGGAATCCGCTACCGCCTGCTGTGTAGCCTGATATTTTTCCAGCATCTGTCTGTCATACTTCATAATCTGCTTGATATATTCCGTCTGGTTGATGAATTCAGCCACACTGCCCGAAGAAAGCCATGTTTCCAGCAGGGACATGTTGCTGCCGTTCTCATACATATACTTTATGCGCTTCTTCATCTGTTCATACTGAACATTTTCGTCTTCCTGCGCCTGAGAAAGTTCCTCTTTTGTATTTTCTATCTCACTGTTTTTTTCTTCCAGTTCTGTCTCAAGTTCATTGATACGTTCTGAAATATCGGTAAGTTTCGCATCGAGCTGGCTCACCTTTGATTGAATATCCTCTTTCGAATCCTTCAAACCATCGATCAGATCCTGTGCCTCCGACAGTTCTTCTTCCAGACTCTCTTTTTCCTGCTGCGCCTCCGTAATACCGGATGCGGATATTTGTAATGCAGGCATAGTGATCAATGCTAAGGATAATAAGATTGTAATGGGCTTTTTCCATTTTCTCATACAGTCTTTCCTCCAAAATTTATTCTCATACAGGATAAGGGTGTCACGAAAGATCTCTGTTCCCCCGTACACCCTTTCCTTTATACTTTCAAATGTTTACGAATCGTCAGACGGCTTCCCAGAAATCCGATTCCCACTCCAAGCAGGAGAGACACCGGAATCAATGTATGGAATACCTGTTGTGCCGGAAGGAAGTTTACCATATTGCTCAGAAAACTGAATTTCTCGGCAACATAGACCACGACCTTACTGTACAAAGCGTACAGCAGCACCAGCGGAATCACGGAACCCAAAAGACCGATCAGAACTCCTTCGACAATAAACGGTGCCCGCACAAAATAGTCTGTCGCCCCGATCAGTTTCATGATTGCGATTTCTTCCCTTCTGACGGAGATACCGACCGTTACCGTATTGCTGATCAAAAATACAGCCACACCCAGCAGGATCAAAATAATTCCGACGGATATATAGCCAATCAGACTGTTAAAATCCGACAGCGTATTTGCGACCACTTCCGACTGGTGCACCTCCCGTACCCCATCCAGCGAATCCAGATAGGTAACCAGCGCACTCTGCATGGAAATATCATTCACATAAATCTCAAAGCTCGCTGAATTAGCAAGCGGATTGTCATCCTGGAAACCCTCTGCGGCATCTTCCGATCCGCCGAAATAAACATCTTTATAATTCTCCCATGCTTCGTCTGCCGATATGTAGACACATTTGGCTACCTCCGCACGTTTCTCAATCTTCCCTTTCAAGTCATCGATTTGCTGATCTGTCGTACCTTCATCGAAGAAAACGGACACTGCCACGCCCTCTTCTGCGGTTTTGACCATCGACCTGAAATTGGTCACAATTGCAAAGAACAGGCCAAACAGGAATATGCAGGCCGACATGGTCGCAATGGATGCGAGGGAAAAAATTTTATTCCTCCAGATGTTCTTAAATCCCTGTTTCAGAGAATAGAAAAATGTACTGATTCTCATGATGATTCACCCTGCCTGTCATCACTCACAATGACACCTTTCTTCATAGTGATAACACGCTTTTTCATGGCTTTTACAATCTCCAAATTGTGTGTTACGACAACGACTGTCGTTCCTCGCTGGTTGATTTCATCTAAAAGCTTCATGATCTCCCATGCATTGTTATTATCCAGATTGCCGGTCGGTTCATCGGCAAGCAGTATTTTCGGCTGATTGATCAATGCTCTGGCGATCGCTACTCTCTGCTGTTCTCCTCCGGACAGCTGTTTCGGAAATGATTTATATTTTGCTGCCAGTCCAACCATGGACAGCATCATAGGAACACTGCTTTTGATCTTACGACTTGATGCACCGATTACTCTCTGTGCAAATGCCACATTTTCATAGACATTCCGATCTCTCAGTAAACGAAAATCCTGAAAAACCACACCTACGTTCCTTCGGTATCTTGGAACCTGCTTTCTGCGTATCGCACCAAGATCTTTTCCATTTATCGTAATTTTTCCCTCTGTCGGCTCCAACTCTTTCAACAACAGTTTTATCAGTGTTGATTTGCCAGAACCACTGTTTCCGACAACAAATACAAATTCTCCCTCTTCAATATTGAGGCTGGCATCATTTAAAGCCGGCACTCCGGCAGAATAGGATTTGCTGACATGTTCAAGCTTAATCATGTGTTCCTCCTAAAACCTACTGCTTTAATAATCAAGTGACTCCATATATTTCATATATTTTACTACCATAAGTGCAATCTTAAACGTAATCGCATCTTCAAATACGCGCAAATCCAGTCCGGTGCTTTTTTGCAGCTTATCCAGACGGTATACCAGCGTATTTCTGTGGATATACAACTGTCTTGAGGTCTCTGATACATTCAGACTGTTCTCAAAGAATTTATTGATTGTGGTCAGTGTTTCCTCATCGAATTCATCGGGTGACTTTCCATCGAAAATCTCTTTGATGAACATCTTGCAAAGCGGGATTGGCAGCTGATAAATCAGACGCCCGATTCCAAGTGTGGAATAGGCAATAATGTTCTTCTCCTCAAAGAATATCTTTCCTACGTCAAGTGCCATGCGAGCCTCTTTGTAGGAACGTGAAACCTCCTTGATTTCACCCACCACAGTACCGTAGGCGATATAGACATTATTACTGCTGTCTGCTTTAAAAAGATTCAATATCATTTCTGCCGTCTTGTCAAGGTCATCATAACTCTCATTCTCGGATAACTCTTTGACAACGATGATGTTTTTCTCATCGACAGCCGTCACAAAATCCTTGGACTTGCCCCCAAACACACTCCGGACCTTCTCCAACTCATTTCCGTCCTTCTCGCGGTTGGTCTCAACAATGAATACCACCCGGCGGACCTCGGTCTCAATATGTAATTTTTTCGCACGGTTGTAGATGTCTACCAACAGCAGGTTGTCCAGCAGCAGGTTCTTGATAAAATTATCCTTATCGAATCTCTCTTTGTATGCAACGAGGAGATTCTGTATCTGGAACCCTGCAATCTTGCCCACCATATAGACATCGTCACTGTCACCATTTGCAAGCAATACATACTCCATCTGATGATCGTCAAACACTTTAAAGAACTGACATCCCTGTACGACCTGGCTGTCTGCCGGCGACTCAATAAATGCCATTGCCGGATTGATGTAATTATCCGCATCCGGGAACGTTGTAGCCAGCACCTTTCCTTCCGTATCAATCACGCAAAGATCCACGCGTGTGATGCCCTTCAAACCATCAATTGTATTTTGAAGTATCTGATTTGAAATCATGCTTTTTTCTCCTTCTCTTTTCCAAAATCTCCCTCAAATCTATACAACTTTCACAAAAAAATTATGTCTTTTTCTGAAAGTTGGTATATCCTAAAATACATTTTAATGCAAAACACCAAAAAAATAAAGAGGAAAAGCAAATATTTTTATGCTAATATTCCAAAAAACCTTCTCCAAGCACTTCCCTTGCATCCGTCACAATCACAAACGCCCTGTGATCGATTCTTTTTACGATATCTTTCAGCTCTACAATCTCTTTTTTCGACACCACGCAATAGAGCATATCACGGCTTTCCCCGGAATACATTCCCCTTGCAGGCAGCCCCGTGACCCCACGGCTCAGTTCCTCCATCAGTGCGTCGGATACCGCATCGGACTTGGCCGTAATAATGAAAACCGCTTTGGAATATTTCAGTCCCTCCATCAATGCATCGGATACTTTTGTATAGAGAAAAATTGCAACGACCGCATACAGCGCCGGTTTTACGCCAAATACTGCAGCACCTCCCAGTACAATGATGCCATCCAGGATCAGCATAATTTCCACAATTGGATAATGACGAAGATAATTCTGAATCAGTGTTGAAACCATATCTATTCCGCCGGTCGTCGCTTTTGCCAGAAGAACCATACCAAGTCCGATTCCCTCGATTGCCCCGCCGTAAATTGCGGTAAGCATATAGTCGCCCTGTGGAAGATCCCATTGCGGAATCACATACAGCCAGAATGATAAAAGAACAGTGGCAACCCCTGTTCTTCCTACAAAGCTTCTTCCTTTTATCTTCCACGCAAGCAGAAATACCGGAAGATTCAGCGCGAGATTCGTCAGCCAGAGGGGAATCCCTCCTTCGACTGTTGCAGCGGACAATCTTTTCACAATAATCGCTATTCCGGTAAAACCACCTACTACCAGTCCGGTCGGATCATAAATACACTGAATGGCAAATGCCATCAGCCCGGTACCGACCACAATGAGCGTATAATCGAGCCAGCGAGACTTTTTCAGAGAAATCATCATTATTTTTCCTCATTATCATTATTATATTTATGTAGCTGAAGCTGCAGTCTCTTTCTGTTGATCATTTTACCGGCTATTTTTGACAGGCGCACGATTCCCGAATGTGTCTGATATGCATCCCCGAGTCCATACCAGATTCTCGCATCCAGTTTCCCCCTGTTCTCAAGCAGAAACTTCTCCTGATGCGGTGACGGAAGAATGGAAAAAATAACGTCCGGTGATATGCTGTTCACTTCATTTACGACGCCTTCCAGATCTCCGGATTTTTCATCGAATGCACATCTTCCGGATATCTTCAGCTTATCATACTCCTCGTCCAAATACTCCTCAAGCCTGTTCACATCTTCTGTCGCTTCGCCCAGTAAAAACACGCTCTTATGATTGCGGATAATCCGTTTCATGAACTCTTTGAAAAATTCGTGGTCTACCGTCTCTTTGATTCGCTGTGAGGAATGGACCCCGGCTGCGAGCAGAATATCTTTTTCCCCGATTACCGCAAGATCCAGCATCTCGATGCATTCTTTAATAGAGGTCTCCTCACTTGCAAGATCCAGCATTTTCATATTAATTGTCTCTATGGTATTCATCACCGTATTATTCAGATAGACTTCGACCTGTAAAATTGCCTCACGGACCGTATAATTATCTATCTGCATACCAAGAATATCTATTTTCTTTAACATATATGCACCATCTATTCTGCATTGTTTTATGCCTTTTTATTCATGTAGTATAGCAAATGCTTTTCGCTTTTTCAACTCCTGTCCCATTACAAATGTAGTTTTCTCTTCACTTTCCGAAATATCCTTTACAAATTTCCTGCTTTTTCGAAATTTACTGACATTTTAGCCCTTTATTTTTATTATTTTTCACTTTTGAAATGTCAATACTTTTTCCTTTCTTTTTCCCGCTCCCGGCAACTTTATAATTTCTTCACAAAACGTCTGTTTGCATTTTTTGCTATGTAAACCTATCTTTTTATCGAATTTTCTGTGGATAAGGTGGATAACTTGGTGTATAACTCATTTTTTTCGATGTTTCCACATTTTTCGATGTGGATAACTTTTTGAATGATTTTCTGATTTTTGTGACAGTTTTTCGACATCTTTTTCCATTTTGTGCACTTTGTATATTCCATCTTTTTTCGTTTTTTTTGCTACCATTTTTTTCTATCTAAAAGCAGCCATTTTTGAAGCTTATCTTTCATCTGAAAAGCTCCCTCAGAAAGAAAAAGATTGTGCCAGACGCGCTCAGGTCTTTCCTATAGAACAAAAAAAGAACTGCCGCAACCGCGACAGTCCCTTTATGTAATCTCATTAAAAGATTCTTCTAACCGCTAAAATTGTTTTGTAATTTACATTGGAATACTTAATTCCGGATTCCGGTGTACTTGCATGTACAATTGTTCCATTTCCTACGTAGAGTGCCACATGTCCGCTATAGCAAACAATATCACCCGGCTGCATATTGTCGGTACCCACCTCATATCCGGAGCTTCTTAAAGCACTGGAAGAATGTGGTAATGATACGCCAAATGCTGCATAGACCGACATGATAAATCCGGAACAGTCCGTACCGCTTGTCAGGCTTGATCCGCCATATACATACGGATTACCAACAAACTGAGATGCATAACTTGCTACTGCACTGCCGCTGCTTCCGGACGGTGCTGCATAATCCGTACTAGAAGCGGAACTGGAGGATGAGGAACTAGACGAAGAGGATGCGGAAGATGCCTTTGCGGCTGCCTTCTCTGCAGCTTTCTGAGCTGCTTCCCTCTCGGCTTCCTCTTTTGCAAGTCTTGCTTCTTCTTCGGCCTTTGATTCAGCCTGTACATATTCTGTCGAAAGCGTTACATAATCCGTAGACACGTAACCTTCTCCTTCTTCAATGGATACCTTTATCCATCCCTGTGTAGACTCATCGGTTACAGTAAGTTCATCTGCAACCGGAACCATGCCAAGAACATCTGAATCTGTTGTCGGCTGTGTTCTGACGAACAATGTCTCTGTAGTAACAGTTGCAACCCTGCGGCTTACCGATCTTGCAAGTTCTTCATTTCCGCAAACAACGTATTCACTCTTAACGTACCCGGTAACTGTACCTGATGTAATCTGATACCAGTCGCCTTCTGTTGCAAGTACCGTTGCAGCTGAATTGTTATACAGCTTACCTACCACTTCACTGTCCTGACTTGCAGCACTTCGGATGTTTACATAGTTGTCCACCTGAGCGATTGCAATATCTGCATATTCGCTTGTCGGCTCACCCGCATCAGCCGCAGCAGTACCATCGCTTGAAGAAGTCGTATCCGTTGTCGCCTGGTCTTCCGCCGACTGTACGACCGGCGTACTGTTGGCAGTCGTCTTTGCCGTCTGTTCACTCTGTGTCAGATAATTAGAAAAACAAAGTGAAACACCAGATACCAATGTCGTAGCAGAATCTCCACTCACAGCCGCTACTTTCGAAACCCCTGCAACCGGCGCTGCATATGGCACAACCGTAGTCCCTGCCAGCACAAACGCACTAGCAATGCCACAGGCTGTTACCCTCAAACCCTTTCTGTACATACACACCTCCGTTTATTTCATTGTGATAGTTCACACAAATTTCATTTGTTACGAATTTGTTACATTTATTACATGGTTATTATATTACGCATACCATACCGTGTCAACCCTTAATTGCCTCTGATTTTACGGAAATTTTACTTTTTATGGTATAGATAGTTTTCCACTGATGTAATTGTATTTGCTCCGTCAGCTGCAGCAGTGATGACCTGGCGCAGTTTCTTGGTACGTATATCACCTGCTGCAAAGGCACCCTCCACCGCAGTGATACCGTCCTCTCCCGCAATAATATAGCCATTCTGATCGAGCGGCACGAATCCATCCGCACATTTTGAATTCGGGATAATGCCGACTGCAATAAAAATTCCGGATACGTTCCGCTCACTACGGGCGTCTTCCTTCTTATTATACAGGCTGATGCGCTCCACCTGGCTGGAACCTTCGATTTTCTCCACTACTGAATCGTAGATAATCTCAATATTTTCCGTGCTCTTCACACGTTCCTGCAACACTTTGGCTCCGCGGAATTCATCTCGGCGGTGAATCAGGTAGACTTTCTCACAGCTTCTAGCCAGAAACAGTGCATCTTCCAGTGCAACATCTCCGCCTCCGACAACCGCTACGGTACGTTTCTTAAAAAATGCTCCGTCACAGGTTGCACAATAAGATACACCCATACCGCTGAATTCCTCTTCTCCCGGGACAGCCAGTTTGCGATACTGTGCTCCCATTGCAAAAATTACAGTCTTTGTCTCTATTACTTTATCGGTGAGATGCAGCTGATGCACATCATTCTCTGTCACTACTTTCTCTACATCTGCCGTTTCAAATTCGGCACCAAGCTTGTCCGCATGCTCCCGAAATTTTTGACCCAGTTCAAATCCGCCGACTCCCATCATCCCAGGATAATTATCCACTTCGTAAGTGTTCAATATCTGTCCGCCGCTCATTGGCTGCTTTTCAATCACCAACGTTTTCAGTCTGGCGCGCTGTCCATAGATTGCTGCCGCAAGACCTGCCGGTCCGCTTCCAATAATCACCACATCGTATATCATTCTCGCACTCCTTTAACATCGTATTTTTATATATTATAACATTAATATGAACATTCTATGAAGATTCCTTATTTTTTTTGATTTTTTTGTATATATATGTCATAATGTACGTATCATTTTAGAAAGGTCGGTGAGGCTGAAATGGAAATCGACTCCTTAAATTCAACTGCCTTAAGTGCATTAACCGGTGCAACAGACGCGACCGGTCAGGCAATTGGTCTTGCAATGTTGAATAAGCAGCTGGATGTTACGGATGCAATGGGTTCCTCAATGATAAAAGCCATGGAGAATTCCGTCAATCCGTCTGTAGGAAGTAATTTTGACATGTATGTATAGGATTTGACACAGGAAAGGGACGGAACGCATACGATATTCATCGTACGGGTTCCGTCCCTTTGTATTTGGCTGATCACATCTTACTTTAATGCAATCGCTTCGATCTCAAGCATAACATCCTTTGGCAGGCGCGCAACTTCCACGCAGCTCCTTGCCGGAAAATCCGCTGTAAAAAATGTCTGATATACCTCATTGATCGCTGCGAAATCGTTCATCTCTTTGATAAAAACGGTTGTCTTAATCACCTGATTTATATTGGTGCCTGCAGCCTCTAACAGGTTCGTTAAATTGGTCAGTGCCTGCTTTGCCTGTGCCACGGAACCTTCCGGGATTTCACCGGTTTCCGGCACTACCGGAATAATGCCAGATGTGAATACCATTCCGTTTACTTCAATTGCCTGTGAATAAGGTCCGATCGCAGCCGGTGCCTTATCTGTTGCGATTACTTTCTTCATAATGATTCCTTCTTTCTATCTAGACTATTTCTAATATAAACATTTTAATACAAGATTGCAATCATTATCTGACTTTCATCCTTCCGTTACGCGGCAGACACTATTCCTGTGATCTGAATTTTTTATTCTTTGATTTTGCGGATACTCTTTTCTGTTATCTCAACTCTGCGCGCCTTATACAATTTCCCAACCGCACGCTTAAAAGCTGCCTTGCTGAGTCCGGTCTCTCTCTGAATCACCTCCGGAGATGCCTTATCATTAAATGGAAGGACTCCCGCAAATTCCTCGATGACTTTCATTACCTTTTCGGCATCTTCATCCATCTGAAGATATGCTTTTTCCCGCAGCGTTAGATCTAATTTCCCATCTTCCTTGACATTGGTCACTTTCGCGCTGATCACATCTCCAATGTGAAGAAAACTGTGGTCTTCAAAATTGGGAATCAATGCGGAATACCGGTCATCCACTGCGACAAAAGTACCAAAGTTATCGCTGAATTCATAGACACGTCCCTCTACCATATCATCTTTTTTATAAGGGGAATCTTTCTCAAGCAGATGATAAATTCCTTTCATACTCGCACAGAGTCGTTTGCTCTTATCAATGTACAGGGTAACCAGGACTTCATCTCCCACAGACACTTTCTCTATCATTTCCTTATAAGGAAGAAACAGGTCTTTCTCCAGTCCCCAATCCAAAAATGCACCGATCTTTCCGATTTCGAGCACTTTTAATACCGCAAATGCTCCCAACGTGAGCTTTGGTTCCGTCAAAGTTGCAATCAGACGGTCCTTGGAATCTTTATATAAAAAGACCTTCAGGGTGTCCCCTGTCTGCGCGCCTTCCGGCACCTGCTTTTTGGGAAGCAGGACTCTTGTTTCATCTTCCGCTGTCTCTGCCAGATAGATACCAAACTCCACATTTTTTACAATTATAAGTTCCTGCCATTCTCCTAAATGAATCATTTTTCCTCCGACTTCTTTCTGCTGAATTCCACAATTGCAAATGGTTTCACTTCTGCATCTGTGAGCAGAACTGTTATGACTGATTCTGCTTCATCCTTATGAATATAAGGATACAGAATATCTCCAAGAACTGCCGATTTTCTATATTCTGCCCGCATTTGGCCGATTTCAAAACCTCCTGGCAGATATTCCTGTGCAATTTCAATATATTTTTCATTATTCACGTGCTGATTGGTGTCAATCTGGGACGCATGCACAGCAAACGGCTCCGCTGCCTCGACTTCCTTCGGTGTCTTAATCTTGCGGTTCGCATATTCCATCGGATACTTCGGTTCCTTATGATATACGGCAAGTATCTCCGGCGCGATTTTCATCGGCCTTCCGCTGATCATATCCACAAATGCCCAGACAGAATTCGCATATGCCACTGTCTCTCCCTTTTCATCAGTCATCGTAAAATTACGGTATCCATAGAAACCACCGAAATCATACGGCCAGGTATTCACTTTGATTTTTTCTCCAAGCCGCGGCTTTCGCAGCAGGACAACCTGCCAGGATATCAGTACCCACGCTTCATGGAGCTCCTCCAAAAATTCCAGTCCAATGCCAAGATCTTCCGATTGAAAGGTGCAGCAGTCCTGAAAATAGTTCAAAAGGGCTGCAAATGTCATATTCTGCCTGTAATCTACCTCACTGTACCTGACACGGCTTTCCATACTATACATGCTGTTCTCCTTATGTACAAAACACATTGTTCAAAAGAAATAGGAATCAAACCTTTTGTGCCTCAACGCACGGTCTTTCCTCTGTATCAAAAAAGCACCACATAAGTGGTGCTTCCCATGAGCTGGCCCACAAGGATTCGAACCTTGAGATGACGGAGTCAGAGTCCGTTGCCTTACCGTTTGGCGATGGGCCATTAAGCTGTCAACAAATGATATTTTACACAAGCCCGGCTATAAAGTCAAGTACTTTTTTAAAAAATTTTAACATCTTTGTCGATGAGTGCAAATTCCACTTTTTCTCTCCAATTCAGGTGCGCCTGACCGTTCGTCACATCGATGATTTTCTTTTCAATCCGTCCCTTTTTCCCCTCCGGAATCATCACGTTTAGCACAACGTTTTCGGAATACTGCGTATCGAACATACAGATCTCTTCACTCGCAAACAGATACTGCAATTTTCCCATTCCATTATAGTCCGTGCCTACAGAAAGGTTCCAGCCCATTTGTTTTTCCACAACGACACAGTTTCTCAGGCCATCCTGCACACTTTTCTGATAAGCTCTTACCAGACCGCCCGTGCCAAGCAGCGTTCCTCCAAAATATCTCGTTACCACGACAGCCGCATTGTGTATTCCCTCACGCAGCAGAACTTCAAGCATCGGACGCCCTGCTGTGCCGGATGGTTCCCCATCGTCCGAACAGCGGGTCAGTTCCTGATTCTTACCGATTACGATTGCACTACAGTTATGACGGGCATCCCAGTATTTCTTTTTCATTTCACTGATAAAAGCCGCAGCTTCCTCTTCTGTCTCGGCCGGCTGTATACTGGCGATAAAACGGGACTTTTTTTCCTCTATTTCACCGGTTCCGCCAGTATAAATGCATTTATATCCACTTTCTTCCATTATTTCTCCTTAATTTAAGAAATCTTAATAAATCCTACAGGTTTCTTTTATTTTTTTCCGCTAATGTGTTGTTACTATTTGCAGTTTACCATGAGTTGACCACAGAATCAATTTCGGAACTGCCAATGGCAGCTTTTACTTTTTTCTTTATTATATAGCATCTTTTTGTTATAATGAGAAAATAATGTTAATAATTCTATAAGGAGGCACATTATGAATTATGGAAAAAAAGGAACCGACCGCAAGCAAAAAGAGTTGGTTTCCAAGGGCACCATGGTGCGCAAAAAATTCACTGTGATTTTTTGCAAGACGCTTCTGGTCTGCTTCTTTGCAATTGCTATTATAGGCATATGTGCGGGTGTTGGTGTATTAAAGGGAATTATTGATTCTGCACCAGACATCGATAGTATAGATGCGACACCTACCGGTTCTTTATCTGTTGTCCTTGACACAGATGGCAATCAGACTGCCAAACTGGTAGCTTCCGGTTCAAACCGTTCCGAGATATCCATCGATCAGATGCCGCTTGATCTGCAGCATGCTTTTGTTGCAATAGAAGACGAGCGTTTCTACGAACATAACGGCATTGATATTCAGGGTATCATCCGTGCCGGTGTAAAGGGCATTGCATCAGGAGGTCACTTCTCGCAGGGTGCAAGCACCATCACACAGCAGCTGTTAAAGAATAATGTTTTCACAGACTGGACAAGTGAATCTTCTATGGCAGATAAATTTGAACGTAAAATACAGGAACAGTATCTTGCGGTTCAGCTGGAAAAAAAGGAATCCAAGGACTGGATTCTGGAAAACTACCTGAATACGATCAATCTTGGACAGAATACACTTGGTGTTGAGGCTGCTTCACTCCGCTATTTCAACAAGCATGCATCCGAGCTGACATTATCGGAATGTGCGGTCATAGCAGGTATCACCAAGAATCCTTCCAAATATAACCCGATATCCAATCCGGATGAAAATGCAAAACGGCGGAAGCTCGTTTTAAATGCCATGAAAGAGCAGGGATATATCACACAGGCTGAATACGATGATGCAATGGCAGATAACGTATATGACCGAATCCAGATCGTCAATGCATCAACGGCAACCGACAGCGTGAATTCCTACTTTGTAGATGAGCTTACGGAACAGGTTATTCAGGATCTGATCGATGATCTTGGCTACACGGAAACACAGGCCTATAAGACTCTTTACAATGGCGGTCTTACGATTTATTCCACACAGGATTCCAGTCTGCAGCAGATCTGCGATGAGGAAGTCAACAACCTGGATAACTACAGCGGTAATCCGCAATATTCTTTTTCCTACCGTCTTACAATCAAGAAATCAGACGGAACGATTGCTAATTACAGCGAACAGACTATGTTAAGCTATTATCGTGCACAAAACAGCAGCTATGACATTGATTTTGCTTCCGAGGAGGAGGCTCAGGCTGCAATTGAACAATACAAGGCCGATATCATGGAAGACGGGGATCAGATTGTCGATAACGGAGAAACTATTACGTATACGATTCAGCCCCAGGCATCCCTTACGCTTATGGATCAGGCAACCGGTGAGGTAAAAGCCATTGTCGGCGGACGCGGTGATAAGACAGCCAGCAAGACCTTAAACCGTGCCACAAATACGACCAGACAGCCTGGTTCCACCTTTAAGATTCTGGCTGCCTATGCACCCGCACTTGACAGCGGCGGAATGACGCTCGCATCTGTAGAAGACGATGCGCCTTATGCCTATTCCAACGGAACCGCTGTTCACAACTACGATAATAAATATCGCGGGTTTACTACATTAAGAGAGGCCATTACTAATTCCATCAATATTGTTACCGTCAAAACTCTGACAGATATCGGAACCGATGTTGGTTACAACTATCTTATGAACTTTGGTTTTACGACTCTGGTGCCGGATGACAACACTCAGTCGCTTGCACTTGGCGGTATCACAAACGGTGTAACGAATCTGGAACTGACTGCCGCTTATGCGACAATCGCCAATGGCGGTACTTATACAAAGCCACGTTTCTATACGAAGATTCTGGATAATGAGGGGAACGTACTGATAGACAATACTCCGCAGACCCATACGGTATTAAAAGACTCCACTTCCTGGTTACTGACCAGTGCCATGGAGGATGTTGTTTCTTCCGGTACCGGTACTCCTGCGAATTTCGGAACTATGCCGATTGCCGGTAAGACCGGTACGACGACCAAGGACCGTGATGCGTTGTTTGCAGGTTTTACGCCTTATTACACCTGTGTCGTATGGGGCGGTTATGATGACAATGCCCAGCTTAGCAGCACCCTTTATCCAAAGCTGATCTGGAAGGCTGTCATGAGCCGGGTACATGAAAATCTGGAATATAAGGACTTTACGATGCCGGATGATATCACCTCCGCGACCGTATGCAAGAAATCGGGAAAACTTGCAGTCGAGGGCCTGTGTGACAGCGACCCGCGAGGCAGCCAGGTGGAAACCGAATATTTTGCAACCGGAACAGTTCCGACCGAAGTCTGCGACCACCATGTAAAAGTCACGATCTGCACCTCCTCCGGTCTGCTGGCAGGACCATATTGCCCGGATTCCACGAAGCAGACGAGTGTATATATTGTCGGCGGCTCTGCGGATTCGGCAGACGGACCGTATTTGCTGACAGATGAACTTGCAAACAGCATTTGTAATGTTCATACGGCGAACTCATCCCAGGTTCCTTCCACGGTAACCGATGATGAAGACACTGCCAGCGATGACAATAGCAGTGACGACAGCACAACCAAGGACACGACTGATACAACTAAGAAAAATACCGGCTCGCTGACGCCATCCAAGGATTCTTCCAAGAACAATAACGGAAAAAAAGATGACGATACTACGGGAAACAGTAACTCCGGAAGCGATGATTCCGGAGACAAAACGGACAATGGTTCCGGAAAGACTGACGACTCCGGAGACTGATCCATATCTTTACAGAATGGAGACTGCATCAAAGCGCAGTCTCCGTACTGTGGCACCGGGGATTCTGAAACAGAAGAAAACAAAGAAGGGTAATGCGATGAAATTAATGATTCATGATTTAGATGCAGAAATGGCTGAACAGATACTTTCAAACGAGCAGGGGATCCATAAGATTGCAAACCACAATGAAATTCATCAGTGCATTGGTTGCTTTGGTTGCTGGACCAAGACGCCGGGACAGTGTGTGATCAAGGATGATTATGATAATATAGGAGAACTGTTTTCTAAAAGTGATGAGATTATCCTTGTGAGCAAATGCTTTTATGGCGGCTTTAGTCCCTTTGTCAAAAATATAATCGATAGAGGAATTTCATATTCCCATCCCTATTTTGTGAAAAAAAATGGCGAAATGCATCATCGCCGTAGATATACCAATCATTTTGATCTGTCATTTTACTTTTATGGTGAGCATATTACCGAGAAGGAAAAAAAGACTGCAGAAGCCCTGTCTCAGGCGAATGCGGTTAATTTACACAGCAATGTAAAGCAAGTCTGTTTTGCGTCAACACCACAGGAATTTGGAGATAAACTATGAGAAAAATAGCATTGATAAACGGTAGTCCAAAAAGCAGAGAAAGTGCTTCGGAAATTTTGTTAGATGCCGTTAAAAGCAATTTAGCAGATTGTGACATTACGGAATTCAACGTCAGAACCCCAGATTTCAAAGATATCGAGATAATTTGCGAGAATGAAATTTTGGTATTTGCATTTCCACTCTATGTGGATGGAGTTCCTTCTCATTTATTGAATTTTCTGTATCAATTAGAACTATTTCTGAAACACAGAGAGTCCGGTATTTCTGTTTATGTGATTGTGAATTGCGGTTTTTATGAAGGAAAACAAAATAAAAATGCTTTGGAAATCATGGAAAACTGGTGCATAAAATCAAACCTCACCTGGGGACAGGGCATCGGTATTGGTGGTGGAGGAATTATTTCAGGTATAAAGAAGGTGGCAGCAAACGGTCCTATGAAAGATATCGCTGCCGCTTTAGCAAATCAGTCGAACCTGATCCTACATAGACAGTGTGCCGAAAATACATATGTATCTCCTAATTTTCCAAGAATTCTTTATAAAATTGCGGCCGAAATGGAATGGAGACGGCAGATTAAAGCAAATGGACTTAAGGCAAAGGACTTATTTAGGCAGATACCATAGGAGCTCAACTCTCTTATTTCACTTCAAACAACCGGTGCATAGACATATTCACCGGTTTCATTCTGAATATCTCCATCGTACCCCTTATCGTCTATTGTAATATAAATTCTTTTTCCGTTTTCAACAATCAGCAATATTCCCCAGCACAAAAAAACCTATCTTTCTTTTTGACATATCCTACTTCATTCCCTTGCATAATCAGGTATTTTAGCTTTCACATCACTCTTTTGATTCGCAAACATTTTCGCATCATATGTGTCTGTAAACCACGTTGTAAGAATTTCATGCTCTGCCGCATCCTTATGCTGATATCCAGAACATTTGTTTGCTTTTTCGTTTAGATTCTGGTATAATAAACCTATCAACTAACAGGAAGTTATTATATGCCAGATACAAGAGACGAATTTACTTTATATCCTCAGCTCTCTCCACAGAAACGTAAAGCTCTATACAATGATTTCATATCAACTTCCTAATAATATTCATTTTGAGCCGTTTGTGAAGGTGGTTATTTCACTTCTGTCTTTGTGTGCCCTCATTGTGGATGTTTTGGTCGTCGTTACAATATTGATAAAGACGGATTAGGACTATTGATAAATAACATGTTTTTCTGTTTGTAAATCAGTAGGCATCTGTCTATGTGTCCTGCAATTCCTTTAAATATATAGGCCTTTATAATGTAAGAACTGCAATTTGCATTAATATTTTTATGGTAATGGATCACCAATGTGAAGTGTAATCTGTAAAAATAAATATTAGGAGCGAAACGATATGTTATATGAAATCAAAAAATTATCACCGGAATTAGCCAATGACTATATTGAGTTTTTTGAAAACTCCGCCTTTTGTGATGGCTCGGAATTTGCTGGATGTTATTGTACATGGTATAACTGGAATGATGACTATGAAAACCAACGCAATAAATGCTGTGAGACAAAACAGAAAAGTTTTAAAAAAGACCTTGCATATGATTGGATTTTACAAGGTAAGCTCAATGGATTTTTAGCTTATTATAAGGGCATTCCAATTGGATGGTGCAATGCTGATGACAAGCAAACTTATGACCGCTTAAGCATGTATAATAATTCTGAACTATGGATTAATAGCAATTATGAAGATAAAGCCCTATCAATTGTTTGTCTTATTGTAAGTCCTAATATGCGCGGAAAAGGAGTCGCTACAGCACTATTAAAAGAGGTTTGCTTCTATGCAGAAAAATCAAATTATCAATATATTGAAGCATATCCAGCAGAAGGAGCATTTTCAACAACAAATTATCATGGGCAATATTCAACTTATGAAAAGTTAGGCTTTCAATTGGTCGGCAGTTCTAAAATAGGGTTGGTTGTGCGGAAATTTTATCATGTTTCATAACGGCAGATAACGTATTTTAGGTTTCACTTTCTTATGAAATAATTTAGCAGGGGATATGTTAGACCTTCTATAATAACCAAATCCCACATGCCCCACTTCCTTTCCATATAATTTTATATGGAAAGCATTTATTTTATTAAACAAAATACCGGTACTTGAAATACCCATAAAAATAATCCCTGTTTTCTACAATCCTATGCATTCCTCCTGCTTGTTTTCTCTTGATTTATAAGCTTCAAACATATAAGCAATTCTCCAGCTGTCAGTATTTCCATGGATACAATCTCCAATTTTATTATTTTCTCACCTGATCGTGATCCGCTTGGACTACCCTGTATTTTTCATTTTTATATATCATAGCACCAAAAATGCTTCTTGTTCATTCCCCCACAGACAGCAGGAGCAGGGGGATAAATAACCTGTTTTTGAGAAAGACTGGGCTACAATTCTTAAATCACAATATTTCTTTCGAACACAGATTATGAGAGTTCCTTCTCTAAATAAAAGAAAATAGAGTGTCCCTGCAATACTGGGACACCCTATCTTATTAATGATTCAGACATGAGGCGATTGCTTCTTCCAGGATCTGAAATCCACACTCCAGCTGTTCCTCCGTTACCACCAACGGACATAGGAAACGAATGACATTGGATGAAACACCGGCGTTTTCAATCAGCAGCCCATGCTCTGCAGCATAGGAGACAATTGCCGATACCAACGGTGCGTCCGGCTGTCTGCTCTCCTTGTCTTTTACAAATTCAATACCGATCATGCAGCCGATACCGCGCACGTCACCAACCTGCTCATACGTTTCTTTCCAGGAAGTAAAACGCTTCATACATTTCTCTGCTATTTTGACGGAGCGTTCGCAAAGATGATCTCGTTCAATGATATCAATTACCTTCAAAGCTGCTGCACAGGCA
This sequence comes from Bacillota bacterium, assembly GCA_023390555.1. Lineage (GTDB taxonomy): Bacteria > Bacillota > Clostridia > Lachnospirales > Lachnospiraceae > Roseburia_C. Next base: position 71,993 of record JAEWCQ010000017.1, on the reverse strand, counting down.
ATCGCATTTCCACCGAATGTCCCTCCGATAATTCCGCTTTTAACACCATCAAAAATTTCCCGGCTTCCGGTGACGGCACTGAGCGGGAGACCGGCAGCGAGAGATTTTGCCGTTGTAATGATATCCGGAGCACAGCCGGCCTCTTCCCAATAGTTGGAGACAAACAGCTTACCGGAACGTGCAAATCCCGTCTGCACCTCATCCGCGATGAGCAGGATTCCGTTTGTATCGCAGATATCTCGTACCGCCTTTACCCATTCCAGCGGAGCAGGGATGAAACCGCCCTCCCCCTGTACCGGCTCGATCACAACTGCCGCCACATGCTCTGCAGGGGATGCTTCCTCAAAGACTTTCTCCAGCTTTTCAATGTAATAAGCAATTGCTTCCTGCCGGCTAAAGCCCCTGGGTGCACGATACAGATATGGAAATTCGGCACGGTAAACACCGTCCGGAAATGGCCCGATTCCGTTGGCATATGCTTTTTTGGAAGTCATACTGGCAGTCAGCAGTGTTCTTCCGTGAAAGGCTCCGGAAAATACAATGATATTTGGCCGGCCGGTATAGGATTTTGCAATTTTGACCGCATTTTCATTTGCTTCCGCTCCTGAGTTTGCAAACATTGTTTTTTTCTCTGTTCCTCTGACCGGCATGATTTGATTCAGCTTCTGCGCGAGACGGATATAACCTTCATGGGTCAGTATATTCATCATGGCATGAAAATACTGTTCAGACTGTTCCTTCACTGCCTCCACGATATCCGGATGGCTGTAGCCCAGATTCAGGACCCCTACACCTCCGACCCAATCGAGAAAAATATTTCCGTCAACATCCTCCACCATTGCACCTTCCCCGCGTTTTATCACGCAGGGATATACACTTTTTATCGCATCTGCCGTCACTTCTTTTCTGAGTGCCAGGATTTCACTTGCCTTTGGTCCCGGCAGGACCGTATTTATCTTAGGCAACGCATCTTTTAACATGAAACTGCCTCCTTATTTCTCTTATTTCACATTTACAGTTTTTCCATCTTCTACGTCCACGAAATAGTCATCGGTCAATCCGTAATCCTTCAGGATATGTTCCAGCGTCCCATCTTCTTTCATTGCATTTAAAGCATCATTTACTTCCGCAAGAAAGTCTTCGTCCTCAAATCGGACTGCCGCACCGATCTGACCACTTGCCTCCGCCTGATAAGGATCAAGCAATTTCAGCTTTAAGGAGCTGTCTGATGAAAGTGTGTAACCGGCTACGATCCCATCCGTTACAACCGCATCAACCTTTCCCATATTGACAGCCGTCATGAGCGTTGCCTGGTTATCAAATGCTGTCAGTTCACCTATTTTCCCTGCATCCAGCCAGGACTGCGCCGTATCATAAAAAGTGGTTCCGGGCTGTGCTCCGATATTCTTGTCTGTAAGATCCTCTTTTGCCTTGATATCGGAATCTTCCGGAATGACAACAGCCTCTCCCTCCTGATACCACTTATCGGTAAATGCCGCGATTTTAAGCCGGTCGTCTTTTACATACATCGCATCTACAACCATATCAATGGAATTATTATTCAATTCTACCAGCAGGTTCGTAAAATCAATTACTTTCATCTGAATGTCAGGGATCCCGATACGGTTGCAGATCTCCTTTAAAATCTCAATATCAAGACCTTTTAGTTCACCGCTGTCCACATCCTGATAGGAAAAAGGTGCATCATTGGAAGAACCGATCACAATGTATCCCCGTTCCTTAATTTCCTTCAAAAGTGCAGATTCACCTCCGGCAGTCCCTGTACTGTCCTCACTGCTGACATCGGCAGAACCGTCTGCCGCTTTTCCGGATGATTCTTTTTTCTGGCATCCCGAGAGCAATCCCGCTATCATACCCAGTGTGAGTACAAGTGTCAGCAATCTTTTCCATGTTCTCTTTTTCATAAATATCTCCTTCTTTCTTTTTATAAACGGGTATCAGATCTACCCTATTTTGCCCTTTTCAGCTTTTTCTCTACCACTCTTGTCAGCTGAGAAAGCGGAATACTGAGCACCAGATACACAAGTGCCAGAATGGTGTACGCCTCCACAGTAAGAAAGGTCTGTGATGCAAACGTCTTTGTGCGCAGCAACAATTCCTGAACCGAGATCATTGCCAAAAGTGAAGTATCCTTAATCATCATGACCAGATAATTTCCATATACCGGTATCGTATTGCGGATTGCAGGCGGTATGATGAAATGAAGCATGACCTGTTTCTCATTAAATCCCAATGCCAGCCCTGCTTCTCTTTGTCCCGGGTCAATTGCAAGAATCGCCGATCTTACGACTTCTGACATATAGCAGCCATAATTGATGGCAAAACCGATAATCCCGCAGGTCGTCGCCTTCAGCTGCACATTTGCCTCATAGCCTGCGACGGAGGCAATTCCGTTTAACAGCATCGGTACCACATAGTAAATATAAAAAAACTGTACCAGTAACGGGGTCCCCCGGATGAGCTCAATGAAGATAGCCAGTACTTTACCAAGTATCTTATTTTTTGAGAGCCGCCCAATCGCCAGAAGCAGAGCACAGATCAGCGACAGAAGAAAACCAATCAATGTGATATACAGCACAATCCCAATTCCATCTATCAGACTGGGCCCCAGTGTTTCAAATGCCTTACGAAAATTAAGTTCCATTCGGTACCTCCTGTTATAACACGCGGGATAAAAATGTCCGCGTTCTCTCATTTTTTGGATTGGTAAACATATCTTCCGGTGAAGTATCTTCGATGACATAACCGCCGTCCATAAAAATAACCCGGTCTGCTACATCTTTCGCAAATCCCATTTCGTGTGTCACGACCAGCATTGTCATACCCTCCTGTGCAAGCTGCTTCATGACCTCTAAAACATCTCCCACCAATTCGGGGTCCAGTGCCGATGTTGGTTCATCAAAGAGCAGAATATCCGGATTCACGGCAAGTGCCCGTGCAATTGCAACTCTCTGCTGCTGACCGCCGGACAGGGAAGCCGGATAACTGTCCTTTTTGCTTTCCAATCCAACCTTTCGCAACAGTTCGATGGCCTGTTCCCGCGCCTCTTTTTTTGGTACTTTACTCAACTTGACCGGTGCATACATTACATTTTCCAGCACCGTCATAAGCGGAAACAAATGAAATCCCTGAAATACCATCCCCACATGCCTTCGGTATTCGGTCACCCGTTTCTTTAATTTGGTAATATCTTCATCCTGATAGAAGATCTCTCCGCCAGTAGGTTCCTCCAGCAGATTCACACAACGCAGCATCGTACTTTTTCCGGAACCGGACGGCCCAATGATTACCACGACTTCCCCCTTCTCAATGGACAAATTCACATCACATAGGACTTCCAGATCTCCAAATGACTTGGATAGATTTTTGATTTCCAGTAAGCTCATAACTACACCCGCTTTCCTTTCCTGTATGTTCGAAACAAAAAAGGAGCCACTCTCTTTCGAGCAGCTCCATCGCTTATTATTTCTTATTTAAATTTTTTCCCAATGATCTCGGCGATAATGTCACAGGTTCCGTCAATTCCCAGCAGACTCGAATCCAGCATCAGGTGCTTGTGGGCTTTATCTGCCATGGAATAGCCACAGTAGTGCTTGTGATAAGATTCTCTTGCTCTGTCCACATCCGCAATCATCTTTTTGGCCTCGCCCGGCTGCATACCCAGACGTTCCACACAATTTTTCAGCCGTTCGCCATATGGCGCATAGATGAAGATCCGAATTACGTTGTCATGATCGTTTAAAATGTAATCCGCACATCTTCCGACTATGATACAGGATTCCCGCTCTGCAATTTCTGTAATGATTTTTTTCTGTGTTGCAAAAATATCGTCCTGAATCTCTGTCGTACCCATGCCAAGCGGATAGCTCATATTAAAGAATGCCGACTTTGCCGCTTCCTCCGCATTGCTGACTGCGGAAACCGGCAGATTCAATTTTTTTGCTGACAGATCTACTATTTCTCTATCGTAGTATTCAATTCCCACTATTTCACTTACTTTTTTGGCTATCGGTCTTCCCAGGCTTCCAAATTGCCTTGCTATTGTAACAGCATACCGTTCACCCATATAAAACCGCCTCCCTCTGTATTCCATTCCTTTTGTATACTCTGATTATAAAAAAACAGATATCCATTTACAATGTCCGCCAAACCCAAATAATTCCAGTTCATTTTGTACGCGAAATACAAAGGAGTTTTTGTCTTAAATGTGCTATATTAATTTTAATCATTTTGCATATAGTGATACAGCAGGATAAATAAGGGAGCGATGTTTATGAACACCAGAGTACAGTCATTTTATGAATATGAAAAATCAAAATATAAATTAAGTCTTCATGCCGGGAAAAGCGGATTGATTAACACAGTCTCCTGGATCTATCTTGCCGAAGATATCCAGAACATGCATTTTTTAAAAGGAGGGGAACTGATCATCACGACCGGACTCTTTACTGCCGGCGGCGTCAGTCTGTTTGAATTCATTCAGGCCTTGTCCATGAAAAACTGCAGCTGCCTGATTGTAAATACAGGGAAATATCTTTACCGTTCGGATATCACACCGGAAATCATCGCGTACTGCGATAATAACAACCTTCCTCTCTTTACCATGCCATGGGAGATTCATCTAGTGGACATCATGCAGGATTACTGCCGGATTCTTCTCCTGGACAGCCAGCAGGAAGACTCTCTGAGTGCGGCATTTCAAAGTGCACTCTACCAGTCCTCAGTACCGGAAAATATTATCCGGGCACTCAATCAGTTTGGCTTTTCGACATCGGCCAATTACCGCATCATTTCTATTCGTAACCTGGGCGACACCACGCTGATCACCTCTCCGCTCAATCACTATGACCTGAAGTATCATTTATTCTATTTTGATAATCTGCAGATATTGATCTATCAATCCTTTCCCGAACTTTTATCCCTTTCCGAACTCATACGTATTCTTTCCTATTGCGACAGCATTGTGCTTGGAATCAGTGACAATATGAACAGCATCACGGAAATCAGCAGCGGCTATAAAAAAGCGCGTTTTTCCCTTGCCGTTGCCGAGCTTTGGAATCGCACTCATGTCATTTTTGATGAGCTTGGTATATTTCAATTATTCTTTTGTATCCCTGATCCGGATATGCTGCGCCGAATCAGCCATCACAGTCTTGGAGTCATTGAACAGTATGACAAAGAGCACGACAGTGATTATCTGCATACTCTGCGTATCTATTTATTATCTGACTGCAATCTGATTGAAACCTCCAACCGACTTTTCACCCATCGAAACACCATCGTCTATCGTATTAAAAAAATTAAAGATCTTCTGGGAACAGACATCAATCACTCCGGAATTAAATTCGAGCTTCTTCTGGCATTCTACATACTGGAATATTTGTCCATGCAATAATAAACAGGAAGAGCTTCTATCAGGACAGCAAAAGCCCCCGGCTTACGCCGAGGGCTCTTGCTGTTGATGTATATACTACTAAGGGGATTAGATAATTGCTAATCTAACCGCAATTAGATTAGCACATTTTAATGTAAGGAAAACTCCTCTTGTTCTGAATGAAATGTTTCATCCTTCTGCTCTCTCTGACTGTCCCTGTTGGGAAATAAGTATTACTATTCATGTTCTATTCTCCACATTTTAAAATTTATAGAAAAAAGAGATAAAACGGCAAAATGAACCTGCAGTTCTTTTTGCTTATTATCTCCTTTGATAATCGTCTTTCATATTTACTTTATTCTTTCCATTTCAGTTATTACAAAAACTTTCTGTCCGAAAGCCGTGTTCACAGTTTATTCATTAGACATTCAAAAAAGTTTCATTTTGTGAACATGGAATTTTCAAACCTTTTGCATATACTATCTATATAAACAAAAGATAATTCCAAGTAATTCATAATTACTTTTTTGAACAAACTTTTTCATAATACGCCAGGTAACTTATGTTACCTGGCATCCTCCCTTTTCAGGGGGAAAATGCCGGTAAACAAAGTCCTTTTATTTCTAAAATTCTTATACTTCGAAAATCAAATCTCCATAAGATGGCATTGGCCAGATGTTCTTGTCAACAATCATCTCTAATTGATCAACAGGAGTTCTTAATGCATCCATAGCTGATTTTACTTCATCTCTGTAGTATACAGCTTTTTCTCTTCCGTCTTCCATTGCTCCGCCTTCTGTTGTTACATCCGTCAGTTTTGCAAGGGCAACTTTTGTCTCAGACAATAAATCAGATACTTCTGTCAACAGTTCTGTCTGAACACTGATATCAGCATCACATACAGATTTTACTGCACTTGCAGATGTTGCAAGATCTGTTGTGTATTTGATTACTGCAGGAATAATCTGCTTTCCGGCAATATCAATCATGGATTTCGCTTCAATGTTGATAATCTTTGAGTAGGTCTCGTATTCGATTTCTACACGGGAATCCAACTCAATCTTGGTAAATACGCCGAACTTCTCAAATAAAGCAACTGCTTTTTCTGTATTGAGTGCAGGAATTGCATCAACCATGGATTTGATATTTGGTAATCCACGTTTCTCTGCTTCTGCAACCCATTCATCGGAATATCCGTTTCCGTTAAATACGATTCTCTGATGCTCTACCGCGTACTGTTTGATCAGATCATGTACAGCAAGATCAAAATCATCTGCCTTTTCAAGTATGTCACTAGCTTCTGCAAATGCTTCAGCTACAATTGTATTTAATACTACGTTCGGCTGTGCAATCGAATCCTGAGAACCTACCATACGGAACTCAAATTTGTTGCCGGTGAAAGCGAACGGTGATGTTCTGTTTCTGTCTGTTGCATCTTTCAGGAAATCAGGAAGTGTTTTTACACCCGTCTCTAACATTTTACCGGACAGACTGTGTGTAGCCTCACCGGTGCTGATTAACTGCGTTAACACATCCTGTAGCTGCTCTCCAAGGAATACGGAAAGGATGGCAGGAGGTGCCTCATTTGCTCCTAATCTGTGATCATTTCCCACATCTGCTGCTGACTCACGAAGTAAGTCTGCATGTGTATCTACTGCCTTTAAGATACAGGTCAGCACGAGTAAGAACTGGATATTCTCATGTGGAGTTGTACCAGGATCCAGCAAATTCACTCCGTCATCTGTTGTAATAGACCAGTTATTATGTTTTCCGGAACCATTCACACCTGCAAATGGCTTCTCATGAATTAAGCACTGAAGACCATGACGTCCTGCGACTTTCTTCAATGTTTCCATAACCAACTGATTATGATCCACTGCGATGTTACACTCTGCATAGATCGGAGCAAGCTCATGCTGTGCAGGAGCTACTTCATTATGCTGCGTCTTTGCGGAAACGCCTAATTTCCAGAGCTCTTTGTTTACATCTTTCATGTAGGAAGCGATTTTCTCACGGATGCTTCCGAAATAATGATCTTCCATTTCCTGACCCTTTGGAGGCATTGCACCAAACAAAGTACGTCCAGTGAAGATCAAATCTTTTCTCTGCAGGTATTTTTCTCTGTCTACAAGGAAGTATTCCTGTTCCGGTCCAACGGATGGAGTTACTCTCTTAGAGGATGTATTTCCAAATAATTTTAAAAGACGAAGTGCCTGATCGTTGACTGCTTCCATGGAACGAAGTAACGGTGTCTTCTGATCGAGAGCTTCTCCTGTATAGGAACAGAAAGCTGTTGGAATGCAAAGTGTTGCGCCGGCAGCATCCTGTCTTACGAATGCCGGTGAAGTACAATCCCATGCTGTATATCCTCTTGCTTCAAACGTTGCTCTTAATCCGCCGGATGGGAAAGAAGATGCATCTGGCTCACCTTTGATTAACTCTTTACCGGAAAAACTCATCAATACCTTTCCGTTTGGCATTGGTGCGGTAATAAAGGAATCATGTTTTTCAGCAGTAACTCCAGTCAACGGCTGGAACCAATGCGTGTAATGAGTTGCTCCTTTTTCGATTGCCCATTCCTTCATCTCGTGTGCAATGACATCTGCTGTTTCCGGATCTAACTCTTTTCCTTCTTCAATTACTTCTCTCAGTTTTTTGTAGACTTTCTTCGGTAAACGTTCCTGCATGACAGCGTCATTAAATACGTTTTCACCAAAAATGTCCGCTACGTTAAAATACTCGCTCATTCCATACATCCTTTCTTTTAGCAACTGGTTTCCCCCTAGTATGCTTTTTCTTTTAAAAGATCATGTAAAAAAGGGCATTCCACACCTGTTGGAACACCCTTGTTCGTTTTTTACATATTCTCTTTGTTGGTATAAAGATACCTCAAAAGTGTTAAAAAAGCAATAGCAAAATTATTTTTTTTCTATTTTTAACAATTTCAATAACAAAAAGAGGGCATTTTCGTCATTATTACTACTCGGCTTTTCCAACTGATCCAAACAGCTCCATTTTCTCTTTTACAGTTGCACTGATTGCAGCTGCACCAGGAGCTAATAATTTACGAGGATCAAAGCCTTTTCCCTCTAAATCTTTACCTGCTTCAATGTATTTTCTTGTAGCATCAGCAAAGGATAACTGGCACTCTGTATTTACATTGATCTTAGCTACTCCAAGGGAGATTGCCTTTTTGATCATGTCTTCCGGAATACCGGTACCGCCGTGAAGTACTAACGGCATATCACCTGTTTTCTGCTGAACCGCATCCAGTGTCTCAAAGCTCAAACCAGCCCAGTTTTCAGGGTATTTTCCGTGAATGTTTCCGATACCTGCTGCAAGCATGTCCACGCCCAGATCTGCAATTGACTTACATTCATCCGGATCTGCACATTCACCCATTCCTACAACACCATCTTCTTCTCCGCCAATGGAACCAACTTCTGCTTCGATGGAGAGTCCGTTCTTGTGTGCAAGTGCAACTAATTCTGTTGTCTTTGCCACATTCTCATCGATTGCATAGTGAGAACCGTCAAACATGATAGAAGAGAAACCTGCATCGATACATTTGAAACATCCTTCATAAGAACCGTGATCTAAATGCAAAGCTACCGGAACCGTGATGTTTAATTCATCGATCATAGCTTTTACCATAGCTGAAACGGTCTTATATCCTGTCATGTATTTTCCAGCTCCTTCGGAAACACCCAGGATAACCGGAGAGTTACATTCCTGTGCTGTTAACAGGACGGATTTTGTCCACTCCAAGTTATTGATGTTGAACTGGCCTACTGCATAATGTCCGGCTTTTGCTTTTTTTAACATTTCTGCTGCTGATACTAACATTTTATTGTCCTCCGTTGTTTGATTTTTCATGATACTTATGCCTTTTTAAGCACAACTAATAGCTTTTGCTATTATAGCATTATTGTCCCCAAAAATAAAGTTAAAAATATAACAATCATTTTTCAGGAGTTTCTTTTTTCTTGACCATAATCTCCAATGCCTTGTGCTGGTTGCGGATTTCCACCTCCTGATGTTCTCCGCCGAACTCCCCGTCCAGCGTCCATGGAATAATTTCCTGCGGATAAAAATGGATACATTCGGTCTTAAAAGAATAGATCAGTTCCGTCTCATCCTTTCTGCTGGTCAGATTAAAAATGATCTCATTCAATTCTACGGGATTTTTCGGCATCTTGATCAGTGTCACCTCAAATACGCCGTCATCCAAAAGTACATTCCTGCCTGCAATGTTTTTAAAGCCGCCGACCGAGTTGGAATTGGTAATCATGCCATAGATAAAATCATCCTCAAGAACCTGATCTTCATATTCCACACGCATATGATAGGCTCTGATATCATGAAGGCGTTTTGCACCTTCCAGTATGTATGCCGCATGTCCCAGTACATTTTTTAACTCCTGCGTCGTCTGATAGGACACATCGGTAAATAATCCGAAAGCTGCAATATAGATGAAGGAATCCCCGTTAAAATACCCTACGTCACAGGGAAAGGCACTTCCCTCTACCGCAATCTGTGCTGCCTTTGTCATGTTGTTTGGAATCTTTAAAGATGCCGCAAAATCATTGGTACTTCCTGCCGGAATATAGCCGAGCGGAACCCGCTTCTCACTGAGCATCATCCCGGACACCGTTTCATCAAGTGTACCATCCCCGCCGCTGCAGACAATCAGATCATATTTTTTCGCTTCGTCCTTTACTTTATAAAGTGCATCCGCTCTTGCCTGTGTCGGATAGATGTTTACCTCATACCCGGCCTTCACCATGATGTCGACAATCTCCATTAATTTGTTCTTAATTTGGCCCTTACCGGAAAAGGGATTAAAAATAAATAGCAGTTTCTTCTTCACAGCCGCAATATTCCTTTCTTACTTGTGTGTGAGGAAATCTTCGATCGCAGCCACTGCTTCCTCTTCATCCTCGCCGTCTGCAATAATCCTTACTTTATCTTCGTAATTCATACCGACGGACATCATCCCCATAATGCTTTTGGCATTGACTTTTCTGCTGCCTGCTTCTAAGTAGATGCTGCTCCTGAACTTGTTTGCCAGCTGCACAAGAAGTGCGACCGGACTTGCATCCAAACCGTTCAGTGCCTGAATTTGAATTTCTCTGTTGATCATAATAACTCCTCCTTCATCCTCTTAAGCTTTCTGCTATTGCACTGATTTTCCTCAGTCTGTGATTCACACCCGATTTTCCGACCGGCGGATTCAGGTATTCTCCCAATTCCTTCAGCGGAGCATCCGGATATTCCAGACGAAGTTCTGCCATTTCCCTTAAGGAATCCGGCAGTTGATGCAACCCTTCCCGTTCCTGTATATAACGGATGTCCTCCATCTGCTTGACTGCGGCACTCACTGTTTTATTAATATTTGCCGTTTCACAGTTCACCTTCCGGTTCACTGTGTTCCGCATTTCCTTTAATATACGGACATTCTCCAGATTCATCAGCGCCGTATGTGCCTCCATGACATTTAACGCATCCACGATCTGGGCTCCCTCTTTAATGTATACGATATAATATTTCTTACGCTGCACAATCTTGGCATCCGCTACAAACTCACTGAAAATCTCCCGCAGCTGCATTGCCTGCTTTTCCGATGCACAGACGATTTCAAAATGATAGGATTTTTTCGGATCGCTCATGGACCCGGAAGCCAGAAATGCACCTCGGATATAGGCTCTTTTACAGCAGGAATTCTGTACCAGCAGACCGTTCACCAGATTCGGTTCTCCCTGCGGCACTCCGGTCGCATCCAGAATCTTCATGGCCTTCAGAATCAGAAGTACTTCTTCTTTTTCCGAAACAGACAGCGTAAAATTCCCATGTGTCTCAATCCCTGCCGTGATATGAAATGCTTTCTTTATTAAAGTATAACATTTTTTTACGATGGCCGCATGCTCAGAAGCAATTTCCAGACGGGTAGTTCCGTCTTTTACCACAATCCTGCCGGCAAAATGAATCAGTCCTGCCAGCTCTGCAAGCTGACAGTGTCTGCTCCTGCCAAGCTGTCTTGCCAGCTCTTCCTTAACCTCACCTGAAAACGACATATCAAAACCTCTTACTTATGCTGGGCATCTTTATCAATGTCCCTGTGTTCTATTTTGAGTCCAAATTCTTTCCGTTCCTGCAGCCTTTTGTAAAGTTCATTTGCCAGTGTCACGGAACGGTGTTTTCCACCGGTACATCCAATGCTGATGACCAGCTGGTTCTTTCCTTCCAATATATAATTGGGAATCAGAAAACTCACCATATCGTCCAGCTTATTCAGGAATTCATGCGCCTCTGCAAATTGCAGGACATAATCCTGAATCTCCCTGTCATTTCCGCTTTTATGCCGAAGTCCTTCGACATAATACGGATTCGGAAGAAAACGTACATCAAACACCAGATCCGAATCTGCCGGTATGCCATACTTGAAGCCAAATGACAGAATGGTAATGAACAGATTCTTAAAGTCCTGATTTTCCACAAAGATCTTGCTGATCTCCGCCTTTAGCTCTCTCGTAAGCAGCTGACTGGTATCAATGATATAATTCGCACGTTTCTTTAAGAATTTGAGTTTGCCTCTTTCCTCCTCAATTCCTTTATCCACACGCTCTCCGCCTGCAAGCGGATGGTTTCTTCTGGTTTCTTTGTAACGTTTCACGAGTACAGAATCTTCGGCTTCCAGAAACAGGATCTCACATGGTTTTCCGTCTGCCTCCAGGCGGTCCAGTATATCATGAAGCTCCTCCAGTGCGCGCCCGTTACGGATATCAATTCCTACCGCAACCTTCTGCAATTCTGCATTCTGTGCATTGGAAAGCTCGACAAACTTTTCAATCAGAGGAATCGGCAGATTGTCTACACAATAAAATCCGATATCCTCCATCATTTTAAGTGCCGTACTTTTTCCTGCACCCGACATCCCTGTCAATATTACAAATTTCATTCAAAATCACCCAGCTTTCTCACTTCCGGTTCCAGCCCTACACCAAACTGCTTTCTCACTTCATCCTGTACATGCTTCATCAGTGAAACAATATCTGATGCTGTCGCATTTCCCTTGTTGATTACAAATCCGCAGTGTTTTTCGGATATCTGTGCTCCGCCGACGGAAAAGCCTCTCAGCCCTGCGTCCATAATCAGTTTGCCGGCGAAATATCCCTGGGGACGCTTAAAGGTACTTCCTGCACTTGGATACTCCAATGGCTGCTTTTGGGCACGTCTGTCGGTCAGTTCCTGCATGTAGGCTGTGATTACTTCCTTATCGCCCTCTTTCAGTCCCAGTTCTGCTTCAAGAACAATATAGGAGTGATCCATGACACAGCTATGACGATAGCCATAATCCATTTCTTCTGCCGTCAGTCGTTTTGTCTGTCCTTCCTGATCCAGAACCGTCACACTTTTTACGATGTGTGATAGCTCTCCGCCATATGCTCCTGCATTCATCACTACTGCACCGCCGATTGTTCCCGGTATCCCGGAAGCAAATTCCATTCCGGTAAGTCCGGCTTTTGCCGCTGCAACAGCAACCTTGGAAAGCATCGCTCCCGCTTCGGCATAAACGCTGCAGCCTTCCACGCGGACATTGGATATCCGTCCGGACAGTTCAATAACCATGCCACGGATTCCGCGGTCTGATACCAGCAGATTACTTCCGTTGCCGATAATCGTATAAGGCATCTGTTCCTGTTGACAGAGGCGGATAATTCCAGGCATCTCGTCAGCCTTTGGCTGTACCAGGATATCTGCCGGTCCCCCGACACGAAATGTAATGTGGCGGCTCATCGGCTCGTCAGTCAATATCTGTTCTGCTGCAATCACTTTTTTCAATTCTTCTAAAAAATGCGGTGTCACAAGTCTTCCTCAAATCTTTTTTATTTTTATATTGTTATATATTGTTTATGCATCTTTCAGGAAAGCAATGTATCCTTTATATGCTTCGTACAAATCAGCCTTGCTGACAATCTCCCAAGGTGCATGCATATTCAGCACTGCCACGCCGCTGTCGATGACTTCCATGCCGTAATTTGCAAGGATATAGGCAATCGTTCCGCCGCCTCCCTGATCTACTTTCCCAAGCTCAGAGGTCTGGAAAAATACTTTATTCTTATCCATGATCGCACGCAGATAACCGACATATTCGGCATTTGCATCATTCGATCCTGATTTTCCGCGTGAACCGGTATACTTGTTGAATACCATTCCTCTTCCAAAGTAAGCGGCATTCTTCTTTTCCATGACTGCCGGATAATTCGGATCAAAGGCTGCGCTCACATCAGATGAAAGTACCTTGGAATTACCGAGCGCACGACGAAGCGCAAGTTCGCTGTACTGACCCGCCGCATCCATTACCTCTGCTGTCATATTCTCAAAAAAGCGGGATTGCATGCCGGTTGCACCGACACTTCCGATTTCTTCCTTATCCACCAGAAGACAAACACTCGTGCGTTCCGGTTTCTTCATCTGAAGAATTGCTCCAAAAGAAGGATATGCACATACGCGGTCGTCATGTCCGTAGCCCATGATCATGCTTCGGTCAAAACCGTAATCCCTCGCCATTCCTGCTGGAACCGCCTCGATCTCTGCCGACAGGAAATCCTCTTCCTCTATCCCGTACTGCTCTTTTAAAATGTTTAAAATGTTGTTCTTGACGCGTTCTTTTACTTCTTCGTCATTTTTCCCTTTTTTTGCTTCTGCCGGTATACTGCCGATCAATATATCCAGGTTCTCGCCTTCAATAATCTTATCGCCTTTTTTCGCAAGCTGTTCTGCCGCGAGATGAATCAACAGATCGCTGACACCGAATACCGGATCCTCAGGTTTATCCCCGATATTTACGGTCACAACACTTCCGTCTTTCTTTACAATTACGCCATGCAGGGCAAGCGGCAGTGTCACCCACTGATATTTCTTGACTCCTCCATAGTAATGGGTATCCAGCATCGCAAGACCGGTATCCTCGTACATCGGATTCTGCTTCAAATCCAGACGCGGTGAATCAATATGCGCACCGAGGATATTCATGCCCTCTTCGATTGGTTTCTGCCCGATTGCGTATATTGCCATAGATTTTCCGCTGTTAATGGCATATACCTTATCGCCTGCTTTTAACTTTTTCTTTCCGGAAATGACATCCGCCATGTCCTTACAGCCCGCCGCTTTGGCAAGTTTCGTAAATTCAGCGACACATTCCCGCTCTGTTTTGCATTCTGAAATAAATTTGCGGTAATCTTCTGCAAATGCAAAAACTTCTTTTTTCTCTTTTGCTGTGTAATTTTCCCAAGTCAAATCTCTTTCCATATCTGCGCTCCATTCCTTCGGCTGTCACTTTACTGGCAGAACCTGTTGTTCTATTTTATTCGTCTTCGTCCTTTTTCTGTAAATTTTCCTGAACCCGACGATATAATTCCTGTGCCGCATTATAACCCATCTTTTTCTGTCTGTGGTTAACGGCTGCTGCCTCACAGATGACTGCAAGGTTACGTCCCGGCCTGATCGGAAGTGAATGACATACTACCTTATTCCCAAGAAGATCGGTAAATTCCTCTTCCAGACCAAGGCGGTCGTATTCATTGTCCTTTTTCCAGTCTTCCAGTTTAATGACAAGATCAATTGTCTGTTTTTCCTTCACACATTCTACACCAAACAGTGTCTTCACATCTATAATTCCAATACCCCGAAGTTCGATGAAATATCTGGTAATATCAGGGGAAGTCCCTACGAGTGTATGTTCGTTGATCTTACGGATCTCCACCACATCGTCCGTTACGAGACGGTGGCCTCTTCGTATTAATTCCAGTGCTGCCTCACTTTTTCCGATTCCGCTTTCTCCCATGATCAGAAGTCCTTCTCCATAGACATCTACCAGTACGCCGTGAATGGTGATGCATGGTGCAAGCTCTTCACTCAAAATATAAATCAGTTCCGCCATGAATTCAGAAGTGCTCCGTCCTGTTCCGTATACCGGTACATTGCTCTCCTTTGCCATGCGCAGGAACACGCCGTCCGGTTTCAGATCACGGCAGAAAATCACGCAGGGAATATCATAATTGAGAAATTCCCGGTAGATTTCTTCCTTTTTATGTTCCTCCAACTGCTGCAGATACGTATACTCTACCATACCGATGATCTGCACACGCGACTGCTCAAAATGTTCAAAATACCCGCTCAGCTGCAAAGCCGGACGGTTTACATCCGAAAGAATAATACGGTGCTTGTTCAAATCCATACCTTCCGTATATAAATTCAATTGTAATTTTTTTGCAACCTTTTCTATGCTTACGCCTTCCATAAATGCTCCTTTTCCCAGAATTTATCTGTATCGTATTTCCAAGCTCCTGCCATTCACCGATTCGGTGACTATCTGTTTTCAGTTTAGCATAATTAACGGTCTGCTTCAACATCCCCATGGAAAAAATTGTATACAGACTGTGCGGCCTGCTCATTCATGGAATCCGCCTGCATCAGTGTTTCCACATCCGCTTCCCGAATTGCCGCCATGGACTGAAATCTGCGCATCAGCGCTTTCCTCCTCGCCGGCCCGATTCCCGGTATATCATCCAGTATCGAATGTACCTGGCTTTTGCTTCTTAATGACCGGTGATACTCAATTGCAAACCTGTGCGCTTCATCCTGAACTCTTGTAATCAGTTTAAATCCTTCACTGTGTGTATCAATCGGAATTTCTACATTATGATAGTATAACCCGCGTGTCCGGTGATTATCATCCTTTACCATACCGCAGACCGGAATATTCAGATGAAGCTCTTCCAGTACCGCACAGGCAATGTTCACCTGACCGCGTCCGCCGTCCATCATGATCAGATCGGGAAATCTGGTAAAACTTCCATACTCGGCATCGAGATTCTTTTCCTGCCGTTCCCTCTGCTCATTCAAACCATGCGTAAATCTTCTGGTCAGGACCTCATGCATCGAAGCATAATCATCCGGTCCGGTAACTGTTCTTAATTTAAATTTTCGATAATCGCTTCGCTGCGGTTTTCCCTTTTCATAGACGATCATTGAACCGACCGTTTCAAAACCGTTGATATTGGATATATCGAAAGCCTCTACCCTGCTTAGCTGCTCAAGATCAAGCCATCCTGCAATCTCTTTTAACGCTCCGATCGTCCTTCCCTCTTCGCGTTTTAATTTTTCTTTATCCTGGCTGAGTACCAGTTTTGCATTTTTCTCGGCGAGCTCTACGAGTTTTTCTTTCATTCCTTTTACCGGAACCCGGAGTGTCACCCTCTGCCCGCGCTTCTTACTGAGCCATTCACTGATTACGTCCATATCATCCACTTCATCCTGAAGGATAATTTCTTTTGGAAAATACGGTGTTCCCGCATAGAACTGTTTGATGAATGTCGTCAGTATCTGCCTCTGTGTATCTTCATTCGCAATGGTAACATAAAAATGCTCCCGTCCGATCAGCTTGCCTCCGCGGATGAAAAATACCTGAACCACCGCATCCCGGTCATCCGATGCCAATGCGATAATATCCTTATCCTCTCCGTCAAACTGCGTGATCTTCTGCTTCTGTGCAATCTGCCCGACACTGCTTAGCAGTTCCCGGTATTCAATCGCTTTTTCAAATTCCAGCTTTTCAGAAGCTTCCTTCATATTTTGTTCCAGTTCTCTCATTACGGGTGCATAATTACCGTTTAAAAATTCAAGCGCCGCATCGATATTTTTCCTGTAATCTTCTTTACTGATGTATCCCTGACACGGTCCCTCACACTGCTTGATATGATAATTCAGACACGGCCGTTCTTTCCCGGTATCTTTTGGGAGATTCCGATTGCAGGTACGGATATGATAGAGCTTTTGAATGAGTTCTATCGTATCCTTGACTGCTCCGGCACTGGTATACGGTCCGAAATAGCGGGATTTGTCCTTCTTCATCAGACGACAAAAGAGGACCCTGGGATATTCTTCTCCCAGAGTCACCTTAATATACGGATACGTCTTATCATCCCGAAGCATCGTATTATATTTCGGGCGATGCTCTTTTATTAAATTGCATTCGAGTACAAGTGCTTCCAGCTCGGAATCTGTGACAATGTATTCAAACCGATGGATTTTTTTCACCATCTGGTCTTTTTTGATTCCCTCGTTATGACTTGCCCGAAAATACTGACGCACACGGTTCCGAAGGCTGATTGCCTTTCCAACATAGATAATCGCATCCGATGCGTCATGCATAATATAAACTCCCGGCTGATCCGGGAGTTTTTTCAGTTCTTCCTGAATTTGAAACATGGTTATTCCTCATCACCTGCAAGTAAGTCAATGATCGGTTCGGCAGCCGCTGTGTGTTCCTGTTCTGCTTCTTTTTTCTCCGTAACCGTTTCCTTCGTTTCCAGTGCTGTCTCTGCTTCTGCGATTTCTGCTTCTACAGTCTCCGGTTCTTTCTCTGCTTTTTCTTCCCTGATTCCGGTCAGTTCACGGAAGATATCCATGAATTCCTTACCGGTAATCGTCTCATGTTCAAACAGATATTCCGAAATCCGATCCAGTGCATCACGGTGCTCTTCCAGCAGTCTGGTCGCTTCATCATAACAGGACTTCAGGAGAATCATGACTTCCTTATCAATCTGTGCCGCCGTCTCATCGCCGCAGTTTAAGGATGCGCGTCCTTCCAGATACTGGTTATCGACCGTAGCCAAACTCATCAGTCCAAAATGATCCGACATACCGAACTGTGTAATCATCGCTTTTGCAATATTTGTCGCACACTCAATATCATTTGCAGCTCCGCTGGTTGCAGAATGGAAGATCAGTTCCTCTGCCGCACGGCCTGCCATATAAGTCGTAATTTTTGCGATCAGTTCATCTTTTGTCTGCAGGAATTTTTCTTCTTCCGGCGTCTGCAGGGTATATCCGAGTGCACCCATGGTTCTTGGTACAATTGTAATCTTTTGTACCGGCTCTGTATTCTTCTGGAGCGCCGTAACCATTGCATGACCCACCTCATGGTAAGCAACAATCTTGCGTTCTTTTTTACTCATGGCACGGTCTTTCTTTTCCTTGCCGCCGACTGCCACAATCTCAAATGCCTCAAACAGATCTTTCTGATTGACGAACTGTCTGCCGTGTTTTACGGCATTGATTGCAGCCTCATTGATCATATTGGCAAGGTCGGAACCAACGAGACCCGCGCTTGCCAGTGCAAGTGCATCCAGATCAACCGTTTCATCCATATGGACTTCTTTGGAATGCACTTTCAGTGTCTCCAATCTTCCTTTCAGATCCGGTTTGTCAACGATGATACGCCGGTCAAAACGCCCCGGACGAAGCAATGCTTTATCCAGTACTTCCGGACGGTTTGTTGCTGCCAGAATCAAAAGTCCTTTGGAGGTATCAAATCCGTCCATCTCTGCGAGAAGCTGGTTTAACGTCTGTTCCCGCTCATCATTGCCGCCGAATCTGGTATCACGGCTCTTACCGATCGCATCAATCTCGTCAATGAAAATAATACATGGTGCCTGCTTCTGGGCTTCTTTGAAAAGATCACGCACACGGGATGCACCCACACCGACGAACATCTCCACGAAATCGGAACCTGCCAGTGAAAAGAACGGCACTTTCGCCTCACCCGCAACTGCTTTTGCCAGTAAGGTCTTACCGGTTCCCGGAGGTCCTACCAGAAGCGCTCCTTTTGGAAGCTTCGCACCGATCTCACGGTATTTCTTTGGATTGTGCAGGAAATCGACGACTTCCTGCAAAGATTCCTTTGCTTCATCCTGTCCGGCCACATCACGGAACGTAACACCTGTCTCTTTCTCCACATAGACTTTTGCATTGCTCTTGCCGACGCCCATCATGCCGCCGCCGGATCCCATCTTACGCATGACAAGACCAAATATCACCCATACCAGTGCCAATGGAATCAATATGCTAAGTATATTATAGATGATGGCGCTTGTTCCGCTCGGAATCTCCGGATCGATTTCAACGTCATGTTCTTCCAGCAACGGAAGCAGCGTGTCGTCTTCGAGAACTCCGGTATAATAAGTCACATGAATCAGATCGTCATCGCTGTACTTCGGTGTTATATTATACTGTGTGGAAGTAATCTCCACGCTGTCTACCTTGTCATCCTTTACCATCTCTATAAATTTGTTATAAGTAATTTTCTGCATGGTCATCTGGGCACTGAACTTGCTCAGAAGTGTCATGACAAACAGTGCAACCAGTGTAATCAGTATAAACATCAGTATCATCTGTCCGTTTTTCTTATTCCCACCGTTTGGATTATTGTCATTATTGCCATTTCTGTTATTGCCGCCATTATATCTCTGGTTATCCATTCTTTCCTCCGTAGTCACGACTTTCCAATGCCCGGGGCATCAGATATAGTTTCTATTATATGTAATTGATTGTTATAAATCAATATGTACTGTATGAACTTTTCCTTATATTTATAAACTTTCTCTAAAGACAGGTCTTATTTTTACCAAAAATTATACAAAAAAACGAGTGGATTTATTCCATGACTCGTTGTATAATGGATTTTGATTGAAAAAAATTAGGAAAGACCGACGGTGGTACTGTCGGTCTGTCTCAATTTCACACATATACTCAATATATAAGTACACATCTTAAGGAGGATTTAAAATGTCTGTAAAATACGTCTTTGTCACTGGCGGCGTTGTATCAGGACTTGGAAAAGGCATTACCGCAGCATCCCTTGGCCGTCTTCTCAAAGCAAGAGGCTTTAAGGTCACGATGCAGAAATTTGACCCATATATCAACATTGATCCGGGTACGATGAACCCGATTCAGCACGGTGAAGTATTTGTCACGGATGACGGTGCGGAAACCGACCTCGATCTCGGTCACTATGAGCGTTTTATCGACGAAAGCTTAACCAAAAATTCCAACGTTACTACCGGTAAGGTATACTGGTCCGTATTGCAGAAAGAACGCCGCGGAGATTTTGGCGGCGGAACCGTACAGGTCATCCCGCATATTACCAATGAGATTAAAAGCCGTTTTTACCGCAACTTTACTTCGGACGAGACCCATATCGCCATCATCGAAGTCGGCGGAACCGTCGGGGATATCGAGAGCCAGCCTTTCCTGGAGTCCATCCGTCAGTTTCAGCACGAAGTCGGACATGAAAATGCCATCCTGATTCATGTTACTTTAATTCCCTATATCAAGGCCTCCGGTGAACTGAAGACGAAACCGACACAGGCAAGCGTAAAAGAGCTTCAGGGCATGGGAATCCAGCCGGATGTGATTGTCTGCCGTTCCGAACAGCCGCTTGATCAGGAACTGAAGGATAAAATTGCTCTGTTTTGTAATGTGCCAAATAACCATGTACTCCAGAATCTGGATGTGGAATATCTGTATGAAGCTCCACTCGCCATGGAAAAAGAAAACCTTGCAAGCGTTGTATGCGAATCTCTGCATCTTGAATGTCCGGCTCCGGATCTTGCCGACTGGACACAGATGGTCGATGCACTCCGCAACCCGGTGCAGGAAGTAAACATTTCTCTCGTTGGAAAATATACCCAGCTTCACGATGCTTATATCTCCGTTGTGGAGGCTTTAAAACACGGCGGAATAGCTGAACGTGCCACCGTAAATCTCAGCTGGGTGGATTCGGAATTACTGACCGATGAAAATGCAGCAGAATATCTTGGCGATGCAGACGGCATTATTGTACCTGGCGGCTTCGGAGACAGAGGCGTGGAGGGTATGATCAGCGCAGCAAGATATGCCAGAGAGAACAAGATTCCATACCTTGGACTATGCCTTGGCATGCAGGTATCGATTATTGAATATGCAAGACACGTGTGCGGATTCCATGATGCGCACAGTACCGAATTCGATCCGAAGACCACACACCCGGTCATCGCATTGATGCAGGATCAGGACGGTATCGAAGATATCGGCGGCACACTGCGGCTTGGTTCCTATCCGTGTGTATTGGACGAGACTTCCAAAGCTTTTGCCGTTTATGGAGAGACGACAATCCACGAGAGACATCGTCACCGTTACGAGGTAAACAACGACTACCGCAACATTCTAACCGAAAAGGGAATGAAACTGTGCGGTCTTTCTCCAGACGGAAGAATCGTTGAAATGGCAGAGGTTTCCGATCATCCTTGGTTTGTTGCCACACAGGCACATCCGGAACTGAAATCCAGACCGAATCGTCCGCATCCGCTTTTTAAGGGATTTGTCAAAGCATCGGTTGTATGTAAAAATAAGAAATAATGAAAAAGAGCGGTCTCCTAATTGAAGACCGCTCTTTTTATTTTTCCTATATTTTTATTTTTTTACGGTCACTGTTTTTACCGTGCTCCAGGAGCCATAGATCTTCGCATTTTGCGATGTCTTATAGGCACGTACCCGGACATAGTATTTCTTTCCTGCTTTCAGTGACTTGATTGATTTGGACACAGTCGTGTTCTTACCAACACTTACAACTTTGCTGCTCTTGAAGTTTTTATTTGTGGAATATTCGATCTGATAACCGGTTGCTCTGCTGTCTTTCGCCCATTTCACCGTCATATAGCTGGACTTCGCCGACTTCAGGCTGGTTGTCTTCTCTTTTCCCGGCTTCACCGTAATCGTAATAGACTTGCTGCCGGACTGATAATTGCCGTTTCCTGCTGCCACGATTTTCACCGTTGCTTTTCCATATCCGGCAATCGTGACTTTTCCGGTTGTTTTCCCGATCTTTACAACCTTGGTATCGGAAGATACATAGGTGATGTTTCCGGTTCCCTTGGCCTTTAAGGTAAATGCCTGATCTCCATAAGTCTTTGTATAGCCTGTTGACACTCCACTGATGGCATTGGAAGCTTTTTTTACCGTAAGCGAAACGATACTGCTGTTGCAGGATGCGGTTTTATTACCGTTCACTGCCGTATTGACATTCTGTATCACACAGTAATAATAGGAAGTTCCAACTGCTGTTTTTGCCGGCTGATAGGTCGAAGTGGTAGCACCGGATATCGCACTTGCACCTTTGGTACTTGCAAGACTGTTTTGATACCATTGATAGTTCAATACTCCCTTATCGCTGCTCTGCGCAGTTACCGTCAGAACTCCCGGCGTTTTTCCGTAAGAACAGGATGCCGAAACCGGCTGTTTGAGAATCGTCGGTACTGCTGCATTCACGACCTGCGGTTCCTCCGTTTCCGTAAGACTGGCATCTTTAAAGCGGATATTCGTGATTTTTAAGGTATGTGCAGGTACATTCTTTACCGTTGCACCCAGCATAAAGGAAAGATAGAACGCATCACTTGCCTCCGGCGTCACCGTGTAGGTATAGCTTCCTTTTCCCTTATGGATTGCAAATTCGTGCTGATCGGACTGCGTACCGCATTCTACAATCAATCCGCGGTCTGCCGTATTGCTGCTGTCATCGTAGACCAGCTCTGCATCAAAACTCAGCTGGTAGGTCTTTCCCGCTTCGGTGCAGATATTTGATTTCTTTGCCTGCATCGACCAGAATTCTGCCGTATCCCACTGGGACACATACGTCGATGCAAAGTCCAGAGTGATCGCACTGTCTTCTGTCGTAAATGTTCCTGCTTCATCCCCCTCTGACCAGACAGACCAGTCTCCTTCCGCAAGATTTTCCAGACTGCCGATCACATTGACCGTCATTGTCTGCTTTTCATATCCTGCCGCCTGTACTGCTACGCTCCAGGTACCTTTTTTGGTGAATGCAGAAGCGTCAATTGTAATGGTATTGTCATTCTGATTGACCGAAACCGCCGAAGCTGCAATCTGAGTTTCTCCTGCCCATACGGTTATTTTTTTCTTCTCCCATACGGTGTTTTCCGTATAGTTGAGTACGACATCTTTCCCATAAACAGCCGGTGCTGCAAGTGAGAGTTTGGCCGGCGTCAGATTCTGCACATCTTCTGCAGTCGCCTTCGCAAGTACGACATTGTCGAAATAGATCTGATGCACACCGACAGATGCGAAGTCATCCAGACAGCCGTTCACATTTCCGCCCATAAATAAAATTGATGCACTGGTTGTTGCTGCCACATCCGAAAATGTAATGTAGTATGTTTTTTTCTCCGTTGTCAGATTTACTCTGGTTGCTGATGCTGTTCCAATTCCGCTAAATTCCAGATCCAGCGGTCTTTCAATATCCGAATATGCTTCAAAAGACAATACATAATAGCTGCTCGCGCTTAACCCGATTCCGCTTTGCTTCAACTGGCAGTCCCAGTTATTGCCGGCATTTCCGGTCACTTTCATAACAGCCTGCCCATCTTCCACGGAAAGAGATCCCGTTCCGTTGAACCAGTTCGTCCAACCGTCCGCATTCTCGGTAAATTTCCCATTTACAATCACATTTCCATCGGAAGACAATGCCTTTTGTACGATGTTCTTGGTCTGTGTATAGCCGGCGGCATCGAATTTGATGCTGTAGCTTCCTTCATCCGGAATGATACTGCCGTTGATTTTGATCTTTCCGCTTTCCGATGTATCGACAAGCGCAGCATCAATTGCCTGATCGTTGACATAGGCGGTTGTGATCGCGGATGCCCATGTATTATCGTTATGCTCGATTACAAAATCATTCCCTGCTTTGACATCTCCCGCAGAGCGGACACTGCCCGGCTTCGCATATCCATCCGGTACGGTCAGTTTCCCGGTGTCGACACCTGCTTCAATGCTGTTTAATGTAAAGTGATATTCCCCGCTTTCCACACCGAGATAAAGTGTGACCTTGCCGCTGATATCATTCGAAGGTATAAACGGAATGACCAGCTGATTGGTTCCGGCTGCAAAGGAATAGTCTGTCTGTGTTCCGTCCGGTGTTTCAATTTTAATTTTCTTTGCGACATTCCCATTCAGATTCAGAGTAATCGCATACGGCACACCGCCGGTAAATTTCATTGCAGACGTCTGAATCCCGGCGCACCAGAAATTTGCACCCGATTCTACGTTTGTCACGACCGAAAGTCCGTCTCCCGAAGTCTCCGAAGAGATCCAGCCGCCCGTTTCACTCCAGATATTCCAGCCGTCTTTTCCATTATAGAAGTCATAATTATAGAGCGGCCACATGTCGATTGCGGACCAGTCCAGATTATTGTTTGTTGTCCGGATCATCCGCACATTGTCCAGATATACCGTCTGATTCCCGGTCACAAATGCAGCGACACCCTCGGTATCGCTCTGTCCTTCCGGCATCTGTAATGTGACGGAATACGCATCCGATGGATACTCTGTACCGATGCTTACCGCTGTCTCGTCGTATACGGTCTGCATGTCTTTGCTCAGAAGTTTTACCGTGATATTCCCGGACGCCGGACCCTTGGCATCAAACGTCAGCTGATAGCTGTCGCTTTGCAAAAGATTCATTCCTCTCTGGAAAACGCCGGAGGTATCTGCCGTTCCTGCAATCTCCAGTTCTCTCACCGAAGAATCCACCGACATCATCGTATTCTCAAATGCGTTCCAGTAACCGGTTCTCCCCGTTCCCTGATCAAACGTGCCATTATAGATGTGATTCCCATCGGAAAGCGGTGTTTTTGCCGCATCCGGGTCCTGCTTGGGCGTCTTTCCCGTTGAAATAATCGAAAAATCTTTAAAATAGCAGGCTCCCGTTGTCTGCCCCATATTAAATTCAATACGCCCGTCCGCATCGGTCGCAGACGCCATATCGAATACATACGTGTACTCTTTCCAGCCGGTCGTCAAATCCACGTTGTAGGTATCCGAATACGCCGGATAACCCCCGATATTTCCAAACTTGGACGTAATCGTCTTCGCGGTATCCGCCTTTGCCTTGAATGTCATGACATACCGGTATCCTTTTGTCAGCGGAACATTGTGAATCAACTGTACACTGTAATTCTGATTTCCTCCGTTCGTCACATTGACCTTGAGCGCATCGTTGTCCATCGTCACGTTCGCGGCCCCATTTTCCAGCTCGGAAACAAACCAGCTGCTCCTGTCCGCTTCGTCTGGATAGGAAGTTGTCTTTTTGTAAGACGACAGGTCAGAGCCTGCATAATTCGTCTCATTGATCGTTCCGCTTACCAGATGATCATCTGCTT
Organism: Bacillota bacterium; assembly: GCA_023390555.1. GTDB lineage: Bacteria > Bacillota > Clostridia > Lachnospirales > Lachnospiraceae > Roseburia_C. The sequence goes on along the minus strand of JAEWCQ010000017.1, from coordinate 46,541 downwards.
CCTGTTCCGGCGCCGCTACATTTTCATCGTAGGCAACTGTCTGATAGGAGCTGTCTGCGAGATCATAGACACGGACATAGTCGACAAGCATATTTGCCGAATCCCAGCTGGTGTCCAGTGCTCCGCCGTCATAATTTCCGCCCACTGCCAGATTCAGCAGAATATAAAAATTCTGATCAAACGGTGCGGGATAGGTAAAGTTTGCCGCATTGCTGTCCGTTGTCGAATACCAATTACTGGTTTTATAAAACAGCTGGTTATCCATGTACCACCGAATCTCCCCCGGCAGCCATTCTACCGCATAGGTATGCCATTCCTGTGTCGTGAAATTCTCATCGTACCCCGCCAGGTCGCTGCTGTAATGCCCGCCGATCGATTTGTTATTCGGCCACTGGCTTCCATAGTGAATCGTTCCGTCCACAGCGCCGGTATTGCTTCCTCTGGCTTCCATGATGTCAAGTTCTCCGGATGCCGCCCAGGTTCCGTATACATCATCTTCCGGCATCATCCAAAATGCCGGCCACAATCCGGTTCCCCCACCGTCGATACGGATTCTCGCTTCCACGCGTCCGTATTTTTTTGCATATTTTGTTGTCTTTGTTCCGCCCGGATTTGCGGAATCATCCATGGTCCAAAGACGTGCGGAAGTATACGCTTTTCCCCCGTACTGCGCCTTATTCTCATCCGTCGTCTTCTTTGCGGTAATCTCCAGACAGTCCGCACTTCCCCCGTTTCCGTCATCTGCGGTTACAAAGCTGACGTTCTCGCCGTCCGTATAATACTCCTGTTCATTATTCCCCCAGCCGTTTCCGGAATATTCCGCTCCGGTTCCGACCATATAACTCCACTTACTGGTGTCAAGCGCACCGTTCGAAAACTCATCGCTCCAGGAAAGATTCCAGTATCTGGTGTCCTCTCCCTGTCCGGATGTGATATTCTGCACCGGTTCTGCCGCCGCAACACTGTCCCCTTCCGCCGCATAGACTGCCATGTCCGGCGTAATCAGAGTGCTTAGCATTGTTGCCGATAAAAACAGCGCACCTGCCCGTTTTGTGAAATTACAAAAATTCCCCATAATCAGACCTCCTTCTGATAAACATCATTGTTTCAGTCTAATTATGAGGAAATAAAATTATAGGAAATAGATATCTTTTTTTAGATCAGTGTGTTTTTTTGAAAATAAAATTATGGCACCTGTTACGCGTCCTAATCCCGATCAAAGAAATGCATTTTTTCTTCTTCCTGATCCGGAGCTGCTGCAAACCCTCTCGGCTGATTCTCGCCGTTGAGAAGTTTTATGCACTTCGTGCACATGGTCCCGAAACTGATTTTTGCGCCACAGCGGGAACAGTAGGCACTTCCGATGCTCTTTTCTCCGTGCTCCTTGTATTCGATCCGGCCCTCCCGTATCCAATCTTTTACGAGACGGACTGAAATATGAAAATGTTCTGCCACTTCGTATTCATTCACCTCATTGGCGCGTATGTAATCCCGCACGGCACCGAACAGCTGCAATTCTTCACAGTTTGGGCAGTATTCCCTGTTATAAGCCGGCGGAAGCATTCTGCCGCAGCTCTTGCAGCAGTTCTCACGCAGTTGTGCCTCTTTCTCCATCCTATCTCTCCTTCAGTAACACTCCAGAATCGTCTTTAGATAGTTCCGGTATGATTGTGCAACGTGTTCCGGCTCCACGACCCTTACATTGGAACCAAGACCGCACAGCCAGCCATAAAACTGCGGGCTGAGTGCAACATGTATTCTTGTTCGAAAATGCGTTTCATCGATCTTGCGGACGCGTACCTCCTGTCCAAACCGGTCTATGATAATTCCGATCAGCCGGTTTTCACACAGCAGGGTCACAGTCTCTTCTTCCCCGGCAAACATCCCAAAAGTCTTATTGGAATATCCGGCGATATCAAAGTTTTCAAACTGGCTCTTGCCTGTCCGGGTTGTGTCGGTCAGCGCGATATTCAGCATCTTATCCACACGAAAATGCTTGATGATTCCCGCCTCTTCATCATAGGCGATCAGATAATAATTTTCATCATCCCAGGTCAGTATCCACGGACTGACTTCATAAAACCCGCCGTCCTTCCGCAGTTTCATCTCCTTTGAAACGGTCCACTCAAAATATTGGAAACGGATCTTTACATTCTGTGCAATTCCATTATAAATCATATCTACATTATAGTAAATATTCTCGTTTATCGTCTTATTGCGGTTCGTCACTACCACCTGGCGGTTCAGCAGCTTTGCCTCGTGACGGCTGACCAGCTTTTCCAGCTTTCCGATCAGTTCTCTGGATTTCTTTTCTGTAATAAATTTGGAGGACTGCACGGCATCCACCAGAAGTTTCAGTTCCGGCAGTTCAAAATCCCTTCCTGCAAGGTAATAGCCGCCATTTTTACCGGACGTCACCAGGATGTCCATCCCGTAATCCTGCAGGGTCCGTATATCATCATAGATACTTTTACGCTCTGCTGTGATTCCATATTGGGACAGTCCGCCCAGAATCTCCTGCATAGAAAGAAGATGTGCTTCATCCGTCCGCTCGGCCAGCATCTGCATGAGATACAGAAGTTTCAGTTTCTGATTATATGACTTTGGCATTCCACTGCTCCTCCTTGGTTTATTTTTTATATTACCATATTTCAAAGCCCGAATCTATTGTAAAATCTACATTTTTCACGTAAAATAGGACATAGGGATTTTAAGAACGGATAAGAATTTCGTTGGAGGTATTTGGGGATGTATCATACAAAACGGATTGGTGTTTTTATTTCGCATATCTTTGGCTATTATCAGAGACAGGTCTGCCAGGGAATCATCGACAGGGCACTGGAATATGGATATACGGCTGAGATTTTCACATCGATGGACGGTGAGAATCTCGGTACCTATGGAATCGGGGAAGAGAGCATTTTGCGTGTTCCAAACTATGACAGTCTGGATGGTGTGATTTTCGCTTCTGAAACATACCCATCCGCTGAACTGAAATCAAAGATATTGGCGAACCTGCAGGCATCCTGCACCTGTCCGATTATTGAAATTGCTGTCTATGACCTGCATTTTCCGGCCATATCTCTGGAGAACAATTCGACGACAAGAGAATTGACCGAGCACTTGATTTCTGAGCATGGATACCGACGCATCTGTTATCTGGGATGCAGGGAAGAATTATTCTTCTCAGACCAGCGGGAGGCTTTTTTCCGAAGTGCCATGAAGGACAATGGTCTGGCGGTTGGCTCTCACGATGTTTTTATCGGAAACTACAGCGATGATTCCGCTGCTACCGCGCTTTCTTTTTTTGAGAAAAAGGGCAAGCTCGATGCCGTTGTCTGCTACAACGACCGCATGGCTCTGCTTTTTATGATGGCTGCTTTTTCCAGCGGCTACCAGATACCGGAAGACATCGCCATCACCGGATGCGACGACACACCTGACGGCCACAATGTGACGCCGGTTCTGACAACCGTTTCCTTTCCTGTATATACGCTCGGTACCGCAGCCGTGGAACAGCTGATCCACCGAATACAGGGAGCGGAAATTCCTCCGGTCACGACCGTCAGGGCGCACGCAATGATCGGTAATTCCTGCGGCTGTCAGAAATGTTCCAATCCGAATCCCGTCTTTTTTGCACAAAAACTGACCGGACGGATCACGAATCTGGAGAATTCCATTCTGGGTTCCATGCGCATGTCGGCCGCATTTCAGGGAATCAGTGACATTGACGAAGGGGCGGATCTGCTGGAAAAATATATCAGCGAAATCGAGCACTGCAGGGAATTCTATCTGTGCCTTTACGCCAACTGGGATTCCGTTTCCAATCATATTCTGGAGATTACGGAGAATGAAGCGGAGCGTATCAGTGCGGACACGATTCTGGTCAAGCTTGCCATGCGGGAGGGGAAACGCCTTCCGGAGTGCAGTTTCAAGAAATCCTCTCTGCTCCCGGAGCACATCTATAAGGAATCCGAATCTGCATATATCTACACACCGCTGTTTTTTGAAGATCGGGAATTCGGCTATGTTGCGCTCGCTTACGAAAACAACCGCATTGAATACCATTTTCAGCTGGTACACTGGCTGATGAATATCAATCAGATGCTCCAGAGCATCTGTAAAGCCAAGAGCACGGGACTGCTGGTGAACCGGTTGGAGGATATTTATATGAAAGACGCCCTGACCGGATTGTATAATAAGCATGGCTATAATCACCGCAGGGCTCTTCTGCTGCATGCCGCCATCTCAAACCGCGAACGCATTACCTGCTTTCTCTTTGATCTGGATGAGCTCAAGCAAATCAATGATAATTACGGACACGAGGAAGGCGATTTCGCCATCCAGGTCATCGGGCATGCGCTGGAAAACTCCGCAAGACCGGATGACATCTGTGCCCGCTTCAGCGGAGACGAATTTTATCTGCTGACCAGAGGCTACAGTGAGACGGACGCAGACCGCCTGATTGCCGATGTCGGAAAATATCTGGACAATTATAACCGCCTGAGCAGTAAAAAATATAATATTTCTGCCAGCAGCGGATATGCCGCTGCCCTGCCGGACAGCAGCTTCACGGAGGAACAGATCCATGACCTGTTCCGGCTTGCAGACCAGAATATGTACTATCAGAAAAAAGGCAAAGAACACTCGGTTTTTCGAAAGAATTCATAAAAAATGCACTGCCTTGCAGGAAATTGCAAAGCAGTGCATTTTTCTATTCGAGTTTCATATTCTTCCGGTATTCACTCGGAGAAACACCGCAGGAATTTTTGAATATTTTCATAAAATGCTTTTCATTATCGTAGCCGACCTTCTGGCTGATCTCAATGACACGCATATCGGTCTCGGCAAGAAGTTTTTTCGCTTCCTCCATCCGGATATTTTTCAGATAGTTGACAAAATTACTTCCGGTATATTGCTTGAACGAATAGGAAAACAGTGAGTAGTTCATGGAAATATAGTTAGATACGACCGCCATATTCAGGTCATTGAAATAATTATCCCGAATATAGGCAACTGCCTGCTGTATCTTCTGCTTATTTTTATTGCTGTCAAACTGGCTGTTGATTTTATCATGAAATGCCAGCAGCCAATCCATGAACTCCTCCTCGTAATCATCGAGGCAGGAAAACTTCCAGATTTCCCTCAGTTCATTAATTTTTTCCATTTCTTCGCTCAGAATATTCCGATACGTCTTTGCAATGTCCTCAAAAAAATGCTGGATTCCGGTTTCAAAATCCCCCTCCTGCAGACTTGCATTTTTTGCAGCATGAAAGAATCCGTTCCAGACCCTTATGACCTCATCTGTTTTATCCGTGCCCAGCAGCTGCACTCTTTGCAGGCGTTCCTCCGGTGCAATCCTTCTCGCCGCATCTTCCATCATCTGCTTTGGAATCCGTTTGTTCATGGTGTTAAAGCGCACGGATTCCTGATTTACACAAAACGCCTGATGTCTTGCACGCAGAGCTTCTTTGTATGCGCCGGGCAGTTCACCAATCCCGCTGTGCTTGGCACTGATCCCTGCATATTCATGCACCAGCTCATTCTTCAGAAGCAGCCCCAGATTATCTTCCGGCACGATAAAAATATCATTTTCCTCCACATTCTGCAGATAGATGTACTGGTCACGCGCCTTATCCAGTCTTCCGGTATTGCGGCAGCATACATAATAGTTGCCCCGGCAGAAGTTCTTATCACACTCCTCCTGCAGTGTACACAGCTCTTCTTTTGTCACTTTCTCATCGAGCATCAGGTATTTGAGCTGCTGATGTCCGATCTTCAGGCTCGCCTGATCGCTTTTGTGGCTGTCCCGGATCTCCCCTTCCAGTTTCTCCAGAACTTCCTGTATTTTCTGGCGCTCTACGGGTTTTAAAATATACTCCCGCACACCCTGACGCATCATTTCGACCGCATAGGAAAAATCATCATATCCGCTGACGGCTACCGTAAGCGGTTTATGCTTTAACTCCTGCATTTTCTGAACCAATTCAATTCCATCCATCTTCGGCATGCGGATATCGGTAAACATGACGTCGATTTTCTGATCCCGCAGTATTTCAAGCGCCGTTTCCCCGTTGTTGCATTCCATAATGACCTCCACCGGAACGCCGCTTCGCTGTACCATTGTCTTAATTCCCTGGCGAATCATCTTTTCATCTTCCACGATTAAAACTGTTTTCATACTTCTGCCTCCCTGTCCGGATTCCGTTTCACAGCACGACCGCTTTCCTCCACATGGCGTTTTAACGGTATCCGGATGCGAATCTTCGTATAACAGCCCAGCATAGAAGCAATTCCGATTCCATATCCTTCCCCAAATGCCATGTGTATGCGGTCCTGCACATTTTTCAGTCCGATTCCGTTTCCGGAACCGCCGCTTGTCTCTATCTCACCCGCTATTTTTTTCCGAAGATTCTCAACTTCCTCTTCGCTCATACCCTTTCCTGCATCCGTAATCTCTATCATGCAGTCTTCCCCGTCAAGTATGCCTTTGATATAAATATTAGTATCTTCCGCCATCTGCTCAATTCCATGGTAGATTGCATTTTCTACAACCGGCTGCAGTGACATTTTGGGAATCTCCTGCTTTAAAATAAGTTCCGGAATGTTCAAAGAGAGATAGATTTCATAATCAAAGCGCAGATTGATCAGTGCAAGATAATTCCGGATATATTCCAGCTCTTCCTCCACCAGCACATTGCCGGAAACCCATTTCATACTGTAGCGGAGCAGTTTTCCCAGTGACGTAATGGCATCCGAAATCGCATATTCCTCATCGATCTCCGCCATCATTTTGACCGATTCCAGGACGTTGTAGATAAAATGTGCATTGATCTGGTTCTGCAACGCCCGTATTTCAGAATTCTTGACCAGAATCTCCCGCTTGATATTATCGTCCATCAGCTGGCGGATACGCGAAAGCATCTTGTTGATCTGTGTCCCGAGTTCTCCCATTTCGTCGGTGCCGCAGTCTTCGATGACAATATCCAGATTTCCTTTCTGTACATTTCGGATGGACTTTAAAATCGCATAAAACCGTTTCAGAAGGTGCTTTACGATCAGGTTAATCAAAAAGGTCAGCATGACCGCAATCACGACCATGACTGCGATGAACATATTCCGCATCTGATATACCCGGTTGATATTTTCCGTGATATTCTGAACCGAAAACAGTGTTCCTCCAAGCTCCCGGACATACATGTAGGAAATGACCAGCTGCTGCGAACCGTTCTTTTTAAAATAGGTCGTGATCTTATCTCTGCTGATATCATCCCCAAGCTCCGCTTCGATCAGCTGCCTGGAATTCTCCTGTTCGTTGTCGCCGAAATATATATTTCCGTCATCCGTGACAAAACAGCTCCATTCATTTTCCATTCCCTCATAGAGCGCCGGAAACATGCTCTGCATGGTCATTGCCGCTTCAATCGTTCCGATCGTTCCATTCTCATAGTCGGTCACCGGCGTCACGAGGGATACGATTTTCCGAGTGGTATCCAGTTCCAGATTGTTAAAGATCAGATCCCGGTAGTTGTAATTCCAACCGGCAGAATTTTCCTTTTCCGCCCAGGACAGTTTCTTCATTCTGGAATTCCGATAAAGAATCGGCATCATCTCCTGCACATTGTCATTGACCGCATAGACACGGACCCCATACAGCAGCGGATTATTGTTAACAAGCCGCTCCAGAGAAGCGATGTCCGTATTGTAAAACTGCATCAGTTCTTCCGTTGTCATGGTTTCACCGGTCACGGAGCGGTTCAGTATATTCAGCAGCGCGGCATCGCTGAGAAAAAACTGTGTGGTCATATTGACGGAATCGATGTTTGTCTGGATATTATCCTGATTGCGTTCCATCGTGTACTGCATATAATTGACATTCTCATTGACCACATTCCGCCTCATGTTGGAAAACAGCACCGCACCGCAGACGATAATCGGAATAATGACAAACAATAAAATTACCAGTGTGAATTTGATATTGAGTTTTAATCCGCCGAATTGTTTCTCCAGTCCTCTTTTCATGCTCCTACCGCCCCGCTTATTCTAGTCCAAGCTTTTCCTTTGCTTCCATCATGAGTTCCGTTTTTACCTGTTCCACATCTTCATAGCCAAGTGCTTCCCGTTTTTGTACGAAATCGGAAAGGATCTGGTCGAACTGTTCTTCTGAACCTGCCAGCAGAAGTTCCGGAAGCGTCTTACTCCACAACTCCGTTATCATCGTATCCGCATGGGCCACCTGGGAATCCGATGGGAGCAGTGAATCATACTGTCCGTTATAAATGGCATATGGATAAGACCATTCTTCCAGCTGCGCCATCGGTTCTGAGGAGTCCTGCTTCCACTGGAGCTGTATGACATTGTTCTGCAGCATCCAGTAGGTATCGTCTGCCCCATACAGCTGATCGTATGTGGTACGGTTCGTATTAAGCAATTTCTGGACGTCTTCCTTTATCACCGGTTTTCCGTCTGCCATATCGTACGTCTTTCCCTCCACACCAAGATAAGTCAACATCTGCCCATGCTCACTCATCAGATAATCCATAAACTGGATTGCCCGGTCCGGGTGACTGCAGTTTTTTGAAATCAGGGTAATCGTCCAACCGTTGATACCGGTCGTCGGCAGCTGATAATCATCTCCTGCTGCATTCTTCGGTCCGTCCACCGCCATATAGATACTGTCGGGATCATTTGCATACAGCTCTTTCTGCTGTGCCGCCATGTCGGTATACTGATAGATCATGCAGAAATATCTGCCTTGTGTGAGCTTTTCCTCCATCTGTGTCCGCTGATCGATAAAAATATCATCCAAAAGCAGCCCTTCCTGTCCCAGTTCACGAAACATTTTCAGCCATGCGATGTAGTCCGTATCCGTATACCGGTCGTACACCTTCCCATCCTTTTCATATGGAATCGCAAGGAAATTCATCAGATATTTGTCAAAGGATACATTCCCTTCATTGTTAAACACATGGGCTCCGACCGGAATCAGTGGTTCCCCATCTACCTCCGGGAACATCTGCGCCGCCTTTTCCACAGCCGCTTTAAAACCCTCCGTTGTTGTCATATCCGGGCTTCCGATGGCCTCATAGATATCCTTGCGCACCAGAAATGTCTCATTGGAACCGATGTTGTCATGCTCCTCTAAATCCGTTGCAGTAAAGGAAGAATTCGGATAGCTGTAAATATTCCCATCCTCCTGTGTATACCAGTTCACGGTCTCCGGATTGCTCACCTGCCAGAAATACATATCGTATTTGTCCGCCAGTTCATTTAGGGCATAGACCATGTCGCCCTGTATCATCTCGTTTACCTGCGGCTCCCACCAGCCGATCGTAATCAGATCCGGCAGAGAATCCGATGCAATCAGCGCATTCAGCTTCTCCGATTCATTTCCGGTCGGTGTGATAAAGTTGATGCTGACTCCGGTTTCATCCGTAATAGTCTTTGATACCAGATTTTCTCCCCAGGTTGAGGTAAACCACGAGTAATTCACATACCAGTCCAGTGTGACCGGATCATCGGCATGCAGCTGCCATCCCGGTGTCCCGGCATCCCCTGTCTCCGTTTCCTCCGCTGTTCCCTTTTGTTTCGAAGAATTCAGTCCGCCCCTGACTGCCAAACCCAATGCCACCACAAGCAATACCGCAATCAGTACCGCCATCATTCTCTGCTTCATCCTTCTCTCCTTACCCTGCCCTCAATCAGTAGGCCTTTACAGCCTGTCTCATCTGAGAAATATCCTGTTCTGTCATGCGATATACCGGCGAATTTTCATCTGAGGTGTTCTGATTTTCCACGATCAGTACCTCTCCGTCCGCATCCAGTATATGATTATGCCAGTTTCCTTTTTTTATATTATATAATCTGTGCGGCTGCATTTCAATCGCTCTGAAATGATTGGGCATTTTTCCGTCCTCTGCCAGTATCAGTGTACATCTCCCATTCAGCAGTACAAATACTTCATCGGTCTCATTGTGTTTCTGCATCCAGTCGATTCTGGACAGCTCGGTATTTTTGCAATATTTTAAAACGGCTACCCGCCAGGACCCGTAATCCTTCAGCGGCATATAATCTTCCTGCGGAAAATCAATGATTTCCAGTTCTTCTGTTTCTCTTAATGGTGTCATATGCAATGCCCTCATTTCTTTCATGTTGTTCTGATATGGAAAATAGCAAGACAATACTCCTGTCTGAAGTATCGTCTTGCTGTTTATTATATAAGGAGAGTGAAATTGATTTTTATTCTTTAACACCGCCGGCAGAAATACTGCTGATGATGTATTTGGAGCAGAAGCAGAATACAACCAGTATGGGGATTACTGAAATTGCAACTGCTAAATATATGGCACCCTGATTTGCCTGTATATCAGTGGAAGAATTCAGGGAAGCAATCATAACCGGTAAGGTGAATTTATCCGGTGTATTGAGCAAGATCAACGGAACGAGGTAACTGTTCCAGTTACCGATAAACGCGCCGATGGACATTGTCGCAATACCAGGTGCCATGATTGGGAGTACAATTTTGTGGAAGATCAGCAATTCATTTGCTCCGTCGATTCTTGCAGCTTCCAGCAGTGCCTTTGAGAGCGTTGCCTGCACATACTGCCTCAGGAAGAATACAATTCCCGGTGCCGCGACTGCCGGCAGGATCAAAGGGATGTAGGTGTTGACCAGATGCAGTTTCGTACACAAATTGTAGAAACCGATCAGGCTCAACTGTGCCGGTATCATCATAAACACTACGATGATCTTAAATAACAGGCTGTTTCCTTTAAATTTATAGATTGCCATCGCATATGCGGTAATCGCAGAAAAGTAAGCGGTCAGTATCGTGGCCGGAACTGCCACCTTTAAGCTGTTCGCAAAGCCCTGAAACAGGTTAAAATAATTCGAAACCGTCCCCCAGTTTTCTTTCAGGCTTTTTCCCGGAAGCAGTGTGAAGGATTTTGTAATTTCCACACCGCTTCTGGTGGCATTCACGATCATGAGCAAAAAAGGCAGGAGGCAAAGAACGGAAAGCAGTATTAAAAACAGGTATAACAATGTCTTATTTATTTTTGTTGTCATGGTTTTCATGCTAATCCTCCTTTGAACCCAGCAGTTTAAACTGTATGATGGAAACGATCAGGATGATAAAGAACAGCGTATAGGCGATTGCCGACGCATATCCCACCTGTCTTGTCTGGAATCCAAATTTATAGAGATACATAACGGCTGTCTGTAAGGTTCCGGAAGGATTTCCGGCTGTTCCGCCGTCTGCCATCAAAAACGGAAGATCAAACATCTGCAGTCCGCCGATCAGGGAAGTGACGAACACATAGAGCAGAATCGGTTTCAACAAAGGCAGTGTGATCCTGCCGAATACCTTCCATCTCCCTGCACCATCTATGGCTGCAGCTTCGTAATAGTCCTTCGGAATTCCCTGTACGCCTGCCATCAGGACAATGAAAGAATTACCAAACCACATCCATGCACTGATGAAGGATATCACATACGGTGCCGTCGATGTAGAGCCAAGCCAGTTAATTGCCGTACTTGTGATTCCGGAATTTACCAGAATCTGGTTTACCGATCCGAATTTCCAGTCGAGTAGTGTTTTAAACAGGAATGCAACGGATGTACATGCAATTAAGTTTGGCAGATAAAATAATGCACGAAAGATGCCGAGTCCTTTGATTCTGTATTTGATATCACTGAATATAATCGTTAAAAGGAATGCCAATCCCAACTGCACAACAATGTTCACACCCCAAATCTTACAGGTGTTGCCCAATGCTCTCCAGAAAAACTTATCTGTTAATACTCTTTTGTAATTTTCCAATCCTGAAAAAGCCGCATCACCAAAGCCTTTAAAACTTGTAAAGCTCAAATATAACGTGCGAAATACCGGATAAATACTGAATATGAGAAAGACAGCAACAAAAGGCAAAACAAAGAAATAGGCTACATTATTTCTGTTTTTCTTTCTGGTTTTCGTCATTACCTGATTCTTAGCCATTCTTATTACCTCCAATTTCGTTCAGCTTCGGCGGGCTGACTGCCCGCCGAAACCAATTATCACGTTCTTACTCTCTGTTGATTGTAAGTTCCGGATAGGTTGCTTCTACTTCATCATAGAATCCGCTGATCGCATCCTCTTTTGATTTTTCTCCGGTCTTGATTGCGCTGATTGCATTGCCCCATGCATCCCCGATTGCCTTGTCATAACGGGTTACTTTGGAGTAATCAATGCCTTCTGCCTGATCCAGCCAGAATTTGTATAACTGCTCGCCGCCGTATATTTCATTTGCATCATCTTTATGTGCTTCCAGTACAGATTTCAGAGAAACCGTATCGCCCTCGGATGCATCGATCCACCAGTTTGACGTATCCTCATCCAGCGTACAGAATTTCAGGAAATCCCATGCAAGGTCTTTTCTTTCAGACTGAGAAGAAATACCGATATAAGTACCACCGCCGAATCCGTAAGAAGGTCCTGCGCAAACACCCCACTGTCCGGATGTATCGCCAACGTTATCTCTCATAGTAAGTACGCCCCAGGAAGGAAGTCCGTATGCGAATACTTCTGTCGTGTCCATATCTTTGGTTGCCTCTGCAAATTCGGTAGAATCCCAAACGTTTACAGAATCATCGGTGTAGTTCTGGATGTCTGCGGTCAGGATTGGGATAGGGCCGCTCATAGCCTGATACCAAGGTGTTGACCACTGGTTTGCATATGCGGTCAGATCGTTCTGGTATAAGTTCACGCAAAGATCCATATAGTCATATCTGGCCTGATCTACGTTTAATGTATCATCTGCTACCCATGCGGAATCTCCGGAGAAGTAGTTGATTTCAGCATCGGAAGCAAAAATGCGGTAACCTGCATCTTTTAAGGTCTGTGCCGTTGTCAGAATTGTACTGTAGTCCTGAAACAGTTTGCCAACCTCTGTCGGATCATCTGTTCCAAATACCTGTTTTGCGATATCTCTGCGGTAGTATATACCTGCCGGTGTAATCTGATAGGAAATTGCTCTCTGGATTCCTTCGGAATCCTGACCTACATCCCATACATAATCTACAATCTGATCTGCATAATCCTGTGCATTATACGGAGCCTGATTCAAATCTTCGAAGAATCCTGCATCGTACATGTCCTCTAACATCTGCGGTTCCCCTACAATGATGTCCGGTTCTGACTCTCCGCCAAGAAGAGCGGTCTGAACCTTGGTCGGATAATCTGCCGGGTCAATCACAACGGTCTCGATATCCACCCCAGGATTTTCCTCCATGTACTTATCTGCAAACTGCTCCAGATCCTTTGCCAGTGTCCAGATAACCAGTTTACCGGAAGCGCTCGCAGAATCTGTTCCCGCCTCTGTGGCATCACCGCCTGCTGCTTCCCCGTTTGTCTTCGAATTGCTATTACCACACGCTGCGCAGGATAGTAACATCGCGCCAACCAGCATAGCTGAAACCAATTTTTTCAGTTTCATAAAAAATCCTCCTTTTTCAACGTTTGTTGTTTGTTGATAACTGAATTATACCGGTTCTCATTTTGGCATATAATGCTTCAAATTTTAAAAAGGTGTTATTTTTTTAGTATCTCACTAAAAAATAACACCTTTTCTTATATACTTTTATTTATAACAGAATGTTTTTATGGAGTGCGCTCCCAGCAGCGTTTCGATTCCCTGTCCATCTTCCCGCAAAGCAACCGGAATCTCTTCTTTTGTCTTGTTCATCATGATAATCACACGTTCTCCGTCGGGATTTTCAAACCCGGTCACCTCAAGCCGGTCCGTATATCTGGTCGTTCCAAAGCGTACCGCCTGCGGCCGGATGTAACGGCTGAACTGGCCGATATAATAATACGTCAGCCGTTTCTCATACGTATTTTCCGCCTGATTGCACATAATCGGTGCAGCACAGAAATTTCCGACATGATTCGGGCCTCCCTTTTCATCGAGCAGCAGGTTCCAGTCCATCGAAGCACTGATTCCGGCATTCAGATTGCCGATGATATCATGGGCATACATCTCTGCCTTCTGGGTTTCTCCGGAATCCGCGAATCTCGAATATTCCACACAGCCCTCCGTAAAGAAGACTTCCTTATCCGGATACTGTCTGCGAATCAGTTCCAAAGACTCAAAATGATCTCCGGTATACCAGTGAACGGCAGCTCCCGCGATATACTGCCGGGCTTTTTCATCTGCAACGCTGTCTTTAAAACGCTGATAGGCTTCCTCTTTGTTGTGATCCCAGACAAAGATCTTCACATCTTTAAGCCCCGCTCTCTCCAAGGTCGGTCCGAGATAATCCCGGACGAAAATCCCCTCTTCCTGAGCCGTATAGATACAGGAATCCCAGGTCTGAACCGCCTGCGGTTCGTTCTGGATCGTCAGATAGCCGATCGGTATTCCGGCCTTTTCATATTCCCGGATAAATTTCACAAAATAATCCGCCCAGACCTGATCATATTCTTTTTTCAGGCTTCCGCCGTGATTCATATCTCCGTTTGTCTTAAAGAATGCCGGCGGTGACCAAGGAGAAACTAAAAACTCCAATGGATCTTCCGACTCCTGCACGGCATCTAAGATCATCGGGATGATTTCCGCATGATCATGGGAGATATCAAAGCTTTCCAGTGTCTCATCTCCCTCTTCAATATAGGTATAATTTCCAAGCGCGAAATCACAGCTGTTCATATGCAGACGGCCAAAATGATAATCCAGACCTTCTCTGGAAAAATAATCGCGGATGATATGTTCCTTCTGCACGCTGTCCATTCCCGCATAATTGTGTGCGGAAGCCTCTGTAAACGCTCCGCCGAATCCGCGGAATTTCTGGTACTGCACCTCCGGATACACATTGACGACATGCATACAGTCTTTGATTTCCTGTGCGTCATATTCTTTTTTGCTCCAGTATTTCTGATTCTGAAAATCTGTCGTTATTTCTGTTATTCTCTTCATACGCACCTCCTATTTCAATGTAATCTCTATTTTTACGATCCGGCACTCCCGGATATCTTCTGCCAGCTGTCCGGACACAAGTTCTGCTGTCGTATCCGCTGTCGTTCCATTGCGGTATACAAAATGCATATCTGCAATCTGATAATCTCCCGGAATATAGTTTTTCTTTTCCTGCATCAGATATTCTACTTCAATCTCACCCAGCAAAGTTGCCGTTACGGTATCCTGATCTGTAATGAGATATTCCGGTATTGCCGGCTTTGGAGCAAATACCAGTTCCCCTTCCTTTACTTCGAACAAGTTGGCTCCGAACATCATGCGTTTCCACATGCTGATAAATTCAATGGTCGAACCGCTCAGCCTTGCCACAAAGCCTTTTCCATGGAAATTCCGGTTCGGGTTCCTGCTGCTGGCAATAAACGAGGAATTCTCATAGATACTTCTTCCGTACACCTTCGGATCCAGAAACGGCACTGCCGCTTTCCGGAAATCTGCAAAGAATTCTTCATAGAGCCCGCTGTGCAAAAGCTCCAGCAGATACTTATATTCCATATGAAGCCAGATGGATTCATTCTCCAGCCACCCCGGCGTAAACGCTCTTGCCCTTCCAAGTTCGAAGGACGCATTCGAAAGTGACGCATTTACCTTGTACATCGACAGCTTTTCATCAAACAGATCGCTGTTTCGGATGTTTTGATAGAGCTTCTGCTTCTTCTCTTTTTCCTGTTTTAATTTCAGATAGCGGACCGGACCCTCCAGAAAATCCGGTACCGTTCTGACCACAAATTTCAGCGGACGGATGCCGTCATCCCGTTCCTCATATTCCGGCACCTCATAGGTAAAGTATGTCGGACAGATTCCCCCTCCAAAGCTGCAGGCTTTCTCAATGCCTTGAAGCACAACGGACTGCCATCCTTCCAGAAGTTCTGCCAGTTCTCCACTCGCTCGGTCTGCCTTCTGTCCGGATACACCGGCATAGGTCTTATCCCGATAATCTTCCTTTGCGTCGTTGATGCGGTTCCAGAAAGAAAGCACTTCCCCGCTGCCTGCCAGTGTCTCTTTCTCCGACTGGTAAATCAACTGAAGCTTTTCCATCAGATCGCTCAGTTCTACCGTTATGCTGACGTTACCCGGATATTTTTTCAAAGCTGCAATCGTATACTCCATCATCCGACACAACTCATAGGTCTCTGCCATGGAAGAACCGAACATCCCCGGCATTCCGTTTAAAGCATCATACCAGCCCGGTTTTCCGCCTTCCATCTCCACACCCATTCCATAGGCATCGAGTGCCGCAAACTTTGTTGTACACAAAAGCAGCAACTTTTCCAGCAGGCTCACGTGCAGGATACCGCCATCGCCGTAATCTCCCCGCACCAGTTTTTCTGCTGTATTTCTGCGGCTTGCTTCCTCAAGCGCATAATACTGGCGCAGCCCTTTCGGTGTAACGGCATAGCGGCTGTATCTGTGATTGATCTTCACCTGTGCGAGGAAGTAGGTATAGGCTTCTTCATACAGCATCTCTTTTTCTTTCTCGGGATTGATTTCCAGATAATCCTCGATTAAATCGAGGTTGTAAGTCCAGTGATCGCTCCAATAGCCTTCTCCGAAGTTGCCGTTCACCGTACTTTCTGCGAAATCAATGATCTGATAAAACAGTGCTTCATTCCACTGCTCTCCAAACACCTCCTCCAGTTTACGGCAGAGTGCTCCCGGTGTAAACGGTTCGGACACAAATGTGGTCAGCGTCTTTCCCTCTTCTTTGCTCAGTTCCGCGAAGATTGTCTTTGCACTGCTCTCCTCCAGCTGATAGGTGATTTTTTCCACTCCGAGCGGATTGTATCCGTCCAGCTGAATCAGGCTGTAGAACTCCCGGATATTTTCACGTCCTACAAATGGAGCGAAAAAGGTATCACACCTGCGGTTCTGGTTCACATCACGGAAGTTTCCGTTGCCCTGCGAATAGAATTCCGGCAGCATCGAAAAGTAATTGTAATCACGCTCCAGATCTCCGTGTTTTCTGGAATATACATAGAAGATCTTATTATTCCCGAGCTTCATCGGATAGCCGCCGCGCAGGACATTATCCATATAGGTATATTTGCAGTATGCGTCAAACGCTTTGGAGGCAGTCTTTGTTTCCATCCCACTGCAGAGTTTTTCTGCCAGTTCATCCGCTTCCGCCTTCTTCTCTTCAAAATATTGCTTATCCTTTTTCACTGCCAGAAACCGGTTGCGAATTTCTTTTTTCTCCACCTGACCGATCAGTTCATAAATCGTGACAGATTCGTCTTTTCCAAGTTCTTTCTCCATCCCGTAAAAACTGCACGGAAGCTGATTCTGTGTGATCTGTGCTGCTTCCAGCAATGCCGAAAGTCCCTTTTCCCGAAAGCCGACTGCCGTGGCAAGCGAATTGTCATAAGAAAAAATGAGTTCCGGATCTACCAGCGGATGCAGCAGTTCTCCGGATTCCGTACATCCAATCGTAAAATTACCGCCTTCGATACTTGTTACCGCCGCCGTATCATCCATGCTTGCACGCACCCGGAAATAAGGGGCATTTATTTCGACATCTTCCACCTGCATCCATGCCTTGGATGTCTGTGCCATCTCTTTCATGCTGCCGAGATTGACACCGTAAGGAATGACAGCAGGCATCCCGTCCAGCAGTTCCAGCCGGATACGCTCCTCTTTCAGATTTGTAACAGTCACTTTGCGGACCAGTCCGCCAAGCTTCTCACCCGGCAGGGTAAAATAGGTTACCTGTGTCAGAAGACCTTCCTTCTCATTTTGTTCCTCGATCGCCAGACCGTTCATGGAGATTGTCATCTCATGCGGAATATCTTCATTCAGAAAACATTCCAGATAACGTCCGTTCTTTCGCAGAAACGTACGGAATCCCGTTCGTTTTACATTTTGGTATGCTGTATGGGCCGGATAGAATTCCATAATCGCATGGTCTTTATTATCCACGCCGAAGCTCACCACGCACTGCCCCCGGTTCACATAATAGCACCAGATGGGAATTCCCCGGATACCCGATATTCCGGGAAGAAAGCTGGCGAAGGTAGATTCCTTTCCATAGTCTTTGATTCTAAAGTCTTCTGTTTTCTGTCTCATGTTGCATTCTCCTTTTGCGTTATTCTACTGTCAGGACCAGTTCATGTACACTCTCGTTGTGTACATCCAGCATTTCTTTTTTTATCAGAATCCTCCGGCCTTCTGCGGGAAGAATTTCCGTTTCATCGAGTATGGCTCGTGTAATCCGGTAGCTGCCATACGCCTTTCTTTCCGGATTCCGGACGGTAACATGCAGTCTTTTGCCGGCAAAAGTGAGGCTCAGTTTTGCATTTCCGCTTTCATCAAACTGCTCTGCCATCAACTTCGGCTCGACACAGAGATCCCCCGCACTTCCGCGCACCCCGAATACCTGTGTGATCATCGTCAGCAGATACCAGCTGGCGGCACCGGTCAGATAGTGATACATGCCGCGGCCTTTTGCATTGAAATACTCCGGGATTCCGGGATAGATCTTACTTGTCTCAAAGTTTCCGGCAGCATCCGCAAGCGCCTGTAAAGCCCGATAACCTTCCGCTGCAAATCCCCGTTTATAAAGCGCATTTGCATACATCACCGCCATATGGGAAAATACGGCTCCGTTTTCTTTTTCTCCATAGGCAAATCCGAACATTCTTCCCAGGTCGGTCTTTACCTCGTGAAAATCCGTATTCAGACGATATCCACCAATCTCTTTCCGATACAGGTATTTATCCACACTCTTTGTCATCTGCGTAATCTGATCTGTGGTCGCCGTTCCGCCCAGAATGGAAAACACCTGACCGGTCAGCATCATCCGGACTCCCTTTTCGTGCATGCCCTCGACCTGCCGGCCGCTGTTATCATAATATCCGTTAAACCAGCCGTTCCCTTCACCGTCTGTGACCCACTCGGTTCTGCGGATATGTTCCATCATCCATTCCGCCTTGTTCCGCAGACTTTTCACCACCTGTTTTATTTGTACAAAGATTGTTTTTCCGCTGAGATTATGCCTGCAGGACAGGGTATAGGTTGCCAGAAGTGCCTTTTTTTCCTCCACATCCTCATAAATTGCCGGATCGTCGGTCAGCAGTATATCGATTTCTTCCGCAAGCTCCATCTGGCTGCAGCCCGTCTTTTTCTCATAAAGCTCCATATAATCTGCAAGATCCCGCAGATTACCGGCGTACGCATTGGTGAATGCCACGCTTTCTCCGCGCTTCTGCGCCATATCAAGCGCATCGTTCCAGTCCGCACCGCGAAGGCGGATATGGTTGTGCTCTCCGACCTCATAAAAGGCACAGAGATTCTGAATCAGCAGATGCTCACAGACACTTCCGTAATAGACAACGCCCTGCGCATCCTTCTGCCGG
Source organism: Bacillota bacterium (assembly GCA_023390555.1). Lineage (GTDB taxonomy): Bacteria > Bacillota > Clostridia > Lachnospirales > Lachnospiraceae > Roseburia_C. Next base: position 27,178 of record JAEWCQ010000017.1, on the reverse strand, counting down.
TTTCCATAACTTTCATTCCATGCTTCATCTGCGGCACATCCGCGCTCGACCTGCCGGTCTTTAAAATATGGAATTTTCTGATTTAACAGGGCGATATCTCCGGTCTGATCCATGTACAGGCTGGCGGTCAGAAACGGCCAGACACCGTGATCCATCCAGACCCTCGTAATATTGTTGCGGTCCGCAATAAATTCGCCTTGCTTTTCCCCGATAATCGTGGCATTTGTCCCGTCCATACGAACACCGCCGAAATGATCCAGCAGCATCTGACGTACGCCATCCGGATTCATCAGAAGCAGCGCCAGACAATCCTGCCAGAGATCTCTCCAGCCCCTTCCGCCCTTCCCGTAGTCATGATGCGGAAGAAACGAGCAGCCGTAGATTCTGCGCAATATCGGCTGAAAGCTGATCCATTCCATGATATGGTCGAACTCCGGACTCCCGGTGTGAAAGCCGACATTGACTTTTTCCTGCCAGTAGGACTTTGTACGTTCCAATGCTTCTGTTGCGTTTGTCTCGGACTGATAGGCAAGCACAAGCTCCTGTATCGTTTCCGGTTTACCGGTCGCTCCCAGCAGAATTGTAAAAGAAACACTCTGTTGCGGTTCCAGGGTCACTTCCTGAAAATGCAGACCTCCAACCGCTTCCTTTCCCGCTATCTGACAATCTGCACCGACACCGGTTCTATTCTCCAGCACGGCAAGCGGTCTGGTGTAGCTTGCGCCTTCTCCGATAAAATCCTCTGCTGTCGGATAAAAATCCTTTGGTTTCTCTCCGTTTCCGGTTACTCCGCAGACAAAATACGTCATTTCATTTTTCTGGTGTCCCCGCTCGTCAAACGAAAGCGTCGGTGTTACCAGAACCCCGTATTGCGTGGTATGGATTCTGTGCAGCAGCGATGTGACATGTCTGTGATCCCGGATGTTATCAGCGCTTCTTCCATAGATTGGGACTGCTGCCGTCGGTGTAAAAGTCACCTGCCCGCTGCCCGTGTTTTGGATGCGCACCTGCATAATTTCTACATTCTGTTCCACCGGAACAAAGGAAGTGATTTCCGCACGCAGTCCATATTTTGCAGATTTCCTCGTCAGTCTCTGCCACATGAATCCTGCCGTGATCTCGCTTTCCTCCTGCTCTTCCGTAAATTTGCAACTTTCTGCCTCGGCGGAAGCTCCCGTTGCAGACCAGCTTCCCTTATCTTTGATATGACACCAGAAATTTCTGGTCGAACGATTGTTGTGCAGATTCTCGGCACTCACCGGCTCAAGCAAAAATGTATTCTGATCAAGCTTGCTGTCCCCGCCCAGATTCGGTGTTACCGATCCCTTGATTCCGCATTCCCCTGCAATCGGAACATACAACGCGCTGTAATTTTCCGGATTCTTTATGGTAAATGTCCCTTTTTCTTCTAAAAATTGATATCCTGCCATCTCTTTTCCTCCTGCTATTTCTGTATTCCATCTGCATATTCCAGTATGACCGCCCGGTCAGACGCACGCTCAACCGCTTCTCCCGCTTGATTGATCACATGGCTGATTCCCGGATTGCCGCTTAGCATAACCGTACAAATGTTATGTATCTTCACCGTCTCTGCATCCGGTATTTCCATCGCGCTGTTCTCATCCACAACTGCATCCCGGTGATAAGAGTAAATACCAAGTCCCCAGGCCTCAAATGTACGCACTGCATCATTTACAAAAAAAGATGCGTATCCGTTTACCGTTCCTTCCTGACTCATCCATTCCTCCTGCACCGGCACATCATACGGAAGTTCGCTCTGGTACATATATACCTTACCGTTTTCCCCGTTCCAGATTGTCTGATATTCCTTAAAATGCTCCACCATCAATCCGTACATGGTGACATCATCCCCGTTTACCACAATTCCGTTTGTCGCGGTATTCTCATCCCATGCCACATGATCGCCGTGATCCGCACGCCACACCCAGAAATTGTCTCCGATCACCTGACTGCTGTACACCGTGATACAGGTATCGGTCTTTCCCGCATAATCCGCGGAAGCACCGCCGACACGGAAAAACAGATCGGAGAGGCTGATTGGATCTGTGCTGTGATCTTCAGAGCTGTCTTCTTCTCCTACGACAAGGAGATTGCCGCTCTCTTTTTCCCCTGCATCAAACAGCAGACCTGCCAGAATGATCCCATCCGCATCTGCCGTCTCGATGCAGGCATTTCCGTTGGTTGGCTGCAATGTGGCAAGCCCCATGCCGAGAACAACCGTATCCGGATTCTTTACCTGAAGTGCCTCATCCAGCTTGTAAATTCCAGGCGTAAACAACAGATCCCTGCCCTCTTGTAACGCCTGATTCATAGTCTCTGCCGTATCGGTATCCGGCTTTGCTATGTAAAACTGACTCAACGGTATTTTTTCACCTTTGTTTTCCGTCTGCCAGGAGACACCTTCCGCATCCTGCCGCAGCGCTGGGACAAATACCATAAAGCCTTCGGTCTCATCATAGATCAGAAACGGTTTCTCCCGTATTTCCGGCGTCGTCTCCACAGAGGTGTACGATTTTGCCGGCCAGGTTCCCGTTGGGTCCGATCCTTTTGCATCTCCCACGAACACCATATTCCAGTTATCATCCAGCCAGGCTGGGAAACTGTTATTGCGCGACAGCCACTGCTGCTGTGAACCGGAGTCGATCATACGCGTCACTACGGAATCGGCAAGAAATCCCCCGCTGCACCAGCCGTAATTATCGTGAAGATACAGTGCCCCGTCTACCTGCACGCGGCGCATGAAGGTTGCCTGTGATACGGCCCACATGGTATTGCTGCCGATTTCCAGATTTTCCACACCACGCCAGAAGTTGCAGCAGGCATTGTGATTACTTTCATCGTCACCGAGCCATTCGGCATTGCAGTTTAAGGAAGAGATCTTCGTATCCGTCGGCAATGCTCCAAGCCCTGCCACCTGCATATAGAATCCTACCTTTACAGCAATGGACGAATCATAGGTTCCCGGCATGAAGTACACTGCAAACCGATCCGTGCCAAACTGACTCGTCTCCTGCGTACTCCATAACTGATCCAGTACCTTCTGTATCTCGTTGGGATCATCCTCCGGTGTGAAGATGTAGGTGTTTTCCCCAAACAGATCACTGGTGAAACTGTTCTTTCCGTTACTTTCCCACTGATACGGATTCTGATTTTTTTTCATATAGATTATTCCTGTCAGCACAAGCACCGCCATAACAAGTACTCCTGCAGCCAGTATTCCTTTTCCTTTTTTTGATCTCACGCTACTTCTCCTTTGCCCCCGCCAGCTTGAAGCTGGCTACCGCATCTTCCAGCTCCCGCATATTTTCTTCCAGACTCTTTGCCTCCTGCTCCAAAGAGCCGGCTGAGGCAATCTGCTGCTCCAGTGACCGGCTGACCGCATTGGCAGACTGTACGGTATCTTCCGACAGTCCATGTATGGTGCGGATTGAGGAGAGCGCTATTTTCCGTTCCTGATTCATCTCCTCCACATCTTCTGTCACCTGCTGCATATTTTTCACCAGTTCTTCCATAAAGTTATGGATCGAGGCGAATACTTCTGCGGTATGTTCCGCACTTTCTTCCTGTAATGCAACAATTCCTTCGGCTGTCTTTACTTTATCAATGGCATTGCCGGAATACGTCCGTATTTCAAGGATCAGCTCCTGGATCGAATGAGCAGTTGCCGCAGAACTGTCTGCGAGTTTCCGGATTTCTTCGGCTACCACGGAAAATCCTTTACCGTTTTCTCCTGCCCTTGCCGCTTCAATAGAAGCATTCAAAGACAGCAGGTTTGTCTCTTCTGCGATTGCCTGTATGCTCTCAACAAATACCGAAATATCGGTCAGTTTCTGTCCGAGTCTTGTCACATGCTCTTGCACCTCATCCGTCGCGGCCGAAGTGTCTCTGGACTGACGCGTCATGTCCTCTACTGCCCCGATTCCCTTTGCAACCATATGCTTGGAATGACCGATTTCTTCAATTGCAGATATAATACTGGTACTCACAGTCTTGATCTTGACGGACAATTCCTCCATCTGCGCATTGCAGCCTGTAATCTCCTGATCTTCGCGTTCAATGATATTTAGGATCTCTTCGATCTGTGCTCCCATATCGGTAACCATTGTGCTGACATTTTTACTCGAATCGCTGACCCGTTCCCCGGACGAGGATACAATGCCGATCATTTTCTTGACGGTCAGAACCAGCTCCCGCATTCGGCTGACCGTGTTGCTGATCGCTCCATGCAGCTTTCCGAACTCGTTGCGGGAAAGTTTTGCAGATACGGCTTCCTCCACCAGTTCACCGCCTGCCACTTTATCCAGCTTTGCAACACTGCGCTTGATATTCCGGCTGATGTTGGAAATGATAATACTGCTGATCAGCAATGCAATGGCGCATGCCGTCACGACCAGCAGAATCGTAATCTGTTCAATGCCGCGTGAGCTTGCCGTAATCACGGATTTTGGCACCATCACGGTCACATAACCGCCTGTAGAAACACTCTTGCACATCATAAAGTAGTAGGTGATGCCTTTATAATTCACATATTCAGACACCGTATCGGTAGATCCCGCCTTACCATTTTTATAAAAATCGGTATCTGCGATTGCCATATGATTGCCGGATCTGAGTTCTACCCCGTCTGCGGTAACAAACGAGACCTGGGCATCCTCACCGAAATCCAGCTGTTTTAAAAGTGAAAGAACCGCATCTTTGCTGATATCCACAACCACCAGCGCCTGGTTCTTTTCACCGTTGATGCATTTGCTGCAATATAAAATATAGTCGTCCTGACTGATGTCCATCTGCTGGTCAATATAGGGATGACTGCTTCCCCAATGTACATATTCATCCGATAGAAGGTCTTTATCTTCCGATTTGGAAAGCCCCTCCATAAAGCTGTCTATCTCGGAAGCGCTTAATGTCTTTGAAGTAACCACGCTGTCCCCGGCAATCGGTATAATATGAATTGCCTGAATCATATCATTTGCGGTTTCCTTCACACTCAGATTGTTCCGGATTGCTTTTTTTGCCTGATTCAGCTTGGATGAATCGGAATCAAATCCTCCCAATGCATAAGAGCTCACCGTGGCGTCCTGGGATAATTCCGAGGTTGCAGTGGCAATTGTCTGCATTGCTTCTTCCAAAGTGGTGACTGTCATTTCAAGTGCCGTAATTGAGGATGCTTCATAATTTGTAATTAATCCTTCCGATGCTTTCAGATAGGAAGCGACTCCAACCGCAATGATAAACAGCACCGGTATCAAAAAGCCTGCCATCAGCTGTAACCGGATGGAAATCCCTTTTTTCTTTTTCCCTTTTCTCTTTTTCATTTCACACCCCTCCTTGCTATCATTCTAGTAAAATCCAGTTTTGGAATTAAGGTTCCATTTATCATTTAGGTATCTTTTTTTTAGTTTTTCAAAAGGAAACGCATTTCTTTTTCCAATTGCAAATTCCTTCGCTGCCTGTTATAATGAATACAGTTAAATAAATATGGGATACCTAAGAGTTGAGAGCAGGGTGATAAAAGCGATACCATCGCTTTTGTTTCGTTGCTTTTTTTTCATATAATCAGGGAATTTTGCGTGTTTTCTGAAAGGAGAGGAGAAACTATGAACTATGATGTTGGAATCATTGGCGCCGGTGTAATTGGATGTGCGATTGCAAGAGAACTGTCCAGATATCACGTATCCGCCTGTGTCATCGAAAAAGAAGAGGATGTCTGCTGCGGCACCTCCAAGGCCAACAGTGCAATCGTCCATGCGGGATTCGATGCGGCTGAAGGAACCTTAAAGGCCAGACTGAATGTCGCCGGAAGCAGGCAGATGGAACAGCTCTCCAGAGAGCTTGATTTTCCCTATAAACGAAACGGCTCTCTTGTCGTATGTACCGCAGAGCAGGACCCTGCTCTTTTGCAGACCCTGCTGGAACGCGGAATCAAAAACGGAGTCCCGGACCTTAAGATTTTAAACCGCACAGAACTTCTTGCAATGGAGCCAAATATTGCAGATAATGTCACATCCGCGCTCTATGCACCGACCGGCGCTATCGTCTGCCCATTTCAGCTGACCATTGCGCTGGCAGAAAATGCCTTCACAAATGGTATTTCCTTTTTTTTCGATACAACTGTGAAAGAGATCAGAAAGCAGACAGATTTTTATGAAATAGAGACAGACAGACGGACAATTCAGGCGAGAATTGTCGTGAATGCCGCAGGTGTCCGGGCAGATGAGTTCAACAATATGGTAAGCTCCCGCAAGCTCCATATCACAGCGAGAAAGGGCGAATATATGCTGCTTGACAAGACTGCCGGACAGCATATCTCTCACACTGTTTTCCAGCTCCCTTCCCGCATGGGAAAGGGCGTACTGGTCACCCCTACGGTACACGGGAATCTCCTGATCGGTCCTACGGCAGCCGATGTGGATGACAGGGAGGAGACCGCCACCACACGTGACGGACTGGATTCGCTTGGTGTGAAAGCCGCCCAGAGCGTGAAACAGCTACCTCTCCGTCAGGTCATCACGTCTTTTGCGGGCCTGCGGGCACAGGAGGACAGCGATGATTTCGTCATCGGCGAAGCGGAGGATGCCGCCGGTTTCATCAATGCTGCCGGCGTTGCTTCTCCCGGACTTTCGGCTGCTCCTGCCATCGGCAGACTGGTTGCCGAAATGATACGCGACCGGCTGGGATTGAACAAGAAGGAACATTTTACAGCGGTCAGAAAGGGGATTCTCTGCCTCCAGACACTGTCACTGGAAGCGCGGAACCGGCTGATTCTTGAACAACCTGCCTATGGAACGGTTGTCTGCCGCTGTGAAATGGTAACGGAAGGTGAGATCATCGATGCCATCCGCCGTCCGCTCGGTGCCCGCTCACTGGACGGCATCAAGCGCCGTACCCGTGCAGGGATGGGGCGCTGTCAGGCGGGATTTTGCACACCCAAAACAATGGAAATACTGGAACGGGAGGTTCCGATTCCAATGTCCGATATCACAAAGTCCGGCGGCAGATCTTACATCGTATGCGGCCATAACAAAGACAGCTAAGGAGGGAACCTCATGGAAAATTATGAACTGGTCGTTGTCGGAGGCGGGCCTGCCGGACTTGCGGCAGCGATCTCGGCCAAAGAGAACGGGATTGACAGCATTCTGATTCTGGAACGGGAAAAAGAACTTGGTGGTATCCTAAATCAGTGTATTCATAACGGTTTTGGTCTCCACACCTTTCAAGAGGAGCTGACCGGCCCGGAGTATGCCGCCCGTTTCATTCAAAAGGCGGCAGAACTGGAAATCCGATTTAAAGCAGATACGATGGTGATGAATATCTCAAAGGACAGGAAAATTACGGCGATGAACCGCAGTGATGGCATGTTTGAGATTCAGGCAGGAGCTGTCATCCTTGCGATGGGCTGCAGAGAACGGCCCCGAGGTGCCTTGAATATCCCGGGCGAACGGCCGGCCGGCATCTACTCAGCCGGAACCGCACAGCGTCTTGTCAATATGGACGGATACATGCCGGGCAAAGAGACTGTCATTCTCGGCTCCGGTGATATCGGACTGATTATGGCACGCCGTATGACGCTAGAAGGTGCAGACGTCAAACTGGTTGCGGAGCTCATGCCCTATTCGGGTGGTCTCAAACGCAATATTGTACAATGTCTGGACGATTTCGATATTCCGCTGAAGCTGAGCCACACGGTGGTTCATATTCATGGCAGGAAACGGCTGGAGGGCGTCACGATTGCAGAAATCGGTGCGGACGGAAAACCGCTTTCGGGAACGGAGGAATTCGTTTCCTGTGATACCCTGCTTCTCTCCTGCGGCCTCATACCGGAAAACGAATTGAGTAGAAATGCCGGTGTGGAAATTGATCCGGTCACTGCAGGACCGGTCGTAAATGAGAGCCTGGAGACAAACGTCGAAGGCATTTTTGCCTGCGGCAATGTCCTGCATGTGCACGACCTTGTGGACTTTGTTTCTCAGGAAGCCGCAAATGCAGGCTGTCAGGCCGCCGGTTATCTTCGTTCCGGAGAATCCATAAATACCCGCCAGATTGAGATCCGGGCAGCCGGCGGAGTCCGCTACACAGTTCCAAAATATCTTCGTCCGGACCGCATGCAGGAACAGGAGACCATCCGCTTCCGTGTCGGGAAGGTATTTCGCGGCTGTGCAATTGCCGTCTATTACGGAACAGAACAAATCGGCATAAAAAAACGTCCGGTCATGACACCGGGCGAAATGGAAGAAATTAAGATTGACCGCGAAAAATTGTTTGCTTGCCCGGATGCCGCAGCAATTACCATCCGGATAGAGGAGGTGCCGTACCATGGAAAAGCGTGAACTGACCTGTATCAGATGTCCGCTCGGATGTAATATCACCGTAACACTGGAAAACGGACAGGTGACCGGTGTCACCGGTAATAACTGTAACCGCGGAGACAGCTATGTCAGAAAAGAAGTGACAAATCCCACCAGAATCCTGACCTCCACGGTGAGAGTTTCCGGTGGGACCGCACCGGTGGTATCCGTAAAGACCAGAACCGATATTCCCAAAGAGAAGCTTTGGGACTGCATCCATGCGTTAAAAGCAGTTATTGCCACGGCTCCCGTAGCAATCGGTGACGTACTGCTGTCCGATGCTGCCGGGACGGGTGTGGATATTGTAGCCACCAAAAATGTAGAAGCCCGATGACCGTATCTCTTTCAGAAAGGAACCCTGTCATGAAAAAAGAATTCCGGGAGGCAGTCGAAGCCTCCCCAATTATCGCAGCCGTAAAAAGTGAGGATGGACTGGAAAAATGCCTGACCTGTGACAGCCGCGTCATCTTCATCTTATATGGTGACATCTGCAATATCGCCGGCATTGTGGAGAAAGTAAAATCTGCCGGAAAAATTGCGATGGTGCATCTTGATCTGATTGCGGGTCTGAGCGCCAGGGACATCGCCGTTGACTTCATTCATCAATACACAGGTGCAGACGGTATCCTTACGACCAGGCCGCAGCTGATCAAACGTGCACGTGAACTTTCCATGTATACGGTCCTCCGCTTCTTTGTCATCGATTCCATGGCCTATGACAATATCGAAAAGCAGCTTCATTCCGTAAAACCCGATCTGATTGAGATCCTTCCGGCACTGATGCCGAAAGTAATCTCAAAGATCTGCGGAATTTCAGCTGCTCCCGTCATTACCGGCGGTCTGGTAGCAGACAAAGAAGATGTCATGTCCATGCTCGAAGCCGGTGCTATCAGTGTGTCCTCGACCAATGAACACGTCTGGTTCCTGTAACCTGTTTTCGTCCTCTTCTGGCACCAGATCAGCAGGTCAGTTCCTGCATTAATTCATGTACCGACATCATTTGCTTAATTCTGCCGACGTTTGCCCCGCAGAAAATAAGACCGTTTTCCACATCACCGATTACGGCATCGGTCAATGCTTTTGTAATGCAGTAGGGAACTTCCGCCGGATTACATTTTTCCAGACAGTTAAAGCAGTGCCTGATTGCTTTTTTCTTCTCCTCTACCTGTCGGATAAATGCATTACGCAATGCTCTTCCCGGCATTCCCACCGGACTGGTCACAATCTGTATATCCTCTTCCACAGCATCGATATAAGCCTGCTTATAGGCTTCCGATGCATCACATTCATAAGTTGCGACAAATCTGCTCCCGATCTGTACGCCGTCCGCACCAAGCTCAAATACGTGTGCAACATCGTCCTTGTCAAAGACACCTCCTCCGACAATCACCGGAATCGTACAGTCATATTTTTCTTCATACTGCTTTTTCGCCAGAATGATATCCCGGATCTCCTGATCGAGATCTATGGAATCGATATGCTCTAACTGTTCCCTCGAAAAGCCAAGGTGCCCCCCTGCTTTCGGTCCTTCCACGACAAGGAAATCTGCTGTTCTGTCATATTTACGGCTCCACATCTTTAAGATGAGATCGGCTGCACGTCTCGACGATACAATCGGTGCAATTTTCGCGGCACTTCCCTTTACCAGATCCGGAAGATCCATTGGAAGTCCGGCTCCGCAGATAATCACATCTGCTCCCGCCTGTACAGCCTCCCGCACATGTTGCCGGTAATGTTTCAGGGCAACCATGACATTGACACCGACCAGTCCGATTCCTCCGGCAATCTGCTTTGCTTTTTCAATATGTTTCCGTATTGCCCTAAGGTTGCAGCCCGCCTGATCCTTTTCAAATCCTTCCTCATCATACCCAATCTGGGCAGTGGATATAATGCCGATTCCCCCCTCTTTTGCAACTGCTCCTGCAAGCGAAGACCGGCTGACACCGACGCCCATTCCTCCCTGGATAATTGGAAGTTTCACACTCTTATCTCCAATGTGCAATTCTTTCATCGTTTCGATACCTCTGCTATTATTTTCTGTTTTCTGAATTCTGCCGCTTCCGGCAGTTCTCTTATTAATAGTTTGACTTTCAAACTATTAACAGAATATATCTATCTAGAAATTTTGTCAAGATTATATTGTTTTTATTTTCTCGACACATAGTTTTTATTACTATATGTTTACCAGATCTGACAAAATAATACAGTCAGAATTCATTTACATTCTGCAGAACTTGAAAAGGCAGCCTTTCGGCCGCCTTCTCGAGGAGTTTAGTTATGAAAATGTTTTATCTATATAAAAGGAAATTGCTAACTCATTTGATGTATTTAGTATAGCTATCAATTGTGTCTAAACTGTGTCAATTTTCGAAAAGGATTCTAAAGTCTTTCTAAATATTTGTTTCGATTTTTTTTAGTTTTTCTTTAGATTTTAAAACCTTCCCGCATGTAAAAGCAGCTGACAGAGACGCATTTTTTCTGGCGTATTTTCACTGTTTTCAAAACGTACGACTCCCTCTTCTTCCGACGGGTTCAGCAGTCTGTTTTCCCGCAGCCGACGCTTTGTCTCACGTGCCGTACCCGGACCTCCCTCAAACAGCATGACGCGGTCGCCCAGTATCTTACGGATTGCATCCGCCACAAACGGATAATGGGTACATCCCAGTACCACAGAGTCGATGCCGCTGTCCCGGTACGGCAAAAACAGCTCTGTCAGAAATGCCCTAAGCTCACTTCCATCCACTTCTCCGCGCTCTATATATTCGACAAGACCAGGACAGGGAAGAGGAAAAATAACGGCTTCTTTCTCGTATTCCTTTAAAAGCACCCGAAACTTCTCCTGCTGGATCGTCATTGAAGTTCCAAGCACCAACACATTCGGATGATCCTTGAACCGCACCGCAGGTTTGACTGCCGGCTCAATTCCAATCATTGGAATCTGCGGATAACGTTCACGCAGAATGGATATATCGGCACTCGTTGCCGTATTGCACGCCACAACGACCGCCTTGGCGCCCTCTTCCAGCAGATGTGTCACATGCATCTCTGTCAGACTGCGGACTTCCTCAAGTGATTTGGAGCCATAGGGTGCACGTAAAGAATCTCCGTAATAGATATAATTTTCATTTGGCATCAGATCTACCAGCGCGCGCAATACACTGATTCCGCCAACACCTGAATCAAAAACGGCGATTGGCCGTCTGGCATCTTCCATATTATTACCTGCTTTCCTCAAAAAAAGAATTATATCACTATAATTCTTTTCCTACGTTAAGATTTATCGAAAGGATGCTTCCATCCCTTTTGAAGAACAAAATTTATTCTATCATTCCAATCCCCGAATAGCAATAGATTTTCCGCAACGCTTGCAAACAATTCCTACCTGTGCTAACTTATTTGATAGAAAGCGGAGGTCTGACTATGATTGAACGAACGGCTCTTTACCATATTCCATTTTATAAAAAAACTGATTTCACCGGCAGCTATAAAGGCATGCATTATAAGATCGGAAAAGCATCCGTGGAACAACAGACCGACGATGGTGCAGAGCAAAAGACCGTCTTAAAAGCCACCATATGGCCCGGGCCATACAGCTTCGATGCAACGCCGCAGGAAAAGAAAGAATCCGAGCTCTTTGCATTTTCCGATGACGGAATTACGGCTGCCTGCAGCTGGCTGAATCAAAAATATGCAGAAAAAGAGGATGTATACCGGACCTGTCACATCTGATGGCGGACAACCTTGTATTCATCATCCAGACGATAATACGGACAATTATCAAACGATGCGCTTAAAAAACGCACCATATCATCTTCATCAAGATCCATCTCACAGATATAACATTCGTAGTCCTCGTCATAAGTATAATATACACATGTATCACAATTGCTGGCTGCCATAGCGGTTCCTCTCTTATCACATACTTACCTACCGGTTTGTCCCGGTTTTCTTTTTTACATTATAGCATAATCAAAGGAGATTTCCATGAAGAAAATACTGATCTTTCAATTAAAGAACGTCTGCTATAACTCCTACACCTATTTTGAAAATCAGATCGGACACGGTCTGGAAAAGGCCGGTTATGATGTGACTTACTTTCAGGCAGGGCGCGACGGTCAGCTCGAAGATATTGAGCAGTTTATCGGTCAGCACTTCGACCTTATTCTGGAATTTAATTCCGACCTGCCAAAGGTCTTTCTGGAAGATGATTCTCATTTTCTGTCCCGGATGAACGCTCCTTTTCTGGATTTTATCCTCGATCACCCACTGTATCATCACGACATGCTCAAACAGCAGATTGACAACTTCTATGTATGCTGTATGGATGAAAATCACCGAAACTATATTCGCGAGAACTATCCGCACATCCGGGACGTCCGTGTCTTCCCGATGACCGGAGAGACGCACCCGCCTGCGGTTCCGTTTGCCGATCGTGAGATTCCGCTGCTGTTCTCCGGAACGTATACCTGTACTGCCGACGTGTGGTCGGCGATTGAGGTCTGCCCTCCTTTCATCGGCCGAGATATCAAAAAACTGATCGACATCATGCTTGGGGATTCTTCTCTCCCAATGGAAGATGCGGTAAAGCAGCTTGCCAAAGAAACGGACAGTCTGATCGAGCAGAATTTCGCCCTGCATATGCAGGCCTACTTTCTGGCCGATACCTATATCCGTTCCTACCAGCGAGAACAGATGGTCACAGCACTGGCTGAAAACGGTTATCCGCTGACCATTTACGGCGGGAACTGGGATCAGCTGCCATGCAAAAACCGGTCTTCCCTGACCCTGCATACCGGCATTCCTTATGAACAGTCGTTCGCGCTTATGTCACATGCGAAAGTCGTATTAAATGTCATGCCTCTGTTTAAATCCGGTTCCCATGACCGCGTGCTGGCTTCGATGCTCAACAGCAGCGTGAGCCTGACGGATTCCAGCCTCTATCTGCGGGAACATTTTACAGACAAAAAAGACATTGTCTTCTATTCGATAGACAATGTCGATTCTCTGCTGGAGTCTGCGGAACTTCTGCTGCACAATGACAGCCTTGCCGGACAAATTGCAGACAACGGTTACCTGTCTGCCAGCCGTTCTCACACATGGGAAAACCGAATGGAGGAGCTGCTGCCATTGATTCATGGAATTACTTCCTGCTAAATCAGCACTTTACGAGGATTCCTTCCCTGAATCATCTCCAGCATATTCTGATCCGGTTCGAATTCAATCATGCTGATCCCGTTTCCTGATTTGTACACAATCTGGTAAGTATGGGCACCGGCCAGACCGGATGCACACATTTTGCGAATCACCTGCCTGTTGTGGAAATAACTGTCCAGTTCATGAGAAGAGGTCGGTGCGATCAAAAGCACTTCCTCCATCTCGATACGGGCAAGTTCCTTTCTTCTTCGCTTCGCCTTGATTCTTGCAATCGACAGACGCCCCTCAATATAGGTATATTCATATTCGATCTGCGAATTAACGTACAGCAGATACCATACGATTCCGATCAGAATGGCCGGAACCAGAAGAACTCCCGGAAGCAGAAAGAAAGACACATACAAACAGAATACAATCAGTATGATACAAATCCATCTGCCGATCTTATTTCCGATAGAAGACTTCTTATCTACCAATACGGTATTTTCAAATATACTCATTTTTTCATCCTTTCCCTGTATCATATGAAATTTATACCATCCATTATATTACTTTTTAGCCCTTTCGGCTAGTCCCAGTGTCATTAAATTTTTGTAAACCTGTTGTATTGTTTTTGATAAGAGAGTAGATTTTTTACCGTTTATCCGTTACAATAAAACTGTCCGAAAATTTACGAAAACATTTTCCTTACAGGGAGGTCAACATGAAAACATATCTTTTCAATAAAGAAACCTATGCTTCCTTTCCGGAAGCAGTCAAACGGGAATGGGTATTGACAAACGGCATCGGCGGATATGCCGGAAGTTCCATCATCGGCGCTCACGCCAGAAAGCACCACGGCTATCTGATTGCAAGCCTGCATCCGCCGGTAGAACGTTATCTCGTGTTCTCCAAGATCAACGAATGTCTTTCCCGGGAAGGCGAAGTCTATGACCTGACAACCAGACAATGGGAAGATTTGGACGGGCAGACACAGTACACACAGGGGCAGCAATACCTGACTTCGTTTGCCTATGACGGACTTGTACATTTTTCTTATCAGGCCGGTGATATTGCCCTGAAAAAGACACTTGCATTCGAACATGGCAAAAATACGATTGCCATTGCCTATGAAATACAAAATAACGGAGCCGATGCCCATTTGACCCTGACCCCGCTCTTTAATTACCGGGTGCACAGTGACGGTTCCACAACCGAACAGCTGCGCTTTCAGACCTCTGCCTCTGCTGATACGATCTCACTTTGTCCGGATGCAAATCCGGATGTTTCAATCCGTCTCTACCTGAGCGAAGGAGAAATTACCGCGAGTGAATCTGATTTTGAAATTTCCATGCAGCTTCAGACCGAAAGGAACGTGGAAGCCGACTGTATTGATAACAATTATACACCTTATCAGATTCAGGTATCTCTACCTGCCGGATGCCACAAAAAGCTTTCTGTCATCGGTACCATTGAAACAGACTGGTGCAAAGATGCCTTCTCCACAGTAAAGCAGGAATATGCAAGACTTCATGCACTGGAAGAAAAAGCGGAGTATTCCGACGATTTCACCGCCTCTCTGGTGCTTGCTGCCGACCAGTTTCTGGCATACCGCCAGTCCACCGGGCTGATGACCGTACTGGCAGGTCTGCCATGGTTTACAGACTGGGGACGAGATACGATGATTGCCCTGACGGGTCTGACACTTGCCACGAAACGCTTCGACATGGCAAAGGAGATTCTGACCACATTCGCACAGTATGTGAAACATGGCATGGTCCCGAATATGTTTCCGGATGAGGGAACAGATCCGCTGTACAATACGGTAGATGCATCGCTCTGGTATTTTTATGCGGTTGACCAGTATCTGAAATACACCGGCGGAGATTTCGACTATGGATTTGTCCGAAAGACCATCTATCCAAAGCTGAAGGAAATCATCTCTGCTTACCGGAACGGTACAGACTTCTCGATTTATATGGAGGAAGATTTTCTGATTCACGCCGGCAGCGGACTGGATCAGGTTACCTGGATGGATGTACGCGTAGGTGACTGGGTCGCAACTCCGCGCCACGGCAAGCCGGTCGAAATCAATGCACTCTGGTATAATGCGTTAAGAGTCATGGGAGAGCTTTCCAGACATTTTGGTGAAGATCCTGCCGAATATGAGGAACTGGCCGAAAACGTAAAGACTTCCTTCAACCGGAAATTCTGGTATGAAAAGGGCGGCTATCTCTATGATGTCGTGGACGGTGATACCGGGGACGCTTCCCTTCGCCCGAATCAGATTTATGCTGTTTCTCTCCCATACCGCATGCTGGATACGGAACGGGAAAAAGCAGTTGTAGATACGGTCTATGAAAAACTGTATATCGGATGCGGACTCCGTTCGATCGCAGCGGAAGATCCACAATACCACGGTATCTACAGCGGCTGTCTCCAAAAGCGTGATGAGGCCTATCATCAGGGTACCGCATGGGGCTTTCTGCTGGGCGGATTTATCACTGCCTATGTCCATGTATACGGAACATCAAAGGAAAGTATCCAAAAGGCGCAGTCCCTGTTCAAGCCGGTCGAACAACATCTTTCGGACGGCTGCATCGGTTCCATCGCAGAAATTTTTGACGGAGATGCCCCTCACACTTCACGTGGCTGCTATGGGCAGGCCTGGAGTGTCGGTGAAGTTTTGAGAGCCTACACCGAAGATATTCTGCCATATCTGTAATATGCCAGAAGAACCCTGTCGGATGCACAAGTTCTACGCATCCCACAGGGTTCTTTTCCATTTTCCTATCCTTCTGCTGTTCTCTATAATTCTGCTGTTTCTTCCTTCAGCCAGTCTGCTTCTTCACCGGTCAGAAACGGACCGATCGTTTCATATACGCGCCGTTGATACCCGTTTAACAAAGCTCTTTCCCGCTCTGTCATCTCATCTGCAAGAATAGACTGGCGGTCAAACGGTACCAGTGTCAGCGTTTCAAACTCCAGAAACTGCCCGTAGGCTGTCTTCTCCGCTTTCTTGCAGAGCACCAGATTCTCCAGGCGGATTCCATAGGCTCCCTCCAGATACAATCCCGGCTCATCCGAAGTGATCATTCCCTCTTCAAATACGACTCCCGTCTTACCGTCGGCTTCCTTCAACCGGAATGCATTCGGTCCTTCATGCACATTTAAAAGGTAGCCGACACCGTGCCCGGTTCCATGGTTGTAATCCAGCCCCAACTCCCACAGCGGTGCCCTTGCCAGATAATCAAAATTTGCTCCAGTACAGCCGTATTTAAAATGGGCAGACGCGAGATTCAGATTTCCCCGCAGGACTGCCGTATAGTGCAGACGCTGCTGGTTATCCAGATTTCCGCAGGATATGGTCCTTGTGATATCCGTCGTTCCCTCCAGATATTGTCCACCGGTATCCAGCAGAAGAAAACTGTTATCCACAAGCGGAATGCTGGTATCCCCGGTCGGTTCATAATGTACAATCGCACCATGTGCTCCGGCCGCAGAAATGGGCGCAAAGCTCTGTCCCAGATACCCTTCTCCCTGTCTGCGGAACTTCTCCAGCTTCTCACAGACATCCAGCTCCGTTATCGTCTCTTTCCCATAATGTGTTTTCAGCCAGTAGATCAGCTTGGTGACCGCCACTCCGTCTCTGACATGTGCATTTCGCACATGCTGCATTTCCACCGAATTTTTCACCGCTTTCGCTGCGGTCGTCGGATTTTTCTGATTCAATACAGCCACTTCTGCCGGTATCGCCATCCGCAGTGCGACATTCGTTGTATTCTCATCCAGCAGAATATGTATGTGTTCATTCAGTTTTTCAAGCTGTGTATATACTTCCAGATAAGGTTCTATGACGACGTTATCCTGCTGCAGGGACTCCCTCACCGGCTGTGGCACAGCTTTTTGATTGACAAACAGGACCGCACGATCTGCCCAGACCATCGTATAAGACAGCACAACGGGATTATAGGCAATGTCGTTTCCCCGGATATTATAGAGCCATGCAATATCATCCAGAGAAGATAACAGGCAGATGTCCGCACCCGCTTCTTTCATCCGGACCCGAAGTTCCCTCAGCTTTTCCCGTCTGGATTTTCCCGCAAAACGGTCATCGAGCAGCCAGACCGGTTCCGCAGACATCGCCGGGCGGTTTTCCCAGATTGCCCCGACCAGATCTATGTTTTCCTTCCATTGAATCTGTTTCTGATTCAGACATTCCCTGAGCTTCCCGGCATAAGCGGCACTTACCGTTCTTCCGTCATAACCAAGGCACTGTCCCTCGTTTAGTGTATTTTCCAGATATTGTAAAATCGTAGGTACATCTTTTTCACCGGATTTAAAAAGCACGATGCCGCTTCCCTCCAGTTGCTTTTCTGCCTGCAGAAAATATCTTCCGTCTGTCCACAGTCCTGCCTCCTGCTCCGTAATCACAAGCGTACCGGCCGAACCGTCAAATCCCGAAACATATTCCCTGCATTTAAAATAATCCCCTACGTATTCCGATGCATGAAAATCATCTGATACAATCAGATATGCATCGATACCGTGTTTTCTCATCTCTTCCCGCAAACGCTCTACCTGTAATCCAGCCATATGCACACTCCCTTTTTCCTTCCTACTATGTCCAGATTCCATGATACCATGTTTTCTTCTCTTTATAAATCCTTCTTCTGATAAAAATCAAGTGAAAGGTAATAGGACAATACTGCCAGAAGGAGCAGGAGTACAGGGCTGAATGGGATCATGCTCCTCAGGGAAGCAGCTGACGGCAGTTCTACCTCCAGCTTCAGCAATATCATGACCGCCGCAAAAGGAATCATATAGATTGCGACCATTACAAGCTGTGCGGATGTGCTGCCGAGCTTGATGATGATTGGAATCGCAATTAATTGAAAGAGCAGTCCTACCAGAAGTATGCCATAATCCAGCTCCAGCAGTTCCAGCAGATTGCCCCCCTGCAGCACTACTTCCAACAGCATGAGCACGGCATTCAGCAGCGCTGCCGAAAGGACGGTCACTGCCATAAAAATATAATGGCTTCCGACAATCTGCTGTCTTGTTACCGGCATGGTATTGGCATACAGATCCCATTTGCTGCGTTCTTCAAACGCAAATGAACTAATCGGTAAAAAGCTGGCAAATAAGACAAAAAAGGCCCCAAACGAGGACATGCTTCCATTTAGCATTCCAAGTACAATGTAAAAAATCATAAATAACAGATAAAGCCTGATCGTCCGTTTTAAACAAAAAAATTTCTGAAGCAGTAGTCCTGTCATCTCTGTTCTCCTTTCACATAATACAGCATAATATCTTCAATCCCCGCAGAATCGGATACCATTCCGGCCGGCAGTGCCTCGGTATGCACAAGTGCCTCTGCCCCAAATGAATTCTCCCGGATTCCGATGACCTTCTCTTTCTCAAGGCTGCCAATCTGTTCCCTGCTCCCTTTTGCAATGCGGTATTGTTCCAACAGATCATCCTTACTCTCAGTGAAAAGGATCCGGCCGTTATGAATAAATGTAATGTAGTCACAAATTTTTTCCAGGTCGCTCAGAATATGAGATGATACCAGAATACTGTGTGTCTCATCCTGGATAAACTCCAGAAAAAGTTCCAGCATGGAATCCCGGACGATCGGATCGAGTCCGCTTGTCGCCTCATCCAGAATCAGAATACTGGCATGATGAGAAAGTGCAACTGCCAGGGATAATTTCATTTTCATTCCACGTGAATATTCTTTTACTTTCTTCAATGGTTCAATTTGAAACTGCTTCAGATAGGCCTCGTAAGCACTTTTGTCCCAATTGCGATAGACCCGGCTCATCACCTTATCAATATCTGCCGCCGTAAGTTCATCGGAAAAACAGCTGGTATCCATCACGACACCAATCTGTTCCTTGATCTCTCTTTCACTGCCGGTAAATTTTCTGTCATTGACAAAAACAGTTCCGGAATCCCTGTTTATCAGTCCCAGAAGTGCTTTTATCGTTGTACTTTTTCCGGCTCCGTTTTCTCCGATAAATCCCATAATACTTCCTGCCGGAAGGGAAAAACTTACATCTTTCAATTCAAATTTCTTATATTTTTTGCTGACGTTTTCCAGTCTCAGCGCTTCCTTTGCCATATCATTCTCCTTCATACATAATGCGGAGCATATCCGTCAGCTCCGTACAGCTTATCCCAAGATTTCTGGCCGCAGCTGCTGCCTCCTGCAGATGCTCTTCTATTTCTTTTTGCTTCTGCTCCCTCAAAAAATCCACATTCTGTCTTGCGACAAAGCTCCCTTTTCCGGTATAGGATACAATAAATCCTTCCCTTTCCAGTTCTTCGTATGCTCGCTTTGTCGTAATGACACTGATCTTCAGTTCTTTTGCCAAAAGCCTCATAGACGGAAGGGCGTCCCCCTCCGATAACACTCCGGTAATAATCAGATTCTTGATCTGACCTGTGATCTGTTCATAGATCGGCTGACCGGAGGAATTGGTAATAAGAATATTCATAGCCACCTCTTACTGGTTCATGATTGTATCTAATGCATTATATTGTATATATACTATATACACAATATATTTTGTTTTGTCAATAGAAACAGGACTATTTCCTCGCATTCGGATCGTGACAGCAAAAAAAATCTGCGGATAAAACCGCAGATTTTTCCTTTTATGTTTTACCGTTCACGCCAATCATCCGACATCGGACAGTTATACAACGGTATTGACTCCATTTACATTCGCATGCTCATCTTCTTCCATCGGAATCACAAGGCATTTTTTTCCATTGATCAGTTCTGATTTAATCTGGTTGACTTTCTCCGGCTTCACACGCAGGATGACATCATAAGTCTTTACGGTATCTCCGCTATCTTCTCCTGTGAGTACCCGCTGATCCTCCAATTGCTGCTGAAGCACTTCTACTTGCTGAACAAGCTCCTGTTCTTTTTTCTTTTTTTCATTTGCTACAAGTGCTTTTTCATCGATCAGATACTGTGCAGCCGGCGGTTCATTTCCGAATTCCTCCGTATAGGCCTGTCCGATTCTTGCTGCTTTTTCTTCTGATACACCGCTTTCTGTCATCAGCTTCAGCATCGAATCCGAATTCAGCACCATCGGCTCCTCCTGATCATCAACTGCTTCGTGTGCTTCAAGCATCACATTCAATGTCTCCTGTACCTCCATGAGCTTTGTCTCTGCCTCTTCACTGTCTTCACCGTAGGCATTTTTTATGATAGCATGGAAAGCATTCTTCTGTTCGGTCGCGGTACGTTTTGAAGTACAGCCCAGACCACCCTCCATAAATTCCGCATGCGGCTCCTTTGCATCTTTCGTATAGAACAAAAGCGAATGAATATCGGTACTTCTGTCATTGAACGCAGGAAACAGGAATCCGGTATCCGGCACACTGACCACCCAGTCACGAATTCGCGGTCCAATGCGGTTTTCATCCTCCCGGTAACCAAGTCCCGGTTTGGAAAGCTGAACGGGACAGATTGCGCAAAGCAGATATTCAAAAACCTCCTCCGATTCATCCAGATTGCTGTTATCTGTCGTCCTTGTCATGACATCGTAAGCATCATGGAAGATCAGGATCAGGTAATGACCCGCATAATCATAGTTCTCCATCACCATCTCATAAAATCGCTGCAGCAGATCTGCATTTTTCAATTTACTGTCACGCAGTCCCATCAGAAACTGCTGTCTTCCTCCGGTTTCCTCCTCCAGCGGGAAGTCCAGCTGCAGAAGATTGTTGCCCAGCGTACCGGAAAGTGCCTTTTTTGCAATCTCCAGATATTTATAAAATTCTTCATCTTCCAGATTTAAAAAAGTCTCAGCCAAATCCGTAATTTTATTTTTCTCACTGTCCACATAGCAGCCACACATTCTTGTAAATGTACAGGACTCCTTTTTAAATCTGCGTTTCAGCTCCAATACTTCTTTATTGTTCATCTATGTATCCTCACTTTCTTTCTCATTCATCAAACAGCTTGCCGCACAGCGCATGATCACGCAGTTTGTCCAGACCGGCCACCATCGGATATCTTCCGGTATTCGCTATGTTAATTCCAGTCGCAGGTCTTTCTGGATATTTTCAAATTGTAAAAAATAAAACTATCTGCTCCCGCATCATCGCTGTTCGTTTCTTCATTCTCAATTCTCCCTCTTTAGAACTGACAGCTATTATTCTACTACAAAAACTGAAAAAAAATAAGAGCTGATTTTCTTGATTTTTTTCTGATCCAGATAATCGCTTACCTATTTTAAGCTAAAATGAACTAAATCAAATTAAAATTATATATAATATGTTTCTAAAAATCTTCTTATTTCTATACATATTTCCATCTAATTTGGAACGAAATGTTTAATTAACATAATTTTTCACAATCAATAATCAGATATCAATCGCAATTATGTGAATATTGACAGTAAAATAAAGCCATGTTATGATCACATTGTTAGCTAACAAATATTTAAATCTGTAGTAAAAACTAATAAATTAACCAGGATCATTTTATGACAGTTCCTGAAATCACTCCGGAATCGGATGGGGGCGTTCGATTCCGACAAATGGGGGTATTTTATTTATGGGGAAAAATTATAAGAATCTTGCAGCTCGCGCAAAGAAAACTCTGCGTGGGCTGGCTGTAATGCTGCTTGCTGTCGGCATGACCTGTGCTGCACTGCCGAATCTTCCTGTTCGTGCAGCCAGCAGCGGTTTCTATGTGGATGGAACTACCGTCCGGGACGCAAATGGCAACGCATTTGTAATGCGTGGTGTCAACGTTGCGCATGCCTGGTATACTTCCTATACGGAAACCTCGCTGAAAGCAATCGCGGCTACCGGTGCAAACACGGTCAGAGTCGTTGTTTCCGACGGTAAAGTCTACACCAAAACAACAAAAGATGAATTGACAAATATTATCAGTCTGTGCAAAAAATACAACCTGGTCTGTGTGCTTGAAGTGCATGATGCAACCGGAAGCGACTCTGTTTCCGATCTGAATGCGGCCGTGAATTACTGGATTGAGATGAAGAGCGTCCTGTCAGGCAATGAAAAATATGTCATTGTCAACATAGCCAACGAATGGTATGGCACATGGGACGGCAGCGCCTGGGCTTCCGGTTATAAATCCGCCATCCCGACACTGCGCAATGCCGGTATCTCCAATCTTCTGATCGTTGACTGTGCCGGTTGGGGACAATACCCGGATTCCATCAAAAATTACGGCAAATCAGTCTACAACACAGACGCCACCGGCAATACCATCTTCTCGATCCACATGTATGAATATGCGGGCGGCAGTTCGTCCACGGTCAAAAGCAATATCGACAACGCACTTGGTATCGGCGTTCCCGTTATCATTGGAGAATTCGGTGCACAGCATACCAATGGAGATGTCGACGAAGCGACTATTATGAGCTATTGCTCAAACAAGGGTGTGGGCTATCTGGGCTGGTCCTGGAAAGGGAACAGTTCGGATCTGTCTTATCTGGATATTTCAAATACATGGGATGGCTCCAGTCTTTCCAGTTGGGGAAATACCTTAATCTATGGATCGTATGGGATCAACGCAACGTCATCCGTCTGCTCGGTCTATTCGGGCAGCTCCTCCGGTTCTTCCGGATCGTCGAGTTCCTATACTTCCCTGTTCTGGGGCAGCAGTTCTGCCAGCGGGTGGAATCAGGCGGTTTCCATTACAACCACGAAAAATAGTGGCAGCTTCGATGCCTCTCAGATTACATCCAGCGGACATTTCTATGTGGAATACAGCGGCACGCAAAATGCACTGGATCTGATTTTACAGAGTTGGTCGGGCGGTTCCAGCTGGGGTAAGGTGGCAATCAGCGAAAGCGGTTCTGCAAATGGACACTATTATGCAAAATACAGCTATGCCAACTGCGTATCCGCCTTTGGCAGCAGTAATTTCAGTGGTCTGCTGGACAAGATTCATATCGGAGCAACCGGTTCGGACCTGACCGTGTATTCCGTATGCTATGTGTACGGTGACTAAACGGAACAGATGTATCATTTTCCTTGCGCAACGTGCTTAAAGCAGTGAGGATTGCATAAAACAATCAGTATAAAATAAAAAAAGGCTATACTTTTCGTTTTCAGAAAAATATAGCCTTTTTTATTTTGCTATTTTAACAGCTTTTTGGTCGGCGAAAGAATAATTTCATCAACAGATGCATGTTCCGGCTGACTTACGGCAAACAGCACCGCCTCCGCCACGTCTTCCGCAGACAGCCCTTTTTCCTTTGTAAAGTCATTTAATTCTTCTCGCAAAGCCGTATCGCTGATATGAGAAACCAGCTCCGTATCTACCGGACCGGGAGCCACATTGGTGATGCGGATATTCTTATCCGCAGACTCCTCTTTCCGGAGGCCGTCTGAGATTGCCCTTACTGCAAATTTTGTACCGGAATAGATTGCCGAATTTGCCATGACACGATAACCTGCCGTAGAATTGGTGTTTACAATCAGTCCGTAATTCTGTTCCCGCATCACTGGGAGTACGGCTGCCATGCCATACAGCACCCCCTTTATATTAATGTCAATCATTGTCTCCCATTCGGATATCTTCAAATCATGAACCGGTGAAAGCAGCATGACCCCGGCATTGTTAAACAGCACATCGACTTTCCCATATACATCAACCGCCGTTTTTACCATGCGAAGCATGTCTTCGTATTTTGTAACATCAATCACTTCATAAACCGCTTCCTTTCCGTCTTTGCGGATATCCTGGACTAGTTTTTTCAGCCTGTCTTCTCTTCTGGCTCCCAGCACAAGCTTTGCACCATGCGCTGCCAGCAGTTTTGCTGTCGCTTCCCCAATTCCGCTGGAAGCACCCGTGATCAGAACTACTTTTCCTTCTATCTTCTGCATAACGACTACTCCTTTGCCAAGTCTTCCCCATTGCTGGCTATTACTTTTTTATACCAGTAAAAAGAATCTTTTTTATAACGTTTTAAGGTGCCGTTCCCGTAATCGTCCTGGTCGACATAGATATATCCGTACCGCTTGCTCATTTCCGAGGTTCCGGCGCTGATAAGATCAATGCATCCCCAGGTCGTATAACCAAGCAGATCCACACCGTCCTTTACCGCTTCTTTCATCTGGGCAATATGTTTTGCAAGGTAATCGATCCGATACGCATCATGTATCTTTCCGTCTTCCAGCTTATCATATGCACCAAGGCCGTTCTCTACAATAAAGAGCGGTACATTGTAGCGGTCATAGAGGCGATTCAGCGTAATACGAAGTCCAATCGGGTCAATCGGCCAATTCCAGTCAGAAATCTCCAGATAGGGATTCTTCAGCGTGCCGATCAGATTTCCCGAAGTTTCTGCCTTTGACGGATCACTGCTGGCCAGATACGTCATATAGTAGCTGAAGGCAACATAATCCGCAGTATTTCCAGCGAGAATTTCTTCATCACCGTTTTCCACCTCAAGATGAATCTGATGTTCTTCAAAATACCGCGTCATATAATTCGGATACTTTCCTCGCACCATGACATCGGTATAGAATACATTCAGCTGATCTTCCCTGATCGCCTTGTACATATCTTCCGGCTTGCATGTCGCCGGATACGTCTCCAGCCTTGCAATCATACACCCGATTTTTGCATTCGGAGCAACTTCATGTGCGTATTTTGTCGTCAATGCACTCGCCAGAAACTGGTGATGTGTGGCCTGATATTTTACTTCCAGTTCACTTCTTTCAGATTTTTCCGGGAAGAGTCCGCCTCCCGTGTAAGCACTGGCCAGCATCATGTTGATTTCGTTGAACGTAATCCAGTATTTTACTTTATCCTTATAACGGTCCAGAAGCGTTTTGGTATACTTCACAAAATAATCGACAAGCTCACGGCTTTCCCATCCATTGTATTTTTTTGTCAGTTCGATTGGAATTTCATAATGAATCATCGTGACCAGCGGTTCTATTCCATAATGCAGAAGTTCATCAAAAACAGCATCATAAAATTGAAGTCCCTCTTCATTTGGTTCTTCCTCCATTCCGGTCGGGAAAATGCGCGGCCAGGATATGGACATCCGGAATGTCCCAAATCCCATCTCTGCCATCAGCTTGATATCTTCTTTATAATGATGATAGAAATCAATTCCTCTTCTTTTGGGGAAATTAATATTGGAATCATCGTCCAGATACTGACGGAACTGATCGTAGGTCACATCCATGGAGCTGATATCATCATTTCGCTCTTCTTTTTCGATAAACTTCACAAAATCCAGTGTGGACAATCCCTTGCCACCGACATTGTAAGCACCTTCACACTGGTTGGAGGCGGTTGCACCGCCCCACAAAAACCCTTCCGGAAATCCTTCTACTTTACCAAACATGTCTTCTTCCTCCTTATAATTTGTCACTGTTTCCAGTTTCTTGTTTCCAAATCCCAAAACGGAATTTCGACTTTCCTGCCTGTTACTTTAAGATGGTCAGCAATTCCTCTCCGACTGCAACTGCCTTTTCTTTATTTGAAACTAATACATCCAGATAATCGAGCGTATTGGTAACTACAATCGGCGTCACCAGTGAATACTGTTCCTGTTCCATCGCTTCTTTATCAAATTCTATCAGCAGTTCCCCTTTTTTCACTTCCTGTCCCTGCTTTACACAAATCTCAAAATATTTGCCTTTGAGATTTACGGTATCTGTACCGATATGGATGAGCAGTTCCACACCCTCTTTCGATACAAGACCAATCGCATGCTTTGAACCCATAAGTGCGGCCACTTTTCCGTCAAACGGTGCATAGACCTTTCCTTCCTCCGGAAGCACTGCAATCCCTTTTCCTATCTTTTCTTCTGCAAATGTCGCATCCGGAACATTCTCAATCGGTACAATTTTCCCTTTCATCGGACTTGTTATGCAGATCTTTGTATTCATGCTTCTGGCTTCCAGTACCGCTCTGTTCTCTGAAACAGAAGTCTGTCTTTCGAATTCCTTTTTTCCAGCATCTTTTTTTACTTCTTTTTCATCTTCAAAGCCCATGATCAGCGTTAAAACAAATGCAAGCACGAAACTGGCTACTACACCGATTACCGCAACGAGCAGATTCGTCATGGTTCCGTCCGGGCTCACACATACGGATAATGCAATCAGCCCCGGAGCAACAAATCCGTAATACTTGATTCCTATGGTCAATGCAACCGCACTGACGATGGCACCGGATATCATAGATGCAATCAGCGGTTTTTTCAGCTTCAGATTGACGCCGTACAATGCCGGCTCTGTTGTTCCCAAAGTCGCTGCGATTCCGGATGAAATTGCCACGCTTTTAAAATTCTTATTTTTTGTCTTTACTGCTACCGCAAAAACTGCTCCGGCCTGTGCCAGATTGGAGAACAGACCAATCGGGAAGAATCCGTTGTCATACCCGAACTTTCCGATATTTTCAAACAACACAGGGAAGTATGCATAATGCATTCCTGTCATAATAATCAGCGGGTAAATCCCTCCCACAATGAGACCAGCCGCCATCGGCCATCTTGCAAATAAATAGTTGCTTGCAGTTGCAACATAATTGCCTGCATAAGAACCTAACGGTCCTAAGACTACAAGTAAAATCGGTGTACAAATCAACAGTGAAAGCAGCGGAGTCAATACCAGACGCAGCGCTTTTGGGATAAACTTGTCAATGAAGCGGTACACATAGC